>NZ_VOSN01000002.1:170939-248116 GCF_020858655.1 Serratia montpellierensis
ATCGCACAGGTGGCCAATCTTGTCGACCACCTGGCGGGCGTTGTAGATGGTGCCGTCGTAGGTGCCGAGCTGGATGATCGCCAGGCGGAACGGGCGGGCTTCGTTGGCGCGTTCCGGCGCCACTTCGCGGATCTGCTGGCGCAGGTAGCGTTCGTCGAAGCAGTGCGCGTCGATGCCGCCGATAAAGCCGAACGGGTTGCGGGCGGTTTCCAGATACACCGGCGTGGCGCCGGCCTGGATCAACGCGCCGTGGTGGTTGGATTTATGGTTGTTGCGGTCGAACAGCACCAGGTCGCCGCGCGTCAGCAGGGCGTTGGTCGCCACCTTGTTCGAGGCCGAGGTGCCGTTGAGCACGAAGTAGGTCTTGTCGGCGTTGAACACCTTGGCGGCGTGCTGCTGCGCGGCGCAAGGCGCGCCTTCGTGGATCAACAGATCGCCCAGTTTGACGTCGGCGTTGCACATGTCGGAGCGGAAAAGCGTTTCGCCGTAGAAGTCGAAGAACTGGCGGCCCGCCGGGTGTTTGCGGAAGAACTCGCCGCCCTGATGGCCGGGGCAGGCGAAGGTGGCGTTGCCCATTTCTACGTATTGCGTCAGCGTGTTGAAGAACGGCGGCAGCAGCTCGCTCTCATATTTGGTGGCGGCGGCCTCCAGCTGTTTGCCGTAGAACTGGGTATTCTTGCCACACAGTTCAAACACGCCGTGTAGCGCCGGCAATACGGCGTTATCCAGCTCTTCTTCGCAGCAGACGGCGACGAACAGCGGGATGTTCAGGCCGTGTTCTTCGATGCGCGCCACCATGCCTTGCGTGACGTCGTCTACCGACAGCACGATGGCGGCGACGTCATTGAAATCGCTGTGATGCACATCGACGATGTCGCGTTCAGTTTCAAAGCAGCCGAGGGTTTGGGTGTTGGCGGCAATTTTTAAATTTTTCATTTTTCTCATTCTTCAGGCAAAGGCAGTCCGCCGGCAAATAATTCCATTTGCCGTTAACGCCTTCACGAAAATAAAGGTGTGCGAGAACCCAGTGATGCCGAAAGGCATTAACTGTGTTCGTTGTTTTATTTGGCTTGGATGCGCTTGGCCGAAATTAAAAATGCATTGCGTGTCCTTCCCGGTTAGCGAGAAAGAGACATTATCACCGGAGTGCGGAGAATAAGTAAAAACGCAAAGACACTCTTATCAACGGCGTAAGAGCGAAGGGGAGGGTTATCTGTAGTTGAAGAATGCGAAGCTAAAGCAGCTGCGATGAGCCATCATCATAATATGGGTTGTACGCCTGATGTGTGCCATTTTTCGGTTATTGTTTTCCATTTTCTAATCCACCTTGCTGAGTGAAAAGATGGCGCTATTTTAGCGCAAGATTCGCTGAAAATCGTGATGAGAATCACATAAATGCCGGTTTTGATAAATAACTATTCACCGGTTATGCAATGTGTTGCATAAGTATCATCCGGGTGCAGAGGTTGGCATGTAAATGAATTGCTAATGTTCGCGAGCCCTGAACGCTTAATTTCAATGGCGCTCGGGAAGGAATAAAAAAAGCGGTCAAATAACCGGCTGCATAACGATCAAATAAATCTGTATTGTGTTATTTATGTTATCAACCTGCTTTATGCTGAAATAAATAAAAATTCACTATCTGTGTTTTTATATTCATTTTTGTTTTTTGGCGATTATCGTTATTTGTGACTCGCTTCAACAACGCAGGGTAAGATGAGGCGAGTGAACAGGGAGGCGATTGACCTTGAATACCCCAGAACAACGGCAGCAGATTGCGGATTTCATCGGTAAGCAACACGTCTTGACGCTGTGCGCCGGCGACGGCCTCGACATGTGGTGCGCCAACTGTTTTTACGTGTTCGACGCCGCGACGATGGCGCTGTGGCTGATGACCGAACCGCACACCCGCCACGGCGGGCTGATGCTGAACAACGGCCGGGTGGTTGGCACCATCGCGCCGAAGCCGAAAAGCATCGCGCTGATCCGCGGCGTGCAGTACCGCGCCGAGGCGGTGCTGCTGAGCGGCGAAGAAGCCGAGGCGGCGCGGGCGCGTTACTGCAAGCGCTTCCCGATCGCCAGGGCGATGAAGGCCTCGGCTTGGCGGCTGGATCTGCACGAGGTGAAGATGACCGACAACACCCTCGGCTTCGGCAAGAAGCTGCACTGGGCGCGGTCTATACTTTAAGTCGACGTATCGATTACAACGGGAGATTGCATGGCGCGAGCACTGTTAGTCGGCGCAACCGGGCTGGTGGGGCGCGAGTTGTTGCAGCTGTTGCAAAGCGATCCGCAGATAACGGCCATCGTGGCGCCGACGCGCACGCCGTTGCCACCGCACGGCAAGCTGACCAATCCGGTCGGCGATGCGCTGTTCGAACTGCTGAGTAGCCTGCAGCAGCCGGTCGATCTGGTGTTCTGCTGCCTGGGCACCACCCGCCGGGCGGCGGGTAGCGCCGATGCCTTCCGCTACGTCGATTATCAACTGGTGGTGGAGAGTGCGCTGACCGGCCGCCGCTTGGGGGCGCAGCACTGTCTGGTGGTAAGCGCGCTGGGCGCCAACGCGGATTCCACCTTCCTGTATAACCGCACCAAAGGCGAGATGGAGCAGGCGCTGCGCGAACAGCACTGGCCGCGCCTGACGCTGGTGCGGCCTTCCATGCTGGTGGGGGATCGCCCCGCGCCGCGCCTGATGGAGCGCCTCACGCTGCCGCTGTTCAGGCTGCTGCCCGGCAAATGGCGCGCCGTCGCCGCCAAAGACGTGGCGCAAACGCTGCTGCAGCAGGCGTTCACGCCGGGCGAAGGGATCAGGGTGCTGGAGTCGGATCGGCTGCACTGCTACCGAGGCTGACGCTGAGGTGATCGAACGCCAGCTCCAGCCCGGCGGGCAGTTCATTGTCCAGCAGCCACAGATCGAGATGATGGCTGATGTGTGTCAGCAGCGTGCGTTTGGGCTGCAGCAACCGCTGCGTCTCCTGCGCGCGGGTCAGATCGTTGTGGTTGCGCGGCGCCTGCGGCTGAGGCGGCAGGCTGCAATCGAGCACCAGCAGATCCAGCGCCACGTTTTGCAGATAGTCGGCGGTGGCCGGCGGCAGGCCGACGGTGTCGGTCAGGTAGGCCAGCGCAGCGCCCGCCGCCTGGATCAGATAGCCGTGGGTCAGCTTGGAGTGTTGCAGCGGCAGCGGGGTGATGCGCATGCCGCCCAGCTCGACGGTGGCGAAGGGCGCCAGCGGCGGCTGAAACGCCAGAATGCCGGGGTGTTTGAACAGGTCGTCGCAGCCCTGTTCATCCGGCGGGCCATACACCGGAATGGAATTTCCGCACCCCCATCGCAAAGGAAATAACCCCTGAACGTGATCCATGTGGTAATGTGTCAGTAAAAAACGTTGAATTTGCCCCGCCGAAAATCGCCGCTCCAAAGTCGGCAATCCCGCATCCAATAAGGTCGTTTCCCCCTGATAGTTAAGCATGGCGCTGCACGCTCGCCGCCGAAATGCCGGCTCGCGCCGCGCCCGTTGGCAGATCGGGCAGTCGCAGCCGAACACCGGCACCTGCTGCGCGCCGCCGGTGCCGAGAAAGGTCAGTTGCATCGCTCCCCTCCGTTAAAGATACTTCTGCGCAAAGCGGTTGATGTCGCGAAAATCCGCCAGCCGCGCCTGCAGCGTGGCGTGATCCCAGTGCCACCACTGGCTGCGTTCGATGCGTTCTATCAGCGCATCGTCAAAGCGCATGCCGATCTTTCTGGCCGCCACGCCGGCGACGATGCTGTAAGGCTCCACGTCCTTGGTGACCACCGCCGCGCTGCCGATCACCGCGCCGTTGCCGACGCTGACGCCCGGCATCAGAATGGCGTTATGGCCGATCCACACGTCGTGGCCGACGGTGACGTGGTGCTCGCGCCGCCAGTCGAAGAACGCCGCGTCGTCTTCCCCCAGCCCGTATTCGGAAGCGCGGTAGGTGAAGTGATGCTGCGCGATGCGTTGGTAGGTCGGGTGGTTGCCGGGATTGATGCGCGCATAGGAGGCGATGGAGACGAACTTGCCGATGGTGGCGTAAAAAATCTGGTTGTGCCCGGCGGTGTAGGAGTAGTCCCCCATCTCCACCTCTTCCAGGATCGCATCGTCGGCCAGGTGCACATACTGGCCGAGCCGGGTGCGGTTAAGGGTCACGTTGTCGCCGATTTTCGGCTGGGCAAAGTCGTTCATGGCGTCGCATCCTGAGCTTGTCGGGTAGGGGTGGGCAGCAGCGCCAGCAGCGCCGCCAGGGTGTCGTCGAGTGGGCCGTCGTTGTGCAGCACCCGGCAGCCGGCGGGCAGACTCTGCTGATATTCCGCCGCCCGCGCCAGCCGCTGCTCGATCTGTTCGGCGCTTTCTCGCCCCCGATCCTGCAGGCGCCGGCGCAGGATCGCGGCGTTGACCTGCAGGCATACCGGCAGCAGCTGCGTACCATAGCGCTGCTGCGCCTGCGGCAGGTGGGCGCGCGAACCGTTGACCGCCACGTCGATCCCCTGCAGCAACCAAAGATCCACTTCGATCCCGAACGCGTAGTGCTGCTGGTGAGCCTGCCAGTCGAGCGCGAACAGCCCTTTGGCGCGGCGGCGTAGAAATTCCGGTTCGCTCAGCGCGATGTGATTCTCGCAGCCGGCGTCCGCCGGCCGGGTGATGTAACGGTGCGCCACCAGCGGCGCGCGGTCGGCGTCGGCCCGCAGTGCGGCCAGCAGGCTGTCCTTGCCTGCGCCGGAAGGCCCCATCAGGTAGATGAGCCGCGCCATCAGAACACCTGCCTACCCTGGCGCCACACGTTCTGCACATAAACGTGCTCGCCGTGCGGCCGCGCCAGCACCAGATCCGCCCGCAGCCCTTCGGCGAGGGTGCCGCGATCCTGCAGATCCAGCGCCCGCGCCGGGTTGCGGGTGATCATGCGCACCGCCTGGGGCAGATCGTAGGCGTTGCGTTCGTCCGCCGCGAGGCGAAACGCCGCGTCCAGCAGGCTGGCCGGGTAATAATCGGAAGAGAGAATATCCAGCACGCCCAGCGCCGCCAGGTGGTGCGCCGCCACGTTGCCGGAGTGGGAACCGCCGCGCACGATGTTCGGCGCGCCCATCAGCACCTGCAGGCCCTGCTGGTGCGAGGCGCGGGCGGCCGCCTCGGTGGTGGGGAACTCGGCGATCGCGCTGCCCAGCGCGCAGGATTCGGCCACGTGCGCGGCGGTGGCGTCGTCATGGCTGGCCAGCGAGATGCGGCGCGCGCGGCAGTGGGCGGCGATCGCCTCGCGGTTCGGCGCGGCCCAGCGGGCGGACAGGGCGACCTGCTGCTCCTCGTACTCGCTCATCTGCTGGTCGTTGAGGTGGTACTTGCCCTGATAATATTCGCGGTACTTTTCGCGCGAGGCGAACTGGCGCTGGCCCGGTGAATGGTCCATCAGCGACACCAGCGACACGCCCGGCTTGTCCATCAGCTGTTCGAACAGCGGCAGCGTGCTCTCGTGCGGCAGCTCGCAGCGCAGGTGCAGCCGGTGCTCGGCGCGGTTCACCCCGGCGCGCTGGCTGTGGATCACCGCGTCGATCATCTTCTGCAGGTTTTCAAGCCGGTGGCCGCCGTCGCGCACGTCGCCGATCGCCACCGCGTCCAGCACCGTGGTGATGCCGTTGGCCACCATCAGCGCGTCGTGGCTGCTCATCGCCGAATGGGCCGGCCAGTCGACGTTCGGGCGCGGGGTAAAGAACTTGTCCAGGTTGTCGGTATGCAGCTCGATCAGCCCCGGCAGCAGCCAGCCGCCATCGCCGTCCAGCGCCTGCGGCAGCCGGCTCGGGCCGTCGGCGAAGCTGCGGATCACGCCGTCCTGCATCTCCAGCGAGCCTTGCACCACCTGGTCATCCAGCACCAGCTTAACGTTATTGACGATCATCAGAGGGCCTCCAGCGCCTGTGGCGCCTGCATGTCATAAAGCCGGTCGGCGACCTGTTGGCGGACGCCTTCATCGTGGAAAATGCCGACGATCGCCGCGCCGCGCGCCTTGGCGCGTTCGATAAGCTGCACCACCGCCGCGCTGTTGCGGCTGTCGAGCGAGGCGGTCGGTTCGTCCAGCAACAGAATGGGGTAATCGACGATAAAGCCGCGTGCGATGTTCACCCGCTGCTGCTCGCCGCCGGAGAAGGTGGATGGCGCCAGCGGCCACAGGCGCTGCGGCACGTTGAGCGCAGCGAGCAGCGCTTCGGCGCGTTCACGGCACTCGGCGCGCTCGACGCCCTGTTCCAGTAGCGGCTGCATCACCACCTCCAGCGCGCTGATGCGTGGGATCACCCGCAGGAACTGGCTGACCCAGCCCAGCGTATGGCGGCGCACCGCCAGAATTTGGCGCGCGTCGGCGCTGACCATGTCCAGCCAGTCGCCCTGGTGGTTGATCCAGATATGGCCGCTGTCCGGCAGGTAGTTGGCGTACAGCGAGCGCAGCAGGGTGGATTTGCCGCTGCCGGAGTGGCCGTGCAGCACCACGCATTCGCCGCCGTGGACCGTCAGGTTGGCGTCGTGCAGCACCGGCAGGCGGGTGCCGTACTGCTGGTGCAGCACAAAGGTTTTACTGAGATGTTCAACTCGGATTTGCATAGTCATCTGTTATCGCCTTGGGTTACGACAGCACCGAAGAAACCAGCAGCTGGGTGTAAGGATGGTGCGGATCGTCCAGTACTCGGTCGGTCAGGCCGCTCTCCACCACTTCGCCCTGTTTCATCACCAGCAGACGGTGGGCCAGCAGCCGCGCCACGCCGAGATCGTGGGTGACGATCACCGCCGCCAGCTGCATCTCCACCACCAGGTTGCGCAGCAGATCGAGCAGGCGCGCCTGCACCGACACGTCCAGCCCGCCGGTCGGCTCATCCATAAACACCAGCTTGGGGTGGGTGACCAGGTTGCGGGCGATCTGCAGCCGCTGCTGCATGCCGCCGGAGAAGGTGGTCGGCAGATCGTCGAGGCGCGACAGCGGGATTTCGACGTCTTCCAGCCACTGGCCGGCCTGGCGGCGAATGTCGCCATAGTGGCGCTGGCCGATGGCCATCAGCCGCTCGCCGATGTTGCCGCCGGCGGAGACCTGCGGCCGCAGCCCGTCGAGCGGGTGTTGGTGCACTACGCCCCAGTCGGTGCGCAGCAGGCGGCGGCGATCGCTCTCCGCCATGGCGTACAGATCCTGTTCCTGGCCCGCCTGCGGGCGGTAAAGGATCTGCCCGCGCTGCGGCGCCAGCCGCGCCGAGATCGATTTCAGCAGCGTGGTTTTGCCGGAGCCGGATTCGCCGACGATGCCCAGCACTTCACCGGGGTAGATGTCGAACGACACGTCGCTGAAGCCCTTGCCGGGGGCGTACAGGTGGGTGAGCCGGTTCACCGACAGCAGCGGGGTGGTGCTCAAAGGGGTGGAAGTCATCAGTGCTGCGCCTCTTGCGAAGATTGCGCCAGCTGCTGCCGGCAGTAGTCGGTGTCCGAACAGACGAACATGCGGTTGCCCCGATCGTCGAGCACCACCTCGTCCAGGTAGCTGTGGCGCGAGCCGCACAGCGCGCAGGGTTCGTCCCACTGCTGCACGCTGAACGGATGGTCGTCGAAGTCCAGGCTCTCCACCTTGGTGAACGGCGGCAGGGCGTAGATGCGTTTCTCGCGTCCGGCGCCGAACAGCTGCAGCGCCGGCATCATGTGCATTTTCGGGTTGTCGAATTTTGGGATCGGCGACGGATCCATCACGTAGCGATCGTTGACCTTCACCGGATAGGCGTAGGTGGTGGCGATATGGCCGTAGCGCGCGATGTCTTCATACAGCTTCACCTGCATCACGCCGTACTCCTCCAGCGCGTGCATCTTGCGGGTCTCGGTTTCGCGCGGTTCGATAAAGCGCAGCGGCTCCGGGATCGGCACCTGATAGATCAGGATCTGGTCTTCGCGCAGCGCGGTTTCCGGAATGCGGTGACGGGTCTGGATCAGGGTGGCCTCCGGCGTGCGTTCGGTGGTGGCCACCCCGGCAACGCGCTGGAAGAAGCGGCGGATCGACACCGCGTTGGTGGTGTCGTCGGCGCCCTGGTCGATCACCTTCAGCACGTCGGCGCGGCCGATAACGCTGGCGGTGAGCTGAATGCCGCCGGTGCCCCAGCCGTAGGGCATCGGCATCTCGCGGCCGCCGAACGGCACCTGATAGCCGGGGATCGCCACCGCCTTCAGGATAGCGCGGCGGATCATGCGCTTGGTCTGCTCGTCCAGATAGCCGAGGTTATAGCCGGTCAATACTTCACTCATCGCGGGCCTCCTGACGCTCGCTGTATTCCTGTCGCAGCCGCTTGAGCAGTTCCAGTTCGGCCTGGAAATCGACGTAGTGCGGCAGCTTGAGATGGGAGACGAACCCGGCGGCCTCGACGTTGTCGGCGTGGGCCAGCACGAACTCTTCGTCCTGCGCCGGGCCGGCGACGCCTTCGCCGTAGTCGGGGCTTTGCAATGCGCGATCCACCAACGCCATTGCCATCGCCTTGCGTTCGGCGCGGCCGAACACCAGCCCGTAGCCGCGGGTGAAGTGCGGCGGATGGTCCTTGGGATCGACGAAGCCGTTGACCATTTCGCACTCGGTCAGCAGGATTTCGCCGATATCGATGGCGAAACCGAGCTCTTCAGGCACGATCTCCACCGAAACGTGGCCGGTGCGGATCTCGCCGGCGAACGGGTGGTTGCGGCCGTAGCCGCGCTGGGTGGCGTAGCCGAGCGCCAGCAGAAAACCTTCGTCGCCGCGCACCAGCTGCTGCAGGCGCGCCGAGCGCGAGCAGGGGTAGACCGGCGGGTTGCGGGTGATGTCGTCCGGCGCGCTGCCGTCGTCCTGTTCCTCCCGCGCCAGCTGCTGGCGACACAATAGATCGAACACGTGGCTGCAGTTGTCCGGCAGCGGTTCGTCGGCCTGCGGCGCACGTGGCGCTTCGCCCTCCGCCAGCAGCGCGAAGTCCAGCAGCCGGTGGGTGTAGTCGTAGGTCGGCCCCAGCACCTGCCCGCCGGGCAAGTCCTTGTAAACCGCCGAGATGCGCCGCTCCAGCCGCATGTTTTCGCTGGCCAGCGGCTCGCTGACCGCCAGGCGCGGCAGGGTGGTGCGGTAGGCGCGCAGCAGGAAGATCGCCTCCACCAAATCGCCGCTGGCCTGTTTGATGGCCAGCGCCGCCAGCTCGCGATCGTAGATGCCGCCTTCGGTCATCACCCGATCCACCGCCAGGCCCAGCTGCTGTTCGATGTGTTCCGCGCCGAGCGCCGGCAGCGCGTCGTCGCCGCGCCGCAGCTGTTCCTGCAGCTGATGGGCGGCCTCAATGGCTTTTTCGCCCCCTTTTACCGCTACGTACATCAGCACACCTCCACGCGGGTGGTCCGCGGGATCGCCAGCAGGCGATCGCCGCAGGTCAGCAAAATATCCAGCCCCAGCGGGAAGCGCTGCGGGCGATTGACCAGGTAATCCAGCAGCGCCGGCGGCAGGCGCGGCGCAATCAGGCGATGATTCTCGATGCCGGGGCCGGTCAGGCGCAGCGCGGCGCCGTTCTCCAGCTCAGCAAGCTGCACCACCACCGTGGCGCCGCATTCCGGCGAGATTTCCGTGCCGTGCGGCAACGCCTGCAGATCGGCGGCCTGCAGTTGTTCATCGAACAGGGCAAAACAGACCTCCTGCGCCGCGGTGGCCAGCGGCGCGCCGCTGTGAAAACGAATGTTTGTTAGCACTTGCTCACTTTTGAGCGCAGCGCACAGTTGCAGCGGCGTTTCCTGATCGGCCAGCGTCAGCAGCGCGGCGGTGCTGGCGGCGTTCAGCGGCGCCCAGGCCGGGCCGTTCGGCAGCGTCACCCGGTGGCCCGGTTCGCTCAAGGCTTTAAGAATCAAACGGAAAGCGTGCTGCGATTGGTCTATCGGTTGTTCAAAACCGGTCAATAAACTCATGGCTTAATCCCCTCGCACCAGCGTAAAGAAATCCACCCGGCTGGCGGCGATCGCCCGGGCGCGCAGCTGGCGCTGTTCGTGCTGCAGCGCGGCCAGCGGCGCGATCAGCTGTTGTTGCAGGCGTTCGCCGTGTTCCGGCTGTTGCAGCAGCGCATCGGCCAGCGCGCACAGCTCGGCGTGCGCCTTGTCGCGCCCGGCGATATAGCTGTAGCCGTAGCCGCCGTTGTCCAGCTGCACCACCGCGCGGGTGACCGTCATGTCCCCCAACACGAAGCGGCGGCCGGTGGCGCCCATGCGCCCCTGCAGCTGGGCCAGGCCGATCTCCGGCGCGCGGATGCTGCGGTAACCCGGGCTGAGGTTCAGCGCCTGCCAGTGGCTGCGCAGCTGCTCGGGCCGGCTGTGCGCCAGCACCGACATCCAGCGTTGTCTCGACTCTAAGGCTTGCATTCAGTGCTCCATCGTCAGTTCAATCATGTCGGCGCGGGCCAGGCTGACGGAGTATTCCGCCACGTCTTCGCCGCCGCTGCGGACGTTAAGGGTGCGCACGCACAGCAGCGGCGCGTGGGTGGCGATCTCCAGCAGCCGGCTCTCTTTGGCCTGCGCGCGGCGCGCGCTGATGCGCGTCTGGCGGCGGGTCAGCGGCTGCTGCAGGTGCTGTTCGATAAACTGGTGCAGCGAACCGCTGTGGAACTGCTGCAGCGCCGGCCACCAGTCCAGATCGGGCAGATAGTGGTCGATGACGCTCATCGGCACGCCGTTGACCCGGCGCAGGGTGCGCAGGTGGATCACCATTTCGCCTTCTTCACGCGAGAGTGCGCTGGCAACATGCCCATTGCACGGGCGCAAGACAGCGAGTAAGCGCTCACTGGTGGGATGGCTGCCCTGCTCGAACAGGTTCTGGCTGAAGCGGGTGTTGGCGTGCAGCGGGTAGTCGTAAGGCCGCATCAGCACCAGAATGCCGACGCCGTGGCGGCGCTGCAGCCAGCCGCGCTCCACCAACTGATCCACCGCGCGGCGCAGGGTGTGGCGATTAACCTGGTAACGTTCGGCCAGCTGCTGTTCCGAAGGCAGGTAGTCGCCGCAGCGGTATTGCGTGCGCAGCTCCTGTTCCAGCTGCGCGGCGATCTGCTGATAGCGGGTGGGGTAAGTGGTCGGATGTCTAGATAACTCCATCATAATAAAAACCTCGTCATACCGATGGCTGTGCGATGAAGGCGGAAGCGGTGCGTTTCATCGTGCGTCTACCCTGTGGTTTTCAAGTTGGCATCATGGTGCCGGGCGCAGATGACAATCGCGTTACGCGTCGGTGGCGAACAGATGAACTATTTAGGACAGCCCGGGCGTGCACGGGCGGCGACGGCGCGCTATGCTGGCGCCTCTGTTGACTGACTCTGGCCGCTACCATGCCGCAACCTCTGAACGCCCCTGAACCCGCCCCACGCGCCTGGCCGCTGTGGAAACCGATCCTGTTTCTGCTGGTGGTGGCCGTCGGCCTCTACTACGTCAAATGGCAGCCTTACTACGGCAAGGCGTTCGTGGCGGCGGACAGCCACTCGATCGGCAAATCGATCTTGGCCGACGGCGCCGCGAGCCCCTGGCTGGCAGCCTGGCAGTATGCGCTGGTCTACTTCACCGCGGTATGGAAGGCGGCGCTGCTCGGGGTGCTGTTAGGTTCGCTGGTGCAGGTGCTGATCCCGCGCGACTGGCTGGCGCGCACGCTCGGCCACCGGCGTTTTTCCGGCACCGTGCTGGGGGCGCTGATCGCGCTGCCGGGCATGATGTGCACCTGCTGCGCCGCGCCGGTTGCCGCCGGCATGCGCCGCCAGTCGGTGTCCAGCGGCGCTGCGCTGGCCTTTTGGCTCGCCAACCCGGTATTGAACCCGGCGACGCTGGTATTCATGGGGTTTGTGCTCGGTTGGCCGTTCGCCGCCATCCGCCTGGTGGCGGGCGTGGTGATGGTGCTGGGCATCGCCTGGCTGGTGCAGCGCGTGACCGCCAACGATCCGCAGCCCGCCGCGCCGCAGCCGCCGGTGATGACGGCGCAGAGCGACGAACGGCCGTTCCTCGCCCGCTGGGGCAAAGCGCTGTGGGCGCTGTTTTGGTCGACCATCCCGATCTACGTGCTGGCGGTGCTGGCGCTGGGCGCGGCGCGGGTCTGGCTGTTCCCGCACGCCGACGGCGCCGTCGACAATAGCCTGCTGTGGATCATCGGCCTGGCGATCGTCGGCTGCCTGTTTGTTATCCCCACCGCGGCGGAAATCCCGATCGTACAGACCATGATGCTGGCGGGCATGGGCGCAGGCCCGGCGCTGGCGCTGCTGATGACCCTACCGGCGGTCAGCCTGCCTTCGCTGTTGATGCTCAACAAGGCCTTCTCCGCCCGGGCGCTGTGCCTGACGGCGGCGCTGGTGGCGCTGTGCGGCGTGCTGACCGGCGTGGTGGGGATGGGGTTGGTGTAACTTACCGCTGCTGCTGAGTGGCCCGATGCTGTCTCAAGGAGGAGACGGCAATGGCCACGTTTAACAACCGGTCAAGCGGATCAATGGAGTCAGTGAGTTAACGCCTCTCCTGTCGGATATCATGACATGATATCGAATGTACTATTGTGAATTTAAATTCACTATAGTAAATTTGCGTGGACTAATTTTGTGTGTAAATACACCCAGTAATGACCACGGTAAGGTAGAAGAATGTTAAAAATCAGAATGTCACGTCCATCTGAAGCGTCAGAAATTATACAAATCTGGAAAAATTCTGTAGATGCTACGCACGACTTTCTCACTGCGCACGATCGACAAGAGATCGAAAAAGAGGTTGTCGGTTTTTTTTCTGAAACCCCCGTGTGGGTTGCCGCCGATCGGGAAGACCATCCGCTGGGATTTATGTTTTTACACGATGGTCATCTGGAGGCGCTTTTTGTCGATGCTGCAGCTCGCGGACGTGGCGTCGGAAAGCAGTTGATATCACATGCGCTGGCGCTTCATCCTGATTTAAGCGTCGATGTGAATGAACAAAACCAACAGGCCGTCGGATTTTATCAACATATGGGCTTTGAAGTTTCAGGGCGTTCCGAGTTGGATAATCAAGGCAGGGCCTATCCCCTATTGCACCTAAGCCGATCGGCGGGAATGTAGCCGTCGTGGCAGTGGCGCCTCATGGATTTTTTTGGCTAAAAGCAACGACGTACGCACAACCCTGCTCACTGTCGGGATTGCTCATTTGGTACTCGCTGGCAAAGGTCAGGGCAAAACAGTCGCCGGCGCGTAAATGATGGGTTTGATTATTGACCCGAAAATCAAGGCTGCCACTCAACACCCACAGCGTTTGGCCGGAAAGATGCTCACTGGCGGAAGCGGGTATCGTAAGTTGACCCAGAGCAGGAATTTCAACTTTGATAAGTTCGGGGCATGCGCCCGCTGGGGACAGAGACCAGCGGGTAATGCCCGATTTTTCATCTGTCCAATGCTGCTGCTGATGAGCAAAGAGCACCAGTGAGTTCTGGTGTTGCTCAAGCTCTGCGAAAAGTTTTGATAGCGTGATATTCATGGCGTTGGCTAAACGGCCGAGGATCGTGGCGCTGGGACTGGAAGCTCCCCGTTCAACCTTGCTGATCATGGCCTGACTGACGCCCGACCGTTGGGCAAGCTCTGCTACCGTCCAGTTGCGTGCCTTTCTATGTTTAAGCAATAAACGTGCAATGTCGCTGTCTACTATCTGATTTTTAGATGTTTTATCCATTCTCACCCTCACTTTCGCCAGCCTGATTATGCCATTACCGCAATGAGGCTGAAATCACTGATTTTACAAGTTTGAAAATCAGTCGCTCTCTCAGTCAATCATAACCTCTGTAGTATCTACGGCATCATTAGAGCAAGGTTTGCAACCCTAACATCCGCTCTTGGCACAGAGCCGCCTGTCAGATGACTCTATGCTGCCGATGCGTCAGGTCGAGTTTGGATGAATACCCATTGATATGTGTGTTGCGGGCTCAGCGCAACCTATGCACCACCTGGTTGCTGCTGCCGCGCCAGATCAGCGCCGGGTCTTTCAAATCCTGCACGAACTTGCCGTCGATCAGCACGTTGATCCTGTCCACTACCTGCATTTGGTGTGCGTCCAGTTCCGCCAGCCGGTAGCCGGTCCACAGCCAGATATCCTTGCCGGGGCACTCGGCGCGCACCCGTTTCACCAGTTGCAAGATGCTCGGCACGTTGGCCGGATGCAGCGGATCGCCGCCGGAGAGCGACAGCCCCTGGCGCGGCACGCGCGTATCGTTCAGATCGGCGATGATGCGGTCTTCCAGCGCCGGGGTAAACGGCTGGCCGGAGTTGAGCCGCCAGGTGCTTTTGTTGTAGCAGCCGGGGCACTGGTGCACGCAGCCGGCGACAAACAGCGTGCAGCGGGTGCCGGGGCCGTTGATGACGTCGATTGGGTAATACTGGTGATAATTCATGTGAGGCCTGCCCATCAGGCTATTTTACTGGCCATTTTGCCTCCGGGCAGTGCCCCCAATCCTCACGTACTGCGTGTACGCTCCGGTTGGTGCGCGCTGGCCGAAGGCAAACTGGCTGCGACAATCACGCCTGATGACCAGGCTTCTGCATAGGTTGCACAGCGTTTCTCAGCCGAGCTGCCCATTACCGAGGTGTTTCACCCGGCGTTTCACCTCTTCCTGCTTGCCGGCGTTGAACGGCCGGGCATCGGGGCTGCCGAGATAGCCGCACACCCGGCGGGTGACCGAGACCTTGGCCGAGTCGTGGTTGCCGCATTTCGGGCAGGTGAAGCCTTTGCTGGTGCAGGAGAATTCACCGGTAAAGCCGCATTCGTAGCACTCGTCGATCGGCGTGTTGGTGCCGTAGTAAGGCACCCGGCTGTAGCTGTAGTCCCACACGTCTTCCAGCGCCTTCAGGTTGTGCTGCAGGTTCGGGTATTCGCCGTAGCAGATGAAGCCGCCGCTGGCCAACGGCGGGTAGGGCGCTTCGAAGTCCAGCTTGTCGTACGGATTGACCTTCTTCTCCACGTCAAGGTGGAAGCTGTTGGTGTAATAGCCCTTGTCGGTGACGCCCGGCACCACGCCGAAATCGGCGGTGTCCAGCCGGCAGAAGCGATCGCACAGGTTCTCGCTCGGCGTGCTGTAGAGGCTGAAGCCGTAGCCGGTCTCGTCTTTCCAGGCGTCGACGGCGGCGCGCAGCCGCGCGACGATCGCCACCGCTTTGGCGCGCAGCGCCTCGTCGTCATACACGTGGTTCTCGCCGCCGAACAGCGCATTGATGGTCTCGTGCAGGCCGATGTAGCCCAGCGAAATTGAGGCGCGGCCATTCTTGAAGATATCCGCGATGTTGTCGTCGGCCTTGAGCCGCACGCCGCAGGCGCCTTCCATGTACAAGATTGGCGCCACCCGCGCCTTGATGCCTTCCAGCCGGGCGATGCGCGTCATCAGGGCCTTTTTCGCCAGCTGCAGGCGCTGATCCAGCAGCGCCCAGAAGCGCGACTCATCGCCCATCGCCTCCAGCGCGATGCGCGGCAGGTTGAGGCTGATGACGCCGATGTTGTTGCGGCCGTCGTGCACCAGCTCGCCGTCCTGCTCGTAGGTGCCGAGGAAGCTGCGGCAGCCCATCGGCGTTTTGAACGAGCCGGTGACCTTCACCACCTGATCGTAGTTGAGGATATCCGGGTACATGCGCTTGCTGGCGCACTCCAGCGCCAGCTGTTTGATGTCGTAGTTCGGATCGCCGTACTGGTGGTTGAGGCCGTCGCGGATGGCGAACACCAGCTTGGGGAACACGGCGGTCTTGCGGTTTTTGCCCAGCCCGGCGATGCGGTTTTTCAGGATCGAGCGCTGGATCAGGCGCGACTCCCAGCTGGTGCCGAGGCCGAAGCCGAAGGTGACGAACGGCGTCTGGCCGTTGGCGGTGTGCAGGGTGTTGACCTCGTACTCCAGCGACTGGAAGGCGTCGTAACACTCTTTCTCGGTGCGCGCCATGGCATAGCCTTTGGCATCCGGGATCTGCCACTCTTCCGCCACCTGCAGGTGTTTGCGGAAGCTCTCGTCGACGAACGGCGCCAGGATTTCATCGATGCGGTTGATGGTGGTGCCGCCATAGATATGGCTGGCGACCTGGGCGATGATCTGCGCGGTCACGGCGGTGGCGGTGGAGATCGACTTCGGCGGCTCGATTTCGGCGTTGCCCATTTTGAAGCCGTTGGTCAGCATGCCTTTCAGATCGATCAGCATGCAGTTGAACATCGGGAAGAACGGCGAGTAGTCGAGATCGTGGTAGTGAATTTCGCCGCGTTCATGGGCCAGCACCACGTCGCGCGGCAGGATGTGCTGCTTGGCGTAGTGTTTGGCGACGATGCCCGCCAGCAGGTCGCGCTGGGTGGGGATCACCTTGCTGTCCTTGTTGGCGTTCTCGTTCAGCAGCGCGCGGTTGCTTTGCTCGACCAGGCCGCGAATTTCCTGGTTCAGGCGGCCGCGCAGCTCGCGCGCCACGTCGCGATCGTGGCGGTATTCGATATAGGCGCGCGCCAGCTGTTTGTATTCACCGGCCATCAGCTGGTTTTCCACCGCCTGCTGGATCTCGTGGATATCGACGCGCGGCTGCTGCTCCATGCGCTGAGCGACCACGCGGGCGACGGTGGCGCAGTAGTCGGCGTCGACCACGCCCACCGCCAGCGCGGCGCGCTCGATGGCCTGCGCGATGCGCGCTTCGTCAAAAGGTACCTGGCAACCGTCCCGCTTAATCACTACTGGTTTCACGTTGTACTCCTTGTTCCCCGAGGGAGCGTTCATACCCGCCTGGCATGGCGAGCAACCGTCAAATTTCGCTTATCCACAGGGCAAAGCCGCAGCGCGTAAGGGCTGTGGCGACGTGTGGATGATTTTGTGGATAACTACTATATATAGGTGTTCGTAATTCTTAATGCACTATATATAGATATTGGCGAGATTCTTTTGATGTAGAACAAGGAAAACGGAAGAGCGTGTGCAA
This sequence comes from Serratia montpellierensis, assembly GCF_020858655.1. Taxonomy (NCBI): domain Bacteria; kingdom Pseudomonadati; phylum Pseudomonadota; class Gammaproteobacteria; order Enterobacterales; family Yersiniaceae; genus Serratia; species Serratia montpellierensis. The sequence goes on from NZ_VOSN01000002.1 coordinate 187,867, forward strand.
GCTGAACAGACGTCAATCGCCGGTTGGCCGATCGCGAAAATGCGCCAGCAGAAAATCGACCCAGACGCGCACCCGCGGCGGCAGATCCGCCGAAGCGTAATAGAGCCACAGCTGCACCGGGCGCGGCCAGCATTCCGCCAGCACCGGCCGCAGCGTGCCCTGTTCGAAGTGCTTGTCGAGGTACCAGCGCGCCAGGTTGACGATGCCCAGCCCGGCCAGCGCCGCATCCAGCAACATCTCCGGGCGGCTGACCACCAGCCGGCCGTTCAGATCCAGCGCCAGCGTTTCGCCCTGATGGCGAAGCTGCCATTTGACGTGGCGGCCGTTGGCCGGGTTGCGGTGCAGCAGACAGTCGTGGCGCAGCAGATCGTGCGGCGTTTGCGGTTCACCGCGCCGCGCCAGATAGTCGGGTGACGCCGCCAGCACCATGTGCATCGGGTAGAGCGGGCGGGCCACCAGCCGGCTGTCGGGATCGACCCGGCTGCCGATGCCGACGTCGAAACCTTCGCCCACCAGATTCACTACCCGCGCATCCAGCGACAGATCGAGATCGATCTGCGGGTAGCGCGCCAGAAATTGCGGGATCAACGGCATCAGCATCTGGCGGCCGAAGCCGGGGATCATCGTGACGCGCACCACCCCGGCCGGCGCCTGCCGTTCGCCGCCGGCGCTTTCCAGCGTCGCCGCCAATGCCTGCCACAGCGGCGCCACCTGCGCCAGCAGCGCTTTGCCCTCATCGGTCAGCAGCACGTTGTGGGTGTTGCGCTGAAACAGCCGCAGCGCCAGCTTTTCTTCCAGCGCGCGGATGTTTTTGCTGACCGCTGCCGGCGTCACGCCCAGCTGGCGGGCGGCGGCGGAGAAATTTTGCGCCTGCGCGGCGGCGAGGAAGGCCGGCAACAGGCGATGCACGTCAAAGGGTAGTGACATAGTGGTTGATACTTTCGGTTGAAATTGAAGTGACCTCTAACAGCCTACACCCGAAGCGGCGGAAATGGAAAAATGCCCCCATCTTCTTATGACCGAGGAATCGTTATGTCACGCATTTTAGTGTTAACCGCTCACCGCACCCCCGACGAGTCACGCATTAACCAGGCGCTGATCGAGGCCGTACGCACACTGCCTAACGTGACCGTACATGAGCTGATCCGCGCGTACCCGGATTACCGCATCGACGTGGCGCGCGAACAGGAGTTGCTGCAGAACCATGATGCGGTAGTGATGTTGTTCCCGTTTTACTGGTATAGCTCGCCGGCGATCCTCAGCGAATGGCAAGATGCGGTATTAACCTACGGTTTCGCCTACGGCAGCGAGGGCACTAAACTGCACGGCAAGCCGCTGCAGCTGGTGGTGAGCACCGGCGGAAACGCGCAGGCTTATACGGCGGAAGGGTACAACCGTTATCCGGTGCAGGATCTGCTGCTGCCGTTCCACGCCATGGCCAACCTGACCGGCATGGATTATCTGTCGCCGCATCTGGTGCAGGGCGTGTTCGACATGAGCGATGAACGCCTGGCGCAAGAGGCCGCCGGGGTGGTGGCGCTGCTGGGGAAATGGTAGGGCGCAGCGCTCGCCGCGCCCTGCGGGGTTAGTCTTCGAGCAGCCACCACACCGCTTCGAACGGCCGTAGCGTCAGCGCCTGCGGCTGGTCTGCCGAATCGGCGTAGTTGCTCATCAGCGGGCGCCACTGCGCGGAGGCTTCCACGTCTTCCGCCGCCCAGGCCAACGGTTCGCGGCTCAGGTTGGCCGCCACCAGCAGGCGCTGGCCGTTCCAGCTGCGCTGATAGCACCACAGCGCCGGGTGATCCGGCGCCAGATCTTGATAGTCGCCGTGGGTCAGCAGCGGATACTGCTTACGCAGGGTGATCAGCTGGCGGTAGGCGTAAAACACCGAGTCGAGGTCGGCCAGCGCCGCGTCGGCATTGATCTGCGGGTAGTTCTCGGCGCAGCCGATCCACGGCGTGCCGGTGGTGAAACCGGCGTGCGGCGCGGCGCTCCACTGCATCGGGGTGCGGCCGTTGTCGCGCGATTTGTCCGCCAGGATCGCCAGCAGTTCGGCATCGCTGCGGCCCTGGGCGCTCAGTTCGGCGTACATGTTCAGGCTTTCCACGTCGCGATACTGCTCGATGGCGCGGAAGCCGGGGTTGGTCATGCCGATCTCTTCACCCTGGTAGATATAAGGCGTGCCCTGCATGCCGTGCAGCACCATCGCCAGCATTTTGGCGGCCGGTACCCGCAGTGCGCCTTCATCGCCGAAGCGCGACACGATGCGCGGCTGATCGTGGTTACACCAGAACAGCGCGTTCCAGGCGCGGTTATGCATCCCTTGCTGCCAGTGGCGGAAGATCTGCTTCAGTTCCACGTAATCCGGCGCCGCCCGCGTCCATTTTTCGCCGTTGGCGTAGTCCACCTTCAGGTGGTGGAAGTTGAAGGTCATCGACAGCTCTTCGCCGCTCTGCGCCGCGTACTGCTGGCAATGCTCAAGCGTGGTGGAAGACATCTCGCCCACCGTCATCAGGCCGCGCGGCTGAAACACCTCGCGGCTCATTTCCTGCAGGAACTCGTGGATGCGCGGGCCGTCGGTGTAGAAGCGGCGGCCGTCGCCCAGGCTGTCGGACGGGAAATCCTGCTGTTTGGACACCAGGTTGATCACGTCGAGGCGCAGGCCGTCGACGCCTTTGTCCGCCCAGAACTGGCACACTTTCTTCAGCTCTTCCCGCACCGGTGGGTGTTCCCAGTTGAGATCCGCCTGCTCGGCGGCGAACAGGTGCAGGTAGTACTGGCCGCTGTCGGCGTGCCATTGCCAGGCGTTGCCGCCGAATTTGGAGCGCCAGTTGTTCGGCGGCGTATCGCCTTCGCCGTCGCGCCAGACGTAGAACTGACGATACGGGCTGTGGCGATCCTGCGCGGCCTTGAACCACGGATGTTCGGTCGAAGTGTGGTTGAACACCATGTCCATCACGATGCGGATGCCGCGCCGGTGGGCGGCGGCGACCAGCTGCTCGAAGTCCGCCATCGTGCCGTAAGCCGGATCGATGGCGCAGTAGTCCGCCACGTCATAGCCGTTGTCCACCTGCGGCGATACGTAGACCGGCGTCAGCCAGATGGCGTCGATGCCCAGCTCCTGCAGATAGTCCAGCCGCCGCGTTACGCCGGCCAAATCGCCGTAGCCGTTGCCGGTGCTGTCCTGAAAACTCTTCGGATAAATTTGGTAGATGACGCCGTTCTGCCACCAGGGGGTTGGGTTGCTCATAGCTGTATACCTTTGAATCGTGACAACGGGCCCGCGTGAGCGGGCCCCTACATTCATATTGCGTCAATTAAACCGGCAGCTCGCCGCGGGCGGCCTTGCGTTTGTAGACCATGATGGTCAGCACCAGCGGGATGACGATCGCCACCAGAATCGCCAGCGAGTAAATCAGCCAGAACTGCGGCTTGATAGACAGGATGCCCGGCAGGCCACCGACGCCGATGCCGTTGGCCATTACGCCGTCCAGGCCGCAGATAAGGCCCGCGATCGCGGAGCCGATCATCGCGCACAGCATCGGGAAGCGGTATTTGAGGTTGATGCCGTACATCGCCGGTTCGGTCACGCCGAGGTAGGCGGAGATCGCCGCCGGCACTGAGATTTCACGCTCGTTGGCCTTGCGGCTGATGATGATGATGCCGAGCACTGCCGAGGCCTGCGCGATGTTGGACAGCGCAATCAGCGGCCATACCGGGGTGCCGCCCATGCTCTGGATCATCTGCATGTCGATGGCCAGCGTGGTCTGGTGCACGCCGGTGATCACCAGCGGTGCATACAGGAAGCCGAACAGCGCGGCGCCCACCGGGGCGAAGCTGCCGGTCATCACCGCTTTCACCGCCCAGGCGACGCCATCGCCGATCATGCGGCCGAACGGCCCGATCAGCGCGTGCGCCAGGAACACCGCCAGCAGCAGCGAAACCACCGGCACCACCACCAGATAGAGATAGTCGGGGACGATCTTTTTCAGCCGGGTTTCGATCCAGCCCAGCGCCATGCCCGCCAGGATCGACGGGATCACCTGCGCCTGATAGCCCACTTTCTGGATCACGAACCAGCCGAAGTTCCACACTTCCGGCGTTTGCTGGCCGAGCAGGTAGGAGTTCATCAGCTGCGGCGACACCAGGGTGACGCCCAGCACGATGCCGAGCACCGGCGTGCCGCCCATCTTTTTCACCGTCGACCAGCAGATGGCCACCGGCAGGAACATGAAGATCGCTTCACCCAGCAGCCACAGGAAGTCGTAAACGGTTTTCCACGCCGGGTGCATCTGCGCCAGCGTTTGGCCGCCGGACATCGGGATGTCGCCGATCACGTTGCGGAAGCCGAGGATCAGACCGCCGCTGATCAGCGCCGGCAGCAGCGGGAAGAAGATCTCGGCGAAGTGGGAGATGGTGCGCTCGGTCCAGGTCATGTTCTGGCGCGCGGCCACCTTGGCCTGTTCTTTGTCAGCCTCGTTGACGCCGGTGCTGGCGATCAGCGCCTGATAGTAGTCGCCGACGTCGGTGCCGATCACCACCTGGAACTGCCCGGCGTTGGTGAAGCACCCTTTGACCATCGGCAGCTCTTCGATTTCTTTGGGGCTGGCCTTGCTGGGGTCATTGAGGACGAAACGCAGCCGGGTAATGCAGTGGCTGACGGTGGCGATGTTCTCGCGGCCGCCGACCAAAACAATCAGGCGATCAATATCCTGCTGTTTTACTTTGCTCATTATGGGATACCTGCAGAGGTGTTGACTGAGTAATGATCAAAGCTTAGCCACTCGGCTTTTTGAATGAAATGGGAACGTTCCCGGTTTGGGGCGAGGATCACAAAATGACAAAAAATGGTCAACTTCTAATCAGGAAAGTTTGCTGGGCACCACCAGGCGGCGGATCCCCTGTTCGCCGCTGAGCTGCGCCAACAGCTGCTGCGCCGCCAGCTGGCCGGCGCTGCCGTAGCCGAACTCGACCGACAGAGTATCGGGGAACAGGAAGCTGAGCAGCGGGGTGTTGCCGATGGCGCACACCTGAATGGCGCGCGCCGGCTGCTGCTGCAGGTATTTGATCGCCCCTAGGGCGATGCTGTCGGAGGCGCAGATCAGCGCGCTGGTGTGCGAGTCGATCACCTCGGCGGCGTGCTGGAAACCGCTCTGGTAGCTCAGCTCGCCCAGCGTGGCGCGCGGCGTAAGCGTGAGGCGTTCACAGGCGTCGAGATAGGCCTGGTAGCGGCGTTGGCCGGTGGTGGCGTCGCTGAGCTGCACCCCCAGATAGCCGATATGCCGATGCCCTTGCCGGTACAGACGGTCCATCAGCAGGTTCACCGCACCGGCGTCGTCGTAGCAGACGGACGAGAAGCCGTCATATTCGCGCACCATCACCACCATTTTTTCCTGCCACGGTTTGAGCATCGCCGCGGTCAGGCCGGTGAAGCCGAACAGGATCACGCCGTCGACGTTGCGCTGGCGTAGCACGTGCAGGTGCTCCTGCACCAGGCGGGTTTCGAACTGGCTCTCCATCACGATCGGATCGAAGCCCTGCTGGTACAGCAGCGGCAGCATGGTGCGCACCGCCTGGTTTTCCGACGGCGAATCGAGACGGGAAACGATGATGCCCACCACCTTGTCGCTCTGGCCGCGCATGGCGCGCGCCGACTTGGAGGGGGTAAACCCCTGCTGACGGATCACCGCTTCCACCCGTTCGCGGGTTTGCGGGCTCACGCTGCCTTCATTGTTCAGCACGCGTGAGACGGTGGATTTGCCTACGCCGCTCAGGCGTGCGATGTCCTTGATGGTCAGCCGGTTTTGCATGGTTTACTTGTCGTTTAGGTTGTAAGGCGTAAATTGACGGCCAATAATGAATGCCCGTCAGCATAGCTCATTTTCCGACGCGGATCTTGATGCAAAACGGGATTGTGACATTGCGATGAACGGCCGCTCCTGCCGCTCTGTTTTTCCCTTTACCGGAGGTTATACCCCATATGGACCCCGACCCGACTGCTTTAGACACTCACTCGGTTCTCCGGTAAAACCTCTCCGCCTGGCGCTGCTGTTTTACCGGTGAAGTACATCACGGTAACCGGTGGCGCGCGCTTCGTCGTTCGCTCCTGCTGCTGAAAAAAAGAATAAGGATCTGCATTGGCAGAGGCTTTTTGGCGTGCCCGCCATCCGCCCGGCCGATGACGATCCCCGTTTACCCGCTGCCGTGAGGCACCGGGCGACGAGGTGCGAACCATGAAACTGAAAAAACTCCCCCGTCAGCTGCTGGGCCTGTTTGCCCGCGGCCTTCCGCGCCGTTTGGTGCGCCGCGACAGCCTGCTGGACAGCGTCGGTGGCGCTGCGCGCGATATGCCGGCCGGCCTGGCGCAGCAGCGGCTGGAATGCGCCGCCGCAGAGACGATGCAGCTGTTTGAGCGTTTCCACAGCCACCCGGAAGGCATCACCGCCCATGAGGCGGAACAGGTGCGCCAGCGCTGCGGCGAGAACGTCATCGACGATCAACAGAAAGAGGCCTGGTGGCAACACCTCTGGCACTGCTACCGCAACCCGTTCAACCTGCTGCTGACCGCGCTCGGCATGATCTCTTATGCCACCGAGGATCTGACCGGCGCCTTGGTGATCGCGCTGATGGTGGTGATCTCCACGCTGCTGAACTTCATCCAGGAGGCGCGCTCCAACCGGGCGGCCGACGCGCTGAAGGCCATGGTGAGTAACACCGCCACGGTGATCCGCAGCGATGCGCTCACCGGCAGGAGCGAGCACGTGGAGCTGCCGATCGCGCAGCTGGTGCCGGGCGATATCATCAAGCTGGCGGCCGGCGACATGATCCCAGCGGATCTGCGCGTGCTGTCGGCCAAGGATCTGTTCATCAGCCAGGCGGCGCTGACCGGCGAATCGCTGCCGGTGGAAAAATCCGCGGCGCCGCAGGCGTTGGCGGCCGATCCGCTCGACTGCCAGAACCTGTGTTTCATGGGCACCAACGTGGTCAGCGGCACCGCGCTGGCGATGGTGATCGGCACCGGCGGCAACACCTATTTCGGCCAGCTGGCGCAGCGCGTCACCAGCCAGGATGAGCAGCCGAATGCCTTCCAGAGCGGCATCAGCAAGGTCAGCTGGCTGCTGATCCGCTTTATGCTGGTGATGACGCCGATCGTGCTGTTGATCAACGGCTACACCAAGGGCGATTGGTGGGAAGCGGCGCTGTTCGCGCTGTCGGTAGCGGTCGGGCTGACGCCGGAAATGCTGCCGATGATCGTCACCTCGACGCTGGCCAAAGGGGCGGTGAAGCTGTCGCGCCAGAAGGTGATCGTCAAACGCCTGGACGCCATCCAGAACTTCGGCGCGATGGACATACTGTGCACCGACAAGACCGGCACCCTGACCCAGGACAAGATCGTGCTGGAGCGCCACACCGACGTGTTCGGCGCCAGCAGCGAGCGGGTGCTGCGCTACGCCTGGCTGAACAGCTTCTACCAGACCGGGCTGAAAAACCTGCTCGACGTAGCGGTGCTGAGCTGCGCGGAGCAAAATCAGCAGCCGGAAGCGCTGCAGCACTACCGCAAGGTGGATGAGATCCCGTTCGACTTCGTGCGCCGCCGCATGTCGGTGGTGGTGGCCAAGGACAACGAGTATCACGAGCTGGTGTGCAAGGGCGCGCTGGAAGAGATGCTGGCGATTTGCAGCCACGTGCGCCACGAAGACGAGGTGATCCCGCTGAGCGAGGCGCTGCTGGCGCGCATTCGCCGCATCACCGACGATCTCAACCAGCAGGGGCTGCGGGTGGTGGCGGTGGCCAACAAGATCCTGCCGGCACAAACCCATGAATACGGCGTGGCGGACGAGTCGGATCTGATCCTCGAAGGCTACGTCGCCTTCCTCGATCCGCCGAAGGAGAGCACCGCACCGGCGCTGGCGGCGCTGAAACAGAACGGCGTCACGGTGAAGATCCTCACCGGCGACAACGAGCTGGTGGCCGCCAAAGTGTGCCGGGACGTCGGGCTGGCGGCCGAGCACCTGCTGCGCGGCAGCGAGATCGAACAGATGGACGACGAGCAGCTGGCGCAGGCGGCGGCGCGCACCACGGTGTTCGCCAAGCTGACGCCGCTGCACAAGGAGCGCATCGTCAAACTGCTACGCCGTCAGGGGCACGTGGTGGGCTTTATGGGCGACGGCATCAACGACGCGCCGGCGCTGCGCGCGGCTGATATCGGCATCTCCGTCGATTCGGCGGTGGACATCGCCAAGGAAGCGGCGGACATCATCCTGCTGGAAAAAAGCCTGATGGTGTTGGAACAGGGGGTGATCGAAGGGCGCCGTACCTTCGCCAACATGCTGAAATACATCAAGATGACCGCCAGCTCCAACTTTGGCAACGTGTTCAGCGTGCTGATTGCCAGCGCCTTCCTGCCGTTCCTGCCGATGTTGCCGCTGCACCTGTTGATTCAGAACCTGATGTACGATATCTCGCAGATCGCCATCCCGTTCGATAACGTCGACGACGATCAGATCACCCAGCCGCAGCGCTGGAACTCCGCCGATCTGGGGCGGTTTATGGTGTTCTTCGGGCCGATCAGCTCGATCTTCGACGTGCTGACCTTCTGCCTGATGTGGTGGGTATTCAAGGCCAATACCCCGGAAATGCAGACGCTGTTCCAGTCCGGCTGGTTCGTGGAAGGGCTGCTGTCGCAAACGCTGATCGTGCACATGATCCGCACGCGCAAAATTCCGTTTATCCAGAGCCGCCCGTCCTGGCCGCTGTGCATCATGACGCTGGCGGTGATCGCCACCGGCATCGGCCTGGTGTTCTCGCCGCTGGCCGGCTTCCTGCAGCTGCAGGCGCTGCCGCTCGGCTACTTCCCGTGGCTGGTGCTGATCCTCGCCGGTTACATGGTGCTGACCCAGTGCGTGAAAGGCTGGTTCGTGCGCCGCTACGGCTGGCAATAACCCGTTCGCCCCCTCCGGCCGGGAGGGGGCAACTGTGATCCCGTCCGCTTTTTCACCGCAACGGTTGGACATCTGTTCTGTGCTGCGTCTTTATCTACAGCGTTGGCTGTTTTCCCCTGCGCCTTTCAAGCCACCACGTTGTTGTTTATTGCCTAGCGGTGGTTTGAAATTCATTGGGGATATTTTGTTTTTTTCCTCTGAGGAATTTCCGATGCACAGACCTTTCCGTTATACGCTACTGGCTTCATCGTTATGGTTTTCTTGCGGCGCGCTGGCGCAGCCGGCGGGCGATCTGCCGCTGATGCCCTGGCCGCAGCAGGTGGAAGTGACGCAACCGGCGGGCAAGCTGGTGCTGGATCACCGCTTGTCCCTGACGCTGCAGGGTGATGACTTGGGCGACGCGCTGCCGCGCTGGCGCCAACGCATCGAACTGCAGACCGGCTGGACGCTGGCGCCGGCGGGTGAAGCGAAGGGCGGCGCGACGATCAGGGTGATGATCAAAGATCGGGTGGCGGCGCAGCCGCTGCCGGGCAGCGACGAGAGTTACCGGCTGGCGGTCACGCCGCAGGGCGCCACGCTGACCGCCAACACCCGCTTCGGCGCGCTGCGCGGCATGGAAACCCTGCTGCAGCTGCTGCAGACCGACGGGCAAAACACCTTCCTGCCGCTGGTGGATATCCGCGACGTGCCGCGCTTCCCGTGGCGTGGCGTGCTGCTGGATTCGGCGCGCCATTTCCTGCCGCTGTCGGACATTTTGCGCCAACTCGACGGCATGGCGGCGGCCAAGCTCAACGTATTCCACTGGCACCTGACCGACGATCAGGGCTGGCGCTTCGCCTCCGAGCATTACCCCAAATTGCAGCAGCAGGCCAGCGACGGCCTGTTTTACACCCGTGAGCAAATGCGGCAGGTGGTGGCTTACGCCACGGCGCGCGGCATTCGCGTGGTGCCGGAGATAGACATGCCGGGGCACGCTTCCAGCATCGCGGTGGCCTATCCCGACCTGATGAGCGCGCCGGGGCCGTATCGCATGGAGCGCGAGTGGGGCGTGCATAAGCCGACGCTCGATCCGACCCGCGACGAGGTGTATCAGTTTGTCGACACGATCGTCGGCGAGCTGGCGGCGATCTTCCCCGATCCCTATCTGCACATCGGCGGCGATGAGGTGGACGCCAGCCAGTGGCGGGCGTCGCCGTCGATTCAGGCGTTTATGCAGAAGAACGGGCTGGCGGATACCCATGCGCTGCAGGCCTACTTCAACCAGAAGCTGGAAAAGATCCTCGAGAAACACCAGCGGCAGATGGTCGGCTGGGATGAGATCTACCATCCGTCGCTGCCGCGCTCGATCGTCATTCAGTCCTGGCAGGGGCAAGACTCGCTGGGCGCCAGCGCGCAGGACGGCTATCAGGGCATTCTTTCCACCGGTTTCTACCTCGATCAGCCGCAAAGCACTGCCTATCACTACCGCAATGAAATTCTGCCGCAGCCGCTGGGGGTCGAGACGGCGGTGCAACCCGGCGAACAGGCGCAAAGCTGGCGTTTCAGCATGCCGCGCCAGAAGGGCAGCGCGGTGGAGGGCAGCTTCACGCTGATCGAGGGCAAGCAGGGCTGGCGCGGCTTTATCGATTTCAACGGCAAATCGCGCCGCGCGGTGCACGACATCGTCTGGCGTACGCCGCAGCAGGTGACGTTCCGCGTCGATACCTGGATGGGCGACACGCGGCCGGTGTTCACGCTGCAGCAGGACAAGCTCAGCGGCTATACGTTGATCGGCAACGTGCGTTACCCCACGCGCGGCGACAAGCTGGCGGCGGCGCCGGCGGGCAAGATGCCGGTGGTGCCGGACAAGAAGGGACAGGCCAACATTCTCGGCGGTGAAGCGGCGCTGTGGGCGGAAAACGTGCGTGCGCCGCTGATCGATCTCAAGCTGTGGCCGCGCGCCTTCGCGGTGGCGGAGCGGCTGTGGTCGGCGCAGGACGTCACCGACGAGAGCAACATGTACCGGCGGCTGGCGGCGATCAATGCCTGGTCGGTGGTATCGGTCGGCCTGCAGCAGCACGCGGAAACGGCGCGCGAATTCACCCGGCTGAGCAACAGCGTGCAGATCCTGCCGCTGCAGATCTTGGCCGAGGCGGTGGAGCCGGCGCACTATTACACCCGCCAGCACCTGAAGTTCCAGGCCGGTAACTATCACCAGTTCGAACCGCTGAACCGCTTTGCCGATGCGCTGCCGCCGGAGAGCGGCGCGGTGCGCGACATGCATGCGCAGGTCGCGGCCTTGTTGAAGGATAAGCGCGATAAGGCGGCCGCGCAGGCGCTGCGCGAACGGCTGCAGCGCTGGCAGGCGAATGGCACGGCGTTGCAAACGGCGATCGCGGGCAACCGCACGTTGCGGGATCTGGCGCCGGTGGCGCAGGACGTCGGTGCCTTGGCCTCGCTGGGCTTAACGCTGCTGGATCGCCATCAGCAGGGCAAACCGCTGAGCCGGGCCGAGGCCGAGCAAGCGCAGCGCCAGCTGGATGCGGCGGCGCAGACGCGCGACGAAGTGGTGATTGCGGCGGTGTACCCGCTGGAGGCGCTGCTGCGCGGGATGCAAATGGCGCCGTAAGGAGAGGTGGCGAAGAAACTGCGGGGCGTATTCCATATCTCGACATTGCGATGTGGTTGAAAGAGCAGAAACGACGGGCTGGTTGTAAAATCCAGCCCGATTTGTTCATTCAATACGGTTTACGCATTCAAGGGATTGATAATGCCGCATGTTTTTAATGTCCGATTGATTGGAGAAGGCGCACTGGCTGCAGCCAATGATCTCTTTGCTGAGGCCGGGTATGGCGTCCGGGTGCAAATGATGAATGCTGAAGATTTTGAGTGGTGCGTTGCGTTGGCTCGCCAACAACCCGAAGAGCGCCGTATTCCCTGGGCGTTGAATGGCGCCGCGTTGGGCGATCCTGACGGCTTTATGTTTAGCTTTAAGATACAGGGTATCGATGACCGGCCGGCAGGCGCCTGTCTCTGCCGGTTTTGTCCGGCGGCGGGCGAGCAGCTGGCGATGTTAAATATTGAGATGCTGCAAAACTTTCGTATTAGAGACTCGAGCCTTGATGGAAATACGCTACGTTTTGCGCTCTATGTCGCCGTGCTCTTTATGGTGGATACGGCATGCGCAGGTTTGCGCTTAATATCGCCGATTAATACGGAGTTGGCTGATTATTATATAAATCATCATCATTTTGTCGACCTCACCGGGGGGCTCAAACAGATACTTTATCGAGACGCTGAGGCGCTTTTCCTGTGGTTCCAGGAAGGTTTTTCGCCGCCGGCCTCATAATTGAAGGTGGGTGAAATTTGCGCAATAATGGCGAAATGCCGGTAGGGTCACAGGAGGTTCGCATGGTGATAAAGTCAACAAAACGTCAGGTAACACAACCTGCCTCTTATGAGCTGAAGGTGTATAAATTCGGCATGGAAGGTGTAGATGCAGTGAACACCTATACATCTGAACAGATTGACCGCATAACGCCTCGCGGTAAACCGATTACGGCTTCGCGAGAAGAGGTTATCGCCGTTTTAAAACAGTCGGTTAAACAGGTTAACGCTTTATCCTCTCCGGCTGCTGAAACTCTGGGCTGTGTCCGTCGGCGCCCAGCATTCAAGTAATGTAAAAACGGCCAGTCTGCACTGGCCGTGATTCGCGTGTGTGTCGATTAACGACGCACGGCGATGGCTTCGATTTCGATCTTCACGTCTTTCGGCAGACGCGCCACTTCTACGCAAGAACGGGCCGGGAACGGCGCGCTGTGCTCGGTGAAGAAGGCTTCGTACGCGGCATTGACGGTGGCGAAGTCGTTCAGGTCTTTCACGAACACGGTGGTTTTCACGATGTCGGCAACGATCAGGCCGGCGGCTTCGACGATCGCTTTGACGTTTTCCAGCGACTGGCGCGCCTGAGCGGCCACGTCGTCGGCGACGGCGCCGGTTTTCGGATCGACCGGGATCTGGCCGGAAGTGATGATCATGCTGCCCAGATCAACGCCCTGCACGTAAGGACCAATGGCTGCCGGGGCGAGTTCAGTGCTGATGTTACGTGACATGTTTTCTCCTGATAGACCCGTTGTCTTTCACGCCGCCGCGCGGTCGGCCGCAGCTTGAAATTCGGTGGGTAGCAACGTGGGTAGAGTTATTTTCAGGCATCCATTATAGGGAGTGGCGCGCAGATTAACAGCGCCGCTCCCGCTAAAGGGGCAGAATTCAGTCGGCCTGCAGCACCACCTGATGCTCGAACTCTTTCTCGCAATAGCGGCACTTCAGGTGCACTTCGCCGTCGCGCGGCTTCACGCTGAAGCTCGACGCCACCGGCTCGCTGCGGCTGATGCAGTTGCTGTTCGGGCAGGTCAGCACGCCGTCGATGTGGTCAGGCAGGCTGAGAGTCAGTTTGCGCACCACTTCATAGTTATCGATGCGGTTTACCGTGGCCTTCGGCGCGTACATCGCCAGCTGGTTGGCCTGCTGCTCGGTCAGAAAGGTGTTCTCGATCTTGATCAGATCCTTGCGGCCCAGCTCGTTGGAGGGCAGGTTCAGGCCGATGGTGATGCGCTGGTCGGTGGCGGTCAGCTTGAACAGCGTCAGCAGTTTGAAACCGATCTGCGCCGGAATGTGGTCGATCACCGTGCCGCATTTGATCGCTTCGACCTGCAGTTTGTTGTCGTGAGTCATGGCGGTTCCCCCTTAAAGATCCAAATCTGCGTTGAGCACCAGCGCCAGCAGCGCCTGGCGGGCGAAGATGCCGTTGCCCGCCTGCTGGAAGTAGTAAGCGTACGGCGTTTTATCCACGTCGGTGGCGATCTCGTCGATGCGCGGCAGCGGGTGCAGCACCTTGAGGTTGGCGCGTGCGCCGGCCAGATCCGCAGCGCGCAGGACGAACTGCGCCTTCACGTTGGCGTACTCGGACGGATCGAGGCGCTCTTTCTGCACCCGGGTCATGTAGAGAATATCCAGCTCCGGCACCACTTCTTCAATGCTGCTGTGCAGGCTGTACTCGATGCCTTTCTCTTCCAGCATTTTCAGGATGTAGGCCGGCATCGCCAGCGCGTCCGGGGCGATGAAGTAGAAGCGGTTGCCTTCGAACTTGGCCAGCGCCTGGGTGAGCGAGTGTACGGTGCGGCCGTACTTCAGGTCGCCGACCATGGCGATGCTGAGGTTGCTCAGGCGGCCCTGGGTTTCCTGGATGGTGAACAGATCCAGCAGGGTCTGGGTCGGGTGCTGGTTGGCGCCGTCGCCGGCGTTGAGCACCGGCACGTTACCGGAGAATTCCGAGGCCATGCGCGCTGCGCCTTCCTGCGGGTGGCGCATCACGATGGCGTCCACGTAGGTGCTGATCACCGAGATGGTGTCGGCCAGGGTTTCGCCTTTCTTGCCGAGCGAGGTGTTGCTGCCGTCGGCGAAACCCACCACCGAGGCGCCGAGGCGGTGCATCGAGGTTTCGAACGACAGGCGAGTACGGGTCGAGGCTTCGAAGAAGCAGCTGGCGATCACCTTGTGTTTCAACAGTTCCGGCTGCGGGTTGGCTTTCAGACCGGCGGCGGTGCGCAGCACCAGCTCCAGATCCTCGCGGCTGAGATCGTTAATAGAGATGATGTGTTTGTGATACAGCGGGTTGGCCATTTTTCACTCCTCCTCGACGCGTGCCCGTGGCGCGGGACTTTGGGTATGCCCTTTATCTTTCAAGCCGCAGCGGCGTTGGCTGCCCGCCGTCACCCCAGTCACTTAGTTGTCTAAGCTCCTGGGGACTCCAGCGGTTGCCGCCTGGCTGCGCCCCGAAATCTTTCGGGCATAATTTTTTAAGGCAAAAAAAAGCCCCTCAATGAGGGGCTTGAAACGATCGGTTTAGCAACAGGAGAAACAACGGCAGCTGGCCGCCGATAGGCAGTCGGTTTTGTCGATTGCGGCTAACAAAACAAACGTCGTTTTTCATGCTTTCTCCTGGCAAATTGTGGCGCATTATACTCGCGCTTTTCGCCACTGCAAGCGTTAAAACGCCGTTTTTTGCCGCCCCGCAATCGATTGGCCGGCGATGGCCGTCCGCGGGCTATTTGCTGACGCGATCGTAGTAGACCATGTCGGCGTTCAGCCCCTGTTGGTAGCCTTTGACGTTGTCGCGCAGCACCACTTCGGTTTTGGCCTGATCGATAAATACGTACGGCGAACTGCGCTGCAGCTCCTGCTGCATGGCGGTGTATAGCGCGCGGCGCTTGGCCGGATCGGCTTCGGCCAGCGCCGCCAGCGTCTGCTTATTCAACTGCGGGATCTGCCAGCCGTTCAGCCCGGCCACCGTGCTGCTCTTGCCGTCGTTGTAGGCGAAGGCGCTGGCGTTGGAGTGGGCGTCGAAATAATCCGGGATCCACAGGCGGATCGCCGCCTGATGCTGCCTGGCGCGCACGCGGGAGTAAACCTGGCTACCCGCGGCCGGCAGCAGCTCGACCTTCACACCGGCGGCGGCGAAGCTGCCCTGCAGCGCCTGCGCGATGGTGATGAACGGCGGCTTGTTCTCTACGTCCAGCGTAAAGGCGGCGTGGGTGATGCCCGCCTTGGCCAGGATGGCTTTCGCCTTGGCCGGATCGTAGCTGAACGGGTTGGTCTCCAGCGCGCCCGGCAGCCCGACCGGCAGGAAGCTCTGGTGCACGAAGTATTGCCCCTTCAGCAGATCCTGGGTGATGCCCTGATAATCCACCAGGTAGCGCGCCGCTTCCCAGAAGGCCGGGTTGTTCAGCAGCGGATTGGCGCCGTTGCCGGTGTTGAACACCAGGTAGTTTTGCTCGGCGGACGGGATCTCCAGCACCTTGACGCCCGGCTGGTTTTTCAGCGTGTCGGTCTGATCGGCGCCCAGTTCGCGGGCGATATCGGCGTCGCCCTGCTGGATCAGCAGGCGGCGGGTGGCCGGATCCGGCACGTTTTTAATGATGATGTTTTTCAGCTGCGGCTTGTCGCCCGGCGAGGTGGGGTTGGCGTCCAGCACGATCGCCTGATGCGGCTGATAGACGCGCATCTTGAACGGGCCGCTGCCGGCGGAGTGCATTTTCAGCCAGGCGTTGCCGAAGTCGCCGTCTTTAACGTTGGCCAGCGCCGCTTTGCTGTCGACGATCGAGGCGATCGGCGTCGAGAGGATATTTAGCGCTACCGCCGGGCTGACGTCCGCCGTCCAGCGCAGCTGCACGGTATGTTCGTCGATCTTCTTCAGCTGCGCGTCGATGTTGTCCGGCTGCCAGCCGAGCACGTTGAGGATGAACGCCGGCGATTTGTTCATCTTGACCGCGCGGCTGTAGGAGAAGATCACGTCGTCGGCGGTCAGCGGGTTGCCGGAGGCAAACGCCGCCTTCGGCCGCAGTTTCACCGTCAGCGTTTTGGCCGCCGCATCGCTCTGCCAGCTTTCCGCCAGCACCGGTGCCACCTTGGCCGGATCGTCGCGATCCGCCTGCACCAATCGTTGATACAGGCTGGGCACCGTCTGGATGCTGGAGAGTTCGTTGGCTTCCGCCGGATCGAGGCTGACGATGTCATCCAGCGATTGCACCACCACCAGCGTATTCGGCGGCGTGGCGGCTAACGCGGCGGCGGGCAGGGCGGCGAGCAGGAACAGCGGCAAGAGTTTGGCTTTCATCGGTGTATATCCCCTGAAGGCGCCACAAGGCGGCGCTGAGAACGGTTTGTTATCGTTGGTTTTTACGGCGCGGGCGCCGTCGGCCTGTCACGGTAGAACCTTTGCCGGCGGTGGGCAAAGGTCAATCCGCTATTTGATATTCCAGGAATATATTAGCCGCCCTGGCCGGGGGCGCCAGGGCGGAGGGGGATTGTCAGAGGGTGTTGCTCAGCGTGGCGACCAGCACCGCCTTGATGGTATGCAGCCGGTTTTCCGCCTGATCGAACACCACGCTGTGCGCCGATTCGAACACTTCGTCGGTCACTTCCATGCCGCCGTGCAGATCATACTGCTGCGCCATCTGCTTGCCGAGGGTGGTTTGGTCGTCGTGGAACGCTGGCAGGCAGTGCAGGAACTTCACGTTCGGATTGCCGGTCAGCTTCAGCATCGCCATGTTGACCTGATACGGCCGCAGCAGCGCGATACGCTCCTGCCAGGTCTCTTTCGGTTCGCCCATCGACACCCAGACGTCGGTGTAGAGGAAGTCGGCGTCTTGCACCCCTTCGGCGATGTCTTCGGTCAGGGTGAGCTTCGCGCCGGTTTGCTGCGCCAGCGCCTGACACTCGGCCACCAGCTCCGGCTGCGGCCAGCAGGCCTTCGGCGCCACCAGCCGCAGATCCATGCCCGCCAGCGCGGCGGCTTCCAGCAGCGTGTTGCCCATGTTGTTGCGCGCGTCGCCGACGTACGCCAGTTTCACCTCGCTCAGCGCCTTGCCCGGCAGATGCTCTTGCACGGTGAGCAGATCCGCCAGCAATTGGGTGGGATGGAACTCGTCGGTCAGGCCGTTCCACACCGGCACGCCGGCGTGTTGCGCCAGGGTTTCCACCAGCGCCTGGCCGTAGCCGCGATACTGAATACCGTCGTACAGGCGGCCCAGCACCCGGGCGGTGTCTTTCATCGACTCTTTATGGCCGATCTGGCTGCCGCTTGGGCCGAGATAGGTCACCTGTGCGCCCTGATCGAATGCGGCAACTTCGAAAGAGCATCGCGTACGGGTCGAGTCTTTTTCGAAGATGAGCGCAATGTTTTTGCCCTGCAGCCGGCGCTGTTCCTGCCCCAGCTTTTTGGCCTGTTTCAGATCGGCCGACAGCCGCAGCAGCGCCTGCAGCTCGGCGGGGGTGAAATCCATTAACCTCAGAAAGTGACGTTGGTAGAACGCATTGCCGGTGCTCATAGTCCGATTCCCTGATTGCTCAATTGAATTAAAATTCACTTTATATGTATGAATATTCAATTTCAACCCCGACGAGGAAATCTTTCACGTTTATCGTGGAAGCAATGTCGGCGGTGTGTGAAAATAGAAGGAATGAAGGCCATTTGACTTGAGGATATAGGCATGGCAAACCGCGAATTGCTGGAAGAACAACGTGAAGAGACCCGCCTGATCATCGAAGAGCTGCTGGAAGACGGCAGCGATCCGGACGCGCTCTACACCATCGAGCACCATCTGTCCGCCGAGAAATTTGAGGTTCTGGAGCAGGCCGCCGTTGAAGCCTTCAAGCTGGGCTACGAAGTGACCGACGCCGAAGAGCTGGAAGTGGAAGACGGTTCGCTGGTGATGTGCTGCGACGTGATCAGCGAAGTCGGCCTGAACGCCGAGCTGATCGACGCCCAGGTAGAGCAGCTGGTGGCGCTGGCGGAGCGCTGCGGCGTCAACTACGACGGCTGGGGCACCTACTTCGAAGATCCGAACGGTGAAGACGGTGAGGATGACGAAGACGGCGACTACATCGACGAAGACGACGACGGCAAACGCCACTGATTAACCCCCGCTTATTCACATGGGCCGGTTCTCGCCGGCCCCTGATATCCCCGTCGTCTTTCAAGCTGCAGCGTTGTTGGCTGCACTCCCTCACCCCAGTCACTTACCTGAGTAAGCTCCTGGGGATGAGTGAGCTGGCCGCCTAGCTGCAACTTGAAATACATAGGGCAATGACGCCATGACATACCAATCCCTGTTAGCCCCGATTTTAAGCTTCCTGCACTGTGAAACCCCCGACGCCTGGATCGACGCCGCGCGCCGTCCGGAAAACCTGCAGCTGTTGCTGACCGACCATCTGGTGTGCGAGCTGAAAGCCGCGCAGACCGGCATGTGGCTGATCCGCCGCTACGTGGCGGACAAAGAGAGCGGCGACGCGCTGTTGGCGCTGCTGCGCCCTTACGAGGCGTTTCTGCACGAAGCGCAGGGCGCGCCGGACACGCTGTTCCGCCAGGGCCAGTTCACCCGCAAGATCCTGCCGAAAAACGGCTCGGCCTACGGCCAGGATCTGGCGGATCGCATGGTGCTGTTGATCAAGGAAGAGTTGCACCACTTCTCGCAGGTGCTGGAGATCATGCAGGCGCGCGGGATCCCGTATCGCAAGATCACCGCCAGCCGCTACGCCAAGGGCATGATCCGCGAGATCCGCACCCACGATCCGGCGACGCTGATCGACAAACTGATCTGCGGCGCTTACATCGAAGCGCGATCCTGCGAACGCTTCGCCAAACTGGCGCCGCATTTGGACGACGAGCTGAACCGCTTTTACGTCTCGCTGCTGCGATCCGAAGCGCGCCACTATCAGGACTACCTGACGCTGGCCGAACAGATCGCCGGCGGCGACATCAGCGAACGGGTGGCGCATTTCGGCCGCCTCGAAGCTGAACTGATCCTGTCGCCGGACAGCGAACTGCGTTTCCACAGCGGCGTGCCCGCCGCCGCCTGATGTTGAGGCGCGCCCCTACTGCGGCGCGCCCAGCAACAGATCCACCGCCTTTTCCGCCAGCATGATGGTCGGCGCATTGGTGTTGCCGCTGGTGAGCTGCGGCATCACCGAGCAGTCTATCACCCGCAGCTGTTCAAAACCGTGCACCCGCAGCTGCGGATCGGTCACCGCGTCCTGCGGCGATGGCCCCATGCGGCAGCTGCCCACCGGGTGATACACCGTCTTGCAGAAGTTGCGCACGAACTCTTCCAGCTGCGCCTCGTCGCGCGTCCACTCCGGCTGCGGCATCAGCAGATCTTTGATCAGCGGCTTCAGCGCCGCGGTTTGCAGGAAGCCCAGGCCGAACTTCACCGCGCGCACGCTGCCGGCCAGATCGTCCGGGTGGCCGAGGTAGTTGGCGTGCAGCCTGACCGGATCGCGCGGGTTGCTGCTGCGCAGCTGCACTTCGCCGCGCGCCTTCGGCTGCAGGTAGCCGACCTTGAGCGTGAAGCCGTGAATGTTCGGCAGCGGCTCGCCGGGCACGTCGTCCCAGCTGTCCAGCAGCGGCAGGAAGTGGATCTGCACGTCCGGCCGGCCGTCGCCCTGGCTGTCGGTGAAGGCGGCGCCTTCCAGCACGTTGGATGAGAGCACGCCGCTGCGAAACGCCAGCCACTGCGCGCCGTGGCTCAGCGCCTGCAGGCCGCGGTCGGCGCCGAACAGGCTGATCGGCTCGCGGGTGCTGACGTTGATCGACATGTGCAGGTGGTCGTGGAAGTTTTTACCCACCGGCAGATCCGCCCGCACCTCGATGCCCAACTGCTGCAGGTGGTCGCGCGGGCCGATGCCGGACAGCATCAGCAGCTTCGGCGAACCGACCGCGCCGGCGCTGACGATCACCTCTTTGGTGGCGCGCGCGGTGACTTCCGCGCCGCCGTTCTGGCTGTAGACCACGCCGGTGGCGACGTTGCCCTCAAAGGTCAGCCGGTGCGCCAGGGTGTTCAGTTTCACCACCAGCCGCCGTTCGTCGCGCACCGCCTTCAGGTAGGTGCGGGCGGTGCTGGCACGTTCGCCGTTGTGGGTGGTGGTTTGGTAGAAACCGACGCCGTGCTGGCTGTCGCCGTTGAAGTCGTTGCGGTAGGGCAGGTTCAACTCCTGGCCGGCGCGGATAAACGCCATGCTGAGCGGGTGGCGGTAGCGGTTTTCGCTGACCGGCAGCAGCCCGTTGGCGCCGTGGTAGTCGTCGGACAGGCTTTCGTTGGCCTCGGCGCGTTTGAAATAGGGCAGCACCTCCCGGTAGCTCCAGCCGGTGCAGCCGTAGCGGTCGGCCCAGTCGTCGTAGTCCTGCGGCTGGCCGCGCAGGTAGATCATGCCGTTGACCGAACTGCTGCCGCCCAGCACCTTGCCCTGCGCGATTTGCATGCGGCGGTTGTTGGCGTGCGGTTCCGGTTCCGTCTCGTAGGGCCAGCTTTTTTTGGCGATGATCTTGGCCACCCCGGCCGGCATCTTGATGAACAGGTTATTGTCGTCGCCGCCGGCTTCCAGCAGCAGCACCCGCGCCTGGGTGCGGCGGATCAGCTGCGCCGCCAGCACGCAGCCGGCGGATCCGGCGCCGACGATGATGTAATCAAAGGTATTTTCCGACATGACAGCTCTCCGTGCGCGATTGGGATACTGGCAGAGTAACGCGGGGGAAAAAGCGGTCAATTTGCGATCGTTAATTTATTAACGAACTTCACATTAAATTTACATCATGGTTTTTAACGTCAGTTTATCTGCTTGAAAAACGGCGTTATAGCGAGTTTTACTGATTGATTGCGATATTAATAAAATGGTGCAGCACGCTGCGCCATGATAGAGAGACGGGGGACGATTACAGCGTTTTCAGCATGGTGACTTCGCAATCGACGTGGCCGGTGGCGCCCATCGCGTGGTCGATGTGTTCGAAGCCCAGATGTTCGTACAGTGCAACGGCCTGCGTCAGGCTGGCGGTGGTCTCGAGGTAACAACAGCGGAAGCCGTGCTGGCGGGCGAAATCCAGCGCCTGCAGCGCCAGGCGTTTCGCCAATCCTTTGCCGCGCAACACCGGCAGGAAATACATCTTCTGCAATTCGCAAATATCGTCTGCGCCGCCCTGCAGCGGCGCGATGCCGCCGCCGCCGGCGACCTGACCGTCCACCTCGATCACCCAGTAAGCGCTGCGCGGCAGGCTGTAGAGCTGATACAGGGCGTCCAGATTGGGATCGGAGACGGTATAGCCTTTATCCGCCGTCAGGCCGTGCTCGGCGGAGACTTCGCGAATGACGTGAGCAATGGCGGGATTGTCTTCCGCCGTGATGGGGCGCACCAGCAGGCGCGCCGGGGTTGCTGTTGTCATGTTTACACTCGCCATTGAAAGAGACCACGTTCGTTTTCGTTTTTATCGCAGCACGAAACGCGCCGGGGGTTATTTCCCGGCGGCGTCCCTGCAGCAGTAATATCTTGTAATAACATCTAACCCGGCTCGGATGCAACGGCGATAAAAAAACAGCGGGGAAGACCCCGCTGTTTTTCAGGCGTTGGCGTGAGCCGGTGGATTACAGCGCGGCGATGGTCGCCTGCTGTTCCTGCAGCTTCACTTTTCCTTCTTTGCAGGCCGCCAGACGATCGCGCTCTTTGGCGACCACCGCTTCCGGCGCGCGCGCCACGAAGCCTTCGTTCGCCAGCTTGCCTTCGATCGAAGCGATTTCCGCATCCAGTTTGCCCATCTCTTTGGCCAGACGCGCGATCTCGGCGTCCTTGTCGATGAAACCGGCCATCGGGATCAGCAGCTCGGCACCGTCCACCAGCTTGGTGACGGAGACCGGGCCTTTCTCACCGGCCGGCAGCAGCGCGATAGATTCCAGGCGCGCCAGACGGGCGATAAAGCTTTGGTTCTCCTGCACGCGGCGCTGGGCGTCGGCGCTGCAGTTGCGCAGCAGCACGTCGAGCGCTTTGCTTGGCGCGATGTTCATCTCGGCGCGGATGTTGCGCACGGCGATGATGGTTTGCTTGATCCACTCCAGATCGTTCAGCGCCTGCTCGTCTTCCAGCGCGGCGTCGTAGGCCGGGAACGGCTGCAGCATGATGGTGTCTGCGGTCGTGCCGGTCAGCGGCTTCACGCGCTGCCAGATGGTTTCGGTGATGAACGGAATGATCGGGTGCGCCAGGCGCAGCAGCGCTTCCAGCACGGTGATCAGCGTGTGGCGGGTGCCGCGCTGTTCCGCTTCGCTGCCGTTGCTCACGACAGGCTTGGTCAGCTCCAGATACCAGTCGCAGAACTGGTTCCAGGTGAACTCGTACAGGATGTTGGCCGCCAGATCGAAGCGGTAGGTGTCCAGCGCTTCGCGGTAGGCTTTCACCGTGCGGTTGAATTCGGCCAGGATCCAGCGATCCGCCAGCGACAGCACTTTCTCGCCGCCGTTGAAGCCGCAGTCGTGCGCTTCGGTGTTCATCAGCACGAAGCGGCTGGCGTTCCACAGCTTGTTACAGAAGTTGCGGTAGCCTTCCAGGCGCTTCATGTCCCAGTTGATGTCGCGGCCGGTCGAGGCCAGCGCCGCCAGGGTGAAGCGCAGGGCGTCGGTGCCGTGTGGCTCGATGCCGTTCGGGAATTGCTTCTCGGTGCGCTTGCGGATTTTTTCCGCCAGCTGCGGCTGCATCATGTTGCCGGTGCGTTTTTCCAGCAGATCTTCCAGCGAGATACCGTCGACCATGTCCAGCGGATCGATCACGTTGCCTTTCGACTTGGACATCTTCTGGCCTTCGTCGTCGCGGATCAGGCCAGTCATGTAGACGGTCTTGAACGGCACCTGCGGCTTGCCGTTTTCATCCTTGATGAAGTGCATGGTCAGCATGATCATGCGCGCGATCCAGAAGAAGATGATGTCGAAGCCGCTGACCATCACGCTGGTCGGATGGAAGGTTTTCAGCGCCTCGGTCTGCTCCGGCCAGCCCAGGGTGGAGAAGGTCCACAGGCCGGACGAGAACCAGGTGTCCAGCACGTCTTCGTCCTGGGTCAGCACCACGTCGGCGCCCAGGTTGTTCTCGCTGCGCACTTCTTCTTCGCTGCGGCCCACGTAGACTTTGCCGTTCACGTCATACCAGGCCGGGATGCGGTGGCCCCACCACAGCTGACGCGAGATGCACCAGTCCTGAATGTCGCGCATCCAGCTGAAGTACATGTTTTCGTACTGCTTCGGCACGAACTGGATTTCGCCCTGTTCGACCGCTTCCACCGCCACTTTGGCCAGCGGCGCGGTGCGCACGTACCATTGGTCGGTCAGCATCGGCTCGATCACCACGCCGCCGCGATCGCCGTAAGGCACCGTCAGGTCGTGCGGTTTGATCTCGTCCAGCAGGCCCAGCTGGTCGAAGGCGGCCACTACCGCTTTACGCGCCGCGAAGCGCTCCAGGCCGCGGAACTCGGCCGGGATTTCGTTGCAGTAGTCGGTGCAGACTTCGCCCAGGGTGTTGAACACTTCCGCTTCCTGGCGGATGTCGCCGTCGAAGGTCAGAATGTTGATCATCGGCAGGCCGTGGCGTTTGCCGACTTCGTAGTCGTTGAAATCGTGCGCCGGGGTGATCTTCACGCAGCCGGTGCCTTTTTCCATATCGGCGTGTTCGTCGCCGACGATGCGGATGCGGCGGCCGACCAGCGGCAGAATGATCTCTTTGCCGATCAGATCTTTATAGCGCGGATCTTCCGGGTTGACGGCCACGCCGGTATCGCCCAGCACGGTTTCCGGACGGGTGGTGGCGACCACCAGGTAGTCTTTGCCCTCGGCGGTTTTCGCGCCGTCGGCCAGCGGGTAGCGCAGGTGCCACATGGAGCCTTTGGATTCGCGGTTTTCCACTTCCAGATCGGAGATGGCGGTGCGCAGCTTCGGATCCCAGTTCACCAGGCGCTTGCCGCGGTAGATCAGGTCTTCTTTGTGCAGACGGACAAACACTTCGCGCACCGCGTTCGACAGGCCTTCGTCCATGGTGAAGCGCTCGCGCTCCCAGTCCACGGAGTTGCCCAGACGGCGCATCTGGCGGGTGATGGTACCGCCGGACTCCGCCTTCCACTGCCAGATTTTGTCGATGAACGCGTCACGGCCGTAGTCGTGGCGGGTTTTGCCTTCTTCCGCGGCGATCTTGCGCTCCACCACCATCTGGGTAGCGATGCCGGCGTGGTCGGTGCCCGCCTGCCACAGGGTGTTTTTACCCTGCATGCGCTGATAGCGAATCATGGTGTCCATGATGGTCTGCTGGAACGCGTGGCCCATGTGCAGGCTGCCGGTGACGTTCGGCGGCGGGATCATGATGCAGAAGCTTTCCTGGCTGGTGTCGCCGTTCGGCTTGAAGTAACCCTGATTCTCCCAATGATCGTACAGCTTCTGTTCGATCTGTTTTGGGTCGTATGCGGTGTCGAGCTGACTGTTTGTCTTTTCCATTCTTTATCGTATTCAGTGAGTTGGCGGCGTAGCCGTGGTCAAATGGAAGCCGACGCTGCGATAGGCCTTGTAACGGTCGCGCGCCAACTGTTTCAGAGTGTCTTCGTAAGGAACGAAGTCTACCACTTCATGGAAAGCGGTAGCAAAATCGGCAAACTGCGGCAGCAGGGCGATCAGCAGATCGCGCGGGGCATTGCCGCGCTTGCCGGGCCAGCACAGTTCCACCGGCGCGCCGTAGTGCGGCCCTTCGCCGGCCAGGTTGTGCGGCACGAATTCATGCGGCTCGCGCTGCCACAGCGCTTCGTCCAGCCGCTGGGCCTGCTCCTGGCTCTCGCAGGCGATCAGCACCCGCTTGCCGGCGCGGAAGCCGTTGGCGGCAACGGCGCAGGCCACGGCCTCATGGGCGCTGAGCGCACCAGACGGTTCCGCGTTGTCGAGCAAATAAAACGTCGCCTGTTTCATTAAGGATCCACCGCTGCCGATAAAAAAATGTAGGGGCACAGCATGCTGTGCCCCTTGGGATTATACCTGAATTACCGCTCAGATTTAATCGTCGCCGTTCAGACCTGCACGGTTGAGCAGGAACTGCGACAGCAGCGCCACCGGGCGGCCGGTCGCGCCCTTGGCTTTACCGGAGCGCCAGGCGGTGCCGGCGATATCCAGGTGCGCCCAGGTGTACTTGCGGGTGAAGCGCGACAGGAAGCAGGCAGCGGTGATGGCGCCGCCAGGGCGGCCACCGATGTTTGCCATATCGGCGAAGTTGGAGTCCAACTGCTCGTAGTACTCGTCGGCCATCGGCAGGCGCCAGGCGCGGTCGCCGGCCTGCTCGGAAGCGCCCAGCAGATCGTGCGCCAGCGGGTTGTGGTTCGACATCAGGCCGGTGATGTGGTGGCCCAAGGCGATCACGCAGGCGCCGGTCAGGGTGGCAATGTCGATCACCAGCTCCGGCTCAAAGCGCTCGACGTAGGTCAGGGTGTCGCACAGCACCAGGCGGCCTTCGGCGTCGGTGTTGAGCACCTCGACGGTCTGGCCGGACATGGTGGTCAGCACGTCGCCCGGACGATACGCCCGGCCGCCCGGCATGTTTTCACAGCCGGCCAGCACGCCGATCACGTTCAGCGGCAGGTTCAGCTCCGCCACCACGCGCATCACGCCGTACACGGTCGCCGCGCCGCACATGTCGTATTTCATCTCGTCCATGCCGTCGGCCGGTTTGATCGAGATGCCGCCGGAGTCGAAGGTCAGCCCTTTACCTACCAGCACGATCGGCTTAGCGTCCGGATTTGGGTTGCCCTTATATTCCATCACCGACATCAATGATTCGTTCTGCGAACCGGCGCCGACCGCCAGATAGGCGTTCATGCCCAGCTCTTTCATCTGCTGTTCGCCGATGACGCGGGTGGTGATGTTGGTGCTGAAGGCGTCCGCCAACTGGCGGGCCTGCGAGGCCAGGTAGCCAGCGTTACAGATGTTCGGCGGCATGTTGCCGAGATCTTTGGCCGCCTTGATGCCGGAAGCCACCGCCAGACCGTGCTGAATCGCGCGCTCGCCGCTGGTGAGCTCACGGCGGGTCGGCACGTTGAACACCATTTTGCGCAGCGGACGGCGCGGCTCCACCTTGTTGCTTTTCAGCTGATCGAAGGTGTAGAGCGTCTCTTTGGCGGTTTCCACCGCCTGACGCACTTTCCAGTAGGTGTTGCGGCCTTTCACGTGCAGTTCGGTCAGGAAGCAGACCGCTTCCATCGAGCCGGTGTCGTTGAGGGTATTGATGGTTTTCTGGATCACCTGCTTGTATTGGCGCTCATCGAGCTCGCGCTCTTTGCCGCAACCGATCAGCAGGATGCGCTCGGAGAGAATGTTGGGCACATGGTGCAGTAGCAGCGTCTGCCCGACCTTGCCTTCCAGTTCGCCACGGCGCAGCAATGCGCTGATATAACCATCACTGATTTTGTCGAGTTGTTCTGCGATAGGGGACAGGCGGCGCGGTTCGAAAACGCCGACTACAATACAGGCACTGCGCTGTTTTTCCGGGCTACCGCTTTTTACACTGAACTCCATGCACTCTCCTGAATCTTAAAGACAAAGGCGGACGCTACGGCTAGAATAACCGACTCCGTAACGATCTCCTGCCATTTGAGTTAACGGATTATGTTAACCTGAACGGCATAAATTGCTCTGTTTTGGCGACTATAAGCAAGTTCCTATAGGACACCCAAACGGCTTGATGTTGTAATACTATTTTAGCTGTGAAGGTTGCCATATGATGAGAATAAATGGCGGATTAACGATGAAATTATCGATTTTCCTGCAAAAAGACAAGTTTTCACAGGCGTAATAAGCGTGATCATCATAAGATATCTGGTACGGGAAACGCTCAAGAGCCAAATCGCCATCCTGTTCATCCTGCTTCTGATCTTCTTTTGTCAGAATTTGGTCAGGGTGTTGGGCGACGCGGTGGACGGCAATATCCCGACAAACTTAGTACTCTCCCTGCTCGCGTTGGGCGTGCCGAAAATGGCGCAGCTCATCCTGCCTTTGAGCCTGTTTCTCGGCTTGCTGATGACGCTTGGGCGGTTGTATACCGAGAGCGAAATCACCGTTATGCACGCCTGCGGGCTGGGCAAACGCACCCTGATTATCGCCGCCATGATCCTGGCGCTGCTCACCTCTGCGGTCGCAGCGGTGAACGTGTTTTGGGCCGGCCCCTGGGCCTCGCGTTATCAGGACGTGGTGGTGAACGAAGCCAAGGCCAACCCGAGCATCGCCGGGCTGGCGGAAGGGCAGTTCAAACCCTCGCAGGACGGCAACGCGGTGCTGTTTATCGGCAACGTGAAGGGCAGCACCTTCAACGACGTGTTCCTGGCGCAGCTGCGGCCGAACGGCAACCAACGCCCGTCGGTGGTGGTGGCCGAGCACGGCAACATCGTGCAGCAGAAAGACGGCTCGCAGGTGGTGACGCTCGACAAGGGCACCCGCTTTGAAGGCACCGCGCTGCTGCGCGACTTCCGCATTACTGACTTCACCGACTACAAGGCGGTGATTGGCCACCGCACCGTGGTGGCGGACAACACCGAATCCGAACAGATGTCGATGCAGACGCTGTGGGAGTCCGACGATCCGGATGCGCGCGCCGAGCTGCACTGGCGCCTGACGCTGGTGGTGTCGGTGGCGCTGATGGCGCTGCTGGTGGTGCCGCTCAGCGTGGTGAACCCGCGCCAGGGCCGCGTGCTGAGCATGCTGCCGGCCATCCTGCTGTATCTGATCTTCTTCCTGCTGCAGACCTCGCTGCGCTCCAACGCCGGCAAGGGCAAGCTGGATCCGATGCTGTGGCTGTGGCTGGTTAACGGCGTTTACTTGGCGATCGCGCTGGCGCTGAACCTGTGGGATACCGTGCCGATGCGCAAGCTGCGCGCACGCCTGAGAGGAGCGGCCTGATGTTTGGCGTATTAGACCGGTATATCGGCAAAACGATTTTCAACACCATCATCATGACGCTGTTCATGCTGGTGTCGCTGTCCGGCATCATCAAGTTCGTCGATCAGCTGCGCAAGGTCGGCCAGGGCGAATACACCGCGCTGAGCGCCGGCATGTACACCCTGCTGAGTGTGCCGAAAGACATCGAGATCTTCTTCCCGATGGCGGCGCTGCTCGGCGCGCTGCTCGGCCTGGGCCAGCTGGCGACGCGCAGTGAACTGGTAGTGATGCAGGCTTCCGGCTTCACCCGCCTGCAGATCGCCGGCTCGGTGATGAAAACCGCCATTCCGCTGGTGCTGTTGACCATGGCGATCGGCGAATGGGTGGCGCCGCAGGGCGAGCAGATGGCGCGTAACTACCGCGCCCAGCAGATGTACGGCGGCTCGCTGCTCTCCACCAAGAGCGGGCTGTGGGCGAAGGACGGCAACGACTTCATCTATATCGAGCGCGTCTCCGGCGATAAAGAACTCTCCGGCGTGAACATCTACCACTTCAACGACCAGCGTCGCCTGGAGACGGTGCGCTATGCCGCTACCGCCAGCTTCGAGAACGGCCTGTGGCAGCTTTCGCAGGTGGACACCTCGGATCTGACCAACCCGAAACAGGTGACCGGTACCCAGACGCTGACCGGCGAATGGAAAACCAACCTGACCCCGGACAAGCTGGGCGTGGTGGCGCTGGATCCGGATTCGCTCTCCATCAGCGGGCTGCACAACTACGTGAAGTACCTGAAGCAGAGCGGCCAGGAATCCAACCGTTACCAGCTCAACATGTGGAGCAAAATCTTCTCGCCGCTGTCGGTGGCGGTGATGATGCTGATGGCGCTGTCGTTCATCTTCGGCCCGCTGCGCAGCGTGCCGATGGGTATCCGCGTGGTGACCGGCATCAGCTTCGGCTTCCTGTTCTACGTGCTGGATCAGATCTTCGGCCCGCTGAGCATGGTCTACAGCATGCCGCCGGTGCTGGGCGCGCTGCTGCCGAGCATGCTGTTCCTGCTGATCAGCGTGTATATGCTGCTCAAACGCAAGTAGCGGGGCGAGCGGTAGTGAAGAAAGGCGTGGCCGCAGGGCCGCGCCTTTTTTGTTGGGGGGATCAACCGACGCTCAGCAGCGCGATGCCGGCATCCTGATAGGCCTGCGCGTCTTCCGGCAGACGATCCAGCACCAGGGTATCGATCTGTGCAGGGGAGGCGAACTGCGCCAGCGAGGTGTTGCTCAGCTTGGAGTGATCGCACACCACGATCACCTGATTGGCATGCTCCACCATCGCGCGCTTGGTTTCGGCAAGCATGATATCGGCCACGCAGGCGCCCTGTTTCAACGACAGCGCGTTGGTGCCCATAAACGCCTTGTCGATGTTCAGCGTATCCAGCAGTGAACGGCCGTTGATGGCGACCGCGCAGTGATAACCCTTTTTGACGATGCCGCCCAGCAGGATGATCTGGATCGATTCGACGTCTTCCAGACTCTTGGCGATCATGAAATCGTTGGTGACCACGGTCAGGTTGCGGCGCTGGCGCAGATGGCGGGCGATCTGCAGGGTGGTGGTGCCGGTATCCAATACGATGATGTCGCCGTCTTCCACCAGGCCGGCGGCCAATTGACCGATTTGCTCCTTGGCGCTGAGGTTCACCTCTTCACGCTGATCGGAGCCGACCTCGAAGCTGGCACGGGTGCGCAGAATGGCGCCGCCGTGGGTGCGTGTCAGCATACCGGCGTCTTCAAGAATGCGCAGATCGGTGCGGATGGTGGCGCCGGAGACGTTAAAGCGCGAGCTCATTTCCCCCACGGAGAGCTTGCGCTTCTCCTTGAGAATGGCGAGGAGTTTTTCCTGGCGCTCTTCTGCGAACATGCTCACTCATTCACTCCTGACAGGCACAATGGACGTGCGGCTAATATACCCCGCGTATCGGCGGCAGGCAAAGCGCTTGCCGGCCGCCGCTGGCAATATTCCACCGGGCATTATCCGTGCGAGATGTGAAGGTTACGGCGCGTCGATCCTTTTTGGTATAGTCTACCCAGCAGCGTATTGGGTAGCGGGGCAGGCAGTTAATGGAATATGAAGAGAATATCAGTCACATTATCAGCAAGCATCTGGAAGCGGCATTAGGCGATTTCGGCGAGCTTATCTGGGCCTACGTGGTGTTATCCAAGAAAGATATGTCATGTATCTTTGGCGTCACCAATTATCCCGGTGAATGGGTAAAGCAATATAAAGAGCAAGGGCTACAATATACCGATCCGGTAGTCATTACGGCGCTCAATCGCCTGACGCCTTTTGCCTGGGATGAGAATCTGATGGCCGGTGCCGGCTTCCGCTTTTCTGAGTTGTTCGAGCAAGCACGCGAATTCGGCGTAGCCGACGGCTATACCTTCGTGTTGCATGATTTTAATAATAATCTGGTGACCCTTTCCTTTACCCTGGCTGCCGAGCGCAAGGCGGAAACCATGCAGATGCTGAATCAGCATAAAGGCGATATTTCGTTGCTACTGGCATCGACCCATGAGATGTATTTGACGCTGACTTCACTGTCCGAAAAAAACACCGCGCGCCAGGAAAAAAACGCCCGTTTTACCGAGAGAGAAAACGAGATCCTCTATTGGGCCAGCGTAGGGAAAACCTACCAGGAAATGGGTATGATCCTGGGGATCAAAACCTGCACCATCAAGTTTCATATGGGAAATATTGTCAAAAAGCTGGGGGTGGCGAATGCCCGGCATGCTATCCGTTTAGGGATGGAACTTCAGCTGATTAAACCGGTGGGGTGATTAGAACGCAGGTTCGTCGCTCAACGGCCAGGCGTTTAGCATGTGCTCGTCTTGCGTATTCAACTTTTTGAATATTTTGTTTTTTAATGCCTCCTGGCTCTGACGATCAACGTGGCCCAACAGCAAATGAACGGGCTCGTTCTTTTCCGATATGCCTGTCTTCAGCAGCGTGACGTTCCAGCCGGAGCTTTTGATGATATGCAACATCGGATGGCTGGAGACGGCCAGTATACCGTCATAGCCGTGTTGCCGCGCATAGTTGATCAGCGACAAGAACAGCGCCAGAGTCACAGGGAACCGGCGACCCAGCAGTGACTGGGTTCTTTCTTTATCGACGAAAAAGCGTGTGGATTCGATGAAATTCCCTTCTGGAATGACGATGTCATGAAAGAAAGAGGAAAATGCGCTGTTCAGCATATTCTTGTGTTTCATATCAATCATCCTGGTACCACAAACTATCATGTTGTCCTTTACGCCAAATATATAGTTTGTCTTATCATTATCAAACTCATCCAGCTCCTTGCCGTCTGAACAGTTCACGGCCCATTGCAGTCTATCTTTAAAGACGTTTTTCCTTAAAACATAAAGATCTGCTGATTTTTCGGTGCTCATTGATGCGTAGTTGGTGCTGTAAATATTAAACATAATGTTACCTTTGAATAAATTAAGAGAAATAACTTTATCCAGTAACATCAGAGAAGTTTCACTACGAGCATGCCGGTGCGTAAGAATGATAAGGCTTTTTAAGCGATCGGCGCTAACCTTATTATGCCGTGTGGCAAGGCAGTTTCAGGGCAATTGAACGGTGAACACAGCAAGTCGGCGAGATTGAACGCCCTGGCCGATAAGGCAGGAGTTGATTTCAATTTGCTATCATTGGCTGACAGACGTTTCCTGCCATGGCGAAATATTAACCAGTAATTTTATAATGAATGGCGTTATCATTATTTTAATATTGAATTGGTGATATTTTCTTACTGGAGATATGCCGATAAGGCATGACTTTTTCGGCCGACAGAGTAATAAGCGTGTAAAGGGCGGCTGGTGATGTCCCAGGACCTGAACTCCTGCAGCGGTTAAATTCTATCTTAAAAAATATCTGATAGAGATCACATTATTGTAATGACAGGAACGGTGCTATTTCGTGATGGTTCTGCGGGTATGTTGGGCTGCTGGGTGAAATGAGCTATGTGTGGTGGTCTTGATAGAACACCGTGGCGGCTGAGATACAGAGCGAAAAATAGTGCTGGCAGCCGATTTCCGCTATGTGAAATAATAACCCAACTGAACTGATGAAGGTCTAGTGGGGTACTATACTTTAGTCTAACTAGCTTCTAACTCCCTAAGGCGATACACTTTTCTAGTCAATTTTTGATGAAAAAAACATAAAAAAAACCTGACCTCGTAGGGTCAGGCTGCCAAGATCGGCCAACACCAGGGAAAATTTTCTTACACCATCTTAAAGCTATCAACTCAGCAGAGGCAAGTGTTCTCTGCTGGTTTTTAGCTTTGGGTTGCTGTTTTGTTACGTATGCACGCTATTTTCTGTTGGTTCCAGATAAAATCCCCTCTCAACAAATAACATCCCTCCCCTGACAACCCCGTTCCCATTGGCTTATTCCAGCCATGACTGCCATAAATGAAAAAATATTGTTCCTGCAATGTTACGTAAACTCATTTTTATTGGCTGACACATTGTTATGCAATTATTTTCAGCGTTGTCATTGCGGCTGGGGATTATTTGGCGCTGCCCGTTAGGGCGATTGAGGAAATGTAGGCGATGGCCGATAAGGTGCATGGCTATGGCGGTAAAGGCTCGTGAGCTGACAAAAAAGCGAATGAGGCCGATGGCTTATAACCGCCATCGGGCCTTGTGCTACGTGGGAAGAAACATTACAGCGGTTGGCTGAACTCCACCCGCTCACCGTCCGGCCCGGCGATCATCAGATAACGCACGCCGTTGGCACCGCTGGGCTGCAGCTTCGGCCCTTCAATCACCGGATACCCCAGCTCCGCCAGCCAGCGTTGCGTGGCCGCCAGATCGGTGACCCGCAAAGCGATATGGTCGATACCATAGGCGCTGGCGGGGCGAGTCAGCCCTTCGTCTGTTAACTGGTATAACTCAAGCGTTAGCTCACCCAACTGCAAAAACTGTACGGCGACGGGGCCGCCGAGCGCCAGCGTTTGTCGGGGTTCGAAACCGAGTGAACGATAGAAGCCGGCGGCTCGTTCGATATCGGCGCAGCGCAGACCGACGTGCATCAACCCGTTAATCTGGTGTGCCATATCAAATCCCCTTGCGCGCGCAGTAGAAGCCATAGAAGGCGACGTAGGCGAAGCAGACCAGCGGTACTGCGAAGGCGATCTGCATATCGCCGCCGTTGAGATCGGAGATGATGCCCATGATTAACGGCACCACCGCACCGCCGATGATCGACATCACTACGATCGAACCGGCCACCTGAGTTTCTTCGCCCAGCCCTTTGATCGTCAGGCCAAAGTTGGTTGGCCAGCACAGCGCCATGCAGAAGTTGACGCCCATGATCGCCACCACCGCCAGCAGGCTTTGGATGTTGACGGCCAGCAGCAATAGCAGCACGCATACCGAACAGAACACGCCGAGCAACCGCGCCGGGCTGAACTTTTTCATCAGCGCGGTGGTGACCACCTTGCCGGCCGAGTAACAGACCAGCGTGGCCAGCAGCCAGTAGGTGGCCGAATGCTCGGTTGCCCCCTGTTCAATCATTTGCACAAAACGAATGGTGAAACTCCACAGCCCTACCTGCGCGCCGACATACAGGAACTGCGACAGCACCCCCAATCGGAAGCGCGGCAGTGCCAGCAGGATCTTCAGCGATTGCATCAGCGGCTTGCCCGCTCCCTGGTGCGAGCGTTGGGTTTTGCAGGCGGGGAATTTCACCGCCACGAAGATCAGTGCCAACACGATTAGCACGCTGCCGATGATCAGATAAGGTGTGACCACCTGCGACACCATCTGGGTGCGTGCCGCTTCGGCCGCCGCCGGTGGCATCTGCAGCAATTCGGCGTGGCTGGGATCGTTTTTGCCGAACACCAGCTGCTGGCCGATCAATACGCCAAAAATGATCCCCAGCGAGTTGAAGATCTGCGAGAAGTTGATGCGCTGGGTGGAGGTTTCCAGCGGCCCCAGCAGGCTGGAGTAAGTATTGGCTGAGGTTTCCAGGAACGACAGCCCGGTGGCGATCACCCCCAGGCAGGCCAGGAAGGCACCGTAGGTCATGATCTGCGCTGCCGGGATAAACAGGAAGCAGCCGAGCGCGTACAGGCACAGGCCGATTACGATCGCCACCTTGTACGAGTAGCGTTTGATCACCGCTGCGGCGGGCAGCGCCATCACGAAGTAGCCGAGGAAGAAGATCGACTGCACCAGTGCGGTTTGGGTATCCGACAGATCGAACCCCTTTTTGAACTGGGCGATCAGAATATCGTTCAGGTTGCCGGCCATGCCCCATAGGGCGAACAGGCAGCAGACCAGCATCAGCTGCAGCCAGGGCGTGACGGGCAGATAGGCGCTGCGGTCGATACTTTCGGCCGCGGCGTGCTGCGCGATGTCGCCCTTGTTAATCAGAGAGTCGCTCATTGCGGTGTTCCTTCATCCGGAGAAAAAGAGAACGAGCTAATAACGTCAAGCTGTTCGTAGAGGGGCTGCGCCTGGCGGTAGAGCTGTTCGAACAGCTCGAAGCAGCGCAGGTAGTGTTCGTGCTGGCGCGGATCGGGAGTAAATTCGCGCTCGATGCTGACGGTGCGGCTCACCCCCTGGGCAAAACTGCTGAACAGCCCGACGCCGACCCCGGCGACGATCGCGCAGCCGGTGGTGCCGTTCTCCTGATTGCGCGTCTGCAGCAGCGGCAGGTTATAGACCGAGGCTTTGATCTGCAGCCACAGCGGGCTGCGTGCGCCGCCGCCGGAGGCGATCATTGCCTCCGGCTCCTGTGCGTGGCGCCTGAGTTGCTGGAGATTACGCAGGGAGGCCAGCGCTACGCCTTCCAGCACCGCGCGGTAGAGATGCGGCTGCCTATGCTTGCGCTGCAGGCCGAAGAACTGCGCGCGCGAGTTGGTGTGTTCCGCCAGCCGCTCGCCGGTCAGGTAGGGCAGGAACAGCAGCCCCTCGGCACCCGGCGGCACCTCGGCCGCCATATCGAGCATCTGCTGATGGCTGAGTTGGCCGGCGCTCAGCGCCGAACGCGCCCAGCGCATGGCGTCGCCACCGGCATCGAGCAGGGTAAAACCGCCCCAGGCCGAGTTGGCCAGGTGCAGGTTGTTGACGCTGGCAGAGAGCAGCGGGTGTTCCGAGACCACGGTGAGCAGCGTGGAGGTGCCGGTGCTGTCGGAGGCGATGCCGGCCTGATAGACGCCGGAACCGAGCAGGGTAGCGGCCATATCCGCCGTGCCTGCTACCACCGGTACGCCCGGCGGCAGACCGGTCACGCGTGCCGCTGCGGGCGTAATGTGGCCAATCACCTCGCTGGAAAGATGGATGGCGGGCAGCTGATCGGCGCGCAGCCCGAACTGCCGCAGCGCCTCTGGCGACCACTGCAGCGTGGCGCTGTCCATCAGGTAATAGCAGGAGGCTTCGCTGTAATCGGTGGCGCGTACGCCGCAGAGCCGGAAATTGACGTAATCCTTCGGCATCAACACCGTAGCGATGCGCTCCCACTGCGATGGGTGATGCTCGCGCAGCCAGGCCAGCTTGAACGCCGGCCAGGCGGCGGTAGGGGGATTGTTCAACAGTTCAAGCCAGGGCTGCGGCGGCTGTTGGTGGCTAAAGCGCGCCACCTGCGGCTGCGCGCGTTTGTCGTTCCACAGCATGGCGCGATCGACGACCAGCTCGCCGTCGGCATCGAGCAAGACCGTGCCGTGCATTTGCCCGCAGGCGCCGACGGCGGCGATACGCGGCCAGTATTCGGCGTAGCGCGCGTACAGCTCCTGCGTACACTGGCAGACACTCTGCCACCACAGTGAAGGCGGTTGTTCCGACCAACCGGCCTGCGGCATGATCTGCTCGTACTCGCGCTGCGCGAAGCCAAGGATTTCCCCGGTGTTGGTGACCAGCCCGGCGCGAGTGCTGCCGGTGCCAATATCAAGGGTAAGAAGTAAATCTTTCATTGTTATCACTCCCGTGGCGGATGGCGCGGGCCACCCGCAGAAGCGTGCGCTGGGATCGCGCAGGATTTAGTTATCGTTCAGTTCCGGGAACAGGCCTGGATCCTGTTCGAGCTGCTCCAGCACGCGCTGGGTGGCCGCCGCGCTCATGCCAAAGCGGCGTACGCCCAGCCGATACAACGCGCGCACCGTGTCCAGATCGCGAATGCCACCGGCCCCTTTGATCGGGATGCGGCCACGCAACTGATCGGCGATGATCGCCACTTTCTCTACCGTGGCGCCGGTCGGTGCCCAGCCGGTGGAGGTTTTCACCCAGGCCATGCCGACCTCGACGGCGATATCGCACACCTGACGGATCTGCTGCTCGTTCAGATAGTGCGTCTCCAGAATGACTTTGGCCGGTACCGGCGCGGCGGCCTCGACTACCCGGTGCAGATCTTCGCGCACATAGTCGTAATCCCCCGACAGCACCTTGCCGATGTTCACCACCATATCGACTTCGCGCGCGCCCTCGGCGATCAGCTGGCGCACCTCCTGCACCTTGAGATCGGTGGTCTGCCCACCGCCGGGAAAGCCGACCGGCCCGCCAATCATCACGTCCGCTTGGCCGCGCTCCGGCAGCAGGGTGCTGAGGAAACGCGTCCAGCACGGCAGCACGTGTACCGAGATGATGCGATAGCGGCTGGCCAGCGCGGCGCAGTGGCGCACGTCTTCCTCGGTATTGGTGGCCTGCACCGCGCTCAGATCGATCAACCTGGCCATGCGTTTGGTTGTTTCATTCATTACGTTTATCCTTCTTTTATTTTCATTTGATTTTATTTGTTCACCTTATTCTCTTTCATATGGCTTTAAAATCAGCATTTGGTGAAATTGTGATCGGATCTGCGGTTTTGCTGTGAGGGGCGTGAAAGTGCGGGAGAAAGATGCGGTAAACGCCGCAATAAGAGGGTAAACGGGGATTGTGACGCTTTTTTCAACATTTAACTCATTGAATGCCTGATAACTCTTGCGCACCGATCGCGGGAAGGTATAATGCACCCGTTTTCCGCATACTACTTCAGTGCCGAAGTGGCGAAATCGGTAGACGCAGTTGATTCAAAATCAACCGTAGAGATACGTGCCGGTTCGAGTCCGGCCTTCGGCACCATTAAGTACCGCGCGAACAAGAAGCCACCGAGAGGTGGTTTTTTTGTGCCTGGGATCCAGTATCGGCAAGGCTTTCCTCGCTTTTTCACTCAACCTAAGTCAACCCTGACTCAATCTGCATCAACTTACTGATGTGGGTACATCTGCGGGTATATCCCAGTTCGATAATGTTTGTACCCACACAGAATCCTTGAAAGGATACTCATCATGGCTCTGAGTGATGTGAAGGTTCGTTCGGCTAAGCCTGAAGCTAAAGCCTATAAACTTACTGACGGTGAAGGCATGGTGCTGCTGGTTCACCCTAACGGCTCCAAATACTGGTGGCGACGTTACCGCTTTGGGGGCAAAGAGAAGATGCTGGTGCTGGGGAAATACCCGGAAGTGTCGTTGGCTGATGCCCGGGCACGCCGGGATGAAGCCCGTAAGCTGTTAGCTAATGGCGTCGATCTCAGTGAGAACAAGAAAGCCGTAAAGGTAGAGCAGGAGCAAGAGGCGATAACGTTTGAAGTGGTTGCCAGAGACTAGACTGGCACGCCAGCAATCAGAAGCGGTCTGCATCGCACAGTACCCGTGTTTTGAAAAGCCTTGAAGATAATCTCTTTGCTGTTATCGGTAAGCGGAACATTGCGGAGCTAAAGACTCGTGATCTTCTTGTACCCATCAAAGCGGTGGAATCATCTGGACGCCTTGAAGTTGCCGCCCGTTTACAGCAGCGTACTACCGCAATTATGCGCTTTGCCGTTCATAGCGGCTTAATCGATTACAACCCCGCTCAAGAGATTGCCGGTGCGTTGCTACGGCGAAAAGACAGCATCGTGCTGCATTAGAACTTAGCAGCATTCCCGAATTACTTCATCGTATCGATCACTATTCTGGAAGAACGTTAACACGATTGGCTATCGAACTGAAGTTGTTGGTTTTAATCCGATCAAGCGAGCTGCGTTTTGCCCGCTGGTCAGAAGTGGATTTTGAAACTGCCATGTGGACGATTCCAGGTGAGCGTGAACCGTTGGAAAGTGTTAAGTATTCTCAGCGTGGTTCAAAGATGCGGACTCCTCATCTTGTTCCTTTGTCGCGACAAGCTCTCGCTATCTTGGAAAAGATCAAAAGCATGAATGGGAACCGAGTGCTGATTTTCGTGGGTGATCATGATCCGCGTAAACCTATGAGTGAGAACACGGTGAACAAGGCTTTGCGAGTGATGGACTATGACACGAAAACGGAAGTCTGTGAGCATGGTTTCAGGACGATGGCGTGTAGTTCTTTGATTGAATCTGAATTGTGGTCGAGGGATGCGGTGGAAAGGCAGATGAGCCATCAAGAGCATAGCTCAGTTCGGGCAGCCTACATCCATAAGGCGGAGCATCTGGGAGAGCGTAGGTTGATGTTGCAGTGGTGGGCGGATTATCTGGATGCTAATCGGGAGAAAGGGGTTAGTCAGTTTGATTTTGGAAAAATAAAAGCATGAATTAACAGTTGTTTAACGCCAACTCAAATTAAAGATATTAAATAGTAATGCCGGGAATACATGACGTGTTCCCGGCGCGAGTTATGCTTGAATATTTTCATTATTCAAAATAATTGCACTTTGCCGTATTTTTTAATTATTATTGTATGCCGCATTTGGTTTTTATAATTTTATTTTCCGCTTAGGCTCTAGAATATCCGTTGGGCTGAGAATATTGAGTAATAGTTCAAGTTTATGTAGAAGCTCATCAAAGGTAATTATTTCAACGTTTGTATGAGCACACCTGAATGTTTCGAATGAGCGTAGTATTTTTGTCTCAATAGGAAGTGTACCAGCAATGATGACACAACGGGTATTGTCAGGTCTTGTATTTGAAAGCTCACCATTTTCACGATGAATGCTCCAAGCAGATTGAAGTGAGTGGCGTTGGTATAATATTTGGCTTACAGCACCACTTAACTCTGAATCAGGAGCATGAACACCACCACCACTGCGATACTCTCTCTTTTGAATCAGCGGGGTATCTGGTTTTTTGATCTCGATGATAGCCAATGCCTGTCCCATACCACGAAACAGGTAGTCGCCTATTTGTGCACCTTTTCCTGTAATTCCACTTGGCTGTGCGTGAAATTGGCTGCAAACAAGGTGTACTGGTCCGCAAAACAACATGGTCAAAATAAATATATTTTGATCAAAAAATTTCTGCCAAGCGTTCTCTGAAAGATTTTTACTGAGCATTTCACGATACTTATCAATCATTTGTTCTAGTGATACTCGTTCAATCTCAGCATGCAACTCCATTAATTCACGGGGTTGCTCAGCAGCCAGTATCGGTAATTTATCGTGAACTTGCACAATCACCTGTTGTCGAGCAGCATAAATATGCTTCGCACGTGAGAGGTACAAACGAACGCCTAGTAATAAAGGCGCTAGACTAGACGCAAGATTGTAGTCATTTATCACCCATGTAAGGGGCGTTGATTGTTTGAACACCCCGTATGCTTGCCCGGCAATCAGCGAACGCTCAATATCGGCAGCTCTAGCTTGTGGTAGACCAATGCGGGTACAAATAGAGTGCAAATCTAAAGGTATATCAAGGAAACCTTTTGAGGCAGCATCACATAAAGCGGCACTTACCTCGCAATGAGGCACAAGTGCATCAAAGGCATTAAGCATCTCATTTTTCATCAATATCATTCACTATTTCAAGGAAACCTTTGATACGTTGCCCCTTATGAGTTGCATCCTCACGAGGTGGATGCCCTCCTTTTAACACTGCACGAGACAGTAACTGATTCTGAGCAAGGCAAGACGTCTCTGGAATCATAATACAGTCAGGACATGCCCCCCCCGTGCTATCACATAGTCGTCCAGAATTGCAACGATGTGTCGAGTTCTCAAGCAATCGTGCAAGAAATCTGTTATTTTCATTACGCCACAAAGAGGATAAATTACCAAGATCCATAGTGGTACCGTTTCGATATACCACGAATGCAAAATCTAGCGGGAATATATACTCCCCCATAGACCCTAAATCCAAGCCAGATAACTCTGCTACGTTTTTCATGAGTGTATGCGCGTAGGTATGTAGAAGTGTATAAATATAGCGATAAGTTGATGCTTCATCTTCTTTTAAGAGAGAAAAATAACGACCAAAAGGCTGCGTTACCTCTAGAATCTTCCCGCCTAATTTAATGGAATTACTTTCATCCCATTCAGGAAGATCTAACACATCGATAGACTGGAGCCACTTATAAACAACTACTGGATCAAGACGAACGTACAATGCTTCATTTGCTTGTGTCACAACATAAATGGGTCGCTTACCATTACGTAATGGTTCGAATAATTTCAAACGTACGGGCATATCTTGATTATGCCTGTTGAGAATGGGAGTTGCCGAAACACGGGTGTAACCATGCGTAAATCGGCACAGATCGAACTCCCGAATTAATCCCATATCAGCGATTCCGAGTTTACTCATTAGACGCTTAGTCTCAGATTCCTGTATAGCCTTAATTTTTACATTTTTTGGCGCAAGATCTTTGTCCAAATGGTTAAAACGTACAAACTTCGCTCGCCCAGCATCGCCGGGGGCAGAAAGTTTGCCTCGATTCAAAGCTTCATGTTCAACCGCAAGGATAAAAGGGTCAAAACGACTGGTATATTCACTACGTTGTCTAAGTCGCTCTTTTACAGCCGATGGAAGATCGGCATTTGGCCGCAGAAGCGGAGGTGTGCTTGTAGTCCATCTAGTAATCAGTTTATTAATTTCATCATCTGCAATCTTTAAAATAGTGGGATTATCTTTTTCTAGCTCTCTTATTTTCATCCAATTTTCATACGATATCCATTCACTATTTTCACCAGCAGCTAATAGAGTCGATTTCATTTCTTCAGTCGAAAGTTTCCTCCCCCCAAATCGGAACTGTGTACAGATAAAGGTAGCAAGTTCAGTCTCGTGTTGTGGTTCTAACATTGTGATTAGATGATGTTCAGACTCAGGAAACAGTACGAATTGTTCTGATTGTGCGTAATACGCTGACGATGCACGATACGAAATTGGCTCCATACGGCGTCTGGCAACAGGTATACCAGGTTGATTCCTGAAGATCCCTGTTGTGAAACGGTCATTTTGTCGCCATGAACTGCTTCCTTTATGCCCACATTTTGGGTTAGCACAATAAAAATGCCACTGGCCGATACGTGGTGAATCTGTGTTGAGTTTGAAATCTTGCCCACCACATACTTTACACTCTTCACCATATAGCCTTATGGCATTATTACGTTCATCCCACTCCCATCTGCCAGGAGTCACAGGCATCCACTCACCGGACCAATGCACGAATATAACGTCGACTTGTCGCCATTCGCATCCACCTTTAGCCTCAGCAGCTGTACAACGAGCCTTGTGCAGCTCCCCCATACTCCCCGCTAACTGGTGAACTGATTCAAAATTCCTGAAAAGCCTGCATTTGTTACAAACAAAAGTCAGCGGTGCTGGAGAATACCCCATTCTTAGGGGACTTAAAAATGACAGGCTATCCCCCCCTAGTGGAACTACGACACTCCCTTTGAGAAGAGACTCATCCAAGCAAAGACGAGGATCGATTTCACGCTCTCCAGTTCCAATCTCATATGCACGAGCGAACCAACTCTGCCAAATCTCCTGCAATCTCAGAACAATTTGTGACTTCGTTTCCGGTTGGATAGGCGCGTCATCTTCCGTTGCGGATAAATCTGGAATGGAAATACATGCTC
Organism: Serratia montpellierensis; assembly: GCF_020858655.1. Classification (NCBI taxonomy): domain Bacteria; kingdom Pseudomonadati; phylum Pseudomonadota; class Gammaproteobacteria; order Enterobacterales; family Yersiniaceae; genus Serratia; species Serratia montpellierensis. The sequence goes on from NZ_VOSN01000002.1 coordinate 229,895, forward strand.
CTAATCCGCCTTCAAAAGTAAAGAATGCTCCAGGAGCATAGGCTGACCCCAATTGTCCTCTTGAACGTGCCATTGTGGGAGCGTGTAGTGTTTTGCTTTCATCATCATTCGCTAGCATCCCCCTATGTTTTGACATATTAATCTCCCGTCTATGCATTGTCCGAACCATCATTGCCAGCCACGCCATGACGAAGGAAATCCATCACTAACTGTATCTCATCAAGTGATTGCTTTTTGCCATTTACATCTAGGAATGATGCCTGGATGATGCCTGTTTGATCAACATCGCGTAGCGACGTCATTGGCTTAATCATGGGATCTGTTTGAGCATTGAAGTACGCATCGATATTACCATTCCCCCACATCGGACTACTCCAAGCGTTTACAATGAGATTACGAGTCCTTTGATTAATGCGATCACGATAGTACTCCTCACCTTCAGGTACAAAGGCACCATTCAACCCCACTGCTAACTCTACAAACTTGTTTATTTCATCAATAAATGAATCACCTCGAGAAGTAAACTCTTTTCGTACATTTGGAATAAAACTGTAATCAGGAGTTCTGGCTTTCTCCCCTTCAGGCAGCTGAAGTAATTCACTACTAGGGCGAACACCCAACAAATATGCCTGAAATAGGCTAGGATATACGCGATCGATAGCACGTTCTGCCCAACGATCAATAGCAGCAGGTTGCACCATTCGTTCAAGAAATCGATGAAAAATATCGAATATATGCACGATGTGCCTATCCCTGCGTCGTTGTGGCGTCGGGACAAGGACAATAAAACCTATATGTGTACGCCCAACTCGAGAGGAAGCCTGGATATACTCGGCAATGTCAGAAGGCATTCCGGCAAAGAACATTGAGTTAAACTCATCTACGTCGACACCATGTGAGATAGCTGAAGTCGCGATAACGGAACGTAGCTGTTCTCTTAACGGAGGTAGTGGTTCTCCTGGGGCGACACGCCGTTGTGCAGTATCCACCACGTTTTGAATCTCACCTTGCTCCACCGAGCCGGTAATAAGACGAGTGTCCAGTCCCCCAAGCTCAATACCTTCGTTAATATGTCGTTTGCGCGTCTCCTCAGTTTCTGCTGCCATAATTTGATCACCACCCTTCTTATTAGTGACATAGGTCAGCGCAATGCGGTGCAAGTCGATAAGCGTAGTTAATTCAGAAGCATTAGCCTTGGATAACACCTGCTTATGCAGTTTTTGAAGTGAACCCTTTGATACATGTTCAGCTAACATCTGACGAGCAATTTGGAATTGCAGCTCAGCACCACAGGTAAGGTTGTCAAATAGCCGACTAATAGTTAAATGAAACCCTGATAGCACCGCGACACTAGTTGATGTGTGCGGCTTACCGTTGGTCATAAAAGCCGTATATATACGTGCCTGCCTACTTGCGACCTCAATGTCGGGATGCTTTTTTCGGAGCTCTTCTTCTGCCAATGCAGGTTTTGCATAGAAAGACTCATACAGAGATGGTCCAGGTTCTGGAAACTGCACTGCTGGAATTGAACGTTGATAAAGATGTTCTAGCTGCCTTTCTGGAGAGGATACGGTGGCTGAAGCTGCAATAACCTTGGAACGACGCCGACGCCCCTGGCCGCACACCGCCACAAGTCCCTTAAGGGAGTCACCAAGATACTCAAAAACTGCATCCAAGGTAGATTCAAATAAGCCTGCGAAAGTCCCTAGCGACTCATCAAGCAAGTGAGCTTCATCTTGAATAATCAAGCTTGGAAACGGATCGTGAAAAATGTGCCTACCATTTCTGTAGGCAGGAAATACCCCCTCCATGCCTTTTGCTGCTGGGCCTGCGGCTAAATCATTATTGGTCGGGACATTCAATCGTCCATTATGGGGATTAACCCAAGGAGCGGCCCCAAACATAGCATAGATACGCCGAATAGTTTTTTTTGAATGGCCAATGAGAGCTAATTTATCAACTGTACCTAATAAGACTGATGGTGCTAAATCATAGATATCTTCATCGACGATATAAAATGGCAACGGCTTCCAATCTCCATCATTGAAATCACAACGAATATCAGTACAAACGTGGCCCAAAGTCTGGCAACCATGAGCAACAAACAATCTCAATGCAGTTTCACTACCACAAAATGGGCAGTTTGATAATTTTCGCCATGCACGCATTGCCGCTGAATACTTAGAGTCCTTAGCTCGAAGAAGCTGTTCATTTGCTAAATCAGGAGGAACGGACGACACAATAGGGATACTTTTAACTCCCTTTTCACGATGATGATTTGGAGATCCCCCACTCCCAACCCAAAAACCTATGGCTAATGAATCTCCCCCATATCCATAGCGATTACGAATCCGTTCACCATGTGCAAGTACGCCTGCGCATCTTTGTGCTTGCTGGATCGTCAGTAATCTTAAAGGGTAGCGAATTAAGGCTGTCACACCACGATGTTTACCTCTCAGCCTATCGAGCATGAGATTGAACACTAAAAGTCCAAAGAATGCCTCGGATTTACCACCACCGGTGGCAAAATAGAGCAATGTAACAGCATCATCTCTACGCTCATCATAGAAATGCGAAAACGCAGGGATGCGTGAAGCTAATGCGGGGATATTAGCGATAATAAAAGCCAGTTGGAAAAGACGCCACTCGCCTTGATCGTTACCGAAACGGGAGTTCATAAAGTCAGCCATTGTTTCATTCGTAGCTAGCCACGCTTCATAGACAATAGCTTTAGGATCAGACTGCCAGCCTCGCATTTTCCAAGATGTATGCGATTCCGCCAAACATTTCAAACCTACGGCTATCGCATCCATTTCAAAGGTCCATTTCTGCAAATCTTGCCTGAAACCTTCACCTTCTCGAGCGATTCCTTCTTTATCAGAAGCATCTAATCCTTCAGCAGGATTCACTTGTGATGGAAGACTGTTAATCCATTCACGCATTGCTGGTATTAGAGGTTCTAAACCATTCAATCCCTCAGGCTTTGCGAGTGAACGCACATGACGTAGAACTCCATTTGCACTAGTAGGAACGATGCGCGGCTGTATGTAACGAGGAGTCCAGCTTGTCTCGAATACTTTGAAATCTTCTTCAGACTTCACCTGAACAATACCGCAGTTGTGGCCTATTGCTGGGTGAGTTAGGTACTTGTTATAACGGTAAGATGGATCGATACGCTCAAGCTTGAGGGGATGGTGAAGCGAAGTGGGAACCTTTAATTGAAGGGATACAAGAAAAATAGCTTCGTCCGTCTCATCTTCATACTGACTCGGTATACTACTAGTATTCTCAAGGGCAAGAAAGAAACTACGTTTGGAAGAAGCCAGCCAATCTTCGTTCAACTCAAAGTTCCAACTAAGTTGAATGCTTGGTAAAGCGATATGTAACTTTGAATTGCGAACAATGTTGAGGAAATCATCCCATTTAGTGTATTGGCTCGCGGGAATATTTACCAAATGCCTATATCCCCAATTTTTTCCACCTACATTAGGATCATCACTTTCCGCCCATTCCTGCAGTCTCGCAGATAGAGTTGTATTCATTAATATCGCATGCTCAGCAATATTGCTCTTGAGAGCCTCATAAGACAGAGATGTATCAATCTGTAAAGACGGAAGATTAATATCCAACCTCATCCATTTATGAGGAACACTTAGCGGTTCAAAATGTTCGTCTTTTATTGGTAAATTTTCCCCTACTTTGACAAATATGCCTTCTTTAGCCGCTTCTCCTGGAATATCCTTTTCACTAGATGATTCCACTTCAACTTCTACGAAATCTTGTGAAAAATCAGATGTTAATAAGTGTCTAGGAATACCTCTAGCGGTATAGATTTCTTCCACAATCTGAGAGCGAATAGTACTCCACTCTGGATGTTTCCATTTTGAAGTATAAGCTCCTTTAACCTCTTCCCATGCTTTTTCCAATCGGCGGTTACGCTCTGCCGTAATTTCTTCAACAATAGCTCTGCGCAACATAAACACTGGGCAGCAATTCGGCTTCGTAAGATCTTCTTCTTGGGGTAGAACTCTGACATAGACACACAGATTAGGCTTGACCGTTATAATTGAAGATTCGGAAAGATTGAGCTGCATCTGCAGTCCGTGTGACGAAACCCAGATGGGAGATGTTACCTCATCGTCTCCTAATGGGTTACGCTGTGGTAATAGAAAACCAGAGTTCAAAAGTGTCCTTGGTCGAGCACCATAAAGATACTCTCCTGCCTCTCCCTGCCCGCTGATCTGCGCGTACGTAAGATTTAATAGACTGTCAACAACAGCTTCCTTGAGTGTTGAACTAATTTCGGCAGGGTTAGCACGAAGAGTGGGCTGGCTCATTTTTTAAATTCCTTAAGAGGGTAAACGCGCTCAATAGTGGCTACATTCGCGCGAGCCTGATTAAACAATCTAGCCAAAGTTTGCCGTTTAATATTGGAGTTGCACATGGCTGACTCTGGTTGTAAAAGCATGTATGAATATATATCTGATACATGGCGGCCATCTAGCCTACGAGTGTTGCGGATAGGTACGATAACTCGCTGCCAATGGTAAGCAATTTCCAGCGAGGTAAATCCAAGCACTTGTGCAAACACTTTAAAAACTTCTTCACGCATTGGGGCTTGCGGACGAAGCTGCTCGAAAGGTGTTTCTGACGAATGCTCAAGATTAATCCAATGACGCATAGCCTGTAGACTTGGCAAATAGCTTTTCAATTGCGGAGCAAGCAAAATTATTTCTTCGCGAATGGTACGAATCGTATCAGAATGTTTTACCTGACCGAAGCGCAGTTCAAGACGTTTTTGTATCTGTTCATGATAACTTCTCAATGCTGATTCGAAGGTCTTGTCAGAGCTAATCGAAACCCCTGCATCTGATAAAGCTTTTTCAATCATCTCACGCACTTCGACCGACATGATAAAAATTTTGTTTCCGGCCTCAAGTGAACGAACTTGGCAGGCTCTAAATCCTGCATCTGATGCATACGTTGAAGTCGGCTCATATACATATACTTCAGATGCTTCATAACGATATTGTATCTCTCCATTATCGAACTGGATGGCCCAAGAACCTGAAGTAACTTCTTGGTTGTTAATCTGCACATCTGATGACAATTCAATGCGAAATGTGGGCAACACATAACTACCAGTTGAGAGAACAGAAGCATCTCCAGGTAAGTCATGTAGCTGTCGTAAGATAGACTCCATTCTGGGCTTGTATGATTTGAATTCTGGCATGTGCTCAATGATAGGTTTGAGTGTAGCACGTAGGAACTTGCCAGCTTGCTGAGTTAAGAGGATTACTGAATGATGAGGGATTCGATCATCCGTCAGCACTAAACGTAAGCAACTTTGATTTAATCCTGCAAATATAATTGCAGTCCCTTTTAGGCCATTAAGGTTGTCTTCTAGGTGAATCTCAGATAATAGATTTATCTTTTCGCGGAAGGATTCATAAGTTACTCCTTCTGGATAATCATTATATTCAGAGAGAAAACGCTCAGCCAGTCGTCGATATAATGTATTTGTAAATATTATGGCCACTTTTTTTTTCTTTTGCATTGTCATGGTTGAGATCAGATCAGCCAATTTATGAGCAAAAGGAGTAGCCTCATAGTATTTCCCAAATAGCTGAGAACCTTGCTCCAAGCATTCCTTAAGAAGTGGCCGTTTCTCTCCAACTCCAATATTACGATCAAACTCATTAACAGCCCCTAAGTAATGAGGCCAGTCAAAGACAGTTCGTGTTCTATTAGAAATTTCGGGACTAGATAGATACTCAGACATATGCCGAATACCACAAGGTAATGCGGCTAAGCGAGAAAGAAATGACGATGCCTCAATGAGTGGTTTACCTATCTTTTTTCCACTTGGTAAGGTGCTAGCGATATGTACGAGTTTATCTGCGACTCTCGCAGTATCTGCGTCTACTATATTGACGATAAATTCACGTGGCGCAGGATGCTCGGGTTCATATCTATCATCCATACTCAAACCATCGCCACTTATTGTGCTGGGAATACCTGAAATTCTGAACTCGTGAGGTGTATGCCACTGATTCGCTTTCTCGCGCTTATAATTTAATTCCCAAAGTTTATCTTTTAGTTGGTAGGCAACATGTGGTTCATCCACAATGACTATGACACCTGGCGGCGAACTACGAAAAACATCCTCCAGCATTAAGCAAAAACGAGCAAGTTGGGCCTTCCAATCTGGTGCTTCGAAACGAAGGGATCGAGAAACATGCACCATCACAACTTCCGGAGGGCCACATTTAGCTAAAGCCTCACAAGCTTTACGTAGCTCTATCTTTGTCATGCGTCCATCCAGTGCAAAAAGAGCATCTGGTGCAGTCTTCGGATCACCTATGATAGAACAGTTTGATTGCTTTAAAGCATTAGCGTGGGCCCGCTTTAACAGTTTTTTTCTAATCATTGCAAGTAGTTGCGAATGGCAGGAAGTCCAACTTTTAAAATTAGGCGTTGCCAGAAAAAGTGGCAACAACTCACTAATCGTCGGGTTGAGCGGTTTTTCAGGAATAGGAGGCAGGTTGTGATCATTTAGAGAAAAGAAAAAAGCATCCTTGTCTGGCATAGAGCGTTTGACACGGGGGTTTGTAGTGGCCTCAGCTAACTCTTTGGCTATATTAACAATGCTAGTTCGATCAAAATGAATGTGGTTAAGACAATTGAACACATTGGTTTTTACTGGAAATAGTAATCCGCGGATGCCTTGTTTATCACCATGTTGCCAGCGAACAAGAGAGGCTAGAGCGTGTATAACAGTTAGTGTTTTAAGAGAGGCTGGCCAAACTAATGCAATATGTCGTGAGCGATGTTGTGCTGCATGTAAGTATAGATCAGCCAGCCTCACTAAAGCTCTTGATGGGGTGCTTGGTTGGGGCGAGTCATCTCTGAATAGTGGGAGCAGTGCATCATGAGTTCGAGGAATGACAGGGTCTGGTGGAGATATAGGTTCAGCAGCTGGTAAGGGCTCTGGAAGGGGCTTAATGCAAGGTTTTTTGGGTATATGTGTAATTCCGCGCATATGAGATGAGCGCTTTGCTAATTCTTCGCGCCTGCGTCTTAAAACATCCCATGGATCAGTACGTTGCTTTGCTGAGGCCATCTGCTTAACTATCTCATGATTTCCCTAACATGGTAGGTATATTACATTAAATTCACATTTCTTCCAAAGCTTTACGGGCCGAATCAGCCATATTGTTCCCCTGTGAAAGATAATACTTGAGTTTGGCTGGTTCAGGTAGACGCAATTGGTTCAGCTCGAAAATCGATACATTTGTTGCACCTGAGATACAACGGAAGTATCTGTCTACTATTGGTGTCCTTAACAATTCAGCGAATTGGCTTGGCGCTAACTCTGGCTCGATGACAATCTGTTCAAGAATAACCGTATGATTTTCGCCAACGAAACCACTATAGGTCTCAAAAAGTTCTTTTGGAACAGCGGCTGCAATGAGTCGTCTCGATTGGCTATTGGAAGTTACACGCTGTAATATCACACAAAATTTTTTTATGATTGAGGGATGATCTTTTTTTCCCATGTTAACAAAACAATGTTCGTTGTTTGTCTTTAGAGCTCCAGTAAACAGCAGCCTACCATCCTGCGTAATATCGCTTGACCAAAGTAAAGGGACAATTGCATCGCTATATTCTTTAGAGGCACTTTCAGCAGACGCGTAAGTTGTACGTGTATCTCGGTTCCAAACGAAAGCCCCTACACGAGCAGCATATCCATAATCAGCCAAGGACACCGATGACTTACTAGTATTTTTCAGCAACGTAACGTCGCTTTCAGTTCGAGGAATTGGCCACGCAGCGCCACAAGCAGGTAGTACACACGCACCGACGTCAACGTAATTACCATCACGTGAAACTACAGATACTTTAGTCTCATTAGTTAGGGTACATCCAGAGTCTTCACGGCATGCTAAAGTCAAAGTTGTTTCTTGAGAAACATCAATAAATACACCGAGACGATCATTTACTATACCAATGTAAAGTATCCTAGTTTGACTTAATAAGAATCTACGAAGCTTTGAAAAATATTGTCCTGATAGAAAGCTAGTTGGGGTAATTAATGCGCAAGTACCTTTTTTCTTTAATAAGTTAATACATAGAGCAAAAAAAAGTGAATACAAATTGGGCTGCGCCTCAATGACATCAGAAAATTTTTCGATGTATTTATTGTATTCTATTTTTGACATTTTTCGGAAAGGAGGGTTACAAACTACCACATCAAACCTCTCCATGAAATCCATGCCTTTTAAAAGTGAATCACCATGGTAAATTTGAAAGTTGGGATGAATTTCTGTGGAAACAACCTCTTCATATAATGCCATCAGTAAGAAGTGTCTTGACAATTCGCATAGTGTTATATCTTTATCAAATCCTAATAGTTTATTATTAATGTGATCGATTATTTCATAGGAGTTTGCGCCTTTACGGAAAAGCTCTTCTTTCATACGCATTGCAATTGGTGCTAAAAATGCTCCGCCACCGCAAGCGGGATCACAGAAACTACTATCAGCAAAATCCACACCATTCGCTGATAAATCGTCAAGTAAGCGTCTTGTCAACGCAGGGGGAGTAAAAAACATCGCTAACCGCTTACGGTAATCTTTTTCCAAAAGTTGAGCATAAGCAGAGGAGAACCAGTAAGTAGATTCAAGCAGCTCTTGCTCCTTCACAAAGTTAACAAATGCACACACACTATCCTCATTCTCTAATGTATATACAAAAGGTAAAGAAGACTGGGGGAGTTTAGGAAAGGAATTACTGCACCATTTTTTAAGCGCGCTACCAATAACTGCATCGGCCCCTAGTTGATATTCCAGCATGACAGCACGGAGATCTCGTACCAGACGATGAAATTGCGTCTTATCAGACTGAAACATGGGACAATATCAATCTAAGAGTTGAAGTATTCACTAAATAACCCATATTCCTTCCTGTTTATGGCTACGTTTTACGTAAGTTGTACGCTTTTAAAGCAGTTTTGAAGTAACTAGGTTAACAATTTTTCTTATTTTCATCAAACGATTAGCCATCGAGTTATTTGGACTGACCCTGGACTGACCCCACGACCGTAGACAAATTCTGTCCTCACGACGAGGCCTGTTCAAAGGCCTCCGGACTGACGCCGCCGAGGTGACTGTGGCGCCGGGACCGGTTGTAGAACACTTCAATGTAATCGAAGATATCCGCCCGGGCCAGATCCCGGGTTTTGTATATTCTCTTCCTGATGCGTTCTTTTTTCAGTGAACTGAAGAACGATTCGGCCACCGCATTATCCCAACAGTTGCCACGCCGGCTCATACTGGGTGCCAGGTTATTGGCCCGACAGAACCGTTGCCAGTCGTCGCTGCCGTACTGGCTGCCCTGGTCTGAGTGCACGATGACCTCGCTGTCCGGTTTACGTCGCCAGACCGCCATCATCAGCGCGTCGAGCGCCAGTTCACGTGAGAGGGTGGGCTTCATCGACCAACCGACCACGTTACGAGCGCAGAGATCGATAACCACCGCCAGATACAACCAGCCCTGCCAGGTCCGGATATAAGTGATGTCGGTGACCCAGACCTGATTGGCCCGGACAACGGTAAACTGTCGCTGTACGCGATTAGGGGCAACCACCGAAGGTCGGCCGGCGATACGCCGTGGTGCTTTATAGCCCCGCACGGCTTTAATCCGGTTCAGTTGCATAATACGGCCCACCCGGTTTTTGCCGCAGGTTTCCCCGATTTCGTTCAGATCGCCATGAACCCGCCGGTAACCGTATACGCCTCCGCTCAGTGAATATGAATCACGGATAAGCGTCAGCAGACGCTGGTTATCTTTATCACGCGCCGAAACCGGGTTGTGCAGCCACGCGTAGAACCCGGCCCGGGCGACATGCAGTACCCGACACATCGTCATCACACCCCATACAGTGCGGTGCTCATTGATAAAGCGGTACTTCAGTCGGGCTCCCTTGCAAAGTACCGCGCGGCCTTTTTCAGGATATCCCGTTCTTCTTCGGTACGTTTTAGCTGTGCCCGTAGTTTCAGGATCTCGCTTTTGGCTTCCAGTAAATCCCGGGCATGCTGTTAGCTGTTATCAGGCTTGATAGCCCGTAGCCACTTGTAGAGGCTGTGTGCAGAAACACCCAGACGGTCAGATACTTCGGCAACGGAATAACCGCGTTCCGTTATCTGACGGACGGCTTCTTCCTTAAATTCAGGTGTAAATCGTGGTGTGCCCATACGCTCCTCCTATGCTCAAACTATAGGGCAGGATCGTCTACCGGGGGGGCAGTCCAGAAATCGGCCTCTTTCAACTCCAACGTCACCATCAGCTGCTTATTCACCTCTTTCCCATCCACTCCGCTATGAATCCGCCGGTGGCAAGTAGGGCAGATGGCGCCCACCCACTGCGGGTGATCGGGGCCTTCGTCGGCTAGGCGCTTGGTGTGGTGAGGTTCGAGGTAGGGCTCGCCGTTCCTTTTCTTGAACGGTGCCGGCTGGTCGCAGGCTTCGCAGATGCCATTGGCGCGCTTGAGCACGTATTTTTTTACGTCTTCGCTACGTTTGAACCAGGATTTTTTGCTGTCGCTCTGTTGGCGCTGGCCTGATTGCTTTGAGGATTGCAGTGCCTTCTTGCGCAACTGTTCGAGCGTCTCTGTCTGCGTATCGGCTTCATCAGTTTCTGCATCTTCTTCAACCGCGTGCAGTGATGAGACTTTGAACAGGTTAAAAGTAATGCCTTGCCGCATGTTATTTTCAAAGTCTAAGCACTGAATATGATCCCAAGAATCGCACTCAAACATGCCAAGATAGCGGACGCCTTTTTCTTTCTTGTTGTCTTCGAACAGGAAGATGTCTTTGCCGTCTTTTTTATGGTCGCGGATGGATTTATTACCCCGAATAAATTCCATAGGGCCTTTTTGGCCTTCTCCCGTATAAGAGAAGCTGCCTTCGGCTGTCCATCCATCTTTGTAGCCGTAGGTTTCACCGCTTTCTCCGGTGAAGATAAAGATCACCGGGAATTCCCGTGGGGTCCAGATACCGCCTTGCAGCTGCCCACCGTAGAGCTCGATAAGCGCTTTGCGTGTGTACAGCTTGCCTTCGGTTAAGTAGTCAAAAGGATGCGGTGTTTCGGCGAGCTCAAAACCGAGATCTTTGAGATATTGGATGGCTTTTTCCGTTCCGCTATCGGCGTTGATTCCCTTAAACGGATAACCATGCTGCTCACTGTATGCTTTAGCGGCAATGCCTCGGATGTCGTACTTCTCGCCATTATAAAGAAGGGTGTATTTTTTAAATCGCTTTATTTTATGTTGTTTTAAAAATTCTTCTCGGCCAAGTTTTTTATATTCTTCGATCGCTTTTAAAACGGATTCTTTTGAAGATAACGCCTCTATTGCAGTTGCCAAAACCACATCCTCACATTGCCGAGTTGGCTCTGAGCAATGTGCTTGCTGACGAGAGCAGTATGCATCAATACCCAGCAGTTAACTCATCGATTTACCGAATGCGTTAACTATGCCAGGTAGGGGAGGAAATGCCCACCCTGATGAATGTTTTTGTTGTGATATGTCAGTCAGATCTATTGGAAATCGTGGGTGGGAAGGGCGATGAGCATCGCCCTAATTGCCATTTACATTAGCCGCAGGCCTCCATCTCCCGCAACGCCCGCCCATAAAGGTTACACAACACAGGAACCAGATGCGCCGTGGCGTTAAGGTAGCGATTCAGCTGTTCCCAACCTTCGGGATCCAGCTGTGGGGTCTTTTGCAGTAAATGGCCAAACAGCATCAGGCCATAACACAGCCCTTCCGCCTGTTCGGCAGAGAGGGCGGCCAGGTCTAAGAGCTCTGAGGGATTGAAAGCGCTGAGATCGAGGTGGTTAAACAGTTGGCGATTAAGGGTGAGGGTACTTGTGGTGTTTTCGGTGATGGTGACATTTTCCATGTGTCTTTATCCTTAGTGTGTAGTATGCGTACTTCCACATGAGACGCTAAACCCATGGTGGTAGCCCAAGCGGAGTTAGCGTTACCGGACACGAAGGAAACCGGTGCTTCTTGCGAAGCCCCCACTTGGGCCACCATAATTCTGGATGTTTAAAGCCCCAACATTATATACATAATGCTGCCTTGTGTAAGTGTTCGGAACGCTAACTCCGGCTGCGGATTTTGCCGCAGCGGAAAAACTATAGCGTTATCAGTAAAAGGAACAAATAACCTGTATGGAATTACAGGCTATTTCATCTCTAATATGGAATAAGTATCGCAGTTAATGAGTTGTACAATTTAACTATTGATTCTATGAATGCTCATCTTCTTTATATTCTCTTGTTCTGAATATCTTTATTTGAATTATTATTTCAATGGGGGTGAATCAATAAATTCACAAAGTGAATTTGTCATGAGGTTTTTCATTATTTTATAAATAAGTCAATATAATCTAGACTGGCTGAGAAGTAGTCGCTAAGATTTCGGTTTCAAATGGTCATAGGGAATTTGACTCATGCTTACGAAAGAACAGAAAGGCCAACAAGTGAAAGAGGGAGCATTACGACTTATGACGTTGGGTGAAATAGCCATGGCTCGACGTGTTTTCGGCAAGTCGATCGTCTACAACCGTGTATGGATTCATTGCGATAGTTACTTACCCTTTGGTTTACAAGGTAAGCATGTTGGTATGTCGCCCAACGGCGAGATATATTTCCGAGAGGAGGAATACCTGGCTGATTTCTCTAAGGTCAATAATTACGCAAAACAACATTTCTTTATTCATGAGCTTGCCCATGTTTGGCAGCATCAGCATGGGCAGTGGGTCCGCCTCAGAGGTGTCTTTAGTTGGGCAGCTAATTACACTTATAAACTGGACGCTAATAAGACGCTCACAAAGTACTCTTTGGAACAACAAGCTTGTATCGTTGCCGATTATTGGTTGTTAATACAATATGGCTATGATGCTTGGGCATATGGTATTGGGCGTTTTGTGAATTACACGGGTCCCCAAAACAATAAAATTCGTCTACAGTACGAGCAGGTTTTAGCCGAGTTTTTACGTCAGAGGTAATCATGAAACGGATCTTCCCCCTCGCATTCCCTTTCCTGCTCGCCGGCTGCCCGTCGATAGGCGATCGCATCCCCGTAGACTACCCCGCCACCGCCAACCTGCGTGAGGGAAAAGTATGCATCACCGTTCAGCCGCAGGGGGACGAAAAGCTCGCGGGCATCTCGATCTACCGATTGGATGAGGCGCAGAGCCGCACGTTCAAATTCTTCAAGCCGCTGCGGGATATCGCCCCCAATCAGTGTGTCCCTGATGAGGGCTACGTATTTACTCCGGGGCAGCAATACCATTTCTCCGTGAAGCTGGTCTCCCAGAAGAAAGAACAGGCAGGTGAGTTCCCCTCTGCGCGTGAATTCGTCGCCGAATTTGCTGTGCGGCAGGAAGGCAATCAACTTAGGTTGGAAGTCCTCCGTCCCCCACGCTAATCTCACCACCAGCGCCCAACCCTCCTAGCCCCCGCCCCAACCTACCCCAAATCCCCCCCGTTGCTGGCGATCACTTTCTTATACCACCAGAACGATTTCTTGCGGGTGCGGGCGAGGGTGCCGTTGCCCTGGTCGTCGCGGTCGACGTAGACAAAGCCGTAGCGCTTGCTCATTTCGCCGGTCGAGGCGGCCACCAGGTCGATGCAGCCCCAGGTGGTGTAACCCAGTACCGGCACGCCGTCGGCGATGGCGTCGGCCATGGCGCGGATGTGTTCGCGCAGGTAGCTGATGCGGTAGTCGTCTTCTATCTCGCCTGCTGCATTGAACTCGTCGTGTGCGCCCAGGCCGTTTTCCACCAGGAACAGCGGCTTTTGGTAGCGGTCGTACATCATGTTCATGGTGATGCGCAGCCCCAGCGGATCGATGCCCCAGCCCCAGTCGCTACGCGGCACGTGCGGGTTCGTCAGCGATTTCACCACGTTGGCGGCGCTGCTGTTGTTGTCGTTCATGTCGGCGGAGGCGCAGCGCGAGGCGTAGTAGCTGAAGGAGACGAAGTCGACGGTGTGCTTCAGGATGTCGGCGTCTTCCGGTTCCATGACGATGCTGACGCCTTTCTCGCGGAAGACGCGGGCGGCGTAGGAGGGGTAAGCGCCGCGCGCTTGTACGTCGATGAAGAACAGGTTCTCGCGGTCTTTCTCCAGCGCGGCCCACACGTCTTCCGGCTTGCTGGACCACGGGTAGAAGTTGCCGCCGGCCAGCATGCAGCCCACTTGGTTGGCGGGGTTCACTTCGTGGGCGATGCGCGTCGCCAGCGCGCTGGCCACCAGTTCGTGGTGCGCGGCCTGGTATTTCACCTGTTCGGGGTTTTCGTCCGCTTCAAACACCAGCCCCGCGCCGGAGAATGGGCTGTGCAGCAGGATGTTGATCTCGTTGAAAGTCAGCCAGTATTTCACCAGCCCGTCGAAGGCTTCGAAGCAGGTGCGGGCGTAGTGGGTGAAGAACTCCACCATCTTGCGGCTGCGCCAGGAGCCGTATTCGGTCACCAGGTGCATCGGCACGTCGAAGTGGCACAGGGTCACCAGTGGCTCGATGCCGTATTGGCGGCACTCTTCGAACAGGCTGCGGTAGAAGGCGATGCCCTCGGGGTTGGGCATCAGCTCGTCGCCGTTGGGGTAAATCCGGCTCCAGGCGATGGAGGTGCGGAACACGGTAAAGCCCATCTCCGCCATCAGCGCGATGTCGTCGCGGTAGCGGTGGTAGAAATCGATGGCGTCGTGGCTGGGGTAAAACTCGTCGTCGCGCAGGCTAAAGCGCTTCTCCAGCCCGAGTTTGACCGCCATGCGGTGCGGGCCGTGCGGGAGCATATCGACGGTGGTCAGCCCTTTGCCGCCCTCGCGATAGCCGCCTTCCGCCTGGTTGGCGGCCAAAGCGCCGCCCCATAAAAATCCGTTAGGGAATGTTGAGTCAGACATGCAATCCTCTGGTGTCTCATTGCGTTGCGCTGGCGGCGTTCGCCGCCGGTGCGGTTTGGCCGGGCGCGGCGGCGTTTTCCGGCAGATCCTCGAAACCCAGCATCAGCGTGAGCGCGAACGACAGCACCACCGAGAGCGCCATCACCGCCACCACCCACACGATGCTCATCGGGTTGGCCGGATCGAAGAACTGCACGCTGGTGAACAGCCCGGGCGAGGCCATCGAATGGCTGGCCAACCCGCCGATGCCGGCGACCGCGCCGCAGACGAAGCCGCTGATCAGGCTGGCGACCAGCGGCCGCTTCAGGCGCACCGACACGCCGTACAGCGCCGGTTCGGAAATCCCCGCCACGATGGCGGAGGCGGCGGCGGCCAGCGCGGTCTGGCGCAGCTCGCGGTTCTTGGTTTTCAGCGCCACCGCCAGCGAAGCGCCGCCCAGCGACAGGTTGGCGCCGATCTCCGAAGGCATCACCATGCCCTCTTTGCCGGTCTCGGCGATGGTCTGGATGATGGTTGGGGTAAACACCCGGTGCATGCCGGTGATCACCAGCAGCGGCCAAATCGCCCCCATGATGGCCACGGAAAGCCAGCCCAAATAGCCGTGCACGGTGTAGACCAGCGCAGAGATGCCGCTGCCGATCCAGATGCCGAGCGGGCCGATAAGCAGAATGGCGATCGGCGCGGCGATCAGCACGATCAGCATCGGCTTGAGGAAATTCTTGGTCACCGCCGGGGTGATGCGATCCACCCCGCGTTCGATGTGCGACAGGATCCAGGTCATCACCAGCGCCGGGATCACCGTGTAGGTGTATTTCACCGCCGTCACCGGGATGAAGGCGAATTCCACCGCCTGGCCCTGCGCCGCCTTGGCCATCAGATCGATAAAGTTGGGGTGCACCAGCACCCCGGCGATGGCGATCGCCAATGACATGTTAGTTTTGAACTTCAGCGCCGCCGAGGCGGCGACCATCACCGGCAGGAAGAAGAACGCGCCGTCGCCGATCACGTTGAGGATGACGAGGGTCGAGGAGCCTTTCTCGAATACCCCGGCCATGTCCAGGATCATCGCCAGCAGCTTCACCATCGAGCCGCCGATGATGGCGGGGATCAGGGGCGACATGGTGCCCACCAGCGCGTCGAGAATGCCGGCGCCGATGCCCTTCAGGGTAAGCTTGCGTTTCACCGGGGCGGCGGGGGCCGCCGCGCCCGGCATGCCGAGCGCCAGCACCGCCTGATAGGCCTTGGCCACCTCGTTGCCGATGATCACCTGGCACTGCTCGCCGCTGTGCACCACGCCCAGCACGCCGTCGATGGCCTTCAGCGCCGGCGTGTCGATCCGCGCTTTGTCTTTCACCACGAATCTCAGGCGGGTCATGCAGTGGGTCACTGCCTCGATATTGCCCGCGCCGCCCAGGGCGGCCACGATGGCGTGCGAGATCTCTGCGTAGTTCTTCGGCATGGCGTGTCGTCTCTCAGATAGCAATTCGGATAGCCCAAAGGCGAATATTTACTGCCTGGGCGATCCGTCGTTCCATTCGTATGAAACGCCCATAAGAAACCGGTTTCACAAAATCATGTATTGGTGTTTTGTTGTTGGCAAGAACTATGATTTTTGGCGTTTCGTTTTCGTGATCTGGATCGTCAGAGGTAAGCGCATACCGATGTGCAGGGGCGTGAAAACGTTCCAAACGCCGGGCGTCTTGGGTAGACTGCGCTGAACCCATGGATTTTGGCGGCGCACAGATGGCAACGATACTCGAGGTGGCGAAAAAGGCCGGCGTTTCAAAGGCGACGGTGTCGCGCGTGTTGTCCGGCAGCGGCTATGTCAGCGAGGAGAAACGCGCGTTGGTGGATAAAGCCATCGCGGAAACCGGCTATCGGCCCAACCTGCTGGCGCGCAGCCTGGCGACCAACACCACCCAAACCCTCGGCCTGGTGGTCACCAACACCCTCTACAGCGGCAACTATTTCAGCGAACTGATGGCGCAGTCGGCGCGCATCATGGAGGCGAACGGCCGCCAGCTGATCCTGGCGGACGGCAAGCACACCGCCGAAGAGGAGCGGGCCGCCATTCAGTTTTTGCTGGATCTGCGCTGCGACGGGGTGATCATCTATCCGCGTTTTCTGTCGATCGCGGAAATGGACGAGATCGTCTCCCAACACCGCCAGCCGATTCTGGTGATCAACCGGCGGCTGCGGCTGAACGACAGCTACTGCATCTTCAGCGATCAGCACGCCGCCGGCGCGGCGGCGGTGGCGCACCTGATCGCGCGCGGCCATCGCGACATCGCTTTTATCACCGGCTCGCTCGATTCCCCCACCGGGCTGGAGCGGCTTTCCGGCTACAAGTCCGCGCTGGCGCAGCAGGGCATTGCGGTTAACGAGGCGTTGATCGTCGAAGGAAAATGGCACGCGCAAAGCGGCGTGGCGGCGGTCGATGCGCTGCTGGCCGGCGGGCAGCCGTTCAGCGCCATCGTCGCCGGCAACGACGAAATGGCCATCGGCGCGATGAAGCGGCTGGCGGAGCGCGGCGTGGCGGTGCCGGAGGCGGTATCGGTCATCGGCTTCGACGACATCCCGCTGGCGCCCTATACCGTACCGTCGCTGTCGAGCATGAAGATGCCGGTCACCGAGATGATCCAGGAGACCATCAACCGCCTGCTGTCGATGCTGGACGGCGGCGAGCTGAGCAAGCGCCCCAGTTTCCCGGCCAGCCTGATCGAGCGCGAGTCGGTGGCGGCGGGGCCGTACGAACGGGGTTGAACTCGGCAATACGTCCATGTGGTTTGTGAAGGCGTAGGTTGGCCGTACAAGCCGTTATCACCCGGCGTAGCTCCGTCACCCCATGGCCATGACTTTTCGCGGCGGCGTGTCAGTCGTTCCCCTTACCACCCTGAGTAATAATCTGAAAGAGTGCCCCAAGGCTGCTCTTTCGGGCCGCTATACGTTATGTTATCCCCCGAAAGTTTGGCCGTTCCCACCCGCTTTTAGCGGCTGAAAGCATCGCGCTGTCTTCTGCGTCGGCATGGCTTCCGGCGTTGTGGCGGTGAACAGTTTCAGTGGCAAACCCTATGGCCTTGCGGATGAACGGCCTGAAGCGTGTCGCCGTCCGGCGGCAATACCCGAGCGAGCACCAGAGATTGGCGTCTGTGAGCCAAGGGCGGTAGCGTAGCCGTCCGGCGTTTCCGGCGGCGATACCCGAACACGACGGTTGCGTGCCGACCTAAAACCAACAGAGCTGCGATGCAGCTC
>NZ_VOSN01000002.1:248126-255293 GCF_020858655.1 Serratia montpellierensis
GGCTTGCTGGTGGCGGCGTCTGGGGATGTTTTTGATTGATTGCCGGCAGGGTGTTGCCAAGGAACAGGCCTTTAGCCGTTTATGCGCATGTAAAACAATGTGGCGATGAAATGACCACGGCGTATTTTAGAGGATTCTATGAAAATTATCGTTACCGGCGGCGCCGGGTTTATTGGCTCGGCCGTTGCACGCCATATTATCAATGATACCGCTGATCACATTTTGGTGCTGGATAGCCTGACCTATGCCGGCAACCTCGAATCCCTGGCGCCGATCGCCGATAGCGATCGTTACTCCTTCGAGCAGGTCGATATCTGCGACCGTCAGGCGTTGGATCGCGTATTTGCCGCCTTCCAGCCTGATGCGGTGATGCACCTGGCCGCCGAAAGCCACGTCGATCGTTCTATTGACGGCCCGGCCGCCTTTATCGAAACCAACATCGTCGGCACTTACACCTTACTGGAGGCAGCCCGCCAGTATTGGCACGCCCTGGACGCCGAGCGCAAGCAGGCCTTCCGCTTCCATCACATCTCCACCGACGAAGTGTATGGCGATCTGCACGGCACCGACGATCTGTTTACCGAAACCACGCCGTATGCGCCAAGCAGCCCGTATTCCGCCTCCAAAGCCGCCAGCGATCACTTGGTGCGCGCCTGGTTGCGCACCTATGGTTTACCGACCGTCGTCACCAACTGTTCGAACAACTACGGCCCTTACCATTTCCCGGAAAAGCTGATCCCGTTGACGATCCTGAACGCGTTGGAAGGCAAGCCGCTGCCGGTATACGGCAACGGCGCCCAGGTGCGCGACTGGTTGTATGTCGAGGACCACGCGCGAGCGCTGTATAAGGTGGTCACAGAAGGCGAGGTGGGCGAAACCTATAACATCGGCGGCCACAACGAACGCAAAAATATCGAAGTGGTGCAAACCATTTGCGCGCTGTTGGATGAGTTGGTGCCGAACAAACCAGGCGACATCGCGCATTATGCGGATCTCCTCACCTTTGTCACCGATCGCCCTGGGCACGATATGCGCTATGCGATCGACGCCGCCAAAATCGATGCGGAGTTGGGGTGGAAGCCGCAAGAGACCTTTGAAAGCGGCATTCGCAAAACCGTGGAATGGTATCTGGCGAACGAGACCTGGTGGCGCCGGGTGAAAGACGGTTCCTATGCCGGCGAACGTCTGGGTTTGACCCGTTAATCGATTTTTAAGGAAGAAGCATGAAAGGCATTGTTTTAGCGGGTGGTTCCGGCACACGTCTCTACCCCATCACGCGCGGCGTTTCCAAGCAGCTGTTGCCGATTTACGATAAGCCGATGGTTTATTATCCGATCTCCGTGCTGATGCTGGCCGGGATCCGGGATATTCTGATCATCTCCATCCCGGAAGATATGCCCTCCTTCAAGCGCTTGCTGGGCGACGGCAGCCGTTTCGGCATCAATCTGAGTTATGAAATCCAGCCGAGTCCGGACGGCCTGGCGCAGGCCTTCCTCATTGGCGAAGCGTTCATCGGCGGCGACAGCTGCGCGCTGGTGCTCGGCGACAACATTCACTTCGGCCAGGGCTTCGGCAACAAGCTGGAGTCGGTGGTGAAGCGCAGCGAAGGAGCAACCGTCTTCGGCTATCAGGTGATGGATCCTGAACGTTTCGGCGTGGTGGAGTTCGACGATAACTTCCGCGCGTTGTCGCTGGAAGAAAAACCGGCCGTGCCGAAATCCAACTGGGCGGTCACCGGGCTTTATTTCTATGACCATCACGTGGTCGAGATGGCCAAGCAGGTGAAACCGTCGGCGCGCGGCGAGCTGGAAATCACCACTCTGAATCAGATGTATCTGGAGCGCGGTACGCTGAACGTCGAGCTGCTGGGGCGCGGTTTTGCCTGGCTGGATACCGGCACGCATGACAGTCTGATCGAAGCGTCACAGTTTATACACACTATCGAGAAGCGTCAGGGTTTCAAGGTCGCTTGTCTGGAAGAGATCGCCTACCGAAAAGGCTGGTTGACGCGCGAGCAGCTCGCCGCCGAAGCCAAGCTGCTTGGCAAAACGCTGTATGGTCAGTATCTGTCGCAGCTGATCGCGGAAAAGTAACTTCGGTGCGGCCTGCCGCGCTTCGAATATCCGGAGCGCGGCGAGGCGCTGGACGAACCTGCATGCATATAGAGCGGATATGAGCACTGTACATATTTGTCCTCTGGATAAATTTATCCCTTCATTCATTGAATTTGTGAATGAGAAATTCGACTCCGACGATCACACCTTTTGGGTTTACGGCGATAAGGCGCGTTTCGCTTTGCCGCCGGCGGACAATGTTCACTATCTCGGGGCGGAGCTGTTCGGCAACGTCAAGCCGACGCTACAGCTGATGAAGGCCATTCAACGCCACGACCGGGTGATTCTGCACAGTTTCCACGGCATCAAGATGGCGCTGTTGCTGCTGTTGACCCCATGGGTATTAAAGAAATGCTATTGGTTCATGTGGGGGGGCGATCTCTACCAATACCAAATCGGCAAGCGCAACCTCAAATGGCGCCTGACGGAGCTTCTCCGCCGCCCGGTCATCAAGCGTATGGGCAACTTTGTCACTTACATCAAGGGCGATTACGAGCTGGCTAAAAAGTGGTACGGCTGCGCCGGCCGGTGGCATGAGTGCCTGCTGTATACCAGCAACGTATACAAGAAAAACGTCATCGACGAACGTGCGGCGGGCACGGACGGTAAAATCACCATTTTGCTGGGTAATTCCGCCGATCCGACCAATAATCATTTTTCCGCGTTCGACGTTTTGGAAACGTATAAAAACGAGAATATCGAGCTCGTCGTGCCGCTCTCCTACGGCAATAAACGCTATGCGGCGGAAGTCGTGGCCGAAGGCACGCGGCGCTTTGGCGAGAAGTTTGTCCCGTTGACCGACTTCATGCCTTTCCAGCATTACCTGGCGTTGCTGGGGAAAGTGGATATTGCGGTGTTCAACCATCATCGCCAGCAGGCGATGGGCAACACCATTTCCCTGCTGGGGCTGAAAAAAACGGTGTTCTTGAATCCGGGCACCACGCAGTGGGACTTCTTTCAAGAAAAAGGCATCCAGGTGTTGGATCTTCAAACGTTTTCGCTACGCAGCTTGAGCGCGGTGGAAAAGCATGACAACGAGCAAAAAATCGAAGCCTATTTCTCCGCTGAGAACCTGACCGCGCAGTTAAAGGCCGTCTTTACTTCCTGATGCCGTATGGCTTATCGCCCCGGCATGCATTCAGAATCGACAACAAGGGATAACATGATACCGTTCAACAAACCACCGGTAACCGGCAACGAAATTCAATATATCAATGCGGCGTTGGAGAATGGGAAACTGTCGGGCGACGGCCCGTTCGGCAAACAGTGCCAGCAATGGTTTGAAAACAAGCTGGGGTGCAAACACGCGCTGTTGACTCCGTCTTGCACCGCCGCGCTGGAGATCGCCGCGCTGCTGGTCGATATCCAGCCGGGCGACGAAGTTATCATGCCAAGCTATACCTTCGTCAGCACCGCCAACGCCTTTGTGCTGCGCGGCGCAAAAATCAAATTCGTCGATATCCATCCTGAAACCATGAATATGGATGCAGCGCTGGTGGCGGCGGCGATTACCGATAAGACCAAAGCCATCGTGCCCGTGCATTACGCCGGCGTCTCCTGCGATATGGATGCGATCATGCGCCTGGCCGACCAACATAACCTGCTGGTGGTCGAAGACGCCGCGCAGGGCGTCATGAGCAAATACAAAGGCGATTTCGTCGGCGTTAAAGGCCATCTGGCGGCTTTCAGCTTCCATGAAACCAAAAACTACACCAGCGGCGGTGAAGGCGGCGCACTGGTAATCAATGACGAACGCTTTATCAAACGCGCCGAAATTCTGCGTGAGAAGGGCACCGACCGCAGCCAGTTCCTGCGCGGCCAGGTGGACAAATATACCTGGGTCGATTTCGGCAGCAGCTTCCTGCCGGGTGAACTGCAGTCGGCTTGCCTGTGGGGGCAGTTGGAGCTGGCCGATGAGATCAACGATAACCGCCTGGCGACCTGGCACAAGTACTATGCGAGCTTCGCGTCGCTGGCGGAGAAAGGGCTGCTGACGTTGCCGACCATCCCGGCGGACTGTGAACATAACGCACATATGTTCTATGTGAAGCTGAAGGATATCGAGCAAAGAACGCAGTTCATCGCTCATCTGAAAGCCTGTGGCGTCATGGCGGTGTTCCATTATATTCCGCTGCACTCGGCGCCGGCGGGCAAGGTCTTCGGCACCTTCATCGGCGAAGACAACTACACCACCCGCGAAAGCGAGAGGCTGGTTCGCTTGCCGCTGTTCTACAACATGAGCGATGCCGATCTGAATAAAGTCATTGAAAGCGTAGTGAGGTTTTTTGAGTGAACGCCCGCAAGATCCTGGCGTTCGCCATCGGGCCCATCGGTAATGCCGCACTGGGGTTGTTGACCCTGCCGGTGATTACCTGGCTGTTTTCGGCGGACGACGTTGGCCGAATCAGCATGCTGAACGTGGCCGTGTCTTTCTGCGTGCTGTTTTTCAGTTTGGGGCTCGATCAGGCTTACGTTCGGGAATACCACGGCGAATCCGACCGCGGGCAGTTGTTGAAGAATGTCGCTTTCCCCGGCTTGGTGATGATCGTCATCATCAGCGCGGTGTTCCTGCTGTTCCCCGGCAGTTTGTCCGCGTTGCTGTTCGAACAGAAAGACACGGCGATAAGCTGGCTAGTCATGCTGATTCTGTTGGCTTCGTTCATCAACCGTTTCCTGTCCCTGATTCTCAGGATGCAGGAGAAAGGAATGGCGTTTTCACTCAGCCAACTGATGCCCAAACTGATGACGCTGATCGTCATCGGCCTGTGCTATGTCCTGTATACCCAGCATACGCTGATGCAGCTGGTGGTGGCGAACGCCGTCGGTTTTATCGCGGTGTCGCTGATGCTGATGTGGTCTTCTCGGGCGGATTGGCTCGCCGCGCTGCGCAGTTCGCTGGACGCCGGCAAGCTGAAAGCGATGCTCAAGTTCGGCTATCCGCTGATTTTGGGCGGGCTGGCGTTTTGGGGACTAACCACCATCGATCGGATGTTCGTGCGGGCCTATTCCGGCTTTGAACAGCTGGCGATATTCTCGGTGGCGGTCAGCTTCGCCGGCGTGGCGAGTATCCTGCAAAGCGTGTTTTCCACCGTTTGGGCGCCGATGGTGTACAAGCTGGCGGAGTCCAACGAGGGCGGCGAGCTGCAGATGATCAACAAGGTCACGCAGTGCATGCTGATCGCCGTGGTCTGCCTGTTCAGCCTGGGTGGGCTCTTTTCCTGGTTGGTTGACTTTGTCTTGCCCGCTAACTACGTGAATGTGAAATACATTCTGGTTGCGAGCCTGGGCTTCCCTTTGTTGTTCACGCTGTCGGAAACGACGGCGGTCGGCATCGGCCTGAGCAGAAAGACCGGTTACAGCATGCTGGCTTCCTTGATCGCGTTGATTATCAACGTGGCGGCCAACGCATTGCTGGTGCCTCGTTTCGGCGCCGGTGGCGCGGCGGTCAGCACCTGTCTGGCCTTCTGGGCATTCCTGATCCTGAGAACGGAGTTCTCGATTATCAGCTGGAAGGCCATGCCGCGTTTTGAAATGTATTTCTTCACTTTCCTGTGTCTGGCGGGGGCGTCGGTTTCCGCGCTGGCGGGTGAAAAAATGAAATACGAGCTGTTTGTCTATTGGGGCGTCCTGCTGGCCGTGGTGCTGGTGAGGAACCTGCGGTTCCTTAAATCGTTCGCCAAAAGATAACGTTTTCGGTCAGGCAACCCGTCGCGGGTTGCCGCCGTTTTTACTTCCCCATCCAACGCTATCCGATGGCGTTCACTTCTCCAGGCTTAACGCAGCCGCTCCCGAATCTCCTCCTCCGGCAGATCCACGCCGATAAACACCAGCGTACTCTTGCGTTCTTCCTCTGGCAGCCATTCCCGATCCCAGTCGGCGTTATACAGCCGCTGCACGCCCTGGAACAGCAGGCGGCGCGGCTCGTCTTCGATAGACAGAATGCCTTTGTAGCGCAGCAGGTTGTCGGCGTATTCCAGCAGCAGGCCTTCCATCACGTCGGAGATTTGCATCAGCGGCAGCGGCCGCTCTAGCGTCACGACAATTGAGCGGATGTCGCTCTGCGGCTGCGGGATGCGGCGGAACAGCGGGGCGGGTGGCGTCAGGTTGAGCTTGTCGTTTAGCGTAAAGCCTTCGATGTCGAACAGCACGCTCAGATCGATGTCGCCGTGCGTCACCTTGTAGACCGGCGCGCGGGCGTTCATCCGCTGCAGCCGCTGGGTCAGCGCCTCGCAGTCCGGCGCCACGTCGGTTTTGGTCAGCAGGATGCGGTCGGCGTAGCCCACCTGCGCCTGGGCGATGCTGAACTGGCTCAACTGCTGGTCGGCGTGCGCCGCGTCCACCAGGGTGATGATGCCGTCCAGCAGGAAGCGCTCGCACAGGATCTCGTGCGAGAAAAAGGTCTGGGTAATCGGGCCGGGATCGGCCATGCCGGTGCATTCGATGATCAGCCGATCGAACGCCAACTGGCCGCTGTCGACGCCGTCCAGCAGATCCAGCAGCGCGTCCGCCAGTTCGTTGGACTTGCTGCAGCAGATGCAGCCGTTGCTTAACGTGGTGATGCGGCTGGCGCGATCGCCGATCAGCGCGTCGTCGATCGGCACTTCGCCGAACTCGTTCTCGATGACCGCGATTTTATAGCCGTGTTCGGCGTTCAGGATGTGGCGCAGCAGGGTGGTTTTGCCGGCGCCCAAAAAGCCGGTCAGGATGGTGACTGCAATGGGTTTCATACGGGTCCTTGTGACTGCGGGTTAACAGCAGCGCATGCCGCCTTTGCCGTCGCCGCCGTAGCGCGCTTGCTGGCGCTCGCGGAAAAATTCTTTATAGGTCATCACCGGCTTGTCCGGGTGGTTGTCTTTCATGTGCTGGACGTAGGTATCGTAGTCAGGCACGCCCACCAACATGCGCGCCGCCTGCCCGAGGTACTTCCCCGCCTGGCCGAGATTTCCGAACATAGTTTCTTACTCCCAAATACCCTGCTTACCCTTCGTCTTTCGAACCGCAGCGGTGTTGGCTGCACTCCCGAACCCCAGTCACTTACTTGAGTAAGCTCCTG
>NZ_VOSN01000002.1:255303-337092 GCF_020858655.1 Serratia montpellierensis
TCGCTCACTTGCCGCCTTGCTGCGGCCCGAAATCCTTTGGGTACCGGTTAGCTTTCATGTCGGTACTGCATAACTGATTTTATTATGCAGGGTATCCGTTAAATCACATCAATGCTGGGTCGAAACTTTGACCTCCCCCTCAGTTACGCCGTCTGCGGGCGCGGCCTGCGGCACCGGCACGTAAGGCGTTTCCTGGTCGGTGCGTTTCGGGTTTTTGTGCGCCGCCATCGCGGTTTTCACCCCGTAGAAGATGATGCTGTACACCACCAGCAGGAACAGAATGCTCAGCCCGGCGTTGGTGTAGTTGTTCACCACGATGTGGTTCATGTTGGCGATCTGCTGGGCGCTCAGCTCGGCGCCGCCTTCGGCGATCTTGCGCTTGTACTCGCCGGCCAGGAAGAAGAAGCCTTCCAGCTGCGGGTTGTCGCTGAACAGCTTCAGGCCCAGCGCGTAGGTGGTGCAGATCAGCAGCCACACCGCCGGCAGCACGGTCACCCAGATGTATTGGGCGCGTTTCATCTTAATCAGCACCACGGTGCCCAGCACCAGCGCCACGGCGGCCAGCATCTGGTTGGAGATGCCGAACAGCGGCCACAGGCTCTTCACGCCGCCGAGCGGATCCACCACGCCCTGATACAGCAGGTAGCCCCACAGCCCGACGCAGCCGGCGGTACCGACGATGCCGGCCACCAGCGAGTCGGTTTTCTTCAGAAACGGCACGAAGTTGCCCAGCAGGTCCTGCAGCATAAAGCGGCCGGAGCGGGTGCCGGCGTCCAGCGCGGTCAGGATGAACAGCGCCTCGAACAGAATGCCGAAGTGATACCAGAAGCCCATGTTGGCGCCCGGAATGATCTGGTGGAACACGTGGGCGATGCCCACCGCCAGCGTTGGCGCGCCGCCGGCGCGGTTCAGCACCGAAGGTTCGCCGATGTCGGTGGCGGTCTGCAGGATCTGTTCCGGGCTGATGACGAAGCCCCAGGAGCTGACCGCCGCCGCCGCGTGCACGGTCACGTCCTTCAGCGAAGCCATGATCATCGGCGCGTCTTCGGTGCCCAGGCGATGCAGGTCCGGCATGGTGATGCCCAGCGCCGCCGGCGGGGTGTTCATGGCGAAGTACAGGCCCGGCTCGATGATGGACGCCGCCACCAGCGCCATGATGGCGACGAAGGACTCCATCAGCATCGCGCCGTAGCCGATGAAGCGCGCATCGGTCTCATTGGCCAGCAGCTTCGGCGTGGTGCCGGAAGCGATCAGCGCATGGAAGCCGGAGACCGCGCCGCAGGCGATGGTGATGAACAGGAACGGGAACAGGGTGCCTTTCCACACCGGGCCGGTGCCGTCGACGAACTGGGTGACCGCCGGCATTTTCAGCTCAGGGTTGAGGATCACGATGCCGATCGCCAGCCCGACGATCACGCCGATTTTCAGGAAGGTGGCCAGGTAGTCGCGCGGCGCCAGGATCAGCCACACCGGCAGCAGGGCGGAGACAAAGGCGTAGCCGATCAGCGTGAAGGTGATGGTGGTGTCTTTAAAGGTCAGCGCCGGGCCCCAGTACGGGTCGTGCGCCACCACGCCGCCGAACCAGATGGCGGCCACCAGTAGCACGATGCCGATGATTGACACTTCACCCACGCGGCCGGGGCGCAGGTAGCGCATGTAGATGCCCATAAACAGTGCGATTGGCACGGTGGAGCAGACGGTGAACACGCCCCACGGGCTTTCCGCTAGCGCTTTCACCACGATCAGCGCCAGCACCGCCAGGATGATGATCATGATCAGGAAGCAACCGAACAGCGCGATGGTGCCCGGTATCGGCCCCATCTCTTTTTTGATGATCTCACCGAGCGAGGCGCCGTTGCGGCGCGAGGAGATGAACAGCACCATAAAGTCCTGCACCGCCCCCGCCAGCACCACGCCGCCCAGCAACCACAGCGTGCCGGGCAGGTAGCCGACCTGCGCGGCCAGCACCGGCCCCACCAGCGGCCCGGCGCCGGCGATGGCGGCGAAGTGGTGGCCGAACAGCACGTTCTTGTTGGTCGGCACGTAGTTCAGGCCGTCGTTGTTGACCACCGCCGGGGTGGCGCGGCCGGCATCCAGCTTCATCACCTTGGTGGCGATGTACAGGCTGTAGTAGCGGTAGGCCACCAGATACACCGCCACCGAAGCGACGACGATCCACAGCGCGCTGATGTGTTCGCCGCGGCGCAGCGCCACCACGCCGAGGCAGGCTGCGCCGAGTATCCCCAGCAGCATCCACGGAATGTGCTTTAAAATCCCCTCTCGTTTCATGAGGTATCCTTAATTCCAGTCTGCAAAATATGAATGAACTCATCCGCTTGTAAGAGATGTCAGAGTGGCGCGGTGAGCCGTAGCGTCTTTCCCGAGGTAAGGCGGGTTTAGGAACAGCTCATCATCGCCGGGGGTAAGGGGGGAAGACAGGCGTATTTCGCTCAGCGGTCAGATCCGCCGGGTGAACGGTTGGATTGGCGGGGTGAGCGGTTGGCGGCCTGAGCCAGAGAGTCGGCCGCCGGCGGGCGGCGGCCTGTCTCCTCAAACCGTCTGCATGGCCTGCAGCAGGTGGATAAACGCGGCGCTGAGCGGCTGCGTGGCCGGTTCATGGCGGGTAAAGACGTAAAAGCGCGCGCTGATGTCGATCTCGTGCGTCGGGATTTTCTGCAGGTGCAGCTGCGGGGCGTAGTGCGCGACCACCCGATCGCTCAGCAGCGCGATATAGCCCTGCTGCCTGACCAGGCACCAGGTCGCCAGAAAGGAGTCGGTCTCGACGATCTGGCCGTGCTGCGTATAGCGTTCGGCGATCTCGCGGATGGCGGCATGCCCCACCGAGCAGGAACGCGGCACCACCCATTTGGCCTCGGCCGGCGGCTGCCCGGCCGCGCTAAGGTCGCCTCCCTGATAGAGCGAGAAGCGCTCGCTCTTCAGCGACTGCATCGCCAGATCGGCGCCGCCCGCCGCGCCGTTCAGGCTGCTGACCGCCAAATCCAGCTCGCAGTTTCGCAGCCGGGCCAGCAGGCCTTCCGGGCCGTCCTCCACCACCGTCACCCGGGTATGCGGGTAGCGGCGGTTGAAGCCTTCGAGCACCTGAGGCAGGTAGCACAGCAGCGGATCGACGCTCATCCCCACCCGCAGGCGCTTCTCGCCGTCGGCACTCAGGCCGCGCAGCTCGTCAAACGCGTTGAGCAACTGATTGGTGGCGGCGTCTATCCGCCGGTAAAACAGCTCGCCGACCGCCGTCAGGCGTACGCCGCGGTTGCTGCGCTCCAGCAGCCGCGCGCCGATGGTCATTTCCAGCTCTTTCAGCACCCGGCTGAGCGTCGGCTGCGAGATGGCCAGCTTTTTCGCGGCCTCGTGCAAGCTTCCACAGTGGACAATGTCTTTGAACATCGTCAGATGCGCCAGCTTTGGCATGGTTTTCATGGTTGATCTCCCTGGAAGTGAACGGCATTAGCCGGAGCCGGCGATGCGGCTGTAATAGGCCTGTTTCATCATGCTGTCGTTCAGCAATTTATTGATGGTCTGGTCGAGCACCGGCGTGGTGACGGAAGCCGGCATCAAGGTGGCGGTGATCTCCACGTCGTCGTCGCCAAAGGGTTCGATATCCAGATGCGAGATAAAGCAGTTTTCCCCTTGCAGCACCTGTTTGAATTTGGCCAGCGCTTCACGCTGTTCATGCTCGAAGGCAATGACGCAAATCTGGTAGGTAGACTCGCCGTTAAGGTCATTGAAGGGCTGTTTGTTGACCATATTGACCAGCGGGCGCAACAGGGTATTGGCGGCGAGCACGAACAGCGTGGCGGCCAGCGCATCGCCGTACAGGCCGCAGCCGGCGCAGGCGCCGACCGCCGCGGAGCCCCAGAGCGTGGCGGCGGTGTTCAGGCCGCGGATGTTCATCCCTTCTTTCATGATGGCCCCGGCGCCGAGAAAGCCGACGCCGGAGACCACGTAGGAGATGACGCGCACCGCGCCGCCGCTGCCGTCGATGGTCATGGCCAGATGGACGAAGATCGCCGCGCTGGTGGCCACCAGCGTGTTGGTGCGCAGCCCGGCGGTGCGCTGGCGGAACTGTCTTTCGTAGCCGATGGCTGCGCCCAGGACGGACGCGGTCAGCAGCGTCAGCAGTGTATGAATGAAATGCATGATAATAACTCGATGTATTATCCGCTTATCATGAGCCACCCGTGGCGGGGTAACTCTTGATAAACAGGTAGTTAAGTTGGCGGGGTTCCGTCCCGCCAGGCCAGGGCGGCGCTCAGTGCGCGGCGGCGATCTGCCGGCTGAGCGTCTCGCTGATTTTGTCCGTCAGCGGCTGCATCCCCTCGCGGGTGCGCGCCTCGCGGCGCTGCGTGATGTGATAGCAGCCGTCGAGGGTGCCGGCGCCCAGCAGGAGGATGCGGTCAGACATCATCACCGCCTCCTCTACGCTGTGGGTGACCAGCACGATGGAGCGGGTTTTGATCTGGCGCGTGCTCCAGATACGCAGCAGATCGCTGCGCAGGTGTTCGCCGGTATAGACGTCCAGCGCGGAAAACGGCTCGTCCAGCAACAGCAGCATCGGTTCTACCGCCAGCGCGCGCGCGAAGCCGACCCGCTGGCGCATGCCGCCGGAAAGCTCGCGCGGGTAGGCGTCGCGGTAGGGCGTGAGCCCGACCAGTTCGAGCATTTTCAGCGTCTGGGTTTCGACCACCTGCGGCGGCAGATCCTGCGCCTGCAGCCCAAAGGCGATATTTTGGTAGACGTTCAGCCATGGGAAAATGGCGAAGGTCTGGAATACCATGTTGATCTGCGGATTCGGCCCCGAAACTTTTTTATCCCCCAGCATCACGGTGCCCAGATCCGGCGCGATCAGGCCGGAAAGCATGCGCAGCAGGGTGGATTTACCCGAGCCGGACTGCCCCAAAATGCTGACGACCTCGTTGTCGTAAAGGCGCAAATTGATTTCATTCAGCACCAGACGTTTTTCTTTACCGGTAGGCTGAACGCTTTTGCTGACGTTATTGACCGTCAGCAGCGTGGTTTTTTTTACCATCATGATCCGTCTCCACCCAATTTAAAATATGAGCATGGAAAAAAGGGCCGATATTTATCGCCGGGCAGGCGTGAAATAAATGCGGGTGCAAATAAGCCTGACCGTTATCGGACTGTTAATACGCTTATGCTGGAGGGGGTAGCCCATCGGGCGTGCCGGTGCGGCGTGCGCGCAGGCCAGAGGCTGAAGGGTAAAGCGAAGGGATGCTGTAACTGACTCATATCCTGACACTTTCAGGATGCAATGGGATGACTATTGCTCCTGTGACCTCAGCGATTCCAACAATAAAATAAACAACCAACTGTCGCCGTCCATATCATTCTCCCGTTATTTTTCGTGTGGCCATAATACGCGTGCCATAGCCTATTGTTCAATGTGGTTGCACCGAATTATGGCGGCAAAATGTAATTTAATATGAATGCGGGAAAGATTTTCTTTATTCATTAAACGGGGCGTAAACAGAAAGCGCGATAATGAATATAGGCGTCATTTTATGGAAATATAAACCTGAATTAAACGAGAGAATAAGGGGCGGGCGGAAAGTCGAATCATGAACCGGCCGGAGAGCGCCCTCCGGCCGGGATGAGGATCAGAACTGATACATGATGCCGGTTTCGACGATGTCGTCGGCGCCGGCACCGACGGCGTTCTGCCGTTGCAGCAGGTTGAGTTTGTACTCCACGTAGGTCGACATGTTGGCGTTGAAGCTGTAATTCAGCGCCAGATCCAGGTATTTGACCAGATCGGCGTCGCCAATGCCGGGCAGGTTGCGGCCGCGCGTTTGCAGGTAGGCCAGCGAGGGCGTGACGCCGGAATCGAAGTGATACTGCGCGACCGCCTCGACGGCGTCTGCGCGAGGGGCGAAGCCGGCGTAGCGATCGCCGTCGACGTAGGTCATGTTTTCGGTGCGCGCGTAGCTTGCCGCCAGGTAGAGGTTGTCCTGGTCGTATTTCAGCCCCAGCGTCCAGGCCCGGGCGCGATCGCCGTCAGCCAGGCCGAAGCGCTGTTGTGCCAGCGTGCGCGCAGAGTTGGCGTAGGCGCCGCCCACGTTGAGCCCCACGCCGGTGTCGTAGGTGGCGGAAAAGGCGTAGCCATCGCCGTTTTGCGTCTGGATATCCTTCGCCCGTTGAGCGTCGTCCCCCCGATTCTTCCCCTGATATTGCAGGCCGAGATCCAGGCCGTCGACCAGGCCGCCCAGGCTGCGGTTGTGGTAGGTCAGCAGGCCGTTGGCGCGGCCGGTCATAAAGTTGTCGGCCGCTTCGTAGCTGTCGTTGCCGAATTCAGGCAGCACGTCCGTCCAGCCGGCCACGTCATACAGCAGGCCATAGTTGCGGCCGTAATCCAGGCTGCCCCAGGGGCCGAACGTCAATCCGGCGAAGCCCAGGCGGGTATAGCTGTCGCCCGGCCCGGCGCTTTCCGGCTGATCGAGCCCTGCCTGATATTCCCATTGGCCATACCCTGTCAGCGCGTCGCCGATCTGCGTCTCGCCTTTGAAACCGAAGCGGGTATAGGAGCGGTCGCCGTTATTGTCGGCGTCGCTGCTGAAGTAATGCACGCCGTTCAACTGGCCGTACAGATCCAGTTTATTGCCGTCTTTATTGACGATTTCTGCCCCGGTGGCGGCGGCCGGCAGCAGGATGATCAGCGTCATCAGCACGCTTTTATGGTTCATTTCAGTTCCCCAAGTGGATGAAAACAGGGCCGTTAACCGGCCGATTGCGCTTGCGCGATTTTTTTGTACAGGCAGCTGCGGATCCGATCGGTGAGGTGCCGCAGGCTGTCCCGGTTGCGCGCCGCACGCGGGATATTGACGCTGAATTCGTCGTCGATCCGTTTGCTGGCCGCGTCCAGGATCAGCACCCGATCGGACATCAGCACCGCTTCTTCGACGTCGTGCGTCACCATCACCATGGCGCGCGTGCGCAGCCGGTTGTCTCCCCACAGCGCCAGTAGGTCGCCCCGCAGTTTTTGCGCGGTAAAGATATCGAGGGCGGAGAAGGGTTCGTCCAGCAGCAAGAGGTCGGGCTCTACCGCCAACGCCCGGGCGAAGCCCACGCGCTGGCGCATGCCACCCGAGAGCTCGCGCGGCCAGGCGTGCTCATAGCCGGTCAGGCCCACCAGGCGCAGCAGCGCCCCCAGCCGCTCGGCGATCGTCTGCGGCGGCAGCCGTTGCGCCAGCAGCCCGAAGGCGATGTTGTCGTACACCGTTAGCCAGGGATAGAGCGCGTAGGACTGAAACACCATGCCGACGTTAGCGCTCGGGCCATTGATCGGTTTGCCCGCCAGGGTGAGCGTGCCGTTGTCCGGTGGGATCAGCCCGGCCAGCATGCGCAGCAGCGTGGACTTGCCCGAACCGGATTGCCCCAGAATGGTGACGAACTCGCCGGCGTGCACGGTCAGCGATACGTCGCGCAGCACGGGTTTGGGGCGTTTATTTTCGCCGATAAACGTCTTGCTCAGCCGGCGGGCGCTGATAATTACCTCTTGAGTCACCATGTGGCTCCCCCTTGATCAGTCATATTTGAATTTGGTTTCCGCGATGCGATACAGCGGTTGCCAGACGAAGATGATGCACAGCGCCACCAGCGCGCACATGGCGGCGCAGCCCAGCGCAGACTCCGGGTTCTTGCCGGCGTCGGTGACGACGGAAATGAACGCGCCCAGCCCGGTGGCGCTGAGGGTGGTACTGCCCCACTGGATCACCTCGGCGGCGATGGCGCTGTTCCAGGCGCCGCCGGCGGCGGAGATGATGCCCGTCACGATGTAGGGGAAAATTGCCGGCAGCATGTAGTAGCGCCACCAGCGGAAGCGGCGCAGGCCGAAGGTTTCGCTGACTTCGGTGATCTGTGTTGGAATGGCGGAAACGCCGGCGATCACGTTGAACAACACGTACCACTGGGTGCCCAGCATGATCATCGGGATGGCCCACCAGCCGAGATCCTGATGATAAATGGCGATGAAGGCGGCGATCAGCGGGTAGAAAATGTTGGGCGGAATGGCCGCCAGGATCTGGATGATCGGCTGGAAGATCTTCACCAGCCGCGGATTCATGCCGATCCACACCCCCAGCGGCGTGAAGATCGCCACGCTGAGCAGCATGGCCGCGGCCACGCGCGCGGTGGTGAGCAGCATCCATTCCGGCAGCATGGCGAAGTACTGTTTGGGGAAGTATTCCCACAGCCGGTAACCGAACCAGACGCAGGCCAGCACCACGCCGAGATACCACAGGCTGCGCCACAGCCAGTTCCCCTTGGCGGCGAGCTTGAACAGGCGGTGCAGGCCGAGGGCGTACCACAGCCGCGGCAGCTTGAACAGCCACAGGTCAGCCAGCGCGCGCAGCGTGCGGCCGAGCGCCGCGCCGACGTGCGAGAAGGCCAGGCTGTTGTAGAACCACGGATTGCCGAGCGGGCGATTGGCGGTGACGTCCTCATATTTGAAGCGCGCGGTGTAGCGCACCAGCGGGCGGAAAACCAGCTGATCGAGCAGCACGATGTTGGCGGCCAGCGCGACGATCGCATACAGGATCGCCGGCACGTTCTGCTGCGCCAGCGCTTCGGCGATATAGGAGCCGACGCCGGGCAGTTCGACCGAGCGATCGCCGACCGGAATGGCCTCGGAGGCCACCAGGGCGAACCAGGCGGCGGATTGCGACACCATGGCGTTCCACAGCAGGCCCGGCACCGAATAGATGAACTCCAGCCGCCAGAAGCGTTGCCACGGGTTGTAATTGAAGCTGCGGGCGGCTTCGTCCAGCTCCTTGGGCACGATGCGCAGCGTCTGATACAGCGTCAGCATCATGTTCCAGGCCTGGCCGGTAAACACCGCGAAGATGGCGGTGCACTCCAGCCCCATCACGCTGTGCGGGTAGAGGTTGAGAAAATACACGGTCGTGAAGGTCAGGAACCCCACCAGCGGCACCGACTCCATAAAGTTGACGAAGGGCAGGATCACCCGGCGCAGCGGCGCATAGCGCGCGGCCAGCACGGCGAATACCACAGAAAACAGCAGCGACCAGGCCATGCCGAGGAGAAAGCGCATGCTGGTTCTGAGCGAATAATAAAGCAGGTTCCAGGCATCGAGATTAATGGCAGAGACGTTTTGTTCATTGAAGTCAGCGTGCATGTCACCCCAGGCACGAATAAAAAAGGCAATGAAAAAAACACCGATGGCGATAACGATAAAGTCATTTAAATAAGACTTTTTGAAAACAGATGTACCCCGGTTATTTTGCATAACGCAATACCTTATTTTTCCCATAAGAAATCCGTCGCCGCTCGGGGAATATGCCCGGCGACACCAGATAAATACCGCTGTAGCGGTTGAGACAGACGTTGTTTTCGCAGCGGAGCGATGGGCGGGCAGGCAGAGCGGGAAAACCGTCAGAAGGGGAGCGGATGCCGCATTCTGTGTCTTTCAGAATGCAACGCGGATGGCATTACTGAAAGACGCCCAATAGCATTAGCGTAAAACTAAAACTTTCATCGCCCATGGGGCCCTCCTCGGTTTAAATATGGCAGGGAGAGGGTAATGTGTTTCGCTAATAAAAAGCAATTGGCGGCGTAGGGTTTTTACGGTTGATATGTAACAGGATGAATATTCATTTTTTAATCGCTATATTCATAAAATGAAATAACGCATGGTGATGGCAATAAAAACGGTAAAAATAAATCGCGGCGAAATAAAACGGCGCGCCTGAAGGGGGCGCGCCGCCGTAAATCAATAAACCTGCCTGCCGTTGATGCCGGCGGGGAAAATGCCGGTGGCGAACAGATGCCCGTTGGCCTGGATCTGGTCGTCGGGCAGCATCTCCAGCGGGAACTCGGCCGCCAGGCAGCTGAGAAAGGCGTTGCGATCGTCGGTGGTGGTAAAGCCGATCAGATCGTAGAACAGCAGCGACGCGATCAGCTGGCGATGTTCCGGGATGCGCCGCAGCAGCGCCGCCGACGGGAACGGCAGGTGGAAGAAGAACGCGCAGGCGTTCAGCAGTCCTTGCTCCTTCAGCGCCTGGGCGCAGGGCAGCAGCTGATAGTCGTCGATGCAGACGATGTCGCCGGGGCACAGGTGCTCGCAGGCGATATCGGCAAAACGGAGGTTCAACTGCCGGTAGGCGCGGTAGTTTTCCGGCGTGAAGTGCGCCTTCTCCGGCTGGTTGTGGAACACCGGCCATAGGCCGTCGTGGTAATAGCCCTGATAGTGACGGCGAAACTCCTCGATCGACAGCGGAAAGGTCACCTGATCGTAACCGGCGCGTTGGCGGCAACTGATCGGGCGCTGCGCGAAATTCTGCACGTCGCCGTTCCAGCCGAGCCACAGCCCCGGTTCGGCGTCGGCCGCCAGCGTCTGGCCGGCGCAGGCCAGGTCCTTACCGTCGCACTGCTTGTTGGAAATCAGCACCAAACGAGACATGGGGGTCTCCTTATCAGTGAAGGGCGCGCAGGGCGTGCGCCGCACCGTCGGCGCGCCAGGGCGCCTGCAGCGCGGGCAGCGTGACGCGCAGGCCGCGCAAGGCCGGATGCGCCAGGCAGCAGCGCGTCAGCCAGCTTCCCAGCCCGACGCCGCGGTATTCGGCACTGACGAACAGTTCGCTCACCGACGCGAAGGTGGCGTAATCGGTCACCATGCGGGCGAAACCGAGCAGGTGGCGCTTGCGGTACAGCCCGAAGCACAGGCCGTGGTGCACCAGGCGCTCGGCCGCCGCCCGATCCGGCAGGCAGAGGAAACGCTGGATCGCCTCGATATCCAACAACTGCCGATCGGTGCTGATATGAAAAACGCCTTTGCGCCAGCAAAGCAGCGGCTGCACGGGCGCCCGTTGCGGTTGCATATTCATGATTATCCTTAGGTTAATGAACCGGGGGTTACAGCATCCAGCCGAGTTCGGCGGCGGTGACCTGTTCCTCGAAGCGGCGCAGTTCGGCGCTTTTGCAGGTGTGCCACAGGGTGCAGAACGCCGGGCCGAGCAGCTCGCGCAGCGGATCGCTGTGGCGGAACAGTGCCAGCGCTTCCTGCTGGCCGAGTGGCAAGGGCGCGGCGTTATCGCTCTCGCAGCCGTTGGCGGCGGGCGGCAGCGGCAGCGGGTTTTCCAGCCCGTGCAGCAGGCCGCCGAGCATCACCGCCAGCGCCAGATAGGGGTTGGCGTCGGCGCCGGCCAGGCGGTATTCGATGCGCTGGTTGGCGCTGTCGGCGCAGGGCAGGCGCAGCGCCACCGTGCGGTTGTTGTGGCCCCAGGAGGCGCGCAGCGGCACGTGCATTCCGGGGCGGAAGCGGCGAAACGCGTTGATGTTGGGCGCCAGGATCGCCATCGACGCCGGCATCAGCGCCAGCATGCCGGCCATCGCCTGCTGCATGTTGTCGCTCAGTTCGCCCGGCGCGCCGGTCAGCAGGTTCTCGCCGTGCTCGTCCTGCAGGCTGATGTGGAAATGCAGCCCGCTGCCGGCGGCGTGGGCGCAGGGCTTGGCCATAAAGCAGGCGTGCTGGAGATGTTGCTCGGCAATCTGCCGCGTCAGGCGTTTTAGCGCCATGATCTGGTCGCAGGCTTCCAGCACGCGCCGGCTGTGATGCAGATTCAGCTCGTACTGGCCGGAGGCGGCTTCGGCCACCACGCCGGTCAACGGCAGGCTCTGCAGCCGCGCGTGCCGTTCGATGTCGCTCAGCAGCGCATGGTGGCGCTCGGGCGCATCCACCGCGAAGCTCTGCGTTGGGCAGGTTTCCGCCTCGGCGGGATGCTGCGGATCCTGCAGGTAGAACTCCAGTTCGGCCGCCACCACCGGGAAGCAGTTGCGTTCGTGCAGGCGCTTCAGCACCCGTTGCAACACCACGCGCGGCTCCAGCTCACAGGCGCCGCCGTCGGCGTTTTGCATCGTCAGCAGCAGCTGGGCGTGGCGTTCGGGATCGCGCGCACAGGGGCGCAGCGTGCCGGGCACCGGCAGGCACAAGCGGTCCGGCTCGCCCGCCCGTTGCCCCAGCCCGCTTTCTTCAATCACCCGGCCGTGCAGATCCAGGGCGTAGATCGACAGCGGGAAGTAGCAGCCTTTTTCCAGCCCAAAGGCTTCGGCGATCGGCAGCCGCTTGCCGCGCAGCTGGCCGTTCAGATCGTGCAGATAAATATCCAGCTGTTCGGTCTGCGGATAGCGCTGCAGGTAGTGTTCCAGCTCTTTGTGGAAGGCGCGCGTTGGCGAAGCGGGCAGCTCCGCCAACAGCGGATTGAAGCCGATGATATTAGCATGCATGGCTCGCTCCAGAACGGCGACCGGTCACGGCCAGAGGCAGGGATAAACGCATGGGACAACTCTCTTGTGAGGCCATAGTGGCGATGTGAAAAGGGTATCTGCGGCGGCAAAAACTGTCTGTAAAAACGCCGTAACGTTAACGGGGCGCGGAATAAAAATGCCGTAAAGAGCGCGGCGGCGTTGGCGGGTTGGCCGCGCCGGCACGGTCTATACTGGCGAGATGGGCCGTTGAAGGGGAGGCAATGATGAAGAGAATAGGGCTGCTTATCGCCGCGCTGGCCGCGTTCAACGCCACCGCGTCTTCCCCGCAGGCGTGGGCCGAGAGCGAACGGGCGATGCGCGCCGCCTGCCTGAAAGCCAGCGGGCTAAAAAACGCCAGGGTGGAAGGGGCGATCGTTCACTACGGTGACGACGTCGGCTATTCGGCGCTGTTTATCGGCGGGCGCTACCCGCAGCCGTTTATGAAAAACCAGCCGGGCAGGGAGCTGTGCTTATATCAGCGTGCCACGCAGAAGGCGGCGGTGCAGGCTGTGGAGGGGGAATAAATAATCCCAGTCTCCTTACTGTAGCTGTATTTCTCCCTTGGGATTAATTCTTAAGTTGAATTCTTTCATGTATTTACGCCTTTCCGTATCGTTATTCATCGAGACGCCGAGCAAGACCGAGTATTCTCCCGCAGCCCAGTTTACCTGCGGATAAGTGACGCATTGTCCTGGTTTCAGGTCAGGCAACGGAGTGATTTCTGGTGAGGTCCAGACGATATGCCATCGCCGTTGTTCCTGTCGTGAGACGAGCACTCCCCGGTTTTGCAGGCTGTCGCCGCTGCGAACACTGTTGATAGGCACTGCAAAGCAAGGTTGGTTGTCTTTTAGCGAGACATCCAACGGATGGTACCAGGGTTGAGTGGATTGACAGCCGTTCAGTAGCAGTGCGCACAGTAACGAGAGATAAAGTCTTATCATGACAAGGTGTTCCGGTTCTTTGGATTGTTCAGGAAAGCTCGCAATACCCATTCATAGCGTTTTTTGATGTCTGGCCCAATAATGCCGCTGTAGTTGGTGATTACTTGAAAGCCATTGCGTCCGAATTTAGTTAGGTAGAAATAGTCAGCAATGATACTTGCCTGTGCCTCCATTCCATAATCGGATAGAAGATGATAATTGGGCAAGGAATACTGATAGGAAACCGCCCAACTAGCCAACCCGCGCAGGCGTACGTTCATGCCTAATTGATATTGCCAGACATGCGCCATTTCATGGATAAACCAATGCTGATCGTAGGCGTTTGCCGTGGCAAAGTCTTCTTGAAAGTGTTTGGGCATAAAATAGAGCGTGCCATTTGGTGTTACGGCCGTATCTTCATGCTGTAAGCCGAAGGGGAAATAGCTGCCGTTATGGACGCGAACGCGGGAGTAATCGACAGCATTTTTGTAGAGCAGTCTAGCCAATGTGATTTCACCGGCCGTAAGTTTTCTGGCGTTTCCTTGAGTTGTGGCCATGGTTTTAATCCGTTAAAACATGAAAAAAACACCATAGCGAAAGTTCAGACATGATTAACCCACTTTGTCACAATCTTTTGCGTTCGCTCACAAGACGGAAAGGCAAAGGCGTGCTTGGTGTAATTAATTGATTGATATGGAGAATGATTTATTATTTTTATATTAATTCATAAATAAAAAATCGGGTTGCGTGCTTCATTACCTCGCCAAATCCGCATGTTTTCTTCTCTGCCCATCGCGGATGCGCAGTTCACCCAATATTTGATGTGTTATTTCAAGGAGTAACCCATGAGTACCTTAAAGCAACTGCTGGCCTCCCGCACCGCGGAGAGCCGCCGGTGCATCGAGGAAATGGCCGAAGAGATGCTGTTTGAAGCGCACCTGCATCAACTGCGGGAAGCGCTGAATATTTCCCAACAGGAATTGGCGAAAACGCTGGGTATTTCCCAGCCTTCGGTCGCGGCCATCGAAGGGCGCGGCAATGAGCTGAAGATTTCGACCCTGAAACGCTACGTGGAAGCGATGGGCGGCACGCTGCGCCTGGACGTTGAACTGCCGAACGGCAAGCACGTCGGATTTACGGTTTAAGCGCAGGCTGCCCGCCACTCCCCGCCATTTCCCGTTCGATCACCGTCGCCAGCGCCTGCGCGGCGGAAGAGAGTTGGTGCTGCGCCAGGCGGATCAGGCCCACGCGCCGTTCGATAATCGGGCCGATCAGCGGCACGCAGACCGCCCCCAGCTCATCCATCTGTTTCTCGCACAACGCCGGCACCGCGCTGGCGCCGAGGCCGTTGGCCACCATGCGCCCGACCGTCACCAGCTGGTGGCTTTCAAACGCCACCTCCAGCGTTCGCCCGCTGCGGGCCAGCTCCTGCTCCAGCAGCAGCCGCACCGCCGATGGCCGCTGCAGGGTGATGAAATCCAGCGTCAGCAGCTCCTTCCAGCTTACCTGCGCCTTGCGCGCCAGCGCCGAATCCTTCGGTACCACCGCCAGAAAGCGATCGCGGCACAGCGGGGTGAAGTGCAGGGTGTCGCTCGGCTCCGGCTCGAAGGCGATGCCCATCTCCACCCGCCCTTCGCGGATCATTTCAAACACCTGCTCGTTGATGACGTCGTGCACCGCCACGTTGATGCCGGCGTAACGATCGCGAAACGCCTTGAGGATCGGCGGCAGCGGGTTGCCGGCGAACGACGGCATGGCGGCGATCGCCACCTTGCCCATCTGCAGGGTGAAGCGCTGGCGCATCGCCTCTTCCGCGTTGTCCCAATCCGCCAGCAGCTGGCGCGCCATCGGGAAGAAGGTTTCCCCCTCCGGCGTCAGCGTCACTCGGCGGGTGGTGCGCAACAGCAGCGGCCCGCCCAGCGCGTCCTCCAGCCCACGGATCGCCAGGCTGAGCGCCGGCTGAGAAATATTCAGCCGCTCGCTGGCCTGGGCGAAATTCAGAGTGTGAGCTACCGCTAAAAACGCGCGTAACTGTTTGATGCTCATTTTCATTTTGGCTTTCGTTAACTCTTTGTTAATTGTCGGTTAACGACTGATTAATAAAAATTCTAAATGAATGCGGCATAAAAACAAAATTAACAAATCATTTTTGTGACCTGAAGATGCCCTCACGCAAGCCAGGGCATTTCGCCCTGCGCCGCAACATGCAGGGGCAACGATATGGCAGGGCTCGACAAACGCGTCGGCAGCTACCAGGAAGCGCTGGCAGGCCTGACGGACAACATGACGGTGCTGGCGGGCGGCTTTGGCCTGTGCGGTATCCCGGAAAATCTGATCGAAGAGATCCGCCGGCGCGGCGTGCGCGGGTTGACGGTGGTCTCCAACAACTGCGGCGTCGACGGGTTCGGTCTCGGGCGGCTGCTGGAAACCCAGCAGATCCGCAAGGTGGTGGGATCTTACGTCGGCGAAAACGCGCTGTTCGAGCAGCAGGCGCTCAGCGGCGAACTGGAGGTGGATCTCACCCCACAGGGCACGCTGGCGGAGAAGATCCGCGCCGGCGGCGCCGGTATCCCGGCGTTCTTCACCGCCACCGGTTACGGCACGCCGATCGCCGAAGGCAAAGAGGTGCGCGAGTTCAACGGCCGCCCTTACATCATGGAAACCGCCATCACC
This sequence comes from Serratia montpellierensis, assembly GCF_020858655.1. Classification (NCBI taxonomy): domain Bacteria; kingdom Pseudomonadati; phylum Pseudomonadota; class Gammaproteobacteria; order Enterobacterales; family Yersiniaceae; genus Serratia; species Serratia montpellierensis. The sequence goes on from NZ_VOSN01000002.1 coordinate 271,191, forward strand.
GGCGATTTCGCCATCGTTAAGGGCTGGAAGGCCGATCACTTCGGCAACGTCATCTACCGCCACACCGCACAGAACTTCAATCCGCTGATGGCGACCGCCGGGCGCATCACGGTGGTGGAAGTGGAAGAGATCGTCGCGCCGGGCGAGCTGGATCCGGCGGCGATCCATACCCCCGGCATCTATGTCGATCGGTTGATTCAGGGCACCTTCGAAAAGCGTATCGAACAACGCACCCTGCGGGCATAAGGAGAATTCGCATGCTTACCCGTGAACAAATGGCGCAGCGCGTGGCGCAAGAGCTGAGGGACGGTTACTACGTCAACCTGGGCATCGGCATCCCGACGCTGGTGGCCAACTACGTGCCGGCGGGCATGGACGTGATGCTGCAGTCGGAAAACGGCCTGCTGGGGATGGGCGAGTTCCCGACCGAGCAGCAGCTGGACGCCGACATGATCAACGCCGGCAAGCAGACGGTCACCGCGCGCCTCGGCGCGTCGATCTTCGATTCGGCGCAGTCGTTCGCCATGATCCGCGGCGGCCACGTCGATCTGACCGTACTGGGGGCGTTTGAAGTGGACGTCGGGGGCAACATCGCCTCGTGGATGATCCCCGGCAAGATGGTCAAGGGCATGGGCGGCGCGATGGATTTGGTGGCGGGGGCGGAGAACATCATCGTGGTGATGACCCACGCCTCGAAGGGCGGCGAGTCCAAGCTGCTGCCGCGCTGCACGCTGCCGCTGACCGGCGCCAACTGCATCCGCAAGGTATTGACCGATCTGGCCTATCTGGAAATTGAAGACGGCGCCTTCGTGCTGCGCGAACGCGCGCCGGGCGTCAGCGTGGCGGAGATTGTCGCCAAAACCGCCGGCCGGCTGATCGTGCCGGAGCATGTGCCGGAAATGCGTTTCTGAAACGGGAGGTGAATGTGCAACAACGTGAAGTGGTGATTGTGGCGGCGACGCGCACGCCGGTCGGCAGTTTTCACGGCGCGCTGGCGCCGCTGACGGCGGTGGAACTGGGCACGGCGGCGGTGCAGGGGCTGCTGGCGCAAAGCGGCGTGGCGCCGCAGCAGATCGATGAAGTGATCCTCGGCCAGGTGCTGACCGCCGGCTGCGGGCAGAATCCGGCGCGCCAGACCGCGCTGAATGCCGGGCTGCCCGTGACGACGCCGGCGCTGACCATCAACAAGGTGTGCGGCTCTGGTTTGAAGGCGGTGCATCTGGCGGTGCAGGCGATCCGCAGCGGCGACGCCGAGGCGGTGATCGCCGGCGGCCAGGAGAGCATGAGCCAGTCGCCTTACCTGATGGCCGGTGCGCGCGCCGGCCTGCGCCTCGGTCACGCGCAGATGGTGGACAGCGTGATCCACGATGGCCTGTGGGACGCGTTCAACGACTACCACATGGGCATCACCGCCGAGAACCTGGCGGAGAAATTCGCCATCAGCAGGGAAGAACAAGACAGGTTCGCGCTGCGCTCGCAGCAGAAGGCGCAGGCGGCGCAGCAGGCCGGGCGTTTTGTGCAGGAGATCACGCCAGTGACGGTGCCGAAGCCGAAGGGCGAAGCGTTGCTTGTTAAGCACGACGAACAGCCGCGCGACACCAGCCTGGAGGCGCTGGCGCGGCTGCGCCCGGCGTTCAGCAAGGAGGGCACGGTAACCGCCGGCAACGCCTCGTCGCTCAACGACGGCGCCGCCGTGGTGCTGCTGATGAGCGCGGAAAAAGCCGCCGCGCTGCGCTTGCCGGTGCTGGCGCGCATCGCCGGTTACGCGTCGTCGGGCGTCGATCCGGCGATCATGGGCATCGGCCCGGCGCCGGCCGCGCGCCGCTGCCTGGAGAAAGCCGGCTGGCGGCTGGAGGAGGTCGATCTGATCGAAGCCAACGAAGCCTTCGCCGCGCAGGCGCTGGCGGTGGGCAAAGAACTGGGCTGGGAGGCGGAGCGGGTCAACGTCAACGGCGGGGCGATCGCGCTGGGGCATCCGATCGGCGCGTCCGGCTGCCGCATTTTGGTGTCGTTGCTGTTCGAAATGCAGCGCCGTGGGGTGAACAAGGGGCTGGCGATGCTGTGCATCGGCGGCGGGCAGGGCGTGGCGCTGGCGGTAGAGCGCCCGTAAACAACCGAGGAGGGCACCATGCAGTCATCTGACTATGCGGTACTGGGCGCCGGGCTGATGGGGGTGGGTATCGCCACCCACTTTATTCGCCACGGCCATGAGGTGCTGCTGTATGACCCGGATCCGCAGCGGCGGGTGGAAGCGCCTGCGGTGGCGAGCGGCATTCTGGCCGAGCTGAGCGACGTCGGGCAGTTTGATAACGCTGAGCGCGATGCGGCGCTGGCGCGCCTGCGTGTGACCGGCGATCTGAACGACGTGGCGCGCGCCCGGCTGCTTATCGAGGCGATCCCGGAACGGCTCGAGCTGAAGCACGCGCTGTATGAGCAGTTGGAAGGGCTGATCGCCGACGACGCGGTGATTGCCAGCAACACCAGCGGCCTGCCGCCGGACGAGTTGGCGGCGCGCATGACCCATCCGCAGCGCCTGCTGATCGCCCACTTCTGGCACCCGCCGCACCTGATCCCGCTGGTGGAGATCGTGCCCGGCCGCGCCACCGATCCGCGCCATCTGGCGGCGGTGCAGGCGCTGCTCGGCGGGATGGCGTTGGAGGCGGTGCTGCTGGAGCGCGCCGCGCCGGGGTTTGTCGGCAACCGGCTGCAGTTTGCGGTGCTGCGCGAGGCGCTGCACATCGTCCACAGCGGCATCGCCAGCGCCGAGGTGGTGGATCAGGTGATGCGCGCCTCGCTGGGGCGGCGTTACGCCATGGTCGGCCCGCTGGAGGCCGCCGACATGACCGGGCTGGCGACGGTGGCGGACATCGCTCGCCACCTGTTCCCGGAACTGGCGACCGGCGACGAGATGATGGCGCTGGTGGAACAGCGGCTGCAGCGCGGCGATACCGGCCAGCGCAGCGGCCGAGGATTTTATCTTTGGGATGAAGCCCGCAGGGAACGCATTCAACGGCGACGGGCGCATCAGCTGCGCTTTGCGCTGAAACCGTAATTTCGCACTCCGTACCTGACAATAACAACGATAGCGAGGTGTCCGATGAGCGTTTTGATTGCCCTGGCAGCACTGGGATTACTGATGCTGGCCGCCTATCGCGGCTACAGCGTGATTTTGTTCGCCCCGATCGCCGCGCTGGGCGCGGTGCTGTTGACCGATCCCGGCGCGGTGGCGCCGACCTTCACCGGGCTGTTTATGGAGAAGATGGTCGGCTTCGTGAAGCTCTACTTCCCGGTGTTCCTGCTGGGGGCGGTGTTCGGCAAGCTGATCGAGCTGTCCGGCTTCTCCCGTTCGATCGTCGCGGCGGCGATCCGCATTCTCGGCCGGCGTCACGCCATTCCGGTGATCGTGCTGGTGTGCGCGCTGCTGACCTACGGCGGGGTGTCGCTGTTCGTGGTGGCGTTCGCGGTCTATCCGTTCGCCGCCGAGCTGTTCCGCCAGAGTGGTATCCCCAAGCGGCTGATCCCGGCTACCGTGGCGCTCGGCGCCTTCTCCTTCACCATGGACGCCTTGCCCGGCACGCCGCAGATCCAAAACATCATCCCGACCAGTTTCTTCGGCACCAATGCCTGGGCCGCGCCCTGGCTGGGGTTGATCGGCTCGCTGTTCATCATCGCGGTCGGTCTGCTGTATCTTGAACGCCAGCGGCGCAAGGCGCAGCTGAAGGGAGAAGGGTACGGCACCGATCTGCTGAACGAGCCGGAAACCCCGGACGACATCAACCTGCCGAATCCGCTGATCGCCATCCTGCCGTTGATTTTGGTCGGGGTATTCAACCTTGGCTTCACCCATTGGATCCCGCAGTGGTACGGCGCCAGCCACGAGCTGACGCTGCCGGGGCTGGCCAAGCCGATCACCACCGACGTGGCGAAGATCACCGCCATCTGGGCGGTGGAAGCGGCGCTGGTGTCGGGTATTCTGCTGGTGGTGGTGTTCGGCTTTCGCAATATTCGCGGCCGGCTGGCGGAAGGCAGCAAGACGGCGGTCGGCGGCGCGATCCTGGCGGCGATGAACACCGCCTCCGAATACGGCTTCGGCGCGGTGATCGCGGCGCTGCCGGGCTTTTTGGTGCTGTCGCAGGCGCTGTCGGCGATCCCCAACCCGCTGCTGAACGAAGCGATCAGCGTTACCCTGCTGGCCGGCATCACCGGATCGGCCTCCGGCGGCATGAGCATCGCGCTGGCGGCGATGTCCGACAGCTTTATCGCCGCCGCCCATGCGGCACAGATTCCGCTGGAGGTGCTGCACCGTGTGGCCTCGATGGCCAGCGGCGGCATGGACACCTTGCCGCACAACGGCGCGGTGATCACCCTGCTGGCGATCACCGGCCTTAGCCACCGGCAGGCCTATGGCGGCATCTTCGCCATCACCCTGATCAAGAGCGCCGCGGTGCTGTTCGTGATCGGCGTGTTCTACCTGACCGGCATTGTTTAAAGGAGCGATACCATGAGTGTACAAGGCAAAACCGCGCTGGTGACCGGCTCGACCAGCGGCATCGGCCTCGGGATAGCGTCCGTGTTGGCCGCCGCCGGCGCGCGCGTGATCCTCAACGGCTTCGGCGACGTGGCGCAGGCGCAAATGCAGGTCGCGCGGCTGGGCGCCGCGCCGGGGTATCACGGCGCCGATCTCGGCGATGCGGGCCAGATAGCGGACATGATGCAGTATGCCGAACGCGAGTTCGGTGGCGTGGACATTCTGGTGAACAACGCCGGCATTCAGCATGTGGCGCCGCTGGATCAGTTCCCGGTGGAGAAATGGAACGCCATCCTCGCCATCAACCTGTCGGCGGTGTTCCACACCTGCCGATTGGCGCTGCCGGGGATGCGCGAGCGTAACTGGGGGCGCATCATCAACGTGGCGTCGGTGCACGGGCTGGTGGCGTCGAAAGACAAGTCGGCCTATGTGGCGGCCAAGCACGGCGTGGTGGGGCTGACCAAGACGCTGGCGCTGGAGACCGCGCGCACGCCTGTCACCTGCAACGCCATCTGCCCCGGCTGGGTGCTGACGCCGCTGGTGCAGCAGCAGATCGACAAACGCATTGCCGCCGGGACTGATCCGCAGCAGGCGCGCGATGAGCTGTTGGCGGAGAAGCAGCCTTCGCAAGCGTTCGTCACGCCTGAGCAGCTCGGCGAGCTGGCGCTGTTCCTGTGCAGCGATGCGGCGGCGCAGGTGCGCGGCGCCGCCTGGAACATGGACGGCGGCTGGCTGGCGCAGTAGTGAATTCTCTCTCCCGGAGCGCGCGACGCGCTCCGTCGTTATTTCCCGCCTTTAGTTAATTCCCCTGCGTGACGGTTTACCTGCGGCAATAATATTTATTTGTTATTTGCTATTTTTATTCCCGGATAATCACGCCGGGTTATTTTGGGTGAAACGTGCGGATTGGTTTATTTTGTGCTGCGGTTATTGCATTATTTTTCTTCGCGTTACAGATGAACACGTTTTTGCTGAAATTAAATCCAACCTGAAATAATGACAGGTTATGTCGTGAATTTTTATATCTTGCGTGCGCTGTTTACATCGGGTAATTATTTCCGCGTGGCTTAAGACCACCGTGTTTATAACAATAATTTTTCGGGCAGGGGTAATAATGAGAAAAAATACAACGCCAATATTCATTGGCGGCGTCTTGCTGTCGGCGTTATCCGCCGGCGCACAGGCCGAGATCACCATTCTGGATAAAAACCCGCAGAGCAATGTGTTGCTGGCGCCGCTCAGTGTCAAGGTGGGCGGCAGCATTCGCCCCGAGTGGATCTTCAATAACGGCCCGGAGCCGGGCTATGACAAAAATGGCCACGACGGCGGCACGCGTTTTCGCTTCAGCGGCGACTATGCGCTGACGCAGGACACCTCGATCATCGGCTATTACGAGTGGGGCGTGGATCTGGCGCACGCGCTCAGCTGGGACGGGCACTATAACGAAGACGGCAAGCGCGACTATCAGCGCCAGCTGTACGCCGGTTTCAAAGACGATCGTTACGGCACCCTGACCTACGGCCATCAATACGGCATCTATTATTCGGTGGTCGGCATCAAAAGCGACGTCTGGGATAACGATGGCCATGCGGGCGGCACCGGCATCGGTATTTCCGGCGATTATGACGGCGGCAATAAACCGAAAAACAGCCTCAAGTACACCAATGATTTCGGGCCGGTGACGCTGTACGCCAACTATTTATTGCCGGAAGACGATCTGCACACTGCGGATAACCTGATTTATCGCCGCAAGGGCGGGGGTGGGTTGGGCTTCGATTACAAGGTGACGAAAGACTTCACCTTCAGCGCGGCCTACAGTTATACCGACGCGAAGATCAAAGACAATCTGTACAGCGAAAAGGATTATCACCAGCAGCTGTCCGGCACCGCGTTAACCTGGCAGCCGAACAACTGGTACATCGTCGGCACCGCCAGCTATTACAAAGACTATGTGCCGAGCACCCGCCAGCGCACGCTGTCGCACTTCTTCGCCGGTGACGGCTACGGGCTGGAAGGCTTTGTCGGTTACACCTTCAATATCGACAAGCCGTTCCTCAAATCCGTCCAGCCTTACGTGGCGGCGGACTCGCTGCGGCTGAAGGGGGACGAGGCGTATCACGCCAACCACGTCTATCTCGGCGCGGGCACCACCATCGGTTACGGCCTGTCAGTGTATGTGGAGCGCACGCTGGCCAACAGCAGCGACAACGAGCCGGATTCCACCTGGATTACGGTGTTCTACGACTTCTGATCGGTGTCTTGCCGGGCCGGCATTCGCCGGCCGTTCACATGCTGATCGCGCCGCCCAGGGGTTGCCCAGAGGCGTTGCGTTCCGCCAGATAACGCGCCGGCGGTTTGCCCACTGCCTTTCTGAACATGGTGACGAAGCCGCTGGCGCTTTCGTAGCCCAGATCCAGCGCCACCGTCTGTACGCTCTCACCCTGCGTCAAGCGCTGCAGCGCCAGCATCACGTGTAGCTGGCGCCGCCAGTGGCCGAAGCTCATGCCCATCTGCTGTTGCAAGGTGCGGCTGAGGGAACGCTCGCTCATGCCGATGCGCTGCGCCCACTGCCCGAGGGTGGATTTGTCCGCCGGGCTGTTCAGCATGCCTTCGGTCAACTGCCGGATGCGCGCGTCGTCGGACACCGGCAGGTGCAGATTCTCGATCGGCGCGGCCACCAGCTGATCCAGCAGTACCGCCGTCAGGCGTCCTTCGGCGCCCTGTTCGTCGTAGAGCGGCTCGAAGGTGGTGGCCTGCAGCAGCAGTTCGCGCAGCAGCGGCGAGACCGACAGCGTGCAGCAGCTTTGCGGCAAGCCGGCGACGACGTGTTGATCGACGAACAGGCAGTAAGCCTCGCTCGAGCCGGCGCCCTGGGCGTTGTGCAACACGTTGCCCGGCATCCACAGCGCGCACTGCGGTGGCACCAGCCACAGGCCGTTTTCCACTTCGCAGCGGATCATGCCGCGCACGGTATAGATCAGCTGCGCCTTTTGATGACGGTGCGGCTCGACTTCCCAGTCCTGTTCGATAGTGGAACTCTGTACGGCGAACAGCGGGCGTGGCACCTGATCGATATCGATATTGCGGCGAGGGATCTGTACTTTCATGAGAACAATTCTCAATTTGGCGGAATTGAAAAGTATTATGTCCTGATTGCGCAATGTGGTCTAGCGCCGGTGCCGATAAAGTAAGCGCCAGTCCTAAACCCTTTCGCGAGGAAACTGATTATGTCACTCGATACCGCCACTTTTCCGCTGGTGTGGATGCGCCGCAACGGGCGCGATACCCAGGCCGAGCTGGCTGAATTCAGCGCGCTGTTGGCGCGCGCCGAACCTTTTGTCTTGATGACCGACCGCAGCGTCGGCGATGAAGGTGAAGAACACGATCGTGATGCTCGCACCCAGGTGGCGCTGTGGAAACGCGATAACCGCGAGGCGCTGAAGCTGTGGGTGAAAGGCATGATCATGCTGGAGCCGGACGATGCCAAACGCGCGGCGGCGGAAGAATTCGCCGAATACGGCGCCAAATTCTGGGGCTATCCGATACTGGTGGCCGCCGATGAGGCCGCAGGCCGGGTATTGGCGCAGACGTTACTGTTAAAATAAGGGGAATACCATGCACCAGCAACAGGTGATTGAACAGCTGCTGGCCTGGATCGAGCAGAGCCTGGATCAGCCGCTGACGCTGGACGACATCGCCGCCAAGTCCGGCTACTCCAAGTGGCATTTGCAGCGGATATTCAAGCAGCATACCGGCCATATTCTCGGCACTTACGCGCGTCGCAGAAGGCTGACCGCCGCTGCGCGCGAACTGCGCCTGACCGGCACCAGCGTGGCCTGCATCGCCGATACTTACCAGTTCGATTCACAGCAAACCTTCACCCGTTGCTTTCGCAAGCAGTTCGGTCTGCCGCCGGCCAGCTATCGCCGCAGCCAGGATTGGTCGAGCTATGGCCTGCAGCCGCCGCTGCGGCTGACCGAGGCGCCGTTGCCGCAGGCCGACATCGTGACGCTGCCCGCCATGCAGCTGGTGGGCAACACCCAGCGCCGCAGCTTCACGCTGGGGCAGTTGGCGGATTCCAAATGCGAGCTGCGTCGCCATGCCTGGCGGCAGCTGCTGCGGCCGCAAGCACTGCCGGAGGTGGTGTACGGCCTCACTAGCCTGGAGGTCGACAGGCAACGCCGGGGCTGCCCGCGCATGGCCTATACCGCCGCTCTGCCGGATGAAGGGGCGATGGGAGAGCGGGTGACTATCGAACAGGGGGAGTATGCCCGTTTCACCTATCAAGGGCTGGCGGAAGGGTTACAAAACTTTATCGTGCGGCTGTATGACACCGCGATGCCACAGATGAACGCCATCCGCCGGCCGGGGCAGGATATCGAGCGTTTCTACCCGGCGCAGGAGGGCAGCTGCCCGCTCGGCGGCGCGGCGATCCGCTGTGAATATCTGATCCCAATCCGGCGGGTGGAAGCGTTGGCCGCCGCCAGTTAGGCGGCGGTTCTCGCAAAAAATCGCCTTCGTGGCGCGTCAGGTTACAAAAAATTGCGATATTACATCGGTAATGGTTCACACTTTGATTGATGTGCACATATAATGCGCATCCGGTCAAACCCCCCTGGCTTTTCAGGCCGCAGCGCCGTTGGCTGCCGGCTGAAATTCAGCGGGGCAAAGTGGCCGTAGAAACCGATACCCATAATCGCCAGTGGCCTTGACCAACACGAAGATGAAAATGAGCATTCGCGCGTTACTAACCCTGTTTACGGCACTGGTTGCATTCAGCCAGGCTGCCTTCGCCGTCGTCTACCCGCTGCCGCCAAAAGACAGCCGTTTGGTGGGCGAGAATATCCAAATCACCGTACCGGAAGACAGCAAACTGCCGCTGGAAAGCTTCGCCGCCCAGTATCAGATGGGGCTGAGCAACATGCTGGAGGCTAACCCGGGCGTGGATCCGTTCCTGCCGAAGGCCGGCAGCACCCTGACCATTCCGCAGCAGCTGATCCTGCCGGACGCGCCGCGTGAAGGCATCATCATCAACAGCGCCGAGATGCGTCTGTACTACTACCCGAAAGGTTCCAACACCGTGGTGGTGCTGCCGATCGGCATCGGCCAGCTGGGTAAAGACACCCCGCTGAACTGGACCACCACCGTGCAGCGCAAGAAAGACGGCCCGACCTGGACGCCGACCGCCAAGATGCGCGCTGAATATGCGGCTGACGGCGAGATCCTGCCTGCGGTGTTCCCGGCCGGCCCGGACAACCCGATGGGGCTGTATGCGCTGTATGTTGGCCGCCTGTACGCCATCCACGGCACCAACGCCAACTTCGGTATCGGCCTGCGCGTGAGCCACGGCTGCGTGCGTCTGCGTGCCGACGACATCAAGTACCTGTTCGAGAAAGTGCCGGTCGGCACCCGCGTGCAGTTCATCAACGAACCGATGAAAGCCACCGTCGAACCGGACGGCTCGCGCTACGTGGAAGTGCACAACCCGCTGTCGGCCAACGAAGAGCAGCTGCAATCCAAAGATCCGGTGCCGCTGACCATTTCCGCCCCGGTCGGCAAAGTGCTGATGGACGCCGGTGTTAACCAGAGCGAAGTGGACGCGGCGATCAAAGCCCGTTCCGGTATGCCGGTGAAAGTGAACTGAAAGCCTTCCGGCCCCAGTGAAAATGCCAAGAAGACGCCTGCGGGCGTCTTTTTTTATGATTTTTGTACCCTCTGATGAGGCCGGCCTGGGGGGGATACAATTGACCGCCATGCCGGCTAACCGTCCTTAAGGCGATCCTATGATTTGCCCTTGTCGGGCCGATAAACAGACAGACATCATGATACATTCACCGATGAAGGGCGTAGGGACGGTATATCAATGCCAGCACTGTCTTTATACCTGGCGGAATACCGAGCCTGCTGGCAGAACGGAACGGGAACATTATCCGCCTGAGTTTCGCATGACTCAGCAGGATATCGATAATGCGCCGGACGTGCCGGCCATTCCTCCTCTTCTGACGAAATGAGACTGAAGGCGGGCAAGCATCCGTCTTTTATGGAAATCGCAATGATGAATAACGAAGACGTCGTTTTGCTCGATGCCGCCTGGCAGCCTTGCGGAACGATGCCGAAAAATCAGGTGCACACGCACCATACGCCGCTGCATTTGGCCTTTTCATGTTACCTCTTTACCCCAGAGGGCAACGTGCTGGCCACAAGGCGCGCATTGAGTAAAACCGCGTGGCCGGGCGTTTGGACCAATTCCTTTTGCGGCCACCCCTTGCCGCAAGAGGCGCTGGCACAGGCGGTGAGGCGCCGCGCCCAGGTTGAACTGGGCACGGAGGTGGAGCAGATAATGCTGTTGAGCGAGGCATTCAGCTACCAGGCTACCGACGCGTCCGGCGTGATGGAGAATGAAGTTTGCCCGGTATTTGCCGCGCAAATTAAAGGCACGCTCCATGGCAATCCGGATGAGGTTGCGGATTATGCCTGGGCCGAGCTCAATCATTTAATGGCGGCGGTAAAATTAACGCCTTTCGCTTTCAGCCCGTGGATGGTTTCGCAATTGAATACCGAGGCGATAACCTCAGGCTTGAAAGAATATCGGGATGCGATAATGATAACGCGTTCAGCGGGCGCGTAGGGTGAGGTTGGCAATAAAATAAATAGCCACCGCGAGGGTGACTATCTATTCGTGCTTATAGGCTGCCGCCGACCGAGGTCGAGGTGGAGCCGATAGTTTCGCGGAAATGTTTTGCGTAGTCCGCCACTTCCTGCTGCGTATGCGTCAGGCCATACAGCCCCAGCCCCACGCCGCCTGCGACGCCGCCGATAATGGTACCGACCAGTTGGCCGACGGCGCCGGCAATAAAGCCGCCGGCCCCTGCGGATTTGCCTGCAATCAGCGCGCCGGTCATAGCGCCGTCCAGCAACCCATCCCAGGCCGCGTTCAGATCGCCACCGCTAACGTACTGCTCTTCATATTGACTAAGTACTTTCATATACAATCCTTATAAATAAAAGGGTGACTTAGTGAGTTTAATTAATACCGAAAATAACGCTGACGCGCTATTTCAATTTAAAAATATAACAGCTGATAAGCCGTTGGCAATAATATATCCAACGTGGAATATTGTTTGGTTATATATGCGAGTATTTATTTTCTGTCGATATTTTTATGACGGGAATTGAGAATCTTCTTGGCTAAAAAAGGTGATATCACTGGAGGCAGCGGTGGAAAGCATCATAATGCCCTTATTGCGGACGGGCTGAGGCGATTTCTTCTCGTCGTTGCCCTGGGCCCGGTGCGGCTGTCACTATTTTCACATTTCAGGCTCTGCTACCCGTTAGGCGAGTGCGTCCGTCCTGTGATTATTCCATTAAAAACTATAGCTAATTAATAAGTTATATCTTCTTCGTTATCGCCTGCCATTGAAAGAATTCTCGCAAAAAATCCACGCTGTGAAAATAAGATCACACAAGCGTAACAAAAGGTAAACAAACCCCTCCTATATTGGCTGCTTCGCTTTTGGGAGGGAGTGTCATGCGTAACTGGAACGAACCGAAAAAGAACAAAGCGCACATCGAGCTGATCCCGATGATCGACGTGATGATGTTTTTATTGGTGTTTTTCGTCTTGATTAGCCTGAACGTCATTCCGGCGCTCGGGCTGAAAACGCAGCTGCCGTCTGCCGGCAGCGCGCAGCAGCTGAAACCGCAGAAAAAAGCGATCGTCACGCTGGGGGCCGACGAACAGCTGCAGCTGGATGGCCAGCCGATCGCGCTCGACGCGTTGGTCAACACGCTGAAGCAACAGCAGCAGGCCAACCAGACTACCACCATCATCGTCAACAGCGACAAGGGCGTGTCGGTCGAGCGGCTGGTGGCAGTCATGGACAACCTGCGCCAGGGCGGTTTCTTCTCCGTCTCCATCGCGACACGGAAGCTGTGACATGTATCTGCTCTATCGCTCACGTCATCTTTTCAGCTGGTTGCCGGCGCTGATTGTCGCCGGTTGCCTGCTGTTCGCCAGCCAGCAGGCGGCGCTGAAGATCCAGCCGCGCTACGACGAAACCGCCATCGAGCTGGCGCTGGTGGAGCCTGAACCGGCGCCTGAACCTCAACCGGAAACGCCGCCGGAACCCCAGCCCGAACCGCCGCCGCCCGAGCCGGAGCCGATCCCCGAACCGGTGGTGCCGGCGCCGGAACCGATCGTGGAAGCCAAGCCGGTGCCGAAACCGCAGCCGAAGCCCAAACCCAAACCGGTGAAAGAGAAAGCCAAACCGGTAGAGAAGCCTAAACCGACGCCGGTGCCTGCTGCACCGCGCGCGCTGGTCAGCAAACCGGCGACGCAATCCGCACCGGCTGCCCCGGCGGCGCCGAAGGTGAATGCGCAGGCGATTGAAAACGGCTATCTGCTGGCCTTACGCCGCGAGCTGGAACAGCGCAAGCGCTACCCGAGCGGGCGTCAGGCTTCGCTCGAGCGCCCGCAGGGCAACGTCGAAGTGTGGCTGGAGGTCGATCGCAGCGGGCGGGTGCTCTCTTCCGGCATCGCCAACAAAGCCGCCAGCATGCTGCTGAACCGCGCGGCGATGGGCAGCTTGCAAAGCATCAGTTCAGTAAAGCCGTTCCCGAGCGAGGCATTCGCCGGGCAAACAACCAAAAGATTTACCGCGACGTTCAATTATCAGGCGCCTTAGCGCAAGGGTTAATCGTTTGATTTTTATGGGATGCACACAATGAAATCGTTTAATCGTTCTGGGATCTATCTGGCGGTGATGTCGGCGATGCTGCCGGGCGCCGCGCTGGCGGCCGACGCCACCGATGTCGGCACCATCAGCGTCAAGGGGCAGTCGCTCGGCGGCGGCATGATGGTGCAGGATGACAGCGCCAAGGCGCGTTCTACCGTCACCAAAGAGGCGATGGACAAAATGCCGTCGGCGGCCAATGCCATCGATAAGCTGAAATACACGCCGGGCCTGAACGTCAACAGCAACGACGCCAGCGGCCTGAGCGGCGTGGACTACACCATGCGCGGCATGAACTCGGATCAGATCGGCCTGTCGATGGACGGTATTCCGATCAACGACTCCGGCAACTACGCGGTATACCCGAACCTGCTGGGCGATGCGGAGAACCTGGAAGAGGTGTTCGTCACCCAGGGCTCTTCCGAAGCGGACGGCCCGCACATCGGCTCCAGCGGTGGCAACATCGGCCTGGTGACGCACCGCCCGGCGAAAGACTTCGGCGGTTTCGTCAAGCAGACGCTGGGCAGCAACAGCCTGAGCAAAACCTTCGCCCGCCTCGAGACCGGCGAGTACAACGGCTTCAGCAACTGGCTCTCCTATTCGCACACCGAAGCGAAGAAGTGGCGCGGCGAGGGGCGACTGTATTCCGACAAGTTCGAGATGAACTCGCTGTATGAAGACGGCAACGGCAACAGCAGCAATCTGGTGATGAAGTACAACCGCCAGAACAACACCAACTACAACACCCTGAGCAAGGCGCAGTTCCAAAACGACGGCCGTGACACCGACTACGTCACCACACCGGAGTACAACAACAAAGGGCAGTTGAACAAGTATTACAAGATTGAACGCAACCCGTTCGAGAACTTCACGCTGTCGTTCACCCAGAAGCTGCAGTTGCGCGATAACCTGTCGCTGACTCTGCAGCCGTATTACTACTGGGGCAACGGCGGCAGCTTCAACGGCCAGACGGCCTCGGTGCTGTCCAGCACCTCCAGCAAGGCCGGGCAGTACGATCTCAGCAACCTGAAGTCCAACACCTACTACCGCCCGTCGTGGACCCAAACCTGGCGACCGGGCATCACCACCAAGCTGAAGTGGGACATTAACGATCAGCACAGCCTGGATATCGGCTACTGGTATGAGCGCGCGCGTCAGCTGCAGACCCAGCCGTTCATCAGCATCAAGGGCGACGGCAACCCGTCGCAGATTTGGGGGCAGCCGGGCGGTTCCGATCAGGTGAAAGACGCCAACGGCAATACCGTGCAGGGGCGCAACCAGTACACCATCACCCCGGCGCAGAAGGTGTGGCTGCAGGACACCTGGTTCGCCACGCCGGACTGGACCTTCGTCGGCGGCCTGGCCTATCAGTACGTGGAGCGCAAAGGGGACAACCGCGGCAGCCTGTACAACGTGCCGGAGAAGCGCAAAGCCACCTATCACGAATTCCTGCCGAACTTCAGCGCCAGCTATAAGGTGAACCAGGAAAACCAGGTGTTCTACAACCTGACGCGCAACATGCGCACGCCGCCAAACTACGTGCTGTACAACGTCGGCGACTCGCTCAGCACCAAGCCGGAGCTTAGCTGGAACCACGAACTGGGCTGGCGTTTCCAGCAGGAAGACATGCTGCTGAGCGCCACGCTGTTCTACATGCGCTACAGCGATCGCCAGATCTCCACCACCAACTCGGCCGGCGACTACGAGATGATGAACATCGGCAACGTGGAGAACAAAGGGCTGGAGCTGGAGTGGAGCGGCCAGCTGCCGCATAACTTCAACTACTACACCTCTTATACCTACACAGAGTCGAAGCAGAAGAGCGACATCGTCAGCAACGGGCTGCCGCTGCCGACCTCCGGCAAAGAGGTGCCGAACGTGCCGAAAAACCTGCTGAACATGACGCTGGGTTATGACGACGGGCTGTATTACGGCAGCGTCAGCGGCAAGTATGTCAGTTCGTTCTACGGCGATCTGACCAACGACGAGAAGATCGGCGGCCGCACGGTGTTCGATCTGGCGGCGGGGGTGCATCTGCCGGTGGACAAGAAAATCGTCAAGAGCGCCGCGCTGCGCTTTGGCATCAGCAACCTGTTTGACAAGGAATACCTGACCTCGGTGCGCACCACCACCTTCAACGCGGCGCCTTACGGCGGCGTGAAGGCCAGCACGCCGTATTACAACGTCGGCGAAGAACGCACCTTCAGCGTCTCGCTGGAAGCCACCTTTTAACTGAATACCCCGCCGCCTGCCCGGCGGCGGGGAAGAGGAGCCCTGTATGGACGCCAATCTGTTGCACGACATTATTTTCTACGTGATGTACGCCGCGTTGGCGATCGCGCTGGTGATCATCATCGAACGCACGCTGTACTTCGCCTATACCCAACGCCAGGCGCGCCGGCTGGAGCAGGCGCTGACGCCGGACGTGCGCCGCGCCGCCGATCTGCCGGACGAGCTGACCCAGCGCAACAGCCTGCCGATGGCGGTGATCGCGCCGGTATTGGCGCAGAAGCACCGCGCCGGCGATCGTGAAACGATCGGCGATCTGATCGACGCCCAGTACCTGCTGAGCAAGCCGCCGATGGCGCGCGGCCTGTGGCTGCTGGAAACCGTGGTCACCGCCGCGCCGTTACTGGGGTTGCTCGGCACGGTGATGGGGATCATCGAAACCTTCAAGGCGCTGGCCGCCTCGGGGGTGTCCGAGCCGAGCCTGGTGTCGGCCGGGATGGGCACCGCGCTGTATGCCACGGGGCTGGGCATAGCGATCGCGCTGCTGTGCCTGGTCGCCAACAACTTCCTGCAGAGTCGCATGGAGCGCATCAACGAGCTGCTGAAGGTACTGCTGATCCGCGCCGGCCAGCCGGCCAGCCGCCCGGAGAACGGCAGCGGCGAACAATGGGTTGACAGCGGAGCGCCGCGCTATGCCTAATGGCCATCCAGTACGGCGGCCGCTCGGCCGCCTTTATACGGCATTGTGGGGCGGTTGTTTGTTGATGTTGAGCCAGAGCGCTGCGGCGCGTTTTGCGATTCCCGGCTATGAGCTGGTGTACACCGCGCCGGTGGAAACCGCGCTGCAGGCCGACGACCTGCGCAACACCGCCGAGGTGTGGCGCGAGATGTTCGACGCGGCGAAAACCCGCATCGATCTGGGGCAGTTCTACGTGGCGAATCAGGACGGTTCGCTGCTGGACGGCGTGCTGCAGCACCTGAAGGCGGCCGGCGAACGCGGGGTGAAAATCCGCTTTTTGGTGGAAGAGAAGGGCATTCGCATTTCTACCGCCGAAACGCTGGAACAGCTGAAGGCAATCCCCAATCTGGAGTTGCGCATTATTCCTTACCAGAAGCTGAGCGGCGGCATCCTGCACGCCAAGTATCTGCTGGTGGACGGCGAGCAGGCGTTCGTCGGCAGCCAGAACTTCGACTGGCGCGCGCTGGAGCATATTCACGAAACCGGGCTGCGCATAAGCGACGCCAAAGTGGTGGGACAAATTCAGGCGATCTTCGAACAGGACTGGCAGGCGCAGGCGCTGCTGGCGCAGGATAAGCCGGTGCCGCCGCTGTCCGATTCGCCGACGACGGCGCCGACGCAGGGCAACTATCTGGTGGCCAGCCCGCGCGCCTACAACCCGGCGGGGGTGATTGACTCGCAGGCCGAGCTGCCGCGCCTGCTGGCCGGCGCCAAGCGGCGGGTGCGGGTGCAGGTGATGGACTACGCGCCGCTGTCGTTCGGCCCGGAACGCAGCCGCCCCTTCTACGCGGTGATCGACAACGCGCTGCGCGGCGCGGCGGCGCGCGGGGTGCAGATCGAGCTGATGGTGGCCAACTGGAACACCAAAAAGCCGGATATCGCCTGGCTGAAGAGCCTGGCGCTGGTGCCGAACGTGCAGATCAAAGTGGTGACCATACCACCGGCCAGCAGCGGCTTCATTCCGTTTGCCCGCGTGATCCACAGCAAGCTGATGACCATCGACGATGAGATTGCCTGGGTGGGCACCAGCAACTGGACCGGCGGCTATCTGGACAACTCGCGCAATCTGGAGCTGGTGATGCGCAGCGCGGCGATGAGCGGGCGGTTGGACCAGCTGTACCAACAGCTGTGGAACAGCGTCTACGCTGAACCGCTGCGGGTGGATTACGACTACCCGACGCCCAAGCCGGGCGGCGAATCCTGATAAGCAGGGCGCGGTTAATCCCCGCGCCCTGTGTTTTTTACCGTCGCCAGCCGGCCTGCTCCAGCGCCGTCACCAGCTGCTCGGCGCTCAATCCTTCCGCCCGGTGGCCGTTGCCGCTGACGGTATTGGCCGCCAGCAGCGCATTCACGATCGCCTCTTCCACCGCTTCCGCCGCCGCGGCGAACAGCGCCGAAATGTAGTCGTTGTTCACCATGCGCAGCGGCGTGGTGAAAGCGCCTTTATTGGCGTAGTCGGCGGGCGGCAGGCCGTCGTTGCCGGTGGCGAAGGCGATGAAAATGTCGCCGCTCGAGTCCTCGGTGCCGCCGCCGGTGCGGGCGATGCCGATGCTGGCGCGCTGCGCCAGTCGCGCACACTGGTGCGGCAGCAGCGGCGCGTCGGTCGCCAGCGCCACCACGATGGAGCCCATGCCGGGATGCGGCAACTGCGGCGTGAACGGCGAGGGGAGATGCCCCAGGTGCCGGCCTACCGGGTAACCGCCGACCAGCAGCGACTCGCGCTTGCCGTGGTTGGCCTGCACGATGGCGCCCACCGTCCAGCCGCCCTGATCGGCGGGCAAGCGGCGCGACGCGGTGCCGCTGCCGCCTTTGAATTCATGGCAGATCATGCCGCTGCCGCCGCCGACCGCGCCTTCCTGCGGTAAGCCGCCCTGGGCCGCCTGCTGCGCCTGGCGCACGTGCTCGGCCTTGACGTGAAAGCCGTTGATGTCGTTGAGCAGGCCGTCGAAGGTTTCCATCACCACCGGCATATTCCAGTACACCGCATTGTCGCTCGCGGGCAGCGCTTCACGCTCCAGCGCGATCAGCGCATCGCGCACTACCCCCACGCTGTGGGTGTTGGTGAAGGCGATCGGGCTGGTCAGCAGGCCCGCTTCGCGCACCCATTCCAGGCCGGTGGCGTCGCCGTTGCCGTTCAGCACGTGCACGCCGGCGAAACAGGGGGCGTGGCGGGCGGAGCCGGGGCGCGGTTCGATCACCGTCACGCCGGTGCGCACGCTGCGCCCGTCCGCTAAATCGGCATGCAGGCTGGCATGGCCAACGCGCACGCCGGGCACGTCGGTGATGGCGTTCAGCGGGCCGGGCGTGCCCTGTCCGATGATGATGCCCAGATCCTGAGCGCGCTGCGTCATGGTTATTCTCCTTCTATTGAGGGGGCGGCGAGGGGCGCCGTCTGGCGGCCGCGCAGATGGTTCAGCGCCAGCCCGAAGCCGATGATGCCGGCAATGATAATAAAGTCTTTCAGGCTGCTGGCGATCAAAATCGTCCACAGCACGTACAGGCAGCACAGCAGCGCCACCACCACCGGCAGCGGCCACAGCGGCATCAGGTACGGATGGTGGAAGTGGCGGCGACGGCGACTGATCAGCGCCGCCACCGCCATGATGATGTACACCAGCAGCAACAGGATCACGGTGAACGAGGTCAGCGATTCGAGATCGGAGCAAAACGCCAGCAGCGCCGATGGCACGCCGAACAGCAGGGTGGCGATCCAAGGGGTGCCGAAGCGCGGGTGGATGATTTTCAGCGCCCGGTTGAACGCCGGCAGCCAGAAGCCGTCACGTCCGCTGGCGAACATCATGCGGCTGAACTGCGCCACGATGGCGATAATGGCGTTGAACACCGACAGATAGATTGCGCCACTCACCACCCGCGCCAGTGTCGGGCCGCCGAGCTGGGTGACCACGTAGCCGACCGGATCGGCCTGTTTGGCCATCTCCGTCAGCGACGGCGAGCCGATCAACAGGGCGGTGAACGGCACCAGTTCCACCAGCACCACGATGACCAGCGTCAGCATGATCGCGATCGCCATCGGCCTGCCCTGTTCGCGCATGTCTTCCGCCATGTACACCGCCGCGCCGTAGCCGTTGTAGGAGAACAACGCGACCCCGACCATGGCGACGATCAGCGGCAGCGATACCGGCGCCAGGCTGCCCTGCGCGTCCAGCATCACCGGCGCGGTGAGGATCTCCGTACTCTGATGCGGGTGGCTGAAGCCGAGCCAGGCGATCAGCGCCAGCACCGCCACTTCCACCACCAGGAAGGCGCCGGTCAGCAGGGCGTTGGCTTTGATGTTGAAAATGGCGCAGATACCGCCGACCAGCACGGTGAGCATGCCGGCGGTCGAGGCGTCGAACTGGGTGCCCAGCGCGGTGTTCAGGTAAGGCACCGCGCCGGTGGCCAGTACCGCCGGCACGAACAGCGAGGCGCTGAGGATAAACAGGTAGGTCTGCAACCCGCACAGGGTGCCGAACAGGCGCTTGATGATGCTGTATTCACCGCCGGCGCTGGGGTGTGCGGCGCCGAGCTCGGCATAGCACAGCGCGATGGCGGCGGCGACGCAGGCGGCGATCAGAAACGACAGAAAGGCGCCGCTGCCGGCGTTGGCGATCGCCAGCGGCGCGATAACGAAGATCGAACTGGCCGGCGTCACGCCGGACGCGGTGATCATCACCACGTCGAGGACGCTGAGATTGCCTTTGAAGGTGTGTTCAGGGGCGGACTCTTTCATGGGATAACGACTCCATTAACGTGTGAGTGAGTTATTGTTTTGCTGCACAGGCTGTACGCAGGAATCAAATGGAGCGCGCTAAATGCCGGGGAGCGTTGCTCCCCGGAAGTTTATTGTTCTTATGTGTTACCCCTGCCCCGATGGGAAGCTGAAGCTGGCGCGGCGGGCATCGCCGGAGGCCGGCCAGCGCTGGGTCACGGTCTTGCGTTTGGTGTAGAACCTGACGGCGTCCGGGCCGTAGGCGTGCAGATCGCCAAACAGCGAGCGCTTCCAGCCGCCGAACGAGTGGTAGGCCACCGGCACCGGCAGCGCCACGTTGATCCCCACCATGCCGACCTGAATGCGGCTGGAAAAGTAGCGCGCCGCTTCGCCGTCGCGGGTGAACAGGCAGGTGCCGTTGCCGTATTCGTGTGCGTCGATCATGGCCATCGCCTCCGGCAGCGATGCCGCGCGCACCACGCCGAGCACCGGGCCGAAGATCTCTTCCTGATAGATGCGCATGCCGGGCGTCACGCGATCGAACAGCGTCGGGCCGAGGAAATACCCCTGGCTGGGGCGGCCGTCGGCGCCGATCACGCTCAGTTCGCGGCCGTCCACCAGCAGCTCGGCGCCTTCGGCCACGCCCTGATCGATATAGCCTTTCACCTTCTGATAATGCTGTTGGGTCACCAGCGGCCCCATGTCGTTGCGGTTGTCGCTGCCGGGGCCGACGCGCATGGCGGCCATCTGTTGCCGCAGCCCGGCGATCAGCGCGTCGGCGGTGCCGTCGCCCACCGCCACCACCAGCGGGATGGCCATGCAACGCTGGCCGCAGGAGCCGAAGGCGGCGCCCATCAGCGCGCCGACCGCGCCGGGGATATCGGCGTCCGGCAGCACCACCGCGTGGTTCTTAGCGCCGCCCAACGCCTGCACCCGTTTGTTCTGCGCGCAGCCGGTGTGATAGATGTGCTCCGCCACCGGCGTCGAACCGACGAAGCTGATCGCTTTGACGCGCCCGTCATGCAGCAGCGTCTCCACCGCTTCGCGATCGCCGTTGACCACGTTGAGCACCCCCGGCGGCAGCCCGGCTTCCGCCGCCAACCGGGCGATATACAGCGCGGCGGAAGGCACGCGCTCGGACGGTTTCAGCACGAAGGTGTTGCCGCAGGCGACCGCCATCGGCCACATCCACAGCGGCACCATCGCCGGGAAGTTGAACGGCGTGATGCCCGCCACCACCCCCAGCGGCTGAAACTCGCTCCAGCTGTCGATGCCCGGACCGGCCTCTTTGCTGTGTTCGCCCTTCAGCAGTTCCGGCACATAGCCGGCGTATTCGATATTCTCGATGCCGCGCTGCAGTTCGCCCAAGGCGTCGCTGAGCACCTTGCCGTGCTCGGCGGTGATCAGTTGGCAGATGGCGTCGGCGTGCTGCTCCAGCAGATCCTTGAGCTTCATCATGATGCGCGCGCGCTTCAGCGGCGGGGTGTCGCGCCAGGCGGGATAGGCCTGTTCGGCGGCGGCGATGGCGCGCTCCACCGTGGCGCGGTCGGCCAGCTGCACCTCCTGCGCCGATTGGCCGGTGGCCGGGTCGTAAACCGGCTGGCTGCGTTCGCCGCCGGCGGCAGGCTCGCCGTTGATCCAGTGGGTGATGGTCATGGTTTTCTCCTTATTCGGTGGCGTTGAGGGCGTCGCCCACGGCGTTGATCAGCGCATCGATCTGCGCTTCGCTGCTGATGAACGGCGGCGCCAGCTGCAGGGTGTCGCCGCCGTAGCGCACGTAAAATCCGCTTTCCCAGCAGCGCATCGCCGCCTCGAAGGGACGCCGCGCCGGTTCGCCGGGCCGCGCCGCCAGCGTAATGCCGGCCGCCAGGCCGATGTTGCGAATGTCGGCGACGTGTTTGGCTCCCTGCAGGCTGTGCACCGCGCGCTCGAAGTAGGGCGCCAGCGCCTGTACGCGCTCCACCATCTGTTCGCGCTGCAGGATGTCCAGCGTCGCCAGCGCGACCGCGCAGCTGACCGGGTGGGCGGAGTAGGTGTAGCCGTGCGGGAATTCGAGCTGGTAGTTCGGCTCGCCGCCGTTCATGAAGGTGTGGTAGATCTCCGGCCGCACCACCACCGCGCCCATCGGCTGCGCGCCGTTGGTCACCTGTTTGGCGATGTTCATGATGTCCGGCGTGACGCCGAACGCCTCGGCGCCGGTCATCGCGCCGCAGCGGCCGAAGGCGGTGATCACTTCGTCGAAGATCAGCAGGATGTCATGCTGGGTACAGATTTCGCGCAGGCGCTGCAGGTAGCCGACCGGCGGCACGATCACCCCGGCGGAGCCGGAGAAGGGTTCGACGATCACTGCGGCGATCGTTGAGGCGTCGCGCAGCGCGATGATGCGGCTGAGCTCTTCCGCCAGCTCCGCCCCCTGTTGCGGCATGCCGCGCGAAAAGGCGTTGCCGGCCAGCAGGGTGTGCGGCAGGTGGTCCGCCTCGGCGCCGGCGCCGAACGTCTTGCGGTTGCCGGCGATGCCGCCGACCGAGATACCGCCGAAGTTAACGCCGTGATAGCCCTTTTCCCGGCCGATAAAGCAGGTTTTGCCTGCCTGGCCTTTGGCGCGCCAGTAAGCGCGCGCCATTTTCAGCGAGGTGTCTGCCGCTTCGGAGCCGGAACCGGTGAAGAACACGTAATCCAGCCCCGCCGGCGTCAGTGCCTTGATCTTGTTGGCCAGTTCGAACGACAGCGGGTGGCCGAACTGAAACGCCGGCGAATAATCCAGCGTCGCCAGCTGTCGCTGGGCGGCGTCGGTGATTTCCTGCCGGCCGTGCCCCAATCCGCAACACCATAATCCGGACAGGCCGTCGAAAATCTTTCTGCCGTCATGGCTGGTGTAATACGCCCCCGCGGCTTGAGTAATGATGCGCGGCTGCGCTTTAAAATTACGGTTACCGGTAAAAGGCATCCAATGGGCCTCTAACCCTTCGGCATCGAGACTATTTAGCGGGTGATTTTCAACGGCCATGTTTTCCTCCGAACAGGAAAATAAGAGCGATTAATGAAATAAACCGAGTTGTTAACGAATTGTTGTGCGAAATTGACTATGTACCGCTTGTTCTCTACTGTGAATAATCATATGTCGAAACTTACTTAAGGTTTTATGCAAGTAAAAAAGCGCGCGCTGTTAGGGCAATTGTCGGATATGGATCTGCGTTTGCTGCGGGTATTCAAGGCCGTGGTTGACTGCGGTGGCATGAGCGCCGCCGAACTGGAACTGAACATCAGCCTGTCGACCATCAGCAAACACATCAAGGATCTGGAGCAGCGGCTGGGCCTGACGCTGTGCCAGCGCGGGCGCGAGGGCTTTGCGGTCACCGACGAGGGGCTGTTGATCTACCAGGAAACGGTCAACCTGCTGGCGGCCACCGAGGCGTTCCGGCGCGGGGTGGACGAGGTGCACCAGCGCATGGGCGGGCAGCTGCACGTGGCGATATTCGACCATACGGTCAGCAATCCGCAGGCGCAGATCGGCCGGGCCATCGCGTTATTCAGCGAGCGTGCGCCGGAGGTTTCTTTGCAAATGTACGTGGAGCCGATTAATACCATTGAACGCGGCGTCATTGACGGGCAATTTCAGGTTGGCGTTATTCCTATGCACCGCAGCGCGGAAAGTTTATCTTATCATTCGTTATTCAGTGAGAGGATGTTCTTATATTGCGGCGCGCAGCATGAATTATTTTCCGGCCCCCATGAAACATTAAATTGGGATCTGCTGCACAATTATGCCTTCGCCGGATTAGGCTATCATTCGCCGAATATGGAACTGAGCCTGCAGCAACATTTGCATCGCAAGGCGACGGGGTTCGCGCAGGAGTCGATCGCCACGCTGATCCTGTCCGGCAAATACGTCGGCTTTTTGCCGGATCACTATGCGGCGTTTTTCGTGGCGCAGAATATGATGCGGGCGATCAAACCGGCGCTGTTCCGCTATCACTGCGAATATTCCAGCGTGCTGCGCCGCTCGCCGGTGCCACAGCGGGTGGTGAAGCTGTTCCATGAGTGCCTGCTGGCGGCCCACGGAACAGCGTGACGCTTACTGCTCTTTCTTCTTGCCGAAGATCCTGATCAGCGCGCCGACCAGGATGCCGACCGCGATGCCGGCGAAGATCCAGCCGATGATGCCCATTTTCTTAACTCCTGCTAGTGCGTTGATCTGATTATATAATCATTCGACGCGAAACGCCTCTTCGATCATCCGTTGCCGCTGCGCCGGCGCATAGTCGATCCAGGAATTCTTGCTGTTGGATTTCTCCAGCGCGACCGCCAATTCCTGGCCGGAAATCGGCAAATCGTCCTGCCAGAACGGCGCAATGGCGTGGCGGGTGATGAAATCGGTCAGGTAGCTCTCCGGGCTGCCCTGCCAGTGCGGGTACAGGCGCGCGGCCAGCTCGGCCATCAGTGCGCGTTGCTGCGGCTGCTCGCTGCTCTCCAGCAGGGCGAGGAACGGCAGCAGCAGGCGGCCGCAGACCTGGCCGTGGTGGTAGTCGCGCAGCGCGCCGATCTCGCCGGCTATGCCGTGGATCACCCCCAGCCCGGCGGCGCTCAGCGTCAGCCCCCCGAGGTACGAAGCTTGCATAATCGCTTCGCGCGCCGCATCGCTGCGGTTGAGCGCCGGCCAGGCGGCGAGGAAGTGGCGTATGCCGTTCAGGGACATGTCGCGCGTCATGGCGCCGGCGGTTTTCGACAGATAGGCCTCGAACAGGTGGGTGAAGGCGTCGATGGCGCAGTAGGCCAATACTTTGTCCGGCGCGCCCGCCAGCAGCTGCGGATCGAGAATGGCGGTGTGCGGCACGAAGTTATTGTGGCGCAGCGAGGCCTTCACTTTGCTGACCTGGGTATCGGTGATCACCGCGTTCTGCGTCACCTCGCTGCCGGTGCCGGCGGTGGTGGGAATGGCGATCAGCGGCAGGGTGGCGCCGCTGATTTTGCTGTCGCCGACTTTTTCCATATAGCGCAGCGTCGGCAGCGGATGCTCCACCAGCGCGGAGAACGCCTTGGCGGCGTCCAGGACGCTGCCGCCGCCGATGGCCACCACGCGCCGCGCCTGGCCGCGCCAGCGCGCCACCCAGGCGTCTATTTCCTGCGGCGACGCCTCGTGGCTGACGATCTCAGTGCCGATAAGCAGCGGCGTCAGCGATTCGCGCAGGCCGGCGTACACCGGGCCGTTGAGAAAAGATCGGCAGCTGAACAGCAGCGTCGGCTGCGGATCGGCAAGCAGCAGCGGCGGCAGTTGCTGGATGCTGCCGTGGCCGAACCAGGTCTGGCGGTTGGCGATGATGTGGCTGACGGACATGAGGTCTCCTTGACGACGTTGCAGAGCGCGATGCCACAGCATAAGCCAGCGGGCGCGGAGCGGCCACCGCTTTCCCCGCTGCGGCAACTTGTGAGTTGTTTAACATGTAAACGATCGCGTTCTTGCATTTCGGCGCGCCGGATGCTTTTTTTAACAGTACTGGCCGCCATGCGGCTAACCCCATCCGAAATCGGTAGATTGTTAATGTATTAATAATGGCGAGGCGGGTATGGAAATTCAGGTTGAACGCTTGTCTGCGGTGATCGATGCGGTGGCCAGCCCGCGCTTTTATCCCAGCCTGTTGAATTGGCTGGAGGGGTTTTTCGCCTTCGACAACGCCATCGTCTATGCCTTCGAACGCGGCCGGCCGCCGCGCTGCCTGATCAAAACCGAGCGGGAAAACAGCGATGCGGTCAACCAGATCTACCAACAGGGTGCCTACCTGCAGGATCCGTTTTACCGTGCGCTGAACGACGGCGGTGAAGGTGAGGTGCTCACGCTGCGCCAGCTGGCGCCCTGCGGGTTTTATCACAGCGACTATTACCGCAATTTTTATCGCAAGACCGGCTGGCATGACGAGGCCGGCGTGCTGCTGCAGCTGACGCCGGAGCGCGGGCTGGGGGTATTCTTCGGCTCGGCGCGCCGCACGGTGGCGGTGCGCTACCCGCAGCGGGCGGATCTGCGCAGCGCGCTGACGCTGGTGAAAAGCGTGGCGCGGCTGCACGGCGAAGTGGTGGCGGCACCGGCCGAGGCCGACACGGTGAACGACGACGGTGGGCAGGTGCGTTATCTGCTGACGCCGCGCGAGCGGGAGATTGTCGATCTGATCCTCGCCGGCTGCGGTTCGCAGCAGATTGCCGACCGGCTGTTCATCAGCCTCGGCACGGTAAAAAATCACCGCAAGAACATCTACGGCAAGCTGAACATCGGCTCGCAGGCCGAACTGTTCAGCCTGTTGCTGACCGCCCCGCAGCGGCGCAGCGCGTGAATGTTAATTTTTTGTAGCAAATGTCCCTAAGGGGACATAGCAAACGATCCCACGGCTCCCGATAATCCGATGTCATGGCATAGGCAATCGGGAGTGCGGCAGTGAACAACGAAATCGAGTCCTTAACCTACTACGCGGCGACCAAAAAATACGATCTGCGCTTCCCGACGCTGGAAGAGGATCTGGATGTTGACGTGGTGATCATCGGCGGCGGCTTCTCCGGCATCAACACCGCGCTGGAGCTGGCGGAGAAGGGCATCACCAACATTGCCATTCTCGAAGGCCGCTATCTGGGTTACGGCGGCACCGGGCGCAACGGCGGCCAGGTGATGGCCGGTATCGGCCACGATCTGGAGAAGATCAAGCGCCACGTTGGCCCGGCCGGGCTGGAAACCATCTTCAAAATCAGCAACCTCGGTGCCGGCATTATCCGTGAGCGCATCAAGAAATATGACATCGACGCCGACTTCTGTTTCGGCTACGGCTATCTCGGCAGCAACGTGCGCCAGGAGAAAACCCTGCGCGGCTGGCTGAAGGAGTTCAAGGCGGTAGCGCCGCAGGAGGAAATTGAGCTCTACACCGGGGCGGAGGTGAAGCAGGTGGTGGGCTCCGATGCCTACACCTGCGCGCTGAAACACATGGGCGGCGGCCACGTGCATTCGCTTAACCTGTTGCTGGGCGAGGCCAAGGCGCTGAGCGGCTACGGGGTGAAAATCTTTGAGAACAGCAGCGTGCTCAACGTGGAGTATGGCCCGCGCATCACGGTGCGTACCGCCATGGGCTCGGTGCGTGCCAACAAGATGCTGTGGGCCTGCAACGGCTTCCTCAACGGCATGGAGCCGCAGATCTACCGCAAGACCATCAATACCTACGCCTTCCAGCTGGCCACCGAGCCGCTGTCTGACGATCTGATCCGCCAGATCAGCCCGATCCGCGGCGCCTATAGCGACATTCGCCCGGTGATCGACTATTACCGGGTGACCAACGAAAACCGGCTGCTGTTCGGCAGCGCCACCCGCCTGATCGAATATTTCCCGTCGGATCTCAAGGCCTGGAACCGCAACCTGATGCTGAAGGTGTTCCCGTACCTGAAAGACGTGAAGATCGATCTGGCCTGGGGCGGCCCGCTGTGCTGCAGCGCCAACCTGTTCCCGCAGATCGGCACGCTGCCGGATCGCGACAATGTGTTTTACGTGCAGGGCTACTCCGGCTTCGGCGTGACGCCGAGCCACATCGTGTGCAAGGTGCTGGCGGAGGGCATGAGCGAAGGGTCCGATCGGTACGATCTGATGAGCTCGATCCCGCACGTCAACATCTTCGGCAAGGACAAGCTGCGGCGGGTGATGACCACCGCCGGTAAGGTTTGGCACCAGACATCCGGCTACTGGAAAGGCCGCCGTTAACCCTCAGAGGAGAATCACATGAAACCGTTACTGCTTAAACAACCGCTGCCGGAACTGCTGGAGATCGGCAGCGTCAGCAACCTGGGCGCCACGGTGATCGCCGGCACGCCAAACGTCGGCGTGGCCAGCATTTTCGGCGAACCGACCGACAACCTGAACTGCGGCGTGTTCAGCTGCACCCGCGGCAGCTTCGTGATGGAGTACCCGTTCGCCGAGCACGCCACGGTGTGGGAAGGCAGCGCGACCCTGACCAACGAACGCACCGGCGAATCGGTGCAGTATCAGGCCGGCGATTCCTGGTTCGTCGAGAAAGGCACCCCGGTGCGCTGGGACATCACCTCGGATCGCTTCGTCAAACACTACCTCGCCATCGTCGAGGGCTGACGCCGTCATGCCCCCCTCAGCAGGCTGCATGCCGAGGGGGAGCGCCTTAGCCTAACGCCCGCGCAATAAAATCGGTCACCCGCGTGAGGATCTGATCCTTATTGGTTTCGTTAAAGCTCTCGTGCCGCCCGCCCGCATTGATCATCCGTTCGAAATCGTCGCCCTGCAGACGATCGAGCGCGGTTTGCGTTTCGCTCAGCAGCACCAGCCGATCGTCGTCGCCGTGGATCCACAGCGTGGGCAGCGCGCCGAAGCCCGGCCCGGCGTTGATGGCGGCGAGGATCCGCTGCATGGCGCGCAGGGTGGGGCGCTTGAACGGCCCGTGCCACACCAGCGGATCTTCCTGATAGGCCGCGCCAACCGCCGGATCGCGCGCCAGGGTGGCGGTATCCAGTGGCGCGTCGGGGATCGTCGGCAGTTCGGCCAGATCGGAAATCGCCGTTCTGTCGCCGAGCAGCGGGCCGGACAGCACCAAGGCGCTCACTTCCTCGCCGTGACGCTGCACGTAGCGGGTGGCGATCATGCCGCCCATCGAGTGGCCGATCACCACCAGCGGCAAGGCGGGGTATTGCTGCCGGAAATGGCTGACCACGCGCTGCACGTCGTCGACTACGGCGTCATAATCTTCGATCAGCACGCGTTCGCCCTGCGACAGGCCGTGGCCGAGGTGGTCGGGGCCGAACACCCGCGCCCCCTGCGCCTGCAGCGTACGCGCCACGTATTGATAGCGGCCGAGGTGCTCGCCGTAGCCGTGCACCAGCAGCGCCAGATAGCGCGGCTTGTCGTTGCCCCAGTCGTGCACGGCGATGTCGCCGTGACGGCCTTTGATAAAGCTGACGGTTTGTTCGGACATGTTATTGTTCTCATGGTGGGTAGGGTTGCCCTTCAGCGTAGCGGCTGGCGGCGAGGTTGTCAGGGGCGCCGGGTGCGGCGCCCACAAAGGGGGGGATTACAGGCCGAACTGGCGCGCCAACGCGTCGAGCGCTTCGCGCTGGAAGCGGTTGAAGGCGTCGCGCGGCTGCTGTTGCTGGATGAACGCCAGCAGCGGATCCTGCACTTCAGTGCGCACGCCGCTCAGCTGTTCCATCACCGCCAGCCCGCAGAACGGCACGTAGGATTCGGCGTAGCCGCCTTCATGCACCATCACCAGTTTACCGCCGCACAGCCGGTCGGCGGCGTCCTGCACCAGCGCGGTCATGGCACGGAAGCTGTCGCTGTGCAGCTGCATGCGCGCCAGCGGATCGAGGGCGTTGGCGTCGTAACCGCAGGCGACGATGATCAGCTCCGGCTCGAATTTTTCCAGCGCCGGGATGATGATGCGCCGCATGGCGTGCAGGTAGCCGTCGTCGCCGGCGCCGGCCAGCATCGGCACGTTAACGTTGCAGCCCGCCCCGGCGCCCTCGCCGCGATCCTGCTCGCCGGAATAGCCCGCCGGGAAGCAACCGTCCTGATGCAGCGACAGCGTCAGCACGTCGCCGCGCTGCCAATAGATGTGCTGGGTGCCGTTGCCGTGGTGCACGTCCCAGTCGAGCACCGCTACTTTGCCGAGGCCGTAGCGGGCCTTGGCGCGCTCGATGGCAATGGGAATATTGGCCAGGAAGCAGAAGCCCATCGATTGATCCGGCAGGCAGTGGTGGCCCGGCGGGCGCGACAGCGCATAGGCATTATCCAGTTCGCCCTGCAGCACCGCCTCTACCGCCGCACAGGCCAGCCCGGCGGAGAGTTTGGCGATTTCATAGCTGCCCGGCCCCAGCGGCGCTTCCTCTCCCAGCAGGCCGCCGCCGCTGTCGCTCACCTGTTTGAAGCGCTGCAGGTAGTGGGCGGGGTGGATGCGCAGCAGGTCTTCTTCCGTCGCCGGTTCGGCGCTCAGCAGGGTGAGCTGGCGCGACAGGCCGGATACGTCCATCAGGTTCTTCATGCGCCGTTTGGTTTCCGGCGACTCGGCGTGGCCGGCGCCCGAAGGCGGTTGTACCCAGCCGCCGACCGGCAGGGTGGTGGCGTGCAGGCCGGTGCTGTGCCAGAAACAGCGTTCATCAAACAAGAAACCGGTTGTTCTTTTCACCTTTCTCCTCCTGTTATACGGCGCGGTGCGCGCGGTGAAGCCAGCGAAATCAACAGCAGCGACAGCAGCGCGCAGCCCAGCGCGCCAAACAGCAAGGCGTTGAAACCGCCGGAAGATTCGATCAGAGAGCCGGCCAGCGTCGGACCGATGGCCATGCCGCCGCCGATCACCAGGTTGATGCCGTTCATCAGCTTGCCGTCGTTATCCAACCCGGCGACCCGCGCCAGAATGAACGGCAGCACGAAGGTCCAGGTGAATTTGAACAGCAGGGCCGCCAGGGCGAAGCGCAGCAGCAGGGGCTGGCCCGTCAGCAGCGCCACGCTGGCCAGCAGCAGGGCGTATCCCAGCACGATCAGGCGTCCGCCGCCGAAGCGCGCGCCGATCAGCGCCGCGGCCCCCGCGCCGACGATGCCGAGCAAGGTGGCGACGGCCAGCACCTGGCCGCTGTGGGCCGGCGACAGCCCGGCGCCGGCGGCGATGCCGCCGATAAAGGTCCAGACCGCGCTCAGGCTGATGTAAAAGGTCAGCACCGCCAGCACGGCGCACAGCTTGCGCGCCAGCGAGGCGGCGGGGCCGCTGCGGGCGGTGCGGGCGGCGGTGAAACCGTTGGGGAACGCCGGGATGAGCGGCAGGCAGCACAGCATGATGGCGGCCAAAATCAGGTAGACCGCCATCAGGCCGAAGTGCGCAAACAGCGGTGGCAGCACCAGCAGCCCGACCGCACCCAGCACCAGCTGGCCGAGCACCCAGAAGGCATAGACGCGGCTGGGATTGGCGGTGCCGGCGGCGCAGGTGATGCACAGGATCATCAGGGTGCCGCCCGCCAGCGAGGCGATGAAGCGCAGCGGCAGCAGCAAGGTAAAATCTTGCACCAGCGCCGAAGCCAGGTTGCCGGCGATAAACACCAGCGCCGACAGCGTAGCGACCCGCCGCCAGTTGATGCGCCCGATCCACCACCACGCCGGCAGCGTGGCCAGGCTCATGGCGCCGAGTTCGGTGGAGAACAGGTGGCCGATCTGCGCCGGGCCGAGCTGCCACTGAGTAGCGAGCTGGGCGGCCACGGCGGGGGCAGTCATCAGAATGCCCGGCGCGATGGCGGCGAAGACGATAATGGCGGTCAACAGCCGCGGCGGGCAGGGGAGCGCCGTGCCGACGGCGGGCGCGGAAACCGAATCACTGGACATAAACCTTTTCCCCGAGCGTTGAGTGACGATGAATTATCCCGCCCGGCCCGATTGCGGGCAGGGGGAGGCCGCGCCATAAATGGCGAATACGTTTTGGCGTTATTTTCCGGCCGTCGGCAGCGGCGGCCGTTATCGGGCGTTAACCGTGGGCGAGAAAGCCGCCGGCGACCAGCTCGGTGCGGTTCACCACGTCGGTTTTGGCGAAAATATTGCGCATATGGGTTTTCACCGTGGACAGCGAAATGCCCAGCTTCAGGGCGATGCGCTTATTGCTGGCGCCTTCGCGCACCAGGTTGACGATCTCTTGCTCTTTGGCAGTCAACAGCTGCGCCTCGCTGTCGGGCAGCAGATCGCGCGTCGCCAGCTCGATCAGCGGCAGCACCGCGCGCAGGCGGCCGCGCTCCACTTCGGTAAACGGCGTAT
Organism: Serratia montpellierensis; assembly: GCF_020858655.1. Classification (NCBI taxonomy): domain Bacteria; kingdom Pseudomonadati; phylum Pseudomonadota; class Gammaproteobacteria; order Enterobacterales; family Yersiniaceae; genus Serratia; species Serratia montpellierensis. The sequence goes on from NZ_VOSN01000002.1 coordinate 302,907, forward strand.
CGCGGATCAGCGACACCCCGGCGACGATGCGTTTGCGTTGGCGAATGAAAATCTCCGTCATGTCGCGCATGTCGTTCGGCAGCATAAAGTCGTGGTAATAGCGGCGGTTGCCGGCGATCGCCGCCGGGCTCATGCCGACCATGGTGATGTCCTGGCGATGGAAATTGGCCGGCTGCAGCGGGTCTATCTGTTGGAAGTGGTTCAGGTACTGCTGATGCGTTTTATCGGGCATGCCGTGCAGGATGTAGTGATCTGGCCGCAGGTCGCGATCGACCAGATAAAACACCCCGGCAGACACCGGGATCAGGTGCGCAATAGTCGCCAAACAACTGTTGATAAAGGCATCGGATGCTGTGCTGTGCATGATTCGTGTTCCTCCCTTTATCGTTCAATCTGGAGAATGTTGGCGGTCAATATATGAACGATACAAGCATAGTTGTAGCAATTTGGCAACACAATAAAAACATATTAACAACGTGAGGCCGATTACAATAAAACACATAAATAACAAGATGACACTGCGTTAATCAGGGCTTTTCAGTTCGGATTTATCGCGATTTTCATTAATAGGTTAATGAAATAATTCGCCGCTTTTCCCGCTGAATTTACAGCGCTTTTCACTGCTTGCCTGGACGAAGCCCTCGCCGCCCTGCGCGTGCTACAACCGGCACGACCGTCGCCGCCCCTCGTTCTTAAGAACGATAGCCAGGCTTTTCCGCCGCTTCCTACACTGCGAATTGAAGATAGCGCCAGGCGGCGCCAAACGTATAAGACGAAAAAATGATGACCTTTCTCGGGCTGAGGCGTCGGGTTGTTCAGTCCGCATGACCATACGGGGAACGAACGATGCAGAAAAAAACGCTGGCGGTGGCGTTGAGCGGTGCCTTATCGGGCCTGGCTCAGGGGGCGGACGCCGATCGCCCCAATGTGCTGATCATTCTGGTGGACGACATGGGCTATTCCGACATCAGCCCGTTCGGCGGCGAGATACCGACCCCCAACCTGCAGGCGCTGGCCGAACGGGGCGTGCGCATGAGCCAGTACTACACCTCGCCGATGTCGGCGCCGGCGCGGTCGATGCTGATGACCGGCAACACCAATCAGCAGGCCGGCATGGGCGGCATGTGGTGGTATGAGAGCACCGCCGCGCAGCCGGGCTATGAAATGCGGCTGACCGACCGCGTGACCACATTGCCGGAGCGTTTTCGCGACGCGGGTTACGCCACCATGATGGCGGGCAAATGGCACCTGGGCTATGTCGACGGCGCCAAACCGACCGATCGCGGCTTCGAGCGCGCTTTCGCCTTTATGGGCGGCGGCACCAGCCATTTCGACGATGCGAAACCGCTGGGCACCGTGGAGGCGTTCCACACCTTCTACACCCTGAACGGCAAACGCGTGTCGTTGCCCAAAGATTTCTACTCCAGCAAGGCCTATGCCGATCAGCTGGAACAGTGGATCCGCGATACGCCGCAGAATAAGCCCGTCTTCGCCTATCTGGCGTTCACCGCGCCGCACGATCCATTGCAGGCGCCGGATGACTGGATCGCCAAATTCGACGGCAAATACGACGCCGGTTACCAGCAGGCCTATCAGCAGCGCATTCAGCGCCTGAAAGCGCTGGGGTTGATTTCCGATCGCACGCCGATGCCGACGCTGGCGCTGGATAAGGCCTGGAACGCGCTGACGCCCGAGCAGCAAAAATATGAAGCCAAGACCATGCAGGTGTACGCGGCGATGATTGCTTACATGGACGATCAGGTCGGCGCGGTGCTGAACACCCTGAAGCAGACCGGCCGCGACCAAAATACGGTGATCGTGTTCGCCACCGACAACGGCGCCAACCCGGCCAGCGGCTTCTACTACGGCTCGAAGCCGGAGTATTGGCGGCAGTTCGACAACAGCTACGCCAACCTCGGCCGCAAGGGATCGTTCATCTCTTACGGGCCGCACTGGGCCAACGTCAGCAATGCGCCGTACGCCAACTACCACAAAACCACCAGCGCGCAGGGCGGCATCAATACCGATTTCATCATCTCCGCGCCGCGGCTGAAGGGGCGCGGCGGCATCGACCGCACGCCGATGGCGGTGTATGACATCGCCCCGACGCTGTACGACTATGCCGGCATCGACGCCAACAAACCGCTGAAGGCCAAACCGACGCTGCCGATGGTCGGCGTCAGCTTCAAGCGCTATTTCAGCGGCGAGGCCGACGGCGTGCCGCGCGCGACCTACGGCGTGGAGCTGCATAACCAGGCCGCCTACGTGGACGGCATCTGGAAGCTGCGGCGGTTGGTGAAGGCCGGGCCGACGGCGCAGATGGCGCCGTGGGGGCTGTTCAACCTGCATGACGATCCGCTGGAAACGCGCGATCTGGCCGCCGCCAACCCGGATCAAGTCAAACGGCTGAGCGAGGCGTATCGCCGCTTTGCGCAGCAGGGCATGGTCATTGAGGCCAAAGGCGCAGCGATCGACTACCTCGGTGTTGACGCCAGCACCGGCGACTACATCGGCCTGGATCCGCAGACCCACAAACCGTTGCCGCAGGCGGCGCCATGAACCTGGCCCAGCTGCGCGCGCAGCAGATCCCGGTAGAGAGCGAACCGCGCGCGGCGGCGCCTTTTCATTTGCTGGTGAAGCCGATCGGCGCCGGCTGCAACCTGGGTTGCCGCTACTGTTACTACCCGCAGCGCCAGCAAGAGCGGACGCGCAAGATGGACGACGACCTGCTGGCGGAATTTATCCGCGGCTACATCGCCGCCCAGCCGCGTTACAGCCGCGAGATCAACTTCGTCTGGCAGGGCGGTGAGCCGCTGCTGGCGGGGATCGGTTTTTACAAGCGGGCGCTGGCGTTGCAGCGCCGCTATGCGCCGCCGGGCGTGCGGATCAGCAACAGCCTGCAGACCAACGGTACCCTGCTGAACGACGCCTGGTGCCGGCTGTTCCGGCAGCATCACTTTATCCTCGGCGTCAGCCTGGACGGCGATCGCGAGGTGCAGGACGCCCACCGGCCGGACAAGCGCGGCGGCGCCAGCTATGACGCCGCGTTGCGCGGCATTGCGTTGTTGCAGCGCCATCAGATCGACTTCAACCTGCTGATGGTGGTGCACGACGGCGTCGCGGATCGCGCCGAGGCGATCTACGATCATGCGGTGGCGATCGGGGCGCGTTATCTGCAGTTTCAGCCGCTGATGCTGGAAGGGGATGCGCCCACCGCCGGTTACGGACTGAGCGCCGCCAACTGGGGGCGCTTCATGCTGGCGGTATACCGCCGCTGGCGCAGCCGCGGGCATATCGGCCAGGTCTTCGTGATGAACATCGAACAGGTCTACGCGCAGTATTTCACCCACGTCAGCCTCAGCTGCGTGCACGCCGAACGCTGCGGCGGCAATCTGGTGATGGAGCCGGACGGGAGGCTTTACGCCTGCGATCATCTGATCAATGCGCAGCATCTGCTCGGCCATGCCGATCGCCACACGCCGCTCGCCACCCTGGCGACAAGGGCGGTGGAAATGCCGTTCGGTAAAAACAAGAGCCTGCGCCGCGAGTGCCAACGCTGCAGCGTGAAAAGCGTCTGCCAGGGCGGCTGCCCGGCGCATGTGGGCGAAGATCGCTACAACCGGCTGTGCGCCGGCTATTACGCCTTCTTTTCCGCGCTGCTGGCGCCGCTGCGCGCCTACCCGCGCAGCCCGCAGGGGGCGATGCAATGGCGCGCCGCCGTGAGCGCCACCGCAGGTTGAAACCGTCTCGTCCTTAAGGACGATAGTCAGCATTTTCCTTTCCTCTCTATAGTGAGATTACCGCCGCTGGCGGTGAAAAACCTGCAAGCACCTGCATGCATCAGGCCAAAACTATAAGAGGAAATAACCATGAACCTGTCGTCGCGGTTGCACGCCCACCTGGCTCGAGGCAAGGTCGGCTTTCCCACCACCCTGGCCAGTTCGGTCGGGGTGATCATGGCCAGCCCGGTGATCCTGACGGTCACCAGCGGCTTCGGCATCGGCGGCGACACCTTCGCGCTGGCGATGCTGATCGCCTTCATCATGATGCAGGCGCAGCTCACCACCTTCTCCGAAGCGGCGTCGCTGCTGCCGACCTCCGGTTCGGTTTACGACTACATCTCCTGCGGCATGGGGCGCTTTTTCGCCATCACCGGCGCGCTGTCGGCCTACCTGATCGTGCACATCTTCGCCGGCACCGCCGAGACCATTCTCTCCGGCATCATGGCGCTGGTGAACTTTGAGCACCTCAACACCCTGATGGAAAGCCACAATGCCTCCTGGATGGTCGGCGTCGGGCTGGTAATCGTGTTCGGCCTGCTCAACGCGTTCGGCATCGAGGCCTTCGGCAAGGCGGAGATCGTGCTGACCTTCGCCATGTGGAGCACGCTGGTGATTTTCGGCATCGTCGGGCTGCTGTCGCCGCATGCGGTGCCGCTCGAGGGCTGGTTCGGCAGCACGCTGAGCCTGAACGATCCCTTCGCGGTGTTCAGCCTGATCGGCATGGCGATGTTCATGTTCGTCGGCTGTGAGCTGGTGACGCCGATGGCGCCGGAGATCAAACGCTGCGATCGGGTGATCCCGCGCGCGATGGCGCTGGGGCTGTGCGGCGTGGCGGTGTGCATGGCGCTGTATGGCGCGGCGCTCAGCCATCAGGTGGAAAACGTGGTGATCGACGCCGCCAGCGGCACGCGCCTGCTGGAAACGCCGATGGCCATCCCGGCGTTCGCCGGCCAGGTGATGGGCCAGTTCGGCAAATACTGGCTCGGCGTCGGCCTGTTGTTGGCGGGCGCCGCGACCATCAACACGCTGATGGCGGCGGTGCCGCGCATTCTGTACGGCATGGCGCTGGACGGCGCGCTGCCGCGCATGTTCGCTTATCTGCACCCGCGCTTTAAAACGCCGGTGGTCGGCATTCTGGTGGCGGTGTTGATCCCCTGCGTACACGCCTTCGCCATTCAGGGCAACCTCGACAGGATCATTCCGCTGGTGCTGGCGGCGGTGTGCGCCTGGGGCGTGGCCTACCTGCTGGTGACCTGTTCGGTGGTGATCCTGCGCGTGCGCCGCCCCGACCTGCCGCGCGCCTATAAATCGCCGTGGTTCCCGCTGCCGCAAATCGTCTCCAGCGTCGGCATCGTGCTGGCCATCGTCTACATCACGCCGCCGGGGATGAACCCGAGCGACATCTACATTCCCTTTGGCTGGATGATCGGCCTGACCGCCGCCTATGCGCTGTTCTGGACGCTGTGCGTGCAGAAAGTGAACCCGTTCAAGCCGGTGCCGGTCGAGCAGGTGCTGGAGAACGCGTTCGCCAAGGGTGAAAACGAGGAGGCGCAGTTTGATCGGCTTACTTCCCTCATTTAATCGCGCCTGGCGGCGCGCGCCGTCGGGCTATCGGCCGGGCGCCGCGCTGGATCGTCTGGCGCGCAATCTGGAACCCTACGCGTGCGAACGCCTGGCGCCGGGCCTGCTGCGGCTGACGCTACCGCAGGGGCCGCAGATCGAGATCGGTGAACAGGTGCAGGGGCTGTTTATGGCACATATCGTCAGCCACCGCTTTCGGTTGCAGGGCACGTGCGCAGCGCAGCCTCCGCTGACGCTGGACGTGGTGACCGGCGGCTGGCTGCGGCGGCGCGGGGTGCGTTATCTGTTGCGCCAGCGCCATGCGGCCGCGCAGCGGGTGCTGGACGGCCTGCAGCGCTACCCGCAGATCGGCGAGACGCTGGCGCAGCTGGATTTTCGCCGCGTGCGGCTGACGGTGAACGACGGGCGCTGGCAGGTGGATATCGAGCATTTCGCCGCGTCGGAGGTGGTCAGCCGTTTACCGGCCGGCCGCCGCTATCTGCGGCTGGATGCCGAACAGCGGCGGCTGCTGTTGAGCAGCCTGCTGATGATCGGCCAACTGATGGAGAAGCTGAATCATGAATAGAGTGGTTGTGATTACCGGCGGCGGTACCGGCGTCGGCGCCGCCTGCGCCCGCCTGCTGGCGGCGCAGGGCGATCGGGTGTTCATCATCGGCCGCCGCCCGGAACCGCTGGCGGCGCTGGCGCAAGAGATCGGCGCGCAGGCGCTGGTGGGCGACGCTGCCAGCGGCGAGAGCTGGAACCACACGCTGCTGCCGGCGATTCTGCGCGACGCCGGGCGCATCGACTGTCTGATCGGCAGCGCCGGCGGCATGGGCTTCAAGCGCATCACCGAGATGACCGACGCGCAATGGCAAGGGGCGATGGACAGCAACCTCAACAGCGCTTTCGCCAGCGCGCGCGCCTGCCTGCCGGAGCTGATTAAAAGCGGCGGCAACCTGCTGTTCGTGGCCTCGATCGCCTCGCTGGCCGCCGGGCCAGAGGTCTGCGGCTACGTTACCGCCAAACATGCGCTGATCGGGCTGATGCGTTCCATCGCCCGCGATTACGGCCCGCTGGGCGTGCGTGCCAACGCGGTGTGCCCGGGCTGGGTGACCACGCCGATGGCGGACGAAGAGATGCAACTGCTGATGGACGCCCATCAGATTTCGCTGGAGCAGGCCTACCAAATGGTCTGTCGCGACGTGCCGCTGCGCCGGCCGGCCAGCGCCGAGGAGATCGCCCGCGTCTGCCGTTTCCTCTGTTCCAGCGAGGCTTCAATCATAACCGGCGCGGCGCTGGTGGCCGACGGCGGCTCCACCATCGTCGATGTGCCGACCCTGGCTTTCACTTCCCTGTAAGGAGCATTTCCATGAGTTCAGAAGCGGTATTCATTCAGGTTGGCGCGCTGGCGGAAGGCTTTGCGCCGCACAGCAATACGCTGGAACGCCAGCACGGCCTGGCGGGCACCACGCTGACGCTGCGCTTTAGCGACGGCGCGACGCAGCGCTGTCGGTTTACCGACGAGCAGACGCTGGAGTGGGGGGAGCGGCGCGGCGTCGCCTATCGCGCTACCAGCATTCGCCCTGGTGTGTTGTTCATCGATTTTCTCGATCCTGCCCGCGCCAACGCCAGCATTACGCTGGTATGCGACCGCAATCAGGGCAACTTTACTGCGGTGTACGGCCAACTGCCGGACGAAGCGCAGACGCGGCTCGACGCCTTCAGCCGGGTGGAGCAGGGGCTGCCGCTGACCGCGGTCGAGGCCGAATTCCGCTTCGGCACGCTGGACGACGCCGACGCGGCACCGCCGGGCTTTACCGACGAGCTGATCGGCATGCGCAATATGTACACCTACAGCCCGACCGAGCGGTACGAGCATATCTACCTGAACGACAACTTCTACGCCTGGCAGTGTCTGGACGGGGTGGAGAAAGGGCTGGCGGACGTCGATCGCTGCCACTACGTGAAGGTGGCGGAGCAGCTTTATCTGTTCGTCTGGCGCGAGAAGATCATCCCGACGCTGGGCGTGGTGATGATCGATCTGCAGGGCATGCGCACCGACGGTAAGATCCTCGGTTATCAGGGCAGCGATTTCAGCGCGCTGAGCAACTTTGCGGTCGGCGCCCATGCGCAGGTGCTGAACACCACGCACCACCCGCGAGGATAGGCCGATGAGCGCAACCTATGCGGCCAATGCCTTCGCGGGGCAGGTGGTGCTGGTGACCGGCGGCGCTCAGGGCATTGGGCTGGCGATCGTCAGCGCCTTTGCTCGGCTGGGCGCCGAGGTGACGATCGCGGACGTGCAGCTGCCGCAGGCGCAGGCGGCGGCGCAAACGCTGCGGGACGAAGGGCTGAGCGTACAGGCGCTGGCCTGCGATCTGGCCGAGCCGGGGCAGATTGCCGAGGGAGTGGCGGCGGTGGGTGAGCGCCGTCAACGGTTGGACGTGGTGATCCACAACGCCGCCTATTTTCCGCTGACGCCGTTTACCGCCATCGACGCGGCCTTGTTGCAACGCACGCTGAGCGTCAATCTGATGGCGCCGTTCTTTCTGGCGCAGGCGGCGCTGCCGTGGATGCGCCGTCGGGGCGGGGGCTGCATTCTGGTGACCTCGTCGGTGACCGGCCCGCGGGTGGCCTACCCGGGGCTGGCGCACTATGCGGCCTCCAAGGCCGGGGTGAACGGATTTATTCGCGCGGCGGCGCTGGAGTTGGCGGCGGAGAACATTCGCGTCAACGGCGTGGAGCCGGGGATGATCCGCACGCCGGCGATGGCCAACCTGGGCGACGCGCAGGTGAATCAGGCGATCGCCGCCTCGGTGCCGCTCGGGCGGCTGGGGGAACCGGAAGACATCGCCGCGGCGATGGTGTTTCTCGCCTCGCCGGCGGCGGCCTACACCACCGGCCAGACGCTGGTGGTGGACGGCGGCGCGCTGTTGCCGGAAACGAATTCTCTGCTTACTTGACGCTGCAGCGTTGTTGGCTGCAACGCCAATTAATTTGAGAATTCCGGTTGGTTAAATCACTGCTTGGCGGGATGCGCGGTGACGTTGGCGGGCAGGCTGTCGCCCAAGGTGATCAGCTCGTCCAGCAGCGTCATCAACTGGTCCATTTTCTGCCGCGAGAAAGCGGCTTCAATCTCGGCGTAGCCCTGTTCCACCTGGTGGCGCGCCACTTCATACAGATCCTGACCCTGCTGGGTCAGCGACACGTACAGCTTGCGCTGATCGTTAACCGGCTTGAGGCGGAAGATCAGCTTATCACGCTCCATGCGCGACAGAATGCCGGTCAGGCTGGGGCGCAGGATGCAGGTTTCCGCCGCCAGTTCGTGGAATTCGATCGAGCGGCTGTTGGCCAGCACGCGGATGATGCGCCACTGCTGCTCGGTCAGGTTGTGGCTTTTCAGGATCGGGCGAAAGAACCCCATGGCGGTTTCGCGCGCCTGCAGCAGGGCGATGGTTAACGATTCATGCATAAGTTTGGCCTTAGCTATCAAGGTGTTCGTTGTCACGGCGCTTACCGCAGGGCTATTACCCCGCCAGGCCCGATTTTGTTAATAACTTAATAGTAGCTAAAGTTACCCGCAGGGATAAAGCAAAAATGCGCGGCGCAGCGAAAAATGGCGAGAAAAATGATTAATACGCTGAATAATCACGCTAATGTTCGTTGTTTGTGAATATTTTGTTATCACGATCACAAATCACTCCAAGCGCGTTGCGTAAAAGCTGCACAGCGTATAAAAGTAATCATTAATATGTTAATGAATGCCGGTTGTCATGTTTTGCCATTGGAGGAGTTCGCATGAAAGGCACCGTATTTTCCGTTGCGCTGAACCACCGCAGCCAACTGGACGCCTGGGATCAGGCGTTTCACCAGCCACCGTATCAAACCCCGCCCAAAACCCCGGTGTGGTTTATCAAACCGCGCAACACCCACCTCGCCAACGGCGGGGCGATCCCGTTTCCGGCCGGTGAAACCGTGCAAAGCGGCGGCACGCTGGCGGTGATCATCGGCGACACCGCGCGCAAGGTGCCGGCGGCGCAGGTGGGCCGTTATCTGGCCGGTTACGCGCTGGCCAACGACGTCAGCCTGCCGGAAAGCAGCTTTTACCGCCCGGCGATCAAGGCCAAATGCCGCGACGGGTTCTGCCCGCTGGGGGAGATCGGCCAGCTGGCGACTGCCGATCGGCTGGAGATCGTCACCGAGATCAACGGCGTGGAGCGGGATCGCTGGTCCACCGCCGATCTGGTGCGCTCGGTGCCGGAGCTGATCGCCGCCATCAGCGACTTCATCACTCTGCAGCCGGGCGATGCGGTGCTGATCGGCACCCCGCACCAGCGGGTGGAGATCAAACCGGGGGATGAGGTGACGGTGCGCGCCGCCGGCCTGCCCACTCTGACCAACCGCGTCACCCAGGCAGGAGCCGCATCATGAAACATGCTCGTATTCGCCATCATGGCCAGGTCTTCAACGTGCAGGTGGATGACCAGCTGCGCGTCACGCTGCCGAACGGCGAGGTGCTGCAGGAGCGCGAAGTGGAATGGCTGCCGCCGGCGCAGGGCACGGTGTTCGCCCTGGGGCTGAACTATGCCGACCACGCCAGCGAGCTGGAATTCAAGGCGCCGGAAGAACCGCTGGTGTTCCTCAAGGCGCCGAACACCCTGACCGGGCACCGTCAGGTGTCGGTACGCCCGGCCGGTGTGGAGTACATGCATTACGAAGCCGAGCTGGTGGCGGTGATCGGCAAGACCGCGCGCAACGTCAGCCGTGAGCACGCCATGGAGTACGTGGCGGGTTACACCCTGTGCAACGACTACGCCATCCGCGATTACCTGGAGAACTACTACCGGCCAAATCTGCGGGTGAAGAGCCGCGACACCCTGACGCCGATCGGGCCGTATATCGTCGATCGCGACGACGTCGCCGATCCGCACCGGCTGGCGCTCGGCACCTATGTCAACGGCGAGCTGCGCCAGCGCGGCAGCACCGCCGACATGATTTTCGACATTCCGTTCCTGATCGCCTACCTGAGCGAATTCATGACGCTGCAGCCGGGCGACATGATCGCCACCGGCACGCCGAAAGGGCTGGCCGACGTGCAGCCGGGCGATGAAGTGGTGGTGGAGATCGAGGGCATCGGCCGTCTGGTTAACCACATTATCAGTGAAAAAGATTACGAGGAGAGCCTGCGATGAAAACCATCAACCACTGGATCAACGGCAAGAACGTCGCCAGCAAAGAGTACTTCACCACCACCAACCCGGCGAACGGCGAGGTGCTGGCGGAGGTGGCTTCCGGCGGTCAGTTGGAGATCGACCAGGCGGTGGCGGCAGCGAAAGAGGCGTTCCCCAAATGGGCCAACACGCCGATGAAAGAGCGCGCGCGCCTGATGCGTCGTCTGGGGGAGCTGATCGACCAGAACGTGCCGCAGATCGCCGAACTGGAAACCGCCGACACCGGCCTGCCGATCCACCAGACCAAAAACGTGCTGATCCCGCGCGCCTCGCACAACTTCGAGTTCTTCGCCGAGGTGTGCCAGCAGATGAACGGCAAGACCTACCCGGTGGACGACAAGATGCTCAACTACACGCTGGTGCAGCCGGTGGGGGTGTGCGCGCTGGTATCGCCGTGGAACGTGCCGTTCATGACCGCCACCTGGAAAACCGCGCCTTGCCTGGCGCTGGGCAACACCGCGGTGCTGAAGATGTCCGAACTGTCGCCGCTGACCGCCGACCGCCTGGGCGAGCTGGCGCTGGAGGCCGGTATCCCGGCCGGGGTGCTGAATGTGGTGCAGGGCTACGGCGCCACTGCCGGCGACGCGCTGGTGCGCCATAAAGACGTGCGCGCGGTTTCCTTCACCGGCGGCACCGCCACCGGCCGCCGCATCATCGAAAGCGCCGGGCTGAAGAAATTCTCCATGGAGCTGGGCGGCAAGTCGCCGGTGCTGATCTTTGAAGACGCCGACATCGAGCGGGCGCTCGACGCCGCGCTGTTCACCATCTTCTCGATCAACGGCGAACGCTGCACCGCCGGTTCGCGCATCTTCATTCAGGAGAGCATCTACCCGGAATTCGTCAAACGCTTCGCCGAGCGCGCCAACCGTCTGCGCGTGGGCGATCCGCAAGATCCCAATACCCAGGTGGGGGCGCTGATCAGCCCGCAGCACTGGGAAAAAGTCTCCGGCTATATCCGCCTCGGGGTGGAAGAAGGGGCAACCCTGCTGGCCGGCGGCCCGGACAAACCGGCCGGTTTGAGCCACGGCAACTTCCTGTGCCCGACGGTGCTGGCGGATGTCGATAACCGGATGCGCGTGGCGCAGGAGGAGATTTTCGGGCCGGTGGCCTGCCTGCTGCCGTTCAAGTCAGAAGAAGACGGCCTGCGCATGGCCAACGACGTGGAGTATGGCCTGGCGTCGTACATCTGGACGCAGGATGTGAGCAAGGTTCTGCGCCTGGCCCGCGGCATCGAAGCCGGCATGGTTTTCGTCAACACCCAAAACGTACGCGATCTGCGCCAACCGTTCGGCGGCGTGAAAGCCTCCGGCACCGGCCGCGAAGGCGGCGAATACAGCTTCGAAGTGTTCGCCGAAATGAAGAACGTGTGCATTTCCATGGGCGACCACCCGATCCCGAAATGGGGCGTTTGAGCCTCAGGCCACAATAATAACGAAAGAGATGAGAACAATGACGACAAAACTTACCACTGATGCTGTCCCTGCTCCCGACGTCGTGCGCTGTGCCTACATGGAAATTCAGGTCACGAACCTTAAAGCCGCACGCGAATTTTACGTCGATATCCTCGGCCTGGTCGTGACCGCCGAAGAGGATAAAACCCTCTACCTGCGTTCGATGGAGGAGTTTATTCACCATAACCTGGTGCTGCGCGAAGGCCCGGTCGCCGCCGTGGCCGCGTTTGCTTTCCGCGTGCGCACGCCGGAAGACGTCGATCGCGCCGAAGCGTATTTCAAGGCGCTTGGCTGCCGCACCGAGCGTCGGGTGAACGGGTTCGCCAAAGGCATCGGCGATGCGGTGCGGGTAGAAGATCCGCTCGGTTTCCCGTATGAGTTTTTCTACGACGTGCAGCACGTCGAGCGCCTGGCCTGGCGCTACGATCTGTATACGCCGGGCGCGCTGGTGCGCCTCGACCACTTTAACCAAATCACCCCTGACGTGCCGCGCGCCGTGGAATACATCCAGGGGCTGGGCTTCCGCGTGACGGAAGACATCCGCGATGAAGACGGCGTGGTTTACGCCGCCTGGATGCGCCGCAAGGCCACGGTGCACGATACCGCGATGACCGGCGGCGCCGGGCCGCGCATGCATCACATCGCCTTCGCCACTCATGAAAAGCACAATATTTTGGCCATCTGCGACAAGCTCGGCGCGCTGCGCAAATCCGATTTGATCGAACGCGGCCCTGGCCGCCACGGCGTCTCCAACGCGTTCTACCTCTACCTGCGCGATCCCGATGGCCACCGGGTGGAAATCTACACGCAGGATTACTACACCGGCGATCCGGACAACCCGACCGTGACCTGGGACGTGCATGACAACCAGCGCCGCGACTGGTGGGGCAATCCGGTGGTGCCGAGCTGGTATACCGAAGGATCGCTGGTGCTGGATCTCGATGGGCAGCCGCAGCCGGTCATCGAGCGCAGTGCGCCCAGCGAAATGGCCGTCACCATCGGCGCAGACGGTTTTTCCTATACCCGCGAGGGCGATACGGAAAAAGGTTTCAAACTTGGCAATACGCTGTAAATGCCGCTGCGCGGGCCGCGCCCGCGCCTATGCGCCGTCTGGAGAACGTTATGCCCCATTTTTACGCTGAATGTACCGACAACATCCGCCGCGAGGCGGATTTGCCCACCCTGTTCGCCAAGGTCAACGAGGCGCTGGCGGCGACCGGCATCTTTCCGCTGGCCGGCGTGCGCAGCCGCGCCATCTGGCTCGACACCTGGCAGATGGCCGACGGCAAGCAGGATTACGCCTTCGTGCACATGACGCTGAAGATCGGCCACGGCCGCAGTCTGGAAAGCCGGCAGCAGGTGGGCGAGATGCTGTTTGCGCTGATCAAGGAACACTTTGCCGCGCTGATGGCGCAGCGTTACCTGGCGCTCTCTTTCACCATGGAAGAGCTGGATCCGGTGCTGAATTACAAACAGAACAATGTCCACGCGCTGTTCAACAAGGCGTGAATAAGGGGTCGTACATGCTGGATAAAGAGCAGATTAACCGCGCCGTGCAGCGCCTGCATCAGGCGGAAAAGAGTCGTGAGCAGATCCGCGCGCTGTCGCTCGATCATCCCGAGATCACCATTGAAGACGCCTACGCCATTCAGCGGCAGTGGGTGGAGCTGAAGATCGCCGAGGGGCGCACGCTCAAAGGCCACAAGATCGGCCTGACCTCGCGCGCCATGCAGGTGAGCTCGCAGATCACCGAGCCGGACTATGGCGCGCTGCTGGACGACATGTTCTTCAACGACGGCAGCGACATTCCGATCGATCGCTTTATCGTGCCGCGGGTGGAGGTGGAGCTGGCGTTCGTGTTGGCCAAGCCGCTGCGCGGGCCGAACTGCACGCTGTTCGACGTCTACAACGCCACCGACTACGTCATTCCGGCGCTGGAGATCATCGATGCGCGCAGCCACAACGTCGATCCCGAGACGCAGCGGCCGCGCAAGGTGTTCGACACCATTTCCGACAACGCCGCCAATGCCGGGGTGGTGATGGGCGGGCGGCCGATCAAACCGGATGCGCTGGATCTGCGCTGGATCTCTGCGCTGCTGTACCGCAACGGCGTGATTGAAGAGTCCGGCGTAGCGGCCGCGGTGCTCAACCACCCGGCCAACGGCGTGGCCTGGCTGGCCAACAAGCTGGCGCCGTATGAGGTGGAGCTGGAAGCGGGACAGGTGATCCTCGGCGGCTCCTTCACCCGGCCGGTGCCGGCGCGGCGCGGTGATACCTTCCACGTCGACTACGGCCCGATGGGCTGCATCAGCTGCCGCTTCGTCTAATAAGCAGGTCCGGCGAACCGGGCCGCAATAACCGGGCGGGGGCCACGCGCCGCGCCCGCTTGTCAGGGAGAATGCGATGTTAACCAACCACTTCAAGCGTGCGCTGCAGGAAAAACGCCCGCAGATCGGGCTGTGGCTCGGGCTGTGCAGCAGCTACAGCGCCGAGCTGCTGGCCGGCGCCGGTTTCGATTGGCTGCTGATCGACGGCGAACATGCGCCCAACAACGTGCAAACGGTGCTGGGGCAGCTGCAGGCGGTCGCGCCTTACCCGAGCCAGCCGGTGGTGCGGCCGCCGTGGAACGACGCGGTGATCATCAAGCAACTGCTGGACGTCGGCGCGCAAACCCTGCTTATCCCGATGATTCAAAACGCCGAACAGGCGCGCGACGCGGTGCGCGCCACGCGCTATCCGCCGCACGGCGTGCGCGGCGTCGGCAGCGCCCTGGCGCGTGCTTCGCGCTGGAACCGGGTGCCCGATTACCTGCAGCAGGCCGATGAGCAGATGTGCGTGCTGGTGCAGATTGAAACCCGCGAAGCGGTGAAAAACCTCGACGCCATTTTGCAGGTGGAAGGAGTGGACGGCGTGTTTATCGGCCCGGCGGATCTCAGCGCCGACATGGGCTTTGCCGGCAATCCGCAGCACCCGGAGGTGCAGCGCACCATCGACGACGCCATCGCGCGCATCCGCGCCGCCGGCAAGGCGCCCGGTATTTTGATGGCCAACAAGGCGCTGGCGCAGCGCTATCTGGAGGCCGGCGCGCTGTTTGTCGCGGTGGGGGTGGATACCACCCTGCTGGCGCGGGCGGCGGAAGCCCTGGCGAACGAGTTCAAACAGGGCGGAGCGCAAGCGCCTTCATCGGGAGTCTACTGAACCATGAACCACGTCGATTCGCTGCAGCCGGCCAACCCGGCGCAGCAACATAAAGCGTTAACCGCCGCCGAGCAATCGGTGATTAAAAAGTTGTTTCGGCGCCTGATCATTTTCCTGTTTGTGTTGTTTGTTTTCTCTTTCCTCGATCGCATCAACATCGGCTTCGCCGGGCTGACGATGGGCAAAGATCTCGGTCTCAGCTCGACCATGTTCGGGTTGGCGGCGACGTTGTTCTATGTCACCTACGTGATCTTCGGCATTCCGAGCAACATGATGCTGAGCCGGGTCGGCGCGCGGCGCTGGATCGCCACCATCATGGTGCTGTGGGGCATTGCCTCCACCTGCACCATGTTCGCCACCGGGCCGACCAGCCTGTACGTGCTGCGCATGATCGTCGGCATCACCGAGGCCGGCTTCCTGCCGGGCATTCTGGTGTACCTCACCTACTGGTTCCCGGCGTTTTACCGTGCCCGCGCCAACGCGCTGTTCATGATCGCCATGCCGGTGACCATGGCGATCGGCTCGCTGGTCTCCGGCTATATCCTGGCGCTGGACGGGGTGATGAACCTGAAGGGCTGGCAGTGGCTGTTCCTGCTGGAAGGCATTCCGTCGGTGCTGCTGGGCGTGGTGGTGTGGTTCTATCTCGACGATACGCCGGCCAAGGCCAAGTGGCTGACCGACGAGGAAAAAGCCAGCCTGCAGGCGATGATGGCGGCCGACAAGCTGCAGCTGGTGCAACCCAATGGGCCGAGCAGCCACCGTGCGCTGCAACAGCGCAGCCTGTGGCGCGAGATCTGCACGCCGATCGTGCTGATGTACACGCTGGCCTATTTCTGCCTGACCAACACCCTGAGCGCGATCAACATCTGGACGCCGCAGATCCTGCAGAGCTTTAACCAGGGCAGCAGCAACGTGACGATCGGCATTCTGGCGGCGATCCCGCAGATCTGCACCATCGCCGGCATGGTGTGGTGGAGCAAACGATCCGACAGGCTGCAGGAGCGCAAGCATCACACCGCGCTGCCGTACCTGTTCGCCGCCGCCGGCTGGCTGTTGGCGTCCGCCACCGATCACAGCCTGATCCAGCTGCTCGGGATCGTGATGGCCTCGGTCGGCTCCTTTACCGCCATGGCGATCTTCTGGACCACGCCGGATCAGTCGATCAGTCTGGAAGCGCGGGCGGTGGGGATCGCGGTGATCAACGCCACCGGCAACATCGGATCGGCGCTCAGCCCGCTGCTGATCGGCTGGTTCAAGGACATGACCGGCAGCTTCAACTCCGGGCTGTATTTCGTTTCGGCGCTGTTGATCGTCGGCGCCGTGCTGGTGTGGCGCATCCCGATGAAGGATTCGCGCCCGAGAGCGACGCCTTGATGCGCAAGTGGGCATGATTGCAGGAGGTCATGAGGTGCGGAAAAGTACCGGCTTTATCGCCAACATCGATATTTGCAAAGAGTATGACGCGCGCTACGCCGCCGACGAGGTGCACTACGAAACCTTCGCCGGGCTGGCGGCATTCTTCGGCCGCGACATGCAGGTACACTGGCACGACTGCTTCTTCCAGGTGCATTTCCTGGAGACCGGCAAGATAGAGCTGCAGCTCGACGATCAGCACTATTCGGTGCAGGCGCCGCTGTTCATCCTCACGCCGCCGTCGGTGCCGCATGCGTTCTTCACCGAACCGGACAGCGACGGCCACGTGTTGACGGTGCGCCAGGAGCTGATTTGGCCGCTGCTGGAGCGCCTGTATCCCGGCAGCAACCTGGCGCTGGACATGCCGGGCATCTGCCTGTCGCTGGCCGACGCGCCGCAGGAGCTGACGGCGCTCAGCCACTACTGGGCGCTGATCCGCCGCGAGTTCGGGCAGAACCTGGCCGGGCGCGAACAGACGCTGGCGCTGCTGGCGCAGGCGGTGTTCACGCTGCTGCTGCGCAACACCGCGCTGGAAGACAGCGCCAACAGCGGCGTGCGCGGCGAACTGCAGCTGTTTCAGCGGTTCAACAAGATGGTGGACGAGCGTTTTCGCGAGCACCTGCCGGTACCGGAGTATGCGCAGGCGCTGGGGGTGACCGAATCGCGGCTCAACGACCTGTGCCGGCGCTTCGCCAACCGGCCGCCCAAGCGGCTGATCTTCGATCGGCTGCTGCGCGAGGCCAAACGGATGCTGCTGTTCAGCGCCTGTACGGTGCATGAAACCGCCTACAGCCTCGGCTTCAAGGATCCGGCCTATTTCGCCCGTTTTTTCAATCGGCTGGAAGGCTGTTCCCCCTCGACCTACCGCGCGGCGCAGCACGCCCTTTCGTAACCGCGATCACAGTTTGCCGCGAAAGCGGCAAACTGACCTGAAAAGTACCGGCGATTGCCGCAAAAGTCTCTTCTCGAAACCGGCTTTGGCAGCTTCAATTAAGTAACCAAAAGAAAACATTATTTTAACAAATGGCCGGCTCCACGGCCTGAAAAATGCCGATGACG
Organism: Serratia montpellierensis; assembly: GCF_020858655.1. NCBI lineage: Bacteria > Pseudomonadati > Pseudomonadota > Gammaproteobacteria > Enterobacterales > Yersiniaceae > Serratia > Serratia montpellierensis. Next base: position 320,604 of record NZ_VOSN01000002.1, read on the forward strand.
AGGAAGACCCGATGAAACCAGAAGACTTTCGTGCCGACAGCAAACGCCCGTTCACCGGCGCCGAATACCTGAAAAGTTTGCAGGACAGCCGCGAAATCTACATTTACGGCGAGCGCGTGAAAGACGTGACTACGCACCCGGCGTTCCGCAACGCGGCGGCGTCAGTCGGCCAGCTGTACGACGCGCTGCACGATCCGGCCAGCCAGGATCGCCTGTGCTGGAACACCGACACCGGCAACGGCGGCTATACCCACAAATTCTTCCGCTACGCCCGCAGCCCGGAAGAGATGCGCCAGCAGCGCGACGCCATCGCCGACTGGTCACGCCAAAGCTACGGCTGGATGGGGCGCACGCCGGACTACAAGGCGGCCTTCGGCTGCGCGCTGGGCGCTTACCCGGAGTTCTACGGCCAGTTCGCCGACAACGCGCGCCACTGGTACAAACGCATTCAGGAAACCGGGCTCTATTTCAACCACGCCATCGTCAACCCGCCGATCGACCGCCACAAGCCGGTCAATGAGGTGAAGGACGTCTACATTCAGGTGGAGAAAGAGACCGACGCCGGCATCGTGGTCAGCGGTGCCAAAGTGGTGGCCACCAACTCGGCGTTGACCCACTACAACTTCATTGGCTTCGGTTCGGCGCAGGTGATGGGCGATAACCCGGACTTCGCGCTGATGTTCGTGGCGCCGATGGACGCCGAAGGGGTGAAGCTGATTTCACGCGCCTCCTATGAGCTGGTGGCCGGCGCCACCGGATCGCCGTTCGACTACCCGCTCACCAGTCGCTTCGACGAGAACGACGCGATCCTGATCATGGATCATGTACTGATCCCGTGGGAAAACGTGCTGATCTACCGCGATTTCGACCGCTGCCGCCGCTGGAGCACCCAGGGCGGTTTCGCCCGGCTGTTCCCGCTGCAGGCCTGCGTGCGCCTGGCGGTGAAGATGGACTTCATCACCGCGCTGTTGCAAAAAAGCCTCTCGTGCACCGGCGTGTTGGAGTTCCGCGGCGTGCAGGCCGATCTGGGCGAAGTGGTGGCCTGGCGCAACCTGTTCTGGTCGCTGAGCGACGCGATGTGCGCTGAAGCCACTCAATGGGAAAACGGCGCCTACCTGCCGGATTCCGCCGCGCTGCAAACCTACCGCGTGATGGCGCCGATGGCCTACACCAAGGTGAAACACATCATCGAGAAGAACGTCACCAGCGGCCTGATCTACCTGCCGTCCAGCGTGCGCGACATGAACAACCCGGAGATCGACAAGTACCTGGCGCGCTACGTGCGCGGATCGGACGGCATGGATCACGTCGAACGCATCAAGATCCTCAAGCTGATGTGGGATGCGATCGGCAGCGAATTCGGCGGCCGTCACGAGCTGTATGAGATCAACTACGCCGGCAGCCAGGATGAGATCCGCCTGCAGTGCCTGCGCCACGCGCAGGGATCCGGCAACATGGATCGCATGATGCAGATGGTCGACAAGTGCCTGGCCGATTACGATCAGCACGGCTGGAAGGTGCCGCACCTGCGGAACAATGACGATATTAATCAGTTGGATAATCTGCTGAAGTAATTCAGGAGGAGGTTGTATGTCTCAGGAAAATGAACAGCGCCTGCGCTTTCGCGACGCCATGGCCAGCCTGTCGGCGGCGGTGAATATCGTCACCACCGACGGCCCGGCGGGGCGCTGCGGCATCACCGCCACGGCGGTGTGCTCGGTAACCGATACGCCGCCGACGCTGCTGGTGTGCATCAACCGCAACAGCGCGATGAACCCGGTGTTTCAGGAAAACCGCAGGCTGTGCGTCAACGTGCTCAACCACGAGCAGGAGCTGATGGCGCGCCACTTCGCCGGCATGACCGGCGTCAGCATGGAAGATCGTTTCCGGCTGGAAGAGTGGCAGCTCGGCGCACTGGGGCAGCCGGTGCTGCGCAATACCCTGGCCAGCCTGGAAGGGGAGATCGAGCAGATCCAGAGCATCGGCACCCACCAGATGTACCTGGTGCAGATCAAGCAGATCGCGCTGAGCGAAGTCGGTAATGGCCTGATCTACTTCAAGCGCAACTTCCATTCGGTGATCCATCAGATGGCGGTGCCGGCCTGAGGCGTTGGGGCGCAGCAGGCTGCGCCCCGCATATCAACTCTTGTTGGCCGCCAGATCGCTCACCAGGCGGTTGACCGGATCGCTCATGTTGGTGAACTTGCTCAGCTCCGAGCGGGTCACCACCACGAACACCCCGACGTTTTTCGCCGGGATCATCGCCATGTAGGTAATGAATCCGCCGCCGCCGCCGGTCTTCTGAATGATGCCCGGCAGCCCGTCCTTCGGCGCCATATACACCCAGCCCAATCCTAATGCATCCGCTTGCCCCGGCACGTCCATGCCCTTCAGCGACACCAGATCGTGGCGCTGGAAGTACATGGTTTGCTCGCTGGCGGCGGTGGCTTTGCGCGGGCCGCTGGCGCTGGAGGAGAGGAACTGCTGCATCCAGCGCTGCATGTCGCGCGGGGTGGAGTAGACGCCGCCGCTGCCGGCTGCGGCGGTGGTGTCGCGGCAGGCGCTCGGGCCGGCCGCCGCCACCATCAGGCGCGAACATTGTTCAGGGCTCGGCGTCAGCGTGGTATCCACCATGCCGAGCGGCGCGGTGATGTTCTCTTTCAGCAGCGCGTTGTAGGGTTTGCCTGCGGCGCGCGACAGCGCATCGGCCAGCAGATCGTACGCCAGGTTGGAATAAGCGGCGTGTACGCCCGGCGGCACCGTGACATTGGCATGCGCCAGCCATTGCCAGCGCTGGGCTTTGGTCGGCCAGGTGAAGACCGGCGTTTTAGGCGGCTTCTTGCCCGGCTGCTCGCGCGGCAGCGCGCTGGTGTGGGTGGCCAGGTTCAATAAGGTGATCGGCTGGCCGGCGTTGTAAGCCGGCACATAGGCGCCTTTGGGGGCGTACTTGCGCAGCGGATCGGTCAGTTTGACCTGGCCTGCCGCCGCCATTTTCACCATCACTTCGCTGGTCATCAGCTTGGTGATCGAGGCGATGCGGATCAGCGAATCCGGGCGCGGGCGCAGGTTGTTGCCGGGCTTGGTGTCGCCAAAGCTGCGGTTAACCACCTGATTGCCGTCGATCACCACCAGCGCCATGCCGGTAGCGCCGCTGTTGTAGAAAATATGTTCGGCATACTGGTCGACGATTTGCGAAGCCAGCTGCGGGGGCGCGGCCTGCACGGCCAGCGGCGCGGCGCACAGGCCCAGCGCCAGCAATAAAGCGGAGACAGAGTTCTTCAACGGTCGTTATCCATTTAACAATGCAGCGGGAAAGGGCTTATTCGTCGCCCAGTGTAATGCCCCCAGGCCCCGGCTGCATGTAGAAAAAAGAGCGGTGGCGATAAAATTTTTTCACCGCCGGTGGCGCTATTGCGCGCGGGCGAAAATGGCGATCACTTCGTCCAGGTGCGCCTTCATCGCCTTGCGGGCGCCGCGCACGTCGCGCGCTTCGATCGCCGCCAGGATCGCCCGGTGTTCCAGCTCGGAGCGGTGCGGCATGTCGTCCGGCGTATAGTGGCGCTGCAGCACGCGGAACATGCTGCCGTAACGGTGGCCGAGCAGGTGGCCGATGATGAACGCATAGGCCGGGTTGCCGCTGGCCTGGGCGATGCGGATGTGGAACAGCCGATCGCCGGGGTGGGTGGCGGAACCGGCGCGGTTATCGCGGCAGTTCTGCTCATAGGCGGCGCGAATACCCGCCAGCTCTTCGTCGGTGGCGTGGCGTGCGGCCAGCGCGGCGGTCTCCGGTTCGATCAGCAAGCGGGTTTGCAGCAGAGAAAACGGCGGCAGCTCGGCGTTGAAATCCAGCTCGATGTTCAGTTCGTCGTCGATCTCCGCCCACTGGTTGCGGCCGGCCTGGGCCATCACCGGCTCCTGCGACGTCGCCAGCGGCGTTGGCGAGCGCACGATCACCCCGTTGCCGACCTTGACGTCCACCAGGCCGATCACTTCCAGCGCGATCAGCGCTTCGCGCACCGACGCGCGGCTGACCTGCAACTGCTGGGCGAGATCGCGCTCCGAGGGCAGGCGACTGCCCGGCGGAAATTCGTTATTTTCGATAAGACGTTTGAGCTGGTCAGCTATCTGTCTGTAAATCCTTGGGTTTTCCAGTCGGGTAATCGGCATTTTTGACCTTTGACGATTCGGCGTTCAGTGATTTGGCGCACAATTATGCGACAAGGTGCTTGAGTAATCGTTATTCAAGTGTAAAAAAATGGTTAATTGAAATGCGGTTTCAAGGCTGTTTTATTAACTTCTTCCCCCAACGATAACGCGTAAAGCGTCTTTTGTCATGTTAGAGGCCTGACCTTTAACCGCCTTTAGTGGCCTGACCATTAGACCTTTAGGCCAAGGAGTCAAGATGGATTTAACCGGGAAACGCGTACTGATCACCGCCGCCGGGCAAGGGATCGGTTTTACCACCGCCAGGCTGTTCGCCGCCGCCGGTGCCGAAGTGATCGCCAGCGACATCAACCTCGAACGCCTGCAGGGCTCCGCCGGGATCCGCGCGCTGACGCTGAACGTCACCGATCCGGCCGCCATCGCGGCGGCGGCGGAAGCGATCGGCCCGATCGACGTGCTGTTCAACTGCGCCGGCGTGGTGCACAGCGGATCGATCCTCGACTGCAGCGAAGATCAGTGGGCTTTCGCGCTCGATCTCAACGTCACCGCGATGTTCCGCATGATCCGCGCCTTCCTGCCGGGCATGTTGGCGCGCGGCAAAGGCTCGATCATCAACATGTCTTCGGTGGCCTCGAGCGTGAAAGGGGTGCCGAACCGCTTCGCCTACAGCGCCAGCAAGGCGGCGGTGATCGGCCTGACGCGCTCGGTGGCGGCGGATTACGTCACCCAGGGCATCCGCTGCAACGCCATTTGCCCCGGCACGGTGGAATCGCCGTCGCTGCGCCAGCGCATCGCCGAGCAGGCGCGCGAACAGGGGCGCAGCGAGCAAGAGGTGTATCAGGCGTTCGTCGCCCGTCAGCCGATCGGGCGCATCGGCACCACCGAGGAAATCGCCCAATTGGCGCTGTATCTGGCCTCCGACGCCAGCTCGTACACCACCGGCACGGTGCAGATCATCGACGGCGGCTGGAGCAACTGAGCCGCCATTTTTGAGAGAGGAAGGCATGAAACTTTTACGTTACGGGCAACCTGGGCAAGAGCGCCCCGGCATGTTGGATGCGCAGGGCCGCCTGCGCGATCTGTCGCAGCATATTGCCGACGTGGGGGGCGCCGCGTTATTGCCGGCGTCGCTCGCCAAACTGCGTGCGCTGGACAGCGCCGCGCTGCCGTTAGTCGAGGGGCAGCCGCGCCTCGGTGCCTGCGTCGGCGGCATCGGCAAGTTTATCTGCATCGGCCTGAATTACGCCGATCACGCGGCGGAAACCGGCGCGGCCATTCCTGAAGAACCGGTGGTGTTCAACAAATGGACCAGCGCGGTGGTCGGCCCCCACGATCGGGTGGAGATCCCGCGCGGCTCGCAGAAAACCGACTGGGAAGTGGAGCTGGGCGTGGTGATCGGCCAGGGCGGACGCTACATCAGCGAAGCCGACGCGATGCGCCACGTCGCCGGTTACTGCGTGATCAACGACGTCTCCGAACGCGAGTATCAAATTGAACGCGGCGGCACCTGGGACAAGGGCAAAGGCTGCGACACCTTCGGGCCGATCGGCCCCTGGCTGGTGACCGCCGACGAGATCGCCGATCCGCACAGCCTGAACCTGTGGCTGGAGGTGGACGGCAAGCGCTATCAGGACGGCAACACCAGCACCATGATCTTCCGCATTCCGCAGATCGTCAGCTACCTCAGCCGCTTCATGAGCCTGCAGCCGGGCGACGTGATCTCCACCGGCACGCCGCCGGGCGTTGGCATGGGGCAAAAACCGCAGCCCATCTACCTGCGGGCAGGCCAGACGATGCGTCTGGGCATTGAAGGGCTGGGCGAACAGCGCCAGCAAACCGTACAGGCTTAACCGGGAGCGCCGCCATGACCACCATTACCGCACTGCGGGTTGAAGACATTCGTTTCCCCACGTCGCTGGGGCTGGACGGATCCGACGCCATGAATCCGGATCCCGACTATTCCGCCGCCTACGTGATCCTGGAGACCGATCGCGCGGATCTCAGCGGCCACGGGCTGACGTTCACCATCGGCCGCGGCAACGAGATCTGCTGCGCGGCGATCCGCGCGCTGGAGCATCAGATCGTCGGCGAGCGGCTGGAGGATATCGCCGCCGACATGGGCGCCTTCTGGCGGCGCTTCACCAGCGACAGCCAGCTGCGCTGGATCGGGCCGGACAAAGGCGCCATTCACCTGGCGACCGGCGCGGTGGTCAACGCGGTGTGGGATCTGTGGGCCAAATCGGTCGGCAAGCCGGTGTGGCGGCTGGTGGCGGAGATGACGCCGGAGGAACTGGTGCGCTGCATCGACTTCCGTTACATCACCGACTGCATCACGCCGCAGGAGGCGCTGGCGCTGCTGAAACAGCGGGCCGAGGGCAAAGAGCGGCGCCTGGAGCGGCTGCTGCAGGAGGGGTATCCCTGTTACACCACCTCCGCCGGCTGGCTGGGCTACCCGGACGACAAGCTGCGCCGCCTGTGCCAGGAAGCGGTCGACGCCGGTTTCTCCTACCTGAAGCTGAAGGTCGGGCGCGATCTGGAAGACGACATCCGCCGGGTGCGCATCGCCCGCGAGGTGATCGGCCCGGATCGCCGGCTGATGATCGACGCCAACCAGGTGTGGGAGGTGGACGAAGCCATTCCGTGGGTGAAGCACCTGGCGTTCGCCAAACCCTGGTTTATCGAAGAGCCGACCAGCCCGGACGACGTGGAAGGGCATCGCCGCATCCGCGAAGGGGTGGCGCCGGTCAAGGTGGCCACCGGCGAGATGTGCCAGAACCGCATCATGTTCAAGCAGTTCATCATGCGCGGCGCGGTAGACGTGGTGCAGATCGACGCCTGCCGCCTCGGCGGCGTCAACGAAGTGCTGGCGGTGATGCTGATGGCGGCCAAATACCAGCTGCCGGTCTGCCCGCACGCCGGCGGCGTCGGGCTGTGCGAGTACGTGCAGCACCTGTCGATGATCGACTACCTGTGCATTGCCGGCACCCACGAAGGCCGGGTGATCGAGTACGTCGATCATTTGCATGAACACTTTGTCGATCCCTGCGTGATCAACGGTGCGGCCTATATGCCGCCGAGCCGTCCCGGCTATTCGATCGAGATGCATCCGTCGTCGATCGAGCAGTATCGGTTCCGCGGGTGAGGCGGGAGGATCGCATGCCGCGCATCGACGCGCATCAGCACTACTGGCGCTATCACCCACGGCACTACCCGTGGATCGACGAGCGGATGCGGGTGCTGCGGCAGGATTTCGATCCGCCCCGGCTGCGGCCGCTGTTGCGGGAACACGGTTTCGACGGCGCGCTGGCGGTGCAGGCGCGCCCCAGTGAGGACGAGACGCTGGCCCTGCTGGCGCTGGCTGAGCAGAGCGAAGGCATATGCGGCGTAGTGGGCTGGCTGGACATCGCCGCGCCGCAGCTGGCGCAGCGTCTGGAGGCCTTGCGGCCGCGCATCGCGCTGCGCGGGGTGCGCCATCAGGTGCAGGACGAAGCGGATCCGACGGCCTGGTTGGCGCGGCCGGAGGTGGAACGCGGCATGCAAACGCTGCAGCGCGCCGGGTATGTGTACGAGATCCTGGTGACGCACCGGCATTTGGCACCCGCGGCGGCGTTTGCCGCCCGCCACGATGAGCACTGGCTGGTGCTGGATCATTTTGGCAAGCCGGACATCGCGCGCGGCGTGCGGCACTGGGCGCAGCAAATCCGGCCGCTGGCGGCGCTGCCGCACGTGGCCTGCAAGCTGTCGGGGCTGATCACCGAGGCGCCGGGCGGCCGGTGGCGGACGGAAGAACTGCTGCCGTTCTTCGACGCCGCGCTGGAGGCGTTCGGCCCGCAGCGGCTGATGTTCGGCTCCGACTGGCCGGTGTGCCTGCTGGCCGGCGACTACCGCCAGGTGGTGCAACTGTGCGAACGGGCGCTGTCGACGCTGGGGGCCGCCGAGCAGGCGGCGATTTGGGGCGGCACCGCCTGGCGAATTTACGGTTTAACGGAGTCTGGTTATGGATCTGTATCTGCAAGATAAGGTGGTGCTGGTTACCGGCGGCGGTGCCGGCATCGGCGCGGCGATTGCTCATGTGCTGGCCGAGGAAGGGGCGATCCCGGTGCTGGTCACCAACGCCGCGCCGGAGGCGGCGCTGCTGGCCGATTTGCAGCGGCTGCAGCCGCGCACCGAGGTGATCCTCACCGAATTGTGCGACGAGGCGGCCTGCCGCCACGCGGTCAGCCAAACGCTGGCGACCTTCGGCCGCATCGACGGGCTGGTGAACAACGCCGGGGTCAATGACGGCGTCGGGCTGGAGGCGGGGCGCGAAGCGTTCGTCGGCTCTTTGGAAAAGAACCTGGTGCACTACTACCTGATGGCGCACCTGTGCCAGGCGGCGCTGCGGGAGAGCCGGGGCGCCATTGTCAATATCGCCTCCAAGACCGCGCTCAGCGGGCAGGGGGGCACCAGCGGCTACACCGCAGCCAAGGGCGCAGTGCTGGCGCTGACGCGCGAATGGGCGGTATCGCTGCGCCATGACGGGGTGCGGGTGAACGCGGTAGTGCCGGCGGAGGTGATCACCCCGCAGTACCAGCGCTGGCTCAACACCTTCGCCGAGCCGCAGCGGCAGATGGAGAAAATCACCGCACGCATTCCGCTCGGGCAGCGCATGACCACGCCGCAGGAGATTGCTGATACCGTGGCGTTTTTGCTGTCGTCGCGGTCATCGCACACCACCGGGCAGTGGCTGTCGGTGGACGGCGGCTACCTGCATCTCGATCGGGCGCTGACGTGAGCGGCGCGGCGGCAGGGCGGCGCCGTTTCTGCCAGGCGCTCGATCTGATTGACTCACCGGCGCTGATTGCGGAGTACCAGCAGCATCATCAGCGCATCTGGCCGGGCATCGCCGCGCATTTGCGCGAGCACGGCATTCTGGACATGGAGATTTACCGGTTGGGCACCCGGCTGTTCATGATCGTGGAGGTCAGCGCCGATTTCGACGCCGCGCGTTTTGACGCCGCCAGCCTGAACAACCCCGAAGTACAGCGATGGGAAGCGCTGATGTGGCACTACCAGGCCACCACCCCCTGGACGCCGCAGGGCGAAAAATGGGTGGAAATGGCGCGGATTTTCTCTCTGCAACAGCAATAACGCCAACATCATCATCGCCAGACGATACGAGGGTATCACCATGCTTGCTGAAAAAAGTGCGGCCTCCGCGCAGCCGGGCGTCCCCGTGACCGCCAATCTGCGCTGGGCATTTATCCTGGTCACCAGCCTGTTCTTCATGTGGGGGCTGTCTTATGGCCTGCTGGACGTATTGAACAAACATTTTCAGGAGACGTTGCACGTCACCAAGGCGCAGTCGGGGCTGCTGCAGGCGGCCTATTTCGGCGCCTATTTCCTGGTGGCGCTGCCCGCCGGGTACTTTATGGATCGCAAGGGCTATAAGGCGGGCATTCTGGTCGGGCTGTGCCTGTATGCGCTGGGGGCGCTGCTGTTCGTGCCGGCGGCGTCGGCCAACAGCTTCGGCGTATTCCTGTTCGCGCTGTTCGTTATCGCCAGCGGCCTGGGCTGCCTGGAAACGGCGGCCAACCCGTACGCCACGGTGCTGGGCGATGCGCAGGGCGCCGAACGGCGGCTGAATATGGCCCAGTCGTTCAACGGCCTCGGGCAGTTTATCGGCCCGCTGATCGGCGGCACGCTGTTCTTCTCCGCCAGCCAGTCCGCCGGCGACGGCGATCAGAGCGCGGTGAAGATCACCTATGTGGCGATCGCCGTGCTGGTGCTGCTGATCGCGCTGTTGTTCAGCCGCACCCGGCTGCCGGCGATCCGCGAGGAGGAAAAACCGGTGCATGGCGTGATAGCGCAGGGATTGTGGCAGCATCCGCATTTCGTCGGCGGGGTTATCACACAGTTCTTCTACGTGGCGGCGCAGGTGGGCGTAGGGGCGTTTTTCATCAACTATGCCACCGAGCACTGGCACGAGGTGTCTAACCAGAGCGCCTCTTACCTGCTGTCGATCGCCATGATCTGCTTTATGGTCGGGCGCTTCTTCAGCACCTGGCTGATGGGGCGAGTCAAACCGGCGACGCTGCTGGCGGCCTATGCGCTGATCAACATCGCACTGTGCGGCGTGGTGATGCTGAGCGTCGACGGCGTGTCGGTGGTGGCGCTGATCGCGGTGTTCTTCTTTATGTCGATCATGTTCCCGACGATTTTCGCCCTGGGGGTGAAAAATTTGGGTAAACACACCAAGCGCGCCAGCTCCTTTATGATCATGGCGATCGTCGGCGGCGCCATCATGCCGTACTTTATGGGGGCGCTGGCCGACCGTTACAGCACTGCTCTCTCTTATCTGCTGCCGCTGCTGTGCTTCGCGGTGGTGCTGGTTTACGGCCTGCGGCAGCGCGGCGCCTGATTCAACCCGGCGGCGAATCGGCCTTCGCCGCCGTTGTCAGCGCCTGTGGGCGCGTTCGCATCAGGATCGTCAACGCCAGCAGCAGCACCATGCCGGACAGCACGCCGTTTATCGTCAAGCCTCCGGCATCCACCACCAGCCCACCCGCCAGCGAACCGCAGGAAATCGCCAGATTAAACAGCGCGATATACAGCGAAGAGGCGACCTCGACCGCATCGGGGGCCGCCTTGAGCATCCACGCCATCAGTGAAACGGAAACGCCGCCGTAGGCGATGCCCCACAGCAGGAGGAAGGCACTGCCGCTCAGCGGCGCGTGGCCCAGCAGCGGCAGCAGCAGGACGGCGAGCGCCAGCCCGAGGGCGATCAGTGCCAGGGTGCGGCGCAGCCGCTTGGCGGCGGCCTGGCCGGCGATGAAATTCCCGGCGATACCGGCGACGCCGTAGGCGAACAGCAGCGGCCCCACCCAGCGGCCCTCGATGCCGGCGACCGTCTGCAGCAGCGGGCGGACAAAGGTGTAGGCCATAAAGTGGCCGGCGACCAGCAGAAACGTCAGCAGCAGTCCGAGGAGCAGTCGGCGATTCGCGCGCTGCGCGGTGAACGACCGCCAGCTTATCGCCTGCGTGACCGGCAGCGACGGCAGCACGCACAGCAGCAACAGCAGGGTCAGCGCCGCCAGGACGGCGACGGCCAGAAACGCCATGCGCCAACCCAGCGCTTCGCCGAGGAACACCCCGAGTGGCACGCCGAACACCGAGGCCGCCGCTACGCCGCCGAAGATGACGGACAGCGCCAATCCGACGGAGGCCGGCGGCACCAGGCGTTCCGCCAACCCGCCGGCGATGGCCCAGATACCGCCGATGCAAAAACCCAGCAGGATGCGCGCGGCGAACAGCAGGGCCATGGAGGTGGCAGCGGCGGCCAGCAGGTTGGCGGCGATCAGCAGCAGCAGAAAGCCCACCAACAGGCTGCGGCGATCCGTGCGCCGGGCACCCAGCACCACCAGCGGGGCGAACAGCGCGGCGAACAGGGCCGGCAGGGAAATCAGCAATCCGGCACGGCCGATCGATGCGTTCAAGGTGCTGACGATCGGAGTCAGCAGCCCGACGGGCAGCATTTCTGCGGTAACGACGGTAAAGGTGGCCAGGCCGATGGCAAAGGTCGCCAGCCAGGGTTTTGCGCCGCCGCCGGCGTGTAAGGCACTCATAATGACTCTCCCAACAGATGAAGAGCCTCAGTGTATCCGCGCCAAAATGACTGATAAACTGGCCTGAATGCGCAACATTGGGGACACATCGTGGCTAATTTACCGTCTATGCCGTTGGATAACCTGACCGACCTGTTGGTGTTCATCCGCGTCGCCGACGCCTGCAGCTTCACGCTGGCGGCCGAGAGGCTGGGCATTTCCCGATCGGCGGCGGGCAAATGCGTGAACCGGTTGGAGGAGCGACTGGCGACCCGGCTGTTGCAGCGCACCACGCGCAGCGTCAGCCTGACTGAAGACGGCGCGGTGTTTTACGAGTATGCGCAGCGCATCCTGTCGCAGGCCGAAGAGGCGGAAACGGCGCTCAATACGCGGCGGCAAACGCCGCGCGGGCGGCTGCGGCTGGATCTGCCGGTCTCGTTGGGGCGATTGCATATCTTGCCGATTCTGCGGGAGTTTTTGGCGCAGTGGCCGGAGGTGGACGCCGACGTCAGCTTCTCCGATGAGTACAGCGATCTGGTGCGCGACGGCATCGACGTAGCTATCCGGGTCGGCGGCAGCGACGATAGCCGGCTGGTGCGGCGGGTGCTCGCGCCGCATCGCCTGATCACCTGCGCGGCGCCGGATTATCTGGCGCGGCACGGTACGCCTGCAAAACCGGAGGCGTTGGGCGATCACGAGACGCTGGTCTTCAGTCATCAGGGGCTGCCGGCGCCCTGGCGCTATTTGGTCAACGGCCAACTGCACGAACAGCCGGTGCGCGGCAGGATGCGTTTCAACAACGTCGAGGCCTTACGGGATGCGGCCGTCGCCGGGGCCGGCCTGTGCCAGGTGGGGGCGTTTCTGGTCGGCGAGCAGATTGCGGCCGGCACGCTGGTGCCGGTGCTGGAGCGCTATTGTCGCCCAGGGCCGCCGATCTGCGCCGTCTACCCCAGCCGACGCCATCTCTCCCCCAAGGTGAAACTGTTTCTGACGGCGATCGAACGGCGCTGGCAGGGCAAGGCGATTTGGGAAACCGCTTAGCGTGGGCGATTCACGCCGCTTTCAAGGCCAGCGTTCGCCGCATTAAGCGGTAGCCGCCGGCCGCCACCAGCAATACGATCAGTCCGGCGGTGAGCGTGATGCTGAAGCCGGCCGTTATCCCTATGGCATCGATCGCCAGGCCCGCCAATGCGGCGCCGAGCGCCACGCCTATCCCCAGGCCGGTGACCATCCAGGTCAACCCCTCCGTCAGCCGGGAGGGCGGCACGATGTTTTCAACCAGCCCCATGGCAACGATCATGGTCGGCGCAAAAAACAATCCGGCGACAAACATCGCCGCTGCCAGCGTCAAGACATTGTGCACCCACAGCAGCGGCAAGGTGGTGAAAGCGGTGGCGAACGCCGCGTATAAGAACAGACGAGGCAAGGGGACGGGGATCTTCATTGCGCCGAAAATCAGCCCGGCCAGGCAGGAGCCGAACGCGTAAACCGACAGTACGATGCTGGCGGCGGCCGGCTGCCCTTGCTGCTCGGCGAAGGCCACGCTGATGACGTCCACGGTGCCGACGATGGTGCCGAGGGCGATCAGCGCCAGCACCAGGATCTGCATCGACGGCATGGTCAGGATGGCGCGCTGCCGCTGGTTATTGTGGGCGTAAACCGGGGGCTGGGTGCTTTTTTGCGCGGCGAATGCCGCAACGCCCGCCACCAGAAGCAGCGCGGCCACCAGAGGGCCGGCCTCTGGGAAGAGTGAAACGCTAAGCCCCACGGCGATCGGTGGGCCGACGATAAAGGCCACCTCGTCCAATACGGACTCGAATGAAAATGCCGTGTGCAGCTGCGGCGTGCCGCGATAAATTTCGCTCCAGCGGGCCCTGACCATCGCGGAGATGCTGGGCATGCCGCCCGCGAGCGCGGCGAAGACAAACAGCGTCCAGTCCGGTGCCCGATAGTGGGTGCAGAGCAACAGCAGCAGCAGGGCGATCGCGCTGATCCCGGTGGCATACGGCAACACGCGGCTTTGGCCGTGACGATCCGCCGCGCGCGCGATTTGCGGCGCAAGCAGCGCCATGGAAAAGGCGAACGTCGCTGCCACCGCGCCCGCCAACCAATAGGACCCGCGTACCTGCGAGAGCATGGTGATGATGCCGATACCGGTCATCGAGACCGGCAGGCGCGCGATCAGCCCGGCAGAGGAAAACGCCTTGCTGCCCGGGGCGTTGAACAGTTTGAAATAAGGATTTGCCATGGAAAGGGCTCCGGAATGTTGGCGGCTCGGTATTCGCTCAATGTCCATCATTGACATACGCCACGTATGTTACGTTAATTGACATACATGGCGTATGTCAATTATAACGTCATCAATAACGAGGCGGAGTGGACCCATGGCACGTAAAGCGCGCACCGAAATGATTGAAGAAACCCGACAAAAGCTGGTGGCGGCGGCCCGCCGACAGTTTGGCAGCGTGGGGTATGCCGAGACGGTGATGGATGAACTTACCGCGCAAGCCGGCATGACGCGCGGCGCGCTCTATCACCATTTTGGCGATAAAAAGGGGTTGTTCCTGGCGGTGGTGAAGGCGATTGACGCTGAAATGGATGCGCGTCTGGCCGACATTACCGCGAGTGCGGCGGATGACTGGGAGGCGTTTGCGGCGCGTTGTCGCGGGTATTTGATCATGATGACGGAGCCGCAAGCGCAGCGCATTCTGTTGCGCGATTCACCTTCGGTGCTGGGGGCCGAATATCTGCAGGCCAGCAAGCTGGCGTGCATTGTCTGGATGACGGGCGCATTGCAGGCGTTGATGGCACAGCGGCGCATCACCGTCGCCGAGCCGGAATCGCTGGCGCATTTGCTCAATGGCGGCCTGATGGATGCCGCGCTGTGGGTCGCCCATCACCCGGAAAAAGACGCCGCGCTGGAGCAGGCCTTGGCCAGTTTGAACCTGTTGCTGAACGGGCTGCGTTTCACCGCCGCCTGAGTTTCAATACCGGCCGCCGGCTTAAGGGTGAATGGCCGCAGGCTGGACGTTTTGCGCCAGCTGGATATTGTTGCGGCCGCTGTGCTTCGCCAGATAGAGCGCGGCGTCGGCTGCGCCGATCGCCGATTCGACGTCCAGTTTTTCCAGGGCCGAGATGCCGGCACTGAGCGTCAGCGTGTCGCTGTGTTGCGGGCTGGCGCCGTGCGGGATGTTCAGTTCCGCCACCCGCTGGCGCACCCGTTCGGCCAGCTGCGCCGCGTAGCCTTCGTGCACGTTGGTCAGCAGTACCAAAAACTCTTCTCCGCCGTAGCGCACCACGATGTCGCGCGAACGCACCGCATCGCGAATGGCGACCGCCACCTGCACCAGCGCCCGGTCGCCCATGGCGTGGCCGTAGCTGTCGTTGTAGACCTTGAAGTGGTCGATATCCAGCAGCAGCACGTAGTGGCGGCCGGTTTGCGGTTCGAGCAGCATATTGATCTTATTTTCCAGCCCGCGGCGGTTATAAAGGCCGGTCAGGGGATCGAGCATGCTCAAATTATTGAATTTGTCCCGCTCGTTATACAGGTTGGCCACCAGCGCGTGGGTAAAGATTTCACTGCGTTTCAACATCAGGTGATGAATGGAGAAAGCGATAATAGGTAATAGCGTGGTGAATAATATCCGCAGGGTATTATGCATGCCGTCTAAAGCCAGGATCACCATTGCGGAAGGCACGGCGTGTAAACAAAAGGCGGTAAAGTTATCCGTCAGAGAAATAGCGCTGATAAAAAAGATGCTGAACAAACTAATTAATAAAAAATCTTGGTTATTCGACAAGCAATATTGACTTTTAACGTAAATATGTGCGGCCCACAGCAGGCCAAGCACGCTGGAAAACAGGTTGAGTTTGCACAAGTATTTCCGCGGCGTTTGCAGGGAAAATAGCGCCGCCGCCAGACAAAATAGCGGTATACATAATAAAGGTAGGGTAAATGCGGGCGTATCCCTAAAAGGGAACAATATCGTAAATACGGAAGAGGCGGCATTCATCACCAGAAAAAGAAATAATGCCAGGCGCTGCTTGCTGTTCAGTAATTCCTGATAAGAACGGGCGTTCATACGGAGGTCACTCTTTGCAAAGTCGTTCTGTCGAATAATTAAGGTTGAGAAGCATTCCTTTGGCGCGAATATCCACTTGAATTGCATGGTTGAGGATTGTGATTATTATCATGCAAACAGGACTAGGAATTTTCTTATGTCAAATTATCATTTTTTCATGCTGGTGTCATCTGGGTTTGGTCACCGCAGTGAAAATGATGCGGCGGCCAAAAAAGTGTTATATGATATTGGTTATCATTATCACTTAAAGGGGGGTTGTCATGCTTACTGCCATGATTGCCGCGTGTGGACTGTGGGGCGTCAGCTGGTGCCTCGGCGATCGCTTGGCCAGCGCCTGGGGCGTTTTGCTGCCGTGCGCGCTGATGCCGCTGTTGGCCTTGATCGATCTGAATATGATGCAGTTACGCACCCTGATTGTGATAGCGATGTTGGCGACGCTGGTGATGCTGTTCAACAGCCGGCTGCGTCACTATCTGCTGCTGCCTTCCTGCATGGCGCTGGCGGGCGGCCTGGCGGCAATCAGCCTCAACTTCAGCTTCACGTAAACGCCGGAAACGGCAAAACCACGCTTAGGCGTGTTGTTCATCAATGCGTTGGGATTTTTTCGAGGACACTACCGGAGAGATCATCAATTGGTGCGAAGAGAGGGACTTGAACCCT
>NZ_VOSN01000002.1:337102-582885 GCF_020858655.1 Serratia montpellierensis
AGTCGATGTTGTTGCTTTGATTTATATTACGTCGCCAGCTTGGTGCGAAGAGAGGGACTTGAACCCTCACGTCCGTAAGGACACTAACACCTGAAGCTAGCGCGTCTACCAATTCCGCCACCTTCGCGTACCAGAAACATTACCGGAGTAACGTTACCACGGAGGCGAATTCTAGAGATTTTGGCGGACACGTCAACAGTTATTTCCCCGCTTTGCGGGCGTTTGCTGGAAAAACAGCCATATCGCCGTTTTTCTGCTGGTCAAACAGCCAAATCAGCCAATCAATCAACACCCTGACCCGTGGCGCCAGGAAACGGCCGGGCGGATACATGATGTAAATCGGCATCGGCGGGGGCGGCGTGTCCGCCAACACTTCCACCAGTTCGCCCCGTTCCAGCCAGGGGGCAAGCGAATAGCGCGCCGCCTGAATCAATCCCATGCCGGCCCGCGCGCCGGCGATGTAGGCGTCGGCGCCGCTGACGCTCAGCCGGGCGGGGAGTTCGCGCCGTTCCACCTTGCCGCCGCGGCAGAATTCCAGCGGATAATCGCGGTTGCTGGCCAGGGAGAAATACCCCACCGCGCGATGCGGCTGCAGGCTATCGATGTCGAGCGGCGTGCCGCAGGCCTGCAGGTAAGCGGGGGAAGCGCAGGTGACCTGCGGCAACTGGACGATGCGCCGCGCCACCAGGCTGTCGTCTTCGGTTTCCCAGGCGCGCAGCACGCAGTCAACGCCTTCTCGCAGCAGATCGACGTGGGTGTCGTTGGCGCCCAGCGCCAGGGTGATGTCGGGGTAACGCCGGTAAAAGTCGCCCAATGCCGGAATGACGATCTGGCGCGCCAGCGAATGGGGCATATCGATGCGCACCTTGCCGGACGGCTGCAGCTTATGGTGGCTGAACAGCGTGTCCGCCTCCTCCAGCGCCCCCAGCAGCTGCACGCAGCGTTGATAGTAGAGGCTGCCTTCGCTGGTCACCTGCACCTGGCGGGTGGTGCGGATCAGCAGGCGCACGCCAAGCCGCTGCTCCAGCCGTTTTAACGCGTTGCTGACCGTGGCGCGCGGCAGCTGCAGGCGTTCGGCCGCCCGACTGAAGCTGCCCAGTTCGACGATGCGGGTAAAAATGCGCATGGCTTGAACCTGATCCATGTCCACTCCGGATTGTTGGTGATTTTTGAACAGTGATGTGCAATCTGCATTATTTATCTTTGTAGCGTAAACAACCAGACTTTGCTGCGTTATCCATTCACCGCATGAGGGCAGCACAATGCAACAACGTAAACTGGGTTCCCACGGTCCCGTCGTCTCCGCCCTGGGGCTGGGATGCATGGGCATGAGCGACTTCTACTCCACCGGTGCCGATCGGCAAGAAGCCATCGCCACGCTGCACCGGGCGCTGGAGCTGGGCGTCACGCTGCTCGACACCGCCGACATGTATGGCCCGCACACCAACGAAGAGCTGGTGGGGGAAGCGATCAAAGGCAAACGGCAACAGGTGTTCCTGGCCACCAAGTTCGGCATCCTGCGCGATCCGGCGGATCCTTCGGCGCGCGGCGTCAGCAGCCGCCCCGAGTATATCCGGCGCTCTGTCGAGGGCAGCCTGCGGCGCTTGGGCGTGGAGGAGATCGATCTTTATTATCAGCACCGGGTCGATCCGCAGGTGCCGATCGAAGACGTCATCGGCACGATGGCGGATCTGATCCGCGAAGGCAAGATCCGCCATATCGGCCTGAGCGAGGCGTCGGTGGCCACGCTGGAGCGGGCGCACAAGGTACATCCGATCACGGCGCTGCAGACCGAGTATTCGCTGTGGACGCGCGACGCCGAGCAGGGCGTGCTGGCGGCCTGTGAGCGACTGGGGATCGGCTTTGTGCCTTACAGCCCGTTAGGGCGCGGTTTCCTCACCGGCGCTATCCGGCGGCCGGAGGATCTGGCCGAGGACGATTTCCGCCGCGGCAACCCGCGTTTCCAGGGGGAAAACTTCGCCCGCAACCTGGCGCTGGTGGAGAAGGTGGGGGAGCTGGCGGCGCAGAAGGGCGTCAAGCCTTCACAGCTGGCGCTGGCCTGGGTGTTGGCGCAGGGTGCGCACATCGTGCCGATCCCCGGCACCAAACGCCGTCGCTATCTGGAAGAGAACGTCGCGGCGGCGGAGATAACGCTGAGCGCGGCCGAACTGGCGGCGATCGAAGCGGTGTTCCCACTGAGTGCGGCGGCCGGCGAACGCTACGGCGCCGAGTCGATGACCTATATCAACGGCTAAAAAAAAGCGCGGCCTCAGGCCGCGCTCTGTCGTTTTCCGCCAACGGCGAATTATTTCTTCTTCGGCGCGCGCGGCGGGCGGCCGACGGTGGCCTGATACACCTTGAAGCGGCCGTTCTGCGCCAGCACTTCGTGGCTGCCGAAGGTGGCGTCCAGAATGTCCGGGTACGGCAGGAAGGCGTTGGCGACGATGCGCAGCCGGCCGCCGATCGGCAGGTGCTTCACCGCGCCGCGGATCAGGGTCTCGGCGGCGGTCAGGCTGGTCTGCAGCCCGTCGTGGAACGGCGGGTTGGAGATGATCATGTCGAAACGGCCGGTGATGTCGGAGTAAACGTTGCTGACGATCACTTCGCCTTCGATGCCGTTGGCGGCCAGCGTCGCGCGGCTGGACTCCACCGCGGCGGCGTTGACGTCGCTGAGGGTCAGTTTTACCTTCGGCGACAGCTTGGCCATCACCGAGGCCATCACGCCGGCGCCGCAGCCGATGTCCAGCACCTTGCCTTTCATGTGTTTTTCCAGCGTCGACAGCAGCAGTGAGCTGCCGACGTCCAGGCCGTCGCGGCTGAACACGCCCGGCAGCGTTTTCACTTCCAGATCGTGCAGCTGATAGCTGTCCCACCAGTCGTTCAGGTCGAATTCGGTCTGCGCGTCCAGGCGGCCGTGATACAGGCCACAGCGGCGCGCGCTGTCGATTTTCACCAGCGTGGCATGGCCTTCCAGCGTTGGCTCGGCGCTGCGCACGCCGCTGCGGTTTTCACCGACCACGAACACGTCCACGGCTACCGGCAACAGTGCCAGGATGTTGCACAGCTGGAATTGCGCTTCCTGCTTGCTCTTCGGCCAGTAGTAAACCAGCGTGTCGCAGTCGGCGACGAAAGCGGGATCGACGGTCAAACCGAACTGCACGTTATCGCCCATCGTCCGGTTCAGTAACTGCCAGTGATGGTAATGCTGAGTGTGGACGCGCACGTCCGCGGCCTCGAATTGGGCCGGCAGGCTGTCCTGCAGGTCGCCGGCAAACAGCACGCGGCGTTCGATAAATTCATCACTGTGGCGCAGCATGACTTCACTGGCGGGGGTTAATGCAGACATCAGATATTGGCTCCTGGAAATGAGACCGGGGATTATAGAGCTTTGTGGCGATATGTTCGACGGGTTTGTTGGCGCGGGCTGCGCGGGTTTGTTAGCATAGCGCGGCGCATGGCAGGCATGGCGCACCACAACGGGTAGGAATCGGCATGGCATCAAAACGCGACTGGCTGTTACAACAACTGGGTATTACGCAGTGGACATTGCGCCGCCCGAGCGTGTTGCAGGGCGAAGTGGCGGTCAGTCTGCCGCCCGAGGCGCGCCTGCTGGTGGTGGCGCAGACGCTGCCCGCACCCGACGATCCGCTGTTTTGCGACGTGCTGCGCAGCCTGGGGCTGACGCCGGCGCAAACTTACAGCCTGACACCGGAACAGGCGGCGATGCTGTCTGAAGAGACCGCATGCAACAGTTGGCGGCTGGGCGTGGCGGAACCGCTTGCGGTCGCCGGCGCGCAGCTACACAGCCCGGCGCTGGCCGAGCTTTCCCAAGACGCGGGGGCCAAACGCGCCCTCTGGCAGCAGATTTGTCATCATGAACACGATTTCTACCCTGACGGCGGCCGATCTGGCCACGGCCTTCACCATTGAGCAAGCCAGCCACGCTTTTCCCTGGTCGGAAACCACCTTCGCCAGCAATCAGGGCGATCGCTACCTTAACCTGAAGCTGAGCGCCGACGGGGCGATGGCGGGGTTCGCCATCACGCAGATCGTGCTGGACGAAGCCACGCTGTTCAACATCGCCATTCATCCGCAGTACCAGCGCCGGGGCTTTGGCCGCCTGCTGCTCAACGCGGTGATCGAACAGCTGGAGAGCCGCGGCGTGGTTACGCTGTGGCTGGAGGTGCGCGCTTCCAACCAGGCGGCGATCGCACTGTATGAAGATCTCGGTTTCAACGAGGTCACCGTGCGCCGCAATTATTACCCGAGCGCCCACGGCCGCGAAGACGCGATCGTGATGGCGCTGCCGCTGGCGTAATCTAAAACATCCTGTTTATTGTTTGCATTCCCTTTTACAACTAAAAAGTTGTTTCTTCATTAATTTACATCAAAAAAGTTGTTTTTCACTGTCTCGACAACTAATTTGTTGTTTATTGCTGGTGAGACAATCAATGCGTTGTTTGGAGGCGCGGATGAGAAAATTATCCGAAGTATCAGCGTTGCTGAAAGAAAAACGCAGTGAGTTGGGTTGGAGTCAAAAAGACTTTTTAATGAAGATTGGCATGACCCAACAGCAATATCAGCGTATTGAAGCGGGGAGCGATATGCGGGTAAGCACGTTGCTACGCATATTGGCGGCGATGAATTTGGAATATGTCATCGTGCCAAAAAAGTCTGCCCGTGATGTGGAGTGCCTGCTGCAACAGGAAGTGAGTAGCGCACCGGAAGTCGGTAAGCCGCAGGGTTTTGAAAAAAAACTGAAAGATCTCGAGGACTAGCTGATGAAAGGGCTGCGACAGGTTGAATCGGTACAGGCATTAGCCTTGATATTGCATGGCGTGCGTGTTGGCGTGCTGGCGCATTACAGCGGCGGCAGAAACATCCTGACGTTTGATCCACACTACCTCGCTTTGCCGGAGCGTGTTCGTCCTTTGTTTACGCTCAGGCAGAAGGCGCACGCGGGGTATCTTGAGCAAGTTTTACAGTCATCGCAGCGTCTGCCGCCCGTTTTATCCAACTTGTTACCCGAAGGCGCACTGCGCGCTTGGGTGGCTCAGTCATTGAAAGCCCATGTGAATGAGGAGTTTCCTTTAATTGCCTGGGCCGGTGGAAACTTGCCGGGAGCGCTTGAAGCACGGCCGCTGGCTGCCAGTGACATACCCGCCTGGGCGTTAACGTCGCGCGGCGAGTTGGAAGCCGTGCAAATTGATGTTGGGATGGAGGCGCAAAAGTTTTCTCTGGCAGGGGTACAAATGAAATTTTCCTCTGTGCGTAAAGAGGGCCGCTTCAACATTTCTTCTCAGGTGGGCGCTGATAGCTGGATCATTAAAACGCCTTCAACGGTTCATCGTCATCTCCCTGAAAATGAATATACGGCAATGCGTTTGGCGCAAGCCATCGGCGTGGATATTCCTGATATTGAGCTGGTTGAACTGACAAGACTTGAACACTTGCCTGATATTCGCTTGGCGGATGAACCCTATGCTTATGCCATCCGTCGTTTTGACCGCAGCGAAAGCGGGCGAGTGCATACAGAAGATTTTGCCCAGATATTCGAGATTTACGCGCACGATAAATACCGCGGCAAAAATTACGATCAAATAGCGGCTTATCTCTATGAGTATGGCAGTGAATCTTTAGCGGATGTGCAGCAAATGGCGCGCCGTCTGTTGGCGAATATTTTGCTCGCCAATGGCGATGCGCACGTAAAAAATTGGTCCATGTTCTATCCAAACCAGACTGATATTCGGCTTTCTCCCGCTTATGACATCGTCACTACGTTGGCTTATATTCCTGGTGAGTCTGAGGCTGCGCTCAATATGGCGAAGGAAAAGCGCTGGGATAGGATCTCAATGCAAACCTTCGAGCGCTGGGCTGAGCGGGTCGATATTCCCTGGTCTGCGATACGGGTGCACCTGGTGGATGCCATCGACAAGGCGCGAAATTTGTGGCCGGCCTTATTGGAAGAGCTGCCGATGGCGGACGATCACAAATCGGTATTGCGCCGGCATTGGGCCGCTTTGTCTCCCGATTTCCGCCTGCGTTAGCGGGAAATCGGATCCATTGATTGTCACCGGTTGGCAAATCGGCGAAAATGCCCGGCTGTTATCTTTTATTCACCG
The DNA here is from genome assembly GCF_020858655.1 of Serratia montpellierensis. Lineage (NCBI taxonomy): Bacteria > Pseudomonadati > Pseudomonadota > Gammaproteobacteria > Enterobacterales > Yersiniaceae > Serratia > Serratia montpellierensis. The sequence continues at coordinate 343,225 of NZ_VOSN01000002.1, forward strand.
CTTTGCCCGGCGCCGCGATCGGCGCGTTCTGATGATGTCGCAGGGCGGACTAACCGTAGAACCTGAAAACCATGTCTCCTAGTGAATTTGCCCGCGAAGTCTCCAAAAGAAGAACTTTCGCCATCATCTCGCACCCCGATGCCGGTAAAACCACCATTACCGAAAAAGTGCTGCTGTTCGGACAGGCGATCCAGACTGCCGGTACGGTAAAAGGCCGTGGCTCCAGCCAGCACGCCAAATCCGACTGGATGGAAATGGAAAAGCAGCGTGGGATCTCGATCACCACCTCCGTGATGCAGTTCCCGTACCGCGACAGCCTGGTCAACCTGCTGGACACCCCGGGGCACGAAGACTTCTCCGAAGATACTTATCGCACCCTGACCGCCGTCGACTGCTGTCTGATGGTGATCGACGCCGCCAAGGGCGTTGAGGATCGTACCCGTAAGCTGATGGAAGTTACCCGTCTGCGCGACACGCCGATCCTGACCTTCATGAACAAACTGGACCGCGACATCCGCGATCCGATGGAAGTGATGGATGAAGTCGAGCGCGAACTGAAGATCGCCTGCTCGCCTATCACCTGGCCGATCGGCTGCGGCAAGCTGTTCAAGGGCGTTTACCACCTGTACAAGGATGAAACTTACCTGTACCAGACCGGTAAAGGCCACACCATCCAGGAAGTGCGCATCGTCAAAGGCCTGAACAACCCGGAGCTGGATGCGGCGGTGGGTGAAGATCTGGCGGCGCAGCTGCGCGATGAGCTGGAGCTGGTGCAGGGCGCTTCCCACGAGTTCGATCAGGAGGCCTTCCTGAGCGGCGAGCTGACCCCGGTGTTCTTCGGTACCGCACTCGGTAACTTCGGCGTGGATCACATGCTGGACGGCCTGGTGGCCTGGGCGCCGGCGCCGATGCCGCGTAAAACCGACACCCGTGAAGTGACGGCGGCGGAAGAGAAATTCACCGGCTTCGTGTTCAAGATCCAGGCCAACATGGATCCGAAACACCGCGACCGCGTGGCCTTTATGCGCGTGGTGTCCGGCCGCTACGAGAAGGGCATGAAGCTGCGCCAGGTGCGCACCGGCAAAGACGTGGTGATCTCCGACGCGCTGACCTTTATGGCCGGCGACCGTTCGCACGTGGAAGAAGCCTACCCGGGCGACATCATCGGCCTGCACAACCACGGCACCATTCAGATCGGCGATACCTTCACCCAGGGTGAAGACATGAAGTTCACCGGCATCCCGAACTTCGCGCCGGAACTGTTCCGCCGCATTCGCCTGCGCGATCCGCTGAAGCAGAAACAGCTGCTGAAGGGGCTGGTACAGCTGTCCGAAGAGGGCGCGGTGCAGGTGTTCCGCCCGATTGCCAACAACGATCTGATCGTCGGCGCAGTCGGTGTGCTGCAGTTCGACGTGGTGGTGGCGCGGTTGAAGAGCGAGTACAACGTGGAAGCGTTGTACGAGTCGGTCAACGTGTCGACCGCGCGTTGGGTCGAGTGCGGCGATGTGAAGAAGTTCGAAGAGTTCAAGCGCAAGAACGAGCTCAACCTGGCACTGGACGGGGGGGACAACCTGTCCTACATCGCGCCGACCATGGTGAACCTCAACCTGACGCAGGAACGCTATCCTGACGTGACCTTCCGCAAAACCCGCGAACACTGATAATTCTGCAGGGCGCCCAGTGCGCCCTGCATGCTTCTCCTATCCTCACTGCGATAATTAATAAATCTTCCTCATATTTTATCCTGCAAACCGTTATCGCCAGGCGATGTTCGTTCGGCCTGCGTTTTCCGTCTGATGGTCTATCTTTAACGAGATGTCCGCACATTGCTTGAGAGTAAATCACTGTAATACGTTGCTTGTTTGGTGAGTTATTCTGATGTGTTGCCGATAGGAGACAGTCAGTATCTTTAAATATCAATGAGATAGCTATATTTCAGTTTTGTGTAACTTAGCCTGTCGCCAATAGACGACAGTTTTTTGGCTAAAAATCCGACTTCTGGATTTTTTTCTTTGATTTTTAAAGTGTTTTTTGAGTTGGCACGGCCGTTGCAATACTCCTGTCGTGAACGCTTAATCGTATAGCGATGATGAAGTATTTACCGAGAAGGCCGCGTGAAGGTGGCCGCAGGGTTCCGGCGCTCTGGCGCTGCGGGCCCCCAACAAAAGGAAGAGATCGATGAAAAAGACCAAATTTGCACACTCGCTGATGGCTGTCGTATTGGGTTCTGTTTTGGTAAGCGGCAGTGCGCTGGCCGAAGACAGCCTGCTCAACAAGGCGTCTAACGCCGCGGATAGTGCCGGTGCCAAAATCGATAGCTCCATGAAAAAAGTTGACGGTTACATGGATGACAGCGCGATAACGGCTAAAGTTAAAAGTGCGTTGGTGGACGATAAGAGCATCAAAAGCACTGACATTTCGGTGAAAACCGAAAAAGGCACCGTGACCCTGAGCGGGTTCGTCGGCAGCCAGGCGCAGGCGGAGCATGCGGTCGCGGTCGCCGGTAAGGTGGAAGGCGTCAAGACCGTCAGCGACAAGCTGCATGTGAAAGATGAAGCCAACCAATCGATCAAATCGTATGCAGGCGACACCGCCACCACCAGCGAGCTGAAAGCCAAGCTGCTGGCCGATGACATCGTGCCGTCGCGCAATGTGAAAGTGGAAACCACCGATGGTGTGGTGCAGCTTTCCGGTGAGGTGAAAACGCAGGCGCAGTCTGAACGTGCCGAAAGCATCGCCAAGGCCATCGACGGCGTGAAAAGCGTGAAAAACGACCTGGTGGTCAAGCAGTAATTCCGCCAGGCGCCCGTAACAAGCAACAACAAGCCGCATCTGTCGGGCCGTGAAGGCGGCCCGGCATGTAACACCAAAAAAAGAAACTGATTTGCCGTCGACGTCCCGTTGTTGGGGTGGTAGATGGCAGCGAATTTTTTCACAATGGTAAGGAGAAGCTTATGTTTCGTTGGGGCATTATCTTTTTAGTCATCGCGCTTATCGCTGCGGCGCTGGGGTTCGGTTCGTTGGCGGGCACCGCTGCCTGGGCGGCTAAAATCGTGTTCGTTGTCGGCATCATCCTGTTCCTGGTCAGCCTGTTCACCGGCCGCCGGCGCCCTTAGCCGGCAGGCATTTTCCCGTAAACTGTAACAAAGCTTAACTCCTTTTCTCACGTCGGGGAGGGCCGGCCATGAACAGCGACATCATCGTCGGGCGCTGGAAACAGCTGAAAGGCCAGGTATGGCAGGCGTGGGCAGAATGGTCCGGCAGCGATTATGCCTGGCTGGCCGGCAGCAATGATTTCCTCGCCGGCGTACTGCAAGAGGATTACGGAAGAGAGCGAGACGCGGTATCCTCGGAGAAAACGTCTCACTGAGGATGCCAAGTTGGGATACAGAATACCCATCACGCTCGGCAATATAGAACCGCTGTCGTCTAAACCCTTTCGGCCAGGCAAGATGGCGCTGGTCTGCGAAGGTGGCGGCCAGCGCGGCATTTTCACCGCCGGCGTGCTGGACGAGTTTCAGCGTGCGGGCTTTAACCCTTTCGATCTGCTGATCGGCACGTCGGCCGGTGCCCAGAATCTGTCCGCCTATATCTGCGGGCAGGTGGGTTACGCACGTCGGGTGATCACCCGTTACACCACTTCTGCCCAATTCTTCAATCCGCTGCGCTTTGTGCGCGGCGGGCATCTCATCGATCTCGATTGGTTGGTCGATACGGCAGCGGCGCAGATGCCGCTGGCGATGGACGTGGCGGAACAGCACTTTACCGACGGGCGAGAATTCCTGCTGTGCGCCTGCCGCAGCGATGACTTTGAGCCGACCTATCTGCCGGCGCAGCGCGAACGCTGGCTGCCGGCCATTAAAGCGTCCAGCGCCATTCCCGGTTTTTATCGCCAGGGCGTAGAGTTGGACGGCGTCAGCTATCAGGACGGCGGCATCAGCGATGCTATTCCGGTGGAAGAGGCCTATCGCCGTGGCGCCGACACCATCGTGGTGATCCGCACCGTGCCTTCGCAGATGTACTACACCCCGCAGTGGATGAAGCGCATGGAGCACTGGCTGAGCGACAGCAGCCTGCAGCAGATGGTGCGCATCCTGCAGCATCACGAGCAAAGCTATCACCGCATCCAGCGCTTTATCGAGAAGCCGCCGGGCAAGCTGCGGATCTTCGAAATCTTTCCGCCGAAGCCGCTGGCCAGCAATGCGCTGGGCAGCCGACTGGGGTCGCTCAATCAGGATTATCACCTGGGACGCCGCTGCGGCCGCTACTTCCTGGCCACCGTCGGCCAGTGGATGGCGCAGCCGGAGCCGGACGGCATGAAGGTGAAAAAAGCGCTGTCGCGCCGTCTGATCCAGCCGGAGAACGTCAGAATGCCTTCGCCGATCGTGACCGATATCGCCATGCCGCCCGAGCTGGGTGCGCAGCCGGAGGCCGCGGTGGCGGCGCCGAAGATCATTCTGCCGGGCGATTTGCCGCCGGGTGAAGGGGGCGCGCTGTGAGTTACGCCTTTACCGATACTCACTGCCATTTCGATTTTCCACCTTTTACCGGGCATGAGGCCGAGAGCCTGACGCGGGCGGCAAGCGCCGGCGTACAGCGCATCATCGTCCCGACGGTCACCGCCGATCACTTCGCCCGGGTGCTGCGGCTGGCGCAGGATCACGCGCCGCTGTTCGCCGCGCTGGGTCTGCACCCGCTGTATATCGCGCAGCATCATGAGCCGCAGCTGGAACAGCTGGCGGCGCTGTTGGCCGAACGGCCGCACAAGCTGGTGGCGGTGGGGGAGATCGGGCTCGATCTGTATATGGACAACCCACAGTTCGAGCGCCAGCAAAGCGTGCTGCTGGCCCAGCTGAAGCTGGCGAAACGGCATGACCTGCCGGTGATCCTGCATTCGCGCCGCACCCACGATCAGCTGGCCGCGGCGCTGCGGCGCATGCAGCTGCCGCGTCGCGGCGTGGTGCACGGCTTCGCCGGCAGCCTGTCGCAGGCGCAGGCCTTTATCCGCCTCGGCTATTACATCGGCGTGGGCGGCACCATCACCTATGAGCGGGCGCAGAAAACGCGCGGCGTGATGGCGCAGTTGCCGCTCGAGGCGCTGCTGCTGGAGACCGATGCGCCGGACATGCCGCTGGCCGGCTATCAGGGGCAGCCGAATCGCCCCGAACGCGCCGCCGAGGTGTTTCAAACGCTGTGTGAACTGCGGCCGGAACCGGCCGACGAGATCGCCGCCCACCTGCAACGCAATACCCAAACGCTGTTCGCCATGCCAAATTGAGGTCAACATAACGTGACTTACGTCACGTTATAAGATTTTCATTTGCGTCTCGTTGTATACATTTGTGACATAAATCGGTGCGAGGGTGACCTCGCTCAGTATAATCCCCCCCGAAACACTCCAATAGCAGACCTCTCTTCATGAGCAGGGATGTACTTTATTTTTTGCAACAGGGAAACTTTGCATGCAACTCATCATGAGTCTGGTCGGCATGGCGGTGCTGATCGCCATTGCGGTGCTGCTCTCCAGCAACCGCCGGGCCATCAAACTGCGCACCGTCGTGTGGGCGTTCATCATTCAGATCGGCATCGGCGCGCTGGTACTGTATGTGCCGCTGGGCCGCAGCATCCTCGGCAGTATGTCTAACGGTGTGGCAAACGTTATCGCCTACGGCAATCAGGGCATTTCGTTCATTTTTGGCGGGCTGGTGTCCGACAAGATGTTCGAGGTGTTCGGCGGCGGCGGCTTCGTGTTCGCGCTGCGCGTTCTGCCGGTGATCGTGTTCTTCTCCTCGCTGATTGCGGTGCTGTACTACCTCGGCATCATGCAATTGGTGATCCGCGTTCTGGGTGGCGGCTTGCACAAGCTGCTGGGCACCTCGCGCACCGAATCGCTGTCGGCGACCGCCAACATTTTCGTTGGCCAGACCGAAGCGCCGCTGGTGGTGCGCCCGTATATCGCCACCATGAGCCAGTCAGAATTGTTCGCCGTGATGTGCGGCGGCCTGGCCTCGGTAGCCGGTTCGGTATTGGCGGGGTACGCGCAGATGGGCGTGCCGCTGGAATACCTGATCGCCGCGTCCTTCATGGCCGCGCCGGGCGGGCTGCTGTTCGCCAAGCTGATGGTGCCGGAAACCGAGCAGACCCACGATAAAGACGATGCGATGAAACTGATCGCCGAAGAAGAGCGTCCGGCCAACGTGATCGACGCGGCGGCTTCCGGGGCAGCCTCCGGCATGCAGCTGGCGCTGAACGTCGGTGCGATGCTGTTGGCGTTTATCGCGCTGATCGCCTTGCTTAACGGCATTCTCGGCGGTATCGGCGGCTGGTTCGATTATCCGCAGCTGTCGCTTGAACTGATCCTCGGTTGGGTGTTCTCACCGATCGCCTTCCTGATCGGCGTGCCGTGGAGCGAAGCGATGACCGCCGGTTCGTTTATCGGCCAGAAGATCATCGTCAACGAGTTCGTCGCCTACATGAACTTCGGCGCCTATCTGCGCCCGGACGACGTGGTGGCGGCGGAAGGCCTGCAGGTGCTGTCGACGCACACCAAGGCGATCATCTCCTTTGCGCTGTGCGGCTTCGCCAACCTCTCTTCGGTGGCGATCCTGCTGGGCGGTTTGGGGAGCATGGCGCCCAACCGTCGCCATGACATCGCGCGCTTCGGTCTGAAGGCCGTGGCGGCGGGCACGCTGTCCAACCTGATGAGCGCCACCATCGCCGGTTTCTTCCTGGCGCTGTAAGCCATCCCTGAGCCCGCGACGGCGCGACCGATCGCGGGACTCTGCCTATACTCTAAGCAACGCGGGTGCTTGCCGCACCCGCGATCTTCAGCCGCTTCTTTAGCGAATTTGTGAACGATATCGCGTTATTTTGTGATGCTCTTCACATATAATTCCGGTCTGTTACAGTGCTATTTCATATAGTGTGATGATGAACGCGAATCGCCCTCGGCATTCGTGTTCAAATAGCTATTACTGGCCGGCCGCAAGGCGGGTGGCCATGTGCGGTGAGAAGGATCTCAGTTGCCGCCGCGGGAACGGCGTTCCCCAGCGCTATCTTCATGGAACCAAGTCCGCTCGCCAACACCCAGGTACTCAGTTGGAGAGTTTTATGACCGAATTAACCGCAGCAGCGCAACGTGCGCTGAACCTGATGGATTTAACCACGCTGAATGATGATGACACCGACGAGAAAGTGATCGCCCTCTGTCGTCAGGCCAACAGCCCGGCCGGCCACACGGCGGCCATCTGCATCTATCCGCGTTTTATCCCGGTAGCGCGCAAGGCGTTGCGTGAGCAAGGCACGCCGGACATCCGTATCGCCACCGTGACCAACTTCCCGCATGGCAACGACGATATCGACATCGCGCTGGCGGAAACCCGCGCGGCCATCGCCTATGGTGCGGATGAAGTGGACGTGGTGTTCCCTTACCGCGCGCTGATCGCCGGCAACGAACAGATCGGCTTCGAACTGGTGAAACAGTGCAAGCAGGCTTGTCAGGCGGCCAACGTGCTGCTGAAAGTGATTATCGAAACCGGTGAGCTGAAGCAGGCCGACCTGATCCGCAAAGCGTCCGAGATCGCCATCAAGGCTGGTGCGGACTTTATCAAGACCTCCACCGGCAAGGTGCCGGTCAACGCCACCTTGGAGAGCGCCGAGCTGATGATGTCGGTGATCCGCGATATGGGCGTGGCGAAGACGGTGGGCTTCAAGCCGGCCGGCGGCGTGCGCACTGCGGAAGACGCGCTGCATTATCTGCAACTTGCCGATCGTATTCTGGGCGAAGGCTGGGCCGACGCGCGGCATTTCCGCTTTGGCGCTTCCAGCCTGTTGGCCAGCTTGCTGACCACGCTGGGCCACCAGACCCAGACCGCCGGCGGCGGCTACTGATCGATTTCGTTGGCGGGCGCCAGGCGCGCCCGTCTGCACCGACTCTCGGCGACACAGGGGGATGCCTTGTTCCTGGCTCAAGAAATTATTCGTAAGAAACGCGACGGCCAGCCGTTAAGCGAAGCGGAAATCCGCTTTTTCATCAACGGCATTCGCGACAACGTGGTGTCGGAAGGGCAGATCGCCGCGCTGGCGATGACCATTTATTTCCATGACATGAGCATGCCGGAGCGCGTGGCGCTCACCATGGCGATGCGCGATTCCGGCACCGTGCTGGACTGGAAGAGTCTGGCGCTGAACGGCCCGATCGTCGACAAACATTCGACCGGCGGCGTGGGCGACGTGACCTCGCTGATGCTTGGCCCGATGGTGGCGGCCTGCGGCGGCTATGTGCCGATGATCTCCGGCCGCGGCCTGGGGCATACCGGCGGTACGTTGGACAAGCTGGAAGCCATTCCGGGCTTCAATATTTTCCCGGACGATAACGCCTTCCGCAAAATCATTCAGGACGTCGGCGTGGCGATCATCGGCCAGACCAGCTCGCTGGCGCCGGCGGACAAACGTTTCTACGCCACCCGCGACATCACCGCCACCGTGGATTCGATCCCGCTGATCACCGCCTCTATTCTGGCCAAGAAGCTGGCGGAAGGGCTGGATGCGCTGGTGATGGACGTGAAGGTTGGCTCCGGCGCCTTTATGCCGACCTATGCCCTGTCGCAAGATTTGGCGCAGGCGATCGTCGGCGTGGCCAACGGCGCGGGCTGCAAGACCACCGCGCTGCTGACCGACATGAACCAGGTGCTGGCCTCCAGCGCCGGCAACGCGGTGGAAGTGCGCGAAGCGGTGCGCTTCCTGACCGGCGAATACCGCAACCCGCGCTTGCTGGAAGTGACGCTGGCGCTGTGCGTGGAGATGCTGCTGTCCGGCGGCCTGGCGCAAGACGAGGCCGACGCGCGCGCCAAACTGCAGGCGGTGCTGGACAACGGCAAGGCGGCGGAGGTGTTTGGCCGCATGGTGGCGGCGCAGCAAGGGCCGATAGACTTCGTCGAACGCTACGATAGCTATCTGCCGGCGGCAACGCTGAGCAAGCCGGTGTATGCTGAAACCCCGGGCATCATCAGCGCTATGGATACCCGCGCGCTGGGCATGGCGGTGGTTTCGCTGGGCGGCGGCCGCCGCCGGGCGAGCGACACCATCGATTACAGCGTTGGCCTGACCGAGGTGGCGCGCCTGGGCGATAAGGTGGATACCCAGCAACCGCTGGCGATGATCCACGCCAACGATGAAGAGAGCTGGCAGCTGGCGGCCGATGCGGTGCGCAGCGCAATGACGCTGAGCGACAAGGCGCCGGAAGCGACGCCGGTGGTGTATAAGCGCATCACTCAAGCGTGATGACCCTCGTCTTTCAAGCCGTAGCGTTGTTGGCTGCACGCGTGCACCCCAGTCACTTACTTGAGTAAGCTCCTGGGGATACACGCACTAGCCGCCTAGCTACAATTTGAAATCCATTGGGTATAAATTTAGAGAATAAGGGCGATTGCAGTTTTGCGGTCGCAATAGCGTGAGAACACGCAGGAGAGCACAAATGAAACGTACATTTATTATGGTATTGGACTCCTTCGGTATCGGTGCCAGCGAAGACGCCGAACGTTTTGGCGACCAGGGTTCCGACACCCTGGGCCACATTGCCGAAGTTTGCGCGCGCGGTGAGGCCAACGTGGGCCGCCAGGGCCCGCTGACGCTGCCTAACCTGAGCCGTCTGGGCCTCGGCAAAGCGGCGGAAGAGTCCACCGGCAACTTCCCGCAGGGGCTGGATCGCAATGCAGACATCATCGGCGCTTACGCTTACGCCAGCGAGCTCTCTTCCGGTAAAGACACGCCGTCGGGCCACTGGGAAATCGCCGGCGTGCCGGTGCTGTTCGACTGGGGCTACTTCACGGAAGAGCACAACAGCTTCCCGCAGGCGCTGCTGGACAAGCTGGTCGAGCGCGCCAAGCTGCCGGGTTACCTGGGCAACTGCCACTCGTCCGGCACCGTGATCCTCGATCAGTTGGGTGAAGAGCACATGAAAACCGGCAAGCCGATTTTCTACACCTCCGCCGACTCGGTGTTCCAGATCGCCTGCCATGAAGAAACCTTCGGCCTGGATCGCCTGTATGAGCTGTGCGAAATCGCACGTGAAGAGCTGACCGAAGGCGGTTACAACATCGGTCGCGTGATTGCGCGTCCGTTCGTCGGCGATAAGCCGGGCAACTTCCAGCGCACCGGCAACCGTCACGATCTGGCGGTAGAGCCGCCGGCGCCGACCGTGCTGAAAAAGCTGGTGGACGAGAAGGGCGGCGAAGTGGTGTCGATCGGTAAAATCGCCGACATCTACGCCAACGTCGGCATCACCAAGAAGGTGAAGGCGACCGGTATCGATGCGCTGTTCGACGCGACCCTGATTGAAATGGAAAAGGCCGGCGACAACACCATTGTGTTCACCAACTTCGTGGACTTCGACTCCTCCTATGGTCACCGCCGTGACGTGGCCGGCTACGCCGCCGCGCTGGAGCTGTTCGATCGCCGCCTGCCGGAGCTGCTGAAGCTGGTGAAAGACGAAGACATCATCATCTTCACCGCCGACCACGGCTGCGACCCGACCTGGCCGGGCACCGACCATACCCGCGAGCACATCCCGGTGCTGGTTTACGGCCCGAAAGTGAAGCCGGGCTCGCTGGGCCACCGCGAGACTTTCGCCGACATCGGCCAGACCGTCGCCAATTACTTTGGCCTGTCGCCGATGGATTACGGTAAGACCCTGTTCTAAGCCCTGTCTTTCAAGCCGCAGCGTTGTTAGCTTCACGCGTGAACCCCAGTCACTTACTCAAGTAAGCTCCTGGGGATTCACCCGCTAGCTGCCTGGCTGCAACTCGACATTCAAGGCTTAGATGTTTGACGTTTTTATTAAATAAGATTTCTAAAGGAAGAAAATTATGGCTACGCCGCACATTAATGCTGAGATGGGTGATTTCGCTGACGTAGTACTGATGCCGGGCGATCCGCTGCGTGCAAAATACATCGCCGAAACCTTCCTGGAAGGCGCGGTGGAAGTGAACAACGTGCGCGGCATGTTGGGCTTCACCGGCACCTACAAAGGCCGTCGCATCTCCGTAATGGGCCACGGCATGGGCATCCCGTCCTGCTCCATCTATGCGCGCGAGCTGATTGCCGAATTCGGCGTGAAGAAGATCATTCGCGTCGGTTCCTGCGGCGCGGTGCGTGACGATATCAAACTGCGTGACGTGGTGATCGGCATGGGCGCGTGCACCGACTCCAAGGTGAACCGCCTGCGCTTCAAGGACAACGACTTCGCGGCAATCGCCGACTTCGACATGGTGCGCAACGCGGTCGACGCGGCGGCGGCGCAGGGCATCCCGGCGCGCGTGGGCAACATCTTCTCCGCCGATCTGTTCTACACCCCGGATCCGGACATGTTCCAGGTGATGAAGAAGTACGGCATCCTGGGCGTGGAAATGGAAGCGGCCGGCATCTACGGCGTGGCGGCGGAGCTGTACGAAGAGTTCGGCTGCAAGGCGCTGACCATCTGCACCGTGTCCGACCACATCCTGCGTCACGAAGCGACCACGGCGGCGGAACGCCAGACCACCTTTAACGAAATGATCGTTATCGCGCTGGAATCCGTGCTGCTGGGCGACAAAGCGTAATACCCCGGCGGGCGTCATCATGGCGCCCGCCCGTCAATCTATTCATTCCGCTTGGCCAGTTTTGGCTAACGCTTTACCTTTCTGCCGTTTAACGCTATTACTTCCTCTATCAATCTATTCACCAATCTATTCATCTGATGATCACCGTTGAACAAGTTTTGCGCCATGGGCCGGCTACGGCTCGTCAACTGACAGAAGCGTTAGGCATCAGCCAGCCGACGCTATCGCGCCGTATCCGCGAACTGGCGGGCGCGGTATTGATCCTTGGTAAAGGTAAGGCGACGCGCTATGTATTGCGGCGCGGGATCGGCGGTGAGAGGCAGTTTCCGATGTATCGGGTTGATGAACGGGGTAAGGCGCACCTGTTTGCCACGCTTTGCCCGCTGTATCCTGCCGATAACTGTGCGGTGTGCGATGAGCGCAGCGGAGAGTGGCAGCTCTATGATGGTATGCCATGGTATTTGAACGACCTGCGGCCGATTGGCTTTCTCGGGCGAGCCTGGGGAAAAGCAGCGGCGCGCGAGTTGAATTTGCCGGAGGATGTGCGGCGATGGGATGAAGGCCAACGCTTGTTGGCGCTCTGCCGTTATGGCGAAGACATGACCGGCGATCTGCTGCCTGGTGCCGATAGCTATCAGCGCTGGTTAATGCGGGATACTGCCCTCGCCATCACGGTGGAAGATAAAGCCGAGCGTTACGCCGCATTGTCTGTCCAGGCGCTGGCCGGGGAACTGGTGGGCTCTTCCGCCGGTGGCGAGCAGCCCAAATTTGCCGCCTATGCTGAGCTGGCGTCTGGGCGCCGCGCGCATGTTTTGGTGAAGTTCAGCCTGGCGCCGACGCATGTCATTGCACAGCGCTGGAGCGATTTGCTGATCGCCGAGTCGCTGGCGTTGCAGACGGTCGCCGCTGCGGGATTGCCTGCCGCATCGGCGCAAATCCTGTTCGGTGCCGACCGGCAATGCTTTTTAGAGATTGAGCGCTTTGATCGCATCGCTGAAGAAGGGCGGGTAGCGATGGTGTCGCTGGAGGCGTTGGATGCCGAGTTCAGCGGCAGCGGCCATGCCAACTGGGTCGTGGCCGCCGAGAGGCTATTACAGCAAGGGGTGATCAATCACTCTGCCTACCAACGGATTGCCCTGTATTGGGCCTTTGGCCGGTTGATCGCCAATAGCGATATGCACCAAGGCAACCTGTCGTTCTTGCGGATAACCCAGCGGCCGGTCATGTTGGCGCCTTTGTATGATATGTTGCCGATGGCTTTTGCCCCGGCAAGCAGCGGTAATCTGCGCCACGACGCGGTGGAGATCCGTTTGAGCAACGAGGTGAGCGGCGCCGTCTGGCGGCAAGCGGAGCGATTGGCTCTCGAGTTCTGGCGGCAAACGGCGCAACATGACGACATCAGCGAGGCGTTCCGGGCGATTGCCGAGCAAATGTTGGTGCAACTGCAGAAGCTGCACGAGCGCATTCAGCGCCTGGCCTGAGTTACTCCTTCTTCGGCGCTTCCTGTTTTTTCTCCGGCGCATCCTCTTCGTCATCTTCCACCGTATTGCCTTCTGCCAAGGGCGTGTTGGCGGTCAACAGGTACGGCGACTGCTGCCAGCGGCTGCGGCGGTGTTGCAGCAGGGTGCGCGCCAGAATGATGCCGATCGCCAGCGCCAGCAGGATCATCAGGCGCAGCAGGTTGGTGGTGTTGTCCACCTGCTTGGATTCGGTCGCCAGCACGTGGGTGTCGAGGGTGATGCGGATAAAGCCGATCGGGCCGTCTTTGCCCTGAATGGATTCGACCAACTGATGGTTGAAATAGCTGCCGGCGCGCTTGCCGTCGAGCGACAGGCGATCGCGTATACTTATCTGTTCCCCGGCGTGGGAGACCAGCGTGCCATCCTGCTGATACACGCTGACGTCGAGAATGCGGCTGTGATCGGTGAGCTGCTTGAGGATGGCGTCGATGCGCGGGGTGTTGCCGTCGTCGTCCAGCAGCGGCGCCAGGCTGTAGGCGACCTGTTTGGTCAGCGTCTGCGCCAGCTCTTCAACCTGCTCGGATCGCGCCATTTGGTGACTCAGGCTAAAATAAGAGGCGCCCTGCATCAGCAGCACCAGCAAAGCCAGGCAAATCAGGATAATAGCGGTGCGGTGCAGGCGAAATTTCAGTTTAGCGCGAGCCATGCAGGTTCCTTGGGCATCGGGGACACTTTATGTTGCCAGAACCGCTGGCGATAGGATAGCTTGATGCGTCGTTTTATCATGCAGCGTTTTTGTCCATTCAGGAGTCAATGATGTCAAACAGTCTGACCTATTGCGATCTTCCGGCGGAGATCTCTCAATGGCCGGGTCTTCCCCTTTCGCTCAGCGGCGACGAAGTGATGCCGCTGGACTACCGGGCGGGCAATACCGGGTGGCTGTTATATGGCAGGAAGCTGGACAAGGCGCGCATTACGCAATTCCAACGCAAGCTGGGCGCGGCGATGGTGATCGTCACCGCCTGGGGCGTGGACGACTATCAGGTGGTGCGCCTGGCGGGCACGTTGACGCCGCGCGCCAAGCTGCTGGCGGCGGAGAGCGGACTGGACGTGGCGCCGCTCGGCAAGATCCCGCACCTGCGCACGCCGGGGCTGCTGGTGATGGACATGGATTCGACGGCGATCGAGATCGAGTGCATCGATGAGATCGCCAAGCTGGCGGGCGTCGGCGAACAGGTGGCGGAAGTCACCGAACGCGCGATGCGCGGCGAACTGGACTTTACCGCCAGCCTGCGCCAGCGCGTCGGCACGCTGAAAGGGGCCGACGCCAACATCCTCAAGCAGGTGCGCGACGAGCTGCCGCTGATGCCGGGGCTGACCAGCCTGGTGGGCAAGCTGCAGGCGATGGGTTGGCATGTGGCGATCGCCTCCGGCGGTTTCACCTACTACGCCGAATACCTGCGCAACCGGCTGCGGCTGGTGGCGGCGGCAGCCAATGAGCTGGAGATCCGCGACGGCAAGCTGACCGGCGAAGTGCTGGGGCCGGTGGTGGACGCGCAGTTCAAAGCCGATACGCTGCTGCGGCTGGCGGAGAAGCTGGAGATCCCGCTGGCGCAGACCGTGGCCATCGGCGACGGCGCCAACGATTTGAAAATGATGCAGGCGGCGGGGTTGGGCATCGCCTACCACGCCAAGCCGAAAGTGTATGAAAAAGCGCAGGTGGCGATCCGGCATGCGGATCTGATGGGCGTGCTGTGTATTCTCACCGGCAGCCTGAAACACGAAGTGCGATAACGAAAGATTGAGGTAAGACGTGGCAAAAGCGGCAAAACGGGCATTTGTGTGCAATGAGTGCGGGGCGGACTATCCGCGTTGGCAGGGGCAGTGCAGCGCCTGTCATGCCTGGAACACCATCACGGAAGTGCGTTTGGCCGCGTCGCCGGCCGCGGCGCGCAACGATCGCCTCAGCGGCTATGCCGGCAACGCCGGCGTCAGCAAAGTACAGAAGCTGTCGGAAATCAGCCTTGAGGCGCTGCCGCGCTTTACCACCGGCTTTCTCGAGTTCGACCGCGTGTTGGGCGGTGGCGTGGTGCCCGGCAGCGCCATTCTGATCGGCGGCAACCCCGGCGCCGGCAAGAGCACCCTGTTGCTGCAGGTGCTGTGCAAACTGTCTGAACAGATGAAAACCCTGTACGTCACCGGCGAGGAGTCGCTGCAGCAGGTGGCGATGCGCGCTCACCGTTTGGGGCTGCCGACCGGCGGCCTGAACATGCTGTCGGAAACCAGCATCGAGCAGATCTGCCTGATCGCCGAGCAGGAGCAGCCGAAGCTGATGGTGATCGACTCGATTCAGGTGATGCACATGGCGGACATTCAGTCTTCGCCGGGCAGCGTGGCGCAGGTGCGGGAAACCGCCGCCTACCTTACGCGCTTCGCCAAGACGCGCGGCGTGGCGATCGTCATGGTCGGCCACGTTACCAAAGACGGCTCGCTGGCCGGGCCAAAAGTGCTGGAACACTGCATCGACTGTTCGGTGCTGTTGGACGGCGACGCCGATTCCCGCTTCCGTACCCTGCGCAGCCACAAGAACCGCTTCGGCGCGGTCAACGAGCTGGGCGTGTTCGCCATGACCGAACAGGGGCTGCGCGAAGTCAGCAACCCTTCGGCAATCTTCCTTAGCCGCGGTGATGAAGTCACTTCCGGCAGCTCGGTGATGGTGGTGTGGGAAGGTACCCGGCCGCTGCTGGTGGAGATCCAGGCGCTGGTGGATCACTCGATGATGTCCAACCCGCGCCGCGTGGCGGTGGGCCTGGAGCAGAATCGGTTGGCAATCCTGCTGGCGGTGCTGCACCGGCATGGCGGGCTGCAGATGTCGGATCAGGACGTGTTCGTCAACGTGGTCGGCGGGGTAAAGGTCAGCGAGACCAGCGCCGATCTGGCGCTGCTGATGTCGCTGGTCTCGAGCCTGCGCGATCGCCCGCTGCCGAACGATCTGGTGGTGTTCGGCGAAGTGGGGTTGGCGGGGGAGATTCGCCCGGTGCCGAGCGGCCAGGAGCGCATCTCCGAAGCGGCCAAGCACGGCTTCAAGCGCGCCATCGTGCCGCACGGCAACATGCCGAAGAAGCCGCCGGCCAACATGCAGGTGTTCGGGGTCAAGAAGCTGGCGGACGCGCTGGACGTGCTGGAAGAGTTTTATTAATGTCGCCGACGGCGAGAAAGATATGCTATTTTGTTTAGCATACTAAACGGAGGTGGCCATGCCGCAATTTGATTATCTGAAGACGTCCATCAAGCAAAAGGGCTGTACTTTGCAGCAGGTGGCGGATGCCAGCGGCATGACCAAAGGCTATCTCAGCCAGCTGTTGAACGACAAGATCAAAAGCCCGAGCGCGCAAAAGCTCGAGGCGCTGCACCGTTTTCTCGGGCTGGAGTTCCCGCGTAAAGAGGTTAAAGTCGGCGTGGTGTTTGGTAAATTTTACCCGCTGCACACCGGCCACATCTATCTGATCCAGCGCGCCTGCAGCCAGGTGGACGAGCTGCACGTTATCTTGTGCCATGACGAGCCGCGCGATCGCGAGCTGTTCGAGAACAGTTCGATGTCGCAACAGCCGACGGTCAGCGATCGCCTGCGCTGGCTGCTGCAGACCTTCAAGTACCAGAAAAACATCCATATCCACTCGTTCGACGAGCAGGGCATCGAGCCCTATCCGCACGGCTGGAACGTGTGGAGCGATGGCATGAAGGCCTTTATGGAGCAGAAGGGCATCGTGCCGAGCTTCATCTATTCCAGCGAAGCGCAGGACGCGCCGCGGTATCGCGAGCATCTGGGCATCGAAACCATTTTGGTCGACCCCGAGCGTTCGTTCATGAACATCAGCGGCAATCAGATCCGTCAGGATCCGTTCCGTTATTGGGACTACATCCCGACCGAGGTGAAGCCGTTCTTCGTGCGTACCGTGGCGATCCTCGGCGGTGAGTCGAGCGGCAAGTCGACGCTGGTCAACAAGCTGGCCAACATCTTCAACACCACCAGCGCCTGGGAATATGGCCGCGATTACGTGTTCTCGCACCTGGGCGGCGACGAGATGGCGCTGCAGTATTCCGATTACGACAAAATTGCCCTCGGGCAGGCGCAATACGTGGATTTCGCGGTCAAGTACGCCAACAAGGTGGCGTTTATCGATACCGATTTCGTGACTACGCAGGCGTTTTGCAAAAAGTACGAAGGGCGTGAACACCCCTTCGTGCAGGCGCTGATCGACGAATACCGTTTCGATCTGGTGATCCTGCTGGAAAACAACACGCCGTGGGTGGCGGACGGCCTGCGCAGCCTCGGCAGCAGCGCCGATCGCCTGGCGTTCCAGC
The DNA here is from genome assembly GCF_020858655.1 of Serratia montpellierensis. Lineage (NCBI taxonomy): Bacteria > Pseudomonadati > Pseudomonadota > Gammaproteobacteria > Enterobacterales > Yersiniaceae > Serratia > Serratia montpellierensis. Next base: position 360,647 of record NZ_VOSN01000002.1, read on the forward strand.
GCCTGCTGGAGGAGATGCTGCGCGCCAACAACATCGAGTACGTGCATGTTGAATCCAGCGATTACGAAGAGCGTTTCCTGCGCTGCGTCGAGCTGGTGCAACAGCTGCTGGCGGCGGATGCCGGCAGGTTGAGCGCGCCCGCCCATCGCCACGCCGCAGGCTGAGGGAAATTAGCGTAATGTGCGATCGCGGCGGCAGAAACGGCCGCCCTGGCGCACATTTAACGGCTTGTTTAAACATGGTTCATTCGAGAACGACTACGTTAAGGTTTTCTTTACAATAACGCTCAGAAGAAGACATGTCTTATCGCTTACTTGCTCTCTGGTTGGTCTGCTATGCCGCAGCCTGGACGCTGCTGACTGTTCATCTCGATCCTACCCTGCCTTACGACGCCGTCGAGGCGCTCAACTGGGGCCTCAACGGCGAATGGGGCTCACCGAAAAATCCGTGGCTGGTCGGTGCGGCGATGCATCCGGCGATCTGGCTCTCGTGGCTGCCGCTGAACGTTTACTGGTATGGCGGGCACTTCATCGCCATCGCCATCGGCATGTTGGGCGTCTGGCTGTTGGCGCGGCGCCTGAGCGGCAGCACCTCGCTGGCCTGGATGGCGCTGCTGACGCTCAACCTGTCCGGCATCATCAATTTCGACATTATTCCCTACAACGACAACTACCTGTTGGTGATGCTGTGGCCGTGGATGGCGCTGTTCTTCCACATGGCTATCTCGCGTTCGGCCAACTGGTGGCCGGCCTTCGCGTTGGTGGCCGGCCTGGCGATGATGGCGAAATACTCGACCTTCGCCTTCGTCTATTTCGTGGCGCTGTCGACGCTGTTCGTGCCGCAGGTTCGGCGCTGCTATCGGCAGCCGCAGTTCTATCTGGCGGTAGCGATCTGGCTGGCGCTGGTGCTGCCGAACGTGTTCTGGCTGTGGAATCACGACTTTGCCGCCTTCAAATGGGTGGATTCGCAGATCAAGATGCAGCTCAACCTCGACATGCTGCAGTCGCTGCTGCTGGTGTTCTATCCGTCGCTGGTGTTGTGGGCGATCCTGCGGCGCAGCGGGGCGGTGCTGGCCTGGCCATCGGCGTTGCCGATGCGGGTGCTGCTGTGGATCTATCTGTTGCCGCTTGGCATTATCACTTTCTGGTTCTCCTTCAACGTCGGCGGCCGGTTGACCGAATGGCTGCAGCCGTTCTTCATGCTGGCGCCCGCGCTGCTGGTTGGCTGCGTGCGTCAGCCGCCGGTGCGTTCACTGCGCGCGGCGACCCTCGGGCTGATGTGCGCAGCGCTGGCGGTCTATCTGGGGTATGCCGCGGTGATGTTGGGCAACGTGCGCAACGCCGGCCAGAAGATGGTGGGTATCAAGGCGTTCAGCGCCGGGGTGGAGCGGCTGTGGCAGGAGCGGTATGGCGTCGACCTACGCTACGTCGGCGGCGAATACCTGTCGCAGTGGATGACGGTGTACGCCGATTCACGGCCGCAGACCATTACGCGCTGGTCCAATCATACGCGGCCGAATATCTACAACGTCAACATCAGCTATCCGCAGATTGCCCAGCACGGCGTCGCCCTGTTTGGGCGGTTGGGTGAAGACTGCGCGCACAGCGACTTCGGCGGTGAGTTGGCCCACTGGCCGAAGATGCGCCTCGATTGGCAGCAGACGCTGACCTTCCGCGCCGATCCGCATGCCGACGAGCAGACGCTGTGCGTCGGCTTCGTTCGTCCGCAGTAACGGCGGCGCAGGGCGCCGCCGCGATTCAGACTTAGTAAGCGATAACCAGCTTGCCTTGCATATGGCCGCCGAGCAGCTGTCGATGCGCGGCGGTCAGCGTGTCTACCGACAGCCCGTGCAGGGTTTCGCTCAGCGTGGTGCTCAGCTTGCCCTCGTCCAGCAACTGCGCCATCTGCTGCAGGATCTTGCCCTGTTGCGCGATGTCCGGGGTGGTGAACATGCTGCGGGTGAACATGAATTCCCAGTGCAGCGCGGCGCTTTTCAGCTTCAGCGCGTTTTGATCCAACGGCTGCGCGTTCTCGACGATGGTGCAGATATGGCCCAGCGGCGCGACCAGCTCGGCCATCGCCGGCCAGTGACCGTCGGTATCGTTCAGGCATAGGATGTAATCCACCTGCTCGATGCCGTGCTGCGCCAGGTTGCCTTTCAGATCGCGGTAGTCCACCACCAGGTCGGCGCCGCGTTCACGGCACCAGGCGGCGGACTCCGGCCTTGAGGCGGTGGCGATCACTTTCACCTTGCTGCGCAATGCGGCCAGCGGAATGGCCAGCGAGCCGACCCCGCCGGCGCCGCCGATGATCAGCAGCGTCTTGTGCTCGGGCGCGTCCTGAATGTTCAAGTGTTCGAACAGTGCCTCCCAGGCGGTGAGGGCGGTGAGCGGCAGGGCGGCGGACTCGGCCCAGTTCAGGCTGCGCGGTTTGTGCGCGGCGATGCGTGAGTCGATCAGCTGATGGCTGCTGTTGCTACCCGGACGGGTGATGTCGCCGGCGTACCACACCTCATCGCCGGGCTTGAAGCCGCTGACGCCGCAGCCCACGCTCACCACGATGCCGCTGGCGTCCCAGCCGAGGACGCGTGGCTGCTGCAGGCCGCTTTTCTGCAGACCGGCGTGCACTTTGGTGTCCACTGGATTGACCGACGCCGCTTTCACTTCCACCAGCAGATCGTACTGGCCGGGAACCGGCATCTCCGGTGAGATTTCGATGAAACCGGCGGGGTTCTGCGGGTCTACGGCAATGGCTTTTATCGACATGATTGTACTCCTTTCAAATGATGCTCCCAGTGTAGACCCGCGGCAGTAGGGTGATAAGATGGACAATATCTAACTGAGTGTTCGTTTAAGGTGAACAATGGAATTCAAACAGCTGCAGGACATGGCGCTGTTCGCGCTGGTGGCGGAGTGCGGCAGCTTCACCGCCGCCGCGCAGCGCGTCGGGCTGCCGAAGTCCAGCGTCAGCCAGCGCATCAGCCAGCTTGAACAGACGCTGGGGCTGCGCTTGCTCAATCGCACTACGCGCCAGTTGAACCTGACCTTCGCCGGTGAGCGCTATCTGGAACATTGTCAGGCGATGATGTCCGCCGCCGAGCGGGCCGATCTGGCGCTGCAGCGGCTGCGCGATAACCCGAGCGGCCGCCTGCGCATCTCGACGCCCGCCGGGCTGGGGGCGACCCTGGTGGCGCGGCTGGCGGCGGATTTTCAGCGCCAGTATCCGGACGTTTCGCTGGAGGTGTCGGTGTCCGATGCCATGGTGGATCTGGTGCAGGAAGGCTTCGACGCCGCGTTGCGCACCGGCAAGCCGCAGGATTCTTCGCTGATCGGTCGCCGTCTCGGGTATGCGCCGCGCTATTTGTTGGCGGCGCCGTCCTATCTGGCGCAGCATCCGCCGATCGAACATCCGCAGCAGTTGCAGCAGCACCGCTGCATTGCCCACCGCGCCTGGACGGCCTGGAACCTGCGCTGCGGTGACGACTATTACCGCTGGCAGCTGCCGCTGGCGCACACCACCGACAACCTGCTGTATGCGCGCGAATGCGCCATCGCCGGTGCCGGCATCACGCTGCTGCCGGCGTTTCTCAGCCGTGAGGTGGTGGCGCAGAAACTGTTGGTGGAAGTGTTGCCGACATGGCGCGCGGAAGGGAACGAGCTGTATCTGGTCTACCCGAGCCGCAAGCTGAATTCCCCGGCGCTGGCCTGTTTCATCGATGTGGTGCTGCAGCACCCGGCGTTCGACGACTATGCGCGCGAGCTGGCGCGGGAATGATGGCCGGGGCGCGCAGAGCCTTCTCTTCAGGCGGAGGGCCGCGCCACCTGAACGATGCGCTTCCCTCTATTTTTGCCCGCCAGCAGGCCGACCAGCGCAGCGGGCAGCAGCTCGAAACCGGTGATCAGGTCTTCGATGACCGCAAGTTTTCCTTCAGCGATCCAGACCGTGAGCGCCGCCAGCGCCTGTTCTTGGCGGTGAAGGAAATCGGCCAACAGGAACCCACGCATCGTCAAGCTGTTGACGATCAACACACCGGGGATCCCGGCAGGTGCTGCCGGCGGAGAGGCCGTATCGTACTGCGATACCGCGCCGCAGCAAACGATGCGCCCCTGTTTTGCCATGTGCCGCAGACTGGTCGCCAAAATATTGCCGCCGACGTTGTCGAACAGCACATCGATGCCGTTGGGGCACGAGCGGCGCAGGGCGTCATGCAGATTTTCCGCTTTATAATCTATCGCCGCGTCGAACCCCAGCCTGTCCGTCAGCAGCGCCGTTTTGGCGCCGCCGCCGGCAATGCCCACCGTGCGGCAGCCGTGAAGCCGGGCGATTTGTCCGGCGAACATGCCTACCGCCCCCGCGGCGGCGGATACGACGACGGTTTCACCGGCCTTGGGGCGTCCGCATTCCAGCAGGCCGAAGTAAGCGGTGAGTCCAGGCACGCCGTAAACGCTGAGCAAGTGCGTATGCGGAACGATATCCGACTGCTTGAGCGCGCCTGCCGCCGGTACGACTGCGAAGGTTTGCCAGCCGGTTTCTGCCAGCACTAAATCTCCGGCGGCCAGCAGGGGAGAGCGCGACTCGACGACTTCGGCCAGCACGGTCGCAGCCATGACGTCTCCCGCCTGCAGTCCGGAACGATAGGTGACGCCCTGCATCCAGGCTCGGCTGGCCGCATCCAGAGGCACGTAAAGCGTGCGCAACAAAACCTCTTCAGGGCCGGGGATCGGCATGGGGGCCTCCCGAGTCTGAAAACAATCGACGGTCAGTTTTCCTTGCGGGAGTTTGACGAGGATGATTTGGCGATTCTGCATCGGTGGGCTCCTGATTAAATCTTGCCGAAGGCATCGACGCCGGTGAGTTGCGCCGAGAGTTTCCACAGGCGTTGGGCCTGTTCAGGATTGACGGCGTAGCTTTTTACGCCGCTGAAGGAAAAGCCGGTGTCATCGTTGCGCCGGGCGACATCGCAATCTTCGCAATACAATCCGCCAAGGCCATTGAGTTGGGGCGATGTCGCCGCCCAGACCTGGGTTGCCGCTCCTTGTTGCGGGGTCTTCAGCATTTCCGGGTGGGCGGGTTTGCCGTTGGCGTCGATCCAGTCCAATGCGAGCATCTCTTCCTGCGAGAGATAGCGCTGTAGCGGCGTTGGGATCATGCCGGGATGCAGCGAGAAGGCGCGCACGCCGGCGTTTTTCCCCAGCTTGTCAAGCTGGAGGGCGAAGAGCGCGTTAGCGGTTTTCGATTGGCCATAGGCCAGCCACTTGTCATAGCCGCTGTGAAACTGAACGTCATTCCAGCGTATGGCGCTGGCATGGTGACCGGAAGAGGAGATGACGACAACGCGGGCGCCGCCCGCCAATGCCGGCCAGAGGTGGCTCACCAGTGCGTAATGCCCCAGGTGGTTGATCGCGAATTGTGCCTCCCAGCCTGGGCCGATACGGGTTTCAGGACAGGCCATAATGCCGGCACCGCAGATCAACATATCGAGGTGGACGCCGGTCGCCAGAAGTTGTTGCGTGAACTTTCTGATGTTGCTCAGATCGGCCAAATCAAGCTCATAAATGTCGATGTTGCTGATACCGGCGATGGCCAGACGGGTACGGGCGATGACGGGATCGCGGGCGGCGACGATCACCTGTGCTCCCGCTTGCGTCAATGCGCGAGTCGTTTCCAATCCCAGGCCGGAATGACCGCCGGTTATCAGCGCCGTCATGCCGGCCAGTTGCCGATCTTTGAGCACGTCGGCGGCGGTGGTGGTGGCGTTAAAGCTGGTGTTGAGGGGCATTTGTCGGTTCATTGGGCGTTCCTCGCTGCGGTTGGCTGTGACACTGGGAGTGTAAGTCGGCTCTATCAGCGGCTGAATGCAACAAAAACCTAATTTCTGTCGCCATCGTCCTAAGGCCTTTGGCTGGAACATCGCACGGGCTATGCTCTTGAAAGGGCCTTGGGGGGAGAGGGTATGGATCCTTTATCGGAAGTGCTGGCGCCACTGAACAGCCAGAATGCGTTTTTCGGCGGCCTGAAGGCCGGCGGCGACTGGGCCGTTCATTTTCCCGCTCCGCAAGGCGGGAAGTTCAACGCGGTGGTGCGCGGCGGCTGTTGGCTGGCGGCGGAAGGGCTGGCCGAACCGCTGTGGCTGGCGGCCGGCGACTGTTTATTGCTGACTCGCAGCCTGCCGCTGACCGTCGGCAGCGACTTGTCACTACCGGCGCTCGACGCCGACGCGCTCTATCTGCAGGCGAAAAACGGCATGGCGAGCTGCGGCGAGGGGGAAACGTGCCTGTTTATAGGCGGCCGCTTTAGCTTCGGCCAGGAAGTGGAACGGCTGTTTGGCAGCCTGCCCGCGCTGATGGTGATCCGCGGGGGCACGGAAGAGGCAGCCGTGCTGCAATGGGCGTTGCAACGGCTGGCGGATGAGTTGGTTAGGCCTTCGCCGGGCAGTACGCTGATGACGCATCATCTGGGGCAAATCATGTTGACCCAGGCACTGCGGATTTACCTGATGGGGGAGGAGAGTGCGGCGTCGGGTTGGCTGCCCGCCTTGTTCGATCCGCGCATCGGCGCCGCGATGCTGGCGGTGCACGCCGATCCCGCCCGGCGCTGGACGGTGGCGGCGTTGGCCGACGCGGCGAGCGTTTCCCGTTCGACGTTGGCGCTGCGCTTCAAGCAGAAGGCCGGCATGGCACCGCTTGAATACGTGTCGCGCTGGCGCATGTTACTGGCGGCGCGGGCTTTGCGTACCGGCAGCGAACCGGTGTCCGTCATCGCGCAGCGTTTGGGATACGACTCAGACAGCGCGTTCAGCCACGCCTTTAAGCGCATGATGGCATGCTCGCCGCGCGACTATCGGCGGGCGCGGGCATAAAAAAAGGCGCCGCATGCGGCGCCTTTCGTATTACTTGGCGATCTTCTTGTACTTGATGCGGTGCGGCTCGAGCGCATCGGCGCCCAGCGTACGCTTCTTGTACTCTTCGTACTCGGTGAAGTTGCCTTCGAAGAATTCCACCTTGCCCTCGTCCTGGTAATCCAGGATGTGGGTGGCGATGCGGTCGAGGAACCAACGGTCGTGCGAGATCACCATGGCGCAGCCAGGGAATTCCAGCAGGGCGTTTTCCAGCGCGCGCAGGGTTTCGATATCCAGGTCGTTGGTCGGTTCATCGAGCAGCAGTACGTTGCCGCCAACCTGCAGCAGCTTGGCCAGGTGCAGACGGCCACGCTCACCGCCCGACAGCTCGCCCACGCGTTTGCCCTGATCGACACCTTTGAAGTTGAAGCGGCCGACATAGGCACGGCTCGGCATCTCGGTGTTGCCGATGCGCATGATGTCCTGCCCGCCGGAGACTTCTTCCCACACGGTTTTCGAGCCGTCCATGCTGTCGCGGAACTGATCGACGGACGCCAGCTTGACGGTATCGCCCAGCACGATGCTGCCGGAATCAGGCTGTTCCTGACCGGACATCATGCGGAACAGCGTGGATTTACCCGCGCCGTTCGGGCCGATGATGCCGACGATTGCCCCTTTCGGCACCGAGAACGACAGATCGTCGATCAGCAGGCGGTCGCCGTAGGACTTGCGCAGGTTGCTGACTTCGACCACTTTATCGCCCAGGCGTGCGCCAGGTGGAATGAACAGTTCGTTGGTTTCGTTACGTTTTTGGTATTCGGTGTTGTTCAGCTCTTCGAAGCGGGCCAAACGGGCCTTGCCTTTGGACTGACGACCTTTGGCACCCTGACGCACCCACTCCAGCTCTTTCTCGATCGACTTGCGGCGAGCGGCTTCGGCGGACGCTTCCTGCGCCAGACGCGCGTCTTTCTGCTCCAGCCAGGAAGAGTAGTTGCCTTCCCATGGAATGCCTTCGCCGCGGTCCAGTTCGAGGATCCAGCCGGCTACGTTATCCAGGAAGTAACGGTCGTGGGTGATCGCCACCACGGTGCCTTCGAAGTCGTGCAGGAAGCGTTCCAGCCAGGCCACGGACTCGGCGTCCAGGTGGTTGGTCGGTTCGTCCAGCAGCAGCATGTCCGGCTTTTCGAGCAGCAGGCGGCACAGCGCTACGCGGCGGCGCTCACCCCCGGACAGATGGGCGATTTTGGCGTCCCAGTCCGGCAGGCGCAACGCATCGGCGGCGCGTTCCAGCTGCGTATTGAGGTTGTGACCGTCGTGCGCCTGAATGATCTCTTCCAGGCGGCCCTGTTCGGCGGCCAGCTTGTCGAAGTCTGCGCCTTCTTCCGCGTACAGCGCGTACACTTCGTCCAGGCGTTTCAGCGCGCCGACCACTTCCGCCAGCGCTTCTTCCACCGACTCACGCACGGTGTGTTCAAGGTTAAGCTGCGGCTCCTGCGGCAGGTAACCGATCTTGATGCCCGGCTGCGGGCGCGCTTCCCCTTCGATATCGGTATCGATGCCGGCCATGATGCGCAGCAGGGTGGACTTACCGGCGCCGTTCAGGCCCAGTACGCCGATTTTGGCCCCAGGGAAGAAGCTCAGGGAGATGTTTTTCAAAATATGACGCTTCGGCGGTACGACCTTGCCGACGCGGTGCATGGTATAGACGTATTGAGCCACGTTGCTCTAAGCCTCTCTATATCAGTATTTATAGGATGTCTGGCGGCATGAGTGTAGCCCGTTTCGATCTCGGATCCCAGACATCGCTCAGCGATCGCTAAGTATAACCGTTTATGCGCCGATAAAGGCGCATATTGGTGGCTTATGGCGTGACGACGATCGCGACGCGGCGGTTTTCCGCGCGGCCGCTGGAGGTGCGGTTGTCGGCAACGGGATCGCGCTTGCCCATGCCGCGGGTTTCGATATTGGCGCGCGGAATGCCGACGCTGGCCAGCAGATCGGCCACCGCATCGGCGCGGCGCAGGGAGAGCTGGTCGTTATAGCTGTCTTCACCGTAGTTGTCGGTATGGCCGTCCAGGCGGAACTTGGTGATGCCGACGCTCAGCAACGCACGGCCCATCTTCTGCACCGTCTCGGTGCTTTCCGGGTTCAGCTTGCCGATGTTGTTGCCGAACAGCACTTTATCCGACAGACCGAACTCCCAGCCGTTGTCAGTCAGTTTGAAGCCCTGCGATTGCAGCAGCGCAACCTGCTCGGGTGTCAGGCCCTGCGGCTTGCTCTGGCAGCCGGCGAGCGCCAGCAGGGCGACGAACACCATCGTCAGCAGTGAAAAACGACCTTTAAACAGTTGCTGTATCATAGTCAAAATCCCTAGTTCAAGTGTTATAGCCGGGGCTCTTATTTATGTATAGCCAGCCGCCAGCCTCCGTTATAACGATGCTTTGCCTGATACATCGCATCGTCAGCTTCGTGCAAAAGACCCTGAGGCGTTGACGCGTGATCAGGGTACAGCGCAATACCGATACTCAGAGAGGTAATGACCGCCTCGTCGTTCGGCAAAATGACCGGTTGTGTCATGCAGTCGATGATGTTGTCGGCGATCTGCAGAACATCTTCCGTGCCGTGAACCGGCGCCAGCAGCACGGCGAATTCATCCCCGCCCAGACGCGCGACCAGATCGGTCTCGCGCAGCTGCGCGCGAATGCGTCCGGCAATGGTGGTCAGCACCGCATCGCCTGCGGCGTGGCCGTAACTGTCGTTCACCTCCTTGAAGCGATCGCCGTCGATAAACAGCACCGCCAATTTTGCCGGTGGCGCGATATCGCCCAGGGCGCGGCTCAGCCGTCCTTCGAAGAAGGCGCGATTCGGCAAGCCGGTCAGGCTGTCGTGCGTCGCTCGGTGGGGCAGCGAGTCGTTCTCCTGCTTCAGGTGGGCCTGCCAGGCTTCCAACTCGTCGAGCAAGCCGTTGAAATCGTTGCTGAGCTCATGCAGCTCGGCGATGGGCGCCGACGGCACTCGCAGGCCGAAGGTGCGATCGCGACGCACCGCGTGCGCCACGTTGGCGATATCGTCCAACGAACGGACGATGCCGGCCAGCATGCGGCGCGATAACACCAGGGCGCATAGGGTACTGAGCACCATGCAGGCGATCATGCCGACCAGGCCGCGCAACAGGAAACGCAGCAGGCTGCCACCGTTGCCGCTCAACCAGACCTGGCCGACCTGTTTGCCCTCGTGAGAGATAGGCAAGATGACCGGCTCGGGCAGCGCCCAGTGAGCAACGATTTGTTCCAGACCGTGCAGCGGGCCGTCGGTGGGATGACGCCAACAGGCCAACATCTTGCCTTTATTATCCAGAATGCGCGCCTCCAGGATCTCTTCGTTGGAGGAGATCAACATCAGCGCCTCACGCGCGGCGGTGCGGTCTTCAAACACCACGGCGGCCTCGACGGTATAGCTGATGGAGCGCGCGATCAGGTGCAGGTTGTGGTTGGCGTAAGCCCGCAGCGCAAACAGCGCCACCAGCGTCAGAAAGATGCCGGCGGTGCCGACGGCGATCAGCGCCAGTCCAAGATGCACCCGCTGCAGCACCCGGCCCAATGTCGGGCGCGCATTGCCGGAACGGTTTCTACGCAACAGCCTCATAGCGGCGGCGCCTGTTTGCGTGCCAGCTGCAGCACGTTGGGGTGAACGCGCACGCCGCTGCGTGCCAGAGCGTCCAGGTTGACCTTGAAACTGGCCTGATCCCCATCGATAAGCAGGCAAAATGCGCTGCCGGCGGAGCATTCGCTATCGTTCTCGCTGATGCTGAGAATGGAGTTGCCGGAAATGCGCTGCATGAAATTTTGTCTCTGCGCGGCGTTGATGTTCCCTAAATAGATGACATCACAGCCGGTACTCAACGTCGGGCTGTCGAACGGCACGCGTTCGGTTTTAATCGGACGCGGCGCGCTGAGCAGGATCGGATCGAACAGCCCTTCGGCATACTGGGTGGGTGCGGTCACGCACAACCGGATCGGATTGGGTTCACGCGACCAGCGGGCGTAGCTGATGATGCCGACCACTACGGTCGTCACGGCATGCGTGCGCTTTTGATAGGGATCATCGGCGGCGCGCGCAGGCCCGGGCAACGTCAGCAGCACCAACAAAACGATCAGCAACAGGCGGCCGATATTCAGGCGTGCGGCATGGAAGCCCGGTACGGGGCTTTTTGCGCAACGCATCGCTATCGCGGTCTTACTCGCCATTTTCACCCGCCATTCCGGCCTGATCTACCGCCCGCAGGCCGTGGCCTGACAAGGAAAAATCCGGTCCGCTTGAAGGGACAATCGTTTTGCTGAAAGCTGTCAGTCGCACTGCCTAATGAACACTATCTAACCCATAATTGGCGCGGATTGTATTATAAGATGTCTTCGTTGGGCGCTTTATGTGCTGTTTTCTCGGAATTATCCTACTTATTTTTGATAGTATAAAAATGCCTACCCGGGTTTGCCACCGCTTTTCTGCAAAGTTGGCGCGTTTGGCCAGCTGTCAGGCGATTTGCGCAACGGCTGTACCCTCTATCAAATGAAATAATGTGATAGCTAATAATTAAAAGGTATTTTACTTCTCCAATAAACGCCGCTGCGGCTAATAAAAATCCGGTGGCCGTAAATATCCCGTCGGCCTGATTTGTCAGCCAAAGTAAACGTTTTTTACCTGACTCCGGTCATGGCGATACACTTCTTCTTCTACAGTATTGAATGGATAAGCGATTGCGCTGTCTATGGTAGATATCTGCGTCCGGGCCGTGTGCCCGGCTTTATTTTGTCCCGCGGCGCCGTGGCGCGGCGGTCACCGGGGAGCTGGGCGGCTCCTGCGGTATAACCAGTGAGGAAAGAGCGAGGATGGTCAAGGTGGACAAGCGACGGCTGTTGGCGATGGGGCTGTGCCTGACGGCGTTTTCAGGCGCGGCGCTGGCGGATTCTCTGGATGCGCAACGTCAGCGCTACCAGCAGATCAAACAGGCGTGGGACGGCAATCAGATGGACGTGGTGGCGCAGCTGATGCCGACACTGCGCGATTACCCGCTTTATCCTTACCTGGAATACCGCGAGCTGACTCAGGATCTGAGTCAGGCGGGGTTCTCCGAGGTGAACGACTTTATCAAACGCAACCCGACGCTGCCGCCGGCGAAATCACTGGCGCCGCGCTTCGTCAATGAGTTGGCGCGTCGCGAGGACTGGCGCACCCTGCTGGCCTTCAGCCCGCAGCCGCCCAAACCGGTGGCGGCGCGCTGCAACTATTACTATGCCAAGTGGGCCACCGGCGATCAGCAGGCGGCCTGGAGCGGCGCTGACGAGCTGTGGCTGAACGGCAAAACGCTGCCGGGTGCCTGCGATCGGCTGTTCAGCGTCTGGCGCGGCGCAGGCAAGCAGACGCCGCTGGATATTCTGGCGCGCATGAAGCTGGCGCTGAAAGAGGGCAACAGCTCGCTGGTCAGCAACCTTTACAGCCAGCTGCCGGCCGACTACCAGACCATGGGCAACGCACTGGTGCGTTTGCAAAACGATCCGACCACCGTGGAAGCCTTCGCCCGCAGCGTGGGGCCGACCGACTTTACCCGCGCCGCCACCGGCATCGCCTTTGAGCGCCTGGCGCGGCAGGATGTGGAAAACGCGCGGGCGATGATCCCGACGCTGGCGCGGCTGCAAAAAATGAGCGACGACGAGCGGCTGGGGCTGGAAGAGGCGGTGGCCTGGCGCCTGATGGGCAGCGATGCCACCCTTGAACAGGCGCAGTGGCGCGATCAGGTGATTCTGCGCAGTCGTTCGCCGTCGCTGCTGGAGCGCCGGGTGCGCATGGCGCTGGGCAACGGCGATCGGCAGGGCGTGGCGACCTGGCTGGCGCGCCTGCCGGAAGCGTCGCGCAACAAGGATGAGTGGCGCTATTGGCGCGCCAGCCAGCTGATGGACGAGGGCAAACGCGCCGAAGGCGAGGAGATGTTGCGCAACCTGATGACCGAGCGCGGCTTCTACCCGATGGTGGCGGCGCAGAAGCTGAACGCCACCTACCCGGTGATGGTGGCGGTGGCGGCCAAGCCGCGCGCGTCGCTGACCGACGGGCCGGAAGTGGCCCGGGTACGCGAGCTGATGTACTGGAATATGGACAACCTGGCCCGCAGCGAGTGGGGCTCCTACGTCGCCAGCCGCAGCCAGCCGGAACAAGAGGCGCTGGCGCGTTACGCCTTTGAGCAAAAATGGGCCGATCTGAGCGTGCAGGCGACCATCGTCGGCAAGCTGTGGGATCATCTGGAGGAACGCTTCCCGGTCGCCTGGCCACAGGAGTTCCGCCGCGCCACCGATGACAAGGGGATCACCAGCAGCTATGCGATGGCGATAGCGCGTCAGGAGAGCGCCTGGAATCCGAAGGCGCAGTCGCCGGTTGGCGCTTCCGGCCTGATGCAGGTGATGCCGCGCACTGCGCAGCATACGGTGCAGATGTTCAACATTCCCGGCTATGTCGGCCCGAGCCAGCTGTTCGATCCGCAGACCAACATCACCATCGGCACCAGCTATCTGGAGTCGGTCTATCAGCAGTTCGGGCGCAACCGCATTCTGTCGAGCGCCGCTTATAACGCCGGCCCGTCGCGGGTGAATACCTGGCTGGGCAACAGCGCGGGGCGGATCGATCCGGTGGCGTTCATCGAAAGCATTCCGTTTTCGGAAACTCGCGGCTACGTGAAGAACGTGCTGGCTTATGATGCGTTTTACCGTTATCTGACGCACCGGCCGGCCAAGGTGCTGACCGACGCCGAGTGGCAGAGACGTTATTGATTTTGACGGCCCTATGGTATGCTGCTGTACTAGTTAAATAGTATGGTGGCTGCCATGACGCAATTATCGTTAAACGACCCCGCTCTTTCAGAACAAGGCAATGAGGATTGGCTGCGCTTCGTCGCGCTGCTGCAGAATTCGTTTGCGCAAGAGTTGCATCAACCGCTGTTGCAACTGATGCTGACGCCGGACGAACGCACCGCGCTGGGCACTCGGGTGCGGATCATTCAGGAATTGATGCGCGGCGAGATGAGCCAGCGCGAGCTGAAAAATGAATTGGGCGCGGGGATCGCCACCATCACCCGCGGCTCGAACAGCCTGAAAGCGGCGTCACCCGCGCTGAAACAGTGGCTTGAGCAGCAGTTGCTGCGTGACGCGCCCTAGCAGGCTCGGGTTATTGCTGATAGATGGCGTTGTGGAACGGCACCAGCGCCAGCAGCAGCGCCTGATGATAAACGCTGGTGCGGCTCAGCCGGCCGTCGGTGAAGACGCCGATGGCACCGCCCTGACGCTTCACCTCGGCATTGCCGGTGATTGTCGCCATTTCGCTGCCCAATTCGCGGCCGCCGCGAATACCTTGTAAGATGACTTCCGGCAGCATCAGGCTCGCCGAGCGGGATTCACCGCGGATGGATGGGTTCTCGATGGTCATCCAGGCGAAGGTCATATTCTCTTCAATCCCGGCTTCCACGCCGACCCAAAAATCGGCCTCGGGCCTGACCTGGCGAGCTTCCATCACGCGTTGACGCGCGCCGGTGCGCGTTTCGTGATTGCCTATCGGCTGTAGCGAGACGCCGCTGGCGACGTCGACGGGTTCAATGCGATATTGGCCCGCGCCGAAGACGTCGTCGAAGGCCAGTTGAATAGCCTTGATCTTTGCCGGGTTGGTAGTTGCAGCGACAACATGGTACATAACGGGTTTGATATCCTTCTGGCCGATACGCCGGGCAGCGGCGAAGGCGCCGCCGGGCCGGGGATAAACGCAAATTTCACGCAGTATAACGGAAAACAAAAATGTTACAGGTATACCTCGTTCGCCATGGCGAAACGGAATGGAACGCGGCTCGCCGCATCCAGGGTCAGTCCGACAGCCCGTTAACCGCCATGGGTGAACACCAGGCCCGTCTGGTCGCCAGGCGCGTCAGCAAAGAAGGCATTACGCATATCATTACCAGCGACCTGGGGCGCACACGCCGCACCGCGCAGATCATCGCCGAAGCCTGTGGCTGCGAAGTGATTTGCGATCCGCGTTTGCGTGAGCTGCACATGGGGGTTCTGGAAGAACGCCTGATCGACAGTTTAACGCCGCAGGAAGAGCAGTGGCGCAAACAGATGGTCGATGGTACTCCTGACGGCCGTATCCCTCAAGGCGAATCCATGGAGGAGCTGGGCGAGCGCATGCGCGCCGCGCTGGAGAGCTGCCTGATGCTGCCTGAAGGCAGTAAACCGCTGCTCGTCAGCCATGGCATTGCGTTGGGGTGTTTGATCAGTACGGTGCTTGGGCTACCGGCCTATGCGGAACGCCGCCTGCGCTTGCGCAACTGCTCATTGTCGCGCGTCGATCACCAGCAGAGCCCGTGGCTGGCTTCCGGCTGGATCGTGGAAACGGCGGGCGATGTCACGCACCTGGACATGCCCGCGTTGGACGAACTGCAGCGTTAACGCCGAATCGGGATCAGGTAATCGCACTTGATCTCGATAGGCGCCTGATGCGGACGGCGCTCGCCTTTCGGGTAGAAACGCTCGATGTCGTGCCCCTTGCGACGCGTCAGCTGGAGCGCCGGCAGGCAGGTGCCATACACCGTCAGGATGAAGTCTTGCAGCCCCTCGGTGGGCCCTTCGTAGCTGAACATCGCAAATTCGCCGCCCGGCAACACCAGTGGCTGGCCTTCCTGCACCTTGTCAGGCACCTGATCCGGCTCCAGCGCCGTGGTATACAGCACTTCCTGTTCGTCGTCCTTCTCCTGGCTCGGGCGCGAGTGGTGCAGCCCGTATAGCACCGGTGGCAGGGTATCGACGTCACCGAGGAACTGGCGCCAGAACTGCGAGCGCAGTTCGGTGCGCACGGTGGTGATCTGTTCCAGCGTACAAGAGTAGCTTTGGGTCAGGCCGACCAGAGGCTTATCCGGCAACGAGACGAATTCCGGCTGCGGCAGGGTGAAGGCCCCCAGACGGATCGGCGGACAGATGCCGAACGCGTTCCAGTCTTCGGCGCGGCGGTATAGCGCCGGCGTTTGCGCAAACTGTTTCTTGAAGGCGCGGGTGAAGGTCTGCTGCGAGTCGAAGCGATATTGCAGGGCGATATCCAAAATCGGCCGGCCGGTCAGGCGCAGCGCGACGGCGGCTTTGGACAGTCTCCTTGCCCGGATGTAAGCACCGATGGCGTTACCGGTAATATCTTTGAACATCCGTTGCAGATGCCATTTGGAGTAGCCAGCCTTGGCCGCTACGTTATCCAGCGACAAGGGTTGGTCCAAATGGCTTTCCAGCCAGCTAAGCAGATCACGAATGATACCGGCTTGATCCATAGATCTTCCTCGTAAAGCTTGGGGTAGGAACCCGAACTGTTGATTTGTCACGCTGGTGCTGCGCTATCAGACCGATCCATGAGCCATTATGCGTTGCACTCTTTGCCTCTGCTGCGCATGCCGCGCCAGAGTTGGATTGGGGTACACCGTAGTGGGCGCAAAGAAATAACGACGCCGCATCATAGCAATTTTTTTACTCCGCGACTCTCAAAGATTTTTGTCACGCTCTGTGCTAAAACGGTCGGTGCGGACCCGTAAAAACCGATTCCGTGAGCTTAGACATAAATAATGGCGATCGCCGAACCTATTTTTGCGGCAAGGTTACATCGGAGTTAAGTAAATGAAAAAAGGCTGGATATTTTTATTCGGTTTGGTTTGCGCAAGCGTTGGCAGCGCGCAGGCGGAGCAGGTGGGCTCCGTTGATACTGTGTTTAAATTGTTGGGGCCGGACCACAAAATCGTGGTGGAGGCGTTCGACGATCCGGATGTTAAAAATGTAACTTGTTATATCAGCCGCGCCAAAACCGGCGGCATCAAAGGCGGCCTGGGGCTGGCGGAAGACACCGCCGACGCGGCCATTTCCTGCCAACAGGTGGGGCCTATCGAGCTGAGCGACAAGATCAAAAACGGCAAGGCGGAAGGCGATGTGGTGTTCCAGAAACGCACCTCGCTGGTGTTCAAGAAGCTGCAGGTGGTGCGCTTCTACGACGCCAAGCGCAATTCGCTGATTTACCTGAGCTACTCTGACAAGGTGATCGACGGCTCACCGAAGAATGCGCTGAGCGCGGTGCCGATCATGCCGTGGGCCGAGGCGAAATAAAAAAAACGGGGTTCAGCATGCTGAACCCCGTTTTCATGACGGCAGGCCGGAATTACTCTTCCAGATCGCCGCAGAAGCGGTAGCCTTCGCCGTGAATGGTGGCGATGATTTCCGGCGTGTCCGGCGTCGATTCGAAGTGTTTGCGAATGCGACGGATGGTGACGTCCACGGTACGATCGTGCGGCTTCAGTTCGCGGCCGGTCATTTTCTTCAGCAGTTCGCCGCGGGACTGGATCTTGCCCGGGTTTTCGCAGAAGTGCAGCATGGCGCGGAATTCGCTGCGCGGCAGCTTGTATTGTTCGCCGGCCGGGCTGATCAGCGAGCGGCTATTGATGTCCAGCTCCCAACCGTTGAACTTGTAGCTCTCGACCAGACGGCGCTCTTCGCCGAGGCTGCCCAGGTTCATGGTACGCGACAGCAGGTTGCGTGCGCGGATGGTCAGCTCACGCGGGTTGAACGGTTTGGTGATGTAATCGTCGGCGCCGATTTCCAGGCCGAGGATTTTATCCACTTCGTTATCGCGACCGGTCAGGAACATCAAGGCGACGCTGGCCTGTTCGCGCAGTTCGCGCGCCAACAGCAGGCCGTTTTTGCCTGGCAGGTTGATGTCCATGATGACCAGATTGATATCATTTTCAGACAGGATATTGTGCATCTCTGCACCATCATTGGCTTCATGAACAATGTAGCCTTCCGCCTCGAAAATGCTCTTCAGGGTGTTACGAGTGACTAACTCGTCTTCGACAATCAGAATGTGCGGGGTCTGCATATTTGCTACCTAAAATTGCCAACAAAATAGAAAATCGGAAGTACAGAAGTCTCTGTTTTCTTAGAGGAGGGCAGAGATAGCGCCACGTTCCCTCTCAGCAAATGACTAAAGTACGTAAACTCGTTCTTGATGCACTTTCCATCTCATGTCAACAAGATCGCTAGCCTGGTGGGGATGCTGTTCCCTACAACCCCTGGGGGGCCAAATTGGCGCATATCCTAACCCCATTAACAGCAATATAACAGCGCGTGCCGAATTCATCACCCAACAAAACTACGCTTTGTTGACATATATCAAATTCAATTGTAGCACGTTAACAGATTTGTGAAAAACACTTACAGAAATGCCAGTTTAAGTCACAGAACGTCAAATTCTGTGAACGATTCAGCATTATCCGGCCCGATAGGATACAATTATTCGCTTATTGATCATCGCGTTGCTTTAACTCATTGATAAATAAATGCAGTAAAACATAAGCAGGAATAATGACTATTACGACGGGTTTATTAGCTCAACGAGCCGTTTAATCTTGTTTGTTGCTATTAACGCGTTTATTGTTGCGTAATTGTAAATATAAGCGGGCGCTGCGCCACCGTCAAAAACGCAGGCCCGCATTCGGTGGAAGAGTGATGCAGCTTCATATTGTTTTAGTGGCTCCGGCGCGGCCGGAAAATGTCGGCGCGGCGGCGCGCGCGATGAAAACCATGGGCTTCACGTCGCTGCGCGTCGTCGACAGCGAGGCGCACCTGCAGCCGGCTGCGCGTTGGGTCGCGCACGGGGCCGGCGAGATCCTCGACGGCGTGCAAACGTTCGCCACGCTGGAGCAGGCGTTGGCGGATGTCGACTTCACCGTTGCTACCACCGCCCGCAGCCGCGCGCGCTTTCACTACTACTGCACGCCGCCTGAGCTGCTGGAGCAGTTGAGCGAGCGCCGGCAATGGGTCGGTCAGACTGCGCTGGTGTTCGGTCGCGAGGATTCCGGCCTGACCAACGAAGAGCTGGCGCTGGCGGATTTGCTGACAGGGGTGCCGATGCAGGCGGACTATCCGTCGCTTAACCTGGGCCAGGCGGTCATGGTTTACTGCTACCAGTTGGCGAGCTTGATGGGCGTCAGCACGCCGCAGGAAACGGCGGCCTCTGAAGGGCAGCTCAGAGCGCTGCGCCACCGCGCCGATGCCTTGTTGGACACCTTGGATGTCGGCGATGACCAAAAATTGCGCGACTGGCTGCACCAGCGCCTCGGGGCGTTGCAACAGCGAGATACGGCGATGTTGCATACGTTGCTGCACGACATCGAAAAAAAACTCGCCAAGTGATAGCGGCTTTATCAAGCAGTTACCCAGCGTAATCAACTGGTAAGTAGGCTTTAATTTGTTTTTTTGTTCTGTCGTTTTGCTTTTCACCTGTTGCATCGCGCATTACCGCCGCTGAACGGAAAATAAGCAAAAAAAAGAAATCGTTTGACTTGGGATAGCGATTGCTTTAACCAATAGAGGGGACAGAGTATTTCATGAGACAGACAGACAACATGCGCAATATCAGCCTGACTACCACAATTATTACCACCACCGATACCACAGGTAACGGGGCGGGCTGACGCGCACAGGAAACACAGAAAAAAGCCCGCACCTAATCAGTGCGGGCTTTTTTTTTTTTTCGGCTTAAATTCGGAGAGATCACACATGCGAGTGCTGAAATTTGGCGGAACCTCGGTGGCGAATGCAGAACGTTTTCTGCGCGTCGCCGACATCATGGAGAGTAACGCGCGTCAGGGACAGGTAGCCACGGTCTTGTCCGCCCCCGCAAAAATCACCAACCATCTGGTGGCGATGATCGACAAAACGGTGGCGGGCCAGGACATTCTGCCGAATATCAGCGACGCCGAGCGGATCTTTGCCGATCTGCTGAGCGGCCTGGCGCAGGCGCTGCCGGGCTTTGAGTACGATCGCCTGAAGGGCGTGGTCGATCAGGAATTCGCGCAGCTCAAGCAGGTGCTGCACGGCGTCTCGCTGCTGGGGCAGTGCCCGGACAGCGTGAACGCGGCGATCATCTGCCGCGGCGAAAAGCTCTCCATCGCCATCATGGAAGGGGTGTTCCGCGCCAAGGGCTACCCGGTCACGGTGATCAACCCGGTGGAGAAACTGCTGGCGCAGGGTCACTATCTGGAGTCCACCGTGGACATCGCCGAGTCCACGCTGCGCATCGCCGCAGCGGCGATCCCGGCCGATCACATCGTGCTGATGGCCGGTTTCACCGCCGGTAACGACAAGGGCGAACTGGTGGTGCTGGGCCGTAACGGCTCCGACTATTCCGCCGCCGTGCTGGCCGCCTGCCTGCGCGCCGACTGTTGCGAGATCTGGACCGACGTCGACGGCGTGTATACCTGCGATCCGCGCACCGTGCCGGACGCCAGGCTGCTGAAATCGATGTCGTATCAGGAGGCGATGGAGCTCTCCTATTTCGGTGCCAAAGTGCTGCACCCTCGCACCATCACGCCGATTGCCCAGTTCCAAATCCCTTGCCTGATTAAAAACACCTCCAACCCCCAGGCCCCCGGCACGCTGATCGGCAAAGACAGCACCGATGACGCGATGCCGGTGAAAGGCATCACCAACCTGAACAACATGGCGATGATCAACGTCTCCGGCCCGGGCATGAAAGGCATGGTCGGCATGGCCGCGCGGGTGTTCGCCGTGATGTCGCGCGCCGGCATTTCGGTGGTGCTGATCACCCAATCCTCTTCCGAATACAGCATCAGCTTCTGCGTGCCGCAGGGCGAACTGCAGCGCGCTCGCCGTGCGCTGGAGGAGGAGTTCTATCTGGAGTTGAAAGACGGCGTGCTGGATCCGCTGGACGTCATGGAACGCCTGGCGATCATCTCGGTGGTCGGCGACGGCATGCGCACCCTGCGTGGCATCTCCGCGCGCTTCTTCTCCGCGCTGGCGCGCGCCAACATCAATATCGTCGCCATCGCCCAGGGCTCTTCCGAGCGTTCAATTTCGGTGGTGGTCAGCAATGATTCCGCCACCACCGGCGTACGCGTCAGCCACCAGATGCTGTTCAACACCGATCAGGTGATCGAAGTTTTTGTCATCGGCGTCGGCGGCGTCGGCGGGGCGCTGATCGAGCAAGTCTACCGCCAGCAGCCGTGGCTGAAGCAAAAACATATCGACCTGCGGGTGTGCGGCATCGCCAACTCACGCGTGATGCTGACCAACGTGCACGGCATCGCGCTGGACAGCTGGCGCGACGAGCTGGCCGGCGCGCAGGAGCCATTCAATCTCGGCCGCCTGATCCGGCTGGTGAAGGAGTATCACCTGCTGAACCCGGTGATCGTCGACTGTACCTCCAGCCAGGCGGTGGCCGATCAATACGTGGACTTCCTGGCGGACGGTTTCCACGTGGTGACGCCGAACAAAAAGGCCAACACCTCGTCGATGAACTATTATCAGCAACTGCGCGCGGCCGCTGCCGGTTCGCACCGCAAGTTCCTCTATGACACCAACGTCGGCGCCGGTCTGCCGGTGATTGAGAACCTGCAAAACCTGCTGAACGCCGGTGATGAGCTGGTGCGCTTCTCCGGCATCCTGTCCGGGTCGCTGTCCTTTATCTTCGGCAAGCTGGACGAAGGGCTGTCGCTGTCGGCGGCGACCCTGCAGGCCCGGGCCAACGGCTACACCGAGCCGGATCCGCGCGACGATCTGTCCGGTATGGACGTGGCGCGCAAGCTGCTGATCCTGGCGCGCGAGGCCGGTTATAAACTGGAGCTGAGCGATATCGAGGTCGAGCCGGTGCTGCCGCCGTCCTTCGACGCGTCGGGCGACGTGGAGCCGTTCCTGGCGCGGCTGCCGGAGCTGGATAAAGAATTCGCGCGCAACGTGGCCAACGCCGCCGAACAAGGCAAGGTGCTGCGCTATGTCGGCCTGATCGACGAAGGGCGCTGCAAGGTGCGCATCGAGGCGGTGGACGGCAACGATCCGTTGTATAAAGTGAAGAACGGCGAGAACGCGCTGGCCTTCTACAGCCGCTACTATCAGCCGCTGCCGCTGGTGCTGCGCGGCTACGGCGCCGGTAACGATGTGACCGCAGCAGGCGTGTTCGCCGATCTGCTGCGCACACTGTCATGGAAGTTGGGAGTTTAATATGGTTAAGGTGTATGCACCGGCCTCGATCGGTAACGTCAGCGTCGGTTTCGATGTGCTGGGCGCGGCGGTTTCGCCGATCGACGGCACGCTGCTGGGCGACTGCGTCAGCGTCGAAGCCGCCGAGACGTTCAGTTTGCAAAATGCCGGGCGCTTCGTCAGCAAGCTGCCGGCCGAGCCGAAAGAGAACATCGTTTATCAATGTTGGGAGCGCTTCTGCCAGGAGATCGGCCGCGAAGTGCCGGTGGCGATGCGGTTGGAGAAGAACATGCCGATCGGTTCGGGGCTGGGTTCCAGCGCCTGTTCGGTGGTGGCCGGGCTGATGGCGATGAACGAATTTTGCGATCGCCCGCTGGATAAGATGACGCTGCTCGGCCTGATGGGCGAGCTGGAGGGGCGCATTTCCGGCAGCGTGCATTACGACAACGTGGCGCCATGCTATTTGGGCGGCCTGCAGTTGATGCTGGAAGAAGAAGGCATCATCAGCCAGGAGGTGTCGTGCTTCGACGATTGGCTGTGGGTCATGGCCTATCCGGGTATCAAGGTCTCTACCGCCGAAGCGCGCGCCATTTTACCCGCCCAATACCGTCGTCAGGATTGCATCAGCCACGGCCGCTATCTGGCCGGCTTTATCCATGCCTGCCACACCCGGCAGCCGCAGCTGGCCGCCAAATTGATGCAGGACGTGATCGCCGAACCGTACCGCACCCGTCTGCTGCCGGGCTTCGCCGAAGCGCGCAAGGCGGCGCAGGAGATCGGCGCGCTGGCCTGCGGCATCTCCGGTTCCGGCCCGACGCTGTTCGCCGTCTGCAACGACGGCGCCACCGCGCAACGCATGGCCGCCTGGCTGCAACAACACTATCTGCAAAACGACGAAGGTTTTGTTCATATTTGCCGTCTGGATACCGCAGGCGCTCGACTACTGGGATAACGCATGAAACTGTACAACCTTAAGGATCACAACGAGCAGGTCAGCTTCGCGCAGGCGATCAAACAAGGCCTGGGCAAGCAACAGGGGCTGTTCTTCCCGCTGGAGCTGCCGGAGTTCGAACTGACCGAGATCGACCAGCTGCTGGAGCAGGACTTTGTCACCCGCAGCAGCCGCATTCTGTCGGCCTTTATCGGCGAAGAGGTGCCGGAAGCGGCGCTGAAGAAACGCGTGCAGGCCGCCTTTGAGTTTCCGGCGCCGGTGGCGAAAGTGACGGAAGACGTCTCTTGCCTGGAGCTGTTCCACGGCCCGACGCTGGCGTTCAAAGACTTCGGCGGCCGCTTTATGGCGCAGATGCTGGCGGAAGTGGCCGGCGATCAGCCGGTGACCATTTTGACCGCCACCTCCGGCGACACCGGCGCCGCCGTGGCGCACGCCTTCTACGGCCTGAAAAACGTCCGGGTGGTGATCCTCTACCCGCAGGGCAAAATCAGCCCGTTGCAGGAGAAACTGTTCTGTACCTTGGGCGGCAACATTCACACCGTGGCGATCGACGGCGACTTCGATGCCTGTCAGGCGCTGGTGAAGCAGGCGTTCGACGATCAGGAGTTGAAAGATGCGCTGCACCTGAACTCGGCCAACTCGATCAACATCAGCCGCTTGCTGGCGCAGATCTGTTACTACTTCGAAGCGGTGGCGCAGCTGCCGCAGGAAGCGCGCAATCAGCTGGTCATTTCGGTGCCGAGCGGCAACTTCGGCGATCTGACCGCCGGGCTGCTGGCCAAGTCGCTGGGTCTGCCGGTGAAGCGCTTCATCGCCGCCACCAACGCCAACGACACCGTGCCGCGCTTCCTGACCAGCGGCCAGTGGCAGCCGCACGCCACGGTCGCGACGCTGTCCAACGCCATGGACGTCAGCCAGCCAAACAACTGGCCGCGCGTGGAAGAGCTGTTCCGGCGTAAGGTCTGGCAGCTGAAAGAGCTGGGTCACGCGGCGGTCAGCGATGAGACCACCAGGGAAACGATGCGTGAATTGGCCGAGCTGGGCTATATCTCAGAACCGCACGCGGCCATTGCCTATCGCGCGCTGCGCGATCAGCTGCAGGAAGGAGAGTTTGGCCTGTTCCTCGGTACCGCGCATCCGGCCAAGTTTAAAGAGAGCGTAGAAGCGATCCTCGGCCAGGAACTGCCGTTGCCGAAAGCGCTGGCGCTGCGGGCCGATCTGCCGCTGTTGTCGCACACGCTCCCGGCCGGCTTCGGCGAGCTGCGCAAGTTCCTGATGGGACTGCCGGCCTGAAGTTCAGCAGGCTAGAATGCGAAAAGCCGTCTTGCGACGGCTTTTTTTATGCCTGCTCCGGGCGTTTGAACACCAGTTCATTACCCTGCGAGGCACCTTCGTCGAAGGCGTAGCCTTCCAGGTTGAAGTCCACCAGCTGTTCGCTGCGCGTCAGGCGATTTTTGATGATAAAGCGGCTCATCAACCCGCGCGCTTTCTTGGCGTAGAAGCTGATGACCTTGTACTTGCCGTTCTTCTCGTCGAGGAACACCGGTTTGATCAGCGCGCCGTGCAGTTTGGCCGGCTTCACCGCCTTGAAATACTCGTCGGACGCCAGATTGACCACCACGTCGTCGCCCTGCTGCTCCAGCGCTTCGTTGAGCTTCTGGGTGATTTTATCGCCCCAGAAGCTGTACAGGTCTTTGCCTTTCGGGTTTTCCAGCTTGATGCCCATCTCCAGCCGGTACGGCATCATCAGATCGAGCGGGCGCAGCACGCCATACAGGCCGGACAGCATGCGCAGATGCTGCTGGGCGAAGTCGAAATCGGCTTCGTTGAAATCCTGCGCCTGCAGGCCGGTGTAAACGTCGCCCTTGAACGCCAGCAGCGCCTGACGGGCATTGTCCGGGGTAAATTTCGGCTGCCACTCGCTAAAGCGCGCGGCGTTCAGCCCGGCCAGCTTGTCGCTGATGCTCATCAGGCTGGCGATTTGCGCCGGTGTCAGCTCGCGGCAAATGTTGATCAGCTGTTTCGACTTGTCCAGCAGTTCGGGCTGCGTGAAGCGTTCTGTCGCCAGCGGGCTTTCGTAATCGAGAGTTTTTGCAGGGGAAATAATAACGAGCATGGCCAGATCCTGTTTATCCAAGTGCGGATACTGTAGCAAAAAGCGCGGGAAAAAGGGGCAATCGGTCCAATAGGCCGGGGCGCGTACCGCAGGCGCCCCGGAAAACTCAGCGCGGCGGCTTTTGGTCGTCCCACACGCCCGGCTCCAGCTGCGACTTCAGCTCCGGATAACGGGTGGCGTCGAAGGTTGGCAGCTTGCCCAGGCGGCGTTGGCGATGGT
This sequence comes from Serratia montpellierensis, assembly GCF_020858655.1. NCBI lineage: Bacteria > Pseudomonadati > Pseudomonadota > Gammaproteobacteria > Enterobacterales > Yersiniaceae > Serratia > Serratia montpellierensis. The sequence continues at coordinate 385,825 of NZ_VOSN01000002.1, forward strand.
AGTCGTCGGCCAGTTTCAGCGCCACCCGCGACAGCAGCAGGATCGCCGTCAGGTTGGTGATCGCCATCAGGGCCATGGAGGTATCTGCCATTTTCCACACCAGCGGCAGCTCCGCCAGCGCGCCGAACATCACCATGCCCAGCGCCACGCAGCGGAAAATCAGCAGGCCGCCCGGGTGGTTGTGCTCGAGGAACACCAGGTTGCTCTCGGCATAGGCATAGTTGGCGATGATCGAGGTGAAGGCGAAGAAGAAGATGGCGATGGCGACGAACGGTGCCCCCCAGCTGCCGACGGCGGTCGACAGCGCGCGCTGCGTCAGATCGATGCCGCTGATGCTGTCGGTCGGCTGATCGAGTATGCCGGAAGAGAGGATGATCGCCGCAGTGGCGCTGCAGATGACGATGGTATCGATAAACACCCCGAGCATTTGCACATAGCCTTGCGAAGCCGGATGCGGCGGATAAGGCGAGGCGGATGCCGCCGCGTTGGGCGCCGAGCCCATGCCGGCTTCGTTGGAGAACAGGCCACGCTGCACGCCCTGGGTCATCGCCTGGGAGATGCCGTAACCGACGGCACCGGCCGCGGCTTCCTGCAGGCCGAAGGCACTTTTGAAGATCAGCGCCAGGATCGCCGGCATGTGTTCGATGTTATGGCCAATCACCCAGAGAGCCAGCAGCAAGTAGGCGCCCGCCATCAGCGGCACCACCAGCTCGGCCACTTTGGCGATGGAACGGATGCCGCCGAAGATCACCACGCCGCTCAGCAACACCAGGCCGATGCCGACGTGCAGCGGCTGCAAATGGAAGGCGACGGCGGAGGCCTGGGCGATGGAGTTGGCCTGCACGGCGTTGAATACCAGGCCGAACGCGATGATCAGGAAGATGGAGAACAGCACGCCCATCCAGCGCATGCCGAGGCCCTTTTCCATGTAGTAGGCCGGGCCGCCGCGGTAGTTGCCGTTATCGTCTTTAGTTTTGTAGAGCTGAGCCAGCGAGCTTTCCACAAAGGAGGTGGCCATGCCGATAAACGCCACCACCCACATCCAGAAGATGGCACCGGGGCCGCCGGCGGTCAGGGCGATGGCGACGCCGGTCAGGTTGCCGGTGCCGACGCGCGCCGCCAGCGTAGTGCACAGCGCCTGGAAAGAGGAGATGCCGGCGCTGTCGCTTTTATTGCTGTTTTTCAACACCGAGAACATGTGGCTGAAGTGGCGGAGCTGGATAAAACGGGTGCGCAACGTGAAGTAGATGCCGGTGCCGAGCAGCAGATAAATCAGCACCGACCCCCACAAAATGTTGTTTATAAAGTTCATCAGGTCCGTCAAGGGATCCCTCCTTTTATCGAAATTTAATGCGCACCTTGCAGCATCCACCGCAGGTGAAAAACATTGGCCTATTTTTACAAGAGCTTAGCTGGAATCGGTCCGGCGTCAGTCGATTAAGATTTTTCGCAGATTAGCGGACGAATTGCATCAATTTTTTCGAATTTAACATAATTTATTCGGACAATAGCACGTTATTGCCTTTCCATCCGTTCGGTTATGGCGAAAGATATCGGCGTAAACGGTTGCTCGCCCAAGGATAAAACAGATGCTTGCGCGCCGCGGTTTTCCAGCCTTGCACCGGGCTTGGCGCATGTTATTATCAGGGTAGGGCATGGTTGAACAATGCCAAAAGTTCATGCACAAACGATGAGATAATGCCAACATGACCGACAAATTAACTTCCCTGCGCCAGCTGACCACGGTGGTTGCAGATACGGGTGATATCGCGGCAATGAAGCTGTATCAACCGCAGGACGCTACAACCAACCCTTCGCTGATCCTCAATGCAGCCCAAATTCCTGAATACCGCAAACTGATTGACGAAGCCATCGCCTGGGCGCGCGGCCAGAGCAGCGATCGCGAGCAGCAGATCGCCGACGCCGCCGACAAGCTGGCGGTCAACATCGGTCTGGAAATCCTCAAACTGGTTCCGGGCCGCATCTCCACCGAGGTGGATGCGCGTCTGTCTTACGACACCGTCGCCAGCGTGGCCAAGGCCAAGCGCCTGATCAAACTGTACAACGAAGCCGGCATCAGCAACGATCGCATCCTGATCAAACTGGCCTCGACCTGGCAGGGCATCCGCGCGGCGGAGCAGCTGGAGAAAGAAGGCATCAACTGTAACCTGACGCTGCTGTTCTCCTTCGCTCAGGCTCGCGCCTGTGCCGAAGCCGGCGTTTACCTGATCTCGCCGTTCGTTGGCCGTATCCTCGACTGGTACAAAGCCAACGGCGACAAGAAAGAGTTCGCCCCGCACGAAGATCCGGGCGTGATCTCCGTGACCGAAATTTACCAGTACTACAAACAGCACGGTTACAACACCGTGGTGATGGGCGCCAGCTTCCGTAACGTCGGCGAAATCATCGAACTGGCCGGCTGTGACCGCCTGACCATCGCCCCTGCGCTGCTGAAAGAGCTGGCGGAGAGCGAAGGCGCGCTGGAACGTAAACTGTCTTACACCGGTGAAGTGAAGGCGCGTCCTGCCGCACTGACCGAACCTGAGTTCTACTGGCAGCACAACCAGGATCCGATGGCGGTTGAAAAACTGACCGACGGCATCCGCAAGTTCGCCGTAGACCAGGGTAAACTGGAAAAAATGATCGCCGACCTGCTGTAATTCCCGCAGATCGCGCAGTAAAAAGGTGGCTCAGGCCACCTTTTTTTATGCCCGGCGCTCCCGCCGGCGGGGGAAGCCCTTATACTCTCGGCAATGACAACAGAACGGGAGACGAACCCGTTCGAACCCCATCAGGCTGTAGAGGTTACGCATGGATATTTTACGTATTGGTTTGGTTTCCGTTTCCGACCGCGCTTCCGGCGGCGTTTACCAAGATAAAGGCATTCCGGCGCTGGAAGAGTGGCTGAGCGGCGCGCTGGCGACGCCGTTCAAGCTGGAAACCCGGCTGATCCCCGATGAGCAGACGCAAATTGAACAAACGCTGTGCGAGCTGGTGGACGAAATGGGCTGCCATCTGGTGCTGACCACCGGCGGCACCGGGCCGGCGCGCCGCGACGTCACCCCCGACGCCACGCTGGCGATCGCCGATCGCGTGATGCCCGGCTTCGGCGAGCAAATGCGTCAGATCAGCCTACACTATGTGCCAACGGCAATTCTTTCTCGCCAGGTGGGCGCGATCCGCAAACAGGCGCTGATCATCAACCTGCCCGGCCAGCCGAAGTCGATCAAGGAAACGCTGGAAGGGGTAAAGGATGAGCAGGGCAAGGCGGTGGTGCACGGTATCTTTGCCAGCGTGCCTTATTGCATTCAACTGCTCGATGGGCCCTATGTCGAAACGCACGCCGCAGTGGTAGCAGCATTTCGGCCAAAGAGCGCGCGTCGCGAGATAAACCTCTAAATTTCAGCATTCTGCGAGATCGGCCTCAGCCCGTCTGGTGTGAAAATAATTTGCCGTTATAGTAAGGATTCTTTTACAGAAAGCCTGCGGCTTTTATTTTTACAGCCTTTACCGACGGTGCCCTATGCCTCACGACACTAATCGCCGGCTGAACCGGCAAGACTACAAAACGCTGACGTTGGCCGCGTTGGGCGGTGCGCTGGAGTTTTACGACTTCATCATCTTCGTGTTCTTCGCCGCCGTGGTCGGCGATCTGTTCTTCCCGGCGGATATGCCGGAGTGGCTGCGGCTGGTGCAAACCTTCGGCATTTTCGCCGCCGGCTATCTGGCCCGCCCGCTGGGCGGCATCGTGATGGCGCACTTCGGCGATCTGGTCGGCCGCAAGAAGATGTTTACCCTGAGCATTCTGCTGATGGCGTTGCCGACGCTGGCGATGGGCCTGCTGCCGACCTACGCCAGCATTGGCATCGCCGCGCCGCTGTTGCTGCTGCTGATGCGCGTGCTGCAGGGAGCGGCGATCGGCGGTGAGGTGCCGGGCGCCTGGGTCTTCGTCGCCGAACACGTGCCGCGTCGACGTATCGGTTTCGCCTGCGGCACGCTGACCGCCGGGCTGACGGTGGGCATCCTGTTGGGCTCGCTGGTGGCGACGGTGATCAATACTACGCTCAGCCCGCAGAACATTGCCGGCGGCGGCTGGCGCATTCCTTTCCTGTTGGGCGGCATGTTCGGCCTGGTGGCGATGTACCTGCGCCGCTGGCTGCAGGAAACGCCGATCTTCATCGAGATGCAGGCGCGTAAAGCGCTGGCCGAGGAGCTGCCGCTGAAGTCGGTGGTGCTCAACCACAAGCGGGAAGTGGTGGTATCGATGCTGCTGACCTGGCTGCTCTCCGCCGGTATCGTGGTGGTGATCCTGATGACCCCGACCTATCTGCAAAAGCAGTTCGGCATTGCGCCGGCCTTGACGCTGCAGGCCAACAGCATCGCCACCATCATGCTGATCGCCGGCTGCATCGTCGCCGGCTTATCGGCCGATCGCTTCGGCGCCAGCAAAACGCTGGTGGTCGGCAGTGTGCTGCTGGCCGGCTGCAGCTGGCTGTTCTATCAGACGGTGGGCGTGCGCCCGGAAATGTTGTTCGCCTGCTATGCGCTGGTGGGGTTCAGCGTAGGCGTGGTGGGGGCCGTACCGTACGTGATGGTGCGGGCGTTCCCGGCGGAAGTGCGGTTTACCGGCATCTCGTTCTCATATAACGTCTCGTACGCTATTTTTGGCGGTTTAACCCCTATTTTTGTGACGCTGATCATGAAATTGACCCCGTTAGCGCCCGCTTACTATGTGCTGGCGCTGTCGCTCATCGGGCTGTTGCTCGGTGTCTACCTGCATCGCGATCTGAACAGCGAAGCCGGGGAGCGGCGAGCCGATTCCTACAGCTAAAAAAAAGCCCTGCACTGCAGGGCTTTTTCATCAGGGAAGGGCGATTACGCCGTGACCGGCGAGGCCGCGACGCGGGCCGGAGCCGGCTCGCCAATCGGCAGCACGGTGCGGCCGTATTGCTCGTTGAGCACTTCGGCCATCGCGAGGTAAATGGCGCTGGCGCCGCAGATGATGCCCTCATAACCGGCGAAGGTCAGCAGTGCGTGATTGCCGGTGATGTTGCCGACGGCCAGCAGGGCGAACAGCAGCGTCAGGCTGGCGAACACGAACTGCAGCACGCGGTTGGCGGCCAGGGTGCCGAAGAACATGAACAGGGTGAAGACGCCCCACAGCGCCAGGTAGATGCCCAGCACGTGCGCCTCGGTGGCCTCAGCCAGGCCCAGACGCGGCAGCAGCAGCAGGCCGACCAGGCTCAGCCAGAAGCTGCCGTAGGCGGTGAACGCGGTCATGCCGAAGGTGTTGCCCTTCTTGTATTCCAGCAGACCGGCCAGGATCTGGGCCAGGCCACCGAAGAAAATCCCCATGCTGATGATGGCGGAGTTCAGTGGGAAAAAGCCCGCGTTGTGCAGGTTCAGCAAGACGGTGGTCATCCCGAAGCCCATCAGGCCGAGAGGGCCGGGATTCGCCAACTTGTTGGTGTGCATAAGTCCTCTGCGATAACAGAAAATTAACGGAAACAGCGAAGTAAAATAATAAATGGTCTGAATGGCCAAAAAATCGAAGTTTTCCATCAGAGCGCGCGCATCATAATGATCCCCGCAGCCGGAAACAATGATCTGAATGACGATAAAAAAAGAAATTTTTTTCGCCTTGCCCCTTGATGCCGAGTTGGATGGCCCCATCTTATTTGCAACCGCAGTTGCTAACCGCGGGTCGCACTGAGATATCGGGCAGTTGAAAAGCAAAAAATCGCCCGCATATAGGTTAGCAACCTGACTGATTATGAATTTTTTAGTGGAGACGTTTAGATGGGCAAAATTATTGGTATCGACCTGGGTACTACCAACTCTTGCGTAGCAATTATGGATGGTGCCAAGGCACGCGTGCTGGAAAACGCCGAGGGCGACCGCACCACTCCTTCTATTATCGCATATACCCAGGACGGTGAAACTCTGGTTGGCCAGCCGGCTAAGCGTCAGGCAGTGACCAACCCTGAAAACACCCTGTTCGCCATCAAGCGCCTGATCGGCCGCCGCTTCCAGGATGATGAAGCGCAGCGCGACAAAGCGATCATGCCGTACAAAATCGTCGAAGCCGACAACGGCGACGCCTGGCTGGAAGTGAAAGGCCAGAAAATGGCTCCGCCGCAGATCTCTGCGGAAGTGCTGAAAAAAATGAAGAAAACGGCGGAAGATTACCTGGGCGAACCGGTAACTGAAGCGGTTATCACCGTACCGGCCTACTTCAACGACGCCCAGCGTCAGGCGACCAAAGACGCCGGCCGCATCGCGGGTCTGGAAGTCAAACGCATCATCAACGAACCAACCGCTGCGGCCCTGGCCTATGGCCTGGACAAAGAAGTCGGCAACCGCACCATCGCGGTTTATGACCTGGGCGGCGGTACTTTCGATATCTCCATCATCGAAATCGACGACGTTGACGGCGAAAAAACCTTCGAAGTGCTGGCGACCAACGGTGACACCCACCTGGGTGGCGAAGATTTTGACAGCCGTCTGATCAACTACCTGGTGGAAGAGTTCAAGAAAGATCAGGGCATCGATCTGCGCAACGATCCGCTGGCGATGCAGCGTCTGAAAGAAGCCGCTGAGAAAGCGAAGATTGAACTGTCTTCCGCTCAGCAGACCGACGTTAACCTGCCGTACATCACGGCAGACGCGGCCGGTCCAAAACACATGAACATCAAAGTGACTCGCGCCAAACTCGAGTCGCTGGTTGAAGATCTGGTTGCGCGTTCCATCGAGCCGCTGAAAGTGGCGCTGAAAGACGCAGGCCTGTCGGTTTCCGATATTCAGGACGTGATCCTGGTGGGCGGCCAGACCCGTATGCCAATGGTGCAGAAGAAAGTTGCAGACTTCTTCGGCAAAGAACCGCGTAAAGACGTGAACCCGGACGAAGCGGTTGCCGTGGGCGCTGCGGTACAGGGCGGCGTGTTGGCCGGTGATGTGAAGGACGTTCTGCTGCTGGACGTGACCCCGCTGTCGCTGGGTATCGAAACCATGGGCAGCGTGATGACGCCGCTGATCACCAAAAACACCACGATCCCGACCAAGCACAGCCAGGTGTTCTCTACCGCTGAAGACAACCAGTCTGCGGTAACCATCCACGTGCTACAGGGTGAGCGTAAGCGCGCCAGCGATAACAAATCTCTGGGCCAGTTCAACCTGGACGGCATCCAGGCGGCACCGCGCGGCATGGCGCAGATCGAAGTGACCTTCGATATCGATGCCGACGGCATCCTGCACGTGTCTGCCAAAGACAAGAACACCGGTCGTGAGCAGAAGATCACCATCAAGGCATCTTCTGGCCTGAACGAAGACGAAATCCAGAAAATGGTGCGCGACGCCGAGCTGAACGCTGAAGCTGACCGCAAGTTCGAAGAGCTGGTACAGACGCGTAACCAGGCGGATCACCTGATCCACGGCACGCGTAAGCAGCTGGAAGAAGCGGGCGACAAACTGCCGGCGGAAGATAAGACGGCGATCGAAGCGGCGCTGAAAGATCTGGAAGCGGCGGCGAAAGGCGAAGATAAAGCCGAGATCGAAGCGAAGACTCAGGCACTGGTGCAGGTTTCCGGCAAACTGCTGGAAATGGCCCAGGCGCAGCAGGCTCAGCAGGGTGCTGACGCCGGCGCGGACAACGCGGCGCAGAAAGATGACGACGTGGTTGACGCTGAGTTCGAAGAAGTTAAAGACAAAAAATAATCGCCCTTAAGCGGGCACGGGGCGGCCGCGATGCCGCTCCCGGAAACCAGCACGGGCGTCGAGGCAACTCTGCGCCCGTGCACGCATGTTAAGGGTAAGCGAAAGAATGGCGAAGAAAGACTATTACGAGATTCTCGGCGTCAGCAAGACGGCGGATGAACGTGAGATCAAAAAGGCGTACAAACGCCTGGCGATGAAATACCATCCTGACCGCAACCAGGAACAAGACGCCGAAACCAAGTTTAAAGAAGTTAAAGAAGCTTACGAAGTCCTGACCGACGACCAGAAACGCGCGGCCTATGACCAGTATGGCCACGCGGCCTTTGAGCAAGGCGGCATGGGCGGCGGCGGCTTTGGCGGCGGCGCCGACTTCAGCGATATCTTTGGCGACGTGTTTGGCGACATCTTCGGCGGAGGCCGCCGTCAGCGCGCCAGCCGCGGTTCCGATCTGCGCTATAACATGGAGCTGACCCTCGAGGAAGCGGTACGTGGCGTCACCAAAGAGATCCGCATCCCGACGCTGGAAGAGTGCGACGTCTGCCACGGCAGCGGCGCCAAGCCAGGCAGTTCGCCGGTAACCTGTCCAACCTGTCACGGTCAGGGCCAGGTGCAGATGCGTCAGGGCTTCTTCACCGTGCAGCAGGCGTGTCCGCACTGCCATGGCCGCGGTCAGATCATCAAAGATCCGTGCAACAAGTGCCATGGCCACGGCCGGGTAGAGAAATCCAAAACGCTGTCGGTGAAAATTCCGGCCGGCGTGGATACCGGCGACCGCATCCGCCTGGCGGGTGAAGGCGAAGCCGGCGAGCACGGTGCACCGGCGGGCGATCTGTACGTTCAGGTGCAGGTGAAGGCGCACCCGATCTTCGAGCGTGAAGGCAACAACCTGTACTGTGAAGTGCCGATCAACTTCGCCATGGCGGCGCTGGGCGGCGAGATTGAAGTGCCGACGCTGGACGGCCGGGTGAAACTGAAGGTGCCTTCGGAGACCCAAACCGGCAAGCTGTTCCGCATGCGCGGCAAGGGCGTGAAATCGGTGCGTGGCGGCAGCCAGGGCGACCTGCTGTGTCGCGTAGTGGTGGAAACCCCGGTCAATCTGAACGACAAGCAGAAGCAGCTGCTGCGTGAGCTGGAAGAGAGCCTGGGCGGCCCGTCCGGTGACAAGAACAGCCCGCGCTCGAAGAGCTTCTTCGACGGGGTGAAAAAGTTCTTTGACGACCTGACTCGTTAACCTGCTGTTTATTATAGGTTATATTAGAACCCCGGGCGTCTGCTCCGGGGTTTTTATTTGCATGCTGCACCCCTAATTCCCTATCAATAATGTGACTTATTCGTGCTTTTAATCGGTTTTTTCGAGTTATTTAGCATTTATAAACTTATTTTTTCGAACTAAAACGCCCTCTATACTCACTTCATGACTGTGGTTCGCAGGGCGCTACGCCCTGCACAGATTTGGAGAGACGTATTGTGACCAACATCATTCGTCAATTTTTACGTCAGGAAGCCGCGGGCGGCATCATTCTGATCGCGGCGGCGATCGTCGCCCTGATCATGGCCAACACCCCGGCGCAGGGGATCTATCAGGCATTCCTCAACCTGCCGGTGATGGTAAAAATTGCTTCGCTGGAAATCGCCAAGCCGCTGCTGCTGTGGATCAACGACGGCCTGATGGCCATCTTCTTCCTGGTGGTGGGGCTCGAGGTCAAGCGCGAGCTGATGCAAGGCTCGCTGTCCGGGCGCGACAAGGCGGTGTTTCCGGCGATCGCCGCGCTGGGCGGCATGCTGGCGCCGGCGCTGATTTACCTGCTGTTCAACGGCGCGGATGAAGTCACCCGCCAGGGCTGGGCGATCCCGGCCGCGACCGATATCGCCTTCGCGCTGGGCGTAATGGCGCTGCTGGGCAACCGCGTGCCGACCAGCCTGAAAGTGTTCCTGCTGGCGTTGGCGATCATCGATGACCTGGGCGTGATTATCATCATCGCGCTGTTCTACACCCACGAAGTGTCGATGGTGGCGCTGGGCGTGGCGGCGGCGGCGACGGTGCTGCTGGCGGTGATGAACTGGCGTGGGGTGGGTAAAACCTCACTGTACATGATGGTCGGGCTGGTGCTGTGGGTAGCGATACTCAAGTCCGGGGTGCACGCGACGCTGGCCGGGGTGATCGTCGGCTTTATGATCCCGCTGAACGTCAAGAAAGGGCCATCGCCGTCGGAAACGTTGGAGCATGAGTTGCACCCTTGGGTCGCGTTTATGATCCTGCCGCTGTTCGCGTTTGCCAACGCCGGGGTCTCTTTGCAAGGCGTGTCGCTGGAAGGGTTGACGTCGCTGTTGCCGGTAGGGATTGCGGCCGGGCTGTTTATCGGCAAGCCGCTGGGGATTTTCCTCTTCAGCCTGCTGGCGGTGAAAATGGGCATCGCCCGTTTGCCCGAGGGGATCGGTTTCAAACAGGTGTTTGCCGTTTCGGTGCTGTGTGGTATTGGTTTCACCATGTCGATTTTCATCGCCTCGCTGGCGTTCGGCGATGCGGATGCGGCGCTCAGCACCTATTCTCGCCTGGGGATCCTGCTGGGCTCCACCGCGGCGGCGGTGACAGGATACGGATTGCTGCGTCTGGCGTTGCCGCGGGTGCGTTAATCCTGCGTGTGCCCGATAAGGGCACACAATAAAATGGCTGGTCGGAGCTGTGCGGTATAAAATATGTGCAGCTTCGGCCGTTCTTCGTTGGGACTAATGGGGCTACACGTTGTCTGAAGCAGGGAAAGGAAGTTTGTCGCTCGTCACGGCACACCGTTTGCCGCTGCGAAACGTTGTTAAGGAGAGCCGCTCGTGAGGATGTCGCATATCAACTTTAATCACCTTTACTATTTCTGGCAGGTCTGCAAGGCCGGTTCCGTGGTCGGCGCCGCCGAAGCGTTGTTTTTGACGCCGCAGACCATCACCGGCCAGATCAAAGCGCTGGAAGAGCGGTTGGACGGCAAGCTGTTCAAACGCCAGGGGCGCGGGTTGGTGCCTTCGGAGCTGGGGCAGCTGGTGTTCCGCTACGCCGACAAGATGTTTATGCTCAGCCAGGAAATGCTGGATATCGTCAACTACCGCAAAGAGTCGAACCTGCTGTTCGACGTCGGCGTGGCGGACGCGCTGTCGAAGCGCCTGGTCAGCCAGGTGTTGGAAGCGGCGGTGGTGGTGGACAACGAACAGATCCACCTGCGCTGTTTTGAATCGACGCACGAGATGCTGCTGGAGCAGCTCAGCCAGCACAAGCTGGATATGATCCTGTCGGATTGCCCGGTGGACTCCAGTCAGCAGGAAGGGCTGTTTTCACTGAAGCTGGGCGAGTGCGGCATCAGCTTCTTCTGCCGCCAGCCGGCGCCGGAGCTGCCGTTCCCGGCCTGCCTGGAACAGCGCAAGCTGCTGATCCCCGGCCGCCGTTCGATGCTGGGGCGCAAACTGCTCAACTGGTTCAATACGCAGGGCATCCAGGTCGAGATTCTGGGCGAGTTCGACGATGCGGCGCTGATGAAAGCCTTCGGCATGTACCACAACGCGATCTTCGTGGCGCCGACGCTGTATGCGCAGGATACCTATAACGATGACAACGTGGTGGAGATTGGGCGCATCGACAGCGTGCAGGAGGAGTATTACATCATCTTCGCCGAGCGCATGATCCAGCATCCGGCGGTGCAGCGCGTGTGCAACAAAGACTTCTCGGCGCTGTTTTCCTGCTAGCGGTTCACTGAACGCAGGACGTAAAAAAACCGGCCTGAGCCGGTTTTTTTATCAAGCAGATAACGAAATGCTTATTGCATTGCGTTGATGCGTGCAGTCAGGTTTGACTTATGACGCGCTGCTTTGTTTTTGTGGATCAGGCCTTTAGCTGCCTGACGGTCCACCAGTGGCTGCATTACCAGGAATGCATTTTGTGCTGCTTCTTTGTCGCCAGCTGCGATAGCTGCGTCTACCTTCTTGATGAAGGTACGCACCATTGAGCGACGGCTTGCGTTATGCTTGCGGCGTTTCTCAGACTGTACGGCGCGTTTCTTAGCTGATTTGATATTAGCCAAGGTCCAACTCCCAAATATATTCTATTGAGGACAATTCAAAGGCCGAGGAATATGCCCTTTTAGCCTTCGTTTGTCAATGGATTTGTGCAAATAAGCGCCGTTTGTACAGGCGGCACTCGCTACGTTGTGATGGCGCAGGATTTTACCAGCTTCCCTCTTGGGAATACAGTGTTTCGCGAGAAAATTCGCCAATGTTTTGCCGCAGCGGACGCAAGCCGTTGGCCGCGGTCGAGAATCGGCCCGGCGGCGCCGGATAAACTGCGGCGAAGCCGTTTCACGCGCAGATTATCTCCGGTATGGTATGTCTATTACATAAAGGCACCAATCGCGGGTTAACCTTACCGGCTGTACAAGGTATAATCCGCCGATTTCCACTGTTTTGAGCCAGCTATGGAGCTAATTCGCGGCATTCACAATATCCGGGCGCGCCACCATGGTTGCGTGCTCACCATCGGCAACTTTGACGGCGTGCATCGCGGTCATCAGGCGTTGCTGGAGCAGTTGAAGCAACAAGGGCAACGCCTCGGGCTGCCGGTGATGGTCATGATCTTTGAGCCACAGCCGCTGGAGATGTTCGCCGCAGACAAGGCGCCGGCCCGTTTGACGCGCCTGCGCGACAAGGCCAGCTACCTGGCGCAGGCGGGCGTCGACTACCTGCTGTGCGTCAAGTTCGATCCGCGTTTTGCCGCCAACACCGCGCAGGCGTTCGTCGCCGAGCTACTGGTGGAGAAACTGGGCGTCAAATTCCTGATGGTAGGGGATGATTTTCGCTTTGGCGCTGGGCGCCAGGGCGATTTTCCGCTATTGCAGCAGGCCGGAAAAGAGTACGGCTTCGACGTGGTCAGCACCCCGACCTTCCGCGAAGGCGATCGGCGTATCAGCAGCACCGCGATCCGCACCGCGCTGAGCGAGGACGATCTGCCGCTGGCGGAGACCTTGCTGGGCCACCCGTACAGCATCTCCGGGCGCGTGGTGCATGGCGACGAGCTGGGCCGCACCATCGGCTTCCCGACTGCCAACCTGCCGCTCAAGCGCCTGGTGGCGCCGGTGAAAGGGGTGTATGCGGTAGAAGTGTACGGCCTGGGGCCGCAGCCGCTGCCGGGCGTGGCCAATATCGGTACGCGCCCGACCGTCGCCGGCGTGCGCCAGCAGCTGGAAGTGCATCTGCTGGATGTCACAATGGATCTTTACGGGCGCCATATTGAGGTGGTGCTCCGCGCAAAATTGCGCAATGAACAACGATTTGCTTCGCTCGATGCCCTGAAGCAGCAAATCGCCAATGATGTGGTGACGGCCCGGAAGTTCTTTGGGTTAAAAACACTGGTTTAATCGTTTACCCTAAACAATTCGAGTAGCATCGCGGCGGCAACCGCGCGAATCCCGATGAGCTTGCACAGGCAAGTGATTCGGGTGAGAAAGGGCGGCCGACAAAGATGCAGCTTGAAGTGTGACGGGTAAATAGCCGAAAACGGAAACGAGAATCTCATGAGTGACTACAAGAATACCCTGAACTTGCCGGAAACAGGGTTCCCGATGCGCGGCGATCTCGCCAAGCGCGAACCTGGCATGCTGCAACGTTGGTATGAACAGGATCTGTACGGGATGATTCGTACTGCCAAAAAGGGCAAAAAAACCTTCATTTTGCATGACGGCCCTCCGTATGCGAACGGCAGCATTCACATTGGTCACTCGGTTAACAAGATTCTCAAAGACATTATCATCAAGTCGAAAGGGATGGCCGGCTTCGACTCGCCTTATGTGCCGGGTTGGGACTGCCACGGCCTGCCGATCGAACTGAAGGTTGAACAGCTGTACGGCAAACCGGGCGAGAAGCTGACGGCGGCCGAGTTCCGCCAGAAGTGCCGCGAGTACGCGGCCGAGCAGGTTGAAGGCCAGAAGAAGGACTTCATCCGCCTGGGCGTGCTGGGCGACTGGGATCGCCCGTACCTGACCATGGACTTCAAAACCGAAGCCAACATCATCCGCGCGCTGGGCAAGATCATCAGCAACGGCCACCTGCTGAAAGGCGCCAAGCCGGTTCACTGGTGCACCGACTGCGGATCGTCGCTGGCGGAAGCGGAAGTGGAGTACTACGACAAGACTTCGCCGTCGATCGACGTGAGCTTCCATGCGGCCGACGCGGCTGCCGTGGCGGCCAAGTTCGGCGTGAGCCACTTCAACGGGACTATCTCCCTGGTTATCTGGACCACCACCCCGTGGACCCTGCCGGCCAACCGCGCGATCTCGCTGCACCCGGACTTCACCTACCAGCTGGTGCAGGTTGACGGCCAGTGCCTGATCCTGGCGGCCGAGCTGGTGGAAAGCGTGATGAAACGCGCCGGCATCACCGAATGGACGGTGCTGGGCAGCTGCAAAGGCGCCGATCTGGAACTGCTGCGCTTCAAACACCCGTTCATGGACTTCGACGTGCCGGCGATCCTCGGCGAGCACGTGACGCTGGACGCCGGTACCGGTGCGGTGCACACCGCGCCAGGCCACGGCCCGGATGACTTCGTGATCGGCCAGAAATACGGCCTGGAAGTGGCCAACCCGGTGGGGCCGAACGGTTGCTACCTGACCGGCACCTACCCGCTGCTGGACGGCAAGTTCGTCTTCAAGGCCAACGATCTGATCGTCGACCTGCTGCGTGAGAAAGGCGCGCTGCTGCACGTCGAGAAGTTCCTGCACAGCTATCCGTGCTGCTGGCGCCACAAGACGCCGATCATCTTCCGCGCCACGCCGCAATGGTTCGTCAGCATGGATCAGAAAGGCCTGCGTCAGCAGTCGCTGGAAGAGATCAAAGGCGTGCAGTGGATCCCGGATTGGGGCCAGGCGCGCATCGAAATGATGGTGGCCAACCGCCCGGACTGGTGCATCTCGCGTCAGCGCACCTGGGGCGTGCCGATGTCGCTGTTCGTGCACAAAGAAACCGAGCAACTGCACCCGCGCACCGTTGAGCTGATGGAAGAAGTGGCCAAGCGGGTCGAGCAAGACGGCATTCAGGCCTGGTGGGATCTGGACGCGGCCGACATCCTCGGCGCGGAAGCCGCCGACTACGTGAAAGTGCCGGACACGCTGGACGTGTGGTTCGATTCTGGTTCCACCCACGCTTCGGTGGTCGACGTGCGCCCTGAGTTCCAGGGCCACAGCGCCGACATGTATCTGGAAGGCTCCGACCAACACCGCGGCTGGTTCATGTCATCGCTGATGATCTCCACCGCGATGAAAGGTAAGGCGCCTTATAAAGAAGTGCTGACCCACGGCTTCACCGTCGATGGCCAGGGCCGCAAGATGTCCAAGTCGATCGGCAACACCGTCAGCCCGCAGGACGTGATGAACAAGCTGGGCGGTGACATTCTGCGCCTGTGGGTGGCGTCGACCGATTACACCGGCGAAATCGCGGTGTCCGACGAGATCCTCAAGCGTTCCGCCGACTCTTATCGCCGCATCCGCAACACCGCGCGCTTCCTGCTGGCCAACCTGAACGGGTTCGAGCCGAGCACCGACTGCGTAGCGCCGGAAGACATGGTGGTGCTGGATCGCTGGGCGGTCGGCCGTGCGCTGGCGGCGCAGCAGGATATCGAGCAGGCTTACGCCAACTACGATTTCCACGAAGTGGTGCAGCGTCTGATGCAGTTCTGCTCGGTCGAGATGGGCTCCTTCTACCTGGATATCATCAAGGATCGTCAGTACACCGCGAAGAGCGACAGCGTCGCCCGCCGCAGCTGCCAGACCGCGCTGTATCACATCGTGGAAGCGCTGGTGCGCTGGATGGCGCCGATTATGTCGTTCACTGCGGACGAGATCTGGGGCTTCATGCCGGGCAAACGCGCGCAGTACGTGTTCACCGAAGAGTGGTACGACGGCCTGTTCGGGCTGGCGGAAGGCGAGCCGATGAACGACGCTTTCTGGGCCGAGCTGCTGAAAGTGCGCGGTGAAGTGAACAAGGTGCTGGAGCAGGCGCGTGCAGACAAACGCCTCGGCGGTTCGCTGGAAGCGGCGGTGACGCTGTATGCCGACAGCGAGCTGGCGGCGCGCCTGAACAGCCTGCAGGATGAGCTGCGCTTCGTGCTGCTGACCTCTGCGGCAAGCGTTGCGCCATTGGCGGATGCGCCGGCCGACGCGCAGGCTTCCGAGCTGCTGAAAGGGCTGAAGATCGCCTTCAGCACGGCGCCGGGTGAGAAGTGCCCGCGCTGCTGGCATTACACCACCGATATCGGCCTGGTGGCGGAGCATGCAGACATCTGCGGCCGCTGTGTAAGCAACGTCGCCGGTGACGGCGAGAAGCGTAACTTTGCCTGAGAATTCGCGCCTGATGAGTAAACCAATTTGTTCGACCGGCCTGCGTTGGCTGTGGGTTGTGGTGGCGGTGCTGGCGCTGGATTTCGGCAGCAAGCAGTGGATCCTCGCTAACTTTACGCTGGGCCAGTCCCAGCCGTTGATCCCGTCGTTCAACCTGTTTTACGCGCGCAATTACGGCGCTGCGTTCAGCTTCCTGGCCGATCACGGCGGTTGGCAGCGCTGGTTCTTCGCCGGCATCGCCATCGCCATCGTCGCGGTGCTGCTGGTGATGATGTACCGCAGTGCGGCGCAGCAGAAGTTGAACAACATCGCCTACGCCTTCATCATCGGCGGGGCGTTGGGCAATCTGTTCGATCGCCTGTGGCACGGTTTCGTAGTCGATTTCATCGACTTCTACGTCGGTGACTGGCACTACCCGACCTTCAATCTGGCGGACAGCTTTATCTGCGTGGGTGCGGCGATGATCGTGCTGGAAGGTTTCCTGTCGCCGGCGAACAAAGGCGCAAAGAGTAAAGGTGAGTAACATGACGGCTCAGATTATCAGTGACAGCGCGGTGCTGGTTCACTTTACGCTGAAACTGGAAGACGGTTCGACCGCCGAATCTACCCGCAGCAGCGGCAAACCGGCGCTGTTCCGTCTGGGTGACGGTAGCCTGTCGGCGCCGCTGGAGGCGCAGCTGCTCGGCCTGCGCGCGGGCGACAAATGCGCCTTTACCCTGCAGCCGGAAGCGGCGTTCGGCGCGGAGAACCCGGATCTGGTCCAGTTCTTCTCGCGCCGCGACTTTGCGGAAACCGGCGTACCGGACGTGGGCACCATCATGCTGTTTACCGCCATCGACGGCAGTGAAATGCCGGGTGTGGTGCGCGCGGTGGCGGAAGATTCGATCACCGTCGATTTCAACCATCCGCTGGCGGGCCATCCGGTGACCTTCGATATCGAAGTGCTGGAGATCGATCCGCAGCAGGAGGAGACGCATGCAAATATTGCTGGCTAACCCGCGCGGCTTCTGCGCCGGGGTTGATCGTGCGATCAGCATCGTGGAACGCGCGCTGGAACTGTATGGCGCACCGATCTACGTGCGGCATGAAGTGGTGCACAACCGCTACGTGGTCGACAGCCTGCGTGAGCGCGGCGCGGTGTTTATCGAAGAGATCGCCGAAGTGCCGGACGGCTCTATCCTGATCTTCTCGGCGCACGGCGTTTCTCAGGCGGTGCGTGCCGAAGCCAAGGCGCGCGATCTGACCATGCTGTTCGACGCCACTTGCCCGCTGGTGACCAAGGTGCATATGGAAGTGGCGCGCGCCAGCCGCCGCGGCACCGAAGCGATTCTGATCGGTCACGCCGGGCATCCGGAGGTGGAAGGCACCATGGGCCAGTACAGCAACCCGCAGGGCGGCATGTACCTGGTCGAGTCGCCGGAAGACGTGTGGAAGCTGCAGGTGAAAGATGAAAGCAACCTGTGCTTCATGACGCAGACCACGCTGTCGGTTGATGATACCTCGGACGTGATCGACGCTCTGCGCCAGCGTTTCCCGAGCATTATCGGCCCGCGCAAGGATGACATTTGCTACGCTACCACCAACCGTCAGGAAGCGGTGCGCAACCTGGCCGGCGATGCGGACGTGGTGCTGGTGGTGGGGTCTAAAAACTCCTCCAACTCCAACCGTCTGGCGGAACTGGCGCAGCGCGTCGGCAAACCGGCTTATCTTATCGATTCGGCGGCGGATATTCAGGAGAGTTGGCTGAGCGGGGCGCGCCACATCGGCGTTACCGCCGGTGCCTCAGCGCCGGACGTGCTGGTGCAGGAGGTGATCTCTCGCCTGAAAGCGCTGGGCGGCCTGGACGTGCATGAAATCAGCGGGCGTGAAGAGAACATCGTGTTCGAAGTGCCGAAAGAGTTGCGCGTGGACGTTCGCCAGATTGACTGATATGCGTTAATGAATGACAACGGGGAGCTTAGGCTTCCCGTTTTTTTTTTGGGAATACGGTGCGGGGTTAAAAATAACATTCTGGCATATTCAAATTTTCTGCTAACTAAAGTCAAATTTATTCTGAGTATTTGAAATAGAGTCTGCATCATTAATTATATCGGCTGGAGAAAAGTCATTAAGAGGAATATCATTAGGCTGCAATCTAAATAGGGCCTGGTGTTGGTAAAGTGATTACAATAATTACAATAGTGGTCTTGCAGATGTTTCTTATTTTATTCTTGTCGAATATGTTCTACGGCGTTTAATCCTTTCTCCTTTAAATAGAGCTTCATATGCTCCAGCAATCGTCGGACTTTTAATGGCTGGATCTCCCGGCGCGGCATTATGGCATAGCAATTAATTTCCGGTAATCGCCAGTCGGGCAATATTTCAATCAGCTCGCCGCTGCGCAACTCACGCTCAACGTTGGCGAAGAAATTGCGAATGATGCCTTTGCCGGTCAGCGCCAGTTCCTTCATCGCCATACCGCTGTTGGTGAACAAGCGCCCGGTCATGCGCATGCGGTGTTCACCGCCGTCGCGATGGATCAGACGAACAAACTGCGGGTTGCCGAGCGGTGTAAAGGTCACCCAGTGGTGATGCGTCAGCGCCTGCGGCGAATCCGGCACGCCGTGGTGCGCCAGGTAGGCCGGCGAGGCGCACAACACTTCGCGGCAGCGTGCCAGCCGCGTGGAAACGTAGCTGGAGTCGGCCAGCACGCCGCCACGTATCGCCAGATCGATGCGTTGCGTGATGAGGTCTATCTTCTCATCGTGGATTTCCAGTCGCAGCGTAAGCTGCGGGTGTTCATCGAGGAAGCTCTGCAGCGCCGGCACCAGATAGTGGGTGGCGAATTCGGTGGAGGTGGCGACGCGCAGTTCGCCGACCAGTTCGCCACGCAGCGCGGCGATCCGTTGTTGGCCTCTTTCGGCGGCGTGGATCATCAGCAGGCAATCTTCATAAAAGCACAATCCGGCTTCGGTCAGACTCAATGAACGCGTCGATCGCAGCAGTAATTGAATGCCCAGATGTTCCTCCAACTGGCGAATATGTTGGCTGACGGCCGATGTCGTCATGCCCAATTCTTTTGCCGCCATGCTGAATGCGCCGCAATCGACCACTTTTGAGAAAATGGCCATGCGTTTTAAAATATTGCTCATAGTTTGTTAAGCACAACTTAACCAAGATTGTGAATTATACGGGCTAATAATATAGCACCATCTCTTCTATATTGCCTGAAGCATATAAACGCCGGGCTGATTATTATCTCGCAGAGGTTTTTTCTCTTTTTGATAAATCTTATTGCGCTTTTCAATAATACACCCGCGCCGCATCGCAACAGGAGCACATTGTGGACAGCGTTCAGAAAGATGAAATAGCGTTAAAAATCCTACGTGAATTATTGCAATACCGCCGCCGTTTCCCCGGCGGCGACACCTCAATTGCCGAAGAAGAACAGCGGGTCACTCAGGTGCAGTTGCCACGCATTCGGGCATTCATTGAAAACGAGCAGCGCATCGAATTCGTGCTGCCGGCCTTTCCGACCAAGTCACCCAACACCAACAAGGTGATCGGCGCGGTGCCGGATATGGCGGAGCGGCTGTCGCTGATCTTCCTCAATTCGCTGTGCCAACGTATTCAGCTCTATTACCCGCCGGGTGCGCATATCGTTATCTGCTCCGACGGCCACGTGTTCGGCGATCTGATCCGCGTCAGCGACGACGCGATCAACCACTATCAGCGTGAGATTGAAAGCCTGCTGCATGAAGTGGGCGCGACGCACCTGAGCGTGTTCAACCTCGGCGACGTCAAAGGCCTGGCGGAGCATACCGATGATTACGACCTGCTGCGCCGGCTGTTGGTGGACGGCTACGCCGAATCGGAAGAGGCGATCAAGCAACAGCTGATGCAGGACGAACAGGGTCTCTTGCTGTACCGCGCCATCACGCGCTTCCTGTATGAAGACAGCCAGCTGCCGGGCTACAGCGGTTCCAACGCCGCGCTGCAGAAAGACGCCAAACAGCGTGCCTGCGGCGTGATCCAGCGCAGCTGGGCCTGGGGCAACCTGCTGGCGCAGCACTTCCCGGCGGCGATCCGTCTGTCGATTCACCCGCAGCCGGTCGACAGCCTGAAGATGGGCATCCATATGATGCCGACCAAAGACGACTGGCTGACGCCGTGGCACGGCGTGGCGGCCAACGTGAACGGCCAGTTCGTGCTGATGAAGCGTAAAGACGCGCAGAGCCTGGACGGTGAACTGGTGGAGATTCGCGGCACGCCGAGCCATTACCTGATCGAGCAGCCGCAGATGGCCTAAGGCCGCTGCAAGCTTTTGCGCCCGAAATCCTGGCGGGCGCGTTTTTGACGGCACGTTGCCGTGTGAGCAGCACATTCGATGCAAGGAGAATACCGATGAACAACCAACCGCTTAATTGCCACATCCAACCGAATACCCCGTTCGGCGCGATCCTGACGCCGCAGCATCCGGGGCAAAAGATCGGCGAGCTGCCGGTGGCGGCGCTGCGAGCGCTGGCGCAGGAACACCACTTGCTGGTGCTGCGCGGATTCGACTCCGGTTTCAGCGAGGCGGAAGTCCTGACTCGCTATGCCGAACAGTGGGGCGAGATCATGATGTGGCCGTTCGGTGCGGTGCTGGACGTGAAGGAGCATCCTGACGCCAAGGATCATATCTTCGACAGCAGCTACGTCCCGCTGCATTGGGATGGCATGTATAAGCCGACCATCCCCGAGTTCCAGCTGTTCCACTGCGTAGCGGCACCTTCTCAGGACGAAGGCGGATGCACCACCTTCGTCGACACCACGCGGCTGCTGGCCAATGCGGACGAAGCGCTGCTGGATCAGTGGCTGTCGGTCTCGATCACCTACCGCATCAAACAGGTGGTGCATTACGGTGGCGAAGTCTGTTCGCCGCTGGTGGTGCAGCACCCGAACGGCAGGGGGTTAATCATGCGCTACAATGAACCGCCGACGGAGGGGAAAAAATTCCTCAACCAGCATGCGCTGGAATATCACGGCGTGCCTGAACAGCAGCAGGAACAATTCCACCACACCCTGCAGCAGCATCTGTACGATCCGCGTCACTATTATGCTCACCAATGGCAACAGGGTGACGTAGTGGTGGCGGACAACTTCTCGCTGCTGCATGGCCGTGAGGGCTTTACCGCCCGTTCCGCGCGTCATTTGCAGCGCGTGCATATCCAGAGCAACCCGGTGTGCGCCAATCTGGCGCTGAAGCCGGCCAACGCAGAAGCGTAAAGGAGCATTATGGCAAGGATACTGATGGCGGCGGTCGCCACTCCGGGGCACGTCTACCCGATGTTAGCCATCGCTCGCCACCTGATTGCCCAAGGGCATCAGGTGCGGGTGATGACCGGCGCGCTGTTCCGCGAACGCGCCGAGGCGGTTGGGGCAAGCTTCGTGCCGTTCGACGCGCAGGTGGATTTCGATTATCGCCACCTGGAGGAACATTTCCCCGAGCGCGCCGCGCTGCCGCCGGGCAATGCGCAGATGGCGCTGGCGCTGAAGGATTTCTTCGCCGCACCGATCCCGTTGCTGGATCGGCAGCTGCGTGCGGCCATCGCCGCCGAAAAGATCGACCTGCTGATGGTGGAGAACTGCTTCTACGGCGTGCTGCCGCTGCTGCAGTCCGCCGAGCGGCCGCCGGTCTTCGGTATCGGCGTCACACCGCTGTCGTATTCTTCGCGCGATGCTATTTTTTATGGCCCGCGTATCCCGCCGGCGCTGCTGCCGCGGGCGCTGACCCGCGAGCAACTGGTGGATGAAGCGACGCGGGTGTTGCTTGATGAGGTGCAGCAAAGCTTTGATGCGGCACTGGTGCAGGCGGGCGGGCGGGCGCTGAATCGCCCGTTTACCGACGCGCTGATCGGCGGCTGCGAGCGTTTCCTGCAGTTGGCCACCACGGCGCTGGAATATGAGCGCGACGATCTGCCGAGCGGCGTGCGCTTCGTCGGCCCGCTGCGCAGCGGCGGCCAGCCGGCGGCGGAAGAGACGCTGTGGGAGAAGGACGATGATCGGCCGCTGGTGATCGTGTCTCAGGGCACGCTGGCCAATGTCGATTTGCATCAGCTGATCGTACCGACGCTGCAAGCGCTGGCGCATCTGCCGGTGAGGGTGTTGGCCACCACCGGCGGGCGGGCGACGGAAGGGCTGATGGAGGCACTGCCGGGCAATACCAGAGTACGGAAGTTTATCTCCTTCGAACGCTGGCTGCCGGAGGCGGCGCTGCTGATCACCAACGGCGGTTATGGCTCGATCAACTATGCGCTGGACAGCGGCGTGCCGCTGATCGTCGCCGGCACCGGCGAAGACAAACTGGAGGCGGCCGCGCGCGTGGTGGCCGCCGGCTGCGGCATCAGCCTGCACACCAGCACGCCGAGCGCCGAACAGATTCTGGCGGCGGCGACGCGTATTCTGCAACAGCCGATCTATCGGCAACGCGCGGCGCTGGTACGTGAGGACTATGCTCGCTACGACGCGCTGACGGCGATTGCCAACGAAGTGGCCGCCATTACCGCCTGACCTCGCCGTTCTCCCTTCCTCAGGCGCCGTTTTCGGCGCCTTTTTTCTGCATTTTTTTGCCATGCAAACTGCATGATTATGTACAATCGTCGCAGGCCGCCAAATCGGTTGAATGTTAATCTCACGACAGCGCCGCTGATGAGAACGGAGGAATATCATAATTTTCTAATTATGAAATGAATCCTCTGGCGACGCTGAAGCGGGGCGGTTACCCTGAATCGATAGCCTAATGGGATAGGCGTCAAATCAAGAAGAGAGCAAGCATGAGTGATTCACAAATCCGCATTGCGATTGCGGGCGCCGGCGGCCGGATGGGCCGTCAATTGATCCAGGCGGTGCAGCAGGCGGAAGGCGTGGTGTTGGGGGCAGCGTTGTCGCGCCCGGGCTCCAGCCTGGTCGGCGTCGACGCCGGCGAACTGGCGGGCATCGGCGCGTTGGGCGTCAAGGTGAGCGACAGTCTGGAGAAGGTGGCGAACGAGTTCGATATTTTGATCGACTTCACCCGCCCGGAAAGCACCCGGGGCTACCTGGATTTTTGCGTGGCGCACCATAAGGCGATGGTGATTGGCACTACCGGCTTCGATGACGCCGGCAAACAGGCGATCCGCGATGCGGCGCAGCATATCGGCATCGTGTTCGCCGCCAACTTCAGCGTCGGCGTTAACCTGGTGCTGAAACTGCTGGAGAAGGCCGCGCAGGTGATGGGCGACTATACCGATATCGAAATCGTCGAGGCACACCACCGCCACAAAGTGGATGCGCCGTCGGGCACGGCGTTGGCCATGGGCGAAGCGATCGCCGGCGCGCTGGGGCGCGATCTGAAAAGTTGCGCGGTCTATGCGCGCGAAGGCCATACCGGCGAACGCGATCCGAAAAGCATCGGCTTTGCCACCATTCGCGCCGGCGACATCGTCGGCGAGCACACCGCGATGTTCGCCGACATCGGTGAACGGGTGGAAATCACCCATAAGGCCTCCAGCCGTATGACTTTTGCCAGCGGCGCGGTGCGCGCGGCCGCCTGGTTGCATAATCGGGATAAAGGCCTGTTTGATATGCGCGACGTGTTGAATTTGGACCAATTATAATTGATTTGCATACCATCGTGATGTGGTTGTATTGATCATAATGCTATGATAATCGGACAATAATTTTATTGTCCTTTTTTTTAACATGAAAAATGAAGCATTGGTGTGATTTTGTTTCATTGACTGTTATTTATTGATATTTACCTTGCTAATCATCCCGTTTTTATCCGCCAAATCCCATTTTAAGGTCTTTTTGAGTCTATTCTGGCGCCATTTTCCGTCATTCAGCCTCGCAACCGTTTTCCAGCCCCGGTTTTCTGTGTTTTTATCGTCGCTCAAGCCGCATGAGCGGCGAGAACTGCAAAAATAAAACAAAAAACGGCAGTTTGGGTAGACAAGCCGGGCACTCATCATTAAAATGCGCCCAATTTGCCAAAAATTGGCCTCGCGGACGGTTTTTGCATTGATTTAGATCGTGATATCTGAATTAATATGCAAATATTGTGATTGATTATTCCTCGGAGGATGTTTTGATAAAGTCAGCGCTATTGGTTCTGGAAGACGGAACCCAATTCCACGGTCGGGCCATCGGGGCAGAGGGAACGGCAGTGGGGGAAGTGGTCTTCAATACGTCGATGACCGGTTATCAAGAAATCCTCACTGATCCTTCCTATTCCCGCCAGATCGTTACTCTTACTTATCCTCATATCGGCAATGTCGGCACCAATGCTTCCGACGAAGAATCCTCCGCAGTACACGCCCAAGGCCTCGTCATTCGTGACCTCCCGCTGATCGCCAGCAACTACCGCAACGAAGAAAGCCTGTCCGACTACCTCAAGCGTCACAACATCGTGGCGATCGCCGATATCGATACCCGTAAATTAACCCGCCTGCTGCGCGAGAAGGGCGCCCAGAACGGCTGCATCATCGCCGCCGACTCGCCGGACGCCGCGCTGGCCCTGGCCAAGGCGCAAGGTTTCCCGGGGTTGAAGGGCATGGATCTGGCGAAAGAAGTCACCACCCGAGAGGCCTACAGCTGGCAGCAAGGCAGCTGGACGCTTGAAGGCGACCTGCCTGAAGCCAAAACCGCCGCGGAGCTGCCGTTCCACGTGGTGGCTTACGACTACGGCGCCAAGCGCAACATCCTGCGCATGCTGGTGGATCGCGGCTGCCGCCTGACCGTGGTGCCGGCACAGACCCCGGCCGACGAGGTGCTGAAAATGAATCCGGACGGCATCTTCCTGTCCAACGGCCCGGGCGACCCGGAGCCGTGCGACTACGCCATCGCCGCCATCAAACAGTTCCTGGAAACCGACATTCCGGTGTTCGGCATCTGCCTGGGCCACCAACTGCTGGCGCTGGCCAGCGGGGCGAAAACCATGAAGATGAAGCTCGGCCACCACGGCGGCAACCACCCGGTGAAGGATCTGGACAACAACACCGTGATGATCACCGCGCAGAACCACGGCTTCGCCGTCGATGAAAACAACCTGCCGGCGAACCTGCGCGTGACGCACAAATCGCTGTTCGACCACACGGTGCAGGGCATTCACCGCACCGACAAGGCGGCGTTCAGCTTCCAGGGGCACCCGGAAGCCAGCCCAGGCCCGCACGACGCCGCGCCGCTGTTCGATCACTTTATCGAACTGATTGAGACTCACCGTTCTAACGCCAAATAATCAGGAGCAGTAAAAAATGCCAAAACGTACAGACATAAAAAGCATCCTGATCCTCGGCGCTGGCCCGATCGTTATCGGCCAGGCGTGTGAGTTCGACTACTCGGGTGCCCAGGCGTGTAAAGCGCTGCGCGAAGAGGGTTACCGCGTCATTCTGGTCAACTCCAACCCGGCGACCATCATGACCGACCCGGAAATGGCCGACGCGACCTACATCGAGCCGATCCACTGGGAAGTGGTGCGCAAGATCATCGAAAAAGAGCGCCCGGATGCGGTGCTGCCGACCATGGGCGGCCAGACGGCGCTGAACTGCGCGCTGGAGCTGGAGCGTCAGGGCGTGCTGGCCGAGTTTGGCGTTACCATGATCGGCGCGACCGCCGATGCGATCGACAAGGCCGAAGACCGTCGCCGTTTCGACGTGGCGATGAAGAAAATCGGTCTGGACACCGCGCGTTCCGGCATCGCGCACACCATGGAAGAAGCGCTGGCGGTGGCCGCTGACGTCGGCTTCCCGTGCATCATCCGTCCTTCCTTTACCATGGGCGGCACCGGCGGCGGCATCGCCTACAACCGCGAAGAGTTCGAAGAGATCTGCGAACGCGGTCTCGACCTGTCGCCGACCAAAGAACTGCTGATCGACGAATCGCTGATCGGTTGGAAAGAGTACGAGATGGAGGTGGTGCGCGATAAGAACGACAACTGCATCATCGTCTGCTCCATCGAAAACTTCGACGCCATGGGCATCCACACCGGCGACTCGATCACCGTCGCACCGGCCCAGACCCTGACCGACAAGGAATACCAAATCATGCGCAACGCCTCGATGGCGGTGCTGCGTGAGATCGGCGTCGAAACCGGCGGCTCCAACGTGCAGTTCTCGGTCAACCCGAAAACCGGCCGCCTGATCGTTATCGAAATGAACCCGCGCGTGTCGCGCTCCTCGGCGCTGGCGTCGAAAGCCACCGGCTTCCCTATCGCCAGCGCCGAGGCCAAGCTGGCGGTGGGCTACACCCTCGATGAGCTGATGAACGACATCACCGGCGGCCGCACCCCGGCGTCGTTCGAACCGTCCATCGACTATGTCGTGACCAAGATCCCGCGCTTCAACTTCGAGAAGTTCGCCGGCGCCAACGACCGCCTGACCACCCAGATGAAATCGGTCGGCGAAGTGATGGCCATCGGCCGCACCCAACAGGAGTCGCTGCAAAAAGCGCTGCGCGGTCTGGAAGTGGGTGCCACCGGCTTCGATCCGAAAGTCAGCCTGGACGATCCGGAAGCGCTGACCAAAATCCGCCGTGAGCTGAAAGACGCCGGTTCCGACCGCATCTGGTACATCGCCGACGCCTTCCGCGCCGGTCTGTCGGTCGACGGCGTCTTCAACCTGACTAACGTCGACCGCTGGTTCCTGGTGCAGATTGAAGAGCTGGTGCGCCTGGAAGAGCAGGTGGCCGACGCGGGCATCAACGGCCTGAACAAAGAATTCCTGCGCACCCTGAAGCGCAAGGGCTTCGCCGATGCGCGTCTGGCCAAGCTGGCCGGCGTCGCCGAGAGTGAAATTCGCAAGCTGCGCCACAGCCACGGCCTGCATCCGGTGTACAAGCGCGTGGATACCTGCGCGGCGGAATTCGCCACCGACACCGCCTACATGTATTCCACCTATGAAGAAGAGTGCGAGTCCAACCCGACCAACGACCGGCCG
This sequence comes from Serratia montpellierensis, assembly GCF_020858655.1. Classification (NCBI taxonomy): domain Bacteria; kingdom Pseudomonadati; phylum Pseudomonadota; class Gammaproteobacteria; order Enterobacterales; family Yersiniaceae; genus Serratia; species Serratia montpellierensis. The sequence goes on from NZ_VOSN01000002.1 coordinate 412,832, forward strand.
AAAGTGATGGTGCTGGGCGGCGGGCCGAACCGTATCGGTCAGGGCATCGAGTTCGACTACTGCTGCGTGCACGCCTCGCTGGCGCTGCGCGAAGACGGTTACGAGACCATCATGGTCAACTGCAACCCGGAAACCGTCTCTACCGACTACGACACCTCCGACCGCCTGTACTTTGAGCCGGTAACGCTGGAAGACGTGCTGGAAATCGTGCGTATCGAGAAGCCGAAAGGCGTTATCGTGCAGTACGGCGGCCAGACCCCGCTGAAGCTGGCGCGCGAGCTGGAAGCCGCAGGCGTGCCGATCATCGGTACCAGCCCGGATGCCATCGACCGTGCCGAAGACCGCGAACGCTTCCAGCAGGCGGTCAACCGCCTGGGCCTGAAGCAGCCGGCCAACGCCACCGTCACCGCCATCGAGCAGGCGGTAGAGAAGGCGGCGGGCATCGGCTATCCGCTGGTGGTGCGTCCTTCCTACGTGCTGGGCGGTCGGGCGATGGAAATCGTCTATGACGAAATCGACCTGCGCCGCTACTTCCAGACCGCAGTCAGCGTGTCCAACGATGCACCGGTGTTGCTGGACCGCTTCCTGGACGACGCGGTGGAAGTGGACGTCGATGCTATCTGCGACGGCGAGCGCGTGCTGATTGGCGGCATCATGGAGCACATCGAGCAGGCGGGCGTGCACTCCGGCGACTCCGCGTGTTCGCTGCCGGCGTACACCCTGAGCCAGGAAATTCAGGACGTGATGCGTCGTCAGGTGGAAAAACTGGCGTTCGAGCTGCAGGTGCGCGGCCTGATGAACGTGCAGTTCGCGGTGAAAGACAACGAAGTCTACCTGATTGAAGTGAACCCGCGCGCCGCGCGTACCGTGCCGTTCGTGTCCAAAGCGACCGGCGTGCCGCTGGCCAAAGTAGCCGCGCGCGTGATGGCGGGCAAAACGCTGGTCGAGCAGGGCGTGACCGAAGAAATTATCCCGCCGTACTACTCGGTGAAAGAAGTGGTGCTGCCGTTCAACAAATTCCCGGGCGTCGACCCGATTCTGGGGCCGGAAATGCGCTCTACCGGGGAAGTGATGGGCGTGGGCCGCACCTTTGCGGAAGCCTTCTCCAAAGCGATGCTGGGCAGTAACTCGGGCATGAAGAAGCAGGGCCGCGCGCTGCTGTCGGTGCGTGAAGGCGACAAGGCTCGCGTGGTCGATTTGGCCGCCAGCCTGCTGAAGCAGGGCTTCGAGCTGGACGCCACCCACGGCACCGCAGTGGTGCTGGGCGAAGCGGGCATCAACCCGCGCCTGGTCAACAAGGTGCACGAAGGGCGTCCGCACATTCAGGACCGTATCAAGAACGGCGAGTACACCTACATCGTCAACACCACGGCCGGCCGTCAGGCGATTGAAGACTCCAAGCTGATTCGCCGCAGTGCCCTGCAGTACAAGGTGCACTACGACACCACGCTGAACGGCGGCTTCGCCACCGCGATGGCGCTGAAAGCGGATCCGACCGAACAGGTGACTTCGGTGCAGGAAATGCACGCGCGTATCGATAAGTAACCGCGCGAGAACGTTACGCCAGGGCGCTGCAGATGCAGCGCCTTTTTTTATTCAGCGAATTTGTCGGCTGACGTTAAAAATTTCCGCTATCAATCAGTGGGCAAACTGTCACTCTGTGTGATTGGTATATGCTTGGTGTATTGGCAAGGAACGAAGGAACGACGATAACAATGATTTTGATAATTTATGCTCACCCATATCCCCGGCATTCGCATGCCAATCAGCGCCTGTTGCAGGCGGTGAGGGATCTCCCCGAGGTAGAGGTGCGCTCGCTGTATGAGCTGTATCCTGATTTCAATATCGACATCAACGCCGAGCAGCGGGCGCTGGAGCGCGCCGACCTGGTGGTGCTGCAGCATCCGATGCAGTGGTACAGCTTCCCGCCGCTGTTGAAGCTGTGGATCGACAAAGTGCTGGAGCACGGTTGGGCCTACGGCCACGACGGCAATGCGCTGGTGGGTAAAGACTGCCTGTGGGCGGTGACCAGCGGTGGCGACGAGCACCACTTCGAGCTGGGCGACTTTCCCAACTTTGCTACGCTAGGACAGCCGCTGCAGGCCACGGCGATCTACTGCGGCATGAACTGGCAGCCTTATTTCGCCCTGCACAACACCTTTACCTGCAACGAGCCGGCGCTGCTCGCCGCCGGCGAAGCCTATCGCCAGCGGTTGGTCGACTACCTGATGGAACATGCCGAAGCGGAAACACGGGAGGCCAGCCATGGATAACCACCACATGATGATCGAGGGGCTGATCTACCTCGGCTCCGCCGCGCTGTTTGTGCCGATCGCGGTGCGACTGGGGCTGGGCTCGGTACTCGGTTACCTGATCGCCGGCTGCATCATCGGCCCCTGGGGGCTGAAACTGGTATCGGACGCCGAGTCGATCCTGACCTTCGCCGAGATCGGCGTGGTGCTGATGCTGTTTATTATCGGCCTGGAGCTGGATCCCAAGCGGCTGTGGACGCTGCGCGCCTCGGTGTTCGGCGGCGGCAGCATTCAGATGGTGGGCTGCGGCCTGGCGCTGAGCGCCTTCTGTTACTTCCTCGGCCTCAACTGGAAGGTGGCGCTGTTGATCGGTTTGACGCTGGCGCTCTCATCCACCGCCATTGCCATGCAGGCGATGAGCGAACGCAATTTGACGCCGTCGCCGATCGGCCGCAGCGCGTTTGCGGTGCTGCTGTTCCAGGATATCGCGGCGATCCCGCTGGTGGCGATGATCCCGCTGCTGGCCAGCAGCGGCGCCACCACCACGCTGGGCGCTTTTGTGCTGTCGGCGGCCAAGGTGGTGGGCGCACTGGTGATGGTGGTGCTGCTCGGCCGCTACGTCACCCGCCCGCTGTTGCATTTCGTCGCCCGTTCGGGCATGCGCGAGGTATTCAGCGCCGTGGCGCTGTTCCTGGTGTTCGGCTTTGGCATCCTGCTGGAGATGGCCGGGCTGTCGATGGCGATGGGGGCGTTCCTCGCCGGGGTGCTGCTGGCGAGCTCGGAATACCGCCACGCGCTGGAGAGCGATATTCAGCCGTTCAAGGGGCTGCTGCTGGGGCTGTTCTTTATCGGCGTCGGCATGTCGATCGACTTCGGCACGCTGTTCCATCACCCGCTGCTGATCGCCTCGCTGCTGCTGGGCTTTATGCTGATCAAGGCGGCGCTGCTGTGGCTGATTGGGCCGCTGCTCGGCGTGCCGAAGCGCCAGCGCGGCCTGTTCGCCATTCTGCTGGGGCAGGGCAGTGAGTTCGCTTTCGTTATCTTCAGCGCCGCACAGCTGGCCGGCGTATTGCCGGTCGAATGGGCCAAGTCGCTGACGCTGGCGGTGGCGCTGTCGATGGCGGCCACGCCGCTGCTGTTGGTGATCGCCGCGCAGCTGGAGAAAAATGCGCCGAAAGAGGAGCGCCCGGCTGACGTCATTGACGACGAAAATGCCAGCGTGATCATCGCCGGCTTCGGCCGTTTCGGTCAGATCGCCGGCCGCTTGCTGTTGGCCAACGGCGTACACACCGTGGTACTGGATCACGATCCGGACCATATCGAGACGCTGCGCAAATTCGACACCAAGGTGTTCTACGGCGACGCCACGCGCGCCGATTTGCTGGAGGCCGCCGGCGCCGCCCACGCCAAGGTGTTGATCAACGCCATCGACGACGTGGAAGACAGCCTGGCGTTAACCGAGCTGGCCAGGCAGCACTTCCCGCATCTGAAGGTGGTGGCGCGGGCGCGCGACGTCGATCACTGGTATCAGCTGCGGCAGTTGGGGGTGGAAAAGCCGGAGCGTGAAACCTTTGAAAGCTCGCTGCGCATCGGCCGTGAAACGCTGGAGCTGCTGGGGCTGGACGCCTATGAGGCGCGCGAGAAGGCAGACACGTTCCGCCGCTATAACCTGAAGATGCTGGAAGACACGCTGGAGAATTATCAGGACACCGAGTTCCGCATCGCCAGCCTGCAGCGGGCCAAAGAGATGCTCAGCGCGGCCATCGAGCAGGATCAGAATCGGCTGGCGCGGGTGCAGCAGACCGGCTGGCGCGGCAGTATCGACGGCAAGGCGCCGGAGGACGAAGTGGTGGAAGCCAAAGGATAACCGCAGGGGCGCCAGATTGGCGCCCCGTTTTTTTGCTTAGCTCAGCGCGACCTTGATGCCTAAGGCGATCAGCATACCGCCCAGCAGCTTGTCGACGATTTTCTGGGTCTTTTCCAACCCGCGGCGCACCGGACCGCTTTGGATCAGGAACACCAGCAGCGGCCACCAGATGACCGACAGGCCGAGAATAATCCCCGCGTACCACAGCTTGTCGGCCAGGCCGGAATCGATCTGCAGCACCTGGGTGAATACCGCCAGGAAGAACAGGGTGGCTTTCGGGTTCAGCAGGTTGCACAGGTAGCCTTGCGCAAAGGCGCTCTTCAGGCTGACCTGTTGCTGCGGCAGATTGCTGACGTTCATCTTGCCGCCGCCGCGCGACAGCAGCGCCTGGATGCCGATCCACACTAGATAGACCGCCCCGGCGTATTTCAGCAGGTTAAACAGCCACGGCGTGGTGGTGATCACCACCGCCAGCCCGGCGACGCAGTAGGACATGTGGGTGGCGACACCGCAGATCACGCCGAAGGCGGTCATCATGGCGGCCAGCCGCGGATAGCGGGCGGCGTTTTTGATCACCAGGAAAAAATCCGGGCCGGGGGAGAGCATGCCGAGGGCGGCAATGCCGGCGACGAACAGCGAAGTTTCAAGCATGGGGCGTCTCGCGCAAAAGACAGAGTTCTGGCGATAATAACGCCGCTTCCTCTGATGCGCATCAACCCAATGAGGTATTGTTAGGCTCTATGATAATAATTCATCTACCGCCAGCGACGGAGCACCATGCAGCAGACTACCGCCACAGACATGCCGGAGCCGCACCGGCAACAGCGTGAAATTACCCGCCTGTGCATTCAATGCGCCATGCTGCTGTTGCAGCATGGCGCCGAGAGCACGGTGGTGGAACAGCTGTCGACCCGCCTGGGGTTGGCGCTGGGGATGGACAGCGTGGAAAGTTCAATCTCCGCCAATGCGGTGGTGTTGACCACCCTCAGCCATGGCGCCTGCCTGACCACCACCCGCAAGAATGTCGATCGCGGCATCAATATGCAGGTGGTGACCGAAGTGCAGCATATCGTGATCCTCGCCGAGCACCATCTGGCGGATGCGCACGACGTGGCGCGTCGCTTTGAAAGGATCCGGCCGCTACGCTACCCGCGCTGGCTGGTGGTGCTGATGGTGGGCCTGTCCTGTGGATGTTTCAGCATGCTCAACGGCGGCGGCGGCGACGCCTTTTTGGTGACCTTTATCGCCAGCGGCGCGGCGATGCTGGTACGTCAAATCCTCACCGCCCGTCATATGAATCCGCTGATCAATTTTTGCCTGACGGCGTTTGTCGCGACGTCGATCTCCGGACTGCTGCTGCGCCTGCCGGCGTTTAAAGACACCTCCAGCGTGGCGATGGCCGCCAGCGTGCTGTTGCTGGTACCGGGCTTCCCGCTGATCAACGCGGTGGCCGATATGTTCAAGGGGCACGTCAATACCGGGCTGGCGCGCTGGGCGATGGCCAGCCTGCTGACGCTGGCGACCTGCATCGGGGTGGTGATGGCGATGTCGCTGTGGGATCTGCGGGGGTGGTCATGAGTCTGCTGTGGGCATTGTTGCAGGAGATGCTGTTGGCGGCGGTGCCGGCGCTGGGCTTTGCCATGGTGTTCAACGTGCCGCTGCGCGCGCTGCGCTATTGCGCGCTGCTCGGGGCCATCGGGCGCGGCTCGCGCATGCTGATGATGCACGGCGGCATGAACATCGAGTGGGCCTCGCTGCTGGCGGCGATCCTGATCGGTATCATCGGTATCTACTGGTCGCGCTGGCTGTTGGCGCATCCCAAGGTGTTCACCGTGGCGGCGGTGATCCCGATGTTCCCCGGCATTTCCGCCTATACCGCGATGATAACTGTGGTAGAGATCTCACATCTGGGCTACAGCGAAGCCTTGATGGAGACCATGATCACCAACTTCCTCAAGGCCAGTTTCATCGTCGGCGCGTTGTCGATCGGCCTGTCGTTGCCGGGCCTGTGGCTGTACCGCAAACGCCCCGGCGTGTGAAATTTCCCGGCGGGAGAACGTTGGTTATTAGATATGCTGATAAGAGCTATCTTATATATTCATCTTGCTTGATTAGCCTATCGACGGCACTCAGGCCTTTACGTATAGTGTCACCAATTTTGCTGCCTACACAGGGTTAAACAATGATTATCAGCCTGATCGCTGCCTTGGCGGCGGATCGCGTTATTGGCATGGAAAACGCCATGCCGTGGCACCTGCCGGCGGACCTTGCGTGGTTTAAACGCAACACGTTGAACAAACCGGTTATTATGGGCCGCAAGACCTTCGAGTCCATCGGCCGCCCGTTGCCGGGCCGCCACAATATCGTTTTGAGCAGCCGTCCGGGCAGCGAAGCCGGGGTGACCTGGGTGACCTCGCTGGATGAAGCGCTGGCCGCCGCCGGCGACGTGGAAGAAGTGATGGTGATCGGCGGTGGGCGTATCTATACCCAGCTGCTGCCGCGCGCCGATCGTCTTTACCTGACGCACATCGACGCCGAAGTCGGCGGCGATACCCACTTCCCGGATTATGAGCCGGACGAGTGGGAAACCACCTTCAGCGAGTTCCACGACGCCGACGATCTGAACTCGCACAGCTACTGCTTCGAGATCCTGCAGCGCCGCTGATTTCAGCGCGTTAGCCAACTCTCCCCGGGGGCGCAAGCAATTGCGCCCCCGGCCTTTTTGCGCCCGTCGTCCGTAACCTTTCCGTCACATTACCTGATTAGTATGAAGCCCAACTCCGAGCGCCCCGGCAACTCTGGTGAATCTTGACCGCGGCGCCATAACTAAAAAGGTAACCACGCTATGACCAAGCAATTTGAGCAAGTAGACGCCGACCGCCTGATCGATCCCACTCGCCGTAAACTGCTGCTCGGCAGCGCCGGCGCCGTCGGCCTGGCCGGCTTTCTCGGCGGCGGCATCTGGTCGGTCTCCGCCGAGGCGTTGGCCGAGGATCTGCCGCCCAACACGCTGCTGGGCTTTCAGGGCATCGCCGCGTCTACCGCCGACGAGGTGACCATCGCACCGGGCTACCGCGCGGAGGTGCTGATCTCCTGGGGCGAGCCGCTGGTGGATGGCGCACCGGCCTTCGATCCGCAGGGCAACAACAGCGCCGCCGATCAGGAAAAACAGTTCGGCGACAATAACGACGGCATGAGTTTCTTCCCGATCGACGATCGCCACGGCGTGATGGCCATCAATAACGAATACGTCAACGAGCAGTACCTGTTCGCCCATGGCGGCGCCAAGGCCACCAGCCTGGAAGAGGTGCGTAAATCCCAGGCGGCGCACGGTGTTTCCATTGTGGCGGTAAAGCGCGTCGGCGACAGCCAGCGTTGGGAAGTGGAGCGCCCATCGCGCTATAACCGCCGCGTCACCGCCAACACCGACATGCAGTTCAGCGGCCCGGCCGCCGGGCATCCGCTGCTGCAGACCGCCGCCGATCCGAGCGGGCGCAAGGTGCTGGGTACCTTCGGTAACTGCGCCAACGGCAAGACGCCGTGGGGCACTTACCTGACCTGCGAAGAAAACTTCGATACCTACTTCGGCACCCGTCAGGCCGATTACCCAACCACGCCGGAACAGAAGCGCTACACGCTGAAGGTCAGCGAGCCGGAGCGCAACTGGCCGGACTATGACGAGCGCTTCGACGTGGCGAAGAACCCCAACGAATTCAACCGCCACGGCTGGATCGTGGAGATCGATCCGCTGAATCCGACCTCGACGCCCATCAAGCACACCGCGCTGGGCCGCTTCAAGCATGAAAATGCGGCGGTGACCGTGGCCAAAGATGGCCGCCTGGTGGTGTACATGGGGGACGACGAGCGCGGCGAGCATATCTATAAGTACGTTTCCAAAGGCGTGGTCGACGCCGCCAACCCGGCCAACAATCGCACGCTGTTGGACGAGGGAACGCTGTACGTGGCGCAGTTCGACGGCGACGACGTCGGCACGCCGCTGAAGGGCAAAGGGCGCTGGATTGCGCTCGAGTTCGGCAAGAACGGCCTGACGCCGGAGAACGGTTTCCGCGATGAGGCCGAAGTGCTGATCTTCGCCCGCAAGGCGGCGCAGCAGGTCGGCGCCACCAAAATGGATCGCCCGGAGTGGATCGCGGTGAACCCGCATGACGGCCGTGCGTACTGCACGCTGACCAACAACAGCAAACGCGGTGAGGAAGGGATGCCGCTGAACGCCGCCAACCCGCGGCCGAACAATATCTATGGCCAGATCATTCGCTGGGACGAAGGCGGCGACGCCACCGCCGGCACCTTTGCCTGGGACATGTATGCGCTGTGCGGCAACCCGATTGCCCACCCGGAAGGCGTCAACCGCGGCACGCCGAACATCACGGCGGACAACACGTTCAACAGCCCGGACGGGCTGGGCTTCGATCGCGCCGGCCGCCTGTGGATCCTCACCGACGGCAAGTATAGCAACAAGGGGGATTACGTTGGGCAGGGCAACAACCAGATGCTGGTGGGCGATCCGGTCAGCGGCGAAATTCGCCGTTTCATGGTAGGGCCGAAGTCCTGCGAACTGACCGGTATCACGTTCACTCCGGACTACAAGACGATGTTCGTCAACGTGCAGCATCCGGGAGAAGAAGGCGATTCGCACTTCCCGAACAACAGCCCGCGTCCGCGTTCATCGGTGTTGATGATTACGCGTGAAGATGGCGGGGTGATTGGGGCGTAAGGCAGTAAAGAGAACCAAGGCGGCCATGGGCCGCCTTTATGTTTTCAGGATGCGGCCAGTCTGCCGGCGTGGTCAGGCGCCTCGCCACGGTTGGCGGGCTGCGTGAAGTAACGGCGGTCTTCCCAGCGCAGCATCGTCAGATCGCCGCCCCAGCAGCAGCCGGTATCCAGCCCGATCACGCCCTCCGGCGTGCCCTTGCCTTCCAGCGAGGCCCAGTGGCCGAAAATGATGGTGTATTCCGGATCCACCAGGCGCGGCAGCTCGAACCACGGCTTCAGCGGCGCCGGCGCGGTGCCCGGCGCATCTTTGCAGATCATGTCGAGCTGGCCGTTGGGGAAGCAGTAGCGCATGCGCGTGAATGCATTGGTGCTGAAACGCAGGCGCGCCAGGCCGCTCAGCTCCGGCGACCAGTTGTTCGGCATGTCGCCGTACATGGCGTCGAGAAACAGCGGGTAGCTGTCGCTGCTCAATACCGCTTCCACTTCGCGCGCGCACATTTTCGCGGTGTCGATATCCCACTGCGGGGTGATACCGGCGTGCGCCATCACCAGCTTTTGCTCATCGTCCACCTGTAGCACCGGCTGGCGACGCAGCCAGTTGATCAGCTCGTCGGCGTCCGGCGCTTCCAGCAGCGGGGTGATGCGATCTTTGGGTTTGTTGCGGCTGATGCCGGCGTAGACCGCCAGCAGGTGCAGATCGTGGTTGCCCAGCACCATGCGCACCGCCGGGCCGAGCGAGCGCACGAAGCGCAGCACGTCCAGCGAGGCGGGGCCGCGCGCCACCAGATCGCCGGTCAGCCACAGCCGATCGCGCTCGGGATCGAAAGCAGCCTGAGCCAGCAGCGACTTCAGTTCATCGTAACAACCGTGAACGTCGCCGATAAGGTATGTCGACATAATTAATGGATCAGCGTTGGAATGGCTAAGCGAAACACGGGAATAGCGGTGCGGAATGGCTGACCCTGATGGTCCACCATTTCGTAATGGCCTTCCATGGTGCCCAGCGGCGTTTCCAGAATGGCGCCGCTGGTATACTGAAACTCTCCGCCGGGCGGAATGACGGGCTGTTCGCCGATCACGCCTTCGCCCTGAACTTCGGTTTGACGGCCGTTGCTGTTGGTGATCAGCCAGTAACGGCCCAGCAGTTGCACGTCGGTCCGCCCCAGATTGCGGATAGTGATGGTATAGGCGAAGACGTAACGCTCTTCTTCAGGGATCGACTGTGATTCCACATAGATGCTCTGAACCTGAATACACACGCGGGGCGAATCAATCATGACAACAACTCCTTATTGCTGCGGCGTCGGATTGGCTGACAGCCAGTTCGCCAGCTTACAGTACTGCGCCACAGAAATATTTTCTGCTCTGAGCGAAGGATCGACGCCCAGCTCCGTCAGCTGCTCCGGCGTGAACAGGTCGCCCAGGCTGTTGCGGATGGTTTTCCGCCGCTGGTTAAAGGCCTGCGTAGTGATGCGGCTCAGCATGCGCACGTCGCCCACCGGGTTCGGCAGCACGCTGTGCGGCACCAGGCGCACCACGGCGGAATCGACCTTCGGCGGCGGCGCGAACGCGGTCGGCGGCACTTCCAGCACCGGAATGACGTTGCAGTAGTACTGCGCCATCACGGTCAAACGCCCGTAGGCCTTGCTGTTCGGGCCGGCCACCAGACGGTTGACCACCTCTTTTTGCAACATAAAGTGCATGTCGCGGATTGCCTGAGTATAGCTGAAAAGGTGGAACATCAGCGGCGTCGAAATATTGTACGGCAGGTTACCAAATACGCGCAGCGGTTGGCCAGCTTCCTCGGCCAGTTCGGCGAAATTCACCGTCATGGCGTCCTGCTGGTGGATGGTCAGCTTGTCTTTCAGGCGCGGGTGGTTCTCCAGCCGGGTGGCCAGATCGCGGTCCAGTTCGATCACCGTCATGCGGTCCATGCGTGCGCCGACCGGCTCGGTCAACGCGCCGAGGCCGGGGCCGATCTCGACCACCGCTTCGCCCGGCTGTGGGTGAATGGCGGAGACAATGCTATCGATGACAAACTGATCGGTTAAAAAGTTTTGTCCAAAGCGTTTGCGGGCAAAGTGCCCTTGGTGGACTCTGTTATTCATTACAATTAATTATCATTTTAATGGCGAGATTCAGGGCCGTTTGGAAACTGCCGACATCGGCGGTGCCGGTGCCGGCCAGTTCCAGAGCGGTACCGTGGTCGACCGAGGTGCGTATGAAAGGCAAACCGAGGGTGATATTCACCGCGCGGCCGAACCCTTGGTATTTTAGCACCGGCAGTCCCTGATCGTGATACATCGCCAGCACCGCATCGGCATCTTGCAGATATTTGGGCTGGAACAGGGTGTCCGCCGGCAGCGGGCCGACAAGATGGATGCCGTCAGCGCGCAGCGCATCGAGCGCCGGGATGATGGTATCTATCTCTTCGTGCCCCATATGGCCGCCTTCCCCGGCGTGGGGGTTCAGACCGCAAACGTAAATGTGCGGCTGGGCGATGCCAAATTTGGTTTTCAGATCGTGGTCGAGGATACGGATGACTTCGAACAGGCTCTGTTGCGTGATGGCGCCCGGCACCGCCAGCAGCGGCAGGTGGGTGGTCGCCAGCGCCACGCGCAGCTCTTCGGTCGCGAGCATCATCACCACGCGATCGCAGCGGCTGCGATCGGCAAAGAATTCGGTATGGCCGATAAACGGCACGCCGGCGTCGTTGATCACGCCCTTGTTCACCGGGCCGGTGATCAACGCCGCGAACTCGCCGTTCAGGCAGCCGTCGCAGGCGCGCGCCAGGGTTTCCACCACATAGGCGCTGTTGCCGACGTTCAACTCACCGGCGGTAACCGGGTGAGCGAGCGGGACCGGCAGCACGGTCAGCGTGCCGGCGCGTTGCGCTTCGGCCGGTTGCTGCGGCTGGTAGTCGCGCAGCGTCAGCGGCAGGCCCAAACGCTTGGCGCGTTCAAGCAGCAGGGCCGGATCGGCGCACACCACCAGCTCAACAGGCCAATCCTGTTGCGCCAGCGCTGCCACCAAATCCGGCCCAACCCCGGCAGGTTCGCCGGGGGTAATGACGACGCGTTTATTGCTGTGCATCGCTGCCATCGAGGATCTTCACGTAAGCCTGGGCGCGCTGTTCCTGCATCCAGGTCTGCGCTTCTTCGGCGAACTTACGGTTGAACAGCATACGGTAAGCGCGATCTTTCTGCGCGGCGTCGGTCTTATCCACCTGGCGGGTATCCAGCAGCTGGATCAGGTGCCAACCGAAGGAGGAGTGGACCGGCGCGCTGATTTCACCCTTGCTCAGCTTCAGCAACGCATCGCGGAAGGCCGGATCGTAGATGTCCGGGGAAGCCCAGCCCAGATCGCCGCCCTGCATCGCAGAACCCGGATCTTGCGACAGCTGTTTGGCTTCGTCGGCAAACTTGGCGCGGCCGCTCTTGATCGCTTCCGCCACGGATTGCAGTTTGGCGCGCGCCTGATCGTCGGTCAGCACCACCGAAGGTTTCAGCAGGATGTGACGGGCGTGCACTTCGGTGACCGACACTGACTGGCTCGCGCCGCGGATGTCGTTCACTTTCAGGATGTGGAAGCCGACGCCGGAACGGATTGGGCCGACGACGTCGCCTTTCTTGGCGCTCACCAGACGTTCCGCGAACAGGGTCGGGATCTCTTGCAGTTTGCCCCAGCCCATGTTGCCGCCTTTCAGCGCCTGAGAGTCGGCGGAGTAGGTGATCGCCAGCTTGCCGAAGTCGGCGCCGCTGTTGATCTCACCCACCAGGCGTTTGGCCAGCTCTTCGGCTTTGTCGACCTGCTGCTGCGACGGGTTCTCCGGCAGCGGGATCAGGATGTGGCTGATGTTCATTTCGGTGTCGCTGCCGTTCTGCGCACCCACCTGTTTCGCCAGCGAGTCCACTTCCTGCGGCAGGATGGTGACGCGGCGGCGTACTTCGTTGTTACGCACTTCGGAGATCAGCATCTCTTTACGGATCTGCGAACGGTAGGTGTTGTAGTTCAACCCTTCGTACGACAGGCGGCTGCGCAGCTGATCGACGCTCATCTTGTTTTGCGCGGCGATGTTGGCGATCGCCTTGTCCAGATCGGCGTCGGACACGGTGATGCCCATTTTCTTGGCCATCTGCAGCTGGATGTTATCCATGATCAGGCGTTCGATGATCTGATGACGCAGCGTCTTGTCGTCCGGCAGCTGTTGGCCGGCCTGCTGGGCGTTGAGCTTCACGGACTGCAACAGACCGTTGACGTCGCTTTCGAGTACCACGCCGTTATCCACGACGGCGGCGACTTTATCCACTTCTTGGGGTGCTGCGAACGCGGCATTGGCGCAAACCACCAATCCGAGAATAAGCGTTCTCCAGTTCTTCATACATTTCCCATTATGTAATCCGCAAATGCGGGTGAAAGTTCTCGTTTTCAAAGTGTTGCAAAGCGTCAGAATGCGCGCTGATACGGCAGAATGCCGGAGCGCAGCATTTCTGCGGAGCCGAGACTATGATCGCTGCTCAGGCCGCGCAGTTCGACGTTGAACGAAACTCTGTTGTCGTAAACGCTGGTATTGTTGCTGTTGTTCCAGTCGGTGATCTTGCGCTCATAGCCCAGAGTCACCGCCCAGCAGCAGGTGTTGTACTTCAGCCCCACCAGCTGATCGGCGGATTGTTTGGCGCGGGTGTCGTAATAATACGCCCCGACCACCGCCCAACGATCGGCGATCGGCCAACTGCCGGTGATGCCCACCTGCGAGATGCCGTCCTGGAAGGCCGGAACCTGCCGGGTGTTCAGCGCCGTCTGGATATATTCCGGCGTGGCGTAACGGTAGTTCAACTGCACCACGCGCTCGCTGTCCTGGCGGTATTCCACCACGCCGTTGCCCAGCGAGATGCTGTTCAGGCGGGTGTCGTACTGCAGGCCGCCGCGCAGGCCCCAACGATCGTCGATTTTCCAATAGGTATCGCCGGCCCAGGCCACGCTGCCGGTGTCGTCGTTGTTGTCATAACCGGTCATCCGGTCACCGGTACGGGAACGGCTGAAGTAGTAGATTTGACCCACGGAAGCGTTAAAACGTTCAACCAGTGCGTCATCATAAATGCGGGTGGTCAAACCGGTAGAGACGCGGTTCTGCGAAGCGATGCGATCCAGGCCGCTGTAGGTGCGGTCACGGAACAGGCCGGAGTAGTCGGTCTGCAGCAGCGTGGTGTCGTAGGTGTAGATGTTACTCTGGTCGCGGTACGGTACGTACAGGTACTGCACGCGCGGCTCCAGCGTCTGGGTGGCGCCTTCGGCCCAGATCATCGGGCGTTCGAACACCAGCTTGCCGTCGACCTTGAACTGCGGCAATACGCGGTTGACCGAGTCATCAAGTTCCGGTGCAGCGGCGCCTTTGCGGTTCTGGTAGTTGGTGGCGAAACCGTCAGGAATATCCTGCTGGTAGTGGGTCGCCATCACCTTGGCCTCGGTGTTCAGGCTGGCCCAGCCGTTGGTGAGCGGCAGGCTCAGCGTCGGCTCCATGTGCAGACGGGTAGCGTCCGGGCTGTACGGGTTGACGCTGGTGAACTTGGCCGCCTGGCCGTAAATATGGAAGTCGAACGGGCCGAGGTCGTTCTTGTAGTAGTTCAGGTCCAGCTGCGGCTGAACTTTATATGAGTCCGACTGTGAACGATCGGTATCGTCGTAGATCTGGAACTGCTTGGAGCTCAGCGTGGCGTTCCAGTTCTCGTTGGCGTAGCCGAGGCTGAATTTCTGCGTGGCGTAGCCGTCGGTGGTGGAACCGTATTTGGAGTCAAGATCGGTGAAGTATTTGGAATCGCTGACCTTGGTGTAGTCGACGTTGAAGCGCCATACCTGATCCATGACGCCGTTGTGGTTCCAGTAGAACAACCAGCGTTTGTTGTCGTCATGATCTTTGCCGTATTCCTTGTCGTCCGGCAGCCAGTCGAACTCCATCAGGCCGAGGCCCGGCTGCACCAGATAACGGAACTCGGTCTGCCACTGCAGGCCGCGCTTGGACATATAGTGCGGCGTGATGGTGGCGTCGTAGTTCGGCGCAATGTTCCAGTAGTACGGCAACATGAACTCGAAGCCGTTGTTGCTGCCGTATTTGGCGTTCGGGATCAGGAAGCCGGAGCGGCGCTTGTCGCCGACCGGTAATTGCAGGTACGGGCTGTAGAACACCGGCACGCCACCGATGCGGAAGCGGGCGTTCCATATTTCCGCCACCTGCTCTTCGCGATCGTGGATCACTTCGGAGCCGACCACGCTCCAGCTGTCGTCACCCGGCAGACAGGAGGTAAAGGTGCCGTTTTCCAGGATGGTGTAGCGGTTGGCGCCGCGCATTTTCATCTTGTCGGCGTCGCCGCGCCCCTGGCGGCCTACCATCTGGTAGTCGCCTTCATAGACGTCGGTATCTTTGGTATTCAGGTTCGACCAGGCCTTCGGGCCTTTCAGTTTGATCTGATTGTCGCTGTAGTGCACGTCGCCGGTGGCGGTGACGGTGCGAACCGGATCCGTCTGGCCGGGTTTTTCCGTCTGGTTCAGCTCAACTTCTTTGGCGGTCAGGGTGCTATTGCCCTGCTCGACGCGCACGTTGCCGCTGAACAGGGCGCTTTTCGGGTAGTCGGCGCGCGAGTCATCGGCATTGATGGTCACCGGTTGGCTGTTCGGATCGCCGCTGACCAAAGGCTTGTCGTAAACGGGAACGCCAAGCATGCATTGCTCGGCCAGATCAGCCAGCGCATGCTGACTGTAGAGTGCCGTCCAAATCATCGTGGCCAGCAGTGTTGGGAAACTTTTTTTCATACGCGGTTTTGGTGTTCCGTCATCAGAGGCGTCATGTCCGGCAAACGGTCAGAGACTATATTACTCATCTGCGTTGCGCTAGTGCTAAATCCAGCCGTTTACTTGCGTCGTCGTTAGGCGCAAAGATAAATGACAGGTATGATAATCCAAATTCTAGGAAAAATCGCCTGCGCCCTTTCCTGAAACGGAGGAGAGCGGGCGGCTTTCGGCATGATAATTGAGGAGTATATGCAGTATTGGGGAAAACTGCTCGGCGTCATCGTTGCCATCTGGTCTGGCGCGGGATTCTGGGGTGTAGTTCTGGGGCTGATTATCGGTCATATGATCGATACGGCGCGCAGCAACAAGCGCAGCCGGGGATTTTTCACCGATCAGCAAACGCGGCAAACGCTGTTTTTCCGCACCACTTTTCAGGTCATGGGCCACCTGACCAAATCCAAAGGACGCGTCACCGAGGCGGATATCCAGATCGCCAGCCTGTTCATGGATCGTCTGCAGCTGCACGGCGAAGCGCGCACCGCCGCGCAGCAGGCGTTCCGCGAGGGCAAACAGAGCCAGTTCCCGCTGCGTGAGACGCTGCAGCAGTTCCGCAGCATCTGTTTCGGCCGCTTCGATTTGATTCGGATGTTTCTGGAAATTCAGATTCAGGCGGCGTTCGCCGACGGGTCGCTGCACCCGAATGAACGTCAGGTACTGTATGTCATCGCCGAAGAGCTGGGCATTTCGCGGGCGCAGTTCGATCAGTTCCTCAGCATGATGGAGGGCGGGCGCCAGTTCGGCGGCGGTCAGCAGGGCGGGTATTCGCAGGGCGGCTATCAGCAGGCTCAGCGTGGCCCGACGCTCGACGATGCGTGCAAGGTGCTCGGCGTGCGCAGCAGCGACGATGCCGCCACCATCAAACGTGCCTACCGCAAGCTGATGAGCGAACACCATCCGGATAAGCTGGTGGCGAAAGGCTTGCCGCCGCAAATGATGGAAATGGCCAAGCAGAAAGCGCAGGAAATCCAGGCGGCGTACGACCTGATCAAACGCGAGAAAGGCTTTAAATAACGATACCCGTCATACTTCGAGCCGCAGGTGTGTTGGCTGCCCGCGCTTACCCCGGTCACGTACTTTTTGTACGCTCCCTGGGCTGTGCTTAGTTGCCGCCTTCCTGCAACTCGAATTATTTAGGGTATCCCTGAGTGGTGGGCTCAGAAATCCGGCTCGGCGCGAAAGTGCATCGGCGTCTGGAAAGCGGGGTGGGTGATGCGCAGCTCCTGCGCGTGCAGCTGCAGCCGTGGCGCCATCGCTTTGGCTTCCGGCGGGGCATAGAAACCGTCGCCAAGGATCGGGTGCCCCAGCGCCAGCATGTGCACCCGCAGCTGATGCGAGCGGCCGGTGATCGGGGTTAGCTTCACACGGGTGCTGCCGTCGGCGTCGCGCGACAGCACCCGATATTCCGTTTGCGCCGCTTTGCCGGTGTCAAAACAGACCTTCTGCAGCGGCCGGTTCGGCCAATCGCAGATCAGCGGCAAGTCCACCAACCCTTCATCATGCGCCATATGCCCCCAAACGCGGGCGATATAGGATTTCTTCGGTTCGCGTTCGCGAAACTGACGCTTCAGCTCACGCTCGGCGGCCTTGTTGAGCGCCACCACGATCACCCCGCTGGTGGCCATATCCAGCCGGTGCACCGATTCGGCGGCCGGGTGATCGGCCTGAATGCGGGTCATCAGGCTGTCTTTGTTTTCCGGCGCGCGGCCGGGCACCGACAGCAAGCCGCTCGGCTTGTTGACCACCATGATGTGTTCATCCTGATACAGGATGTGCAGCGGGTCCTGCGGGGGATTGTAGGGTTCCATCTTGGCTCCGCGAAAAGGGCCGAACGGGGAGACGGTGGTCTCCCCGCATCGCGCCGGTTACTGGTGGGTGACCACCACCAGACGAATGGCGTCCAGGCGCCAGCCGGCTTCATTGAGGTTAGCCAACACCTGACGGCGGTTGAACTCCAGCGTTTCGACTTCGTCGTCGCGGATGTTCGGGTTGACCGCCTTCAGCGCTTCCAGACGCGCCAGCTCGGCGCTCAGCTTGTCGTCCGCCTCTTGCTTCGCCTGTTCGATAAGCGTGCGTGCCTGCGCTTCCACCAGGCTTTCCGCCTGCTGCAGCATGGCGTGCACATCTTGCTGCACGGCGTTGACCAGCTTGCTGGAGGTGTGGCGGTTGACCGCGTTCAACTGGCGGTTGAAGCTTTCGAACTCGACCTGCGCCGCCAGGTTGGTGCCCTTGCGGTCCATCAGCATGCGGATCGGCGTCGGCGGCAGGAAGCGGGTCAGCTGCAGGTGCTTCGGCGCCTGGGCTTCCACCACGTACACCAGTTCAACCAGCAGAGTGCCAACCGGCAACGCTTTGTTTTTCAACAGGGACACCGCGCAGCTGCCGGTATCGCCGGAGAGGATCAGATCCAGGCCGTTGCGGATGATCGGGTGTTCCCAGCTGACGAACTGCGCATCTTCGCGCGACAGCGCCTGATCGCGGTCGAAGGTGACGGTGCAGCCGTCCTGCGGCAGGCCAGGGAAGTCCGGCACCAGCATATGATCGGACGGTGTCAGCACGATCAGGCTGTCGCTGCGGTCTTCCTGATTGATGCCGACGATGTCGAACAGGTTGAGCGCGAAGCCCACCAGGTTGACGTCGTTATCCTGCTCGGCGATGGCGGCGGCCAGCGCCTGGGCCTTGTCGCCGCCGTTGGAGTGCATCTCCAGCAGCCGGTCGCGGCCCTGTTCCAGCTGCGCTTTCAACTGATCGTGCTGCTGGCGGCAGGCGTGGATGAATTCGTCGAAGCCTTCCTGTTCGGTCGGCGCGGCCAGATAGCCGATCAATTGCTCGTAGCAGCTGTCGTAGATGGTGCGGCCGGTCGGGCAGGTGTGTTCGAAGGCATCCAGGCCCTCGTGGAACCAACGGCCCAGCACCGCCTGCGCGGTGTGCTCCAGGTAAGGCACCATGATTTGGATATCGTGCATCTGACCGATACGATCCAGACGGCCGATACGCTGCTCCAGCAGATCCGGGTTGAACGGCAGATCGAACATCACCAGCTGGCTGGCGAACTGGAAGTTGCGGCCTTCGGAGCCGATCTCGGAACACAGCAGCACCTGTGCGCCTTCTTCTTCGGAGGCGAAGTAGGCGGCGGCGCGGTCGCGCTCGATGATCGACAGCCCTTCGTGGAACACGGCGGCGCGGATCGCTTCACGCTCGCGCAGTACCTGCTCCAGCTGCAGCGCGGTGTCGGCCTTGGCGCAGATCACCAGCACTTTTTCGTTACGGTTGGCCAGCAGGTAGTCCAGCAGCCACTCGACGCGCGGGTCGAAGTTCCACCAGGTGGCGTTTTCGCCCTCGAACTCCTGATAAATCTGCTCCGGGTACAGCATGTCGCGCGCGCGTGCTTCGACGGACTTCTTGGCGCCCATGATGCCGGAGACTTTGATCGCGGTCTGATACTGGGTCGGCAGCGGCAGCTTGATCTGGTGCAGGTTGCGGTGCGGGAAGCCCTTCACGCCGTTACGGGTGTTGCGGAACAGCACGCGGCTGGTGCCGTGGCGATCCATCAGCATGGAAACCAGCTCCTGACGCGCCTGCTCGGCGTTGTCACCTTCGCTGTTGGCGGCTTTGAGCAGCGGTTCGATGTCCTGCTCGTCGATCAGCTCGCCCAGCAGGTTCAATTTGTCGTCGGTCAGGCGCTCACCGCTCAGCAGCAGGGTGACGGCGTCGGCCACCGGGCGATATTTTTGCTGCTCGGCAACGAACTCGCCGTAGTCATGGAAACGATTTGGATCGAGCAGGCGCAGGCGCGCAAAGTGGCTCTGTTGGCCCAGCTGTTCCGGGGTGGCGGTCAGCAGCAGCACGCCGGGGATATGCTCGGCCAGCTGTTCGATCACCTGATATTCGCGGCTCGGCGCTTCTTCGCTCCAGGCCAGGTGGTGCGCTTCGTCGACCACCAGCAGATCCCACTGGGCGTCCGCCAGCTCTTCCAGGCGCTGCTTGTTGCGGCGCACGAAGTCCAGCGAGCAGATCACCAGCTGTTCGGTTTCGAACGGGTTGCTGCTGTCGAGCTTGGCTTCGGCGTAGCGGCTGTCGTCGAACAGCGAGAAGTAGAGGTTGAAGCGGCGCATCATCTCCACCAGCCACTGGTGCTGCAGCGTTTCCGGCACCACGATCAACACGCGTTCGGCGCGGCCCGCCAGCAACTGCTGGTGGATGATCATGCCGGCTTCGATGGTTTTACCGAGGCCGACTTCGTCCGCCAGCAGGACGCGCGGCGCATGACGCTGACCGACTTCATGGGCGATGTGCAACTGGTGCGGGATCAGGCTGGCGCGCATGCCGCGCAGGCCGGCGAACGGCAGCCGATACTGCTCGCTCTGGTATTTGCGCGCGCGGAAACGCAGCGCGAAACGGTCCATGCGGTCGATCTGGCCGGCGAACAGGCGATCCTGCGGTTTGCTGAAGGTCAGCTTGCTGTCCAGCAGCACTTCGCGCATCGCCACGCCGCCTTCCTGGGTGTCCTGGCGGGTGCCGATATAGGTCAACAGACCGTTTTCCTCTTTCACCTCTTCCACCTGCAGCTGCCATCCCTCGTGGCTGCTGACGGTATCGCCCGGGTTGAACATCACGCGGGTGATCGGCGAATCATTTCTGGCATAGAGGCGGTTTTCACCGGTGGCGGGGAAAAGCAGGGTAACCATGCGCGCGTCCAGCGCCACGACGGTGCCCAGTCCTAATTCGCTTTCCGTATCGCTGATCCAGCGTTGACCAAGAGTAAAAGGCATATATTGTCGGCTCGATTCTTTGTAAGTAAGTCTTGTTACCGGGCGGGAAGGGCCGCGGCACCTGTACTGAACGTCTGCTAATCCCGGTTTGTTTTAAATTTGACGGGCAATAGCCGTTCACGCCATGCAGACGTCGCGAGACGGCAGGGCTAAGCGTGGTTCAGTTTTGGGAAGGGCGCTATGGTAATGGAAGGCGGCGCGTTCGTCACCTGCAAAACCGGATGATTTTTCTTAACCTGGCGCAATCTCAAAACAGCCCCATCTGCCCGGTGACCAGCGTAGTGAAATCGTCGTGCAAGAAAGGGAGTATAGCGTCTGCCACCGGTTGCAGCTGGCGTTCGAGGTAATGCTGATAGTCGATGGGCGAATGGCGGGTTTCCAGCGGTTCCGGCCCGGCGACGGTCATCACATAGCTGATCCAGCCGCCGTTCTGATACTGCAGCGGCCGCCCCTGGCTGCGGTTGTAGTCGTCGGCGATGCGCGCGGCGCGGGCGTGAGGCGGCACGTTGCGCTGATAGTCGTCGAGTTTCCTGCGCAGCCGTTTGCGGTACACCAGCTGATCGTCGAAGTCGCCGTTCAGGGTTTTGCCGACGTAGTCGCGCACGTAGTCCTGGTAGGGTTGCCGTTTGAAGATGCGCTGATAGAGCTGCTGCTGGAACTCCTGCGCCAGCGGCGTCCAGTCGGTGCGCACCGTTTCCAGGCCTTTGTACACCATCTCTTCCTGGCCGTCGGCACGCGCGATCAGGCCGGCGTAGCGTTTCTTGCTGCCCTGTTCGGCGCCGCGAATGGTCGGCATCAGGAAGCGGGAATAGTGGGTTTCGAACTCCAGCTCCAGCGCGTTCTCCAGCCCGAACTGCTGCTGCAGATGCTGCTGCCACCAGGCGTTGACCCGTTGCACCAGCGCCCGGCCGATCTGCGCGGCCTGCTGCTCGTCATGCGGCTGTTTCAGCCAAACGAAGGTGGAGTCGGTGTCGCCGTAAATCACCTGATAGCCATCGGCTTCGATCAGCTCGCGGGTTTGGCGCATGATCTCGTGGCCGCGCAGAGTGATCGACGACGCCAGCCGCGGATCGAAGAAGCGGCAGCCGCTCGATCCCAGCACGCCGTACAGCGCGTTCATGATGATCTTCAACGCCTGCGACAGGGGCTTGTTGTGTTGGCGCTTGGCGGCCTCGCGCCCCTGCCAGATCTGTTCGACGATCGCCGGCAGGCAGTGTTTGTTGCGCGAGAAACGGGCGTTGCGAAAGCCGGGCACCGAATCGGCGTCGCTGGGGTGGCGCATGCCTTCCACCAACCCGACCGGATCGATCAGGAAGGTGCGGATGATCGACGGATACAGGCTTTTATAGTCCAGTACCAGCACCGAATCGTACAGGCCGGGCTGGGAGTCCATCACGAAGCCGCCGGGGCTGTGCTCCTCCGGCTGTTCGCCAAGGTTGGGGGCGACAAAGCCCAGGCGATGCATGCGCGGCATATAGAGGTGGCTGAAGGCCGCCACCGATCCGCCGCTGCGATCGGCCGCCAGCCCGGTGACGGTGGCGCGCTCCAGCAGGAAGTTGAGCAGATCGGCCTTGGCGAAGATGCGCGTCACCAGCTCGCAGTCCTTCAGGTTGTAGCGGGCCAGCGCCGGCTTGTCTTCGGCGAAGCGTCGGTCGATCTCCGCCATGCGCTGATAAGGGTTGTCGATCGCCTTGCCTTCGCCCAGCAGCGCCTGCGAAACGTATTCCAGGCTGAAGGAAGGAAAGTTCCAGGTGGCGGATTTCAGCGCCTCGATGCCGTCGATGATCAGGCGGCCGGCGGCGGCGGCGAAAAAGTGATTCTGCTTGAAGCCGTGCTCGCGCCACTCCAGCAGGTTGCCGCTACGCCCCAGCCGCAGCGGGATTTGGTAGCGTTCGGCGTGCTTTTGCAGTACCCGCAGATCGAACTGCACCAGGTTCCAGCCGATGATGGCGTCGGGATCGTGGCGCTCCAGCCACGCGTTCAACCGTTCCAGCAGCTGAGGGCGGCTGGCGCAGTATTCCAAATCGAAATCCAGCGGCTCATCGCCGCCGTTGGCCGGCCCCAGCATGTAGACCTGCCGCTGGCCACAGCCTTCCAGCGCGATGGAGTAAAGCTCGCCGTGGGCGGTGGTTTCGATATCCAGCGACACCAGCCTGAGCGTCGGGCGGTAGTCCGGCGCCGGCTTCATCTGGCCGCTGAGCAACGGCCCATCGCCGTTGTCCTGGCCGTTGAACCACACCGGCGCGGTGATGAAGCGTTCCATCAGGTAGCGCTCGGGCGGGCGAACGTCGGCTTCATAGACCGCAACGCCGCCTTCCCGCAGCAGCTTTTCCAGCTTGATGAGCTGACGGTGCTGGCGGCAGTACAACCCCAGCATTGGGCGGTGGTGAAAATCCGTCAGTGCCAGCGGTTTCAGTTCGACTTGCCGTTCTTCACACAGCAGCAGTTCCGCGCGCTGCCTTTGTTCGGCGGGGATAAACGCCACCGAGGTTTGCGGCGGCAGGCGCAGTTGACGCGGGCCTGCGTCGGTCGCCAGCCAAAATTCGACCTCGGTGCCGGCGGGCGTGTCGCGCCAGTGGCGAGTGAGCAGGAAACCCTGTTGCAGTGCTGTCATAACCCCTTCGTCTTCGGCCGGGCGGCGTGCGCGACATTCAGCGAGATGTCGGTTTTGGCGCTAATATAGATAAATTATAGTATGTGTTTTTATACAGTCATTGTCCATCGGCGTACGGCGCTGCCAAATACGCATACAATTCATCGATTGACTCGTCTGCGGCGGCACTGGAAAATCCTCCGCCCCGTTTGGCCGAATAATCTGCAGAGGTGTAATGGAAGCCTATTTACAAGATTTGATCACCCAGTCCCTGGCTTTCACCCTGATGGTCGTTCTGCTGGTCGCTTTTCTCGAGTCGTTGGCGCTGGTGGGGCTGCTGCTGCCCGGCACGGTGATGATGGCCAGCATCGGCGCGCTGATCGGCAGCGGCAAAGTGGACTTTTACTATGCCTGGGCGGCGGGGATCGTCGGCTGCCTGCTCGGCGACTGGATCTCCTATTTCGTCGGCCGCGCCTTTAAGGGGCCTTTGCACCGCTGGTCGTTCCTGAAGAAGAACAAAGCGCTGCTCGACAAAACCGAACACGCCTTGCACCAGCACAGCATGGCGACCGTTCTGATCGGCCGCTTCGTTGGCCCGACGCGCCCGCTGGTGCCGATGGTGGCCGGCATGCTCGATCTGCCGCCGTACAAGTTCGCGCTGCCGAACATCATCGGCTGCCTGACCTGGCCGCCGGTCTATTTCTTCCCCGGCATTTTGGCGGGCGTGGCGATCGACATTCCCGCCGGCGCCAACAGCGCGATGTTCAAGTGGTTGCTGCTCGCTGCGGCGCTCACCCTCTGGCTGGCGGTGTGGCTGAGCTGGCGCTGGTGGCGTGAGGGCAAACGCAACGCCGATCGGCTGAGCCGTTGGCTGACGCCGCTGCGGCTGCGCGTGGTGTGCGCCGTGAGTTGGCTGGCGGCGCTGGCGGTCGGCTATCTGCTGAGCCAGCAGCCGCTGATGCCGGTGTATCGGCACCTGTTGTGGCAGGTGCTGTCCGGGCAATGATTGCGGGGGCGTAAGCCCCCGTTTGCCTTACTGGAAGAACGCTTCCAGCTGTTCAAATACCCGCACGTCTTCGCTGTGGCGCTTCACCTGCAGCACGTCTTCCAGCTTTTCCACCTGGCTTATCATTTGCTCCAGCCGCTGATCGTCGGCGACCAGTAGCCAAATGCGGCTCTGCTGGCCGTCCTTCAGCGGCAGACACAGAATGCCTTCGACGTTGAACGCGCGGCGGGCGAACAGCCCGCAAACGTGCGACATGACGCCGGGATGGTTGCGCACGGCCAGCTCCAGGATCACCTGGGGTTTATCTTGTGGTTGCAGCATGGCTTATTCTCCAATCATGTCGATGTTGGCGGCGCCCGGCGGCACCATCGGGAACACTTTTTCGTTGATGTCGATCAGCGCGTGGATTAGGCAAGGGCCCGGGCGTTGGATCGCTTCGGCCAGCGCGGCCTGCGGATCTTCCGCGGCGTTCAGATCGCAGGTATCCAACCCGAATCCGGCGGCGATCTTCAGGAAGTCGGTGCGCTTCGGATAGGCGGCGGCGAAGATGCGCTGCTGGTAGAACAGGGTTTGCTGCTGGTGCACCAGCCCCAGCGCCTGGTTGTTCATCAAAATGATTTTCACGTCCAGATCGTGTTCGACCGCGGTGGCCATTTCCTGAATGTTCATCATCAGGCTACCGTCGCCGGAGAAGCACAGCACTTTACGCTCGGGCTCCGCCAGCGCCGCACCGATCGCCGCCGGCAGACCGAAGCCCATGGTGCCCAGGCCGCCCGACGTCAGCCACTGGCGCGGCCGGCTCAGCGGATAGGCCTGCGCCACCCACATCTGATGCTGGCCCACGTCGGTGGTGATAATGGCGCTGTCGTCCACGCAGCGCGCGGCGGCCAGCACCAGGCCGTAATGGCTCAGCGGATCGTCGGCGTTCGGCATGTTGAACGGGAACTCGCGCTTCAGGTCGTTGACCGTGTTCAGCCACGCGCTGCGCGGCTGCGTGTCGATCTGCGGCAGCAGCTGTTGCAGTACCTGGCCGACGTCGGCATGGATCGCCACGTTGGCCTGTTTGACCTTGCCCAGCTCGGCGCGGTCGATATCCACGTGAATGATGGCGGCGTTAGGGCAGAACTGCTCGGTTTTGCCGATTGCCCGATCGTCGAAGCGCGCGCCCAGCACGATCAGCAGATCGGCCTCCTGCAGAATGAAATTGGTGCTACGCGCCGCGTGCATGCCCAGCATGCCCAGCGACAGCGGGTGTTCCACCGGCATCGCCCCCAGCGCCATCAGCGTCATGGTGGTAGGCAGACCGGCGCGCTCAGCCAGTTCCAGCGCCTGGTGGTGAGCGTCGGCGCAGATGATGCCGCCGCCCAGGTAGAGGATCGGGCGTTTCGCCTGGTTGATCATCGCCGCGGCCTGCGAAACCAGCGCCGGATCGAAGCTCGGTGCGGCGTCCGGTACGGCGATCGGCGGCAGCTCTTCCAGCGTGATGCTGGCAGTCTGCACGTCTTTCGGCACATCGATCCAGACCGGGCCGGGGCGGCCGGACTCGGCGATGCGGAATGCGTCGCCGATCACCTGCGGCAGTTCGCGGATATCGCGTACCAGATGGTTGTGCTTGGTGATCGGAATGGAAATGCCGTAGGTGTCCACCTCCTGGAAGGCGTCGGTGCCGATCATTGAGGAGGGCACCTGACCGGTGATGCACACCAGCGGAATGGAGTCGAGCTTGGCGTCGGCGATGGCGGTGACCAGGTTGGTGGCGCCCGGCCCGCTGGAGGCGATGCACACCGCCGCTTTGCCGTTGGCGCGCGCCATGCCCTGCGCCATAAAGCCCGCGCCCTGTTCGTGGCGCGCCAGCACGTGGTGTATGCGGGTGCTTTGGCTCAGCGCGTCATACAGCGGCAGCGCCGCGCCGCCGGGGATGCCGGCGACGGTGGTGATGCCCTGCCGCTCCAGCAGATGAACGATCAATTGTGCGCCGGTGAAGCGGGTGCTCGGTTGAGGCGTGCCCGAAGTTGCCATGTTCCTGTCCTTTCTCAAGGCCGGTGAGCTTTGCTGGGCAGGGTGCTAAAACAAGAAACCCCGCCCGGTTTGCGCCGGCGGGGTTTGGGAATCGATGCGTTGATTCGGACCCTACGGCGCATTGCCGACGACCACCACCACACGCACGACGACCACCGCGGCTGGTAGCGCGGTAACTAGTAGGGTCGAAGTCAGCGAGGATGCGATCACAGGGAACCTTATCATCAGTAAAAAAAGTCAGGTTTTTATAAAAACACAGGCGCAAAATTCGCACAACAGGTTTATTGGCGCAGCATAAAAAACGCGCGTCAGATCACGCTTTACCCGAAATGCCAAGCACGCGCGCTTCGGGCGCGCTGCCGTCCAGCAGGGCCTGCGTCGGGCCGTCGTAGTAGATGCGCCCGTCGACCACCAGCAGCGTGCGCGGCGCGATGCGCGCGGCGTCGTCGAGGTTATGCGACACCATCAGCAGCGTCAGGTTGCGCTGTTCGCACACCGTCTGCAGCAGCTGCAGCATCTCGTTGCGCAGCGCCGGATCGAGCGCTGAGAAAGGCTCGTCGAGCAACAGGATCGGCCGTTGGCGAATCAAACAGCGCGCCAGCGCGGCGCGCTGACGCTGGCCGCCGGAAAGCTGCGATGGCAGGCGCTCCAAGTGTTCCTCCAGGCCGACCTGACGGGCGATATGCGCCCGCTGTTGGCGCTGCTGTTCAGTCAAGCGCAGACCGGGATCCAACCCCAGCCCGATGTTCTGCGCCACCGTCAGGTGCGCGAACAGGTTGTTTTCCTGAAACAGCATCGACACCGGCCGTTTGGCCGGCGGCGTGGCGGTGTGGTCCTCGCCGTTCAGCAGCAGCCGGCCGCTGGCCGCCGGCAGAAAACCGGCGATCAAACTCAGCAGGGTGCTTTTACCGGCGCCGCTGGGGCCGAGCACCGCGACGCGCTCGCCCGGCTGAATGCGCAGATCAAAGCGCATCGGCAGGTGTTCATACAGATAGGTCAGTTTTTCAAGCGTCAGCATGGCGCCCCGGTAAGCGTTCGATCAGGGTAAACAGCAGGAAGCACAACAGCAGCAACAGCAGCGCGGTCACCGCCCCGTCGTTGCTGCGGTAGGCGCCAATCTGCTGATACAGGTAAAAAGGCAGGGTACGGAAATGCTCGTTGCCAAACAAGGCGACCACGCCGAAATCGCCGATCGACAGCACGCAGGCGAAGGCCAGCGCCTGCGCCAGCGGGCGGCGCAGGGCGCGCAGTTCGATCAGCCGCAGCCGTTGCCAGCCGCGGATATCCAGCGACAGGCACAGCGGGTTGTAACGTTCGGCGAGGTCGCGCATCGGGTTCTCCAACACCTTCAGCGCATAGGGTACCGCCATCAGCGCATTGGTGAGGATCACCAGCGCATAGGGCGACTGCGGCAGCCCGATCGTATCGCTCAGCAGCAGGAAGAAGCCGGTGGCCAGCACGATGCCCGGCATCGCCAGGATCACCATGCCGCTCAGCTCCAGCGCCTGGCCGCCGCGCAGCTGCTGCCGCAGCTTCAGCTCGCGGCTGCTCCACAGCAGCATCATCGTGAGCGCCACGCACAGCAGCCCGGCGCCGAGGGCGATGCGCAGCGACGTGAACAGCGCCTGCCACAGCACCGGCTGGCGCAGCACGCTGACGACGGCCTGATTGGCGCCGTCGGCGATCACCGCCAGCAGAGGCGGCAGCAGCAGGAGCAGCGCGGCGGCGATCAGCAGAAAATCGCCGACGCGTCGCCACCGGCTGTCTTCCGGGTTGCGCCAGCGTTGGGCGTGGGTATGGCCCACCGGCAGCGCCTGGCTCAGGCGCTGGCTGATCAACACCAGCCCCAGACAACAGCTTAACTGGATCAGCGCCAGCATGGCGGCGCGGCCCAGATCGTAGTCGTAACTCAGCGCCTGGTAGATCGCCAGTTCGATGGTGGTGGCCTGCGGTCCGCCGCCCAGCGATAGCACGGTGGCGAAGCTGGCGAAGCACAGCATAAAAATCAACGCGCCGCTCGGCAGGATCTGGCGGCGCAGCGCCGGCCATTCGACGAAGCGGAACTGCTGCCAGCCGCTCATACCCAGTTGGGCGGCCAGCTGGCGCTGCTCCACCGGAATGTTCTCCAGCGCCTGCAGCAACAGGCGGGTGGCCAGCGGCAGGTTAAAGAACAGGTGCGCCAGCAGAATGCCCTGCAGCCCGTAGGGCGAGAAGCCATACTCGACGCCCAGCCAGCCGCACAGCGTCGCCAGCCAGCCCTGGCGGCCATAGACGCTGAGCAGGCCGAACACCGCCACCAACACCGGCAGCACCAGCGTCATGGCGCACAGCCGCAGCAGCAGCTGCCGGCCGGGGAAACGGCGGCGATAGAGCGCACGCGCCAGCAGAACGGCGGGCAGCACCGAAATCAGCGCCGACAACAGCGCCTGCCAGAAGGTGAAGCGCACCACGTGCCACAGGTAGCTGTCCTGCCACAGGCCGCGCCAGTCGCTGTCCGGCGCATGGCGCCACAGCGAGCCCATCGCCAGCGCGGCGACCAGCAGGATCACGCCGGCGGCCAGCAGCCCCGGCCAGAGCCAGCGGGGGATCAACGGCTGACGGCAGTTTGCCATGCCCGGATCCAACCACCGCGTTGTGTGGCCACCTCTTCGGCGCTGTATTGCAGCGCGGTATGCGGTACGTTCATCTGCTCAAAGCCGACGGGCAGTGGGGTGTTGATCACCGGATACATCCAGTTGCCGGTCGGGATGGTGTTCTGGAACGCCGGCGTCACCATGAACTGCATGAAGCGCTCCGCCAGCTCAGGCTGTTTGGCGGCCTTCAGCTTGCCCGCCACTTCCACCTGCAGGTAGTGACCTTCACTGAACATGGCGGCGGCATAGAGATCTTTTTTCTCTGCGATCAGGTGATAGGCGGGAGAGGTGGTGTAGCTGAGCACCAGATCGCCTTCGCCTTTCAGGAACAGGCCGTAGGCCTCGCTCCAGCCTTTGGTGACGGTGACGGTCTTTTTCGCTAACTGCTGCCAGGCGGCCGGCGCCTTGTCGCCATACACTTTTTGCATCCACAGCAGCAGGCCGAGGCCCGGCGTGCTGGTGCGGGGATCTTCGTAAATCACCTTCCAGTTGCGATCGCTGCTGATCAGCTCCTGCAGGCTTTTTGGCGGGTTCTTCAGTTTTTCTTTGTTGTAGACGAAGGCGAAGTATCCGTAGTCGTAAGGCACGAAGGTCGTATCCTGCCAGCCGCCCGGCACCGTCAGTTTGGCGGTGTCGACGCCGCTCGGCGCGAACAGGCCGGTTTGCTGCGCCGCCTGCAACAGGTTATTGTCTAACCCCAGCACCACGTCGGCGGCGCTGTTCTTGCCCTCCATGCGCAGGCGGTTCAGCAGCGAGACGCCGTCTTCCAGCGCGACGAACTTCAGTTCACAGTCGCACTCGGCTTCGAAGGCTTTTTTCACCGCCGGGCCTGGGCCCCAGTCGGCGGCGAAGGAATCGTAGGTGTATACCGTCAGCGTCGGCTTGGCGAACACCGGCGCGGCGCACAGCAGCAATAAGCAGGGCAGATATTTTTTGACCACGTTGCACTCCTGAAAAATAAGGGGGCAAGGGCATCTGAGGGGGCGAGGCGGCGTCGCCGGTTCGCTGGGCTCAAATCCCTCCGCCGGTATTGACCGGATCAGGTTCGACGGGTGTGCTCTCAGCGGAAAATCGGGCTTATCACACGGCCCTATTCTCCGCACCCCGTTGAGACGGCGCTATTGTAAAGATTAACCGACCTGGGCGAAAGGCGCTTATGCCTCCGGCGGGGCAAACCAGGCGGACTTGAAGTCGAACCAGCCCAGGGTGTTCATCCGCACGCCGCGCATGCTGCGCTGGCCGTGCAGCTGCAGCCAGTGGTGGAACAGCGGATGCAGCTGGTGGTTGCTGACCAGGCGCCGGCAGAACTCGGCCAGCGGCAAGCGGTTGGCGCGCCACAGCGCCGCATCCTCCGCCAGATCCTCGTTCATGCAGTGCTGCATCAGCGGCAGTTCGTACAGCGTGGCGAACAGCGAAAACTCCAACGGCAGATAGAAGTTGGCGCTGCCGAGCCACAGATCGCTGCGCGCGTCGCCCTGGTGCCAGGTGGCGTAATCCACGCTTTGCACGATCAGGCGGATGCCGTGCTGCGCCAGCAGCGGTTCGATCGCCTGGCGAATGGCGTGAAACTCCGAATGCTCATTGAAGTGGGTCATCGTCAGTTCGGTCAGGCCCGCGGGTTTGGGCTGCTGCGCCAGCGTGCGGTTGTGGTGCCAACGCGGCAGCAGGCCGTACGCCGGCGACCAATAGCGCTGGTAGAGCGGCCCGGCGTGGCTCAGCAGCGAAATGGGGTTGATCAATTCGCACAGCCAACTGCGAATGGCAGGATCGGCCGCTAATGGGGATCGCTGATCGAACAGCAGGAAATAACAGCCTTCTTCCAGCCGGCTTTCCAGCTCGCTGTTGCCGGTTTCATTGCCCTGCAGCTGCACGCCGGAGTGCACCAGCTCTTCGGAGAATTCCGGCAGCACCCAGATATTGACCTCATCAATAAGCGCCCGGTAGCCGAAATAGTCGTCGAAGGCGTGGATCTTCATCTGGCTGGGAAGGTTGCGCACCACGCGGTAGGGGCCGGTGCCGACCGGATGGCGGGCGAAATCCGGCAGTTCGCGCCATTCGTGCGGTAGGATCATGGCCTGCACGCTGCCCAGCAGCCAGGGCAGCCAGTGATCGGGGCTGCGCAGATGCACGTGATAACGAACGGCGTCGGCGAGGTGACGCTCTCGATATGCGAGAACAGCGGTTGCGAGGTGAGACGCGAGAGGGAAGTGATGACGTCTGCCATCTCCAGCTCGCGGCCATGATGAAAATGGATTGCCGGGCGCAGATAAAACCGCCAGTGCAGCGGCGTCAGCGCCTGCCAATGGTGAGACAGATCGGATTCCAGTTCCCCGTTTTCCTCATTTATGCGCGTCAGGCCGTTGAAGATCTGGCGCGCCAAATGGGTCTCCGAACGCCGCAGCGCCGAGCCGGGCAGCAGGTTGTACAGCTGCCGGTAGTAGAGCACCCGCAGGATGTGTTTACCCTGGCGGAAGCTGCGACCCAGCTGCGACAGCAGCATCTGGCGCACCACGTTTTTGTCGCCCACCAACTGCACCAGCTGATCGATGCGGTCCTGCTCCAGCAGCTCCTCGGCCCGCTGTTGCTGCAGCGCCAGGCCGGTGTAGTGGAAGGTAAGCCGTGAACGCTTGCCGCGCCCCGACTCCGCCTGCCAGGTGAGCCAGCCTTCCCGCTGCATGGCGCTCAGCAGGGAGCGCACGTGGCGCCGCGAGCAGCTGAGCACCTCCGCCAGATCCTGCAGCGTGGTGTCAGTGGTTTCACCGTGACAGCGCTGCCACAGGCGGATGAACTGTTGCTGCAATCTGGACGTGGACATAAAAGAGGAACGCTCCCGCCTCAACTCGTCAATTTATCTTTCCCTATATTACGCCGATAATTTTCATCAATGAAAGGGGAGGGCGTAATCATGAAAGCTTTCTTATCCAGGCAGTTCTATCAGCGCTATTTCAGCGCGGTGCGCCGCCAGCGCGCCGACTGGCTGAGCGTGGTGCCCGAACAGGCGCGGCTGGCGATGCTGGCGCACCTGACGCAATGGGATATCAAAGAGATGACGGACAAACAGTATCGCGAGCACCTGTAAGGCGCTGCGGTATAAAAGTTTCTGAGTAATGGTGCTGTTTCACCAGCCAGTGGGGCGACCCACTGGTTTTTTTATGCGTGGTCATGGCGATATGCTTGCATTTTTCTCGTCGTGGCCTAAGGTTCATTCTTCTGCTTTGAGGTCAGGGAAGACGATATGCAACGCCTGAGCCGGTTGTCACTGCGCATCAACCCCATCTTTGCCGCATTCCTGCTGATCGCTTTTCTCTCCGGCATCGCCGGCGCGTTGCTGACGCCGACGCTCAGCCTGTTTCTGACCACCGAGGTCAAAGTGCGGCCGCTGTGGGTCGGTCTGTTTTACACCGCCAACGCGGTGGCCGGCATCGTGGTCAGCTTCATGCTGGCCAAGCGCTCGGACACCCGCGGCGATCGGCGCAGGCTGATCCTGCTGTGCTGCCTGATGGCGGTCGGCAATTGCCTGTTGTTCGCGTTTAACCGCGACTACCTGACGCTGATCACCGCCGGGGTGTTGATGGCGGCGATCGCCAACACCGCCATGCCGCAGATCTTCGCGCTGGCGCGGGAATACGCCGACAGCGAGGCGCGTGAAGTCGTGATGTTCAGCTCGGTGATGCGCGCCCAGCTTTCGCTGGCCTGGGTGATTGGCCCGCCGCTGTCGTTTGCGTTGGCGCTGAACTACGGCTTTACCGTGATGTTCCTGATCGCCGCCGCCACCTTCGCGGTCTGCGTGCTGCTGGTCGGATTCATGCTGCCTTCGGTGCCGCGCGCGGCGGAGGGGGAAGGGTTGCGGGATGGCGCTTCCGCGCCGATTGCGCCCGCCAGCGCCTGGCGCAATCGCGACGTGCGTTGGCTCTTCATCGCCTCAATGCTGATGTGGACCTGCAACACCCTGTACATCATCGACATGCCGCTGTATATCACCGCCGATCTCGGCCTGCCGGAAGGGCTGGCCGGGGTGCTGATGGGCACCGCTGCCGGGCTGGAGATACCGGCGATGCTGCTGGCCGGTTATTACGTCAAACGCTTCGGCAAGCGTAATATGATGCTGCTGGCGGTGGCGGCGGGCGTGCTGTTTTATCTCGGGCTGATCGTGCTGGCGGCCAAGCCGGCCCTGATCGCGCTGCAGCTGCTCAACGCGGTGTTTATTGGCATCGTCGCCGGTATCGGCATGCTCTATTTTCAAGATTTGATGCCGGGCCGACCGGGCGCCGCCACCACGCTGTTCACCAACAGTATCTCGACCGGGGTGATCCTGGCCGGGGTGCTGCAGGGCGTGCTGGTGGAGAACCTCGGTCATGGCTCGGTGTATTGGATGGCGGCGCTGTTGGCGCTGGCGGCGCTCTGGATGAGCGCCAAAGTGCGTGAAGTGTGAGGTCAAACGACGGCATTCTTGATGCAAGTCATTGAGAAGGCTGAAGCGGACGCCCAAGCTGAAGGCATATGGAGCGCGATCGTTGCGCCCACGCCCGTCTCGCTATTGAGATGCCGCCTTGTTGTTTAGAACAGTGGGAACGTTATGGATAAACTCACACCGCTCAAACCGCTTCCTTCCTTGTGCGCCCTCGCCGCCACGCTGATTATCTGGTTCCTCATTCCCGTGCCGGAGGGCGTTGCGCCCAACGCCTGGCAGCTGCTGGCGCTGTTTATCGGCACCATCATCGCCATCATCGGCAAGGCAATGCCGATTGGCGCGGTCTCAGTGATCGCCATCGCCCTGGTGGCGGTGACCGGCGTCACCAATCCCGGCAAGCCGGGCGCCGCGCTGGACGATGCGCTCAGCGGTTTTTCCAACCAACTGATCTGGCTGATCGGCTTTTCGATCATGATCTCCCTCAGCCTGAACAAAACCGGGCTGGGCGCGCGCATTGGCTATTACTTTATTTCGCTGTTCGGCAAAAAAACGCTGGGCATCGCCTATGCGCTGACGCTGGCGGAAACCACGCTGGCGCCGGTGACGCCGAGCAACACCGCGCGCGGCGGCGGCATCATTCACCCGATCATGAAATCGATCGCCGACAGCTTCGGCTCCAAACCGGAGCTCAATACCTCCGGCAAGATCGGCCGCTACCTGTCGCTGGTGAACTACAACATCAACCCGGTTACCTCGGCGATGTTTATCACCGCCACTGCGCCTAACCCGTTGATCGTCAGCCTGATCGCCAAAGGCACCCACGGCAGCTTCGAGCTGTCCTGGTCGATGTGGGCGATCGCTGCCCTGGTGCCGGGGCTGTGTTCGCTGATCGTGATGCCGTTGGTCATCTACCTGCTGTATCCGCCGGAGGTGAAAAGCACCCCAGACGCGCCGCGCTTCGCGCGCGAAAAACTGCAGGCGCTGGGGCCGGTGACGCTACCTGAGAAAATTACCCTTGGGGTGTTCGCGCTGTTGCTGGTGCTGTGGGCGGGCATTCCGGCGATGATCTTCGGCCCGGCGCTGGCGGTCAATCCCACCACCGCGGCGCTGATCGGCCTGGCGGTGTTGCTGGCCACCGGTGTGCTGAGCTGGGAGGATGTGCTGAAGCATAAAGGGGCCTGGGACACCGTGGTGTGGTTCTCGGCACTGGTGATGATGGCCAGCTTCCTCGGCAAGCTGGGGCTGATCGGCTGGCTGTCGCAGACCGTGGGCAACGGCATTGACCATATGGGTATGAGCTGGGTGGGCGGTACGATCTTGCTGACCATTATCTATTTGTATTCGCACTATTTCTTCGCCAGTACCACGGCGCACGTGACGGCGATGTTCGCCGCCTTCTTCGCCGCCGGCATCGCGCTTGGCGCGCCACCGGCGCTGCTGGGCCTGATCCTGGCGTTCTCTTCCTCGCTGATGATGTCGTTGACGCATTACGGCACCGGCACCGCGCCGATCATCTTCGGCTCCGGCTACGTGACGCTGGGGGAATGGTGGAAAGCGGGGCTGGTGATGAGTGTGGTTAACCTGCTGATCTGGATGCTGATCGGCGGGGCATGGTGGAAGCTGCTGGGCTACTGGTGAGGAAAAAATTCACCCGCCGGGCGGCGGGTGAAGGGGATTAATTCAAAAACGCCGGCTGCTGCGCTTCGTAGCGGGAGATGTCCGCTTCGTGCTGCAGCGTCAGGCCGATGCTGTCCAGCCCGTTGATCATGCAGTGGCGGCGGAAGCTGTCGATTTCGAACGGGTAGCTTTTGCCACCGGCATTGACCGTCTGGTTCTCCAGATCCACCACGAACTCCGTCCCCTCGTTGGCGCCGACCAGAGTGAACAGCTCATCCACCTGCTGCTCGCTCAGCGTCACCGGTAACAGCTGGTTGTTGAACGAGTTGCCATAGAAGATATCGGCGAAGCTCGGCGCGATCACCACTTTGAACCCGTAGTCGGTCAGCGCCCAAGGGGCGTGCTCGCGCGAGGAACCGCAACCGAAGTTTTCCCGCGCCAACAGGATGCTGGCGCCTTTATAGCGCGGTTTGTTCAGCACGAACGCCGGGTTCGGCTGTTGGCCGGCGTCGTCGAGGAAGCGCCAGTCGTTGAACAGATGCTGGCCGAAGCCGGTACGGGTGACCTTCTGTAAGAACTGCTTGGGAATAATGGCGTCGGTGTCGACGTTGGCCGCATCCAAAGGCACCACTAAGCCGGTATGTTGAGTAAATTTAGCCACGTTAGCCCCTTAGTGAATGTCACGGATATCGGCGAAGTGACCGGCGACGGCGGCCGCGGCGGCCATCGCCGGGCTGACCAGGTGGGTGCGCCCACCGCGGCCCTGACGCCCTTCGAAGTTACGGTTGCTGGTGGACGCGCAGCGCTCGCCTGGATTCAGACGGTCGTTGTTCATCGCCAGACACATTGAGCAACCCGGCAAACGCCATTCGAAACCGGCTTCGATAAAGATTTTGTCCAACCCTTCGGCTTCCGCCTGGGCCTTCACCGGGCCGGATCCCGGCACCACGATGGCCTGCACGCCGCTGGCGACCTTGCGCCCCTTGGCTACCGCCGCCGCCGCCCGCAGATCTTCGATGCGGGAGTTGGTGCAGGAGCCGATGAACACTTTGTCGATCGGCACGTCGGTCAATTTGATGCCCGGCTTCAAATCCATGTAGGCCAAGGCTTTTTCCGCAGAGGCGCGCTCGACCGGATCGTTGAACGATTCCGGCGCCGGGATCGCCTGATTGACGGCGATCACCTGGCCGGGGTTGGTGCCCCAGGTGACCTGCGGCGCGATCTCTTCTGCGCGCAGCGTCACCACGGTATCGAACTGGGCGTCGGCGTCGGACTTCATCGTGCGCCAGTAAGCGACCGCTTGCTCCCAGTTTTCACCGGTTGGCGCGAACTGGCGCCCTTTCAGGTAGGCGAAGGTGGTGTCGTCCGGCGCAACCAACCCGGCCTTGGCGCCCATTTCGATCGCCATGTTGCACAGGGTCATGCGGCCTTCCATGCTCAACGCTTCGATCGCCTTGCCGCAGAACTCCACCACGTGGCCGGTGCCGCCGGCGCTGCCGGTTTTGCCGATCACCGCCAGCACGATGTCTTTGGCGGTAATGCCCTCGGCGGCGTCGCCGGTGACTTCAATCTTCATGGTCTTGGCGCGGCCCTGCTTCAGGGTCTGGGTCGCCAGCACGTGTTCCACTTCGGAGGTGCCGATGCCGAACGCCAGCGAGCCGAAAGCCCCGTGGGTGGCGGTGTGCGAGTCGCCGCAGACGATGGTCATGCCCGGCAGCGTCATGCCTTGCTCTGGTCCGATCACATGCACGATGCCCTGGAACGGGTGGTTCAGGTCATACAGCGAAACGCCGAATTCCGCGCAGTTCTTGATCAGCTCCTGCATTTGGATGCGCGCCATTTCGCCGCTGGCGTTGATGTCTTTGGTCTGGGTCGACACGTTGTGATCCATGGTGGCGAAGGTTTTGCCGGGTTGGCGCACCTTGCGGCCCATGGCGCGCAGGCCGTCGAACGCCTGGGGTGAGGTGACTTCGTGCACCAGGTGACGGTCGATATACAGCAACGGCGTTTCGTTCGGTGCTTCGTACACCACGTGGGCGTCGTACAGCTTCTGGTATAAGGTCTTGGCCATGTTATGCCCCCTGAGCTACAAAGCGAGCGATGATGTCGCCCATTTCATCGGTGCTGACGGCTTTACCGTCACCGGCCAGATCGGCGGTGCGGTAGCCCTGTTCCAACGCCTGGTTGATGGCGCGCTCCACGGCGTCGGCCGCTTCATCGGCGCCCAGGCTGTAACGCAGCAACAGGGTGGCGGACAGGATCTGCGCAATCGGGTTGGCGATGCCTTTGCCTGCAATATCCGGCGCGGAACCGCCCGCCGGTTCGTACAGGCCGAAACCTTGCTCGTTCAGGCTGGCGGACGGCAACATGCCCATCGAACCGGTGATCATCGCGCATTCGTCGGACAGGATGTCGCCGAACAGGTTGGAGCACAGCAACACGTCGAACTGGGACGGATCCTTGATCAGCTGCATGGTGGCGTTGTCGATATACATGTGCGACAGCGACACGTCCGGGTAATCCTTGGCGACCTGATTGACCACCTCACGCCACAGGATAGAACTCTGCAGTACGTTGGCCTTGTCGATCGACGTCACCTTGTGGCGGCGCTTGCGGGCGGATTCGAAGGCGATGCGTGCGATGCGTTCAATCTCGAAACGGTGATACACCTCGGTATCGAAAGCGCGCTCCTGCATGCCCTGGCCTTCGCGGCCCTTCGGCTGGCCGAAGTAGATGCCACCGGTCAGTTCGCGCACGCACAGAATGTCGAAGCCGCGGGCGGCGATGTCGGCGCGCAGCGGGCAGAATGCCTCCAGCCCTTGATACAGGCGCGCCGGGCGCAGGTTGCTGAACAGTTTGAAGTGCTTGCGCAGCGGCAACAGCGCGCCGCGTTCCGGCTGCTCGGCCGGCGGCAGGTGTTCCCATTTCGGGCCGCCCACTGAGCCGAACAGGATGGCGTCGGCCTGCTCACAGCCGGCGACGGTTGCCGCCGGCAACGGGCTGCCGTGGCGATCGATGGCGATGCCGCCGACGTCGTACTCGGCGGTGGTGATGCGAATGTCAAAGCGTTGACGCACCGCGTCCAACACTTTGCGCGCCTGAGCCATTACTTCCGGGCCGATGCCGTCTCCGGGCAAGACGGCAATGTGATAAGTCTTCGTCATGTTCACACCGTTTCCTGATTATTTTGATGTTTGTTTTGCTGCAGGCGCTGCTTTTCTTTTTCTACCTGCTGTGAGCGCCAAATATTGTTCAACACGTGCACCATCGCCTTGGCGGAGGACTCGACGATGTCGGTCGCCAGACCTACGCCGTGGAAGCGGCGGCCGTTGTAAGAGACCACGATATCTACCTGGCCCAGCGCGTCGCGGCCATGGCCCTTGGCGGTCAGCTGGTATTTCACCAGCTCGATCGGGTAGTCGGTGATGCGATTGATCGCCTGATAAACCGCATCGACCGGGCCATTGCCGGTGGCGGCTTCGGCTTTCTCTTCGCCGCCGCAGATCAGTTTCACCGAGGCGGTGGCCATGATGCTGCTGCCGGACTGCACGCTGAAGTAGCCCAGGCTGAAGTGCTCCGGCTCTTCCTGCTGTTTATTGATGAAGGCCAGCGCCTCCAGGTCATAGTCGAACACCTGGCCTTTTTTGTCGGCCAGCTTCAGGAAGGCGGCATACAGGGTATCCAGGTTGTAGTCCTGCTCCTGGTAGCCCATCTCTTCCATGCGGTGTTTCACCGCCGCGCGGCCGGAGCGGGAGGTCAGGTTCAACTGCACGTCCTTCAGGCCGATCGACTGCGGGGTCATGATTTCGTAGTTTTCGCGGTTCTTCAGCACGCCGTCCTGGTGAATGCCGGAGGAGTGGGCGAAGGCGTTGGAGCCGACGATCGCCTTGTTGGCCGGAATCGGCATGTTGCACAGCTGGCTGACGATCTGGCTGGTGCGGAAGATTTCCTGATGATTGATGTTGGTGTGCACGTTCATGATGTCCTGGCGCACTTTAATCGCCATGATCACCTCTTCCAGCGAACAGTTGCCGGCGCGCTCACCGATGCCGTTCAGGGTACCTTCCACCTGACGGGCACCGGCCTGTACCGCAGCGATGGAGTTGCCGACCGCCATGCCTAAATCGTCGTGGCAGTGTACGGAGATGATGGCTTTGTCGATGTTCGGCACGCGGTCATACAAGGTGGTGATGATGCCGCCGAACTGGTTCGGCGTGGTATAACCGACGGTGTCCGGAATATTGATGGTGGTGGCACCGGCGTTGATGGCGGCTTCGACCACGCGGCACAGATTGTCGATCGGCGTGCGGCCGGCGTCTTCACAGGAGAACTCTACGTCGTCGGTGTAGTTGCGGGCGCGTTTGACCGAGCGCACCGCCATCTCCAACACTTCATCGAACGAGCGTTTCAGCTTCGATTCAATGTGCAGGGTCGAGGTGGCCAGGAACACATGGATGCGGAACGCTTCAGCGACGCGCAGCGCTTCGGCGGCCACGTCGATGTCTTTGTCCACGCAGCGGGCCAGGCCGCAGACGCGGCTGTTCTTGATCTGGCGCGCGATGGTTTGCACCGACTCGAAGTCGCCCGGCGAAGAGACCGGGAAGCCAACCTCCATCACGTCTACGCCCATTCTCTCCAGCGCCAGCGCAATCTGAATCTTCTCTTTTACGCTCAGGCTGGCCTGCAATGCCTGTTCGCCATCACGCAGCGTGGTATCGAAAATAATGACTTGTTGGCTCATCGGTGCATTCCTTATCGTGTTGAT
Source organism: Serratia montpellierensis (assembly GCF_020858655.1). Classification (NCBI taxonomy): domain Bacteria; kingdom Pseudomonadati; phylum Pseudomonadota; class Gammaproteobacteria; order Enterobacterales; family Yersiniaceae; genus Serratia; species Serratia montpellierensis. The sequence continues at coordinate 452,344 of NZ_VOSN01000002.1, forward strand.
TTCACGCTAAGCGGGCAAAAAAAAACCCGCGCAGTAGCGCGGGTTTCTTATGGGTGATCGGCTGAGTCAGCTCCGAACTTCGTCCACAGGCATACCGCGCAAACAAGATGCGTTAAGTAGTAGGCCTAGTAGACGGTGAGTACGGATCATAATGGTTCAGCTTCTCTTAAATTGGGTGTCTGCCTAATTTGATACGTGATTGGCCTGGCGATGTCAACACCTGATTGAATGCGGGGACAATGCACCGGCCAAGGGGCCAAACAGAGGATCATGCGGCAAAAAAGCGACGCCTTAGAGAAAAAACGGGGCCAGTTTGCGCGCTGCTTAGCATAAACGAATCGAATAGAGACTGCGCTAATTGCTTCTGGATTTCGTTGCGTTAAGATTTGTAATGAAAAATAAGAGCGATTAATCACGGGGGGCAATAAAATAACATTTTTAATACAAATGATTTAAATTGAATTCATATGATTAATTGATTGTTTTAGTCATAATATAACAAAATAATGCGTTTTTACACAAAGTGAGCGGTGTTTTTAGATGGTTTGATTGCTTATGATGTGTTTTTATAGTTTGTCCCATACTGTGCGGTTAGGTTGTTTAATTGTATTAATCATTGTTGATACCTAATTATTAGTACCACCCAGGTGGCATTCTTCCCGCTGACGGGAGAAGCTGCTGACATGCATTCCATATACGACTTATATCGTGACGATAACACGAGGTTTTTTATCGGCTGATGGCGGTAATGGCAGGATTTGTCGTGCAAAGATAAGACAATGCGGCGTTTCATTGTTTGTCGAGCATAAGGATTAGATTATCTACACAGGATTTAGTGGAGTGAAATATGGCTGAATATGATTCAGAAATCGCCATGGTCAAAGAGCCGGCGGACATTCATTTGCGCAGCGTCGATCTTAATTTGCTGACGGTGTTTGACGCCGTGATGCAAATGCAAAATATTACGCGAGCCGCTAATTCGTTGGGGATGTCGCAGCCGGCGGTGAGCAATGCGGTGGCGCGCCTGAAGGTGATGTTCAACGATGAGCTGTTCGTGCGCTGTGGGCGCGGGATCCAGCCCACCATGCGGGCCAGGCAGCTTTTTGGGCCGGTGCGGCAAGCGCTGCAGCTGGTGCAAAATGAGTTGCCGGGCGCCGAGTTCGAACCGTTGACCAGCACGCGAGCGTTCTCCCTGTCGCTGTGCAGCCCGCTCGATTTGCGTCTGGGCGCCGGGATAATCAATCACGTCAAACAGATCGCGCCGCAGCTTAACCTGCAAATAAAATCGTACATCAACAATAATATTGAGCATCAATTGCGTTATCAGGACGTCGAGTTTGTCATCGGCTACAGCCGTTTCGAATCGGCGGAGTTTCGCAGCCTGGCGATGTTCGACGACGAATTAGTGCTGGCGGTTGCGCAGGCGCATCCGAGAATAGGCGAGGAGGTGACGCCGGAGCACATACTGGCCGAGCAGCACGCTGCGGTTTCCCTAGAAAGTTTTGGATCGTTCAGTAAACCTTTTTATTTAGAGGAACCGATGCTGCGCGCCGTGACGCAACAGTGCACGGATCTTTACAGCGTGTTGAATATGGTGTCGCAAACGGAAATGGTGGCGATTGCGCCCGCTTGGTTGGTGCGGCAACAGGCGGAGGCGTTGAAAATAAAGGCGGTTCCTTTATGTGGCAACGATAATAAAGCCACTTGCTATCTCTCCTGGCATGAATCCTCCGAGCGGGATAAAGGCCACCAGTGGATGAAATCCGTCCTGATTGAGGCCGGTAACCCAAAGTAAAGCGATAAAAAATGGGAACCAAATAAAGATAATATTCAACTGAGCGTTTTTTTCTCATGATAAAAGCTAAGAACTATCTGTGTTTTTATTAAGATGTTTCTTGGTTTTACGGCGATAAAATAACTTATTTTCAGAGTGGGTTTGTTCGTTCAGCAAAAATAATTAATATAAATTAATATTCTGATTTTTACTTCCCGGCTGGTATTTTAAACTAACCGATGCGGCGGCCCGAATGGGCCGCGTTTTATTGCCGCCACCAAACCTTTTCCTTCCCATTCTGTCCAACCTATGGAAGCGCGAAAGCCGGCCTGAGTTTTGGCTCACACTTCTACGCTGAAATCACTTTTCCCTCTGCCTGAGAGTAGGTAGACTGCGCGGAAAAAAGTAAACACGTGTAAGCTGAGATGAGGGCCGCAAGGCGTCGTTCAGGCTTAACTGTATGATTCATTTCAGGCTTAGAGCACTATGATCACTAATCTGCTGCAATACCATCTTATCCATCGTATACAGCATCAAATCATCCACCGAGCCGATCGCACAGCTTTTCGCCAATGGTCGCCCAACGGCGAGTTTCAGTTGACCTGGGGAGAGGCCGCCACTCGTATTGATCGCATTGCCGCCGGGCTGCTGGGGCTTGGCGTCGACGTGCAAGAACGCATCGGTATTTTCGCCAATAACACGATGGCCTGGGCGTTGGCCGATCTCGCTATCCTGCATCTGCGCGGCGTCAGCGTGCCGCTGTATTCCACCAATACGCCGGCACAGGCGGCGTTCGTCACCAACGACGCCGACATCCGTATACTGTTCGTCGGCGAGCAGGCGCAGCTTGACGCCGCCATCGCGCTGCGCGGCGTCTGCCCACAGCTGCGTCATATTGTCGTCTTCGACGAGGGGGCCGATCTGCGCGGCTGCGAGATCGCACAGCATCTGAGCGTCTTCGAACGCGCTGCCGATCCGGCGGCTTTTGCCGCTCAACGTCGGCAGCGTATTGAAGAGTGCGACCTGCAGGATCTCTTCACCCTGATCTATACCTCGGGCACTACCGGCGAGCCGAAAGGGGTGATGCTGGACTACCGCAACCTGGCGGCGCAGCTTTACCTGCATGATGAAAGGCTGACGGTCGGCGAAGAAGATGTATCGCTCAGCTTCCTGCCGCTGTCGCACGTTTTTGAACGGGCCTGGAGCTTCTTTGTGATGCATTCTGGCGCGCAGAACGTTTTCCTGCCGAACACCGACTGGGTGCGGGAAGCGATGGGGCAGGTCCGCCCGACGCTGATGTGTGCGGTGCCGCGTTTCTACGAAAAGATTTTCAGCGCGGTGCACGAAAAAGTGGCGCGCGCCCCTTGGCTGCGCCGTGCGTTGTTCCACTGGGCGATCGTCTGCGGCGAGCGCAAATTCCTGCAGGAACGCGCCGGTAAACCGTTGGGCAAACTGTTCGACTTCACCCACCGCTGGGCCGATAAGCTGGTGTTGAGCAAGCTGCGCGGTATCCTCGGCGGCCGGGTGCGCTTTCTGCCGGCGGCGGGCGCCAAGCTGGACGACAATGTGATTCTGTTTTTCCAGGCGATGGGCGTCAACATCAAGTACGGTTACGGCATGACCGAAACCTGTGCGACCGTCTCCTGTTGGGAAGAGGGGCATTTCCGCTTCGGCTCTATCGGCAAACCGCTGCCGGAGGTTGAGGTGCGCATCGGTGAAGAAAATGAAATCCAGGTGCGCGGGCCGATCGTGATGCGCGGCTATTTCAACAAGCCGTTGGAAACCGCCGCGACCTTTACCGCAGACGGCTGGCTGAAAACCGGCGACGCCGGGGCGATCGATGAAGAGGGCAATCTGTTCATCACCGAGCGCCTGAAGGATTTGATGAAAACCTCCGGCGGCAAATACATCGCGCCGCAGATGCTGGAAGGCACGCTGGCGCAGGATCGCTTTATTGAGCAGGTGGCGATCATCGCCGATGCGCGCAAGTTCGTTTCCGCGCTGATCGTGCCGTGCTTTGAGTCGCTGGAAGAGTATGCGAAGTCAGTGAACCTGAAATACCAGGATCGTCTGGAGCTGCTGCGCAACGGCGAGATCCTCGAGATGTTCGAAAAGCGCCTGCGCGAAATGCAAAAGGAGCTGGCGCGCTTCGAACAGGTGAAGAAGTTCACTCTGCTGCCGGCGGCCTTTTCTATGGAGTTGGGGGAGTTGACGCCCACGCTGAAGCTGCGCCGTAAAGTGATCCTGCAGCGCTACCAGCGTGAAATCGACTCGATGTACCAGGAGCAGGCCTGACGCCGCCGCCGGAACGCGCGTCCGGCGAAAAAAACGGCATATTCTTCGCCTGATTTAGTTCTGTAATTTTCCCCCTGTTCGAAACAATGCCTAGCCCGATAACCCCAGGGCTAGCGCATTGTTTTTATAAAGCCGCGATCTCCAGCCGCTTGGCAATAACCCCGCTACCGTTAAGCTATTTTGCCGTTTGCCTGCCCCATATTCTGACGTTATGTTAATTCGATAGCGACAACCCATAAAAACTTTGGGGCATTGCCCCGCAGCAGGCGCTACGTTCCGGCGCCAGAGAAGAATAAGCAAGCCTGGAGGCAAACCCATGGAGATGTTGTCAGGAGCCGAGATGGTCGTCCGATCGTTAATCGATCAGGGCGTTAAGCATGTATTCGGCTACCCCGGCGGGGCGGTGCTCGATATCTACGACGCCCTGCATACGGTAGGAGGGATCGATCATATTCTGGTGCGCCACGAGCAGGGGGCGGTGCACATGGCTGACGGCTACGCGCGCGCCACCGGTGAAGTGGGCGTGGTGCTGGTGACCTCCGGCCCCGGCGCCACCAACGCCATTACCGGCATCGCCACCGCCTACATGGACTCGATCCCGATGGTGGTGCTGTCGGGGCAGGTGCCCAGCTCGCTGATCGGCTACGACGCCTTCCAGGAGTGCGATATGGTGGGGATTTCTCGCCCGGTGGTGAAGCACAGCTTCCTGGTAAAACGCACCGAAGACATCCCGGCGGTGTTGAAGAAGGCGTTCTACCTGGCTTCCAGCGGCCGCCCCGGCCCGGTGGTGATCGATCTGCCGAAAGATATCGTCGGCCCGGCGGTGCGGATGCCTTATGCCTACCCGCAGGACGTGAGTATGCGTTCTTATAACCCGACGGTGCAGGGGCACCGCGGGCAGATCAAACGCGCGTTGCAAACCATTCTGGCGGCCAAAAAGCCGGTGATGTACGTCGGCGGCGGCGCGATCAACGCCGGTTGCGAGGCCGAGCTGTTGGCGTTGGCGGAGCAGCTGAACCTGCCGGTGACCAGCAGCCTGATGGGATTGGGCGCTTTCCCCGGCACCCATCGTCAGAGCGTCGGCATGCTCGGCATGCACGGCACCTATGAAGCCAACAAAACCATGCACCATGCCGACGTGATCTTCGCCGTCGGCGTGCGCTTCGACGATCGCACCACGAATAATCTCGCTAAATATTGCCCGGACGCCACTGTGCTGCACATCGATATCGATCCGACCTCGATCTCCAAAACGGTGGACGCCGATATTCCGATCGTCGGCGATGCCAAGCAGGTGTTGGTTCAGATGCTGGAGCTGCTGGCGCAGGACGAGAAAGCGCAGGATCACGACGCGCTGCGCGATTGGTGGCAGTCTATTGAGCAGTGGCGTGCCCGCGACTGTCTGGGTTACGACAAGCACAGCGGCACCATCAAGCCGCAGGCGGTGATCGAAACCCTGCACCGCCTGACCAAAGGCGACGCCTATGTCATCTCGGACGTGGGCCAGCACCAGATGTTCGCCGCACTCTATTATCCGTTCGACAAACCGCGCCGCTGGATCAACTCCGGCGGCCTCGGCACCATGGGCTTCGGTTTGCCGGCGGCATTGGGTGTCAAGCTGGCGCTGCCGGAGGAAACTGTGGTGTGCGTGACCGGCGACGGCAGCATTCAGATGAACATTCAGGAGCTGTCCACCGCGCTGCAATATAACCTGCCGGTGGTGGTGGTGAACCTCAACAACCGCTATCTGGGCATGGTGAAGCAGTGGCAGGACATGATTTATTCCGGCCGTCACTCGCAGTCCTACATGGATTCGTTGCCGGACTTCGTCAAGTTGGCCGAGGCTTACGGCCATGTCGGCATCGCCATCCGCACGCCGGATGAGCTGGAAAGCAAGCTGGCGCAGGCGCTGGCGGAAAAAGAGCGGCTGGTGTTCGTCGACGTGACCGTCGATGAAACCGAACATGTTTACCCGATGCAGATCCGCGGCGGAAGCATGGACGAAATGTGGCTTAGCAAAACGGAGAGGACCTGATCATGCGCCGTATTTTATCTGTCTTGCTGGAAAACGAATCCGGCGCGTTGTCGCGCGTGGTCGGGCTGTTCTCTCAGCGCGGTTATAACATCGAGAGCCTGACGGTGGCACCGACCGACGATCCGACGCTGTCGCGCATGACTATCCAGACCGTCGGCGACGAGAAAGTGCTGGAGCAGATTGAGAAACAGCTGCACAAGCTGGTGGACGTGCTGCGCGTCAGCGAGCTGGTGCAGGGCGCTCACGTCGAGCGCGAGATCATGCTGGTGAAGCTGCAGGCCAGCGGCTACGGCCGTGAAGAGGTGAAGCGCTGCGCCGACATTTTCCGCGGCCAGATCGTTGATGTGACGGCGACGCTGTACACGGTACAGCTGGCCGGCACCAGCGACAAGCTCGACGCCTTCCTGAGCGCGGTGCGTGAAGTGGCGGAGATCGTGGAAGTGGCCCGTTCCGGCGTGGTTGGCGTGTCGCGCGGCGACAAAATCATGCGCTGAGCGCGGTCTGGCGGCGAATAATCGGGGGCGCGGCGTGGCTGCGCCCTTTGTTTTTCGGTATTTTTTGCCCGATTGCTGGCACCTTTCGGCAAAAGCGGTTGCTAGGCAGTGTTTTCTGCTGTTAGATCGCAGAGGCTGGATTGAATAACCGCACGGGATGTCATGGTTAATCCGAGCACAGCCTTCACTTCTATTTTCAGCGTCATTAAGGGGTTAATGTGAAACTGGATGAAATCGCGCGTCTCGCGGGCGTTTCGCGCACGACGGCCAGTTACGTCATCAACGGCAAGGCGAAGCAGTATCGTGTCAGCGATAAAACCGTCGAGAAAGTGATGGCCGTGGTCAGGGAGCATAACTATCACCCGAATGCCGTCGCGGCGGGGCTGCGTGCCGGGCGTACCCGTTCTATCGGTCTGGTGATCCCGGATCTGGAAAATACCAGCTATACCCGCATCGCCAACTACCTGGAACGCCAGGCGCGCCAGCGTGGCTACCAATTGCTGATCGCCTGTTCCGAAGATCAGCCGGACAACGAAATGCGCTGTATTGAGCACCTGCTGCAGCGCCAGGTGGACGCCATCATCGTCTCCACCGCCTTGCCGCCGGAGCATCCTTTCTATCAACGCTGGGCCAACGATCCGCTGCCGATCATCGCGCTGGACCGCGCGCTGGATCGCGAGCATTTCATCAGCGTCGTCGGGGCCGATCAGGAAGACGCCTTTGCGCTGGCGCAGGAGCTGCGCACCTTCCCGGCTGAATCGGTGCTGTATCTGGGCGCCTTGCCGGAGCTTTCGGTGAGCTTCCTGCGTGAGCAGGGCTTCCGTCAGGCCTGGCAAGAAGATCCCCGCCACGTCGATTATCTGTACGCCAACAGCTATGAACGTGAAGCCGCCGGCGCGCTGTTTGCCGAATGGCTGAAAACGCACCCGATGCCGCAGGCGTTGTTCACTACCTCGTTCTCGCTGTTGCAGGGCGTGATGGACGTGACGCTGAAGCAACGTGGCCGTTTGCCGACCGATCTGGCGATTGCCACCTTCGGCGACCATGAACTGTTGGATTTCCTCGAGTGCCCGGTGCTCGCGGTGGCGCAGCGCCATCGGGACGTAGCCGAACGCGTGCTGGAGCTGGTGTTGGCCAGCCTGGACGAACCGCGTAAACCCAAACCGGGGTTGACGCGTATTCGCCGCAATCTGTTCCGCCGCGGTAGCCTGAGCCGCAAATAGTTCGCTCTACAGGAGCCCGGCGTGTTGGGCTCCTGATTTAAACGTACCCCGCCACCCGGAACAGCCGCCGGCAATACTCCAGGAAATAGCCATACACCACGCCCATCGCCATGGAGACCAGCGCATTGCTGGTGACCGCCGCCAGCATTTGTTGACCGTCGGCGCCTACGCTCCATAGAATGGCGGCATAAACCGGCGACTGGAAGCTGACGTAGGCCAGCAGGTCGGCGAGGTTGCGCAGCACGAACTGGCCGCGCGGGCAGCGGCGCGCCGTGCGGATAAACAGATCGCGATGGCGGCCGTAAGGCCAGGCGATCAGGATGTTGACCGGGATCGACAGCAGGCGCGAAGAGAGGGATTGCTGGAAGCTCATGCCGGAGATCAACACTTCTATCGCCATACCGGCGATAAAGCAGTACACCACCAGTGCGAACGTATCGGCAGCGGCGCTACGCCAGTGAGCGGCGGGCGAAAGCATGTGTTATCCCTATTGGTTAAAATGCCGTTAAATTATTAATAATTGGATGTTAATTCTAGTTTTTAGCATTATTGTTAGTTTACTAATCTGCATTGTGTTTTTTAACTAGATTTATATTTTTATTTTTAACATTTGTTCGGTTTTTGTCCCGTAGAACGGAGGTTCAGGATGGGGCGGAGAGATTAAAATCGGCATTTTTAAATAAATCGATAAAAAACATAAGGTTGCGATTTTTGATGTTTGAAGGGGATTTTTTCCGGCAAAAATTGTGGAAATAAAGGTGTAAGAAAATGAAACCATAATTGTAAACAGGTATTTTGGGAATAATCTTACCAAATTGATTTAAATCGAAATTACTTCTGCTCGTAATATCCGAACCATTTATTTTTATCGCGGCCGCATCACGGCCATGCAAATTGAAGTAAAATAGCGCCCGGTTTTACGGTGAATAACGATTGAGCGTTATTAACTCAAGGAGTTATGGCCTTATTCCGCGATCGGTTCGCCCGACGCCGAGCCTTGGCGGGCGCGGCTCGCCAGCGGTTACGGCCCTGAGATTGCCGAGCTGAAAAATGAGACATGGCTTGCAGAAGGAAGTAATGAGTTAATTAATCGCCAGTTCGTCAGGTTTTTAATCAGATTCTTTCCGCTTAGAAAATTCTCTCCGTTTATCATGATGTTAATTTTTAATCGTCGAATAATCAGAGTTTCTTTCGCGAGTCAGCTCCCAAAATGACCAGAGAAATATTGCCAAAGCGCTGGCGCTCTGGCTTGACAAGGTTTTCATACCCTCCGTAAACTCCATTGTGTGGGAATTTGTGGGGTAAAGTGGTGAAAACGGTCACTAAGGGGTAGCTCAGGAATGTTCCGTGGAGCGACGATGGTCAACCTCGACAGCAAAGGGCGGCTCGCCGTACCTACCCGATATCGGGAATTGCTCAACGAGGAATCGCAAGGCCAAATGGTCTGTACCATTGACCTCCATCAGCCCTGCCTGCTGCTTTATCCTTTGCCCGAATGGGAAATTATTGAACAAAAATTATCACGTCTGTCGAGCATGAATCCCGCCGAGCGCCGCGTTCAGCGCCTGCTGCTGGGGCATGCCAGTGAGTGTCAGATGGATAGTGCCGGTCGTTTGCTGCTCGCCAATACGCTGCGGCAGCACGCCGGACTCACGAAAGAAGTGATGCTGGTCGGTCAGTTCAACAAGTTTGAACTGTGGGATGAACAGACCTGGTATCAACAAGTCAAGGATGATATTGACGCTGAACAGTCGACTCAGGAACCGTTGTCTGAGCGGCTACAGGACTTGTCGCTATAAGCATGTTGGAAAACTATAAACACACCACCGTCCTGCTGGACGAAGCCGTCAACGGCCTCAACATCCGCAGCAACGGCATATATATCGACGGTACTTTTGGTCGCGGTGGCCATTCTCGTCTGATTCTGTCCCAGCTGGGGCCGGAAGGGCGCTTGCTGGCGATTGACCGTGACCCTCAGGCGATTGCAGCCGCCAAATCTATTGAAGATCCTCGTTTTACCATCGTACACGGCCCATTTTCCGAGTTGTCGCACTATGTGCGGGAGCGCGAACTGGTCGGCAAGATCGACGGCGTTCTGCTCGATCTGGGCGTTTCCTCGCCGCAGCTTGACGATGCGGAGCGCGGATTCTCCTTTATGCGCGATGGTCCGCTGGACATGCGCATGGATCCGTCCACCGGCCTGTCTGCCGCGGAATGGCTGATGAAGGCCGAGGCGGACGACATCGCCTGGGTGCTGAAAACCTTTGGCGAAGAGCGTTTCGCCAAGCGCATCGCGCGCGCCATCGAGGAAAGAAACCGCGTGGAGCCGATGACGCGCACCAAAGAGTTGGCGGATCTGATTGCCGATGCCAGCCCGTTCCGTGAAAAGCACAAACATCCGGCGACGCGCAGCTTCCAGGCGATTCGTATCTATATCAACAGCGAGCTGGAAGAGATCGAGCGTGCGCTCGACGGCGCGCTGGAAGTGCTGGCCCCACAGGGCCGTTTGTCGATCATTAGCTTCCACTCGCTGGAAGACCGCATCGTCAAACGCTTTATGCGTCACCATAGCCGCGGCGCTCAGGTGCCGGCGGGCATTCCGTTGACCGAAGAGCAACTGCGCAGCATGGGCGGGCGAACGCTGAAAGCGCTGGGCAAAATGATGCCGTCGGAAGCGGAAGTGGCGGACAACCCGCGTGCGCGCAGCTCGGTGCTGCGTATTGCTGAGAGGATGCCCGCGTGATCGGCAACGAACGTCACGGTTTGGTCGGGGTCATTGGCGGCGACCTGCTGCGCAACGCCAAGATCCCCATGATTTTACTGATTGCGTCACTGGTCTCCGCGATTTTCGTGGTGACCACCGCGCACCGCACCCGCCTGCTGACCGCCGAGCGCGAACAGCTGGTTCTGGAGCGCGATGCGCTGGATATCGAGTGGCGCAACCTGATTTTAGAAGAGAACGCCCTCGGCGATCACAGCCGGGTTGAACGTATCGCGACAGAAAAACTGCAGATGCAACACGTTGATCCATCGCAGGAAAATATCATCGTTAAACAATGAATGGTTTAACCGGAATAATGACACGGAGTAGAAAGGAAACGCATGAAAGCAGCGCGCCCCGGTAAGATGAGACGCCAGGAAGATCAGGCCAGCTTTGTCAGCTGGCGTTTTGCGTTGCTGTGCGGCTGCATTTTGCTGGCGATGGTCGGCCTGATGCTGCGCGTCGCGTACCTGCAGGTCATCAACCCCGATCGTCTGGTGAAAGAAGGCGACATGCGTTCGCTGCGCGTGCAGGAAGTGCCGACCGCGCGCGGCATGATCAGCGATCGCGCCGGCCGTCCGTTGGCGGTCAGCGTGCCGGTCAATGCGGTGTGGGCGGATCCGAAAGAGCTGAACGAGCGCGGCGGTATCACGCTGGACAGCCGTTGGAAAGCGCTTTCCGATGCGCTGAACATCCCGCTGGACCAACTCTCCAACCGCATCAACGCCAACCCGAAAGGGCGCTTCGTTTATCTGGCGCGCCAGGTGAACCCGGCGATCGGCGACTACATCCACAAGCTCAAGCTGCCGGGGATCTACCTGCGGCAGGAGTCGCGCCGGTACTACCCGGCGGGGCAGGTGACGTCGCACATCATCGGCGTGACCAACATCGACGGGCAAGGCATCGAAGGTGTCGAGAAGAGCTTCGACCGCTGGCTGACCGGGCAACCGGGCGAAAGAACGGTGCGTAAGGACCGCTTCGGCCGGGTGATCGAAGATATTTCCTCCGTCGACAGCCAGGCTGCGCACAACCTGGTGCTGAGCGTCGATGAGCGCCTGCAGGCGCTGGTGTATCGCGAGCTGAACAACGCCGTGGCGTTCAACAAGGCCGAATCGGGCACTGCGGTGCTGATCGACGTGAACACCGGCGAAGTGCTGGCGATGGCCAACAGCCCGTCTTACAACCCGAACAACATGGCCGGTACGCCGAAAGAAACCATGCGTAACCGTGCTATCACCGATATTTTTGAACCCGGTTCAACCGTGAAGCCGATGGTGGTGATGACCGCGCTGCAAAATGGCGTGGTGAGAGAAAACAGCGTGCTGAACACCATCCCGTACCGCATTCAGGGCCACGAGATCAAAGACGTGGCGCGGTACTCGGAGCTGTCATTGACCGGGATCTTGCAGAAGTCGAGTAACGTCGGTGTTTCAAAGCTGGCGTTAGCGATGCCGTCCTCAGCGTTAGTAGATACTTACTCTCGTTTTGGGCTGGGAAAAGCGACCAATTTGGGGCTGGTCGGAGAAAGCAGTGGCATATACCCAAAAAAACAACGGTGGTCTGACATAGAGAGGGCCACCTTCTCTTTCGGCTACGGGCTGATGGTAACTCCGTTACAGTTGGCGCGAGTCTATGCAACGATCGGCAGCCTGGGCGTGTATCGCCCATTGTCGATCACCAAGGTTGACCCTCCGGTCGCCGGCGAACGCGTTTTCCCTGAACCTCTGGTGCGCACCGTGGTGCACATGATGGAAAGCGTGGCCTTGCCGGGCGGCGGCGGCGTGAAAGCCGCCATCAAGGGATACCGTATCGCCATCAAAACCGGTACCGCGAAAAAAGTGGGCCCGGACGGCAAATACGTCAGCCGATACATCGCTTATACCGCCGGCGTCGCGCCGGCAAGTAACCCCCGTTTTGCCCTGGTGGTCGTCATCAACGACCCGCAGGGTGGGAAATACTATGGTGGCGCAATCTCCGCGCCGGTGTTCGGTGCCATCATGGGCGGCGTATTGCGCACCATGAACGTCGAGCCTGACGCATTGCCTACCGGTGACAAAAGCGAATTAGTGATTAACAAGAAAGAGGGTTCAGGTGGCAGATCGTAATTTGCGCGACTTACTCGCCCCGTGGGTGCCGACGGCACCCGGGCGCGCGCTGCGGGAAATGACATTAGACAGCCGTGTGGCGGCTGCCGGGGATCTGTTTGTCGCCGTTGTCGGCCATCAAACGGATGGGCGCCGCTATATTCCGCAGGCCATCGCGCAGGGCGTCGCCGCCGTGATCGCCGAAGCTGACGGTCAGGCCGAAGACGGCGCCATCGTTGAAATGCACGGCGTGCCGGTGATCTACCTGAGCCAACTGAACCAGCGCCTTTCCGCGCTGGCCGGGCGTTTTTACCACCAGCCGGGCGAGCGTCTGCGTCTGGTCGGCGTGACCGGCACCAACGGCAAAACCACCACTACGCAGCTGTTGGCGCAGTGGAGCCAACTGCTGGGCGAAACCAGCGCGGTGATGGGCACCGTCGGCAACGGCCTGCTGGGCCAAGTGTGTCCGACCGAGAATACCACCGGTTCTGCGGTGGATGTTCAACACGTATTAAACGAGTTGGCGGAACAGGGCGCGACCTTTGCCGCCATGGAAGTCTCTTCCCACGGTCTGGTGCAACACCGGGTGGCGGCGCTGCCGTTCGCCGCGGCGGTCTTCACCAACCTGAGCCGCGATCACCTGGATTACCACGGTGACATGGCCAATTACGAGGCGGCTAAATGGTCGCTGTTCGCCGCCCACAGCGTGGGGCAGGCGATCATCAACGCCGACGATGAAGTCGGTCAGCGCTGGCTCGGCAAGCTGCCGGATGCGGTGGCGGTGACGATGCAGGGCAAACTGCAGCCGGGCGGCCACGGCCGCTGGCTGAAAACCACGGCGGTCGATTATCACGACAACGGCGCCACCGTTCGTTTCAGCTCCAACTGGGGCGACGGCGAAATCGAAAGCCGCCTGATGGGCGCTTTCAACGTCAGCAACCTGCTGTTGGCCTTGGCGACGCTGCTTTCGCTGGGCTATCCGCTGGAGGCGCTGGTAGAAACCGGCAGCCGCCTGCAGCCGGTCTGCGGCCGCATGGAAGTGTTTAACGCGCCGGGCAAACCGACGGTGGTGGTGGATTACGCCCACACGCCGGATGCGCTGGAGAAAGCGCTGGAAGCCGCGCGCCTGCACTGCCAGGGGCAGCTGTGGTGCGTCTTCGGCTGCGGCGGCGATCGCGACAAGGGCAAGCGTCCGCTGATGGGCGGCATCGCCGAGCAGTTCGCCGATCGCGTGGTGATCACCGATGACAACCCGCGTACCGAAGAGCCGCGCGCGATTATCAACGACATCCTGACCGGATTGCTGGACGCCGGGCAGGCGCTGGTGATCCACGGCCGCGCCGAAGCGGTAACCAGCGCCATCATGCAGGCGCAGGAGCAGGATGTGGTGTTGGTGGCGGGCAAAGGCCACGAAGATTATCAACTGGTGGGCAACCGCCGCCTGGATTACTCCGACCGCACGACGGTCGCCCGACTGCTGGGGGTGCTGGCATGATCCCTGTCTCTCTTCAGACACTGGCTGAGGTATTGAGCGCTGAACTGATTGGCGCCGATTGCCAAATTGTCGAGGTGACGACAGACACCCGCAAGGTGACCGCCGGTTGCCTGTTTGTGGCGCTGAAAGGCGAGCGTTTTGACGCTCACGACTTCGCGGCGGATGCCGTAGCCGCAGGTGCCGGGGCGTTGCTGGTCAGGAAGCGCTTATTGGTGGACGTGCCGCAGCTGGTGGTGCAAGACACCCGTCTGGCGCTGGGGCAGCTTGGCGCCTGGGTGCGTCAGCAGGTGCCGGCGCGCGTGGTGGCTCTGACCGGCTCCTCGGGCAAGACATCGGTGAAAGAAATGACCGCCGCCATTCTGCGTGAATGCGGCGAAGTGCTGTATACCGCCGGTAACTTCAATAACGACATCGGCGTGCCGCTGACGCTGTTGCGTCTGGAGCCGCAGCATGACTTTGCCGTGATAGAGCTGGGCGCTAATCACATTGGCGAAATCGCTTACACCACCGCATTGACGCGTCCGCAGACCGCTTTGGTGAACAACCTGGCGGCGGCGCACCTGGAAGGCTTCGGCTCGCTGGCCGGCGTCGCCCAGGCGAAAGGTGAAATCTTTACCGGCCTGCCGGCCGATGGCGTGGCGATCGTCAACGCCGATAACAACGATTGGCCGCACTGGCAGAGCATGCTGGGCGGCAAAACCGTCTGGCGCTTCTCGCCGCAGGCTGCCGAAGGCGTGGACTTCTTCGCGGACGACGTGCGGGTGAACGGCGCAGGCACGCAGTTCACGCTGCACAGCCCGTTCGGCACCGCCGAGATCGCGCTGCCGCTGCCGGGGCGCCACAACGTGGCCAACGCGCTGGCGGCCACGGCGCTGGCGATGTCGGTGGGCGCCACCCTCGAAGCGGTGCGTCAGGGGTTGAAACAACTGCAGGCGGTGCCGGGGCGTCTGTTCCCGGTGGCGCTGGCCGAAGGCAAGCTGCTGCTGGACGACAGCTATAACGCCAACGTCGGGTCGATGACCGCGGCGGCGCAGGTACTGGCGGAAATGCCGGGCTACCGCGTGATGGTGGTCGGCGACATGGCCGAGCTGGGCGCAGAAGCGGAAGAGTGCCACCGTCAGGTGGGCGAGGCCGCCCGTCTGGCCGGGGTCGACAAAGTGATCAGCGTCGGCGGGTTGAGCCGCGTGCTGAGCGAAGCCTCCGGCAACGGCGAACATTATCAGGACAAGACAGCAGTGATCGCGCGCGTGGCGGAATTACTGTCGGAACATGCGGTCATCACCGTGTTAATCAAAGGTTCACGTAGTGCCGCAATGGAGCAGGTAGTACGCGCGTTACAGGAGAAAGCACCATGTTAGTTTGGCTGGCCGAACATTTGGTCAAGTATTACTCAGGCTTCAACGTCTTTTCTTATCTGACGTTCCGAGCCATTGTCAGCCTGCTGACCGCGCTGTTCCTGTCGCTGTGGATGGGCCCGCGGGTGATCAAGCGTCTGCAAGAAATGTCCTTCGGTCAGGTGGTGCGTAACGACGGCCCCGAGTCGCACTTCAGCAAGCGCGGCACGCCGACCATGGGCGGCATCATGATCCTGACCTCTATCACCATTTCGGTGCTGATGTGGGCTTACCCGTCCAACCCGTATGTCTGGTGCGTGCTGTTTGTGCTGGTGGGTTACGGCATCGTCGGCTTCGTCGACGACTACCGTAAGGTGGTGCGTAAGGACACCAAAGGGCTGATCGCCCGCTGGAAGTATTTCTGGCAGTCGGTGATTGCGCTGATTGTCGCATTCGCCATGTACGCCGTAGGAAAAGACACGCCAGCCACCGAGCTGGTTGTGCCGTTCTTTAAGGACGTGATGCCGCAACTGGGCCTGCTGTACATCCTGCTGGCCTATTTCGTCATCGTCGGCACCAGCAACGCGGTCAACCTGACTGACGGCCTGGACGGCCTGGCGATCATGCCAACGGTATTCGTGGCGGCCGGCTTCGCGCTGGTGGCCTGGGCGACCGGTAACATGAACTTCGCCAACTACCTGCATATTCCGTATCTGCGTCATGCCGGTGAGTTGGTGATCGTGTGTACCGCCATCGTCGGCGCTGGCCTCGGGTTCCTGTGGTTCAACACTTACCCGGCCCAGGTGTTTATGGGCGACGTCGGTTCGTTGGCGCTGGGCGGCGCGCTGGGCACCATCGCGGTGCTGCTGCGTCAGGAATTCTTGTTGGTGATCATGGGCGGCGTATTCGTGGTAGAGACGCTGTCGGTGATCCTGCAGGTGGGATCGTTCAAGCTGCGCGGGCAACGCATTTTCCGCATGGCGCCGATTCACCACCACTATGAATTGAAAGGCTGGCCGGAGCCGCGCGTTATCGTGCGCTTCTGGATCATTTCGCTGATGCTGGTGCTGATTGGCCTGGCAACGCTGAAGGTGCGTTAATCATGGCAGACTATCAGGGTAGAAAAGTCGTCATCATCGGGTTGGGCCTCACCGGCCTGTCCTGCGTCGATTTCTTCATGGCGCGCGGCGTGACGCCGCGCGTGATGGATACCCGTATCGCGCCGCCAGGGTTGGACAAACTGCCTGAAAGCGTGGAGCGCCATCTGGGCGATCTGAATCAGGACTGGCTGCTGGCGGCGGATCTGATCGTCGCCAGTCCGGGCGTCGCGTTGGCGACCCCGGCATTGAGCGCCGCGGCGGACGCCGGCGTGGAAATCGTCGGCGACGTCGAACTGTTCTGCCGTGAAGCGCAGGCGCCGATCGTGGCGATCACCGGCTCCAACGGCAAAAGCACCGTCACCACCCTGGTGGGCGAGATGG
This sequence comes from Serratia montpellierensis, assembly GCF_020858655.1. NCBI lineage: Bacteria > Pseudomonadati > Pseudomonadota > Gammaproteobacteria > Enterobacterales > Yersiniaceae > Serratia > Serratia montpellierensis. Next base: position 469,320 of record NZ_VOSN01000002.1, read on the forward strand.
CGAAAGCCGCCGGTTGGGCGGTGGGCGTGGGCGGCAATATCGGCCTGCCGGCGCTGAGCCTGTTGCGTCAGGAATGCCAGCTTTACGTGCTGGAGCTGTCCAGCTTCCAGCTGGAAACGACGTATAGCCTGCGGGCGGCGGCGGCGACCATCCTGAACGTGACCGAAGATCATATGGATCGTTATCCGTTCGGCCTGCAGCAGTATCGCGGCGCCAAGCTGCGCGTCTATGAAAATGCCGCCGTGTGCGTGGTGAACGCGGACGACGCGCTGACCATGCCGGTGCGCGGCGCCGACGAGCGCTGCGTCAGCTTCGGTGCGGACGTCGGCGATTATCACCTGAACCGCCAGCAGGGGGAAACCTGGCTGCGGGTGCGCGGTGAGAAGGTACTGAATACGCGCGAGATGAAGCTGACTGGCCGCCACAACTACACCAACGCCCTGGCGGCGCTGGCGTTGGCGGATGCGGTCAATATCCCGCGCGCGTCCAGCCTGAAGGCGCTGACCACCTTCACCGGCCTGGCGCACCGCTTCCAGCTGGCCTGGGAGCACAACGGCGTGCGTTGGATCAACGATTCCAAAGCCACCAACGTCGGCAGTACCGAAGCGGCGCTGAACGGCCTGCAGGTAGACGGCACGCTGCATCTGCTGCTGGGCGGCGACGGCAAGTCCGCCGATTTCTCGCCGCTGGCGCGCTACCTGCAGGGCGACAACGTGCGTCTGTATTGCTTTGGCCGCGACGGCGCCCAGCTGGCACAGCTGCGGCCGGAGGTGGCGACGCTGACCGAGACCATGGAGCAGGCGATGCGCACCATCGCCGGCCGCGTACAGCCTGGCGACATGGTATTGCTGTCGCCGGCCTGCGCCAGCCTCGATCAGTTCCGTAATTTTGAAGTGCGCGGCGATGAGTTCGCCCGCCTGGCGCAGGAGCTTGGCGGATGAAACTACGCTTGCCGAACTTCGGGCTGACAGAACGGCTGAAAGACTGGGTGACCGGCGCGCGCGACAACGACGCGGTCAACATGGTGCTGTACGATCGCACCCTGCTGTGGCTGACCTTCGGGTTGGCGATCATCGGCTTCGTGATGGTGACCTCGGCGTCGATGCCGATCGGCCAACGCCTGGCGGACGATCCGTTCCTGTTCGCCAAACGTGATGCGCTGTACCTCGGCCTGGCGTTCGGCCTGTCGCTGGTGACGCTGCGCATCCCGATGGAAGTTTGGCAGCGCTACAGCAACGTGATGCTGCTGATGTCGATCGTGATGCTGCTGATCGTACTGGTGGTGGGGAGCTCGGTAAACGGGGCTTCGCGCTGGATCGCGCTCGGCCCGCTGCGTATTCAGCCGGCGGAGCTGTCCAAGCTGTCGCTGTTCTGTTACCTGGCGAGCTATCTGGTGCGCAAGGTGGAAGAGGTGCGCAGCAACTTCTGGGGCTTCTGCAAGCCGATGGGCGTGATGGTGGTGTTGGCGGTACTGCTGCTGGCGCAGCCGGACCTCGGCACCGTGGTAGTGCTGTTCATCACCACGCTGGCGATGCTGTTCCTGGCCGGTGCGAAAATGTGGCAGTTCCTGGCGATCATCGGTTCCGGCGCGTTCGCCGTAGTGCTGCTGATCATTGCTGAACCTTACCGTATGCGCCGCGTGACCTCGTTCTGGAACCCGTGGGCCGATCCGTTCGGCAGCGGCTACCAGCTGACCCAGTCTCTGATGGCCTTTGGCCGCGGCGAGTTCTGGGGGCAGGGGCTCGGCAACTCGGTGCAGAAACTGGAGTATTTGCCGGAAGCGCACACCGACTTCATCTTCTCCATTTTGGGTGAAGAACTGGGCTATATCGGTGTGGTTTTAGCCCTGTTAATGGTATTCTTCGTCGCTTTTCGCGCGATGTCCATCGGGCGCCGCGCGCTGGAGATCGACCAACGCTTCTCCGGCTTCCTGGCCTGCGCGATCGGCGTATGGTTCAGCTTCCAGGCGCTGGTTAACGTCGGTGCCGCGGCAGGCATGCTGCCGACCAAAGGTCTGACGCTGCCGCTGATCAGTTACGGCGGTTCGAGCTTGCTGATTATGTCGACGGCCATCGTGCTGTTGCTGCGAATTGATTATGAAACGCGCCTGACCAAGGCTCAGGCGTTTGTGAAGAGGTAAGGGATGAGCGGGAAACCTAAGCGTTTAATGGTGATGGCAGGCGGTACCGGCGGGCACGTGTTCCCGGGGCTGGCGGTCGCGCATCATCTGATGGCGCAGGGCTGGCAGGTGCGCTGGCTCGGAACCGCAGACCGAATGGAAGCCGATCTGGTGCCGAAGCACGGGATCGAGATTGATTTTATCCGCATCTCTGGCCTGCGCGGCAAAGGCCTGAAGGCCCAGCTGACCGCGCCGCTGCGGATCTGGCAGGCGGTGCGCCAGGCGAAAGCCATCATGCGCAGCTATCAGCCGGATGTGGTGCTGGGGATGGGCGGCTACGTTTCCGGCCCCGGCGGCCTGGCGGCCTGGCAGTGCGGCATCCCGGTGGTGCTGCACGAGCAGAACGGCATCGCCGGCTTGACCAACCGCTGGCTGGCGCGCATCGCCGCCAAAGTGATGCAGGCCTTCCCCGGCGCGTTCCCGAACGCCGAGGTGGTGGGCAACCCGGTGCGTACCGACGTGTTGGCGCTGCCGTTGCCGGCGGAGCGGTTGCAAGGGCGCGAAGGCCCGATCCGCGTGCTGGTGATTGGCGGAAGTCAGGGCGCGCGCGTGCTGAATCAGACAGTTCCTGAAGTCGCGGCGCGTTTGGGCGATAGAATTACGCTCTGGCATCAGGTTGGCAAGGGCGCGCTGGAAACGGTGCTGCGCGACTACGAAAGGGTAGGGCAGACGCAGCACAAGGTGACCGAGTTCATCGACGACATGGCCGCCGCCTATGCCTGGGCCGACGTGGTGGTCTGCCGCTCCGGCGCGTTGACCGTCAGCGAAATCGCGGCGGCGGGGCTGCCGGCGATCTTCGTGCCGTTCATGCACAAGGACCGTCAGCAGTACTGGAACGCACGTCCGCTGGAAGAAGCCGGCGCGGCGAAGATTATCGAACAGCCGCAGTTCAACGCCGATGTGGTGGCCGAACTGCTGGCGAGCTGGGATCGCAAGACGCTGCTGGTCATGGCCGAGAAAGCGCGTGCGGTCGCCATTCCGGATGCCACCGAGCGCGTGGCGGCGGAGCTGGTGCGGCTCGCCAAGTAACGAATGCAGGGGTTCGGTATGCCGAACCTGAATAAAGCAATGTGATGTAGGGCCGGGGTACCGGATCCGGATTAGAGAGAGTGATGAATACACAACAACTGGCGAAACTACGTACTATCGTGCCCGAGATGCGTCGCGTCCGGCACATTCACTTTGTCGGCATCGGTGGCGCCGGCATGGGTGGTATCGCCGAAGTGTTGGCAAACGAAGGGTATCAGATCAGCGGCTCCGACCTGGCGCCGAATCCGGTCACCCAGCAGTTGAGCGCGCTCGGGGCGACGATTTACTTCAATCACCGTCCGGAAAACGTGCTGGATGCGAGCGTAGTGGTGGTGTCTACCGCCATCTCCGCCGACAACCCGGAGATCGTCGCCGCCCGTGAAGCGCGCATCCCGGTGATTCGCCGCGCAGAAATGCTGGCGGAGCTGATGCGTTTTCGCCACGGCATCGCTATCGCCGGCACGCACGGCAAAACCACCACCACGGCGATGGTTTCGAGCATTTACGCCGAAGCCCGCCTGGACCCGACCTTCGTCAATGGCGGGTTGGTGAAGGCGGCGGGCACCCACGCGCGACTGGGGTCCAGCCGTTATCTGATCGCGGAAGCGGATGAGAGCGATGCGTCGTTCCTGCATCTGCAGCCGATGGTGGCCGTGGTCACCAACATCGAAGCCGACCATATGGACACTTACCAGGGCGACTTCGAAAACCTGAAGCAGACGTTTATCAATTTCTTGCACAACCTGCCGTTCTACGGCCGTGCGGTGATGTGCATCGACGATCCGGTAGTGCGCGAGCTGTTGCCGCGCGTGGGTCGCCACATTACCACCTACGGCTTCAGTGAAGATGCCGATGTGCGCATCGAAGACTACCGGCAGATTGGGCCGCAGGGGCACTTTACCCTGAGCCGTCAGGACAAACCGTTGCTGACGGTGACGCTGAACGCGCCGGGCCGCCACAATGCGTTGAACGCGGCGGCGGCGGTAGCGGTCGCGACCGAAGAAGGCATCGACGACGAAGATATCCTGCGCGCGCTGGCGGGCTTCCAGGGGACCGGGCGTCGCTTCGATTTCCTCGGCGAGTTCCCGCTGGAGCCGGTCAACGGCAAAGCGGGCAGCGCGATGCTGGTGGACGACTACGGCCACCATCCGACCGAGGTGGACGCCACGCTGAAAGCGGCGCGCGCCGGCTGGCCGGACAAGCGTCTGGTGATGATCTTCCAGCCGCACCGTTATACGCGCACCCGCGATCTGTACGACGATTTCGCCAACGTGCTGTCGCAGGTGGATGTGCTGCTGATGCTCGACGTGTACGCCGCCGGCGAAGCGCCGATTCCGGGCGCGGACAGCCGTTCGCTGTGCCGTACCATCCGCAGCCGCGGCAAGCTGGATCCGATCCTGGTTTCCGATGCCGATACCGTGCCGGAAACCCTGGCGCAGCTGCTGCAGGATGAAGATCTGGTGCTGGTGCAAGGCGCCGGCAACGTGGGCAAAATCGCCCGTAAACTGGCCGAGCTGAAGCTGCAGCCGCCGAAGAAAGAGGAGGAGCACCATGGCTGATAAAGTTGCAGTTCTGCTGGGCGGCACCTCCGCCGAACGTGACGTTTCCCTGCAATCCGGCGCCGCGGTGCTGGCCGGGTTGCGCGAAGCCGGCATCGATGCGCACGGCGTCGATACCCGCGATTTCCCGGTAACCCAGCTGAAAGATCAGGGGTTCACCAAAGTGTTTATCGCGCTGCACGGCCGCGGCGGCGAGGACGGTACCCTGCAGGGGCTGCTGGAGTTCCTCGAGCTGCCTTATACCGGCAGCGGCGTGATGGCCTCGGCGCTGACCATGGATAAATGGCGCACCAAGATGGTGTGGCAGTCGATGGGCTTGCCGGTGGCGCCTTACGTGGCGTTGAATCGCCAGCTGTACCTCGGCGTTGAAAAAGCGGCGCTGCTGGCGCGCGTGGCGGATCTCGGCCTGCCGCTGATCGTCAAGCCGAGCCGCGAAGGCTCCAGCGTCGGCATGAGCAAGGTCACCGAGAGCGCCACGTTGGAAGCCGCGCTGGAAGAAGCCTTCCGCCATGACGACGATGTGCTGGTGGAAAAGTGGCTGAGCGGCCCGGAATACACCGTGGCGATGCTGGGCGACCAGGTGCTGCCGTCGATCCGTATCCAGCCGGCCGGCGTGTTTTACGACTATCAGGCCAAGTACATTTCGGACGACACGCAATACTTCTGCCCGAGCGGTTTGAGCGCCGAGCAGGAAGCCGAAATGGCGGCGTTGGCGCTGCGCGCCTACCGCGGCCTGGACTGCAGCGGCTGGGGCCGCGTCGACGTGATGCAAGACAGCGATGGCAGCTTCTATCTGCTTGAGGTGAACACCTCCCCGGGCATGACCAGTCATAGCCTGGTGCCGATGGCAGCGCGCCAGTTTGGATTAAGCTTCTCGCAGCTAGTGGCGAGAATTTTGGAGTTGGCCGACTGATATGTCGCAAGCTGCCCTGAATGCGCGCGATCGCGAGGTGGATAACGGCCCGCGCCGCAGCAATGGAACCCAGTTGGCGGGAATGATTTTCCTGCTGATGGTGTTGGGAACGGTCGTGTGGAGCGGTTGGGCGGTGCTTGGCTGGATGAAAGACGCCAGTCGCCTGCCGCTCTCAAGGCTGGTGGTGACCGGCGAACGCCACTACACCACCAACGATGATATTCGTCAGGCGATCCTGGCGCTGGGCGCACCCGGCACCTTTATGACGCAGGATGTGGACGTCATCCAGCAGCAGATCGAACGTCTGCCGTGGATCAAGCAGGCCAGCGTGCGCAAACAATGGCCGGATGAGCTGAAGATCCATTTGGTGGAGTACGTTCCGGTGGCGCGCTGGAACGATTTGCACATGGTGGACGCCGAGGGCAAAGCGTTCAGCGTGCCGGCGGAGCGGGCGGGCAAGCAGAAGTTGCCGCTGCTCTACGGGCCGGAAGGGAGCGAGCAGGATGTGCTGGAGGGCTATCGGGCGATGAGCGCCACGTTGGCGGCCAGCAAATATACGCTGAAAATGGCGGCGATGACCGCGCGCCATTCCTGGCAGCTGGCGCTGGACAACGATGTCCGGCTTGAGCTGGGGCGCGATGACCGCAACGGGCGTTTGCAGCGGTTTATCGAGCTTTACCCGGTATTGCAGCAGCAGGGCCAGGCGGAGAGCAAGCGTGTCAGCTATGTCGATCTGCGCTACGAGTCCGGCGCTTCGGTAGGATGGGCTCCGGTGTTGGTCGATCCGCAGGCGCTTGGCGGTCAGCAAAACAGTAATCAGCAACAGAATCAGGCACAGGCAAAACAACAATGATCAAGTCGACGGACAGAAAACTGGTAGTTGGACTGGAGATCGGTACTGCAAAAGTCTCCGCGTTGGTAGGGGAAGTTCTGCCCGATGGCATGGTCAACATTATCGGGGTGGGCAGCTGCCCGTCTCGCGGCATGGATAAGGGTGGCGTAAACGACCTGGAGTCGGTGGTGAAGTGCGTACAGCGCGCCATCGATCAGGCCGAGCTGATGGCGGACTGCCAGATCTCGTCGGTGTATCTGGCGCTGTCGGGCAAGCACATCAGCTGCCAGAACGAAATCGGCATGGTGCCGATCTCGGAAGAGGAAGTGACGCAGGACGACGTGGAGAACGTGGTGCACACCGCCAAATCGGTGCGCGTGCGCGACGAACATCGCATCCTGCACGTGATTCCTCAGGAATACGCCATCGATTATCAGGAAGGCATCAAAAACCCGGTTGGGCTGTCCGGCGTGCGCATGCAGGCCAAGGTGCATCTGATTACCTGCCATAACGATATGGCGAAGAACATCGTCAAGGCCGTGGAACGTTGCGGCCTGAAAGTTGACCAACTTATTTTCGCCGGTCTGGCCGCGAGCTACGCGGTGCTGACCGAAGATGAACGCGAACTCGGCGTTTGCGTGGTGGATATCGGCGGCGGCACCATGGATATGGCGGTGTACACCGGCGGTGCGCTGCGCCACACCAAAGTGATCCCTTATGCCGGGAACGTGGTCACCAGCGATATCGCCTACGCCTTCGGCACGCCGCCGACCGACGCGGAAGCGATTAAAGTTCGACACGGCTGTGCGCTTGGGTCGATTGTTAGCAAGGATGAGAATGTAGAGGTGCCTAGCGTCGGGGGACGTCCTCCGCGCAGTCTGCAAAGACAGACGCTGGCTGAAGTCATTGAGCCACGCTACACCGAACTGTTGAATCTGGTTAACGATGAAATTTTGCAATTGCAGGAGCAACTGCGTCAGCAAGGGGTGAAGCATCATCTGGCAGCCGGTATCGTGCTGACCGGTGGTGCCGCCCAGATTGATGGCCTGGCAGCCTGTGCGCAACGGGTGTTCCACACTCAGGTACGCATCGGCCAACCCTTGAACATCACGGGTCTGACGGATTATGCGCAGGAGCCTTACTACTCGACGGCGGTAGGTCTGCTGCACTATGGAAAAGAGTCTCACCTGAGCGGTGAGACAGAAGTAGAAAAACGCGCCTCGGTGGGCAATTGGTTTAAACGCATCAATAGCTGGCTGAGAAAAGAGTTTTAATGTTTCAACAAAGAGATCATGCTGAGTAATCTTTTTATGATCTCGCAGCGACAGGCACAAAACGGAGAGAAACTATGTTTGAACCAATGGAACTAACCAATGACGCGGTGATTAAAGTCATCGGCGTCGGCGGCGGCGGTGGCAACGCCGTTGAACACATGGTGCGCGAGCGCATCGAAGGTGTTGAATTCTTCGCTGTGAACACGGACGCCCAGGCGCTCCGCAAAACGGCGGTTGGCCAAACCATCCAGATTGGTAGCGGTATTACCAAAGGTCTGGGTGCGGGCGCGAACCCTGAAGTGGGTCGCAATTCAGCGGAAGAAGACCGCGAAGCCCTGCGCGCAGCGCTGGACGGCGCAGACATGGTCTTCATCGCAGCCGGCATGGGCGGCGGTACCGGTACCGGTGCGGCGCCAGTGGTGGCTGAAGTGGCTAAAGATTTGGGTATTCTGACCGTGGCCGTGGTGACCAAGCCTTTCAACTTCGAAGGCAAGAAGCGCATGGCATTCGCGGAGCAGGGTATCGCTGAACTGTCCAAACACGTGGACTCGCTGATCACCATCCCGAACGACAAATTGTTGAAAGTTCTGGGTCGCGGCATCTCTCTGCTGGACGCGTTCGGCGCGGCCAACGACGTGCTGAAAGGCGCGGTGCAGGGTATCGCCGAGCTGATCACCCGTCCGGGCCTGATGAACGTCGACTTCGCCGACGTGCGCACCGTGATGTCCGAAATGGGCTACGCGATGATGGGTTCCGGCGTGGCTTGCGGTGAAGACCGTGCCGAAGAAGCGGCCGAAATGGCGATCTCCAGCCCACTGCTGGAAGACATCGACCTGTCCGGTGCGCGCGGCGTGCTGGTCAACATTACCGCCGGCTTCGACCTGCGTCTGGATGAGTTCGAAACCGTGGGTAACACCATCCGCGCGTTCGCGTCCGACAACGCTACCGTGGTTATCGGTACCTCGCTGGATCCGGAAATGAACGACGAACTGCGCGTTACCGTGGTTGCAACCGGTATCGGTATGGACAAACGTCCTGAAATCACCCTGGTGACCAATAAGCAGGCCAGCCAGCCGGTGATGGATCACCGTTATCAGCAGCACGGTATGTCGCCTCTGCCGCAGGAAGTGAAACCTGCCGCCAAGGTGGTCAACGACCAAGCTGCGCAGCCGAATAAAGAGCCCGACTATCTTGATATTCCAGCCTTCCTGCGTAAACAGGCAGACTAAGAATATCCTGAGAATTTGGAATCTCCGCTCTTTGTGCTAAACTGTCCCGCCAGCCATGCTGTATGCTTGGCTGGTAGGATGGATAACATTGCGAGATAAAACGATGATCAAACAAAGGACATTAAAACGTATTGTTCAGGCGACTGGCGTCGGTTTGCATACCGGCAAGAAAGTCACGCTGACAATGCGCCCAGCGCCGGCTAATACCGGGGTCATCTATCGTCGCACTGACTTGAATCCACCGGTTGATTTTCCGGCTGATGCAAAATCCGTGCGTGATACCATGCTCTGTACTTGCCTGGTGAATGAGCATGACGTGCGTATTTCGACCGTTGAGCACCTCAACGCCGCGCTGGCTGGGCTGGGCATCGACAACATCGTCATTGAAGTCGACGCCGCTGAAATCCCAATCATGGACGGCAGCGCCAGTCCGTTCGTGTTCTTGCTGCTGGATGCCGGCATCGAAGAACTGAACTCGGCGAAGAAATTCCTGCGTCTGAAAGAGACCGTGCGTGTTGAAGATGGCGACAAGTGGGCCGAGCTGTCCCCGCATAACGGGTTCCGCCTGGACTTCACCATCGACTTCAACCACCCGGCTATCGACGCCAGCGCTCAGCGCTATCGTCTTGATTTCTCGGCTGAGTCGTTCGTGCGTCAAATCAGCCGCGCTCGCACCTTCGGTTTCATGCGTGATATCGAATACCTGCAGTCCCGTGGCCTGGCCCTGGGCGGCAGCTTCGATTGCGCCATCGTGGTAGATGATTATCGCGTGCTGAACGAAGACGGTCTGCGTTTCGAAGACGAATTTGTACGTCACAAAATGCTGGACGCCATCGGCGACCTGTTCATGTGCGGCCACAACATCATTGGCGCGTTCACCGCGTTCAAGTCTGGCCACGCGCTGAACAACAAACTGCTGCAGGCCGTGCTGGCCAAGCAGGAAGCGTGGGAATACGTGACCTTCCAGGACGAAGCCGAAATGCCATTGGCATTCAAGGCACCGTCTACCGTATTGGCGTAAGGTCTGAATTCCTCGCCTGCGAATAACGGCAGGCGCATCCTCTGAGAGCCTGATCATTCAGGCTCGTGATGCCGGCTGTCGGATGTTTTGCAGTTCGTGTCGCTGATTACTTATCACGACTGGTTGTGTTGGTACCCTCTCCGGCCAATGCAGCCAGCCGTTCCAAAATCTTGCGCAGTTTCTCCGGGCTACGGCTCGCCAATCCTCTCAGTTCCTCCGCACTTTCCAGACTCAAATGCCGCATTGGCACGGGTTTTTCAGGCGCTTTTTCGGCGTTTTGCACCTGGTTGCTGCCTTTCGCCATCAAGGCCGGATTAATCCTGATGTCGATCGACGACAATGATGGTAGAATTTGCGCTCGTAGTGCAGATAGCAAAGCGGGTTGTTCGTAGCGCAAGCGCATCATCCAACTGGCATTTGCCGTTTCGAGCACTAAAATACCCTGTCGGAAATTCGCGACGCGGCACCAGGGATGCAGGGGAGCGGGCAACAAGCCCTTCACTGCACGGTTAAGCTTGAGTAGCGCCACCGCGCGTTGCTGGACGTTTTGCAGCGTCCCTTTGCTGCCGGCAGACGCGTCGTCGAACAGGACATCTAATAATTGTGGACGGCTATCGCGCATAATGGGCTCCGGCGGATTATAAACTCGTGATCGGTATTCTAAATCGTTGGCGACAATTTGGCAGACGTTATTTCTGGCCCCATCTCCTGTTAGGGATGGTTGCGGCCACGCTTGGCGCGTCTTCCAATTTGTCCGGCGCCCCCGATCAGGCCGCACTGCCGAATACGTCGTCCAGCCTTAACCGGCAAAATTCGGCCAACGGCACCTTCAATAGCCTGGCTCTGCTGCAGGACGCGCACCGCCGTCCTACCTTCAGCGTAGATTATTGGCAGCAACATGCGCTGCGCACCGTCATTCGTCACCTCTCTTTCGCGCTGGCGCCGCAGGCAGTTTATGCGCGGGTGCAGGAGAGCGAAGCCGAAGCGGAGCCCCCTTTGCAAGTGGCGCAACTGGCGCTGCTTTCTACTCTCAACGCGCTGCTGACGCACGAGCCGAAGCCGCCGACCATCATTCGTCATACCCACCTTGAGGTGTTGCCAACGCTGGCACGGCACCAGACCGGCCTGTGGGTGGCGCAGGTGCAAGGCATTCGTGCCGGGCCCGCCGCGCTCGTCTGACTTCGCCCTTCGGGCACAAAAACCATAAATAATAGCAAGTTGACTGCCGTGCTCGGCCGTCATGACAGAGATATCAAACATCATGTTAGTGAAATTATTAACCAAAGTTTTTGGCAGCCGTAACGATCGTACCCTGCGCCGCATGCGCAAAGTGGTTGAGCAGATCAACCGTATGGAACCGGACATGGAAAAACTGTCCGATGACGAGCTGAAAGCGAAAACCAACGAGTTCCGCGCACGCCTGGAGAAAGGCGAGTCGCTGGACAGCCTGATCCCTGAAGCCTTCGCCGTAGTGCGTGAGGCGAGCAAGCGCGTGTTCGGCATGCGTCACTTCGACGTTCAGCTGCTGGGCGGTATGGTGTTGAACGATCGCTGCATCGCCGAGATGCGCACCGGTGAAGGTAAAACCCTGACCGCGACGCTGCCGGCCTACCTGAACGCCCTGAGCGGCCGCGGTGTGCACGTCGTGACCGTCAACGACTATCTGGCGCAGCGTGACGCCGAAAACAACCGTCCGCTGTTCGAGTTCCTCGGCCTGAGCATCGGCATCAACCTGCCGGGCATGCCGGCACCGGCCAAGCGTGAAGCTTACGCTGCCGACATCACCTACGGTACCAACAACGAATACGGTTTTGACTACCTGCGCGACAACATGGCGTTCAGCCCGGAAGAGCGCGTGCAGCGTAAATTGCACTATGCGTTGGTGGATGAGGTGGACTCCATCCTGATCGATGAAGCGCGTACGCCGCTGATCATCTCCGGCCCGGCAGAAGACAGCTCCGAGATGTACATCAAGGTTAACAAGCTGATCCCTAAACTGATCCGCCAGGAAAAAGAAGACTCCGACACCTTCAAGGGTGAAGGGCACTTCTCGGTGGATGAGAAGGCGCGTCAGGTTCACCTGACCGAACGCGGCCTGATCCTGATCGAAGAGATGCTGGTAGAAGCCGGCATCATGGATGAAGGCGAATCGCTGTACTCGCCGACCAACATCATGCTGATGCACCACGTTACCGCCGCGCTGCGCGCCCACGTGCTGTTTACCCGCGACGTGGACTACATCGTGAAAGACGGCGAAGTGATCATCGTCGATGAGCACACCGGCCGTACCATGCAGGGCCGCCGCTGGTCCGACGGTTTGCACCAGGCGGTGGAAGCCAAAGAAGGCGTGGAGATCCAGAACGAGAACCAGACGCTGGCTTCGATTACCTTCCAGAACTACTTCCGTCTGTACGAGAAGCTGGCCGGGATGACCGGTACCGCCGATACCGAAGCCTTCGAATTCAGCTCGATCTACAAGCTGGACACCATCGTGGTGCCAACCAACCGTCCGATGATCCGTAAGGATATGCCGGATCTGGTGTACATGACCGAGAAAGAGAAGATCGGTGCCATCATCGAAGACATCCGCGAGCGTACCGCCAAAGGCCAGCCAGTGCTGGTGGGTACCATCTCAATCGAGAAATCCGAAGTGGTTTCCCATGAGCTGACCAAAGCGGGTATCGAGCACAAGGTGCTGAACGCCAAATTCCACGCCATGGAAGCGGACATCGTCGCCCAGGCCGGCCAGAGCGGTGCGGTAACCATCGCCACCAACATGGCGGGCCGTGGTACCGACATCGTGCTGGGCGGCAGCTGGCAGGCCGAAGTGGCGCTGTTGGAAGAGCCGACCGAAGAACAAATTGAAGCCATCAAAGCGGCCTGGAAAGTACGCCACGACGCGGTGCTGGCGGCGGGTGGCCTGCATATCATCGGCACCGAGCGCCATGAATCGCGCCGTATCGATAACCAGCTGCGCGGCCGTTCCGGTCGTCAGGGCGACGCCGGTTCATCCCGCTTCTACCTGTCGATGGAAGATGCCCTGATGCGTATCTTCGCTTCGGATCGCGTGTCCGGCATGATGCGTAAACTGGGTATGAAAGAAGGCGAGGCGATTGAGCACCCGTGGGTGACCAAGGCGATTGCCAACGCTCAGCGCAAGGTGGAGAGCCGCAACTTCGACATCCGTAAGCAGCTGCTGGAATACGACGACGTCGCCAACGATCAGCGCCGCGCCATCTACAGCCAGCGTAACGAATTGCTGGACGTGTCCGACGTGAGCGAAACCATCGCCAGCATCCGCGAAGACGTGTTCAAGAGCACCATCGACAACTACATCACGCCGCAGTCGCTGGAAGAAGAGTGGGATATTCAAGGGCTGGAAGAGCGCCTGAAGAACGACTTCGATCTGGAGATGCCGATCGCACAATGGCTGGACAAAGAGCCGGAGCTGCACGAAGAGACGCTGCGCGAACGTATTCTGGAGAACGCCAAAGAGCAGTACCTGCGTAAGGAAGAAGTGGTCGGCAGCGAAATGATGCGCAATTTCGAGAAGGGCGTGATGCTGCAGACGCTGGATTCCCTGTGGAAAGAGCACCTGGCGGCGATGGACTACCTGCGTCAGGGTATCCACCTGCGCGGCTATGCACAGAAAGATCCGAAGCAGGAGTACAAGCGCGAATCCTTCAACATGTTCGCCACCATGCTGGAATCGCTGAAATATGAAGTGATCAGCGTGCTGAGCAAGGTGCAGGTGCGGATGCCGGAAGAGGTGGAAGCGCTGGAACAGCAGCGCCGTGAAGAGGCCGAGCGCCTGGCGCAGCACCAACAGCTGAGCCATCACGACGAGAACGCGCTGGTGACTGAAGATCCGAACGCGCCGGCCACCGCCGAGCGTAAAGTGGGCCGCAACGATCCTTGCCCATGCGGCTCCGGCAAGAAATACAAGCAGTGTCACGGCCGCCTGCAGTAATGCCGGCCGCGGTTAACCGATAACACCCAGGGGTTCAGCTTGCTGAGCCCCTGTTTTTTGGCACCCATCAGGAGGGTGAGATGAAACATCTGAATATCGCCGTGGGCATCATCCGCAATGCTCAACGGGAGATCTTTATTACCCGCCGCGCCGCCGACGCGCACATGGCCGGATTCTGGGAGTTTCCCGGCGGCAAGATCGAACAGGATGAAACGGCGGAACAGGCGCTGAGCCGCGAGCTGCGTGAAGAGACCGGTATCGAAGCCGAACGTGCCGAACTGCTGGAGGTGGTGGAACACCGCTTCAGCGATCGCATCGTAACGCTGAATTTTTATCTGGTGGAAGCCTGGACGGGTGAGCCGTTCGGCCGTGAGGGGCAACCGATGCGCTGGGTAAAACAGGCCGATCTGCGTGAAGACGAGTTCCCGGAAGCCAACGTCGGCATTATTCAACTGCTGGTAGCGCAGGCTAACGCCGCGCAATAACTAGATTGGCCTGGCGCCCGCCAGGCCTTCAACCGGCGATTAGCGGTCGTCGAGTTCACTCCAGTCTTCGCTTTCCGACAGATCGCTGTTGCTCGGAATGCGCTTCTCTTCATCGGCCCATTCGCCAAGGTCAATCAACTGGCAGCGTTTGCTGCAAAACGGCCGGAACGGGCTGACTTCACCCCAAACCACGCCGGTGCCACAGGTTGGGCATTTTACTACGGTCGTCATAACGGTTCCTTACGCCTTCTGTCAGTGCTGAGAAGGCTTTCTTTCACAAGTTCAACAACAGGCCAGTTCGAACGTCAGGCGTTCAGGCACCACGCCATTTTCACTGTCCAGCGGCAGGAAACGAATGGCATAACGCGTCTTGTGGCCGGAAATCTGCGGATAAAGCTGCGGCGCCAGATGGAGGCGCAGGCGCAGGAGATCCGCCCCTTCGGCGTTGTCCTGGAAAAAGCCGTTCAGGCTGATTTGATTGCGGAATGGCCCGGATTGGCGGATCAGATCCAACACCATGATCAGCGCCTGGTTCAGCGGATCCAGCGACTGTAGCCAGGCGGCGACGTCGGCATCGCGATCCTGCTGCGGCGCGTGCATCCACATGTGCAGGGTTGGCAGATCGAAGCTGCAGCAGCCGCCGGGAATGTTCAGCCGCTGACGGACCAGACCGATCAGCCGGTCTTCACGCAGCGCCTGGCCGAGGCGCGGCGCCGCCATCAGCGCCGATGAGCGCGACTTCAACTGGCCGCGCAGCTGGTCAATCAGCGCCATATCCACGCCCGGCACATCGGCCCAGGCCAACAGTTTCTGCTGCTGGCGCTCCAGCTCTTTAAGCAGTTCGGTGCGCACTTCGCCGCGCTCCAGCACGTCCAGCAGGTCGGAGACGGTGCGAAAGAAGGTGAGGGCGATGGCGGTTTCACTCAGGGCGCGTTGGCCGTGCAGCTGTTGCAGCAGGAATTCGATGCGCAGCCAGGTGCGCATTTTTTCGTTCAGCGGATGTTCAAAGAGAACGGTTGGGGAAACATCACTCATGCAGTTTAATCCTGTTGGGGCGCTGTTGCCGCCAGTTCAAGGTAGCGACGATGCAGTGCGGCGACCTGTGGCTCTATCCCCTGAGCGGCGCCGCTGTTGTCAATAATGTCATCCGCCACGGCGAGGCGCTGCCGGCGCGTGGCCTGGGCGGCGAGAATGCTCTGCGCTTGCTCACGGCTGACGCCGTCGCGCGCGATGGTGCGAGCCAGCTGGGTTTCGGCGTCGACGTCGATCACCAGCACCCGATCGGCGCGATCCTGCAGACCGTTTTCCACCAGCAGCGGCACGACCCACAGCGCGTATGGGCCGGTGGCCTGCGCCAGTTGGCGCTGGGTTTCACGGTGTATCAGCGGATGCAGCAGCTGGTTCAGCCAGGTTTTGTCATCGGGATGACTGAAGATGCGCTGACGCAGCGTAGCGCGGTTCAACGCGCCGTCCGGCAGCAACATTTCATTACCAAATCGCTCGGCGATCGCGGCCAAAGCAGGGGTGCCCGGCTCGACGACCTGACGGGCGATCACGTCGGCATCGACGAGGGTTGCGCCGTGGCGCGCAAAGGCGTTCGCGACGGTCGTCTTGCCGCTGCCTATGCCCCCGGTCAACGCAACAATGTAGGCCATGGTGTTAGGTGCATCCGATGTTCATAAAAAAATAATAGTCGAATCATAAAGCGATCGCGCAGAAGTGCAAGTCGGCAGGCGGCGCTTGCGCATCGGCACCGATCGAGTGGCGAGAAAAAGCGCAGCGGCACGGCAAAAATGAGCGGGCAATCACACTGCAATTATGCAGGTAAATTTGTCGGATTGTAGCGTAAATAAAGGCGAATTCGCAGTCTTGTTCGGCGATTATTAGCGCGTATTATAACGTCACTGGAACTGGCATTAATCTCGCCGCCGTCTTTTTGCGCCACTGGAAAGCCGTCGGGCAGAGGTTCGAATATCCTCCTTGCGATCCGTCGCCATTAACCAGGAAATCATAAGTCATGCGTATTGAAGAAGATTTGAAGTTGGGCTTTAAAGACGTGTTGATCCGCCCTAAGCGCTCCACGCTGAAAAGCCGTTCCGAGGTTGAACTGGAACGTCAGTTTACCTTCAAACATTCAGGTTGCAGCTGGTCCGGCGTGCCGATTATCGCCGCCAACATGGACACGGTGGGCACCTTCCGCATGGCCGAGGCCCTGGCTTCTTTCGACGTTCTCACCGCCGTACACAAGCATTACAGCGTCGAGCAATGGGCTGACTTCGTGCAGCGCATGCCGGAATCGGTGCTGCGCCATGTGATGGTGTCCACCGGTACTTCCGAAGCCGACTTCGCCAAAATGCAGCAGATCCTGGCCCTGTCTCCGGCGCTGAAATTCATCTGTATCGACGTGGCCAACGGCTACTCTGAACACTTCGTCGCCTTCCTGCAGAAAGCGCGCGAAGCCTGCCCGAATCACGTGATCTGCGCCGGTAACGTAGTGACCGGCGAGATGGTGGAAGAGCTGATCCTTTCCGGCGCCGACATCGTTAAGGTCGGCATCGGCCCGGGCTCAGTTTGTACCACCCGCGTGAAAACCGGCGTGGGCTACCCGCAGCTGTCGGCGGTAATCGAATGCGCCGATGCGGCCCATGGGCTGGGTGGCCAAATCGTCAGCGACGGCGGCTGCTCGGTACCGGGCGACGTCGCCAAAGCCTTCGGCGGCGGCGCTGACTTCGTGATGCTGGGCGGCATGCTGGCCGGCCACGACGAGTGCGAAGGCACCGTGGTGGAAGAGAACGGCGAGAAGTTCATGCTGTTCTACGGCATGAGCTCCGAGTCGGCGATGAAGCGCCACGTCGGCGGCGTGGCGGAATATCGCGCGGCCGAAGGCAAAACCGTCAAGCTGCCGCTGCGCGGCGAGGTGGAGTTCACCGTGCGCGATATCCTCGGCGGCCTGCGTTCCGCCTGTACCTACGTCGGTGCAGAGCGCCTGAAAGAGCTGACCAAGCGCACCACCTTTATCCGCGTGGCGGAGCAGGAAAACCGCGTCTTCGGCAGCAAATAAGCCGCACCTCGCATTCGGGCGCTGCGCACAGCGGCGCCCGCTAACCTCTTGTTATCCCAGCACGCTGCCCAGTTGAAAAATAGGCAGGTACATAGCGATCACCAAAGCCCCGACAATCCCGCCCACCACCAGCATCAGCAGCGGCTCCAGCGTTTGCGCCAGCGTATCGGCCAACTCGTGCGTCTGCCGTTCATACCACTGCGCCAATTTTTCCAGCAAGGCGTCCAGCGAACCGGATTCTTCGCCCACCCGCACCAGTTGCCGGCACAGCGGCGGAAACAGCGGTTGCAGGCCCAGAGCATGATGAAACGCCTCGCCTTCGGCGATCTGCCGCTGCACCTGTTCCAGCGCTTGTCGGTATAGCAGATGATCCGCCGCCAGCATCGCCGCGTTTAACCCTTCCACCAGCGTCAGCCCCGCGCGTTGGGTCATGGTCAGAATACGAAACGTTTGGCTCAGCGCGCCGCCGCTCACCAGCCGGGCGATCAGCGGCAGGTGCAGCAAGGCGGCCTGTTCACGTCGGCGCCATGGCGGGCGCGGATGTAGCCAGCGGCAATAGCCGAGCAGCAATGCGCCGAGCAGCAGCGCCAAATAGGGGCCAACGGCGATCAGCAGCGCAGACACCCCCAATAACCCTTGGGTAAACCAGGGCAGCGGCGCATCGAACGACTGATAAACCTTGGCGAATTCCGGCAGCACCATCACCAGCATCAGCACGCTGACCAACAGCGCCACCGCACAAATGAAGAGGGGATACCGCAGCGCTTTGGTCACTTTGCGGCGCAGCAGCAGCTGGGCTTCCTGCTGTTGTGCCAGCTGCAGGCAACAGCGATCGAGGTTGCCGGTCAGTTCGCCGATGGCGATCAGTTGGCGATAGATAGGCGGAAAAACGCCTGGTTGCGCGGCAAGGGTTTCGGAGAGTGGCTGCCCTTCGCGCACCTGTTCTGCCAACTGACGCAACAGGCAACGCCAGGCTGCCGAAGGGTGCTCTGTCGCCAGCAGCTGCAGCGTATTGACCAGCGGCAGCCCGGCCTGCAACAGAGTAGCGAGTTGGCGCGTGAAGTGGATTAACGGTTCCCCACGCCACTGGCCGGGCGTGACGCGTTTGCCGTGCCCGATCCGCCACGGTTGCATGCCTTGCTCAATCAGTAATCGGCTCACCTGCCGTTTTTCTTCGCTCATCAGTTCGCCGCGGCGTAAGGCGCCCTGAGCGTCGAAAGCCTGCCACAGAAACAGGCGCCGCGCTTTCATGGCGTGGTTACGCCGAGCTGGACGACGTCGATCACGCGATACAGTTCTTCCAGCGAGGTCGTGCCTTCGGCGGCCAGAGTCAGCCCGGCCTGCAGCAGCGAAAGCTGCCCCTGCTCACGGGCGACATTCGCCAGCAGGCTAGGAGCAGCGTTCGCCAGCAGCGCCGCCTGTATTTCCGGCGTAATGGCCAACAGCTCATACACGCCGATGCGCCCATAGTAGCCGCCGAAGCAATGCTCGCAGCCGTCAGCGCGCCAGGCGGTCAGCGGTTCTGGCCAGACCGCTGTGGGAAAATGCGTCGGCTGGCTATGTGGGTATCGGCAGTGGCGGCACAACCTGCGCACCAACCGCTGCGCGACGACCAGCTTCAGGCAGCCGGCGAGCAGGTAACCGGGGATCCCCATGTGCATCAGCCGTGTCAGGGTTTCGCCGGTGGAGTTGGTATGCAGCGTCGACAGCACCAGGTGGCCGGTTTGTGCGGCCTTGACCGCGATCTCGGCGGTTTCCGCATCGCGGATCTCGCCGATCATGATGACGTCCGGATCCTGGCGCAGCAGGGCGCGCAGCACCCGGGCGAAACTCAGCTCGGTTTTGGCGTTGATCTGGGTTTGATTGACGCCGAACAGCGGGATCTCGACCGGATCCTCGACGCTGCACAGGTTGCTTTGCGCATCGTTCAACTGGCGCAGACCGCTGTACAGCGTGACCGTCTTGCCGCTGCCGGTCGGGCCGGTCACCAGGATCAACCCTTGCGGGCAGGCCAGCGCCGTCGCGTAGCGCGCCAGATCCGCCCGGCTCATGCCCAGTTGATCCAGCGGCAGCTCCTGCTGCTCACCCTGCTGAACGCGCAGCACCACCTTTTCGCCGTGCAGCGTCGGCAGGGTGGCGATACGCATGGCATAGCGCGCGCTGTCCAGCGTCAGGCTGAGATGTCCGTCCTGAGGCTGACGGCGCTCGGCGATATCCAACTGGCCGAGGATCTTCAGCCGGGCGATGAGGCGCGCGGTCAGCTGCTGCGGCGGCGAGGCGAGGGTTTGCAGTACGCCGTCGATGCGCAGACGAATGCGAAAATGCTGCCGAAAGGGCTCGAAGTGGATGTCCGAGGCGCGGCGCTGAATGGCTAGGCGCAGCGTCTGGTTAATGAACTGTACCACCGGCGCATCGCCGTCGTCGGGGTAGGCGATGTCGGTCGTGTCCTCTTCGGCCGCCAACGCTGCCGAGAGCGGCTCGTGGTGCTGATTCAGCGCCAGTTCCAGCCTGGCCGCCGGCCATTGTTCCAAATGGATGTGCTTGCCGGTGGCGAAACGCAGCGCCGCCAGCAGCCCCTGCGGCGCTTCTTCGCTGAGCGCGACCGTCAGAGTGGTCGGGTCTTCGCTCAGCGCCAGCGCCTGATAGCGCCGGCACAGGGCGTGAACCTCTTCGCTGATTTGCGCGTTCATCGCCGTTACTCCGCCGCGTTGTCGAAGCGGAAGACTTCCTGGCATACCTCAACCAGCGTCGCGTTTTCGCTGCTGCACAGCCGGCTCCAGCGGGTCAGCCCATCGGCGTTGGATTTGGGGGTTAATGCTACCGCCAGCCCCTGCAGCGTTTGGGTGCCGGTCAGCGTGATCACCCCTTTAACGACCTTCACCCCGCTGACGTAACGCGACGAGCCGCCGGTGGGGATGCCTTTGCTGCCGGCCTCACAGCCGGCGGGGGCGCCCTCGTCCAGCACGCACAGCTCGACCGCCAGCTTATACGGCGCCATGGTTTGCAGCATGTCGGTCATCGCCGCTTTCTGGATGTAGCGCTGGTAGGCGGGAATGCCGATGGCGCTGAGGATGGCGATGATGGCGATCACCACCATCAGTTCTATCAGGGTAAAGCCGCGTTGCGTTTCCATGTGTTGTTTCCTCCATTGGGGTGTGGAAGGCAACGGTAGCGGCTTGCTCGGGGGCACGGCGAGCGGGTTTTACGCGTTTCTCGGCGCGCTTCCATCAGTAATGATGTCGTTTGCAGCGGTGAAAAAAATGGTGAGAGGGGGTTCGCAATTTTATGGTAACGCCCCCGGCAGCGGCCGGGAGCGAGGGGATCATTTGAAGCGCATCGACAGATCGAGTGCGGTGATGTGCTTGGTCAGCGCGCCGACCGAAATGTAATCCACGCCGGTCTCGGCGAAGGTGCGCAGCGTCTCGCTGGTGACGTTGCCGGACACTTCCAGCTGGGCGCGGCCCTGGGTTTGGGCGACCGCCTGGCGCATCATCTCGACGCTGAAATTGTCCAGCATGATGATATCGGCACCGGCATCCAGCGCCTGCTGCAGCTCATCGAGCGATTCGACTTCCACTTCCACCGGCACGTCGGCGTGCAGCCAGAAGGCTTTTTCCACTGCGTTTTTGATTGAGCCGGAGGCGATGATGTGGTTTTCCTTGATCAGGAAGGCGTCGGACAGCCCCAACCGGTGGTTGCTGCCGCCCCCGCACAGCACGGCGTATTTCAGCGCGGTGCGCAGGCCGGGCAAGGTCTTGCGGGTATCGAGCAGGCGAGTCCGGGTGCCTTCCAGCAGGGCCACGTAGCGGCTGACCTCGGTCGCCACGCCGGAGAGCGTCTGCACGAAGTTCAGCGCGGTGCGCTCGCCGGTCAGCATCACCCGCGCGGGGCCGTGCAGCCGGCAAAGGGGTTGGTTCGGCGCCAGACGGTCGCCGTCTGCCACCAGCCACTCCACCTGCACCTGGTTGCCCAACTGAATAAAGACTTCATTCAGCCAGCGTTGGCCGCAGAACACGCCGGTTTCGCGGGTGATGACGGTGGCCTCGGCCTGCTTGTCCGCCGGTAACAATTGCGCGGTAATATCGCGCCCGGCGTCGACTTCACCCCCCAGGTCTTCGCGCAGCGCCTGGGCGACGGCATAGGGAATATCACTTTCAATTCGTTCAAGAAGCTCGGTGCGGCGACTGTCGGCACTGTAGCGGCGTGTCGGCATGGAAAACTCCGAAATGGACGGTTAGATCGTAGGGGAACATGCTACTCTGTTGCAGGAATAAGTACCACCGCAGAGAGGTGTCTGATGCAGTTGGAAAATGGCTGGATTGTCGGGGTGACGCGAGTGGTCTCGCCGCACTGCGATCGGCGCCCGGATGACGAGCCGCCCTCGCTGCTGGTCATCCACAACATCAGCCTGCCGCCCGGCGAGTTCGGTGGCCCCTATATTGACCAGCTGTTCACCGGCACGCTCGACCCTGCGCAGCACCCTTATTTCGTTGAAATCCATCAGCTGCGGGTGTCGGCGCATTGCCTGATCCGCCGTGACGGGGAGATGGTGCAGTATGTGCCTTTCGACCAGCGTGCCTGGCACGCAGGCGTTTCCCTGTATCAGGGACGTGAGCGGTGCAACGATTTCTCCATCGGCATCGAGCTGGAAGGCACTGACCAATTACCCTATACCGAGGCGCAATATCGCACGCTGCAGGCGGTCACCGCGCTGCTGGCCGAACGTTATCCGCCGCTGGTGGCCAATATCGCCGGGCATTGCGATATCGCCCCCGGCCGCAAGACCGATCCCGGGCCGGCGTTCGATTGGGATCGCTATCTGGCATCTCTGGAACAACGCGGCGCGCCCGCTGACGCTATGCTTGAGACAAGAAAAAGGGAGAGGAATCGCTAATGACGCTGTTTACGCTGTTGCTGGTTTTGGCCTGGGAACGCCTGTTCAAGCTGGGAGAACACTGGCAGCTGGATCATCGCCTCGAAGTGGTATTTCAACGGCTGCATCGGGTTTCGCTGGCGCAGACGCTGGCGATGACCGCCGCCTGGATGGTGATCGTCTGGGGTGTTCTGTGGTTGTCGCACGGGTTGTTCTTCGGCGTGGTGACGCTGCTGCTGTGGATCGTCATCGACCTGCTGTGCGTCGGCGCCGGCATCAAGCGCAAACACTACCGCGCCTACCTGAAAGCGGCGCGGCAGGGCGATACCCACGCCAGCGATCAGATGGCGGAAGAGCTGGCGTTGATCCACGGCTTGCCGGTGGACTGCAGCGAAGAGCTGCGCCTGCGTGAGCTGCAAAACGCGCTGCTGTGGATCAACTTCCGCTATTACCTGGCGCCGTTGTTCTGGTTCGTGGTCTTTGGGCCGTACGGGCCGATCGCGCTGGCGGGATATGCCTTCCTGCGCGCCTATCAAACCTGGCTGGCGCGCCACAATACGCCGCTGGAGCGTTCGCAGTCGGGCATCGATCATCTGCTGAACTGGCTGGACTGGATCCCGGTGCGTTTGGCCGGGGTGGCCTATGCGCTGTTTGGCCACGGCGAGCGCGCGCTGCCGGCCTGGTTCGCCTCGCTGGGGGATCGGCATTCGTCGTCGTATCAGGTGTTGACGCGGCTGGCGCAGTTCTCGCTGGCGCGCGATCCGCATATGGATCCGGTGCAAACGCCGCGCGCGGCGGTGACGTTGGCGCGCAAGGTGACGATGATCATCGTGGTGGTGGTGGCGCTGTTGACCATTTACGGCACGCTGCTTTAAGCCGCAGCGAAAAACAAAACGGGCGCCGAGGCGCCCATTTTTTTGGCCATTCGGCCGGGATTACAGCTTGGCGAAGCAGCGACGCGCGGCGTCGATGGTGCGCTTGATGTCTTCCTTGCTGTGCGCCACGGACATGAAGCCCGCTTCGAAGGCGGACGGTGCCAGATACACCCCTTCTTCCAACATCAGGTGGAAGAAGCGCTTGAAGCGTTCCACGTCGCACTGCATCACGTCCTGGTAGCAGGTGACTGTCGGCGCGTCGGTGAAGAACAGGCCGAACATGCCGCCGACGTTGTTGACCACCAACGGGATATTCTCTTCCTGCGCCGCATGCAGCAGGCCTGCGGCCAGCATCTCGGTCAGTTCGGTCAGCGTCTGGTGCACGCCCACCTGCGACACTTCGGTCAGGCAAGCGTAGCCCGCCGCCATGGCGATCGGGTTGCCGGACAGGGTGCCCGCCTGGTAGACCGGACCGGTCGGCGCCAGCGCCTCCATCACATCGCGACGGCCGCCGAAGGCGCCCACCGGCATCCCCCCGCCGATGATTTTGCCGAGGCAGGTCAGATCCGGCTCAACGCCGTAATAGGATTGCGCGCCGGCCAGCGCCACGCGGAAGCCGGTCATCACTTCGTCGATGATCAAGAGCGCGCCGTACTTGTCGCACAGGGCGCGCAGGCCCGGCAGGAATTCCGGCAGCGGCGGTACGCAGTTCATGTTGCCGGCAACCGGCTCGACGATGATACAGGCGATCTCGGACGGGTACTGCTCGAAGGCGGCACGCACCGAATCCAGGTCGTTGTAGGTGCAGGTCAGGGTGTGCTTGGCGAAGTCGGCCGGCACGCCCGGTGAGTTCGGCTGGCCGAGGGTCAGCGCGCCGGAACCGGCTTTCACCAGCAGGCAGTCGGCGTGGCCGTGGTAGCAGCCTTCGAACTTGATGATTTTATCGCGGTTGGTGTAGCCGCGCGCCAGGCGGATGGCGCTCATGGTAGCTTCGGTGCCCGAGTTCACCATGCGCACCATATCCATGGTAGGCACCAGCTCGGTGACCAACTGCGCCATTTTGACTTCCATCTCGGTTGGCGCGCCGAAGCTCAGGCCGCGCTGCGCCGCTTCGATCACCGCGTCGCGGATCGCCGGGTGGTTATGCCCCAGCACCATCGGCCCCCAGGAACCGACATAGTCGATATAGGCCTTGCCGTCGGCATCGAACAGGTAAGCCCCGTCTGCCCGCTCGATAAACAGCGGCACACCGCCTACGCCGGTGAATGCACGCACCGGAGAGTTCACCCCACCGGGGATCAACTGTTGCGCCTGGGCGTACAGACTTTCGGACTTGCTGTGTAGGCTCATAAATCGGCTCCTGGATTCTCTTTTGAATGATTTGACCGCGCTATTCTAGAGGAGAGCGCCGCGTTATGAAACGATCACAGTCAGATACCATTAACGGCAGCGCCCGCCACCGGGTTGGGGTAGAATAACCGCCTTGCCTATTTGTATTACAAATTACCTGACGAATTACTCGCGATGACGGAAACACAATCACAGCCAGTCGGGACGCTGAGCCCGCGTCTTAGCCGCAGCGATGCGGTGCGTCAGTTTATTCGCCGTGATAAAACCCCGGTGGCGATCCTGGTGATGGCCGCGCTGGTGGGGACGCTGGCCGGTTTGCTCGGCGTGGCTTTCGATAAGGCGGTGGAGTGGGTGCAGCAGCAGCGGCTGGCTTCGTTGGCGCAGGTCGCCGACTCCTGGCTCCTGGTGTGGCCGCTGGCATTTATCCTGTCCGCCGCGCTGGCGGCGCTGGGCTATTACCTGGTGCGGCGCTTTGCGCCTGAGGCGGGCGGCTCGGGCATTCCGGAGATCGAAGGCGCGCTGGAGGAGCTGCGGCCGGTGCGCTGGTGGCGCGTGATTCCGGTGAAATTCATCGGCGGCATGGGCACGCTGGGAGCGGGCATGGTGCTGGGGCGAGAAGGGCCCACGGTGCAAATGGGCGGCAACGTCGGGCGTATGGTATTGGACGTGCTGCGCATTCGCGGCGCCGAGGCGCGTCATACGTTGCTGGCGACCGGGGCCGCCGCCGGGTTGTCCGCCGCGTTCAACGCGCCGCTGGCCGGCATCTTGTTCATCATCGAAGAGATGCGGCCGCAGTTCCGCTACAACCTGATCTCGATTAAAGCGGTGTTTATCGGCGTTATCATGTCGAGCGTGGTGTTCCAGCTGTTTAACGGCCAGGGCTCGGTGATCGCGGTCGACAAACTTTCTTCGGCGCCCATCAACACCCTGTGGCTCTATCTGGTGCTGGGGGCGATATTCGGCGCGGTGGGCGTGGGGTTCAACGCGCTGATCTTCCGCACCCAAGACATGTTCGCGCGCCTGCACGGCGGCAGAATGCGCAATATCTTGTTGATGGGTGGGCTGCTCGGCGGCGTGTGCGGCATTCTGGGGCTGATCCAGCCGGAGGCGGCGGGTGGCGGCTTTGGGCTGATCCCGATCGCCGCGGCGGGCAATTACAGCGTCGGCATGTTGATGTTTATCTTCATTACCCGCATCTTCACCACGCTGCTGTGCTTCGGTTCCGGCGCGCCGGGCGGCATCTTTGCGCCGATGCTGGCGCTGGGCACGCTGTTCGGCACCGCCTTCGGGCTGGCCGGGACGCATCTGTTCCCGCAATACGGCATCGAGGCTGGCACCTTCGCCATCGCCGGTATGGGGGCGCTGTTCGCCGCCACGGTGCGCGCTCCGTTGACCGGCATCGTGCTGGTGCTGGAAATGACCGACAACTACCAACTCATTTTACCGATGATTATCACCTGCCTCGGCGCCACGGTAGTGGCGCAGCTGCTCGGTGGCAAGCCGCTGTATTCGTCGATCCTGGCTCGCACGCTGCAAAGGCAGGAGGCGCAGCTGGCACGGGAAGCGGCGGAGAAAACAGGTAAGGAAAATACAACAAATGCGGTGAATACTTGAACGCAACACTCAGGTATCGGATAATCGTTAATATTAATCAGGCAGCCATAGTAGCGATCTGATGCTGAACAATGTTGGGAGTAAAGAGTATGAGTGATCAAACGGCACTGCCCCTGCAATTTACCGAGGCAGCAGCAAACAAGGTTAAGTTCCTGATTGCTGACGAAGAAAACCCGAACCTGAAGTTGCGGGTTTACATTACCGGCGGCGGCTGCAGCGGATTCCAGTACGGCTTCACTTTTGACGACAAGGTCAACGATGGCGACATGACCATCGAGAAGCAGGGCGTGGCGCTGGTGGTCGATCCGATGAGCCTGCAGTATCTGGTTGGCGGTTCGGTGGACTACACCGAAGGGCTGGAAGGGTCGCGCTTCGTGGTGACCAACCCGAATGCCAAAACCACCTGCGGTTGCGGTTCGTCGTTCAGCATCTGAGTTTGCCTGTCAGAACATCAACCCGCTCGCCTTACGGCCGGCGGGTTTTTTTTTATGCCTACCATTCCACGAGGATCACTTCCGCACCGTTCTCCTGCGTCGGTGGGGTGCGGATGATGTTCGGCTGCGCCGTCGCGTGGCTACATTCGGCCTGTGGGGCGGTGGCCTCGAGGCGCACGGCGCATTGCGGTTCAATGGTCAGGGTAACGCCGATCTGGCCGCTGACGGCATCGGCATACGCGGCGCCACTCAGCAGGGTGCCACAGCAGGCAAGCAGAATTTTTTTCATCATTGCGGGAATAGTCATCCGTAAGCCATCTTGTGATGACTTATCGGCAAAAAGTTAAAAGTCTTAACAGCGCGGGGAAGGGATTAACCTGCGGATAACAGAATTTTACATCGTCACTACGCTATTTTTTGGTCGAAAATAATACCATTAACCCCGTTAATAGTCTAATAAATCACCTGGTGCGGCGTTGCCAAGCGTCGCCCCGCAGGGCGACGGCTCAGCGTTCGAGAATAAAGGCGGGCAGTTTGAGGTGCCAGCGGATGGCCGCCAGCCGAATGGTCAGGGTGATGATCATGCCCAGCATCATGGCCTGTTGCAGCGGCATGTGGAAGGTGTAAAACGCCGTGGCGTGCACGATGCCGCCGATGATGCAGGCGGTAGCGTAAATTTCGGTGCGCAGGATCATCGGGATCTCGCGCGCCAGCACGTCGCGGATAATGCCGCCGCCGACGCCGGTGATCACTCCCATGCAGATTGCCACCAGCGGGCCGGTGCCGGCCGCGAAGGCCTTGTTGACGCCGATGCCGACGAACACCGCCAGCCCGACGGCGTCCAGCACCGGCAGCACCCACTTCGGCAGCCGGCGCGGCTGGCGCACCAGCAGCAGCGTCAATATGCAGGTGATCATCGCCACCACCAGATCGGTGGGATCCTTGACCCAGAATACCGGACCGTTGGCCAGTGCCATATCGCGGATGGTGCCGCCGCCGACCGCGGTAACCACGCCCAATACCAGCACGCCGAACGGATCCATGCGCAGCTTGCCGGCCAGCAATACACCGGAGACGGCGAACACCGCGGTGCCGAGAATATCCAGCCAGAACACCAGCATCAGCGGATCTCCGCCAGTTGGCGGCACAGCTGCTGCGCCGCCAACAGGATGCGCGGCCCGCCGCGGTTGAACCAGTCTTCGTTCAGCGCGATCACCGGCACCTGCAGCTGCGGGGCCCAGAAGGCTTTCACATTGGCGGCTTCTTTCGCGCCCCCGGTGATGACGATGGCCTGCGGCTGGCGCGCCAACACCTGCTCGCGGCTGATCTGCGGCCAAGGGGTGCGGCTGTCGGCGAAGACGTTCTGCCCGCCGCACAGCGCCAGCACCTGGCTCTGCAATGTGGCGCCGGCGCTGGTGAACAGCGGCTGGGTGCCGAACTGCAGCAACACGCGCCGTGGCGAGTTAGCGGCGTATTGTTGCTTGAGAGCGGCGAACTGGCGGCGAAGGTCGTCTGCCGCCTGATGCGCCTGATCCGGGTGCGGGCTGTATTGCGCCAGCTTATCCAGCAAGCCGGCGATCCCTTCGAGGGTGTCGGCGTCCGCATAGAAAATCGGGATGCCGAACGCGGCGAGCTGATCCAGCACGCGCTGCGGATTGCCGCCGCGCCAGGCGAGGATCAGATCCGGCTTGAGCGCCAGCACCCGCTCCAGGTTGATGCCCTGCCAGGAGGCCACCTGCTCCAGTTTGGCGGCCTGCGGCGGATAATCGGAATAGGCGCTCGCCGCCACCAGCACATCGCCCATGCCGGCGGCATAGGCGAGTTCGGTGGCGTTGGGCGCCAGGCTGATCACCCGCTGGGCGGCGCCGACCGGCAGGGCCAGCCAGAGCGCCAACAGACAGAGCATCGAGGTGAAGCGCAGCCTCACATCAACCGCGCTTGGCCAGGGTTTGCAGCATGGCATTGACCATCAGCGTAGACTGCTTGGCCGCTACCACCAGGAACTCGTCAAAGCTCATGTGCGACTCGCTGTCGGCGACGTCGGAAATGGCGCGCACCACCACGAACGGCGTGCCGAACAGATGACAGACGTGGGCGATCGCCGCGGCTTCCATTTCCACGGCGGCGACGCGCGGGAAAGTGGCGCGGATGCGCGCCAGCGGCTCGGCGCCGTTGATGAAGGCGTCACCGCTGCAGATCAGGCCGCGCACCGCGTGCAGCTCCAGCTGTTTGATGCAGCTTTCCGCCAGCGCGATCAGCGCGTCGTCGGCGACGAACGCCGCCGGGCAGCCGGCCATCTGGCCCGGCTCGTAGCCGAAGGCGGTGACGTCGGCGTCGTGGTAGCGCACTTCTTCCGACACCACGATATCGCCCACGTGCAGGGTGCTGGCCAGGCCGCCGGCGGAACCGGTGTTGATCACCAGATCCGGGCTGCAGTGTTCCAGCAGCAGGGTGGTGCCCATGGCCGCAGAGACTTTGCCGATGCCGGATTTCAGCAGGGCCACGTCAACGCCGCCGATCTGGCCGGTGTAGATTTCGCAGCCCGCGCGCTGGATAGTTTGACGGTTTTCGATTTGATCGCGCAGCAGGGTAACTTCCTGCTCCATTGCGCCGATGATGCCTACTTTCATAAATAATACTCGCTGATTGGCCGTGAGAATTGCGGCATAGTCTATCATGGCTGTGTATCAGAGATAATGCGTTGCATCCGCCGCCGGGAATTGTTATCACGGGGGCAGGGCGCAACGGCGGAGAAACAGATGTCCGGGATCGACTTCAAGCAAAAAATCAGCTTTCAACGGCCTTTCAGCAAACCGATCGAGGCCGAGGAAGAGTACGACATCGTGCGGCAGTTCGAGAGCGATCGCGGGCGCATCGTCAACTCGGCCGCCATTCGCCGTCTGCAGCAAAAAACCCAGGTGTTTCCGCTGGAGCGCAACGCGGCGGTGCGCAGCCGCCTGACGCACTCGATGGAGGTGCAGCAGGTTGGACGCCACATCGCCAAAGAGATCCTCAATCGCTTCAAACAGGCGGGGAGAATTGATGAGCTCGGCCTGACCCGGCTGCTCGATCCGTTTGAAAGCATCGTGGAAATGGCCTGTCTGATGCACGACATCGGCAATCCGCCGTTCGGACACTTCGGCGAGTCGGCGATCAACGACTGGTTCGCCCAGCGGCTCGATCCCGCCAGCTGCGGCAGTGAGCCGGGCAGCCACGATCGCTGCCAGGTGGTGACGCTGCGCCTGCATGAAGGGGAGAGCGATCTGAACCGGCTGCGCAGCCGGATCCGTCAGGATCTCAGCCACTTCGAGGGCAACGCCCAGGCGATCCGCATGGTGTACAGCCTGCTCAAGCTCAACCTGACCTACGCGCAGGTCGGCTGCATTTTGAAATACACCCGCCCGGCCTACTGGGCGAGCGACATCCCTGCCAGCCACAGTTACCTGATGAAAAAGCCCGGCTACTATCTGGCGGAAGAGGCCTTCGTCGATCGGTTGCGGCGCGAGCTGCACATGGGCGAGTTCGATCGTTTCCCGCTGACCTATATTATGGAAGCCGCCGACGATATCTCGTACTGCGTGGCCGATCTGGAAGACGCGGTGGAGAAGAGCATTTTCACCGTCGAGCAGCTGTATCAGCACCTGATTCAGGAGTGGGGCGAGGTGGTGCCGGGCGATCTGTTCGACAAGACCGTCGCCAGCGCGTTTCGCAAGATCGATCGCGGCGGCGCGCGGCGCAGCGCGGAAGATCAGTTCTTCATGTATCTGCGGGTGTTTACCGTGGCGCGGCTGGTGCCGCATGCGGCGCAGCGCTTTATCGACAATCTGGACGCGGTCTATCAAGGCAGTTTCAATCAGGCGCTGCTGGAGGATTCCAGCCCGGCCTATCGGCTGCTGAAGATATTTAAAAATGTGGCGTTCAAGCACGTGTTCAACCACCCTGAGGTCGAGCAGCTCGAGCTGCAAGGCTATCGGGTGATCAGCGGCCTGCTGGACATTTACAGCCCGCTGTTGGCGATGTAGCTGGCGGACTTCAGCCAGCTGGTGCGCGAGGACAGCCATCGCGCTTATCCGATTGAAACACGCCTATTCCACAAGCTGTCCACCAAGCATCGGCTGGCGTATGCGGAGGCGGTAGAAGGGCTGCAGCATTTATCGCCGGAGCAGCAAGCCATTCGGGAATATTATTTCCGCGCGCGTTTATTGCAGGACTATATCAGCGGAATGACCGACCTTTACGCCTATGATGAATATCGTCGATTGATGGCGGCGGAATAATTGAGCTGAAGAATAATTATCAGCAATTCCAACCGGTTGGCTGTCTCGAGTTTTGTAAAGACGGACAATATTTGTTTACTATTGCCAATCATCTGTGCCGGAACTTCGGGCTATTAATTAACTCTGAATAAGCACGCAAGACAGCCATTCTTTTTGAACGACTTTATAAGAGACACACAGATGAAAAAAACCGCATTAGTTCTGAGCGTACTGGCATTCAGTATCGGTATGGCGATGGGTCCGACGACGGCCAGCGCCGCTGAAACCGCCTCTTCCAGCACCCAACAGCTGCCGAGCCTGGCACCGATGCTGGAAAAGGTAATGCCTTCCGTGGTGAGCATTAACGTTGAGGGCAGCACCACGGTTAATACGCCGCGCATGCCGCAGCAATTCCAACAGTTCTTCGGCGAAGATTCGCCGTTCTGCCAGGACGGTTCGCCGTTCCAGGGCTCACCGATGTGTCAGGGTGGCGAACAGCCTGGGCCGGATGGCCAGCCGCAGGGCACGCAGCAGAAATTCCAGGCGCTGGGCGCCGGGGTGGTTATCGATGCCGCCAAGGGCTATGTGGTGACCAATAACCACGTGGTGGACAACGCCAACAAGATCCAGGTGCAGTTGAGCGATGGCCGCCGTTTCGACGCCAAGGTGATCGGCAAGGATCCGCGTTCCGATATCGCCCTGATCCAGCTGAAAGACTTCAAGAATCTGACGGCGATCAAGATGGCGGATTCCGATCAGCTGCGCGTCGGCGATTACACCGTGGCGATCGGTAACCCGTACGGGCTGGGTGAAACCGCCACATCGGGTATCGTATCCGCCCTGGGGCGCAGCGGCCTGAACATCGAAAACTACGAAAACTTTATCCAGACCGATGCGGCGATTAACCGCGGTAACTCCGGCGGTGCGTTGGTTAACCTGAACGGCGAGCTGATCGGCATCAACACCGCGATCCTGGCGCCGGACGGCGGCAACATCGGTATCGGCTTCGCCATTCCGAGCAACATGGTGAAAAACCTGACGGCGCAAATGGTCGAATATGGCCAGGTGAAACGCGGCGAACTGGGCATCATGGGTACCGAGCTGAACTCCGAGCTGGCCAAGGCGATGAAGGTTGACGCGCAGCGCGGGGCCTTCGTCAGCCAGGTGATGCCGAAGTCTTCCGCGGCGAAGGCGGGCATCAAGGCCGGCGACGTGATCGTCACCATGAACGGCAAGGCCATCTCCAGCTTCGCCTCGTTCCGGGCGGAGATCGGTACATTGCCGGTCGGCAGCAAGATGTCGCTGGGCATTATTCGCGACGGCAAGCCGGTAACGATTGACGTCACGCTGGAGCAAAGCGCGCAGACCCAGGTGGCCTCGGGCAATATCTACACCGGCATTGAAGGCGCCGAGCTGAGCAACACCCAGGTCGGCAACGTGAAGGGTGTCAAGGTTGACAGCGTGAAAGCCGGCAGCGCCGCGGCGCGCATCGGCCTGAAAAAGGGCGACGTGATCCTGGGCGTGAACCAGCAGCCGATCCAGAACCTGGGTGAGCTGCGTAAAATCCTCGACAGCAAGCCGTCGGTGCTGGCGTTGAATATTCAGCGCGGGGAGAGCCAGCTTTACCTGCTGGCACAGTGATAAGCGTCGGGCGTTAAAAAAAACAAAGGCACGCTATGGCGTGCCTTTTTGCGTTATGGCCAGAGGATTCAGGCGGGTTGCGCCAGATGCGCGCGCGCCGCGTGGATCACCAGTTCAATCTCATCCAACAGCTCCAGCCACTCCGGCTCCAGTTCGTCGTTGGTGATGCCCTGGCGCAGCTGCCGCTCGAGGTAGAAACACAGCTGCTTGAGGCGCGGTACGCCGCTGTAGCTGCAACTGCCGTGCAGCTTATGGATCAGATCGAGGATCTCGTCGTCGTGTTGCCCCTCCAATAGCGCCTGTACCCGTTCGCGCACCTCCGGCAGGAAATCGAGCAGCATTTGCAGCAGATCGCGCGCCAGGTCCGGTTTGTTGGCCGCCTGACGCAGCGCCAGTGGCCAGTCGAGCGACAGCGGCGCGTCGTCGGCGACGGCGTTTTCCACGCCGCCGCTGTGGTAACGCGACAGCACGCGGGTCAGCATTTTCTCGTCGATCGGTTTGGCCAGATAGTCGTCCATCCCGGCCTGCAGCAGGTGCTCGCGCTCGCCGCTGGCGGCATGGGCGGTAACGGCGACGATCGGCGTGGAGTTGTGATGCGGCAGCTGGCGGATCAGCTCGCTGGCGTGAATGCCGTCCATCTTCGGCATCTGAATGTCCATCAGGATCAGATCCAGCACGTTGTCGCGCGCCAGCGCCAGCGCTTCCTCACCGCTTTCGCACAGCAGGGTTTTTTCTACCTGTTCCCCCAGCAGCGTGCCGATCAGCTTCAGGTTGGCCGGGTTGTCGTCCACCGCCATCACGGTCAGCGGCAGGCGTTTACGCTCAGGCTGCGCGGTGAGACGTGCTGGCGCTTCCATCCGGAGCAGCGGGAACAGTCGTGTGCTGGTGATCGGCTTGATCAGGCAGCCGAGCGCGCCTTGTTGTTTAAGCAGCTCGGCGTCGATCTGCGCCTGGCACGGCAGCGCCAGAATCACCCGATCGGCCAGCTTCAGCGACGCCAGCAATTTGTCTTCGTGCTGCGCCATGTTGTCGCGGAACGGGATGGGCACGCCGGCCAGCAGGAAGTCATAGTGGCCTGGCGGCAACTGGCCCAGCGTCGGCGAGTGGGTGATCACCAGCTGTGTGATGCTGAGCATGTTGAGCGTCGCCTGCGCCGCCGTCGGGTTGGACTCGATATAGGCGAGCGTTTTGCCGCTCAGATCCGGCAGGCTCGGCGCCAGCGACAGCATGCCCTCGTTCAGATCCAGCGTGATGTGGAACCAGAAGGTCGAGCCGCGGTTCAACTGGCTGTGGAAGCAGATATCGCCCCCCATCTCCTTCACCAGTTTTTGCGTGATCACCAGCCCCAGCCCGGTGCCGCCGTGGCGGCGGGAGATGCTGGCATCCGCCTGACGGAATGCCTGGAACAGCTGTGACTGCTGGCGTTCGGAGATGCCGATGCCGGTGTCGTGGATCTGCACTTCCACTTCCACCCGGCGATCCAGCTGTTTGCGCAGCTCGACGCGAATGTCGATATTGCCGGTTTCGGTGAACTTGATGGCGTTGCCCAGCAGGTTGGTAATGATCTGCTGCAGGCGCAGCGAGTCGCCGATCACCTGCTCCGGCACGTCGTTGTGCACATCCAGCGTCAGCTCCAGCCCTTTGTCGTGGGCGCTGGGCGCCAGCAGCACCACCACTTCGTCCAGCGTTTCACGCAGGGCAAAAGGAATATGCTCCAGCACCAGCTTGCCGGCCTCCAGCTTGGAGAAGTCCAGCACGTCGTTGATGATGGTCAGCAGGTTGTTGGCCGAGCGTTCGATGGTCTGCAAATAATCGGTCTGGGTCACGCTCAGATCGGTTTTCAGCATCTGACGGGTGAAGCCGATCACGCCGTTGAGCGGAGTACGCAGCTCGTGCGACATGTTGGCCAGGAATTCGGACTTGATGCGCGCTGCCTCCTGCGCGCGTTTTTTCGCCAAATCCAGCTCGACGTTCTGGATCTCCATTTGCTCCAGCGTTTCACGCAGGTCGGAGGTGGCCTGATCGATGTTCTGCTGCATCTCTTCGTGATAGGCGGTAAGCGACATCGCCATCGAGTTGATGCCGTTCTTCAGCATGTGCAGCTCGCCGAGCATGTAGCCCTCCACGCGGCTGTCGAGCTGGCCGCGGCGGATGCGGTCGACGGTGTTCACCATGTTGCGGATCGGGCCGGTCACGTCGCGCATCAGCCGGTAAGCAAACAGGATGGCGATGCACATGCACAGCAACAGCAGCAGGGTGGAGACGAACACCTCTTTATATTGCTGCAACCGCACCGACTGCAGATCCAGCTCGATCGCCACATAGCCCAGGTTGTTGTCGGGGTGGCTGCCGCCGTCGGCGGTTTCATCCGGATATTGGTTTTCCGACAGGATCGGCGTGCGCAGGATCAGCGAATCGCCGCGTCGGGTGAGCATCAGCTCGGTGGGCAACGGCACGCCTTTCGGCAGCTGCAGCTGAGCGAAGTTGTGGTGATAATTGGAGGTGACGAACAAATTGTTCTGCGCATCGAACACGGTGATCGAACGCACGATGTCCGAATGGCGGCGGTGCAACAGGCTGACCAACTGCCTGACCGATTCGCGGCTGCGGAACGTCATGCCGTACTCGCTGGCCACCGCCAGCGGCTCGATGATGCTGGCGCCGGCGTCGACCAATTGCTCCTGCAGCTCGTTATAGCGGTGCACCACGAAGAAGGTGCTGAGCAGCAAACCAATCAGCAAGGTCGGGGCCAGAATCAGGATCATCATGCGCGCACGCAGGCTGTATTTGGTCATGGGATTCCAATGTGGGAGAATTGACAGCTGACACTAGCTTAATGAACCAGCACACAATCGACAAATATGGCGCAATTCTACTCTCCCAAACGCCGCGTGACGACCCGGCAGAGCTCACAAATCTTCACCGTGACGGTGAGCGATCTCGATCCTTTCGGCCAGGGCGTGGCGCGCCACGACGGCAAAGCGGTGTTCGTGCCGGGCGTATTGCCGGGCGAGCAGGCGGAAATCCAGCTGACCGAAGACAAGCGCCAGTTCGCCAAAGGCAAGCTCAAGCGCCTGCTGAGCCGCAGCCCGCAGCGGGTGGCACCGCGCTGTCCGCATTTCGGCGTGTGCGGCGGCTGCCAGCAGCAGCATGCGGATGAGGCACTGCAGCAGCAGAGCAAGGCGGCGGCGCTGGTGCGCATGATCGCCCGCGAAACCGGGGTGACCCCGCAGCAGGAACCGGTGATCGCCGGCCCGGAATACGGTTATCGCCGCCGCGCCCGCCTGAGCCTGGCGTGGCAGCCGAAGTTGCAGCGCCTGATGATGGGCTTTCGACAGGCGGCCTCGAGTGAGCTGGTGGTGGTGGAGCACTGTCCGGTGCTGCGGCCGGAGCTGGAACAGCTGCTGGCGCCGGTGCGCGCCTGCCTGAGCGGGTTGCAGGCGGTACGGCGGCTGGGGCACGTGGAGCTGGTACTGGCGGATAACGGCCCGCTGCTGGTGCTGCGCCATCTCGACGCGTTGAAAGAGGCGGATCGGCAGGCGCTGTTGGCGTTTGGCGAGCGGGAAAACGTCGCCGTTTATCTGGCGCCGGACAGCGATCGCGTGGAGAAACTGTGCGGTGACACGCCGTATTATCAGGTTGACGGGCTACGCTTAGACTTCAGCCCGCGCGACTTTATTCAGGTCAATGACGCCGTAAACCAACAAATGGTGGCGCAGGCCCTTGAATGGCTCGATATTCAACCCAATGATCGGGTGCTGGACCTGTTCTGCGGCATGGGTAACTTCACCCTGCCGTTGGCGCGCCGGGCCGCTGCGGTGGTGGGCATCGAAGGTGTTGCCACGCTGGTAGCGAATGGGCAATATAATGCACATAAGAATAAGCTGAATAATGCATCGTTCTTCCACGAGAATCTGGAGGACGACGTTGCACGGCAACCTTGGGCAGCACAAGGGTTTGATAAGGTGATGCTGGATCCCGCCCGTGCCGGTGCGGCCGGGGTGATGTCACACATTGTAAAACTGGCGCCGGCGCGGGTGGTGTATGTTTCCTGTAACCCCACCACGCTGGCTCGCGACAGCAAAGTGCTGTTGAGCGCCGGTTATCGTCTTGCGCGCGTGCGGATGTTGGATATGTTTCCGCACTCGGGGCATCTTGAATCAATGGCGCTGTTTATCAACGAGCGTGCGCCAGAGGTCGCTGCAAAGTAGGGAGAAGTTATGGTTGCGGTAAGAAGTGCACATCTGAATACGGCGGGTGAGTTCGCTCTTGATGAGTGGATCGCCGGCTTGGGGCTACCTAACCCGCAGTCATGTGAGCGATTGGCCGCAACCTGGCGTTATTGTGAGCAGCAGACCCTGAACCATCCCGACGCCTCGCTGCTGCTGTGGCGCGGCTTGGAGATGGTGGAAATCCTCTCGACGCTGAGCATGGATAACGACAGCATGCGCGCCGCGCTGCTGTTCCCGCTGGTGGACGCCGGCATCGTGCAGGAAGAGACCCTGACCGAAGCGTTCGGTAATGGCATCGTCGCGCTGGTGCACGGCGTGCGCGACATGGACGCCATTCGTCAACTGAAAGCCACCCAAAACGACTCGATGGCCTCCGAACAGGTCGACAACGTGCGCCGCATGCTGTTGGCGATGGTGGAGGATTTCCGCTGCGTGGTCATCAAGCTGGCGGAGCGTATCGCCCACCTGCGCGAGGTGAAGGACGCGCCGGAAGACGAACGCGTGCTGGCGGCGAAAGAGTGTTCCAACATCTACGCCCCGCTGGCCAACCGGCTTGGCATCGGCCAGTTGAAGTGGGAGCTGGAAGATTTCTGCTTCCGCTACCTGCATCCGGAAGAATACAAGCGCATCGCCAAGCTGTTGCACGAGCGCCGCATCGACCGCGAACAGTTCATCGACGATTTCGTCGCTGGGCTGCGCGCCGAGATGGCCAGCGAAGGCATTCGGGTGGAGATTTACGGCCGGCCGAAACACATCTACAGCATCTGGCGCAAGATGCAGAAAAAGCACCTGGCGTTTGACGAACTGTTCGACGTGCGCGCGGTGCGCATCGTGGCGGAGCGTCTGCAGGATTGCTATGCGGCGTTGGGCATCGTGCATACCCACTTCCGCCACCTGCCGGACGAGTTCGACGACTACGTCGCCAACCCGAAACCCAACGGCTACCAGTCTATCCACACCGTGGTGCTGGGGCCGCGCGGCAAAACCGTCGAGATTCAGATCCGCACCCGGCAAATGCATGAAGACGCCGAGCTGGGCGTGGCCGCACACTGGAAGTACAAAGAGGGCGCTGGCGTGACCGTGCGCTCCGGCTACGAAGAGCGCATCGCCTGGCTGCGTAAGCTCATCGCCTGGCAGGAAGAGATGGCGGACTCCGGCGAGATGCTCGACGAAGTGCGCAGCCAGGTGTTCGACGATCGGGTCTATGTGTTTACCCCGAAAGGCGACGTGGTGGATCTGCCGGCCGGCTCTACGCCGCTTGATTTTGCCTATCACATTCACAGCGACGTCGGTCACCGCTGTATCGGCGCCAAGATCGGCGGCCGCATCGTGCCGTTTACCTATCAGCTGAAGATGGGCGATCAGATTGAGATCATCACCCAGAAACAGCCGAACCCGAGCCGCGACTGGCTGAACCCGAACCTGGGCTACGTCACCACCAGCCGCGGGCGCTCGAAGATCCACAACTGGTTCCGCAAGCAGGACCGCGACAAGAACATTCTCGCCGGCCGCCAGATGTTGGACAACGAACTGGAACACCTCGGCATCAGCCTGAAAGAGGCCGAGAAGCTGCTGATCCCGCGCTACAACATGAACTCGCTGGACGAGGTGCTGGCGGCGATCGGCGGCGGGGACATTCGCCTGAACCAGATGGTGAATTACCTGCAGGGCAAGTTCAACAAGCCGAGCGCCGAAGAGCAGGATCGTGAGGCGCTGCGCCAGCTGGTGCAGCAGAAAGCGCCGCCGCCGACCCGCAACAAGGATAACGGCCGCGTGGTGGTGGAGGGCGTGGGCAACCTGATGCACCACATCGCCCGCTGCTGCCAGCCGATCCCGGGCGACGACATCGTCGGTTTTATCACCCAGGGGCGCGGTATTTCGATCCACCGTGCGGACTGCGATCAGCTGGTCGATTTGCAATCGCACGCGCCGGAGCGCATCGTCGATGCGGTATGGGGCGAAAGCTACTCCAGCGGTTATTCGCTGGTGGTGCGCGTGATGGCCAACGATCGCAGCGGGCTGTTGCGCGACATTACCACCATTCTGGCCAACGAAAAGGTCAATGTGCTGGGCGTCGCCAGCCGCAGCGATACCAAGAAGCAGTTGGCCACCATCGACATGGATATCGAAATTTACAACCAGCAGGTGCTGAGCCGGGTGCTGGCGAAGCTGAACCAACTGCCGGACGTGATAGACGCCAAGCGTTTGCACGGCAACTAAGCCCACATCGCCTTTCGGGCCGTATCGATAGCGGATGCGGCCAGAAATCCATGAATTCTGCGGGCGCTCCCCTGCGCCCCCATTCTTTCTCAGAGATTTTTTATGACCCAATCCACTCCGCTGCAGCGTCTGCTGAATATCATGAAAACGCTGCGCGACCCGCAGCTCGGCTGCTCGTGGGACCGCAAGCAAACCTTCGCCACCATTGCGCCTTATACGTTGGAAGAGACTTACGAAGTGCTGGACGCCATCGAACGGCAGGACTACGCCGATCTGCGCGATGAGCTGGGCGACTTGCTGTTTCAGGTGGTGTTCTACGCCCAGATGGGGCAGGAGCAGGGGCTGTTCGATTTTGATGAGGTGTGCACCGCCATCAGCGACAAGCTGGAGCGCCGACATCCGCACATCTTCGGCGACGCCGAGGGCGGAGACAGCGAAGCCGTGGCGGCGCGCTGGGAGCAGCTGAAGGCCGGCGAGCGCGCCGAAAAAGCGCTGCACTCGGTGCTGGACGACATTCCGCAGGCGCTGCCGGCGTTGATGAAAGCGCACAAGATCCAAAAACGCTGCGCCTCGGTCGGCTTCGACTGGAACACCCTGGGGCCGGTACTGGACAAAGTGTACGAAGAGATCGACGAAGTGATGCACGAAGCCCGCCAGGCGGTGGTCGACGAGAGCAAGCTGGAAGAGGAGATCGGCGATCTGCTGTTCGCCACGGTGAACCTGTCGCGCCATTTGGGCCACAAGGCGGAGAACGCATTGCAGGCGGCGAACCGCAAGTTCGAGCGCCGCTTCCGTCAGGTGGAAGAGATTGTCCAGCAACGCGGGCTGCGGTTGGAGGACGCCACGCTGGAGCAGATGGAAGAGGCCTGGCAGCAGGTGAAACGCCAGGAAAATTGAATCGCTGCAACGACAATGTTGATCGCCGACAAGGTTCATTCAAGCTGAAACGGTTAAGCTTGCGGTCAGATCGGCGGCGCATGGCTGTCGGCGGCAGCAAAAGGGCAACAAACTGAAATCTAAGGCGTTTTATCGCTCCTGAGGGGCGGTAAAAAGAAATTTTCTCTGCTAACTCTTTGTTTTACCTGGAGGGTTTATGCGGCGCCGGCGGAGTAAACCCTGATGAACACGCGAGGGCGGCCGAGATGATGGACAGCAAAACGATCGTTTGTAGGTCAGGAGAGGTTCGGGTATACTACTTTCCCGTCCTGGTTCTTCCATCGTCTTTAAACCTAAACTCTCAGGTTCAGCATGACAACTAATTATATTTTTGTGACCGGCGGGGTCGTATCCTCTCTGGGTAAAGGCATTGCCGCAGCCTCTCTGGCGGCTATTCTTGAAGCCCGTGGCCTCAACGTTACCATCATGAAACTGGACCCGTACATCAACGTGGATCCGGGCACCATGAGCCCGATTCAGCATGGGGAAGTTTTCGTCACCGAAGACGGCGCAGAAACCGATCTGGATTTGGGTCACTACGAGCGCTTCATCCGCACCAAAATGTCGCGTCGCAACAACTTCACCACCGGCCGCATCTACTCCGACGTGCTGCGTAAAGAGCGCCGCGGCGACTATCTGGGCGCGACCGTGCAGGTCATTCCGCACATCACCAACGCGATCAAAGAGCGCATCATCGAAGGCGGCGAAGGCCACGATGTGGTGCTGGTGGAAATCGGCGGCACCGTCGGCGATATCGAATCGCTGCCGTTCCTCGAAGCCATCCGTCAGATGGCGGTGGAAGTGGGCCGCGAGCACACTCTGTACATGCACCTGACGCTGGTGCCGTACATGGCGGCGGCCGGCGAAGTGAAAACCAAGCCGACCCAGCATTCCGTAAAAGAGCTGCTTTCCATCGGTATTCAGCCGGATGTGCTGATTTGCCGTTCCGATCGCGCGGTTCCTGCTAACGAACGCGCTAAAATCGCGCTTTTCTGCAACGTGCCGGAAAAAGCGGTTATCTCTCTGAAAGACGTTGATTCTATTTATAAAATTCCAGGCCTATTGAAATCTCAGGGGCTGGACGATTATATTTGTAAACGATTCAGCTTGAACGCACCGGAAGCTAACCTGGCCGAATGGGAACAGGTGATCTACGAAGAAGCCAATCCGGGCGGCGAAGTGACCATCGGTATGGTCGGTAAATACGTTGAGCTGCCGGACGCCTACAAGTCGGTGATCGAAGCGCTGAAACACGGCGGGCTGAAAAACCGTCTGACTGTGAACATCAAGCTGATCGACTCGCAGGACGTGGAAACCCGCGGCGTGGAAGTGCTGAAAGGGCTGGACGCGATCCTGATCCCGGGCGGCTTCGGCTACCGCGGCGTGGAAGGCAAAGTGATGACCGCACGCTATGCGCGCGAGAACAACATTCCTTACCTGGGCATTTGCCTGGGCATGCAGGTGGCGTTGATGGAGTTCGCTCGCAACGTGGCCGGCATGGAAAACGCCAACTCCACCGAGTTTATGCCAGACTGTAAGTACCCGGTGGTGGCGTTGATCACCGAATGGCGCGACGAAGACGGCAACGTCGAAATGCGCAGCGAAGAAAGCGATTTGGGCGGCACGATGCGCGTAGGTGGCCAACAGTGCAACCTGAGCGACAACAGCCTGGTGCGTCAGCTGTACGGCGAACCGACCATTGTCGAGCGTCACCGTCACCGTTACGAAGTTAACAACATGCTGTTGAAGCAGATCGAAGCCGCAGGGCTGCGTGTCGCCGGTCGTTCCGCCGACAACAAGCTGGTCGAGATCATTGAACTGCCGAATCACCCGTGGTTTGTAGCCTGTCAGTTCCACCCGGAATTTACGTCTACGCCGCGTGATGGGCATCCGCTGTTCGCCGGCTTCGTGAAAGCCGCAGGCGAGCATCAGAAGCGCCAGGTGAAATAAAATATTTGGTGGGCGGCGCGCGGTGAGAACCGCGCGCTGTTTGTCTGGAGTTTTAGTTTAACTTGTACTGAGGAAAACCTAATGTCCAAAATCGTTAAAGTCATCGGTCGTGAAATCATCGACTCCCGCGGTAACCCGACTGTTGAAGCCGAAGTTCATCTGGAAGGCGGTTTCGTCGGCTTGGCTGCTGCGCCGTCCGGTGCTTCTACCGGTTCCCGCGAAGCGCTGGAACTGCGTGACGGTGACAAGTCTCGTTTCCTGGGTAAAGGCGTACTGAAAGCCGTTGCTGCAGTAAACGGTCCGATTGCTCAGGCAGTACTGGGTAAAGATGCCAAAGACCAGGCGAACATCGACAAGATCATGATCGATCTGGACGGCACCGAAAACAAATCCAACTTCGGCGCCAACGCCATTCTGGCGGTTTCCCTGGCAGCAGCGAAAGCGGCCGCAGCCTCTAAAGGCATGCCGCTGTACGAGCACATCGCTGAGCTGAACGGCACCCCAGGCAAATTCTCCATGCCACTGCCGATGATGAACATCATCAACGGCGGCGAGCACGCTGACAACAACGTCGACATTCAGGAATTCATGATTCAGCCGGTTGGCGCGAAAACCCTGAAAGAAGCGGTGCGCATCGGTTCTGAAGTGTTCCACCACCTGGCGAAAGTTCTGAAAGCCAAAGGCATGAACACCGCCGTGGGCGACGAAGGCGGCTATGCGCCAAACCTGGGTTCCAACGCCGAAGCGCTGGCGGTTATCGCTGAAGCGGTAAAAGCGGCGGGCTACGAGCTGGGCAAAGACGTGACGCTGGCGATGGACTGTGCGGCTTCCGAATTCTACAAAGACGGTAAATACGTGCTGGCCGGCGAAGGCAACAAAGCCTTCACTTCCGAAGAGTTCACTCACTTCCTGGAAGAGCTGACCAAACAGTACCCAATCGTGTCTATCGAAGACGGCCTGGATGAATCCGACTGGGCGGGCTTCGCTTACCAGACCAAAGTGCTGGGCGACAAAATCCAGCTGGTGGGCGACGACCTGTTCGTGACCAACACCAAGATCCTGAAAGAAGGCATCGAGAAAGGCATCGCTAACTCCATCCTGATCAAGTTCAACCAGATCGGTTCTCTGACCGAAACGCTGGCGGCTATCAAGATGGCGAAAGACGCCGGTTACACCGCGGTGATCTCTCACCGTTCCGGTGAAACCGAAGACGCGACCATCGCCGACCTGGCGGTAGGGACTGCGGCTGGCCAGATCAAAACCGGTTCCATGAGCCGTTCTGACCGCGTTGCCAAATACAACCAACTGATCCGTATCGAAGAAGCGCTGGGTGACCGTGCGCCATTCAACGGCCTGAAAGAAGTTAAAGGCCAGTAAGTTCGACCGATTCGGTTGTTAAATAAAAACCCGCTGCGGCGGGTTTTTTTATGGCCGGCGTTCGGCCAAAAGCGCGCAATAAAAAAACCCGCCGCAGCGGGTTTTATCAACAGCGAGCGTTACATCTGTTGCGTTGCCGCGCTCACCGGCGAACCCCCGCCTTTTTTGCGCACCCACAGCCAGTAAGCCACGGTGAGTAAAGCGATCCACACCAGCCCGACGTACAGGGCGATGCGGCTCTCTTCGAAGTAGCCGAGCAGGCCGATGACGAACGCCATAAAGGCGGTCGCCAATGCCGGCGCCACCGGCCACCACGGCACCGGGAAGCTCAACTGACGAGTTTCTTCCGGCGACAGCGTGCGGCGCATGACGATCTGCGACAGCAGGATCATCAGCCACACCCAGACGGTGGCGAAGGTGGCGATCGAGGCGATGATCATGAAGACCTTCTCCGGGATCAGGTAGTTGAGCACCACCGCCAACAGCAGGGCGACCGACATGACCAGCACCGTCATCCACGGCACGCCGCTGGCAGTCAGTTTGGTGAAGCTGCGCGGCGCCTGGCCGTCCTGCGCCATGCCATACATCATGCGGCCGGCGCCGAAGATGTCGCTGTTGATGGCCGAAATGGCGGCGGTG
This sequence comes from Serratia montpellierensis, assembly GCF_020858655.1. Classification (NCBI taxonomy): domain Bacteria; kingdom Pseudomonadati; phylum Pseudomonadota; class Gammaproteobacteria; order Enterobacterales; family Yersiniaceae; genus Serratia; species Serratia montpellierensis. The sequence goes on from NZ_VOSN01000002.1 coordinate 513,269, forward strand.
ATCACCACCACATTCAGCACGTTGGCGGCGGAGCTGATGCCGAGGTTGCTGAAGATCTCGACGAACGGGCTACCGTTCTGGCCGATGCTGTTCCACGGATAGATCGCCATCAGCACCGTCAGCGTCAACACGTAGAACAGCAGGATGCGCACCGGCACGGCGTTGATCGCTTTCGGCAGCACTTTGGCGGGGTCTTTCGCCTCGCTGGCGGTAATGCCGATGATCTCGATGCCGCCGAAGGCGAACATCACCACTGCCAATGACGCGACCACACCGCCGAAGCCGTTAGGCATAAAGCCGCCGTGTTGCCACAGGTTGCTGATACCGGTGGCGTGCTGGGTTTGCCCGAAACCGAACAGCATCACCGCCGCACCGCCGACGATCATCGCCACGATGGCGGCGACTTTGACCAGCGACAGCCAGAACTCCAGCTCGCCGAATACCTTGACGCTGCACAGGTTGAGCGCGCCGATAAACAGGATGATGCTGAGCACCCAAACCCACTGAGCGACGTCCGGGAACCACAGCCCCATATAGATGCCGAAGGCGGTGACGTCCGCCAGGGCGACGATCACCATTTCGAAGGTGTAGGTCCAACCGGTGAGGAACCCGGCCAGCGGGCCGAGATAGTGGCTGGCGTAGTGGCCGAACGAGCCGGAAACCGGCTGGTGCACCGCCATTTCACCCAGCGCGCGCATCACCATGAACACCGCCGCGCCGCCCACCAGGTAGGCCAGCAGCACGGCCGGGCCGGCCAGCTGGATGGCGCCGGCGGAGCCGTAGAACAGGCCGGTTCCGATCGCCGAGCCGAGGGCCATGAAACGGATATGCCGCGCGTTTAGTCCGCGTCTGAGTTGTGTCGTTTCGTTACGCATGTTGCTTCCCGTTAAGTGTTTGCCGAACAGGCACGCGCTGCCCGCGCCGGGTGGAACGCACCCGGCGGGGCAGAACAAACTGCGTGATTCAGTGTGTGATGATTATGCCTGGCTAGGCAGCAGCGCCGCAGGCAGCAGCGATGTCAGGTGACCGGCCGCCAAGAGTTGGCTGGCGGCTTCAATGTCGGGGGCGAAGAAACGATCCTTGTCGTAGAAACTGACATGCTCGCGCAGCAGACGGCGCGCCTGCTCCAGACCTTCCGAGGTCTTCAGGCCGTTGCGGAAATCCAGGCCCTGACAGGCGGCCAGCCATTCGACCGCCAGAATGCCGCGCACATTGTCCGCCATGCTCCACAGGCGGCGACCGGCGGCCGGCGCCATGGAAACGTGGTCTTCCTGGTTGGCGGAGGTCGGAATGCTGTCGACGCTCGACGGGTGCGCCAGCGCTTTGTTTTCGCTGGCCAGCGCCGCGGCGGTCACCTGAGCGATCATGAAGCCGGAGTTCACGCCGCCGTTCTCCACCAGGAACGGTGGCAGCTGCGACATGTGCTTGTCCATCATCAGCGAGATGCGGCGCTCGGACAGCGAACCGATTTCGGCAAACGCCAGCGCCAGGTTATCGGCGGCCATCGCTACCGGTTCAGCGTGGAAGTTGCCGCCGGACAGCACGTCGCCCTGTTCGGCGAATACCAGCGGGTTATCGGAGACGGCGTTGGCTTCGATTTCCAGCACTTCGGCGGCCTGGCGGATCTGCGTCAGGCAGGCGCCCATCACCTGTGGCTGGCAGCGCAGGGAGTAAGGATCCTGCACTTTTTCACAGTTGCGGTGCGAGTCGGAGACTTCGCTGCGCGCGCCGAGCAGGTGGCGATAGGCGATGGCGGCGTCGATCTGGCCGCGCTGGCCGCGCACCTCGTGGATACGCGCATCGAACGGGCTGCGAGAGCCCAGCGCCGCTTCCACCGTCAGGCTGCCCGCCACGGTCGCGGCGGCGAACAGATCTTCGGCATCGAACAGGCCGCGCAGCGCGAAGGCGGCGGAGACCTGGGTGCCGTTCAGCAGCGCCAGACCCTCTTTCGCCGCCAGCGTCAGCGGTTTCAGGCCGGCTTTGGCCAGCGCTTCGGTCGCCGGCAGCCATTGGCCCTGATGGCGCGCCTGGCCTTCGCCCAGCAGCACCAGGCTCATGTGCGCCAGTGGCGCCAGGTCGCCGGAGGCGCCGACGGAGCCTTTCAGCGGAATATGCGGATAAACTTCGGCGTTGACCAGCGCGATCAGCGCCTGAATGACTTCCAGACGAATGCCGGAGAAGCCGCGCGACAGGCTGTTGATCTTCAGCACCATGATCAGGCGCACCAGGTTGTCGTCGGTCGGCTCGCCCACGCCGGCGGCGTGTGACAGTACGATCGAACGCTGCAGGTTTTCCAGATCGTCGCGGGCGATGCGCGTTGAAGCCAGCAGGCCAAACCCGGTGTTGATGCCGTAAGTGGTGCGGTTTTCTTCAACGATACGTTCCACGCAGGCCACGCTCTGTTGGATAGGGCCGTAGGCGTTGTCGTCCAGCGTCAGCGTCACCGGATGTTGATAGACGTCGCGTAGCTGGGCCAGCGTCAGTTTGCCTGGGCGAATAGTCAGCGCTTTCATGCTTTTTCTCCTTGGGTCGCGGCAACCATCGGCAGGTTCAGGCCTTGCTCGCGGGCGCAGTCGATAGCGATATCGTAACCGGCGTCGGCGTGACGCATGACCCCGGTAGCCGGGTCATTGTGCAGGACGCGGGCGATGCGCTCGGCGGCCTCGTCGGTGCCGTCGCAGACGATCACCATGCCGGAGTGTTGGGAGAAGCCCATGCCGACGCCGCCGCCGTGGTGCAGGGAAACCCAGGTGGCGCCGCTGGCGGTGTTCAGCAGGGCGTTCAGCAACGGCCAGTCGGAAACCGCATCGGAACCGTCTTTCATCGCTTCGGTTTCACGGTTCGGGCTGGAAACGGAGCCGGAATCCAGGTGGTCGCGGCCGATGACGATCGGGGCGGACAGTTCGCCGCGGCGCACCATCTCGTTGAACGCCAGGCCCAGCTTGGCGCGCTGGCCGAGGCCAACCCAGCAGATGCGCGCCGGCAGGCCCTGGAAGCTGATGCGCTCGCGCGCCATGTCCAGCCAGCGGTGCAGGTGTTCGTCATCCGGGATCAGCTCTTTCACCATGGCGTCGGTTTTGTAGATGTCCTGCGGATCGCCGGACAGCGCCGCCCAGCGGAACGGCCCGATACCGCGGCAGAACAGCGGACGGATGTAGGCCGGCACGAAGCCCGGGAAGTCGAAGGCGTTGTCGACGCCGGTTTCTTTCGCCATCTGGCGAATGTTGTTGCCGTAGTCGAAGGTCGGCACGCCCATCTGCTGGAAGGCCAGCATGGCTTTGACGTGATCGGCCATCGACTGCTTGGCGGCGGCGACCACTTTAGCCGGCTCGGTTTGGGCGCGCTGGCGATACTCTTCCCAGCTCCAGCCCTTCGGCAGGTAGCCGTTCAGCGGATCGTGGGCGCTGGTCTGATCGGTGACCATGTCTGGGCGCACGCCGCGGCGCACCAGCTCTGGCAGGATTTCAGCCGCGTTGCCGCACAGGGCGATGGAGATGGCTTTGCCTTCTGAGGTGTATTTTTTGATGCGGGCCAGCGCGTCGTCCAAATCTTTGGCCTGCTCATCGACGTAGCGGGTTTTCAGACGGAAATCGATGCGGCTCTGCTGACATTCGATGTTCAGCGAGCAGGCGCCCGCCAGCGTTGCGGCCAGCGGCTGTGCGCCGCCCATGCCGCCCAGGCCGGCGGTCAGCACCCAGCGGCCCTGCAGGCTGCCGTCGTAATGCTGGCGGCCCGCTTCGACGAAGGTTTCATAGGTGCCCTGAACGATGCCCTGGCTGCCGATGTAGATCCAGCTGCCGGCGGTCATCTGGCCGTACATGGCCAGGCCTTTGGCGTCCAGTTCGTTGAAGTGTTCCCAGGTGGCCCAGTGCGGTACCAGGTTGGAGTTGGCGATCAGCACGCGTGGCGCGTTGCTGTGGGTTTTGAAGACGCCGACCGGTTTGCCGGACTGCACCAGCAGGGTTTCGTCTTCTTCCAGCGTTTTCAGGGTTTCGACGATCTTGTCGTAGCAATCCCAGTCGCGCGCGGCGCGGCCGATGCCGCCGTACACCACCAGTTCGTGTGGGTTCTCCGCAACTTCAGGATCGAGGTTGTTCATCAGCATGCGTAACGGCGCTTCGGTCAGCCAGCTTTTTGCGTTTAATTGTGTGCCGCGTGGCGCGCGTACATCGACATTGCGAACTTTGTTATTTGTAGTCACAGCAGTTTCCTCAAACAGTATCGGTGCAGATTTCATGCCGCGGTGGGGATGAGTACCACGGCATAACAATGCGTAGGGCTTATTAACATATACTTGTATGTACAAGCATATGCAACACTGACCAGTTGCCGATGAAAAATGGCATAAGAAAAAGTTATTTTCTTTTTATATCAGCTTGATAAGCGTTTTTTTTATCACCGGAATCATGTGCGATAGGCCGGAGAAAAGTGAGCTGTTCGGCAAAAATGAATTAAAATTGACTCATTTTTGGGCGGCTAGTCACAATATTTTTACAGACTGATTACAGTTGGCGGCGGAGGATAAACAAGCCCTATCACCGCAAGAACAAAGCCCGCCGTGGGCGGGCTTGCAGGGGTCAGGCGGCCGGTTGCAGCATCGGCTTGCGGCTCATCTTGCACACCGTGGCGATGGCGGCGATCAGCGCCGGTACGCACAGGAACATCAGGATGCTCTGCACTTCCCACTGCATCGCCAGCAGTTGGGCGCCCATCATGGTGCCGGCGACGCCGCCGAAGCGACCGATGCCCTGCATCCAGGCGATGCCGGTGGCGCGGCTGTGGGTGGGGTAGAAGGTGGCCGCCAGCGTTTGCAACCCGGACTGCGCGCCGTTCATGGTGACGCCCATCAGGAAGATGAAGGCGCCCAGCAATACGATCTGTTTATCTTCGGTCGCCATCGCCACGATCAGCAGGGCGGTGACGACAAAGCCGCTTGAGACCACCTTATGCGCATTCCAGCGATCCATCAGCCAGCCGGCCACCAAGATGCCGAGCGTGCCGCCGAAGGTGAACAGCGAGGTAAGCATCGCCGACTGTTCCAGCTGGTAGCCCAATCCCTGCATCAGGATCGGCATCCAGCTCAGCAAAACGTAGTAGATCACCAGCCCCATGAAGTAGGTCACCCACAGCATCAGCGTGCCGAGCAGGTAAGGGCGGCTGAACAGCAGGCCGACGCTGGTCTTGGCCTGCGTCAGCTTCTCTTCATACAGGTAAAAACGCGTCACGCCGTCAAGGCTCTGGCTGACGAAGCGTTGCGCGATGCGCTTGATCTTCGCCGCATCCTGCCCGCGGTTAACCATATATTTGACCGATTCCGGCAGCAGCAAAATCAGCAAGACCGTCAATACCAGCGGCGCAATGGCGCCGAGCAGCAGCACGCTGTGCCAGCCGTAGCTCGGAATCAGCCACGATGAAATGGCGCCGCCGCCGGCCGCGCCCAGCGGAAAGCCGCAGTACATGGTGTTGATCGCCAACGAACGGCAGCGCTGCGGCGCGTATTCGGAGATCAGCGTGATGGCGTTGGGCATCGCCGCCCCCAGCCCGAGGCCGGTGAGGAAACGCCACAGCGTCAGGCTATTGAGCGAGCCGGCGTAGGCGGTGGCCAGGCTCGACAGGCCGAAGAACAGGCAGGAAAACACCAGTACGCGCTTGCGGCCGATGCGGTCGGAGATTGGCCCGGCGATCAGCGCGCCGAGCGACAGCCCCAGCAGCGCGGCGCTCAGCACGGGCCCCAGATCCTGTTTGACGATGCCCCAGTCTTTGGCGACCGAGGGGGCGATATAGCCCATGGCGGCGGTATCGAAACCGTCGATGGCGAGGATCAGGAATCCGAGAATGATCAGGGTCCAGTGAAACAGCGAAAACTTGCTGTCGTCGATGGCCTGCTGAATGTTCAACTCGCTGGTGGAATGAGTCATGGCACCCTCTAAACGCAGATGTAGTCGTGATGGATGGAACGTGGCCGAAACTGGCGCTCGGCTTGTGTTTGCTTGTATATACATCTGCGCGTCAGCGCTTTATGTCAAATATAATTATCTTATTTGTTAACTGCGTGTTGTTTTCTGTGGAGCAGGTTGCACCGCCGATGAAAGGCCTAAGGCCGGTTAACAAATTAAATGAAGGCCATTGGCGGTGAGATATGCTGATGGCGGCGCGGAGGATAAAATTTAATACAATTTTGGCCGTTTGGTCGCCGGGCCGGAATCTGCGATAATCGCTTTTTACTTTTCCAGATTGAGAAACCGATGCAGTACCCGATCAATGAGATGTTCCAAACCTTGCAGGGCGAAGGCTTTTTCACCGGCGTGCCGGCCATTTTTATCCGCCTGCAGGGCTGCCCGGTAGGGTGCAGTTGGTGCGATACCAAACATACCTGGGAAAAGGAAGCCAATCGGGAAGTCGACCTGCAACGGATCCTGGTCAAAACAGAGGAAAGCGACGCCTGGGGCAATGCCAGCGCCGAGCAGCTGCTGACGGTGATGCGTCAACAAGGTTACACCGCGCGCCATGTGGTGATCACCGGCGGCGAACCCTGCATCTACGATCTGACGCCGCTGACCGAGCTGTTCGAACAGCATGGCTACGGCTGCCAGATTGAGACCAGCGGCACCCACGAAATTCGCTGCTCCGTCAACACCTGGGTGACGGTTTCGCCGAAGGTGAATATGCGCGGCGGCATGAAGGTGCTGGATCAGGCGCTGCGGCGCGCCGACGAGGTGAAGCATCCGGTGGCGCGCGAGCGCGATATCGAGGCGCTCGACGCGCTGCTGGCGACGCTGCAGGACGACAAGGCGCGGATTATTGCGCTGCAGCCGATCAGCCAGAAAGAAGAGGCGACCCGCCTGTGCATCGAAACCTGCATTGCGCGCAACTGGCGGCTGTCGATGCAGACCCACAAATATCTGAATATCGCCTGAGTTTATTGGCAGGAAGCGTTAGAACGAGACAGGAGTTGCCGGTGAAGATTTTATCGCGTGCATTCGAGGCGGTGACGGAAGCGGAATTGCGGTCGATTCGCTCACTGTTGTCCGACGCTTTCCCCGAGATAACCGACGGATTTTATCTGCAGCATGCGCCGGTTTGCCTGGTGATCGCCACGGAAGGTGAGGCGATCGTCGGCCAACTGGCGGTGCATGAGCGGCCGGTGCTGATTGACGGTGAGGCCGAGGTGATTGGCATCATCGGGCTGGTGGCCGTGGCACAAACGCATCGCCGCCGCGGCGTGGCCGCAAAAATGCTGGTGCAGGCGCATGACTCTCTGCGCAGTAAAGGGATCGCATATTCCATACTGTTTGCGGTAAGCGAAAAATACTATACCGGCGCCGGCTATCGGGCGATGGAAAACGAGACGGCGTTCATTGAGGATGGCGAGAGCAAAACGTTTGTCTATCGCGGGGGAATGGCGTTGAGCCTGTCGGAAAGGCCCTGGGCGGCGCGGCACCTGGATCTGCAAGGCGAGGTAGTGTGAGGGTATCTGCACATACCCTCACGGCATCAACCTTTATATACGCATCCCGCCGTACAGGTCTCTTTCACCATCACCGCAGTCAGTTCCGGTAACTGGGGCTTGAGCTGCTGCCAAATCCAGGCGGCGAGCACTTCGCTGGTGGGATTTTCCAATCCTGGAATATCGTTCAGATAATGGTGATCCAGCCGCTCCCAGATCGGGGAAAACACAGCCTTGAGCTCGGCGAAATCCATCACCCAACCGGTGTGGGGGTCCACTTCACCGGTCACTTCCAGACGCACCATAAACGAATGCCCATGCAGACGGCCGCATTTGTGGCCCTCCGGTACGTGCGGCAAACGGTGTGCGGCTTCAAACTGAAAATCTTTAAACAGCGTGGTTGCCATTATTACGGCCTCATTGACTCAAAAACCGCCGCATAGTACCGGAAAGCGCGCCTGCTTGCCATTTATACCGTTATGGTCTACCGCCACGGCAAACGCACCCGGTTAACACTTTTTTTGTTTGGTGTTTGCGGCACCTATCGGCTGGGGTAATGAGCCGAAATGTTGAACGGTGAAAAAATGATGAAAAAAAGTGCTTTATTTTCATCTGGATAAAAAACTTTGTTTAACGGTTTAAGCGTTATCCCTTACCAGAAAAACAGCTTAGTCATTTTGGTTATGATTTATTGCTATCCCTTATTTAATCGTTGCTATTCTGCTCGGTAACCTTACAAACTCTCCTGATCTTTTCCGCACACCCGACGCAGCGAAGAGACAGCGACTGGCACTGGCGCGCGCCTGGCAGGAAAGGCGCTAAGTATAGGAAATAAGTACAGCAATGACGACTCAGGCTCCTCCAACATCTTTGCTCCCGCTGACGCCCGAACAGCTGGCGCGCTTGCAGGCAACGATCGGCGACTATTCGCCGACGCAGCTGGCGTGGCTGTCCGGTTATTTTTGGGGCATGGTCAATCAACAGCCCGGAGCCGTGGCCATTGCGCCTGTCGCCCCTGCGGCTGCGGCCGCCATCACCATCATTTCCGCTTCACAGACCGGCAATGCGCGCCGCCTGGCGGAGCAGCTGCGCGACGATCTGTTGGCCGCCAATCTGAGCGCCACGTTGGTCAGCGCCGGCGACTACAAATTCAAACAGATAGCGCAAGAGCGCCTGCTGGTGATCGTCGCCTCCACGCAGGGGGAAGGCGAACCGGCGGAAGAAGCGGTGGCGCTGCATAAATTCCTGTTCTCGAAGAAGGCGCCGAAGCTGAATGATACCGCTTTTGCGGTGTTCGGGCTGGGCGACACCTCTTATGAGAATTTCTGTCAGTCTGGTAAAGATTTCGACGGCAAGCTGGCCGAACTGGGCGCCGAGCGCCTGGTGGAGCGTGTGGACGCCGACGTGGAGTACCAGGAGCTGGCGGCCGCCTGGCGCAAACAGGTGGTATCGGTGCTGAAGGCGCGCGCGCCGGCGGAAAGCGCCGCGCCGGGCGTGTTGGCCAGCGGTGCGGTCGATCTGATCGACAGCAGCCCGTACAGCAAGGAACAGCCGCTCACCGCCCAACTGGCGGTTAAGCAGAAGATTACCGGCCGCGCGTCGGATAAAGACGTGCGCCATATCGAGATCGATCTGGGCGATTCCGGCCTGCGTTATCAACCGGGCGATGCGCTCGGCGTATGGTTCGACAACGATCCCGCGCTGGTGGATGAGCTGGTGCAACTGTTGTGGCTGAAAGGCGACGAGCCGGTCGAGGTGGAAGGGCAGACCCTGCCGCTGGCGCAGGCGCTGCGCAGCCATTTCGAACTGACGCAGAACACCACCCCGATCGTCGATAAATACGCCGCGCTGTCGCGCGACGAAACGCTGATCGGCCTGTTGGCGGATAAGGCTGCGCTGCAGCAGTATGCGCACAATACGCCGATCGTCGATATGGTGCGGCAGGCGCCGGCGGATCTGAGCGCCGAACAGCTGGTTGGCCTGCTGCGCCCGCTGACGCCGCGCCTGTATTCCATCGCCTCTTCGCAGGCGGAGAACGAAAGCGAAGTGCACATCACCGTGGGCGTGGTGCGTTACGACATCGACGGGCGCGCCCGCAGCGGCGGCGCCTCCGGCTTCCTGGCGGATCGCCTGGAGGAGGACGGCGACGTGCGGGTGTTTATCGAACACAACGACAACTTCCGCCTGCCGGCCAATCCGGAAGCGCCGGTGATCATGATTGGCCCGGGCACCGGCATCGCGCCGTTCCGCGCCTTTATGCAGCAGCGCGACGCCGACGGCGCCGGCGGCAAGAACTGGCTGTTCTTCGGCAACCCGCACTTCACCGAAGATTTCCTGTATCAGGTCGAATGGCAGCGCTACGTGAAAGACGGCCTGCTGACCCGCATCGATCTGGCCTGGTCCCGCGACCAGCAACATAAAATATACGTACAAGACAAACTGCGCGAACAGGGCGCGGAAGTGTGGCGCTGGATTCAGGAAGGCGCACACATTTACGTCTGCGGCGATGCCAATCGCATGGCGAAAGACGTGGAAAACACATTACTGGAACTGGTGGCCGAGCACGGTGGCATGGATACCGAGCAGGCGGATGAATTTTTAAGTGAGCTGCGCCTTGAGCGCCGTTATCAGCGAGATGTTTACTGATGAGTGATAAACACCCCGGGCCTTTGGTAGTCGAAGGCAAACTGGCCGATGCGGAGCGCATGAAGAAGGAGAGCCACTTCCTGCGCGGCACCATCGCCGAAGATTTAAATGACGGCCTGACCGGCGGCTTCAACGGCGACAACTTCCTGCTGATCCGTTTCCACGGCATGTACCAGCAGGATGACCGCGACATTCGCGCCGAACGCGCCGAGCAGAAGCTGGAGCCGCGCCATGCCATGATGCTGCGCTGCCGCCTGCCGGGCGGCATCATCAGCCCGCAGCAGTGGCTGGGCATCGACAAGTTCGCGCAGGAGAGCACGCTGTATGGCAGCATTCGCATCACCAACCGCCAGACGTTCCAGTTTCACGGCATTCTGAAAAGCAACGTCAAACCGGTGCACCAGCTGCTGAACCGTCTGGGGTTGGACGCGCTGGCGACCGCCAACGACGTGAACCGCAACGTGCTGTGTACCTCCAACCCGGTGGAGTCCGAGCTGCATCAGGAAGCCTACGAGTGGGCGAAGAAGATCTCCGAACACCTGCTGCCGCGCACCCGCGCCTACGCCGAGGTGTGGCTGGATCAGGAGAAGGTGGCTACCACCGACGAAGAGCCGATTTTGGGGTCGACCTACCTGCCGCGCAAGTTCAAAACCACGGTGGTGATCCCGCCGCAGAACGACGTCGATCTGCACGCCAACGACATGAACTTTGTGGCGATCGCCGAAAACGGCAAGCTGGTAGGCTTCAACCTGCTGGTGGGCGGCGGGTTGTCCATCGAGCACGGCAACAAGAAAACCTACGCGCGCCAGGCCAGCGAGTTCGGCTACATTCCGCTCGAGCATACGCTGGCGGTCGCGGAAGCGGTGGTGACCACGCAGCGCGACTGGGGCAACCGCACCGATCGCAAGAACGCCAAAACCAAATACACGCTGGAGCGCGTCGGGGTGGATGTTTTCCGCGCCGAAGTGGAAAAGCGTGCCGGCATTACCTTTGCGCCTATCCGGCCGTATGAATTCACCGGCCGCGGCGATCGCATCGGTTGGGTGAAGGGCATCGACGATCAATGGCACCTGACGCTGTTTATCGAGAACGGTCGCCTGCTGGACTATCCGGGGCGCCCGCTGAAGACCGGCATGGCGGAGATCGCCAAGATCCATAAAGGCGACTTCCGTCTGACGGCGAACCAAAACGTGATCATCGCCGGCGTGCCGGAAAGCGAGAAGGCGAAGATCGAAGCCCTGGCGCGCGATCATGGCCTGATCGACGACGAGATCAGCGAGCAACGCAAGAACTCGATGGCCTGCGTATCGTTCCCGACCTGCCCGCTGGCGATGGCGGAGGCCGAGCGCTTCCTGCCGCAGTTCGTCACCAAGGTGGAAGGGATCATGCATCGGCACGGGGTGGGCGACGAGCATATCGTGCTGCGCATCACCGGCTGCCCGAACGGCTGCGGCCGCGCGCTGCTGGCGGAGCTGGGGCTGGTGGGCAAGGCGGTCGGCCGCTATAACCTGCATTTGGGTGGCAACCGCGAAGGCACGCGCATTCCGCGCATGTACCGCGAAAACATCAACGAAGACGAGATCCTGAGCGAGATCGATCTGTTGGTGGGGCGCTGGGCGAAGGAGCGCAACGCCGGCGAAGGCTTCGGCGACTTCACCGTTCGCGCGGGCATCGTCAAACCGGTGCTGGATCCGGCGCGAGATTTCTGGGAGTGAGGCCGGGCGGCCCCTGGGCAGAGGGGCCGCACAGGTAATTTCAAGTAGCAGGAGAGACAACATGGCTGAATTCGATCTGGCGGCGCTGAACGCGTTGCCCAAATCCGGGCAGGCGCTGGCATTGGCGGTGGTCAATGGCCAACTGGAGACCCTCAGCGCCGAACAGCGCGTTGCATGGGCGCTGGAGCATCTGCCCGGCGAGTTCGTACTCTCGTCCAGTTTCGGCATTCAGGCGGCGGTATGTCTGCACCTGGTGGCGCGCATCCGGCCGGATATCCCGGTGATCCTGACCGACACCGGTTACCTGTTCCCGGAAACCTACCGCTTTATCGATCAACTGACCGACCAGCTGAAGCTGAATCTGCAGGTGTTCCGCGCCGAACAGTCTCCCGCCTGGCAAGAGGCCCGCTATGGCAAGCTGTGGGAACAGGGCGTGGAAGGGATTGAAAAGTACAACCAGATCAACAAGGTTGAGCCGATGAGCCGCGCGCTGGAGACGCTGGGAGCACAGAGCTGGTTCGCCGGCCTGCGGCGCGAGCAGTCCGGCAGCCGCGCCAATCTGCCGGTGCTGGCGGTGCAGCGCGGGGTGTTCAAGATCCTGCCGATCATCGACTGGGACAACCGCAAGATTTACCAGTATCTGACCGAGCACGGGCTGAGCTATCACCCGCTGTGGGAGCAGGGCTACCTGTCGGTAGGCGATACCCACACCACCCAGAAGTGGGAACCGGGCATGAGCGAGGAAGAGACACGTTTCTTCGGGCTGAAGCGCGAGTGCGGCCTGCACGAAGGCTAAACGAGGCGAATCACACGACAGGGCTCAGCAATGCTGGGCCCTGTTTTTTTGCGGGCTACTTTTTCTTCTGTGTTTTCGGCGGGTGCGCCTGCGCCAGCTCTTTGATCAGCGGCAGCAGGATCTGCACGCTGTCGCGGCTGCGTTTGTCGATCCGCCCCGGCAGGTAGCGATCCAGGTACTGCAGGTTGTCATACTGCGGGCGGTGCCAGGTGACGCCCTGCGGGAAGTGCGGGCTGACGGCGCGCTGCTGGTAGCCGTCCTTGTCGCCCAGCGACCAGTTGGTGGCCTCCACCGACAGCACCGGGATGCCCGCCGCGTCGAACACCTCTTGATCGGAGCAGCAGCCGGTGCCCTTCGGATGCTGCGCGCTGCCCGGATTGCTGGCGGCGGCGATGCCGTAACGGTGGGCGATATCCAGCGCGCGATCGCGGGAGCGTTTCGCCATCTGCGGCGGCGTGTTGCGCCCGGCGTTGAAGTACAGACGATCGCCGGTGATCAGGCTGTCGAGGTTGATCACCAGCACGGTGTTGTTTTTCTCTTCCGCGCTCATACGCTGCAGGTAGTTCTGCGCCCCCAGCGAACCGATCTCTTCGGCGCTGGTGGCGACGAAGCGCAGGCCGTAGGCGGTGGGGATGCTCTTCAGGCGCTCCGCCAGTTCCAGCATCACGCCGATGCCGGAGGCGTTGTCGTCGACGCCCTGCAGCGTCAGGCCGCCGAGGTTGTTATCCAAATCCTCGTCGCTCTGCGGCGTGTAGGTGTCGAAGTGGGCGACGATCACGATCTGTTTCGGGCTGTCGCCGTTGCGGGCGGCGATCACTGAACTGGCGGTAACGTTATTCCAGTTCTTCTTGCCGTCTTTGCTGGTGTAGAGATAGCGCGTGTTGACGCTGCGAATATCGCTTTGGTAACCCATCTTGCTGAACTGCTGTTTCAGGTAGTCGGCGGTGAGCAATTCTGCCGGGCTGCCCGCCATGCGGCCGGGGAAGTAAGTGGCGATGTGGCGAGTCTGTTCGGCGGCGAAACGGCCCATTGGCGCGTCTTTTGCGGGCTGTGCGGCACACACGCTGAAGACGCCGCCGAGTGCGAGGGCCAGCAGGCTGCTCTTCAGGTAAAAACGGGAAAACATACCGAAAAATCCTTCTTTGCTATCGGCGCTGCCGATCATTTTTCTGCGGCACCCAGTATGAGACGCCGGGCGGCATTACACAATTTCCCTGTCTCTTAATTTTCGCGCGAATGCGCAAACCGCCGCTGCAGTTATCACCGTTTGCCTTTGGCGTTGCGGCCTATATTCCATAAAGGAACTAATCATTCCTTTTCGTCATTTCAGAGGCTAAATCTCAGCCCGTATAGTCACACTATCTTTCTGTTATATGAAAAGGCTGTTGTGGACTATCTACCAATATTCGCCGACCTGAAACAACGTCCGGTGCTGGTCGTTGGCGGCGGTGACGTGGCTGCGCGCAAAGTCGATCTGCTTCAGCGCGCCGGGGCTGAAATACGGATAGTTGCGCAGTCGCTCTCACCGGAACTGGAACAACAACGTCAGCAAGGGCAGGTGCTCTGGCTGGGGAAAACCTTTGATCCGCAGCAGTTGGACGATGTGTTTCTGGCTATCGCCGCCACGGACGACAACGCGTTGAACGCCGCGGTGTTCGCCGAGGCGGATAAGCGCCGGGTGCTGGCCAACGTGGTGGACGATCAGCCGCGCTGTTCGTTCATCTTCCCATCGATCATCGATCGCTCGCCGCTGGTGGTGGCCGTATCGTCCAGCGGCCAGGCGCCGGTGTTAGCGCGGTTGCTGAGGGAAAAGCTGGAGGCGTTGCTGCCCGCCAGTTTGGGGCAGATGGCGCAGGTGGCGGGCCGCTGGCGCGGCCAGGTCAAACAGCGGCTGGCCTCGATTGGCGAGCGTCGCCGTTTCTGGGAGAAAACCTTTGGCGGCCGTTTCGCCACGCTGGTGGCCAACGGCCAGACGGCGCAGGCGGAACGGCAGCTGGAGCAGGATTTGCACCGCTTCGCCGCAGGCGATGAAGGCGCGCAGGGCGAGATCGCTCTGGTGGGCGCCGGGCCGGGCGACGTGGGGCTGTTGACCCTGCGTGGGCTGCAGGTGATGCAGCAGGCGGACGTGGTGCTGTATGACCATCTGGTCAGTGGCGAAATCCTCGATCTGGTGCGTCGCGACGCCGAACGTATCTGCGTGGGCAAGCGCGCCGGCGCACACTCGGTGATCCAGGAAGAAACCAATCGGCTGTTGGTGGAACTGGCGCAGCAGGGCAAACGCGTGGTGCGCCTCAAGGGAGGCGACCCGTTCATCTTTGGCCGAGGTGGCGAAGAGCTGCAGGTGGCCGCCGCCGCCGGCATCCCGTTCCAGGTGGTGCCGGGCGTCACGGCCGCCGCGGGGGCGACCGCCTACGCCGGCATTCCGCTGACGCACCGCGATCATGCGCAGAGCGTGACCTTTATCACCGGCCATTGCCGCCCCGACGGCGATGGCTTGGACTGGGCCGATCTGGCTCGGGCGCGGCAGACGTTGGCTATCTACATGGGCACCATGAAGGCGGCGGACATCAGCCAGCGCCTGATCGCCCACGGTCGCGCTGCCGCGACGCCGGTGGCGGTGATCAGCCGCGGCACGCGCGCCGATCAGCAGGTGCAGATCGGCACGCTGGAACAACTGGAACATCTGGCCCAACGGGCGCCGCTGCCGGCGCTGTTGGTGATCGGCGAGGTGGTGGAACTGCACCATCAAATCGCCTGGTTCGGGCATCAATCGCAGACGGAAGGGGCAGCGCGCCCGGCCGTCGTGAATTTGGCATAGGCAAGGCTTTTAAGGACCTGTTATGGACGAAAAACGACTCACTCATTTGCGGCAATTGGAGGCGGAGAGTATCCATATCATCCGTGAAGTCGCCGCTGAATTCGCCAACCCGGTGATGCTGTATTCCATCGGCAAAGACTCTTCCGTGATGCTGCATCTGGCGCGCAAGGCGTTCTTCCCCGGCACGCTGCCGTTCCCGCTGCTGCACGTCGATACCGGCTGGAAGTTCCGCGAAATGTACGAATTCCGCGATCGCACTGCGAAGGAGTACGGCTTCGAGCTGCTGGTGCATAAAAACCCGGAAGGGGTGGCGATGGGCATCAACCCGTTCGTGCACGGCAGCGCCAAGCATACCGACATCATGAAGACCGAGGGCCTGAAGCAGGCATTGAACAAGTACGGTTTCGACGCTGCCTTCGGCGGTGCGCGGCGCGACGAGGAGAAATCGCGCGCCAAAGAGCGCATCTATTCGTTCCGCGATCGCTTCCACCGCTGGGATCCGAAAAACCAGCGGCCGGAGCTGTGGCACAACTACAACGGTCAGATCAACAAAGGGGAGAGCATCCGCGTCTTCCCGCTGTCGAACTGGACCGAGCTGGATATCTGGCAGTACATCTTCCTGGAAAAGATCGACATCGTGCCGCTGTACCTGGCGAAACCGCGCCCGGTGGTGGAGCGCGACGGCATGCTGATGATGGTGGACGACGATCGCATCGATCTGCAGCCGGGCGAAGTGATCAGCCAGCGCATGGTGCGTTTCCGCACCCTGGGGTGCTGGCCGCTGACCGGCGCGGTGGACTCGCAGGCGCAAACCCTGCCGGAGATCATCGAAGAGATGCTGGTCTCCACCACCAGTGAGCGCCAGGGGCGGATGATCGATCGCGATCAGTCCGGTTCGATGGAGCTGAAAAAGCGTCAAGGGTATTTCTAAGGAGCCGCCGGATGAACAACGCAATTGCACAACAAATCGCTGACCAGGGCGGCGTCGAATCTTACCTGCACGCGCAGCAGCACAAGAGCCTGCTGCGTTTTCTGACCTGCGGCAGCGTCGATGACGGCAAAAGCACCCTGATCGGCCGCCTGCTGCACGATACGCGCCAGATCTACGAGGATCAGCTGTCGACGCTGCACAGCGACAGTAAACGCATCGGCACCCAGGGCGAGAAGCTCGATCTGGCGCTGCTGGTGGACGGTCTGCAGGCCGAGCGCGAACAAGGCATCACCATCGATGTGGCCTATCGCTATTTCTCGACCGAAAAACGCAAATTTATCATCGCCGATACCCCAGGGCATGAGCAGTACACCCGCAATATGGCCACCGGCGCCTCCACCTGCGATCTGGCGATCCTGTTGATCGACGCGCGCAAAGGGGTGCTGGATCAGACTCGCCGCCACAGTTTTATCGCGACCCTGCTGGGCATTCGCCATCTGGTGGTGGCGGTGAACAAAATGGATCTGGTGGGCTACCAGGAAGCGGTGTTCGAGCAGTTCAAACAGGATTACCTGACCTTCGCCCAGCAGTTGCCAGGCGATCTGGATATCAAGTTCGTACCGCTGTCGGCGCTGGACGGTGACAACGTGGCGAGCGAAAGCGCCCATATGCCGTGGTACAGCGGCCCGACGCTGTTGGAAGTGCTGGAGAGCGTGGACGTGGTCAGCGAGCGAGAAAATCAGCCGCTGCGCTTCCCGGTGCAGTACGTCAACCGCCCGAACCTCGATTTTCGCGGCTATGCAGGCACGCTGTCCGCTGGCGTGGTGCGGGTGGGGCAACGGGTTAAAGTGCTGCCTTCCGGCGTGGAGTCCAGCGTGGCGCGCATCGTGACCTTCGACGGCGATCTGCAAGAAGCGGTGCCGGGCGAGGCGATTACGCTGGTGCTGAAGGATGAAGTGGACATCAGCCGCGGCGATTTGCTGGTCGACGCCGGCGAAAGCCTGCAGGCGGCGCAGAGCGCGCGGGTGGACGTGGTATGGATGGCCGAGCAGCCGCTGGTGCCGGGCCAGAGCTACGACATCAAAATCGCCGGTAAAAAGACCCGCGCACGCGTGGAGAGCATCCGCCATCAGGTGGAGATCAACACGCTGGCGCAACACCCGGCCGACACGTTGCCGCTCAACGGTATCGGCCTGGTGGAGCTGACCTTCGACGAGCCGCTGATGCTGGACAGCTATCAGAGCAATCACGACACCGGCGGGCTGATCTTCATCGATCGCATGAGCAACGTCACGGTGGGCGCCGGGCTGGTGCGTGAAACGCTTCAGGCCGCATCGGCGGCACGCGGCGAATTCAGCGCCTTCGAGCTGGAGCTGAATGCGCTGGTGCGCAAGCACTTCCCGCACTGGGGCGCACGCGATCTGCTCGGTGGCCGATAAGGTGGCCGCTGAACTGAGGGCGACCGGGCCGGATGATGAGAACGTGGTTTGGCATCCGCACGCGGTGACGCGCGCGGATCGCGAAGCGCGCAACGGTCACCGTGGCGCGGTGCTGTGGTTTACCGGGCTGTCCGGCTCGGGCAAATCCACCGTCGCCGGCGCGTTGGAGCAGGCGCTGCATGGGCTCGGCGTCAGCACCTATCTGCTGGACGGCGATAACGTGCGCCACGGTCTGTGCCGCGATCTCGGTTTCTCTGACGAGGATCGGCGCGAGAATATTCGCCGGGTGGGGGAAGTGGCCAAACTGATGGTGGATGCCGGGTTGGTGGTGTTGACCGCGTTCATTTCGCCGCACCGCGCCGAGCGGCAAATGGTGCGCGAGATGCTCGGCAACGATCGCTTTATCGAGGTGTTCGTCGACACGCCGTTGGCGATCTGCGAGGCGCGCGATCCGAAGGGATTGTATAAAAAAGCGCGTGCCGGCGAGCTGCGCAATTTCACCGGCATCGACGCGGTTTACGAGGCGCCGCAGCAGCCGGAAATCCACCTCGATGGCCAACAATTGGTAACAAATTTGATTGCGCAATTGTTAGACGTGTTGCGTGGTCAGGCTATTATCAAACCCTGAATTCAAAAAAAGCGTGTGGCGTTTTTCGCCATGCGCTTTTTACTCTAAGCCGCCGCAGAGCGAGCCGAATAACCAGGGATCACTATGCAAAATGTCACGCCTATCTTGATCGACGCCAAGCAGTCAAAACAGGAGAGAGAGGAGCCTTCTTATTCTTTCCTGGGCGGCGTTAGCGGCTTTGTTTTCTACTGGCTGGCGTTCGCGTTGCCGTTTCTGGTTTACGGTTCCAACACGCTGTTTTTCCTGCTCTATACCTGGCCATTCTTCCTGGCGCTGATGCCGCTGTCGGTGCTGATCGGCATCACCCTCAGCATGCTGTTGCGGGGTCGTCTGATTTTGACGCTGCTGCTGACCGGCACCATTGTGCTGTGCCTGTTCTGGCTGGTGTTCAGCTTCCTGACCGGGTGGTAAGAGAGCGGGCGCCGATGCCGGCGCCCGAAGGATTGCAAAGCGGTGCCGAAGGTTACAAAACTTTGCTTAGAAATGCCTGAGTGCGCGGATTGGTCGGATGGCTGAAGATCTGCTGCGGCACCCCTTCTTCCTGAATGATCCCCTGATCGATAAACAGCACCCGGTCGGCCACCTCGCGGGCAAAGCCCATCTCATGCGTTACCACCACCATGGTCATGCCCTCGTGGGCCAGCGATTTCATCACTGCCAACACTTCGCCCACCAGCTCCGGATCGAGCGCGGAGGTCGGTTCGTCGAACAGCATGATCTTCGGCTCCATCGCCAGCGCGCGGGCGATCGCTACCCGCTGCTGCTGGCCGCCGGACAGGCTGTTGGGATAGGCGTCAATCTTGTCGAGCAGGCCGACCTTGCGCAGCAGCTGTTCAGCTTGCGTAATGGCTTCGGCGCGCGGCAGTTTCTTCACGCTTACCGGCGCCATGATGATGTTTTCTAACACCGTCATGTGCGGGAACAGGTTGAAGCGCTGAAATACCATGCCCACGCTTTCACGCATTTTGTTCAGATCGGTTTTCTGATCGTGGACGGCGAAGCCATTCACCTCGATCTCGCCGCCGGAGAGCGTTTCCAGCGCGTTGATGCAGCGCAGGAAGGTGCTCTTCCCCGAGCCGGAAGGGCCGATGACGCACACCACTTCGTTGGCGGCGATCTGGCAGGAAATACCGCGCAGCACGTGGCTCTCGCCGAACTGTTTTTGCAGGTTATGTACGCGAATCACTTTTACCGAACCTCTTTTCCATGTGTTGCACCAGCAGCGAAAGCAGGAAGGTGATGACCCAATAGACCAGCGAAATGGTCAGATAGGGCTCCC
Source organism: Serratia montpellierensis (assembly GCF_020858655.1). NCBI lineage: Bacteria > Pseudomonadati > Pseudomonadota > Gammaproteobacteria > Enterobacterales > Yersiniaceae > Serratia > Serratia montpellierensis. The sequence continues at coordinate 532,968 of NZ_VOSN01000002.1, forward strand.
AATAGGTGGCGTAGGCGCCGGAGACGGTACGGGCGGCATAGGCCAGATCCGCCAGGCCGATGGCGGAGGCCAGCGACGAATCCTTGACGATAGCGATGGCGTTGTTGCCCAGCGGCGGCAGCATGCGGCGGAAGGCCTGCGGCAAGATAACCTGTCGCATGGTCTTGCCGTAGCTCATACCCAGCGAACGCGAAGCCTCCATCTGGCCGCGATCGATCGATTGGATCCCGGCGCGGAAGATCTCCGACACATAGGCTCCGGCGTTGAGCGTGATTGCCACCACGCAGGAAAGAAAGGCACCGTAGTCGGCGCGCAGCGCACGGGCGAAATCGACGCTCATCAGGCCGCTGGTGACCAGCAGGCCGTCGCGCGGATTGATGAACAGCGGCACCAGAGCGAAATGCACGACCATGATTTGTACGAACAGCGGCGTGCCGCGAAAGGCGCTGATGTAAATGCGCACCGGCCACTGAACGCCGTAATGCAAGATGGGTTTCCAGATGCCGTGCGGCGCCTGCGCCAAACGGCCCAGCCCGAGGATCAATCCCCAGGTGGTGCCCAGCAGCACGCAGATAATGGTGCATTTGATGGTCATCCAGGCGCCTTCCATAAACAGCGGCGCGTATTCCTGGATGATCTCCCAGCGGAAGTTCAAAGGGTGTTCCTTCTTGGTAGGCTGAAACGGTGGTGCGCCGGCGGCCTGGTGGGCGCCGGCGACAGGGCATTATTCCGCCGGCAGCGTCGGTACGTTGCTGTCGAACCAGGTTTGGTAGATCTTGGCGTAGGTGCCGTCGGCGACGATTTTCTTCAGGCCGGCGTTGATCTTGTTGCGCAGTTCGTCGTTGCCTTTGGCGACGGCGATGCCGAAATACTGGCGCTCGAACTTGGCGTCGGGTACCAGCTTGAAGGCTTTCTCAGGGTGGGTTTTGATGTAGAACTTGGCCACGCCGACGTCGCCGACCGCCGCGCCGATGCCGTCTTCATACAGTTCCTGCAGCATCAGCGGGGTATTGTCGAAGCGCTTGATGGCAGTGCTGTTTTTGCCCAGCACATCGGACACCACGATGTCGCCGGTGCTGGAGTTCACCACGCCGACCTTCAGTGCTTTCAGCGCGGCGATGGAGTCTACCGTCGAGTCTTGCGGCACCACGATAGCCTGCTCGGCCGGGAAGTATGGCGCCGAGAAATCAACCATTTGCTTGCGCTTGTCGGTGATGGTGATGCCGGAAATGATGATATCGCGATCGCCGGAATTCAACGTGGCGAAGATCCCTTCCCATGGCGTATTGATCAGTTTGATCTGGAAACCTTCGGCCTTGGCTACCGCTTTGATGATGTCGATGTCGAAACCTTCCAGCTGCTTTTGGCTGTTTTCAAACTCAAACGGCCGATAGGTGCCGCCGGAGCCGACGACGTAGGTAGGTTCAGCCGCCAATACGGCGGTGGAGAAGGTGGCGGCTAGGCAGGCGCCGATCAGAACTAAACGTTTTAACATCGCGATCCCCGATAATGAATGGTTATATATTGGAATTATTTATGCACTATGAGTGCATAAAAATAAGCTCCAATGAATGAAAGTGCAACCACTGCAGGAGAATTATTCTTTCTATGGTGTTAAATATTCACTTTTGACGTTGTTTTGGCGTAAGCGATGGGTCAGCAAGCGGCGATGCAGTGGTTCTTGCTGCATAATGGGGGAGGGGCAGTGTGTGTCTCATCGGAAAATGCGCGGCGCGTGCCGGGCAAAAGGGGCTTTTTTTGCCGCTTTCACCGCGGAATTAGGCAATAAACTCGGGAACCCTTCATCCGTATTCTGAATTTGGCGTTGAAATGCCGCTCTCAGTGTGGAGTCCAACGAGAAGTTGTGGGATGATTGGTCGGTTTTTCAGGGGGCGGAGATGGGAAAACTTACGCTGCTATTGCTGGCATTGCTCGGTTGGTTACAGTATTCACTGTGGCTGGGCAAAAATGGTATTCACGATTACGTGCGAGTCAATGAAGATGTTGCGGTCCAACAGGGTAGCAACGCCAAGTTGAAAGCGCGTAACGATCAGCTGTTTGCCGAAATCGATGATTTGAACGGCGGTCAGGAAGCGATCGAAGAGCGAGCACGTAATGAGCTGGGCATGATCAAGCCCGGTGAGACTTTCTATCGTCTGGTTCCTGACCAATCCAGACGCAACGCGGCGTCTTCCTCGCAAAATAACGCACAAAAATAACGCATGAATCACTCCGCAGGCACCTTTCCCTCGGTGATTGCCGTCCTGCCCGCTGCCGGTATCGGCAGCCGCATGCAGGCGGAATGCCCGAAGCAATATTTAACCATTGGCCGACACAGTATCGTCGAGCACGCTATCCATGCCCTGTTGCGTCATCCGCGCATCGAGCGGGTGATCGTGGCGATCGGCCCGGAAGATCGCCAGTTCGAACAGTTGCCGATCGCCCAGGATCCGCGGGTGACCGTCACTGAGGGCGGCAAACAGCGCGCCGATTCGGTGATGGCCGGACTTAAACTGGCGGGCGATGCGGACTGGGTACTGGTGCACGACGCTGCACGCCCCTGCCTGCACGCCGACGATCTCGAGCGCCTGCTGGCGATCACCGCACACAGCAAGGTCGGCGGCATTCTCGCCGCGCCGGTGCGTGACACCATGAAACGCGCCGAACCCGGCCGCGAAACCATCGCCCACACCGTCGAACGGCAGGATCTGTGGCACGCGCTGACGCCGCAGCTGTTTCCGCTGCCGCTGCTCAAGCAGTGCCTGCAGCGCGCGCTGGATGAAGGTGCGAACGTCACCGACGAAGCCTCGGCGCTGGAGCATTGCGGTTATCATCCGCAGCTGATCGCCGGCCGGGCGGACAACATTAAAGTAACGCGGCCGGAGGATTTGGCGCTGGCGGCGTTCTATTTGACTCAGTTAGACAATTAAGGAGCGCATCATGCGTATCGGTCACGGTTTTGACGTACATAAATTCGGCGGCGAAGGCCCGTTGGTGATCGGTGGCGTTCGCATCCCTTACGACAAAGGTTTGCTGGCCCACTCGGACGGTGACGTTGCGCTGCACGCCGCGACCGACGCCCTGCTGGGCGCGGCGGCGCTGGGCGATATCGGCAAACTGTTCCCCGATACCGATCCGGCGTTCAAAGGCGCCGACAGCCGCGAGCTGCTGCGCGAAGCCTGGAAACGCATTCGCGCCAAAGGATACCGCCTCGGTAACCTCGATATCACCATTATCGCTCAGGCGCCGAAAATGGCGCCGCACATCCCGCAGATGCGCGTCTTCCTGGCGGAAGATCTGCAGTGCCATATGGATGACGTCAACGTGAAGGCCACGACCACCGAGCAGCTCGGTTTCACCGGGCGCGGCGAGGGCATCGCCTGCGAAGCGGTCGCCTTGCTGATCAAGGAATAACCGCATGGATATGGCGAATCTGACCTGGCTGCATGGCCGGCCGCAGAGCACCGGGGTGTTGAAAGCCAATCCGGAAGATTTCGTGGTGGTGGAAGACCTGGGCTTTGCGCCGGACGGCGAAGGCGAGCATGTGCTGGTGAACATCCGTAAAAACGGCTGCAATACCCAGTTCGTGGCCGACTATCTGGCGCGCTTCGCCGGTATTCACGCTCGTTCGGTCAGCTATGCGGGGTTGAAAGACCGCCATGCGGTGACCGAACAGTGGTTCTGCCTGCACATGCCGGGCAAGGACACGCCGGATTTCTCCCAGTTTGCGCTGGAAGGCTGCGAGGTGCTTTCGTTCGCCCGCCACCTGCGTAAAATGCGCATCGGCAACCTGAAGGGCAACCACTTTACGCTGGTGCTGCGCCAGATTTCCGATCGTCAGGACGTAGAGCGCCGTCTGCAGGCCATCGCTGCGCAGGGCGTGCCGAACTACTTCGGCAGCCAGCGTTTCGGCCGTGGCGGCAACAATCTGGTGATGGCGCGCCGCTGGGCGAACGACGAAATCCGCGTCAAAGAGCGCAGCAAGCGCAGTTTCTACCTGTCCGCCAGCCGCAGCGCGCTGTTTAATCAGGTCGCGAGCAGGCGCCTGGCCGATGGCCTGCAGCGCACGGTACTGGAAGGGGACGCCCTGCAGCTGAGCGGCCGCGGCAGTTGGTTCGTCGCCAAGGCCGATGAGCTGGAGACGCTGCAACAGCGGTTGGATGCCGGTGAGCTGGTTGTCACCGCGACGTTGCCGGGCGACGGCGAGCCGGGCACCGCCGGCAGCGCGTTGGCATTTGAACAACAATGCTTGGCGGAGCAGCAGGAATTGCTTACGCTTTTAAAGCGCGAGCGTGTCGAACCCGCTCGTCGGGCCCTGCTGTTGCAGCCGCAAAATATGCTGTGGAACTGGTGGGATGAGGTTACCGTGGAACTGCGCTTCTGGCTGCCGGCGGGCAGCTTTGCCACCAGCGTAGTTCGCGAGATCATGCAGCAGGATGACAGTGATGCGGATATTGCTGAGTAACGATGACGGCGTCAGCGCCCCGGGCATTCAGGTGCTGGCGGCGGCGCTGCGGGAGTTCGCCGAAGTGCAGGTCGTGGCGCCGGATCGTAACCGCAGCGGCTCTTCCAATGCCCTGACGCTGGAATCGCCGCTGCGCACGCAGACGCTGGCCAACGGCGATATTGCGGTACTGCAGGGGACGCCGACCGATTGTGTCTATCTTGGCGTCAACGCACTGATGCACCCGGCACCGGATATCGTGGTCTCCGGCATCAACGCCGGGCCGAATTTGGGCGACGACGTCATCTATTCCGGCACCGTCGCGGCGGCGATGGAGGGCCGGCATCTGGGGCTGCCCGCGTTGGCGGTGTCGTTGAACGGCCACCAGCACTATGCGACCGCCGCCGTCATTACCTGCCGTATCCTGCGCGCGTTGCAGCGTGAGCCGTTGCGTACCGGAAAAATACTGAATATCAACGTACCGGATCTGCCGCTGGCGGAGATTAAAGGCCTGCGCGTTACCCGCTGCGGCAGCCGCCATCCCGCCGATAAGGTCTTCTGCCAGCAGGATCCGCGCGGACAAAATCTCTACTGGATCGGGCCGCCTGGTGATAAATTTGATGTCGGGCCGGATACCGACTTTGCGGCGGTGGAACAAGGCTATGTGGCGATCACGCCGCTGCAGGTGGATTTGACCGCCTACGCGGCGCAGGAAGTCGTGAAAACATGGTTAACCAAGGCAGAGGTTAGCGGGGAATGGTGAACAAGCGTATGCAAACATTGCTGACGCAGCTGCGGCAGCAGGGGATCCGGGACGAAAAGCTGCTGCGGGCGATCGAAGCGGTGCCGCGCGAGCGTTTTGTCGACGAAGCGCTGGATCATAAGGCTTACGAAAACACTGCGCTGCCGATCGGCTCCGGCCAGACCATTTCCCAGCCTTATATGGTGGCGCGGATGACCGAGCTGCTGAATTTGAAGCCCACTTCACGGGTGCTGGAGATCGGCACCGGTTCCGGTTATCAGACCGCTATCCTGGCGCATCTGGTACAACACGTTTGTTCCGTCGAACGCATCAAGGGGTTGCAGTGGCAGGCCAAGCGCCGCCTGAAGCAGCTCGATCTTCATAATGTTTCCACCCGCCACGGCGACGGCTGGCAGGGCTGGGCGTCGCGCGGCCCGTTCGATGCGATCATCGTCACCGCCGCGCCGCCGGAGATCCCGCAGGCGCTGGTGGAACAATTGGACGACGGCGGCATTTTGGTGTTGCCGGTGGGCGAGCAGGCCCAAACCCTCAAACGCATTCAACGCCATGGCAACGAGTTCGTTGTCGATGCGGTAGAAGCGGTGCGCTTTGTCCCACTGGTGAAAGGCGAATTGGCCTAGCGATTGTCTGATTTTTCGACCGTCTGCAAAATCTGTTGCACTTTCATCACGTCCGGATAAGGTTTTCTCGTTCCAATCAGGCTAATTTTCACTAGAATTGGCCTTTCTACGTAGTTGTCTTATGGTGCGGCAATGCCAATGTGGTTAGCATTGGCGCGCGTTTTGATGCTCCGGCGGGAGATGACCTGGCGTTCAGGGATCGGCCGGCGGCGCCTTTACATCGCAGGGACTGGGAAGTGGCAAAAGCTCGGCTACGATGTAAAGGGTATTTTGGATATATCACTGATATTGCTGTCATGGGGGAAGCATGAGCACGGGAAGCCCAATGATTACGTTACGCCGGGTAGCGGTGTGTACGATGGTAAGTTTGTGGTTGGCGGGTTGTACGAACAATGCCTCGACGTCAGCCCCTATCAGCAGCGTGGGTGGCGGCGGTGCCGTTCCATCCGGCAATAACAATGGCGGGGTGCAGCAGGCCAGCCCCGAGGGCCGCATTGTCTATAACCGCAGTTATAACGCTATCCCTAAAGGGAGCTACAGCGGCGGTGAAACCTATACGGTCAAGCGCGGCGACACGCTGTTTTACATCGCCTGGATCACCGGCAACGATTTCCGCGACCTGGCGCAGCGCAACAATATCCCCGAGCCATATAGCCTGAATGTTGGCCAAACCATTCAGCTTGGTAATGGTTCTGCCAACGGCGGCGGCATGCTGGCGACGACAGACGCGACCAAAGGCGGCGTTCCGAAGCCACCTTCCAGCACCCAGATCCAGACGGCAACGGTTGATTCTCAATCAACTAACGCGTATTCTGAAAACTCGGGTAAACAGAATGTAGGTAAGATGTTACCTGCAGCGGGTGCTGTAGCGGTTGGGACCGCGACTGCGCCTGTTACCGCACCGGAAGCCGCTCCACCCGTGAGCAGCACCGTCAGCAACAGTTCTCCGGTCAGTACCTGGAGATGGCCGACTGACGGTAAGATTATTGATAACTTTTCCTCATCAGAAGGTGGGAATAAGGGCGTCGATATCGCCGGTTCCCGTGGGCAGCCTATCTTCGCTACCGCCGATGGTCGCGTAGTGTATGCCGGCAACGCTTTACGGGGTTACGGTAATCTAATCATCATCAAACACAATGATGATTACCTGAGCGCCTACGCTCATAACGACACAATGCTGGTCCGGGAACAACAAGAAGTGAAGGCGGGTCAAAAAATAGCCACCATGGGTAGCACCGGTACCAGTTCAGTACGTTTGCATTTTGAAATTCGTTACAAGGGGAAATCCGTAAACCCGCTGCGTTATCTTCCGCAGCGATAGATTGGGCAGAATACGCTGAGATTCTGCTCGCGGTATCACGGGTAGGAGCAGCATATGAGCCAAAATACGCTGAAAGTTAACGAGTTACATGATGATGCGGATTTCGACGAGAATGGAGCTGAGGCTGAGTCGTTTGATGAAAAAGCGCTGGTAGAAGAAGAGGCCAGCGAGAACGATTTAGCGGAAGAAGAGCTGTTGTCTCAAGGCGTTACGCAACGCGTATTGGATGCGACGCAGCTCTATCTGGGTGAGATCGGTTATTCACCTCTGCTGACCGCAGAGGAAGAAGTCTATTTTGCGCGGCGTGCTCTGCGCGGTGACGTGCCGTCCCGCCGCCGCATGATTGAAAGCAACCTGCGGCTGGTGGTGAAAATCGCCCGCCGCTACAGCAACCGCGGTCTGGCGCTGCTGGATCTGATCGAAGAGGGTAACCTCGGTCTGATTCGCGCAGTGGAAAAATTCGACCCGGAACGCGGTTTCCGCTTCTCCACTTATGCAACCTGGTGGATCCGTCAGACGATTGAACGGGCGATCATGAACCAAACCCGTACTATTCGTTTGCCTATCCATATCGTCAAAGAACTGAATGTCTATCTGCGCACCGCGCGCGAGCTTTCCCACAAGCTGGATCATGAACCGAGCGCTGAAGAGATTGCCGAGCAACTCGACAAGCCGGTGGATGACGTCAGCCGCATGCTGCGCCTGAATGAGCGCATCACCTCGGTGGATACGCCGCTGGGCGGGGATTCGGAGAAAGCGCTGCTGGACATTCTGGCCGACGAGAAGGATAACGGGCCTGAAGACACCACGCAAGACGACGATATGAAGCAAAGCATCGTCAAATGGTTGTTCGAACTGAACGCCAAACAGCGTGAAGTGTTGGCGCGTCGTTTCGGCCTGCTGGGCTATGAAGCGGCGACGCTGGAAGACGTAGGCCGGGAGATTGGCCTGACGCGCGAGCGTGTCCGTCAGATTCAGGTTGAAGGTCTGCGCCGTCTGCGTGAGATTCTGCAGATGCAGGGGCTGAGCATTGAGGCGCTGTTCCGCGAATAACGCCGGTTGTTGAACCGCATCAAATAAAAACGGTGAGCATGATGCTCACCGTTTTTTTTGATGCGTTTGGGCCAGACTACACCATATTTTTCAGCCGGTAGATCCATTCCAGCGCCTGGCGCGGCGACAGGGAATCCGGATCCAGCGCCTCCAGGGCTTCTACCGCCGGCGAGGTCTCTTCCTGCAACAGCGTCATCTGGGTGGCATCGACGCTGCCCGATGCGGTGTGGCTGGAGATAGACTCCAGCTCGCGCAGCTTCTGGCGGGCGCGCTTGATGACGTCGCGCGGCACGCCGGCCAGTGCGGCGACCGCCAGGCCATAGCTTTTGCTGGCGGCACCGTCCTGCACGCTGTGCATGAAGGCGATGGTGTCGCCATGTTCGAGCGCGTCCAGATGCACGTTGACCACGCCTTCCATTTTCTCCGGCAGCGTCGTCAGCTCGAAGTAGTGGGTGGCGAACAGCGTCATCGCTTTGATACGGTTAGCCAGGTTCTCGGCGCAGGCCCAGGCCAGCGACAGGCCGTCGTAGGTGGAGGTGCCGCGGCCGATTTCATCCATCAACACCAGGCTGTGCTCGGTGGCGTTGTGCAGGATGTTGGCGGTTTCGGTCATCTCCACCATGAAGGTGGAGCGGCCGGAAGCCAGATCGTCCGCCGCGCCGACGCGGGTGAAGATGCGATCCACCGGGCCGATAGTGGCCTTGGTGGCGGGGACGTAACTGCCGATGTGCGCCATCAGCACGATCAGCGCCGTTTGCCGCATATAGGTGCTTTTACCGCCCATGTTCGGGCCGGTAATGATCAGCATGCGGCGCTGCGGCGACAGGGTGAGCGGGTTTGAGATAAACGGCTCGCTCAGCACCTGCTCCACCACCGGGTGGCGACCTTCGGTAATGCGGATCCCCGGCTGCTCACTCATGGTCGGGCAAGCGTAGTTCAGGGTATCGGCGCGCTCGGCCAGGTTGGCCAGCACGTCCAGCTCGGCCAGTGCGGCGGCGCTTTGCTGCAGTTCCGCCAGGTGCGGCAGCAGCAGATCGAACAGCTCGTCGTACAGGCTTTTCTCGATCGCCAGTGCCTTGCCCTTGGAGGTGAGCACTTTGTCTTCGTACTCTTTCAATTCCGGGATGATGTAGCGCTCGGCGTTTTTCAGCGTCTGGCGGCGTACATAATGAATCGGCACCAGGTGGCTTTGGCCGCGGCTCACCTGAATATAGTAGCCGTGTACGCCGTTAAAACCGACCTTGAGCGTGTCCAGCCCCAGCTTTTCACGCTCGCGGATCTCCAGCCGGTCGAGGTAGTCGCTGGCGCCGTCGGCCAGCGCGCGCCACTCGTCCAGCTCGCTGTTGTAACCGGGGGCGATCACGCCGCCGTCGCGCACCAATACCGGCGGCGATTCAATCACCGCGCGTTCCAGCAGCTCGCGCAGCTCGTCGAACTGGCCCACCTGCGACAGCAACTGCTGCACGTGCGGGGTGTCCACGTCTTGCAGCAGCGCGCGGATGTCCGGCAGTTGCTGGAAAGCATGACGCATGCGCGCCAGATCGCGCGGACGCGCGGTACGCAGCGCCAGGCGCGCCAAAATTCGCTCCTGATCGCCCACCTGGCGCAGCGAAGGCTGCAGATCGGCGAACAGCTCTTGCAATGTGCCGATCGCCTGTTGGCGGGCGGTGAGAACCTTGATATCGCGGGTCGGCATGTGCAGCCAGCGTTTCAGCATGCGGCTGCCCATCGGCGTGACCGTGCGATCGAGGATCGCCGCCAGCGTGTTGTCGTTGCCGCCGGACAGGCTCTGCGTCAGTTCCAGGTTGCGGCGGGTCGCGGCGTCCATGATGATGCCGTCCTGCTGGCGCTCCATAGTGATGCCGCGAATGTGCGGCAGTGAAGTGCGCTGGGTATCTTTGACGTACTGCAGCAGGCAGCCGGCGGCGCGCAGCGCCTGGTGCGCCTGCTCGACGCCAAAGCCGGTCAGATCGCGGGTGCCGAACTGCAGGTTGAGCTGCTGGCGTGCGGTCTCCAGTTCAAATTCCCACAGCGGGCGGCGGCGCAGGCCGTGGCGTTGTTCGATCAGCGCCATTTGTTCGAAGGTTTCCGGGTAGAGCAGCTCGGCTGGATTGGTGCGCTGCAGCTCGGCGGCCATGGTTTCCAGATCCTGCGGCTCGGCGACGCGGAAGCGGCCGGAGCTAACGTCCAGCGTGGCATAACCGAAGCCACGCGCATCCTGCCAGATCGCCGCCAGCAGGTTGTCCTGGCGTTCTTGCAGCAGCGCTTCGTCGGTGATGGTGCCGGGGGTGACGATACGCACCACTTTGCGCTCGACCGGCCCTTTGCTGGTGGCCGGATCGCCGATCTGCTCACAGATGGCGACGGACTCGCCGAGCTGCACCAGCTTGGCCAGGTAGTTCTCTACCGCGTGGTGCGGCACGCCGGCCATCGGGATCGGTTCGCCCGCCGAGGCGCCGCGTTTGGTCAGCGAGATATCCAGCAGTTGGGAAGCGCGCTTGGCGTCGTCGTAAAACAGCTCGTAGAAGTCGCCCATGCGGTAGAACAGCAGGATTTCAGGATGCTGGGCCTTGAGGCGCAGGTACTGCTGCATCATCGGCGTGTGCGAATCGAGTTTATCGGTGCTATTCATGCGATTATTTTTCCAATCCATTGAATGTAAAGGTCATTGTGATTTTCATTGTCGTCATTCGCTATCACATTGTTTCAGCAGGCGCCGCCCCTTTTAGCGCTTGCCGGGCGGCGCAAATCAAATCATCAAAACGCCAAACGGCGCGCTCAAACCCAAGGTTTGCACAGACGCTTATACTAGCCCAGCGGGCAATCGGCTGTCACAGGTAAAAATGGGAAGCGCTGCGCAAGGCCGGTTTGTAACGCAGCGAGATTGTTGTTCGCCTGCGGGCAACAACGCAAGTGTCGCCGCCCGCAGTGGTGCTGGAGAGGTTATTGCGCGGCGGTGAGAGGCAAGGGCAGTTGATAGAGGCGGAAGCTGTCGGGCACTTCGGTTTCATGGCCGGGCAGCAGACGGTAGCGGATGCGCGACTCGCTGACGAAGGCGCAGCCTTGTGGGGTGATAGTCAGGTTGACCGGCGACTCCATGCCTTCGCGCAAGACCTCAAGCTGGTGCATCCCTGCCGCCTTGGGTGACGGGATCCGCAGGATCCGCCCTTGGCCACTCTGGATCCCGTTTTCCAGCACGATCAGCGCGCCGTCCGGTGCCAATCCCATCCCGTCCGGGTTTTCAATCAGGCGCGGCAGCTGCATTTCCGTCAACTGCGGCTTTGGATCGTTATAGCTGAGGGTGTAGAGCTTACTGGTGCCGAAATTGGTGACTGCCATCAGCCGGTCGTCGAGCAGCACGATCCCGGCGGCCCCCAACCCGCTGGGAGCCGCCAATTGCGGATCCCGATACAGCGTACTGAATGCCGTTTCGCCCGGCCGCAGGCGCAGGATGCCGCCGCCGCGGGTTTCCGTTACGTACACCGTGCCGTCTGCGCCGAGCACGATATCGTTGCCCATTTCTCCCGCCGGCAGCGCCAGGCTGCGGTTGAGGGTGCCATCCGCGACGTTCAGCGCATAGATGCGGTTGGCGCGCGCTTTGCCGCCGGAGAGAAAGTCCGGCGAATTGCCCCACAGCAGCCCGCGCCGTTCGTCCAGCCGCAGCGCATTTGAGGCGAACACCGTGTCCGCACCGGGGAAAAAGGTTTCCCACGCTTTACCCGGCCGTTTGCGCAGCACGTTGCCGCTGGTGATCAGCCCGACATACAGCGTACCGTCCGCTGCGCGGGCGATGCCGTTGGGGTAAAGCGCGCCGGGCGGCAGCGTTATGCTGCTTTCTGTGCAGTCTGCGCTGACGGCTGCCTGCGCCGGTGGGCTAAGAGTGAGTGCGGTAGCGAGGGTGAACAACGCCGCTCGCGCGGTAACAGCGTATGACATGTTTCTCTCCGGGAATGGGGGAAAAGGAGCTACCAGCGCTCGGGGCGGGCAGCCTGTGCCATTGGCGCCTCCAGTGCGGCGACGTCTTCCGGCGATAGCCTGAGGGTGAGCGCTGCCAGCGCATCCTGCAGATGATGCGGCTTGGACATGCCCACCAGCGGTGACGTCACGCCGGGTCTGGCCAACAGCCAGGCCAGCGCGATCTGCGCCGGTGGAACGCCGCGCGCGGCCGCCACCTCCGCTACCGCATCGACGGTGCGCTCTACCTCCTTTCTGCCGTTATACCAACGGGGGACCTGTTCGTCGGTGGCGGCGCGCAGCGTGCCGCCACTGCCGGAACCGGCCAGTACGCCGCGGGCCAGCGGCGACCAGGGCGTCAGGCCAAGGCCCTCCTCCAGACACAGCGGGATCAGCTCCTCTTCGTCTTCACGCGTCACCAGGTTGTATTGGCTTTGCAGCGAAATAAACGGCGCCAGGCGGTGTTGACGTTGAAAGGCCAGCATTTTCATCAGGCGCCAGGCGCGCAGCGAAGAGGCGCCGAGATAGCGGATTTTGCCCGCCCGCACCAGGCCGTCGAAGGTGTCGGCAGTTTCTTCGATCGGCGTTTCGGTGTCGAAGCGGTGCAGCACGAACAGATCGAGATAATCCGTCCCCAACCGCTGCAAGGAGGCGTCGACGCTGTGCAGCAGGTGCTTGCGCGACAGTCCGCGGCTGTTCGGCTGCGCGTCCATCGGAAAGTAGGCTTTGGTGGCGATCACCACGTCTTCACGGCGGGCGAACGCCTTCAGCGCGCGGCCGAGAATGCGCTCGCTTTCTCCGCCGGAGTAAATGTTGGCGGTATCGAAAAAATTGATGCCCGCTTCCAGCGCCTCGCGGATAAAGGGGCGCGCTTCATCTTCTTTCAGCACCCAGGGCCGCCAGGCCGGATCGCCGTAGGTCATGCAGCCCAGGCAGAGGCGGGACACCTGCAGGCCACTGTCGCCAAGCCGTACGTAGTTCATGGCGTCGTCTCCTCAGCGCATGCCGGCGATGGTGTAACCGCCGTCCACCAGCAGGCTTTGGCCGGTGATGAAGCGGGCTTCGTCCGTCGCCAGCCACAGCGCCACATCGCCGATGTCTTCCGATTCGCCCAGGCGGCCGGCGGGCGTGTGGGCGATAAAGGGCGCGAACGCCGCGTTGTCGGCCACGCTGCCGCGCGCCATCGGCGTGTCGATGATGCCGGGGTTGATGTTGTTGACGCGGATGCCCTGGCCGCTGTATTCGAGCGCCACCGCGCGGATCATCGCATCGAGCGCCCCTTTGCTGGCGGAGTAGCTGGATGAGCCGGCCAGCGCGCCGTGGGTCAGCCAGGAGGACGTGTTGATGATCACGCCGCCTGAATGCTGTGCCAGGAAGGTTTCAATCTCGTATTTCATCGCCAGCCAGACGCCACGAAGGTTAATGGCGATCACGCGGTCAAAATCCTCGCTGCTCTGTTCGGTGATGGGGGCGAAGTTGCCGATGATGCCGGCGTTGTTGAAGGCGACGTCGAGCCGGCCGTAGTGGGCGCTCACCGTGGCGAGCAGCCTGCGGATATCGTCTTCCTGGGAGACGTCGGCCACGATGGGCAGGGCGTCGCCGCCGGCCAGCGCGATGTCGCGCGCCGTGGCTTCGATTTCCGCCGCGCGACGGCCGACCAGCGCGACGTTGGCACCTTCGCGGGCATAGGCCAGCGCCGCAGCGCGGCCGATACCGCTACCGCCGCCGCTCACCAGTACGACTTTGTCCGCCAAACGGCGCGGTGTTTCATGAGTTGGAGCTGTAGCATTAATCATCGCTTCGATACCTGGTAATGGGTTCGATCGCAATGCTATGTTGTTAGATGACGGATAACTATCCGCTAAAAATTCATCTCACTATTAGATAATTTATATTAATAGCATGAAGAAACCCGAATTGTCCGGCCTGGCGGCCTTCGTGGCTATCGCCAGTGAACGCAGCTTCCGCCGTGCCGCCGCCCGATTGGGCGTGACGCCGCCGACGCTGACCCACACCCTGCGCGAATTGGAAGCGCAGGTGGGCATTCGCCTGCTGAATCGCACCACCCGCAACGTCTCGCCGACGGAGGCCGGTGAGCATCTGCTGGCACAGTTGGTGCCCGCCTTTACCGACATCGACGCCGCGCTGGAGAGCCTGAATGCGTTTCGCGAAGGGCCACGCGGCCTGGTGCGTATCAACGCGCCGCGTTCGGCGATCGATCTCGCCATCGTGCCGCATCTGGGGCGGTTGGCCAGCGAGTACCCCGGCATTACGCTGGAGGTGGTGGCGGACGAGGGGTTCGCCAACATCGTCGAGCAAGGCTTTGACGCCGGTATTCGGCTCGGCGAGGATCTGCACAACGATATGCGCGCGGTGCGCCTGACGCCGGATCTGCGTTTTGCCATCGTCGCCACGCCGGACTATTTTCAACGGCACGGCGAACCGACGCATCCGCAGGATTTGCTGCAGCACCGCTGCATCGGTTGGCGCAAGGCCTCTTCGGGCGAGCGCTACAAATGGGGATTTCAGCAGGGCGAGCAGCGGTTTTCCGTGGCGGTTAACAGCCCGCTTATCGTGGATGACGCCAGGCTGTTGCTGCAGGCGGCGTTGGCGCACGTCGGCATCGCTTTCGCTATCGAACAGGAGGTGGAAGAACACCTGGCGAGCGGGCGGCTGCGGCGGGTGTTGGCCGACTGGTGTGCGCCGTTTCCCGGTTTTTACCTCTATTACCCCAACCGCAGGAACCATTCCGTGGCGCTGGCCACGGTGATCGAGTTGCTGCGTCTGCCCGTGTAATCCTCCTCGCCTGCCATCGCGTTCGGATGGCAGTAGGCGAATCAAGCTTGAACTATTTTTATTCCCACGCCGTTTGCTCGGGCGCAAATAAACCCTTAAATTCTCAGCGAGTTAATAACCTGCTGTTTATAATTGTTATTTGAGTATTTTTTGCGAATACTCTGAGCTTTTTTCAGTTATTTGAGAGCCCGATCACACTATTTTTTTATGCGAAATGTGAAGGGGGTCAATCCGCCAGGTCAATGAGAGACGGTTGTGTTTCCTCCTGGCTTACCGATCCGTTTTTCATGCTCCGTATACTGTCTGTAACCAGGGCAACGTGACGGAAATTTTCATAAGGAATGTGCGTGAAGCAATCGTGATTGCATCTGGCATACAAATAACACGGGGTTTTTTTGATTATCTGAGGTGCTTGGTATGGAAAAGAAAAAAATCTATCTGTTTTGTTCTGCCGGTATGTCCACTTCCCTGTTGGTATCAAAAATGAAGGCGCAGGCCGAAAAATATGAAGTGCCGGTGATCATCGCCGCCTATCCGGAAGCGCTGGCCGCAGAGAAGGGCATTGAAGCGGACCTGATCCTGTTGGGGCCGCAAATCGCCTACACCTTGCCGGAAGTGCAAAAACAGCTGCCCAATAAACCCGTTGAAGTCATCGATCCGCTGCTGTACGGCAAGGTCGATGGACTGGGCGTACTGAAGGCCGCGGTGGCCGCCATCAAGAAAGCCAATCAATAACAGGAGGCCGCCGTGAATACCCTCATTGCCTCGCTCGAGAAGGTTATCCTGCCTTTCGCCGTAAAAATCGGTAAGCAGCCCCACGTCAACGCCATCAAGAACGGCTTTATCCGCCTGATGCCGCTGACCTTGACCGGGGCGATGTTCGTGTTGATCAACAACGTGTTCCTGAGCTTCGGCGAGGGATCGTTTTTCTATTCGTTGGGCGTAAGGTTGGACGCCTCCACCATAGAGACGCTGAATAGCCTGAAGAGCATTGGCGGCAGCGTTTATAACGGTACGCTGGGGATCATGTCCCTGATGACGCCGTTCTTTATCAGCATGGCGTTGGCCGAAGAGCGCAAGGTCGATCCACTGGCCTCGGCGCTGCTGGCGGTGGCGGCCTTCATGACCGTCACGCCGTTCAACGTCGGCGAGGCCTATGCGGTGGGCGCCAACTGGCTGGGCGGCGCCAACATCATTTCCGGTATGGTGATCGGGCTGGCGGTGGCTGAGATGTTTGCTTTCATCGTGCGGCGCAACTGGGTGATCAGCTTGCCGGACAGCGTGCCGGCTTCGGTGTCGCGCTCTTTCTCGGCGCTGATCCCCGGTTTCATCATTCTCTCCATCATGGGGCTGGTGGCGTTCGCGTTGGCGCACTGGGGCACCAACTTCCACCAGATCATCATGGACGGCATTTCGGCGCCGCTGGCCAAGATGGGCAGCGTGGTGGGCTGGGTGTACGTGCTGTTCTCCTCGCTGCTGTGGTTCTTCGGGGTGCACGGCTCCATGGCGCTGGCGGCGCTGGACAGCGGCATCATGACGCCGTTCGCGCTGGAAAACGTGGAGCTGTATAACAAATACGGTTCGGTCGAAGCGGCGGTGGCCGCCGGGAAAGAGTTCCATATGTGGGCGAAGCCGTTCGTCGACTCCTACATCTACCTTGGCGGCACCGGCTCGACGCTGGGTCTGATTATCGCCATCTTCATCGCCTCGCGCCGCGAAGATTACCGCCAGGTCGCCAAACTGGCGACGCCATCCGGCATCTTCCAGATCAACGAACCGATTCTGTTCGGCCTGCCGGTGATCATGAACCCGGTGATGTTCATTCCGTTCATCCTGGTGCAGCCGGTATTGACCTTTATCACCTCGCTGGCTTATTACTCCGGGCTGATCCCGCCGATCACCAACATCGCGCCTTGGACCATGCCGGTCGGCCTGGGTGCGTTCTTCAACACCAACGGCAGCATCATGGCCATGTTGCTGAGCCTGTTCAACCTGGCAGTCGCCACCGTGATTTATCTGCCGTTCGTGGCGATCTCCAACAAGGCGCAAAGCCAGATCGACGCGGCGACGGAAAGCGAAGAAGACATCGCCAAGGCGCTGAAATTCTAACTGTGGAACGGGGCGGTGCGGCCGCCCCGCGAGGAACGCGAGTATGGAATATCAATTTGCCGACGGGTTTTGGTGGGGCAGCGCCACCTCCGCGCCGCAGTCTGAAGGGGCGGCCGCGCGGGACGGCAAGAGCCGCAATATCTTCGACTATTGGTACGAGATCGCGCCCGAGCGCTTTCACGATCGGGTGGGGCCGGACGAGGCCTCGACCTTTTACGACCATTTCCGCACCGATATCGGGCTGCTCAAAACGCTGGGTCACAATACCTTCAGAACGTCGATTTCGTGGTCGCGGCTGATCCCGGACGGCGACGGCGAGGTGAACCCGCAGGCGGTGGCGTTCTATAACACGATGATCGACGAGCTGCTGGCGCAGGGCATCACCCCGTTTATCAATCTCTATCACTTCGATATGCCGCTGTGCATGCAGCAGCACGGTGGCTGGGAAAACCGGGCGGTGGTCGAAGCCTATGCGCGTTACGCCGACATCTGCTTCGGTCTGTTTGGCGATCGGGTCACCCACTGGTTCACCTTCAACGAGCCGATCGTGCCGGTGGAGGCCGGTTACCTGAATGACTTGCACTACCCTTGCGTGGTGGACTTCAAACGGGCGGTCACCGTGGCGTATCACAGCGTACTGGCGCATGCCATGGCGGTGCAGCGTTTCAGAGCGCGCGGGCTGCCGAGGAGCATCGGCATCATTCTGAATCTGAGCCCGACCTATCCGCGCTCCGACGCGCCGGAGGATCGGCAGGCCGCACACGACGCCGATCTGTTGCTCAACCGCAGTTTCCTCGACCCGGTCGCCAAAGGGCGTTATCCGGCGGCGTTGCTGCACTTGCTGGAGCGCCATGGGCTGATGCCCTACTGCGAGCCGCAGGATGCGCAACTGATCGAAGGCGGCGTGGTGGATATCCTCGGCGTCAACTACTACCAGCCGCGCAGGGTACAGGCGAAAGTGGGGCGTCGTGCCGAGGGGCCGATCGCATCGCCGGAGGATTTGTTCAGTTACTATGCAATGCCGGGCCGTAAAATCAATCCGCACCGCGGCTGGGAGATCTACGAGAAGGGGCTGTACGACATCCTGATGGATCTGAAAGAGAACTACGGCAATCTGCCCTGTTATATTTCGGAAAACGGCATGGGCGTCGAGGGCGAAGAGGCGTTTATCGGCGCCGATGGGCGGGTGGAGGACGATTACCGCATCGACTTTATTCGCGAGCACCTGAAGTGGCTGCACCGCGCGCTGGCAGAAGGTTCGCAGTGCAAGGGCTATCATCTGTGGACCTTTATCGACTGCTGGTCCTGGCTGAACGCCTACAAGAATCGTTATGGTCTGGTACGGTTGGATCGGGCTGATCAACGCCGCACCATCAAGAAAAGCGGCTACTGGTTTGCCGAGGCGGCCAGACGCAACGGGTTTGACTAACGGGAGGCCGGCGCCGTGTCCGATAACCGAATTTCGCTGAGTGCGAGCGACGTGAAGCTGATTCGCGAGCAGGATTTCTTTAACTGCAAAGATTTTCACCTGTTTATCTATAACAAGGTGGAAAGCGCCACCGGGCTGCATCAGCACGACTATTACGAGTTCACCATCGTGCTGAGCGGCAAATGCTATCAGGAGATCAACGGCAAGCGGGTGCTGCTGGAACGCGGGGATTTCGTCTTTATCCCTATCGGCTCCTACCACCAGAGCTTTTACGAATTCGGCGCGACGAAAATCTTCAACGTGGCGGTCAGCAAGGCGTTCTTTGAAGAGCACTATTTGCAGCAGCTGCCGCGTTGCTTTGTCGCCTCGCAGGCCTACAGCCTGAGAAACGAGTTTTTGGCCTATATCGAATCGGTGGTGAGTTCGCCGCAGTTTCACGAGGATGACTTCGCCGAATTTCTCGAAACGCTGACCTTCTATGTGATCAGCCGTATTCGTCATTATAAAGAAGACAATGACGGCGGCGACGATATCCCGCAGTGGCTGAAGAACACCCTGGCCGGCATGCATGACAAGGCGATGTTCGGCGAAAGGGCGTTGGCGAACATGGTGGCGCTGTCGGGGAAAACCCAGGAGTATCTGACCCGGGCGATGCGGCGCTACTACCATAAGACGCCGATGCAGGTGATCAACGAGATCCGCATCAACTTCGCCAAGACGCAGCTGGAGGTCACCAACTATTCGGTTTCCGATATCGCCTTTGATTCCGGCTATGGCGACGTCAGTCTGTTCATTAAAAACTTTAAGCGGCTCACCGACGTGACCCCAGGCAACTACCGAAAAAAGTGTTACGGCCCTCTTTAGGGCCGCTCCCGATCAGTATCAACGCCGATATGCCGATGAGCTTTAGGCCGCCGGCCGGTTAATCATTCGATTTTTACCTTCGAGAAGGGGAATGCCGCGCCGGTCGGTCGGCCTTCCCTTGCCGAAAATTCATCCTGCGGGAGCCATTATGGAAAAACTACTGATCGTGAATGCCGACGACTTCGGCCTGAGCAAAGGACAGAACTACGGCGTCATCGAGGCGTATCAGCATGGCGTCGTTTCCTCCACCACGGCGATGGTGAACGGCGGCGGCGCCCAGCACGCGGCCGCGCTCAGCCGGCAATATCCGGGATTGCCGATCGGGCTGCATTTCGTTTTGACGCATGGCAGGCCGTTGGGCGCCATGCCTTCGCTGGTCAATGAACATGGCGAGCTGGGCAAATGGCTGTGGGGCCGCGCCGAGGCCGGCGAGCTGCAGCTGGACGAGATTCAGGAGGAGCTTCAGCGTCAGTTCGCGCGGTTTGTGACGCTGTTCGGCAGGCCGCCAACGCACATCGACAGCCACCATCATGTGCACATGCAGCCGCAGATTTACCCGCTGGTGGAGGCGTTTGCGCAGGCGCAGGGTCTGCCGCTGCGCCTCGATCGCGAAGAGGCGCAGCGGCGCGATATTGCGTTGCAGACGCCCTGCAGCACCGACGCGTTTGACGCGGGGTTCTACGGTGAAATGATTTCCGAAGCCTTGTTCCTGCAGCGGTTGGCGCGCGCCGACGAGCAGGGCGCCGAGTCATTGGAAATGATGTGCCACCCGGCGTTCCTCGATGCGACGATCCTGCAGAGCAAATACTGCCACCCGCGCCTCGTCGAGCTGGATGTGTTGACCGCGCCGACGCTGAAAGCGGCGATCGCCGAACGCGGTTTTATGCTGGGCTCCTTCCAGGATCTGTAGCGCTGCCGTTTACAGCATGGCGTGCGCCTTTTTCAGGCCGGTGTCCTCTTGCGGATCGGCCCCCTGAGGCAAGGGTTCCTCCTCCTGTTCTTCGGGCTGCGGCTCCTCGACATCGGGCGCCGCTTCCGGCGGCGGCATGGTGTCGTGAATGATCTGCTCATCGAAGGTCGGATTGAGCGCCGGCGACAGCGGCGAACTGGCGAGGCTGTCCGGCAGCGCAATGTGCGGCACCGGCGCGTCCTGCGCCAGCTGCGGTTCCTTCGCTTTCGCCGTGCGGCTGAGGGCCGCCAGCAGCACGCCGCACAGGGCGAAGAAGGCGTACAGGATATTGCCGCCAAGCGGCTCGATCAGCGCGCCGACCGCCAGCGGCCCGATGCTGGCGCCGACGCCGAACGCCATCAGCAGACAGGCGGCCAGCGAGACGCGGCGCTCCGGCTCAATCAGATCGTTGGCAAGCGCCACTACCAACGGGTAGAGCGTAAACTGCAGCATGCTGACGACGAATCCCACCGCCAGCAGCAGCGGAAAATCGATGTGCGGCAGCAGCGCCAGCGGCAGCGCCGCCACGATCAGGAAAATAGCGTTGAGTCGCATCAGCAACGGGCGGCTATAGCGATCCGACAGCCAGCTGAGTGGGAACTGCGCCACCAGCCCGGCGAAGATGGCCAGTGCCATGAACAGGCCAGTTTGTTGAGTGGTTAAGGACTGCAGGCTGGCATAAACTGGCGCCAGCCCGTAAAACGAGCCCACTACCATGCCGATCACCAACGTGGTGGCCAGCACCTTGGGAATGGCGCCGACAAAGTAACGCAGCTCCATCGGCGCCGGCGACATATGGCGCGCATTGGTGCGCGTGGTGAGAGCGATGGGCACCAGACAGAGCGCGAAGCACAGCGCGATCACCAGCAGCGTGGCGATGCCCAGGCTGCTTTGCAGCATCAGCACGATCTGGCCCAGCGACATGCCGAGATAGGTCGCCGCCATATAAAAGCCGAACACCATGCCGCGCTGGTTGGACTCCGCCTGGTCGTTCAACCAGCTTTCCAGCACCATGTACTGACACATCATGCACAGCCCGATCACCAAGCGTAGCGCGACCCAGGCGGGAATGAACTCCGTCAGGCCGTGCCCCAGCACCGCAGCGGTAATGATGCCGGCGCAGGCCACGTAGGCGCGGATATGCCCGACGCGGGCGATAAGGAAGTGGCCGACCTTGCCGCCGATCACTAACCCGATGTAGTTGGCGGCGATGATGGCGCCGATCAGCGCGCTGCTGACGTGGATAGAGGCCAGCCGCAGCGAGACGTAGGTGGTGAGCAGGCCCGAGCCCAACAGCAGCAGCAGGGTGGTGGTGTACAACGGCAAGAATACGCCCAACGTTTTTTTCACGCTATCATCCTAATCTCTTCTGGTGCGCCCTGAGGCCGCTGCCGCAGCGTGCCGCCTCCGTGATGTTCCTTGTGCTGGTGCGCCGCCGCTCAATGGGGCGCTTCTTTTGATACTAGCAGCTTGGCCGGGCGCTTAAAACCGCACCTCCTGCGAGGCGCTGCGCATTTCCACGCGTCGGCCGCCGCGTCGCCTTGATAAATGCTACTATCGGGCGCATATACCTGAATTCGCGAGGGAGGAGTTATGAGTGAAAACCAACTGCGCCGGCTCAGCGCGCTGGTGGGGGAGAAACTGAAGGCCCAGGGCCGCTGGATCACCTGCGCGGAATCCTGCACCGGCGGCGGCATCGCCAAGGCCATTACCGATATTGCCGGCAGCTCCGCCTATTTCGATCGTGGTTTCGTCACCTACAGCAATGCGGCGAAGCATGATCTGCTGGGGGTAAGCGAAGCCACGCTGGCGGCGCACGGCGCGGTCAGCGAAGAGGTAGTGCGCGAGATGGCGATAGGGGCGCTGCGGGCGGCGCAGGCCGATCTGGCGCTGTCGGTGAGCGGCATCGCCGGCCCGGACGGCGGCAGCGCGGAAAAGCCGGTCGGCACCGTGTGGTTCGGCTTCGCCGGCAGCGATGGCCGGGGCCTGTCGCGCAAGATGCAATTCGAGGGCGACCGCGATGCGGTGCGGCTGCAGGCGACGATTTTCGCGCTGCAAACTGCCATCGACGAATTTTTGTAAATTAGGCTTGATACTGTATGACCATACAGTATAATTAGTGACATTTCCTGCACAACATACATTCAGTGGCAGTGTGGGGTAACACCGGCATTGCGAAACGAAGGAGCAAAAATGGCTATTGATGAGAACAAGCAAAAGGCGTTAGCTGCGGCACTGGGCCAGATTGAGAAACAGTTCGGCAAAGGCTCCATCATGCGCCTGGGTGAAGACCGCTCCATGGATGTGGAAACGATCTCCACCGGCTCACTGTCACTCGATATCGCTCTGGGCGCCGGCGGCCTGCCGATGGGCCGCATCGTCGAAATCTACGGCCCGGAATCGTCCGGTAAAACTACCCTGACGCTGCAGGTGATCGCCGCTGCGCAGCGCGAAGGCAAAACCTGTGCGTTCATCGATGCCGAGCATGCGCTGGATCCTATCTATGCGAAAAAGCTGGGCGTCGATATCGACAACCTGCTGTGCTCCCAGCCGGACACCGGCGAGCAGGCGCTGGAAATCTGTGATGCGCTGACCCGCTCCGGCGCGGTTGACGTCATCATCGTCGACTCCGTGGCGGCGCTGACGCCGAAGGCGGAA
Organism: Serratia montpellierensis; assembly: GCF_020858655.1. NCBI lineage: Bacteria > Pseudomonadati > Pseudomonadota > Gammaproteobacteria > Enterobacterales > Yersiniaceae > Serratia > Serratia montpellierensis. Next base: position 555,928 of record NZ_VOSN01000002.1, read on the forward strand.
ATCGAAGGTGAAATCGGCGATTCGCACATGGGCCTGGCGGCACGCATGATGAGCCAGGCGATGCGTAAGCTGGCCGGCAACCTGAAAAACGCCAATACCTTGCTGATCTTCATCAACCAGATCCGTATGAAAATTGGTGTGATGTTCGGCAACCCGGAAACCACGACCGGCGGTAACGCCCTGAAGTTCTACGCTTCGGTGCGTCTGGATATCCGCCGCATCGGCGCCATCAAAGAGGGCGACGAAGTGGTGGGCAGCGAAACCCGCGTGAAAGTGGTGAAGAACAAAATCGCTGCGCCGTTCAAGCAGGCTGAGTTCCAAATCATGTACGGCGAAGGCATCAACAGCCGTGGCGAGCTGGTCGATCTGGGCGTGAAGCACAAGATGATCGAAAAAGCCGGCGCCTGGTACAGCTATAACGGCGAGAAAATCGGTCAGGGCAAGGCGAACGCCTGTAACTTCCTGAAAGAAAACCCGGCTATCGCTGCCGAGCTGGATAAGAAGCTGCGCGATCTGCTGCTGCACAGCGGCGGTGAGCTGGTGGCTGCCTCCGGTGACGACTTCGAAGACGATGAAGCGGAAACCAGCGAGCAGTTCTAATCGCTGAAGATGTGCGCCGCCGTTCGTGTGGCGCATATCCCATAAATTCAGGCTTGAATGATGAATGACTTGCTAAGCCGCGCCATGCGCCTGCTGTCGCAACGCGATCATAGTGAAGCTGAACTGCGCCGCAAACTTGCGGCGCAGCCGTTTGTGGCGAAAGCCCGTTTTGGCGGTAAGAAGCCACATGCGCCGGCATCACCGCCGGTGGCTGAAGAGCCGGTGGATCCTGCGCTGATCGAGCAGGTTATCGCCTACTGTTATCAGCATAATTGGCTGGACGATAAGCGTTTCGCCCACAGCTACATTGGCAGCCGCAGCCGCAAAGGTTACGGTGCGCAGCGCATCCGCAGCGAACTGATGCAAAAGGGCGTCGACAAAGCGCTGGTGCAGGACGCGCTGGCGGAATGCGACATCGACTGGTGTGAACAGGCGAAACAGGTGGCGCAGCGAAAATTTGGCGATGCGTTGCCAACCGACTGGAAAGAGAAAGCCAAAGTGCAGCGCTATCTGCTCTATCGCGGCTTCTTCCAGGAAGAAATTCAGTCAATTTACCGTGATTTTGCGCAATGAGCGCACACGGGGTTTTACTTCCCTCTGAAGAAAATTTATCTTATCCCCACTTTTTGTTCGTGAGCTGGTTGTCATCGTCGGGATGACGCGTCACCGGCTCACGTGTCGTTATTCTAGCCTTTCCAGGAAAATTATGAGCAAGAGCACCGCTGAGATCCGTCAAGCGTTTCTCGATTTCTTTCATAGTAAGGGTCATCAGGTTGTAGCGAGCAGCTCCCTGGTGCCTAACAATGATCCGACATTGCTGTTTACCAATGCCGGCATGAACCAATTTAAGGATGTTTTCCTGGGGCTGGACAAACGCGCCTATTCCCGTGCCACCACCTCGCAGCGCTGCGTGCGCGCAGGCGGCAAGCATAACGACCTGGAAAACGTCGGTTATACCGCTCGTCACCACACCTTCTTTGAAATGCTGGGCAACTTCAGCTTCGGCGATTACTTCAAGCACGACGCGATCAGCTACGCGTGGGAACTGCTGACCGGTGAAAACTGGTTCAACCTGCCGAAAGAGCGACTGTGGGTCACCGTGTATGAAACCGATGACGAAGCGTTCGACATCTGGCAGAAGCAAATCGGCGTGCCGGCCGAGCGTATTATCCGCATCGGCGACAACAAGGGTGCGCCTTTCGCTTCCGATAACTTCTGGCAGATGGGCGACACCGGCCCATGCGGCCCGTGCACCGAGATTTTCTACGATCACGGCGATCACATCTGGGGCGGCCCTCCAGGCAGCCCGGAAGAAGACGGCGACCGCTACATCGAGATCTGGAACATCGTTTTCATGCAGTTCAACCGCCAGTCCGATGGCACCATGCTGCCGCTGCCGAAACCTTCGGTGGATACCGGTATGGGTCTGGAGCGCATCGCGGCGGTGTTGCAGCATGTGAACTCCAACTATGAAATCGATCTGTTCCGTACCCTGATCGCCGCCGTGGCAAAAGTGACCGGCGCGACCGATCTGGACAACAAATCCCTGCGCGTTATCGCCGACCATATCCGTTCCTGCGCCTTCCTGGTGTCGGACGGCGTGATCCCGTCTAACGAAAACCGCGGCTATGTGCTGCGCCGCATCATTCGCCGCGCGATCCGCCATGGCAACATGCTGGGCGCGAAAGACACCTTCTTCTATAAGCTGGTGGCACCACTGATTGAAGTGATGGGCCCGGCCGCCGACGAATTGAAACGCCAGCAATCGTTGGTGGAGCAGGTGCTGAAAACCGAAGAAGAGCAGTTTGCCCGCACGCTGGAGCGTGGTCTGGCGCTGTTGGACGAAGAGCTGGCCAAGCTGCAGGGCGATACCCTGGACGGCGAAACCGCTTTCCGTCTGTACGATACCTACGGTTTTCCGGTCGATCTGACCGCTGACGTCTGCCGCGAGCGTGGCCTGAAAGTCGATGAAGCGGGCTTTGAAGAAGCGATGGAAGCGCAGCGCCGCCGCGCGCGTGAATCCAGCGGCTTCGGCGCCGACTACAATAGCCTGATCCGCGTGGATGGCAGCAGCCAGTTCAACGGCTACGATCACGACGAGCAGCAGGCGATGGTCATCGCGCTGTTCCGCGACGGCCAGCCGGTCGATCAGATCAATGCCGGCGAAGAGGCGGTGGTGGTATTGGATGAGACGCCGTTTTACGGTGAATCCGGCGGCCAGGTCGGCGATAAAGGTGTACTGAAAGCCGCCGGCATAGAGTTTGTGGTCAACGACACCCAGAAATACGGTCAGGCTATCGGCCATCAAGGCAAGCTGGCGCAGGGCTCGCTGAAGCTGAACGATCGCGTAGATGCGCAGATCGACGCTGAGCGCCGCAACAGCATCCGTCTGAACCACTCCGCGACTCACCTGCTGCACGCTGCGCTGCGCCAAACGTTGGGCGATCACGTCGCGCAGAAAGGCTCGCTGGTTAACGACAAGTATCTGCGTTTCGACTTCTCGCATTTTGAAGCGATGAAGCCGGAACAAATCCGTGCGGTGGAAGATCTGGTGAACCAGCAGGTGCGTCGTAACCTGCCGGTGCAGACCGAGCTGATGGCGTTGGAAGATGCCAAAGAGAAGGGCGCGATGGCGCTGTTCGGCGAGAAGTACGATGACAACGTGCGCGTACTGACCATGGGCGACTTCTCCACCGAGCTGTGTGGCGGTACTCATGCCAGCCGCACTGGTGATATCGGTCTGTTCCGCATTCTGAGCGAGTCGGGCACCGCGGCGGGCATCCGTCGTATTGAAGCGGTGACCGGCGCAGGCGCTATCGCTACGCTGCACCAGCAAAGCGATTTGTTGCAAGACGTTGCACAGCTGGTTAAGGGCGACAGCAACACCCTGAGCGATAAAGTGCGCTCGGTGCTCGATCGCACCCGCGCGCTGGAAAAAGAACTGCAGCAGCTGAAAGATCAGCAGGCGGCGCAGGAAAGCGCGTCGTTGTCCAGCCAGGCAAAAGTGGTTAACGGCGTGAAGCTGTTGGTCAGCCAGTTGGACAATGTCGAAGCCAAAATGCTGCGCACCATGGTGGATGACCTGAAAAATCAATTGGGTTCGGCCATCATCGTGTTGGCAACGACGGCTGATGACAAAGTCAGCCTGGTTGCAGGCGTGACCAAGGATCTGACTGACCGCGTGAAAGCCGGCGAGTTGATCGGCAACGTGGCGCAGCAGGTAGGCGGCAAGGGCGGTGGTCGCCCGGATATGGCGATGGCGGGGGGGACGGATATCAACGCCCTGCCAGCGGCGTTAAACAGCGTAGAAGCCTGGGTGGCCTCGAAGCTGTGAACATAAATAAATAGCACGCACAAACGCCATAATACTTTGTTGATTATGGCGTTTTCATACTGTGCTAACACAATTTAGTTACAATTGCGGGAACAAAGTTTTTCAGGTCGGCTAAACTTACCATTATCTGAGGTGGGACCAAGTCTGCTTACACTTATTGTGGGTTGCGCGGCTTACGTTTTCACCACATATGATGGATAATGACGGGGAAACTGAGAGACCCGACTCTTTTAATCTTTCAAGGAGCAAAGAATGTTAATTCTGACTCGTCGAGTTGGTGAAACCCTCATGATTGGCGATGAGGTTACGGTCACTGTGCTAGGGGTAAAAGGCAACCAGGTGCGTATTGGTGTGAACGCCCCCAAAGAGGTTTCGGTTCACCGTGAAGAAATCTATCAGCGCATTCAGGCAGAGAAGTCTCAGCAGACGACTTACTGATTCCGAAGCAGCGTCTCGTTGCCAGACGAGACGCTACTGCATCGTTTTACCCACTTCTTTCGTTCTCCCCTCTCTTTTTCGTGATTATTTTCCCGGTTAGTTCCCTGCTTTGTTGCTACAGATGCTGCGGTTGCCTGTTGATAAAACGCCCTTTTTGCCGTGAAATCGCCCATGTTGGGTGCGAATTGTGCAAACGCGCATGAGTTGGGAAAAATTGTTTGACTTAAAAGTCGGAGAAAGTAATATGTGCGCCACGCAGTGCCGATGAGCTTCTCTAAAGCAAGTTAGGCACAATTCGAAAGAAGCGTATGGTGAGGTGGCCGAGAGGCTGAAGGCGCTCCCCTGCTAAGGGAGTATGCGGTCAAAAGCTGCATCCGGGGTTCGAATCCCCGCCTCACCGCCATTTGCATCCATAGCTCAGCTGGATAGAGTACTCGGCTACGAACCGAGCGGTCGGAGGTTCGAATCCTCCTGGATGCACCATTCTTTCCGTCATGCTTCGTTAGTGAAGCAGGCAAGCAGTAAAAAAATAGACATGCATCCATAGCTCAGCTGGATAGAGTACTCGGCTACGAACCGAGCGGTCGGAGGTTCGAATCCTCCTGGATGCACCATCTAAGAGAAACCCGCTTCGGCGGGTTTTTCGCTTTTCAACCTTTATCCATCTCCCCCTCTTTCCCCTTTGTGCCCGATTAGGCACAGCACATTCCGCTATGACGCAGTCAGCGACAACCCATCGGCTTTACGCTAAAGTAGTTTTCTTTCCTCAACGATCATGGAGTAACGATGTACGACCGCTATCAGGGTCTTATTTTCGACATGGACGGCACGATTCTGGACACCGAGCCAACGCACCGTAAAGCGTGGCATGAAGTGCTGTCCCGTTATGGCATGACGTTTGATGAAGCGGCCATGGTGGCGCTGAGCGGTTCACCGACCTGGCGTATCGCGCAGGCGATTATCGCCAGCCATCAGGCCGACCTCGATCCCCATCACCTGGCGGCGGAGAAAACCCGCGCGGTGGAAGCGATGCTGCTGGATAGCGTGCGTCCCTTGCCGCTGATCGAGGTGGTGAAGTCCTATCACGGCCGCCGTCCGATGGCGGTCGGTACCGGCAGCGAGCACCGCATGGCGGAAATGTTGCTGCGTCATCTCGGCCTGTTCAACTGCTTCGATGCGATCGTCGGTGCGGACGACGTACAGCGCCATAAACCGGAGCCGGACACCTTCTTGCGCTGTGCCGAACTGATCGGCGTGCCGCCGGAAAAATGCGTGGTGTTTGAAGATGCCGAGTTTGGCATTCAGGCGGCGAAAAGTGCCGGTATGGCTGTGGTAGACGTCCGCACGCTGTGAGTAGTACGCTAGCCGTAATATCGTTATTTGGCAGTAGCTTCCTCAGTGCGACGCTGCTGCCGGGAAATTCAGAAATCGTTCTGGTCGCCTTGCTGACCCAGAGTCGCGTCTCGCCGGAGTTGCTGGTATTGGCCGCGACCTTGGGCAACACGCTGGGTGGCTTGACCAATGTCATTATCGGGCGCCTGTTACCGGCGTTGAAACCACGGCGGGGGCTGGCAACGGCGCTCGGGTGGCTGCAACGCTTCGGCCCGGCTGCGCTGCTGCTCAGCTGGGTGCCGGTGGTGGGCGATTTGTTGTGCGTGTTGGCAGGTTGGCTGCGCATGCCCTGGGGCTCTGTCGCGCTGTTTCTGTGTATCGGAAAAGCGCTGCGTTACATCGTTTTGGCTATGATAACGGTACAGGGCATCGCCTGGTGGCAGTAACCAAGTGAATATAACTCAATATTCTCTCGGGTGCGGATTCAGTATGCTTACGAGTTATTGTTTTTAGAAGCGGGAGGTCAATTTGATCCCGGACGTATCACAGGCGCTTTCTTGGTTGGAAGCCCATCCCCAGGCATTAAAAGGTATTCGTCGCGGCATTGAGCGTGAAACGCTGCGGGTCACGCCGAACGGCACCTTGGCGACCACCGGGCATCCGGAAAAGTTGGGCGCGGCATTGACGCACCACTGGATCACCACGGATTTCGCCGAAGCGCTGTTAGAGTTCATTACGCCGGTTGATGACAATATCGACCACCTGCTGACGTTCCTGCGTGATATTCATCGTTACGTGGCGCGCAATATCGGCGATGAGCGCATGTGGCCGCTCAGCATGCCGTGCTTTATCGAAGCCGAGCAGGATATCGAGCTGGCGCAGTTCGGTTCGTCGAACATCGGCCGCATGAAGACGCTGTACCGCGAAGGGCTGAAGAATCGCTACGGCGCGCTAATGCAGACCATTTCCGGCGTGCACTACAACTTCTCGCTGCCGCTGGAGTTTTGGCAGGCCTGGGCCGGCGTACAGGACGCGGAAAGTGGTAAAGAGCAGATCTCGGCGGGGTATTTCCGCCTGATCCGCAACTATTATCGTTTCGGCTGGGTGATCCCCTATCTGTTCGGCGCATCGCCGGCCATTTGTTCTTCGTTCCTCAAAGGGCGCGAGACCAATCTGCCGTTCGAGCGCACCGAGCAGGGGATGTGCTACCTGCCGTACGCCACCTCGCTGCGTCTGAGCGACCTGGGTTACACCAACAAGTCGCAGAGCAATTTGGGCATCACCTTCAACGATTTACACAGCTATGTGGCCGGTCTGAAGCGGGCGATCGCGACGCCTTCCGAAGAGTTCGCCAAGCTGGGCGTGAAAGAGGGCGATCGCTACCTGCAACTGAACAGCAACGTGCTGCAAATCGAGAACGAGCTGTATGCGCCGATCCGACCGAAGCGCGTGACCCAAAGCGGCGAGACGCCGTCGGACGCGCTGCTGCGTGGCGGTATCGAATACATCGAAGTGCGTTCGCTGGATATCAACCCGTTCTCGCCGATCGGCGTGGACGCGGTGCAGGCGCGTTTCCTGGATCTGTTCCTGGTATGGTGCGCGCTGGCCGATGCGCCGGAGATGAGCAGCGATGAACTGCTGTGCACGCGCAAGAACTGGAACCGGGTGATTCTGGAAGGGCGTAAGCCGGGCCAGACCATCGGCATCGGCTGTGGCGCCAACCATGAATCGCTGGAAAAAGTGGGTAAGGCGCTGTTCGCCGATCTGCGGCGGGTGGCGGAAGTGTTGGACGGCGAAGCCGGCAATCGTCAATACCAGCAGGTGTGCGATGAGCTGGTCGCCGCGTTCGACGATCCTGAGCTGACCTTCTCCGCGCGCATTCTGAAGGCGATGAAGGCGGAAGGCACCGGGCGCGTCGGTCTGCAGCTGGCGGAGCAGTATCGCCAGACGTTGCTGGAAGAACCGTTGGAAATCCTGAACGAATCTGAGCTGGATAAAGAGCGGGAAGCCTCGTGGCAGCGCCAACGCGACATAGAAGCCAATGATACGCTAAGCTTTGAAGCGTTCCTGAAGCAAAACGGCGGAAGCTGAAAAAGAAAAAGGCCACATCAATGTGGCCAAATATGCATCTCTGATGACAGGGATGATGATAACAAATGCGCGTCTTTCACATACTCAGACTCGCAGGGTTGGAAAAGGTTTCCCGGTTAGGAAAAAAAGTTTCGAAATAAATGCTCTTTTACGAGGAGGTAGCGAAATGCCATTGCTGGATAGCTTTACCGTCGATCATACCCGTATGGCAGCTCCGGCTGTCCGCGTTGCGAAAACCATGAAAACGCCTCATGGCGATACCATCACGGTGTTTGATCTGCGCTTTTGCCGCCCGAACCTGGAAGTGATGCCCGAGCGCGGCATTCACACGCTGGAGCACCTGTTCGCCGGCTTTATGCGTGACCACCTGAACGGCCAGGGGGTGGAGATTATCGACATCTCCCCGATGGGCTGTCGTACCGGTTTCTACATGAGCCTGATCGGCGTGCCGGAAGAGCAGCGCGTAGCCGATGCGTGGAAAGCGGCGATGGCCGACGTGCTGAAAGTGACTGACCAGCGCAAAATCCCTGAGCTGAACGAATACCAGTGCGGCACTTACCATATGCACTCGCTGGAAGAAGCGCAGGAGATCGCCAAGCACATCCTGGATAACGACGTGGTGGTTAACCACAACGACGAGCTGGCGCTGCCGAAAGAGAAGCTGCAGGAACTGCATATCTAGCCGCGAGTTTCCCGCAGAGATAAAAAAAGACGCGATTTCGCGTCTTTTTTACTTTCTGGCCGGCGGTCAGTGATGGCCGACGCTGGACTGCAGCGAGGTGATCGGCGTGACCCGTACCTGTTTGATCATATTGCCCTGCACGTCGAGAATGTCGATATCGTAGTGGCCGATACGCACCCGGGTGCCGGTTTCAGGGATCTCTTCCAGCTCTTCGAGCAGCATGCCGTTGACGGTGCGGGCCTCGTTGGCAGGCAGGGTCCAGTTGAAGGCTTTGTTCAGCTCGCGCACGTTGGCGGTACCGTCGATCAAGACCGAGCCGTCGCTCTGCGGCGTGACCTCTTCCGCCAGCGTGGGTGACATCGAGGTGGTGAAGTCGCCGACGATCTCTTCGAGAATGTCTTCTACCGTGACCAGGCCCTGAATGTCGCCGTACTCGTCGACCACGATGCCGACCTTCTCCTTGTTGCGCTGGAACTTCACCAGCTGCACGTTGAGCGGCGTGCCTTCCGGCACGAAGTAGATTTCATCGGCGGCGCGCAGCAGGTTCTCTTTGTTGAACTCTTTTTTCTCGGTCATCAGGCGATAGGCTTCGCGCACGCGCAGCATGCCGATCGCGTCGTCCAGCGAGCTGCGATACAGCACGATGCGGCCGTGCGGCGAGTGGGTCAGCTGGCGCATGATCGACTTCCAGTCGTCGTTGACGTCGATGCCGACGATCTCGGTGCGCGGCACCATGATGTCGTTAACCGTCACCTTTTCCAGGTCCAGCACCGAGATCAGCATGTCCTGATTGCGGCGGGAGATTTGCGACTGGGATTCGCGCACGATGGTGCGCAGCTCATCCTTGCTGACGGCGTCGCTGATGCGCACGTTGGTGCGGATGCCGAACAGGCGCAAGGTCAGGCTGGTGATGCCGTTGAGCAGCCAGACCAGCGGGAACATCACCTTTTGCAATGGGGCCAGCAGGACGCTGCTGGGGAAGGCAATACGTTCCGGATAGAGGGCGGCGAAGGTCTTTGGCAGCACTTCGGCGAACAGCAGCACGGCGAAGGTCAGTATGCCGGTCGCGATCGCCACGCCGAGATCGCCATACAGCCGCATGCCGACGATGGTCGCCAGCGCCGAGGCGAGGATGTTGACCAGGTTGTTGCCGATCAGCACCAGGCCGATCAGCCGATCCGGTTTTTGCAGCAGCTTCTCCACCCGACGCGCCGAGCGGTTGCCCTGTTTGGACAGGTGACGCAGGCGATAACGGTTGAGCGTCATCATGCCGGTTTCGGAAGCGGAGAAGTAAGCGGAGACCACGATCATGATCACCAGGATAATGATGAGGGTCCCCGTCGACACATGCTCCAATGCAGTATTCCTTATAGAGAGGGAGAATTGGGCCGGGCTGGCTTAGCGCACCATCACCTGCTGAATCAGACGGCTGCCGAAGTAGGCGAGCGTCAGCAGGAAGGCGCCGGCGAAGCTGAACCAGACGACGCGGCGGCCGCGCCAGCCTTCATGGTAATGGCCCCACAACAGCACGATATACACGAACCAAGCCATGATCGACAGCACGGCTTTGTGCACGTTCTCTTTGCTGAACAGATTATCCATGTACAGCAGGCCGGTGCACAGGGTGAGCGTCAGCAGCACCACGCCGATCTGGGTGATATGGAACATCTTGCGCTCGATGCTCATCAGCGGCGGCATGTCGGCGCTGAAGGTCAGCTTCTTGTTTTTCAACAGGTAGTCGAGCCAGGCGAGCTGCAAGGCGTAGAGCGCGGCGATGATCAGGGTGGCGTAAGAGAATAGCGCCAGGCCGATATGCACCATCAATTCCGGGCTGGCTTCCAGGTGAGTAATGAACTCGCCGGGCATAAAGCTGGCGAAGGCCAGGTTGATCATCGCAAAGCTGTAGACGATCGGCAGCAGGAACCAGCCGCGATCGCGCGAGGCGACGAAGGTCATCACCGAGCAGATGATCAGGCTGACGATGGAACCAATGTTCAGCAGGCTGAGATTCTGCCCGGCGCTGACGTCAAAGATGCGCTGCTGCAGCGCGATGGCGTGGCAAATCAGCGCCACCACCGCCGAGACGAGGGCCAGTCGACGGTATGCGCTGTTCTTCCGCAACAAGCTGGGAATGATCAGTCCAAGGCTGAGCAGGTAGGCCATCAAAGCCACAATGGAGAAAACTGGCATAGCGTTTAATTTTGCTTCGGCGTGGTTAATAGGAGTGTCAGTATAACGTTGCGCGCGTTTCACTCCAACCTATCTCCAACGCTGAGGCAGAGATCCGCCGCGCTTCGTGTTATCATCGGCGCAATTGTGTCGCCGGAGCGGCCTGTCATTACACGTTGAGCATGAGACGATGTTTGAAAATTTAACCGATCGATTGTCGCGCACGTTGCGCAATATCAGCGGCCGCGGGCGGCTGACCGAAGAGAATATCAAGGAAACCCTGCGTGAAGTGCGTATGGCATTGCTGGAAGCGGACGTCGCGCTGCCGGTGGTGCGCGACTTCATCAACCGCGTCAAAGAGAGCGCGGTTGGCCATGAAGTCAACAAGAGCCTGACGCCGGGGCAGGAGTTCGTCAAGATCGTCAAGGGCGAGCTGATCGCCGCGATGGGCGAAGTCAACACCGAGCTGAATCTGGCGGCCCAGCCGCCGGCGGTGGTGCTGATGGCGGGCCTGCAGGGCGCCGGTAAAACCACCAGCGTCGGTAAGCTCGGCAAGTTCCTGAAAGAAAAACAGAAGAAGAAAGTGTTGGTGGTTTCCGCGGACGTTTATCGCCCGGCGGCGATCAAACAGCTGGAAACGCTGGCGGAAGGCGTCGGCATCGATTTCTTCCCGTCTGACGTCAAAGAAAAACCGATCGACATCGTCAATCGCGCGCTGCAACAGGCCAAGCTGAAGTTCTACGACGTACTGATCGTCGATACCGCCGGCCGTTTGCACGTTGACGAAGCGATGATGGATGAGATCAAACAGGTGCACGCGGCGATCAAGCCGGTGGAAACCCTGTTCGTGGTCGACGCCATGACCGGCCAGGACGCCGCCAATACCGCCAAGGCGTTTAACGAAGCGCTGCCGCTGACCGGCGTGGTGCTGACCAAGGTCGACGGCGACGCGCGCGGCGGTGCCGCGCTGTCCATCCGTCATATCACCGGCAAGCCGATCAAATTCCTCGGCGTGGGCGAGAAGACCGAAGCGCTGGAGCCGTTCCACCCGGATCGCGTGGCATCGCGCATCCTGGGCATGGGCGACGTGCTGTCGCTGATCGAAGATATCGAAAGCAAGGTCGACCGCGAGCAGGCGGAGAAACTGGCCAACAAGCTGAAAAAGGGCGACGGTTTCGATCTGACCGACTTCCTGGAGCAGCTCAAGCAGATGCGCAACATGGGCGGCATGGCCAACATGTTGAGCAAGCTGCCGGGCGCGGGCCAGCTGCCGGACAACGTCAAGTCGCAGATGGACGACAAAGTGCTGGTGCGCATGGAGGCGATCATCAACTCGATGACGCTGAAAGAGCGCGCCAAACCGGAAATCATCAAGGGCTCGCGCAAGCGCCGCATCGCGATGGGGGCCGGCATGCAGGTGCAGGACGTCAACCGCTTGCTGAAGCAGTTCGACGAAATGCAGCGTATGATGAAAAAGATGAAGAAAGGCGGTATGGCGAAGATGATGCGCGGCATGAAAGGTATGATGCCGCCGGGCTTCCCAGGCCGCTGATGGGCCTCCGCACGCCGAGTGCGGGCGCTTTCAGCATTCGCCGTTCGCGGTGAAAACCGCCCGAAATTTGACAGGCTGCAAAAGTTGTCCCCTGCGATCGACGCTTTAGATTGCTTTTTGCGCCAAAATGAGTAAAATTTTCGGGCTTTTTATATTGCAACCGGGCCCCGTCCCTCAATGGGGCCCGGTTGTTTTATTAACTAAAGAGGATGTTATGGTAACAATTCGTTTGGCACGTGGCGGCGCTAAAAAGCGTCCGTTCTATCAAGTAGTAGTGACCGACAGCCGCAACGCTCGTGATGGTCGTTTCATCGAGCGCGTAGGTTTCTTCAACCCGATCGCTTCTGGTCAGGCTGAAGCACTGCGTCTGGACCTGGACCGCATCGAGCACTGGGTTGGTCTGGGTGCAACCGTTTCTGATCGCGTTCACGCGCTGATCAAAGACGCTAAGAAAGCAGCTTAATCTGTCGCGGTGGTGGCAATGAGCAAGCAACTCAAACCGGTAGCGCCGATCGCGCCGATTGTACTCGGTAAAATGGGGTCCGCTTACGGCATTCGTGGTTGGCTCAGAGTGTTTTCATCCACCGAAAACGCCGAAAGCATTTTTGACTATCAGCCGTGGTTTATCCAGCAGGCGGGTCAGTGGCAGCATATCGAGTTGGAAGACTGGAAGCGCCACAGTCAGGATCTGATCATCAAGGTCAAAGGCATTGACGATCGGGACGCGGCGAATCTGCTGACTAATCGCGAGATTATGGTGGATTCCGATCAACTTCCTCCGCTGGAGGGTGACGATTACTACTGGAAAGACCTGATGGGCTGCCAGGTAGTCACCACCGCCGGCTACGAGCTGGGTAAAGTCATCGATATGATGGAAACCGGCTCGAACGATGTGATGGTTGTGAAAGCGAACCTGAAAGATGCGTTCGGCATGAAGGAGCGGTTGATTCCGTTTCTTCATGGGCAGGTTATCAAGAAAGTCGATCTCACTGCCCGCGTGATTGAGGCAGATTGGGATCCTGGTTTTTGACCCCCGGATCAAACGGTCGAAGCAAGTGGAATAACGGTAAGGGGATTGGCTTGTGTTCATCGGTATTGTAAGCCTGTTTCCTGAGATGTTCCGCGCTATCACCGATTACGGGGTGACTGGCCGGGCAGTAAAAAATGGCCTGCTGAGCGTGCAGTGTTGGAGTCCTCGCGACTTCACCTACGACCGGCATCGTACCGTGGACGATCGCCCTTACGGCGGCGGCCCGGGAATGCTGATGATGGTGCAACCTTTACGGGAAGCCATTCATGCGGCGAAAGCAGCGGCAGGCGAGGGAGCAAAGGTGATTTATCTGTCACCTCAGGGGCGCAAGCTGGATCAAACCGGCGTGTGCGAACTGGCGGCCAATCAGAAGATGATTCTGGTGTGTGGCCGTTACGAAGGGGTAGACGAGCGCGTAATCCAAACCGAAATTGACGAAGAATGGTCAATCGGCGATTACGTTCTCAGCGGCGGGGAACTGCCGGCAATGACCCTGATTGATTCAGTCGCCCGTTTCATACCGGGTGTGCTGGGCCATCAGGCCTCAGCGGAGGAAGACTCCTTCGCCGACGGATTGCTGGACTGCCCGCACTATACCCGCCCAGAGGTGTTGGAAGGGATGGAAGTACCGCCGGTTCTACTGTCGGGCAACCATGCTGAGATACGTCGCTGGCGCTTAAAGCAGTCGCTGGGCCGAACCTGGCTTAGAAGACCTGAACTTCTAGAAAGCCTAGCTCTGACTGACGAGCAAGCGGTGTTGCTGGCTGAGTTCCAACGGGAACATCAGGCCAGGCAACAGGACTATGAAGGAAACGTCTGACATCAGACGGGACCGATATATCAGTTTACCTAGGGTAAGAGACATATTATGAGCAACATTATTAAGCAACTTGAACAAGAGCAGATGAAACAAGACGTACCTGCATTCCGTCCGGGTGATTCCGTGGAAGTGAAGGTATGGGTCGTTGAAGGTAGCAAAAAACGTCTGCAGGCATTCGAGGGCGTGGTTATCGCTATCCGTAACCGCGGTCTGCACTCTGCATTCACTGTTCGTAAGATTTCCAACGGCGAAGGTGTTGAGCGCGTATTCCAGACTCACTCCCCAGTAATCGACAGCATTACTGTTAAACGTCGTGGTGCCGTTCGTAAAGCTAAACTGTACTACCTGCGTGAACGTACTGGTAAGTCTGCTCGTATCAAAGAGCGTCTGAACCGCGTTAACTAACGCTGCATCCAAAAGTTAATAGTTATCAGGGGTTGGCTTATGCCAACCCCTTTTTTTATCTGAAAATCCAGCTGTGGTGCATTTGCGAGATTTGGCTGCGTTGTAGCGACGTTAAAAAGCCTGCATCAGCAGGCTTTTTGCATCACAGCGCGGCGGCGCTTTGTTTATGCGGATTCTCCGGTGGGTGCGGCTGCGCCGGGACAATGTCATCGCCGGGCTTGACGATCACCCGTGCAACGGATTCGTGCGTGGCAAACGTGCAGCTGCAGTTGATGTTGCGGCATTGATGGTAACGCTCTTTGGTCGACTCGCTCAGATAGCGGCTGGAGCGAGTGTGGGCCACGTGACCGCATAGTGGACAGTGCATCATAAGAACCCCCCTTGAACAAATTAAGTGAAATTGTTGTGGCATCACCACTTAGGCGAGCGAGCCCGTCATGATGAGGCAATGCCTTGCAAGCACAGTGCGCGTTCCGTAGCACGTCGCTGTTCCAGCCCTTTGTTTTTCTTTCCGTTTACGTAAATCCAGCGAGGCAACTGATCGCAGGCCTGTCGCCACTGGCGCTGTTGCAGCAGCGCGACCAGCGTAGAGTGGCAGGCTGCGCCGACACCCACGTTGAAGGCGAAGGCGATCACCGCGTCATAGGTTTGTTGCGAGAGCGTATGCGGCAGGCAAGTGGCCATGCCGCGCTCGGTGCGGCGAACATCGTCTATCAAATCCACCGCGGCTTTGCGTTCATCTATCGTCTTGTCTGGGATGACGCCAGCAGTGTGTCCAATGCCCTGTGTCCACACCCCGGCGCTACACTGGTAAGGCGACAGGCGGCAGCCTTCGAGATCGGCGATCAGCCTGAGGCCGGCTTCTGAGGTTTGCAGCTCGCCAAATGACGGCAACAGCACGGCGATGGCCAAAACGGTGGCGACGCTGCAGCGCTTAACGATTGCACTCATCGTAAATGTTCCTCCGTGACGCCGCATTGCGTTCAATAGCCTTTAAGATTTGCAGGCTTTTACGTCGGTAGTACCAGTTCACCAGAAACGTGCCGATTCCTACCGCCGCACCGACTAGAAAGGCAATGTCCTGCGGTGACAGCTTGCCGAGCCAGGCGAGAAACAGCGCCATGGCGTAGGTGATGAATGAGGTGATTTTCTCCATAGCTTATGCTCGCTTTGTTTACAGTATCTCGGGAGCTGTGGTGGCCATCGATACGTTTCTGGCCACACTCTATCGAAATCCATCATGCCCCGAGGCTGTATAATAATTACTGTATATGCATACAGTATTAAGCTATTTGCTAAAGTCGTCAATGGGTGGGATGAATATTTTTAGCAGATTGTGCAAAAGAGGGCGGCAGGCATAAAAAAAGCCCATCGATGATGGGCTTCAAGAGATTCTGGGCGAGGAGATTACAGGCCGTAAACCAGCGTGACCGAGGTGGTCGTGTCGGTATTCTTAGGCGCTGAGGCCGGCGGTTTGCTGTTGTAGGTCACGGTGTAGGCCACGCGCAGTGAGAAGCGATCGTTGATCGCCACGTTCAATGCGCTTTCCGAGTTCAGCGTGGTTTCCTCGTTCGCCAGCGCGGAAACGCCCTGAATGAACTTGGTATTGTCGGTCAGCTGATAGGAATAGTTGGCTGCACCGTAAGCCAGCCCTTTGGTCGAGCGGCCGCCGCCGTGGTATTCATCATGGCGCACGCCGGGACCGAATTCCACCCGCAGATCGCTGAGCGGCCCGTTGAGAAGTTGACGGCCGTAACCGCCGGTCAGCGTGGAGCGTGAGTCATAACCGTTAAAGCGATCGCTTAGCCAGCTGCCCTGGCCAAACAGGTAATTGCGATCGGTCAGGTTATAGCGCGTACGACCACCGGCCTGGTACTTTTCGGACGAGCGCACGTTGGAGGAGGTGGTGTTGTTGGCCGCCCCCCACAGGCTATACGCCGCGTCGGTATTGAACCAGGTCATGTTGGTGTTGGCCAACAGGGTGGAGCTTTGCGAGTTGCCGGACTGGGCGTTGTAGCCCGCCTGCACGTTGCCTTCGAACGGTTTCTTGGCGGTGGCCGGATCGTCCATCGCGGTGAAAAGCGTATTGTCGGCAAGGGCTGAAACACTGGTGAAAGTCGTTAAGCAGCAAATATACAGCGGAAAAGCGCGACGAGCGCGGGAAGAGAGCATCTTGGATCCAGTTGTTAAGGGTGGTTATTGTTGATGACGGTCACATTATATCGGTTCACTTCGGCGACAAAAATAGCCGCCATTAGCTTAAGTTTTTAATTTTTATTCCTCATTTATTCGCTTTTCTTCTACTTAAATTCATCGCTTTCGGCGGCATTTCGTGCTGAGTCTGACGGCATCCGGGCCTGCCCGTTCGTTGGCGCCGAGACGGGCGGCGTATCTTGCCTGTAAAATAAATTGTACAAATATGTTTACGATCTGGAGTCTTCGCTGGGAAAGCGTACCGGCGCGTTTTGATAATCTTGTTGTTTATATATGCTATTGAATTTGTGTTATTTTATTGTATTTTATTGATGTTTATACGCATGCTTTTTCATAAGATTAAATGCGGTAATTTTTTATTTACAGAAATTGGATTGAAAACTTTACATCTCGTGATAAGGTAGTGCCCTGAAACGCTCAATGTTCCATTTCAACGCATAACGCCAAACGACAGGAATAGCATCATGCAAAAAGACGCGCTCAATAACGTACACATCAGTGCAGAACAGGTTCTCATTACGCCGGAGGAGCTGAAGAACCAGTTCCCGCTTAGTGCCGACGACGAAAATGAAATCGCCACCGCGCGCAACACCATCGCCAACATTTTGCAGGGGCGCGATCACCGTCTGTTGGTCGTGTGCGGACCTTGTTCGATCCACGATCCGGATGCGGCACTGGACTACGCCCGTCGTTTGAAAACCCTGGCGGCTGACTTGAGCGATCAGCTGTATATCGTTATGCGCGTCTATTTTGAAAAACCCAGAACCACTGTCGGCTGGAAAGGTTTGATCAACGATCCGTACATGGACGGTTCGTTTGACGTTGAAGCAGGCTTGCATATCGCGCGTCGCCTGTTGCTGGATCTGGTGGGCATGGGCTTGCCGTTGGCTACCGAAGCGTTGGATCCGAACAGCCCGCAGTACCTGGGGGACTTGTTCAGCTGGTCGGCGATCGGTGCGCGTACCACCGAATCGCAGACCCACCGTGAAATGGCTTCTGGCCTGTCGATGCCGGTCGGGTTCAAAAACGGCACCGACGGCAGCCTGGGTACCGCCATCAATGCCATGCGCGCCGCCGCTATGCCGCACCGCTTCGTCGGCATCAACCAGGCGGGCCAGGTTTGCCTGCTGCAGACTCAGGGCAATCCGGACGGGCACGTGATCCTGCGCGGCGGTAAAACCCCGAACTACAGCGCCGAGCACGTTGCGGCCTGTGAAAAACAGATGCTCGAGGCGGGACTCCATCCGTCCTTGATGATAGATTGCAGCCATGGCAACTCGAATAAAGACTATCGCCGTCAGCCGGCGGTGGCCGAGTCCGTGGTGGAGCAGATCAAAGCGGGTAACCGCTCGATCACCGGCATTATGCTGGAGAGCCATCTGCATGAGGGCAATCAGTCTTCCGAACAGCCGCGTGCAGACATGCGTTACGGCGTATCCGTCACCGACGCCTGCATCGACTGGGAGAGCACGGAAACGCTGCTGCGCCACATGCATCAGGAACTCGGCGCTGCGCTGACGGCACGCACGGGAGAAAAGTAAGTTATGGTGGCAGAACTGACCGCGCTGCGCGATCAAATCGACGAGGTGGACAAAGCGTTGCTGGATCTGCTGGCGAAACGCCTGCATCTGGTAGCGGAAGTGGGGGAGGTGAAAAGCCGCCACGGTTTACCGGTTTATGTGCCGGAGCGCGAGGCGGCGATGCTGGCCTCGCGCCGTCAGGAGGCGGAAAACCTCGGCGTGCCGCCGGATTTGATCGAGGACGTCTTGCGCCGCGTGATGCGCGAATCGTACGTCAGCGAGAACGATAAAGGTTTTAAAACTCTGTGCCCGCAGCTGCGGCCGATCGTCATCATCGGCGGCAACGGCCAGATGGGCCGGCTGTTCAACCGTCTGCTGACGCTGTCGGGTTATCAGGTCAGGGTATTGGATCAGGAAGATTGGCCGCAGGCGGAGCAGCTGTTGGCCGACGCCGGCATGGTGATTGTCAGCGTACCGATCCATGTGACCGAGCAGGTGATAAGCCGCCTGCCGCCGTTGCCCGACGACTGCATTCTGGTGGATCTGGCGTCGGTGAAGAACCGTCCGCTGCATGCGATGTTGGCGGCGCACAGCGGCCCGGTGGTGGGGTTGCATCCGATGTTTGGTCCGGACGTGGGCAGCGTGGCGAAGCAGGTCGTGGTTTACTGCGATGGCCGCCAACCGGAGGCTTACCAATGGTTGCTTGAACAGCTGCAGGTGTGGGGGGCGCGGCTGCATCGCATCAGCGCTGTCGAACACGATCAGAATATGGCGTTTATTCAGGCGCTGCGGCACTTCGCCACCTTCGCCTACGGGCTGCACCTGGCGGAAGAGAACGTGCAACTGGAGCAGCTGCTGGCGCTCTCCTCGCCGATCTACCGGCTGGAGCTGGCGATGGTTGGCCGCCTGTTTGCGCAGGATCCACAGCTGTACGCTGACATCATCATGTCGTCGGAAGAAAACGTGGCGCTGATTAAGCGTTACTACCAGCGCTTCGGCGAGGCGATCAAGCTGTTGGAGCATGGCGACAAACAGGCGTTTATCGATAGCTTCCGCAAGGTAGAGCATTGGTTCGGCGATTACGCCCAGCGCTTCCTGGTGGAGAGCCGCACGCTGTTGCGGCAGGCTAACGACAGCCGGCAGTGAAACGCGGGCAGTAAGCGTAAAGGGTTCGGCCAAGCCGAACCCTTTTTTTATGGTTTCAGGATGGGTTGACCGGCACCACGGTGTCGCTCGGGTAACAGCCCAGCACCTTCAGCGAGCGGGTGATTGGCGTCAGATCGCGCAGTGCTTTTTGCATCGCCTCGGCGCGCAGGTTGGCCTGCACATCGATATAAAACATCTCTTCCCACGGATTGCCGTTGATCGGGCGTGACTCCAGCTTGGTCATGATGATGCCGTTGTCGCGCAGTACCAGCAGCGCTTCGACCAGTGCGCCGGATTGTTGGCCGGTCGCCATGATCAGCGTGGTTTTGGCCGGCACCTGTTCGGAGACGTCGATCGCTTTACGCGCCAGGACGATAAAACGGGTGATGTTCTGCTGCTGGTTGGCGAGGTTGTGTTCCAGCACCTGCAGCCCATACAGTGCGCCGCCGGCTTCGCTGCCCAGAGCAGCCGCCTTCGGCGAATTCAGCTTGGCGACTTTCTCCATCGCGGCGGCGGTGCTTTCGGTGTATTCGATTTTCCAGTGCGGGAAGCGGTTCAGGAACTGGCTGCACTGCTGGAACGGTTGCGGGTGGCTGTAGACGGTTTCAATCTGGCTCAGATCGCTGTCGCCGGCAATCAGAACGCAGTGGTTGATCGGGTTGGTCAGTTCGCCGACGATCGACAGACTGGTGTGCTGCAGCAGATCGTACACCTCGTTAATCGACCCGGAGCTGGTGTTCTCGATAGGCAGAATCGCATAGTCCGCCTGGCCGGTTTCCACCTGGGTGAAGATATCCTGAAACTTCTGGCAGCCGCATTCGATCAGCTGATCGAAGTGGCGGGCAGCGTATTGGCGTGCTGCCAGATGTGAGTAAGAGCCTTTTGGGCCGAGGAAGGCGATGCGGGCGGAATGTTGGCTGACGGGGTTGAGCTGGTGCTGTAGCAACGCCTGCTGGGTCAGGACGGAATCTTCGATGATCAGTTGAAACAGGCGGGTGACGTAAAAGCCGTCCAGGTCGTAAGGCTTGGCGGCGGCGATCAGCGCATCCAGCAGATCGCGCTCGCGTTCTTTATCGCGGATCGGGCGATGAGAGTGCAGCTTGGTCTTGCCGACTTCGATCGCCAGCTCACGGCGTTCCGCCAGCAGGGCCAACAGTTTCAAGTCCAGTGCGCTGATGCGCTCGCGCAGCACCAATAACGGGTTGTCAGTCATAATCAGCTTCCGCCTTCAGTTCTTATTCGTTGTAAAACAGCCATAAAAAAAGCCTCCTGTTTCCAGGAGGCCTTATTGTTCGTCTTCGCATTCTTTCTTACACGACGAAACGCCTCCCAGTCAGGGGAAGGTAAAAAAGAATGCGAAGAAGAACGGTGTGCGTGGCATGGTCTACCTAAGGTTAATGCGAACAGGTTTTAAAGTAACCGCTGGCTTTTACCCCGTCAACAAAAATACCCGACAAAAAACGCGCCCTCGGGCGCGTTTGATGCGGCAATCGCTGTCGGACGGTTATTCCTGCTCTTGCGTGACTTCCGGCACGATGTCTTTCACGCTGGCATTGCAGCGGCGCGCTTCGCCTTTATGCTGCACCTTGTTCAGCTGGCGTTCCAGCTTGGCGATCAGCTCATTAACGGCGGTGTACATGTCATCATGTTTGGCGCTGGCGACCAGCGGGCCGTTAGGCGTGGTAATGGTAGCGTCGGCGACAAACCCCTGCGGTTCTTTAGATAAGACGATATGCGGGTTTATCAGCTGGGTCTGCCATTTTTCCAGTTTGGTGAGACGGTCTTCGACGTGATTGCGGATTGCGGGAGTGATATCCATTTGTTTGCTGGTAATGTTCAATGTCATATAACTTACCTCTCTGTCTTTCCGTCTTGGTGAATCCAGCATACCCCGCTTTTTGTTTAAATGCGTGATGTAAATCACGATTTTTTGTCACTTTTTGCAAAGTTAGTTCAATCTGTGATTCAGCATCTGAATTGGCTATCTAATGCTTGAGAGTTGCCGCCGGATGGCGCATTATCGATGAGTTGACCGGTGAGGAGCGCTAGCTAACACCGTGTTTTTACTTGTATATTTTTCCAGTAAAAACCCGGTCGACGCCAATGAAAACGGCAGCCGAGGCTGCCGTTTTGTTTTTCTGCCGTTGCCGACGCGCACTTATTGCGGGTTGGCGGCGATCACTTTGGCCACTTTGTCAGCCTGGCCGTTCAGCTGCAGCTGCTTGTAGGCATTTTCCATCAGCGGCAACACGTCGTGCGTCGCTTTGGTATCCGGGAATTCACGCAACATCTGCTCGGCGCGATTAACGACCGCGACGTAAGCACCGCGTTTAGTGTAGTATTCCGCCACCGAAAGCTCATACTTGGCCAAGCGGTCTTTCAGATACACCAAACGCTTGTTGGCGTCGGTCGCGTATTGGCTGTTCGGGTATTGCTGAATCAACTGGCTGAAGTCGCGGAACGCAGCGCGAGCGTGCTGAGGATCGCGGTCAGAACGGTCAACCCCGAAGAAGCCCTGCAGTGCGCTGTCATCGAGCGCCATGTCGGTCAGACCGCGCATGTACATCACGTAATCGATGTTCGGGTGCGTCGGGTTCAGACGCATGAAGCGATCGATGGATGCCTGAGCCATCGGCAAGTCGGCAGCCTTATAGTAGGCGTAAATCAAATCCAGCTGGACCTGCTGGGAATACGGCCCGAAAGGATAGCGGTTATCTAACGCTTCGAGTTGCGTAATCGCGCCCTTGAAGTTACCGTCCTGCAGTTTTTGCTGCGCGGTAGCATAGATTTCCGAAGGTGGGTTGTCGGGAACCGCATCCTTGGATGTGGAGCAACCTGCCAGCGCCAGGCTCAACGTGGCTGCCGCCACCAGATATTTCATACGCGTCATGACGTTTTGATTATCCTCAGGGTGTTATTCCGGGAGACTGTCCGTTAAGCTCCCGACAAAGACCAGGTACAATAGCACATTATATTAAACGGCATCGCCGTGAAAACCCAACGTTAACGAAGAAGCTGCATATGGCACAACAAGTACAACTCACCGCAACGGTGGCCGAATCTCAACTCGGACAACGTTTAGATCAGGCTTTGGCCGAATTGTTCCCTGATTATTCACGATCTCGCATAAAAGAGTGGATCCTGGGCGATCGGGTGAAGGTCAATGGCAAAACGTCAAATAAACCGAAAGAGAAGGTGCTGGGCGGAGAGACAGTCGCCATCGATGCACAGATTGAAGAAGAGGCGCGTTGGGAGCCACAGGATATCGCGCTGGATATCGTCTATGAAGACAGCGACATCCTGGTGATCAACAAGCCGCGCGATTTGGTGGTGCATCCCGGTGCTGGTAACCCAGACGGCACGGTGCTCAATGCGCTGCTGTATCATTACCCGGAAATCGCCGACGTGCCGCGTGCCGGCATCGTGCACCGTCTGGATAAAGACACCACCGGCCTGATGGTGGTAGCGAAAACCGTGCCGGCGCAAACCCGGCTGGTGGAAGCGCTGCAGGCGCGTGAAATTACCCGTGAATACGAAGCGGTGGCGATCGGCACCATGACCGCCGGCGGCACGGTAGAAGAGCCTATCGCGCGTCACTCCACCAAACGCACCCATATGGCGGTGCACCCGATGGGTAAACCGGCGGTAACGCACTACCGCATCATGGAGCATTTCCGTGCGCACACCCGCCTGCGTCTGCGCCTGGAAACCGGCCGTACTCACCAGATCCGCGTACACATGGCTTACATCAGCCATCCGCTGGTGGGCGATCCGCTGTACGGCGGCCGTCCACGTCCGCCGAAAGGCGCTTCGGAAGCCTTCATCAACACGCTGCGCGGCTTTGACCGTCAGGCGCTGCACGCCACCATGCTGCGTTTGTATCATCCGATCAGCGGTATCCAGATGGAGTGGCATGCGCCGCTGCCGCAGGATATGGTCGATCTGATCAACGCGCTGAAGGCGGACACCGAAGAATTCAAAGATCAGATGGACTGGTAATGAATTCGCTCATTCTGCCCGACTGGCCGTTGCCTCCCGGCGTTAAAGCGTGCAGCACAACGCGCGGCGGCGGCGTCAGCCTGCCGCCTTATGACTCGCTGAATCTCGGCGCCCACGTCGGCGACGAGGTGCAAGCGGTGAAACGCAATCGGGAAAGGGTGGTTACCGCCGCCGGCTTGCCGCAGATGCCGGTGTGGCTCGAGCAAGTACATGGCACCCGCGTGGTGACGTTGACGGGGCATCCGCCCGCCGATCTGCGGGCAGATGCGGTGTACAGCAACGTGCCTGGGCAGGTGTGTGCCGTGATGACGGCGGATTGTCTGCCGGTGCTGTTCTGCTCGCAGAACGGCGATGAAGTGGCCGCCGCTCATGCCGGTTGGCGTGGGCTATGCCAGGGCGTGCTGGAACAAACCGTGGCGGCGTTCACCGCCGCACCGGGCCAGATCAGCGCCTGGTTGGGGCCGGCGATCGGCCCGCAGCAGTTTGAAGTCGGGCCGGAGGTGCGTGCCGCCTTTATCGCGGAAGACGCCGAAGCCGAGGCTGCCTTTACGCCGCATGGCGATAAGTTTTTGGCTAATATCTACTTACTGGCTCGCCAACGTTTGTTGCGGGCAGGCGTGCAGGCCATCTACGGCGGCGACCGCTGCACGGTTAACGAAAAGAGTCATTTTTTCTCCTATCGACGCGATGGAATAACCGGACGTCTGGCAAGTTTAATCTGGCTGATATAACCTATTGAATTAGGACGATCCAACGACGCATGGCGTTGTACCGAAAATTTAGCGTCGAGATAACCTTGAAAATTTGAGGGATGACCTCATTTAATCTCCAGTAGCAATTTCGACCCATCTTGGAGGTGTTATGCGTCTGGATCGTCTTACCAACAAATTCCAGCTTGCCCTCGCCGATGCCCAGTCACTAGCCCTTGGGCACGACAACCAGTTTATTGAACCGCTACATCTGATGAGCGCCCTGCTCAATCAGGAAGGGGGCACGGTTCGTCCACTATTAACTTCCGCAGGTATCGATGCCGGGCGTGTGCGCACCGAAATCGAACAGGCACTGTCCCGTTTACCGCAGGTAGAAGGCACCGGTGGCGACGTTCAACCGTCCCACGAGCTGGTGCGCGTCTTGAATCTGTGCGACAAGCTGGCGCAGAAGCGCGCGGACAAATTCATTTCTTCCGAGCTGTTTGTGCTTGCGGTGCTGGAAGACCGCGGCTCGTTGACCGACTTGTTGAAAGCGGCCGGCGCGACGGCCGACAAAATCAGCAAAGCCATTGAACAGATGAGAGGCGGTGACAGCGTGGAAGACCAAGGCGCCGAAGACCAACGGCAAGCATTGAAGAAATACACGATCGATCTGACCGAACGCGCCGAGCAGGGCAAACTTGACCCGGTAATCGGCCGTGACGAAGAGATCCGTCGTACCATTCAGGTGCTGCAGCGTCGTACCAAAAACAACCCGGTGCTGATCGGCGAACCCGGCGTGGGTAAAACCGCCATCGTCGAAGGCCTGGCGCAGCGCATCATCAACGGCGAAGTGCCGGAAGGGCTGAAGCACAAGCGCGTACTGTCCCTCGATATGGGCGCCTTGATCGCCGGTGCCAAGTACCGCGGCGAGTTTGAAGAGCGCCTGAAAGGCGTGCTCAACGATCTGGCCAAGCAGGAAGGCAGCGTTATCCTGTTTATCGACGAACTGCACACCATGGTCGGCGCCGGTAAGGCGGATGGTGCCATGGATGCGGGCAACATGCTCAAACCGGCGCTGGCGCGCGGCGAGCTGCACTGCGTTGGCGCGACTACGCTCGACGAGTATCGTCAGTATATAGAGAAGGATGCGGCGCTCGAACGCCGTTTCCAGAAAGTGTATGTGGCGGAGCCGAGCGTGGAAGACACCATCGCTATCCTGCGCGGCTTGAAAGAACGTTACGAATTGCACCACCATGTGCAGATCACCGACCCGGCCATCGTGGCGGCGGCAACGCTTTCGCACCGCTATATCGCCGATCGTCAATTGCCGGACAAGGCTATCGACCTGATCGACGAAGCGGCGTCCAGCATTCGCATGCAGATGGACTCCAAGCCGGAGTCGCTCGACAGGCTTGAGCGCCGCATTATCCAATTGAAGCTGGAACAGCAGGCGCTGAATAAAGAGTCTGACGACGCCAGTAAGAAACGCCTGGACATGCTCAGCGATGAGCTGGGGCAGAAAGAGCGCGAATATTCGGAGCTGGAAGAAGAGTGGAAAGCGGAAAAAGCCTCGCTCTCCGGCACCCAGAACATCAAGGCCGAACTTGAACAGGCCAAAATCACCCTGGAGCAGGCGCGTCGCGTCGGCGATCTGGGGCGGATGTCAGAACTGCAATACGGCAAAATCCCTGAGCTGGAGAAACAGCTCGCCGCCGCCACGCAGGCCGAAGGCAAGAGCATGAAGCTGCTGCGCAACCGGGTGACCGATGCGGAGATTGCTGAAGTGCTGGCGCGTGCAACCGGGATCCCGGTCGCCAGAATGCTGGAAGGGGAGCGCGACAAGCTGCTGCGCCTGGAGCAAGAGCTGCATTCGCGGGTTATTGGCCAGGACGAAGCGGTCAGCGCGGTCTCCAATGCGATCCGCCGCAGCCGTGCGGGGTTGTCCGATCCTAACCGGCCGATCGGTTCGTTCCTGTTCCTCGGCCCGACCGGGGTGGGGAAAACCGAGCTCTGCAAGGCACTGGCTTCGTTCCTGTTCGACAGCGACGACGCCATGGTACGTATCGATATGTCCGAGTTTATGGAGAAACACTCCGTTTCGCGTCTGGTCGGTGCGCCTCCGGGTTATGTCGGTTATGAAGAAGGCGGCTACCTGACGGAAGCCGTACGTCGCCGGCCTTATTCGGTGATTCTGCTGGATGAAGTCGAGAAAGCGCATCCGGACGTGTTCAATATTCTGTTGCAGGTGTTGGATGACGGCCGCCTGACCGATGGCCAGGGCCGTACCGTCGATTTCCGTAATACCGTGGTGATCATGACGTCCAACCTGGGCTCCGATCTGATCCAGGAGCATTTCGGTCAGATGAACTATGCGCAGATGAAAGAGTCGGTGATGGAGATGGTGAGTCACCACTTCCGTCCGGAGTTCATCAACCGTATCGACGAAGTGGTGGTGTTCCACCCACTGGGCGAGAAACACATCGCCGCGATCGCCAAGATTCAGCTGTCGCGTCTGTACAAACGTTTGGAAGAGCGCGGTTACGAAGTGACCATGACCGAACCGGCCCTGGCGCTGTTGAGCAAAACGGGTTACGACCCTGTATATGGTGCGCGTCCGTTGAAACGCGCTATTCAGCAGGAGATCGAGAACCCGCTGGCGCAGCAAATACTGTCCGGCAAGCTGATCCCTGGCAAGCTGGTCACGTTGGATGTGGAAAACGACCATATCGTTGCACGCCAATAACGGCAATCGAGCGTAATAAAGATGAAAGGGAGCGGGTGACCGCTCCCTTTTCTTTATCTTCGTTTGTCCCTATTTACAGGGTTTGCCGCTATTACTGTGTTAAAACCGGTATTTTTTGACTAATAAACATCCTAAAAAGGCATTTTTGGTGATTATTTGAACGCTTGAAAAGTTTTTTGCATTATAGGGTT
>NZ_VOSN01000020.1:0-236 GCF_020858655.1 Serratia montpellierensis
TCGCCGCCGTACCAGGTGCCGCCGATCAGCTGCATGCGTTCCGTCAGGTTGAAGGCGACGAAGTTCTCCGAATGCAGCCCTTGCTGCTGCCAGTCCGGGTTGGTGCATTTGGCGCCGTTCATTACCACGAAGTCCGGCTCGAAGTCCGCCAGTTCGGCGTCGCTCGGGCGAATAAACATGTTTTTCACGAAGTGCGCCTGCCAGGCCACCTCGGTGATGAAGCGCACTTTCAGGCG
>NZ_VOSN01000021.1:0-65513 GCF_020858655.1 Serratia montpellierensis
CGCCGGTTGTCCGAGTCCGGGCACCATATTCAGAATAACCCGCCTATGGCGGGTTTTTCGCTTTCTGGGGTGCGGACTCTCCATCGAACTGCGTTCGATTATTCGGCCCAAAGGCCTCACCCTACGGGCCAGCGCTGAAGCGCTGTTCAACGCGGCGCCAGCGCCGGTTGTTCGAGTCCGGGCACCACTATTTAGAAGAACCCGCCTATGGCGGGTTTTTTGCTTTCTGGGATAAGGACTCTCCATCGAACTGCGTTCGATTATTCGGCCCAAAGGCCTCACCCTACGGGCCAGCGCTGAAGCGCTGTTCAACGCGGCGCCAGCGCCGGTTGTTCGAGTCCGGGCACCACTATTTAGAAGAACCCGCATATGACGTTTTTTTCTTTTAGGATTTACACTACCTGACCGTACAGGTTCTGATCGCTAAAACGACGCCTGCATTATTAGAATATTTTTCAGCCGGTAAATAGCGTGCAAAATTTCAGCTATATCTGCAAAGCCGGCGGCCAGAAAGGGGAATATTCCAGCATTAATTTGGACAATGCATTGCCCTACCCAGCGTGAATTTATCGGCGCCGAGCACCCTATTAATGACGTCCTTCAGACCGGAAAAGTGTTAACGGAATGCCGTAGGCAAGTTAATCAGGACAATAAAATTAATTGTTTGCAGATTAGTTGGCATACTAATAATCAAAAATAAATCCAACCACATTATCCTGTATCTTGTAATAATGAAGGAATTATGGCATTCCCTGGATTGCATGAGATTTTGGCGCTGGCAGCATAGCACGAGTTTCGATGTAATTTTACCGGGTGAGGTATTGAATGAGATGCTGATCCCCGCCAGATCTCTGCCACTACCATAAGCATTTCGACTTTCAAAAACGCAATCCTATTCATTCCTGTGATCCGGCAACTGTTTCGCCCTGGCTGAAGAGTAAGAATGCGTCGAATTAACTGAGGTATTTTTGTTGTCGTGGTCGGTTAACGTGCACCAAAATGATTGCCGGATAGGGCTTGCTCACTTCGCCGTCGTGGCCAGAATCTTTCATTTCCAGCTCAAAAAAACCCTCCTTTCCTGACAAACCTCGTCCCACGCAAGTTCAACAAACGGTAAACCAGGTAGTTAACGCAAATAATTCGCGTACATCGGTTTATGCCACTGAGGGTAAAATCTCACGGTGATCAACGGTAACAACACTGGGAAGCGTGCGCCCGCTCCGAAAAAACGGGTTTAACCCCTTCCGTAGAAAAGCGTCTAATACATTGAATAAATTAACAAAAAACAACTTAATCAACCGATTTCATAATTTCACTTCCGATTTCATCTTTGCAAAAAGCGCCCGGCTTTTAATATCACGTTATTTCACCTCCTCAGCGCCTATTTTAGGGTTATTCTAAGCAACGGAAACCCGATCCCGGAAATGCAAAACGAACGCAGGCTGGCACATACACCAGAAACCAGAAATCAGATGAGAACCCATACGATGAGTAGCCGCTTCAGGCGATCGTTTTCATGGCGTCGTGGCTCAGGGATATCGGATTTTTACTTAGGAATAGTCATTAAAACCACATGCAAGCTTTTATAGGGATTTTCATGGAAAGAAATTTGCCCGTAGCCTTTACCTGATGTGCTACCTAATTCTAAACGGGCATTTAAAAATTCGGTATTTCTGGCCCGTACACATTTTAATTCAATTTAATTCGTGAAGCTTACTTATAAGAAAAAGGCAGCCTGGTTGCTATAAGCCACCCTATCTGCAGCCGTATTTCTGGGTATTATTCTCATTATACTGGAGCTTATTAATGAATCAGCGTTTGGATATCATCGGTATTGGCCTTGGCCCGTCGAATCTTAGCCTGGCGGCCTTAGGCAGTGAAATAGAAGGGTTTACGGGGCAATTCCTGGAGCGCAAACCTCATTTCTCCTGGCACCCAGGGATGATCCTGGCGGATTGCAGCATGCAGACCAACTTTTTAAAAGACTTGGTGAGCGCGGTTGCTCCCACCAATCGCTACAGCTTTCTCAACTATCTGGTAAAAAACAGGAAGTTTTATCGTTTCCTGACGACGGAACAGCGCACCGCATCGCGTGAAGAGTTCGCCGATTACCTCACCTGGGCCGCCGGCGGGATGGGCTCGTTGGCATTCAACCAAGACGTTCAGCGGATTGAGTTCGATGATCGGCAGCGCCAGTTCGTGGTGACCACCTCGAATAAGGTCTTCCACGCCAGGCACGTAAGTATCGGTATTGGCAAGAAAATAAAGCTGCCTGATTGCGTGACGGCGCAAAGCGATCGCTGTTTCCACGCCAGCGAAATGATGCTGCGCAACCCCGATCTGACCGGCAAACGCGTGGCGATCGTCGGCGGCGGCCAGAGCGGTGCAGATCTGTTCCTGAATATTTTTAAAGGGGAATGGGGGCAACCGGAGCAGCTCGACTGGATATCGCGCCGCAACAACTACAATGCGCTCGATGAAGCGGCCTTTGCCAACGAATACTTCACGCCCGATTACGTCGAGAGCTTTTACTCACTGGATAGCGCGGCCAAACGGCATATGCTGGCCGAACAGAAGATGACCTCAGACGGTATCACCAGTGAGTCGCTGCTGGCGATTTATCGCGCCATGTACCACCGCTTCGACGTCCTGCGCGAGAAATTATGGGTGCGGCTGCTGCCCAGCCGTTCACTGACGGCCGTGAAACACACGCTGGATAACGCCTACCAACTCGAAACGCGTCATCATCTCGATCACGGCGAAGAAGCCTTCAAGGCGGACGTGGTGATCTTCGCCACCGGTTATCAGACGGCCACGCCAGAGTTCCTTGAGCCTCTGGCCCATCGCTTGCTGACCACTGCGGATGGCGAATACCGCATCGCCCCAGACTTTACCTTTGAGTGGGAAGGCCCGGCGGAGAACTGCTTATTCGCCATGAACGCCAGTATGCACAATCACGGCATTGCCGATCCGCAGTTAAGCCTGATGGCATGGCGGTCGGCCCGTATTCTTAATCGGGCGTTAGACCACAAGCCATTTGATCTTGGAACAACGCCGACGGCCATTCAATGGCGCAGTGAAAGCACGCCACCCGCGTTTTAAATACAAGAACGACTTAATCATTGTCACTACGCTTTGATGGAATTACGTATATGAAAAGACAAATCATTAAATTTATTACGAAGCAGCTGGCCGTATTGGCTCCCGAGTTCAAGGCCAGATTGCTCTACAAAAAAGCATTTGGCAAACCGTTAAACTTGCAGGCGCCGTCCACCTGGAATGAAAAGATCAATCACCTGAAACTGAATGGCTATAGTCACAATGCGTTGGTGAAGCAGTGCGCAGACAAATATGCGGTAAGGCAGTATATCAAAGATCAAGGGTGCGAAGAGATCCTTAATGAATTGTACTTTGCCTGTGATTCAGTAAACGATATTCCGTGGGACGCATTGCCGGATAAGTTTGTGATCAAAGGGAATCACGGTTCCGGGTATAACCTGATTTGCCAGAATAAAAAATTGCTGAATATCAAGAGCGCCAAAAAATTGATCGACGGTTGGATGAAAGACGATTATTGGAAAACTTATGTAGAGCTCAACTACAAAGGGATACAAAAAAAGATCATTGGGGAGAAGTATATCGAATCGGCCAATGGTCACGGGCCTGAAGACTATAAAATCTATTGTTTCCGCGGTGTGCCTTACTGCACGTTGCTGTGTGTCGGCAGAGATACCGGGTCGCCGAAGTATTACTTCTTTGACAAAGATTTCAAGTTTCTGTGCTACAGCGATGACTGTCTGGCATTGAACCAAGAGGAGATCGACGCCTTCGTGAAACCGCAGGGATACGATGAGCTGTTTGAGTACGCCTCACGCTTGTCCGCACCCTTCGAGTTTGTTCGCGTTGATTTCTACATCTCCAAAGGCCAGATCATATTCGGCGAATTGACCTTTACCCCCTCCGCCGGGCTGGATACGGATATCCTGCCGCCAACCGATGTTTTGCTTGGCGAGATGTTGACGTTGCAACAGCACTGATTTTCACCTGGCCCCACAGTGAAGATCGGCCGCGTCTGAGGAGAAATACCGGCCGGCACGTTTGCCGCCCGCCAGTCGGTATTGCCTTGAGGATTATCGGGCCGACGCTCTCGTCTGTTCTGCTGCCGTGACGGCAATATCCCCCGCCTCCCGCCCTTGGCAACCCGTACCAGCCCAAGGGCAATGCCTCAACAAAGGCTGCATAACCATTTGAAAAACAATGGCATTGAACGATTAATAAGAATCACTTACATATTTATAATAAAATGTTCTATATGTATAGGAAGCTATAATATAAGATACTGGAAAGTTTCCCTGGTGTTGTTGTGTGTCTTTGCCCTATTTTATAGGGCTTTTTTTGCTAAATATCGTTGATAACCGTATGTTTTCACCCTTCTTCGCAGTTTTCTCACCCACAAAAATCATAACCATTTCTAATTAATTGTAATCCTTGTTATTCCTGACTTATCAATAATAACAAGGGGTTGCTATTAACCCAACAAAGCAACCCGCAGCCTCTCCGGGATTCGGTCGTACTTCGCCGTCAGAATGCCCGCCGTAAAGGTAGGTTTTTGCCGGACCCGAACGAATGCTACTATCGGCCTTTTACAAAGATGTTGACCCGCATGTTATTGTCCAACCGGCATTTTATCTCTGCGATTCTGGCGCTCGCCATCGGCCTTTGGCTGCCGGGCTCCGTACTGGCCAGGCCCGATCTGGAACGCAAGATCGGCACTACCATAGCCGATAGCGATTCTGCAGATTACCACTTCAGCGATCTGCGCTTCACCTCCGCCGACGGCCAACGGCATTACCGCGTTCGCATCGCCCAGCCGCGCCAGGCCCCTGCACCTGAAGGCTATCCAACGGTTTATTTCCTCGACGGCAATGCAGTGCTGATGGGATTGAATCCCACCTTGTTGGCCAAATTGGCGGCGGCGAAACGACCGCCGGTGCTGGTGATGATCGGTTATGACAACGATCTGCGCATAGATGCCGCCGGCCGCGCCTACGACTATACGCTCCCTCTGCCGGTGGGCCTGAAGCAACCGCCGCGGGGCGGCGGGGGCGCGGATGCGTTCCTGCAATTGATTGAAACGCGGATCAAACCGGCGATCGCCGCCAAACTGGCGGTCGATCCGCAGCGGCAAACGCTATGGGGTCACTCCTACGGCGGGCTCTTCGTGCTGCACACGTTGTTCACCCATGCTACCGCCTTCCAACGCTACATCGCCGTGGAACCCTCGCTGTGGTGGGGCAACGGCATGATCCTGCAAGAAGCACAGCAGATGATGGGGCGGCGTCCGGTGCCGGTGGCGAAGCTGCAACTGTGGGTTGGCCTGGCGGAACGCGATCGTGCGGCCCCGCCCGGCGTGAAGCTCCCCACTCTGCCGGCGAACGCAACGCGTTTATTGGCCGAACACCTGGCACAGCTCGACGGTCTCGCCGTCGGCTATCGGGAGTGGCCCGCCTTAGGGCACGGCGCCATGCTGGATGCCACCATCGAGCCGGCGCTCAGCAGCGTCATAGCAGAGGACTAAATCAGCGGCTCGGAAGGTATCGGCCACATTTTCATCTGCGGCGCATATCTTCTGATGAGAAGAGTGTTTAATATCTGAGACAGCGAATGGCGGGCGCGGGTGGGTGCGTCAAAAAACAAAGTGGCTCCCCCGTCGGCAAGTGAGCTTGCTCTATCCGGTGGAGCCATACAGTACTGCAGTTTTCCCGGTGGGGCCCTGGTGAGGCGCAAGTAGGAAAAGATGGTGTAAGCAGGGCATTTCAGCGTTTTAATACCGCCTGTTTCACTATTTTCTTCTCCCTGTGGCACCTACTATAAGCGGCCTCTCACCTGGCGGAAAAGGGTGAAAACCACCCTTGAAATACATTAATGAAAGTGATATTAGAAGCGGTTAGGGCGAAAGCGCCTAGTTCAGTTTTGAATAATTAAATCAGGGAATTATATTAAAAATGAATATTAATATCACCGACAAACCCAACCCGCAGGATGAAGAGTTCGTTATCGACAGCCTCTGGGCTCACAACCATAAAACCCAGCCCGTAGACATTCACCCACTGTTCCTGACCGTCACCGACGACAACCAGCAGATCGTCGGCGGCCTGGTCGCACGCACCTGGTGGGGCGGCCTGGAAGTGCAGTATCTGTGGGTCGGCGATCAATGTCGCAAAAGCGGTTACGGCCGCCAGCTGATGCAACTGGCCGAAGAAGAAGCCCGCAAGCGCGGTTGCCATATGGCCTATGTCGATACTTTCGATTTCCAGGCCCGAGGCTTCTACGAAAAACTGGGCTACCGGGTCTACGGCGAGCTGGGCGACTACGCGCATCGCCACACCCGCCATTACCTGGCTAAAAGCCTGTAACGCGGCCTGAGCGGCGCAGAGGTAGGTATGGGTTCATCGCATAAAAATAATGAATCTTATTTTAAGGGCCTCATCACCATGATGGAGCACCTGAGCGAGCCCTGGGGCATCAAAGACCAGCTGTCCCGCCACCTTTATATGAATCGTGCCGCTTATCTCTATACCAATACGCCGCTGAATTTCGACGTCTCCGGCAAATATGACCACGAATTCCCCGCCGACTGGGCCGACTCAGCCGCCGACTTTATCGAGCATGACAAGATGACCGAAGCGGCGCGCGATCGGGTCACGGTCATAGAAACGCACTACTGGTACGGCAAAGACAGCCTGACGCCATTTATCAGCGAAAAGCTGCCGGTGTACAACGATGACAAACAGGTGATTGGCGTGATCTGGAACGCCAAGCCGATGAACAGCCTGTCACCGCTGAAATACATCAATCAGCAAAAACCCAGCGTATTGACCACCGAAGTCAATAACGAGCTGTTCACCCGTGCCGAACTCGATGTCATTTTTCTTATGCTTCAGCGATTTACGGTAAAAGAGATCGCAAAAATCTATAACGTCAGCAATAAGACCATCGAAAACCGCATTTATAACATTTACCAGAAGGCCAACGTGCATACTCAGCAGCAATTTGAGGAGTACTGCAAATACGCCAACCTGGATAACTACATTCCCGATCGCCTGATAACCAAAGGCATTCAGTTTATTTGAACCGCAAGGAAGATCTCACCGTGATAAAGATCGAAGATTATCCGCTCACCCGGGTGCCGCAGGATAAAAGAGTTTCGTTTTTAAGCGTGGCCATCGTGCATATGGGCATGTTGACCGCGCTGGACCAGTTCATGCTCGGCGCCGTGCTCGGCAACTCCATGACGCTGATTGACGCCTTCACCGCCATTTTTGTCGGCAGCCTGATCTTCGGCGTGGTGACCTACGGCCTGGGGCTGGCGGGCATGCGCGAAGGGATTTCCGGCAGCCCCAGGCCGCGCTGGTGCGGCTTCGGTCGCCTGGGCTCGGTGCTGATCGGCGTGGTGGTGGCCATCAGCCTGCTGGGTTGGTTCGGCATTCAAAACGCCATTTTCGCCAAGTCGCTCGATTTCGCGCTCGGCAATAAGCTGGGCTTCGGCCTGGCCGCCGGGCTCTCGGGCACGCTGTTGACCATCCTGGTGGCATTCGGCTTTAAGGCGCTGCGCATCGCCGCCCGTATCGCGGTGCCGATGTTCATCATGCTGGTGGCCTTTATTTCAGTGACCGCGCTTTCCGGGCATAACCTGCAGGAGATCATCCAGCTGGCGCCGCCGGGTGAACCGCTGACCATCAGCGCCGGCATCACCATCGTCGTCGGCGGCGCCATCGTGGCCAGCCTGATGACGCCCGACCTGACCCGTTACTCCAAAAACGGCAAGCACGTGCTCGGCGTCACGCTCTTCACCATCATCGCCGGCGAGTTTGTGGTGAACGGCCTGGCGATCCTGATCGCCAAAACCCTGGGCACCGCAGATGTGGTCACCATCATGTCGCAAGCGGCCGGCGGCGCCGGTTTGCTGGTCGTGGTGTTCTCCACCCTGCGCGTCAACGATCTCAACCTGTATTCCTCTTCGCTGGGCATCGTCAACGCGGTGGAAGGCATCACCGGCAAAAAGCTGAAGTACACCTACACCACCCTGGTGATCGGGATTCTGGGCACTACGCTGTCGGTGCTGGGCATTCTCGACCGCTTCGTCGACTTCCTGACGGTGCTTGGCGTGGTCTTCCCGCCAATTATCGGCATCATGCTGGTAGACTATTACCTGCTGCGCAGCCACCGCAAAATCCTGGACGAGAGCCGCCGAACGGGCCAGTTGCCGAGCGAAACCCCGACTATCGGCTGGGCGGCGATCGTCGCCAGCATCGCCGGCGGCGCCGTTGGCCAGGCGACCGAATGGGGCGTACCGACCATCAACTCTCTGGTGGCCGCCAGCCTGCTGTATTGGGTGCTCAAACTGGCCTTCAGCCGGGCACAAAAACCCTTGGCTTCGCAGAAGTCGCTCTGATTGTCGCGCATGCGTTAATGCACTCCTCCGGTAACGGGGGAGTGTTTTATGCTCGATAGCGGTGGAGTTCAACGCAAAAGAATAGGCCGATCGCGCAGATAAACGGCCATGGTAGTTAGGGTCCCTGGTGTCGGTAGCAAGCTATCTATTCATGCTCAGAGTGTGGCAATGCCCCCTCTGAGCTTTTTATTATAAAAATCGTTAGCTTCAGTGTTTTTATCGTAAAGAAAAACTTCAGCTTGCATGAACAGTAGCCCATGAAATCGGCTTTGGTCAACATAAAAGTACACATAAAATTGGCTTTTATGTTCACTTTTCCATAAGCAAAAGCTAATCAATTGATTTACACAGTTTTATCATCCTCGCAGGTCAATCCGATCTTCTGCGCTAACATCACTACGCTAAACGGCTGACAAGAAACAATAATTACCACCAATAATCAGCCGGTTACCTACCCCTCTGCGCCTTTTTATCTGGACAACGCCAACGCGTAAGATATAGTGAAGCCAGCGTAATGTTTGTAAGGACAGCCGATGAAAACCACCAACGCACAGCGCAAAATCAACATCATTAAAAATATTGAATATCTGATGCGTACCCGCGGTGAAACCAAGGCTTCCTTTT
The DNA here is from genome assembly GCF_020858655.1 of Serratia montpellierensis. Taxonomy (NCBI): domain Bacteria; kingdom Pseudomonadati; phylum Pseudomonadota; class Gammaproteobacteria; order Enterobacterales; family Yersiniaceae; genus Serratia; species Serratia montpellierensis. The sequence goes on from NZ_VOSN01000021.1 coordinate 9,080, forward strand.
CCAACCGCAGCGGCCTGACGCGCACCACCCTCTACAAAATTCTTGACGGAAGAGTGAACAACGTTCAGCAATCCACCGTGAATCGGATTTCCGATTTCTTCGGGGTCTCCTGTGAAGAGATCGAAGACTACGATCTGGAAAAACTGGAGCTGCTCAATGAAACGCTGTCCACCGAGGGCAACAAGAACCCTTCCGCCATCCCGGTGATCCCGCAGTCGCGCTATCTGGCCGTCTCGCAGCGCAAGATAGGGCAACTGGTCACCGAGTTTCCTCTGACTTATTTCTTCGGCGATGAGTCGAACATGTTGGCAATGAAAATAGAGACCGAAATTAAAGGGTCATTTATTCCCGGCGAAGTCATCATCATCAAACGCCCGCCGGTACTGATTTGTGATTCACCTTTGCTGTATCACTCGGGAAAAAGCGGCTTCTTTGTGGTTGACGACAAAGACAGCGAAAGCATGGACAAACGCCCTCAGGACACCGTGCAATTCCTGGGTTACATCGTTGGAGAAAGGTTATAAATGGAACCGAATCAGAAGTTCAAGCTGTTGGGCTTCACCCGGCATGGCACCATCGCGGCCAATGTCATGGTATTGGCCACCGGCAAAACTATTACCATGGGGCTGAATGAGCTGGCCGACAGCGAAATTTCAGAAGATCTGAGCCGGCACGAACTGCAGGCGCTATACCGCAAACTCTATGGCGACAACAAACAAAAAACCGCCTACGAGCTCAGCGATCGCCACGAACGCTCTTGGTACGCCTACCTGATTATTACCGTGGCGCTCAGCGTGATTTATATTTTCTCAACGCTGTGCGGCGTCAAGCCGATCCAAATCCCGGTGCTGAATCTCATCACGCCGCCGGCGATCTTCATTTACCCGCTCACGTTCATTCTGGTGGACATCCTCAATGAATTCTATGGATTACGGCTGGCCCGGCGCACGATTATCATCTCGTTTATCGCCAACCTGACCTTCGTCCTGGGGGTCTGGGTAACGACGCTGGTGCCAAGCATTCCGCAGTGGGAGTACAGCGAGACCTACAACGGTATCGTGCACAGCATCATGGCGGTGCTGGTGGCCTCGTCGGCGGCCTATCTGATCTCCGAGAACGTCAACTCCTACCTGCTTTGCAAAATCAAAGAGTTGACCAACTCCCGTTACCTGTTTGTGCGCGTAATTACCAGTACCGTAGTGGCTTCGGCCATCGACAGCGTGGTGTTCTGTACGCTGGCGTTCTACAACGTGCTGAGCTGGGACATCATCAAAACCATGATCCTGTCGCAGTTCCTGATCAAGGTGGTTTACGCCCTGCTGGGCGTCGGGCCGATCTACGCCACCCGCAGTCTGTTTAACCGCTACATCAATACCGAACAAGCAAAGGGCAATGAATATGCATATCCAAAAGCAAGATAAGATCACCCATCTTGGCGCCAACTCCGATTATCCGGATCAATATGCTCCCGCATTGCTCGAAGCCTTGCCGCGCGCGCGCGGCCGCGATCTGATCGGCGTGGACGAGCGGCAGCTGCCGTTCAGCGGCTTTGATCTATGGACCGCCTTCGAGCTGTCCTGGCTCAACGCCAAGGGCAAGCCGGTGGTGGGCATCGGCGAATTTACCTTCCCACACTCCTCGTCGAACCTGATCGAGTCCAAATCGTTCAAGCTGTATCTCAACAGCTTCAACCAAACGCGCTTTGACAGCGTGGAACAGGTGAGCGCCGCCATGCAGAAAGATCTGTCGCAGGCGGCCAACGGCCAGGTCACCGTCAAGCTCTATCCGGGGCTGGAAGGTTACCCGGCGCAGATCGACCGCCTGCCGGGCATCAATATCGACGATCTGGATATCGCGGTCGACGATTTCGCCTTCAAACCGGAATACCTGAGTGGCGCGGCCGAGAGAGGGGAACCGGTGTCGGAGACGCTGTCTTCCAATCTGCTGAAATCCAACTGCCTGGTCACCAACCAGCCGGACTGGGGCAGCGTCGTGATCCGCTATGAAGGCCGTAAAATCGATCGTGAAAGCCTGCTGCGCTACCTGATTTCCTTCCGCCAGCACAACGAATTCCACGAACAGTGCGTTGAGCGCATTTTCAACGACATCAAGCAGAGCTGCCGCCCGGAAAAACTCAGCGTGTTTGCGCGCTACACCCGCCGCGGCGGCCTGGACATCAACCCCTTCCGCAGCGATTTCGAAACGGCGCCGACGCTCGGTCGCCTGATCAGGCAGTAAGCGTTATCCCCCAATGCTCCCGCCAGGGAGCATTGTTTTCCTCGCATTCATCTCCCTGTTATTTTTCGCCATTATCGTCGTCAGCGGCTATCTTCAAAGCACACTGACGGAGATTAACGACGCATGCCTGACCTTTCACGCAGAGACATCCTGCGGGCTGCCGCCATCGGATCGGCGTTCTCGCTGTTGCCCGCCTCGATTCGCAAAGCGCTGGCCATTCCCGCCAACAACCGCACCGGAACCCTGCGCGACGTCGAACACGTGGTGATCCTGATGCAGGAGAACCGCTCTTTCGACCACTACTTCGGCACCCTGCCGGGCGTGCGCGGCTTCAGCGATCGCTTTACCATTCCACTGCCCGGCGATCGCCACGTCTGGCAACAACAGGGCGCCGAGCGGCTGGTGCTGCCCTACCACCTGGACAGCAAACGCGGCAACGCCCAGCGCGTCACCGGCACGCCGCACTCGTGGGTGGATGAGCAAGCCGCCTGGGATCACGGCCGCATGAGCGCCTGGCCGACCTACAAAACGCCGGCCTCGATGGGCTACTACCGCCAGCATGAGCTGCCGTTCCAATTCGCGCTGGCCAACGCCTTTACCCTCTGCGACGCCTATCACTGCGCTATTCACGCGGGCACCAACACCAACCGGCTGTTCCACTGGACCGGCACCAACGGCCCGTCCGCCGCCAACGTGGCGGTGGTGGTCAACGAATGGGACAGCCCCGGCCCGGCGGACATCGGCTACCAGTGGACAACCTATCCGGAACGGCTGGAGGCGAGCGGCGTCAGCTGGAAGGTGTATCAATTCCTGCCGGACAACTTTACCGACAACCCGCTGGCGGGTTTTCGCCAATACCGCGCCGCCAGCATTCAGGTGGGCAACCCGGCGCGGCCGCCGAAAGACTTCAACGCTTTCGTGCCCTATCGTGATGCGCTCAACGAGGCCGCGCCGCTGTACAAGGGCAACGGCAATACCCTGCCGGCCGCCGACGGCAACGATCTGGACGCCATGCTGGCCGGGTTCCGCGACGACGTGCAGCAGGGCAAACTGCCACAGGTCAGCTGGATCATCGCGCCGGCGGCCTATTCGGAACACCCCGATCCTTCCAGCCCGGTGCAGGGCGGCTGGTTCACCCAAGAGATCCTCAACGCGCTGACCGACAACCCGGAGGTGTGGAGTAAAACCGTCCTGCTGGTCAACTACGACGAAAACGACGGATTTTTTGACCATATGCCTTCGCCTTCCGCACCGTCGCTGCGCGAGGACGGCAGCTTCGCCGGTAAATCGACGGTGCCGTTCGACACCGAGATCTTCCAGCACGTGGCGCCGCCTGGCTCGCAGGATCAACCGCCGCCGGACGGCCGCATCTACGGCCCCGGCCCGCGGGTGCCGATGCTGGTGCTGTCGCCCTGGAGCCGCGGCGGCTGGGTCAATTCGCAGGTCTTCGATCACACCTCGGTGCTGCAATTTCTGGAAAAGCGCTTTCAGGTGCATGAACCCAACATCAGCGCCTGGCGCCGCGCCGTGTGCGGCGATCTCACCTCGGCGTTCAACTTTGTCGACCCTAACGGCGAAGCGCTGCCGAGCCTGCCCGCCACCAGCCGCCACGCCGCCGATGGCCTGCGCCAGCGCCAGGAACAGCTGCCGCAGGTGCCGCTACCATCGCCCGCCCACCAGAGTTTGCCGCACCAACGCCGCCTGGCGCGCCCTTCCCGCGCACTGCCCTACCAGCTGCACGTCGAGGCCAGCGTCGCGGCCGAGCAGCGCCGCGTGACGCTGAACCTGTTCAATACCGGCGAGCAGGGAGCCGTGTTTCACGTCTACGATCGGCGAGATCTGGCGCAGATCCCGCGCCGTTTTACCGTCGAGGCGGGCAAGGCGGTCAGCGACGACTGGCAAACGGAGGATGAGTACCATCTGTGGCTGCTCGGCCCTAACGGCTTTCATCGTGAACTGCGCGGCGCCCTGAACCGGCCGCAGCCGGAGGTGCGTTTGCGCCCGACGGGCCGCAGCCTGCAGCTGCAGTTGAACAATCCGGGCACCGAAGCGATAGCGGTCACCCTCGAACGCTGTCCCTATACTCGGCAGGGCCCGTGGCACATCACGCTGCCGGCGGGCGGCAGCCACCAGCAAACGTTTGACGCCCGCGCCAACGGCGGTTGGTATGACCTTACGCTGCAAAGCCCGGGAGGTTGGCTGCGCCGCCTGGCGGGCCGATTGGAGGATGGCGCGCACAGCGTCAGCGACCCGCTGATGGGCCTGGGATAATCTATCGGCATCAAGGGAGTTCAAAAAGCGAAAGGATATCGCTTATCATTGCGTTCTCGTTCCTCGCCGATTACCCAAGGATCTCCATGCCCGCTGTTCTTATCGCCAAAGCCGGCCGCTGGCTGGCCGCCTGCATTCTGTTGTTGGCCGGCGCCGCTCAAGCCGCGCCGATCGTCGTCACCGATGTCGCCGGCCGCCAGGTCACCCTGCCGCAACCGGCCAAACGCGTTATCCTGGCCGATGCCCGTGCGCTGTTGGCGCTGAATATTCTGCATCCGCAGGAGCCACTGAAAAACATCATCGCCTGGGACAACTCGCTGAAGGTCAAAGCGCCGGATCTGGTGGAAGCCTACGCGAAAAAATTCCCACAGGTCATGCAGATCCCCACCTTCGACAACCCCTACACCAGTGATTTCAGCGTGGAAAGCGCGGTGGTGCGCCAACCGGATCTGATCATTTTCGACATTGGCCTGCTGAGCAAATTGAAAGACAGCGGCGTGCTGACCCAGCTGGAAAAAGTCGGCATCCCGGTGCTGATCGTCGATTTCCGCCAGCAGCCGCTGACCAACACCGTCGCCAGCATGGCGCTGTTGGGCAAAGTGTTTGACGAGCAGCCCAACGCCGACGCCTTTATCCGCCTCTATCAGCAGCGTCTCGAACTGGTGCGCCAGCGGGTCGCCACGCTGAAACCGGAGCAGCGCCCCAGCGTCTTCATCGAGCGCAGCGCCGGCATCAAAGGCGAACAGTGTTGCAACACCTTCGGCAAAGGCAGCTTCGGGCAGTTCATCGATACCGCCGGCGGCAACAATATCGGCAGCAAGCTGTTTTCAGACATGGGCGGAGAAGTGAACGTCGAGCAGGTGATCGGCAGCAACCCGGATTTCTATCTGCTGACCGGCGCCGACTGGAGCCGCGGGCATCGCGGCACGCTGGCGGTGCCGCTGGGTTACACCACCGATATGGCCACCAGCCAAAAGAAACTGGCGCATCTGCTGGATCGCACCGGCATTAATGTGCTGAAAGCGGTGAAAGAAAAACGCGTGATGGCGATTTACCATCAATTTTACGACACGCCACTCAACTTTATCGCCGTCGAGGCGATCGCCAAATTCCTGCACCCGGCGCTGTTTAAAGATATTGATCCGCAAGCGGATATCGAAATGGTGCACCAGAAATTCACCGCGCTGGATTACAGCGGCGTCTTCTGGCTTACGCCACAATAACCCCCGCCAGGGCCCGCCAGCCGGGCCCTGTTTCCCGCCTTCATTATTTAGTTACCCGCTTAACTATCCCGTAACAATTCTATTTACTTGCCAATAATTATCATTAAGATTGTCTTTTCTAAAAAAACACATCCGGGTCTGAAACTCTTAAGGCATTATTATGTCACCTCTTTTTCGGCTTTCACTGCTGACGGCTTCCATCGCCGTCGCGTTCCCTGTCCTTGCTACTGATAACTCATCTCAAAACGATGCCGACACCGTGACCGTCGTCGGCAACTGGCTGGACAACCCTGATACCAGTTCGGTGCTGCTCAACCATCCGGGCGCGCGTTCCATCGTCACCCAGCAGCAGATGCATGAACAAGGCGACCAGACCATCGCCGATAGCCTGCGCGGCGTGCCCGGCGTGCAGGTGCGCGACAGCAACGGCACCGGCGGCAGCGACATCTCGCTCAACGTCGGCGTGCGCGGCCTGACTTCGCGTCTTTCTCCACGCTCCACCATTCTGATGGACGGCGTCCCGCTGGCGGTAGCGCCTTACGGCCAGCCGCAGCTGTCGATGGCTCCGCTGTCTATCGGCAACCTGCAATCGGTGGACGTGGTGCGCGGCGGCGGTGCGGTGCGCTACGGGCCGCAAAACGTCGGCGGCGTGATCAACTTCGTTACCCGCGACATTCCCAAAACGTTTGGCGGCACCGCCAGCGTACAAACCCAGGGCGCCAGCCACGGCGGTCTGAAGACCCTGACCAGCGCCTCCGTGGGCGGCACCGCAGACAACGGCTTCGGTGCCGAGCTGCTCTACTCCGGCCTGCACGGCCAGGGCTACCGCGATAACAACGACAACACCGACATCGACGATTTCATGCTGAAAACGCGCTATGCGTTTACCGATCGCGACGAACTGCTGGCCAATTTCCACTACTACGACGCCAAAGCCGGCATGCCGGGCGGGCTGAGCACCGCGCAGTACGCGCAGAACCCGTTCCAGTCCACGCGGCCGTGGGACCAGTTCGAAGGCCGCCGCAAGGATATGTCGTTCAAATACAAACATCAGGAAGACGACAAGCAGTTCGAAGTGTTGACCTACTTCACCGACAGCTACCGCGGCAGCAACATCGAATCGGAAGGCACCGGCAAAAACGCGGGCCAGCGGCGCATGGTGTCCTACCCTCGCCATTATTCGACCTGGGCGATCGAGCCAAGCTATTCGCAGCTGTTTCGCTTCTGGGATATGGCGCACGAGATCACCCTCGGTTACCGCTATCTGAATGAAACCATGGACGAAAAGGCGTCGCGTTCCGCCTGGTATAATCCGGCGAATATCGGCTCGACGCCGGATACCCCGGACTATTACCAACACACCTCCGGCGGCACCGCTGCCAACGCGTTCTATATCGACGACACCATCAACGTCGGCAACTGGACGGTCACGCCGGGCTTGCGTTATGAAAGCATTCGCACCCACGTGGACGATTCGTTCAACAACATCAGCCGCGAGAAAAGCTACAGCGAGCCGCTGCCGTCATTGAACGTGATGTACCACCTGTCCGACGCCTGGAAACTGTTCGCCAACGCCAACACTTCGTTCGGCAGCATGCAGTATTTCCAGTTGACCAAAGGCGGCAACGGCAACCAGCCGGCGCCGGGGCTGACGGCGGAAAAAGCGCACACCTATGAGTTCGGCACCCGCTACGACGACACCGTGGTCAAGGCCGAGGCCACGCTGTTCTACATCGACTTCGATAACCAGCTGCAGTACATCAGCAACGACGTGGGCTGGACCAACATGGGCGCCACCAAGCACAAAGGCATCGAGCTGGCGCTCAGCTACGATCTCAGCGAGCTGAACCGCGCGCTCGACGGCGCCAGCGTCTACACCAGCTATACCTATACTAAGGCCAGCACCGACAAGGGCGACTTCGCCGGTAAAGACCTGCCGTTCTACTCGCGCCAGGTGTATACCGTCGGTACGCGTTACGCCACCGGCAGCTGGGTATGGAATCTGGACGGTTACGCGCAGTCCAAACAGCATTCGCCGGGCACCGGGCCGGAGTACGTCACGCAGGAAAGTGCCGATGGTCAGTTCGGCGATATCGCCGGTTACATGGTGTGGAATATGCGCGGGGAATATAATTTCGGGCCGCAGTTATCAAACCTGACGCTGGGCGCCGGGGTGAAAAACCTGTTCGATCAGCGCTACTTCACCCGCTCCAACGACAATAACTTCGGCAAGTACGTCGGCGAACCGCGCACCTTCTTCGTGCAGGGATCGATCGTTTTCTGACACGCCAGCGCTCACCACAGGCGCTTCGCTCATCAAACCGCCCGACCGAATCGCGGGCGGTTTTCCCGCATCTTGCCCATCCTGTTTTTGATCTTCCTCACTGACCAAGCAACTTGGAGCATTATTTCATTGCCTTGCTAAACCGGTTCTTCTATTTTAGCACCCCATCTGACAAGGACAAAAACAGGGATTAAGCATGATGAATCGCGTATGGGTACTGGGCGACGCCGTGATCGACCTGGTGCCGGAAAATGCCAACGGTTATCTCAAATGCCCCGGCGGCGCGCCGGCTAACGTAGCGGTGGGTATCGCCCGGCTCGGTGGCGACAGCGCTTTTATCGGGCGAGTGGGGCAAGACGGCTTCGGCGCCTTTCTGCAGCAGGTGCTGAGCGATGAAGGGGTGGATATCGGCCATATGCGGCCAGACCCCGAACACCACACCTCCACGGTCGTGGTGGATCTCGATCTGCAGGGTGAGCGCTCATTCACGTTTATGGTGCAGCCCAGCGCCGATCTGTTTTTGCAGCCTGACGATCTGCCGGATTTCCAACGGGGGGAATGGCTGCACCTCTGCTCCATCGCGCTCTCGCAGGAGCCCAGCCGCAGCGCGGCCTTTGCCGCGATGGAACGCATCCGGGCGGCCGGTGGCCGGGTCAGTTTCGATCCCAACATCCGTGAAGAGGTCTGGCGCCAGCCGGAAGCGCTGCGACCCTGCCTGCAAAAGGCGCTGATGCTGGCGGACGTGGTGAAACTGTCGCGCGAAGAGCTGGCTTTCATCAGCCATCTTGACGATCTGGAGAACGCCATTCGCTGGATGATGCAAACCTATCCGCTGCGCCTGCTGCTGGTGACGCTGGGCGGCGACGGCGTCTATGTGCATGACGGCCAACGGCTGCGTCATTTCCGCGCAGCGCCTGTCGTTCCGATCGATACCACCGGCGCCGGCGACGCCTTCGTCGCCGGGCTGTTAGCGGCGCTGGCACGCCTTCACGAATTACCGCAGGAAGCGCAGTGGCCTGCGGTTATCGCCCAGGCGCAGGCCTGCGGCGCGCTGGCCACCACCGCCAAAGGGGCCATGACCGCCCTGCCCCACGCCGACGAGCTGGCGGCTTTCCTCCGTTGATCCTCTGCATTCACGGCGATCCTCAGGTTCGCCGTGGTCTTTTGCCCACGATTTGCGCGCTCGATCACAATAGCTGAATCGGGTTAGCTAACTGAGTTGCCAGCTCGCCTCCCTCTCGTTATCTTTCGCCATGAAAAACCGGTTTAGCAATTTAGCAAACAATAATAACAACCCTTACCCGGATGATAGACGATGATGAAAAAACGCAGCTATTTGGCGATAACAACAGGGATTTTCCTCTCCGCTTCCAGCGCAGCGGCATCGGGCAGCGGCGGCATCGAGGCGCGCCTCAACGCCCTGGAGCAACGTCTGGCGCTGGCGGAACGGCGCGCCGCACAGGCTGAAACCCGCGCGACGGCGGCGGAACGCCGGGCGCAACAGCTGGAACAACGCACCGCCAACACCGAACGGCAAACCGCGCAGATTGCGCAGCATGCCGCCACGCCGATTGCCCCGGCCAGCGCGCTGAAATTGAGCGGATTCAATGAGCTGAAGCTGTACGGCGACGTGGAGTTCAACCTGGACGGCGCCAGCCGCAGCGGCCAACTGACGTCGCTGAAAGGCAGCGACCACAAGGACTGGAAGCCCGGCAACAAAGAACGTTGGGATATCAACGGCCGCATTCTGGTCGGGCTGGACGGCTACCGCCGCAATCAGGACGGCAACTTCTCCGGCTTCAGCGTGCAACCGCTGGCGGACATGACCGGCAAAATGAATCTGGATGACGCCGCCTTCTTCTTCGGCAATGAAAAGAACTGGCAAGCCAAAATCGGCCGCTTTGAAGCCTACGACATGTTCCCGTTGAACCAGGACACCTTCATTCAATACTCCGGCAATACCGCCAACGATCTGTACGCCGACGGCTTCGGCTATATCTACATGATGAAAGAAGGCCGCGGCCGCAGCAGCAGCGGCGGCAACCTGATGTTGAGCAAATACGCCGGTGATGTCTATTTCGAGCTGAACACGCTGGTGGAGGACGGCACTTCGCTGTTCCAAGACAACAGCTACCACGGCAACGCCCTGGACAATAAGAAAAACGTCGCCTATTTGCGCCCGGTGATCGCCTGGAAAAAAGACGCCTTCAGCATCGCGGCGGCAATGGAAAGCAACGTGGTGAATAACGCCTACGGTTATCAGGACAGCCAGGGCCGCTTCGTCGATCAGTCCAAGCGCAACGGCTACGGCATGACGATGAGCTGGAACAACAGCGCCGCCGATCCGGACAACGGCGTGGTGGCCAACCTGAGCACCGCCTATCTGGATGCGTCAGGCGAGCAAGACTTCACCGCCGGCGTGAACGTGCTGTGGCGGCGCTTCGAACTGGGTTATATCTATGCCCATAACAATATCAAAGAGTTCAATACCGCCGGGATCGCCGCCGATATCCACAACCCGCTCAGCGAACCGGGCAACTACGACATCCACACCGTTCATGCGTCGTATCAGATACCTAACATTATGAATATGAAGAATTTCAATTTGTATTTGGGGGCCTATGTCTCGCTGCTGGAAGCCAACGCCGACAACAAGATAGCCAACGGCGACAACGACCAACGTTACGGCATGCGCGCCAGATTCAAGTATTTCTTCTGACATCGATTCACGTCGCTGCGCCGCAAACTGCGCAGCGGCATTTTTATTTAGCAAGGGGACAACATGGACATTACCGCAACCGCCAACGCGCTGTTGCCGCTGCTCGGCGGTAAAGAGAATATCGCCAGCGCCGCCCACTGCGCCACGCGCCTGCGCCTGGTACTGGTGGACGACAGCAAAGTGGATAAAGAGGCCATCGGCAAACTGGACGGCGTCAAAGGCTGCTTCAGCAACGCCGGTCAGATCCAGGTGATCTTCGGCACCGGGCTGGTCAACAAGGTGCATGCGGAATTCATCAAGGCGGCGGGCGTCAGCGAATCCAGCAAGGCCGAAGCCGCCGATATTGCGGCGAAAAAGCTCAACCCGCTGCAGCGCATCGCCCGCCTGCTGTCGAACATCTTCGTGCCGATCATCCCGGCGATCGTCGCTTCCGGCCTGTTGATGGGGCTGCTCGGCATGGTGAAAACCTATGGCTGGGCCGATGCCAACAGCGCGCTGTTCATCATGCTGGATATGTTCAGCTCGGCGGCGTTCATTATCCTGCCGATTCTGATCGGCTTCACCGCCGCACGCGAATTCGGCGGCAACCCCTACCTGGGGGCCACGCTAGGCGGCATTCTGACGCATCCGGCGCTGACCAACGCCTGGGGCGTCGCCGGAGGGTTCCACACCATGAACTTCTTCGGTCTGGACATCGCCATGATCGGCTATCAGGGCACCGTGTTCCCGGTGCTGCTGACGGTGTGGTTCATGAGCGTGCTGGAAAAGCGGCTGCGCAAGGTGATCCCCAACGCGCTCGATCTGATCCTGACGCCGTTCCTGACGGTGGTCATCTCAGGCTTTGTCGCCCTGCTGTTTATCGGCCCCGCCGGCCGGGCGCTGGGCGACGGCATCTCCTTCGTGCTCAGCACGCTGATTGCCCATGCGGGGTGGTTCGCCGGGCTGCTGTTCGGCGGCCTCTATTCCGCTATCGTCATCACCGGCATTCACCACAGTTTCCATGCGGTAGAGGCCGGGTTACTCGGCAACCCCAATATCGGCGTCAACTTCCTGCTGCCGATCTGGTCGATGGCCAACATCGCTCAGGGCGGTGCCTGCCTGGCGGTGTATTTCAAAACCCGCGACGCCAAAATCAAAGCCATCGCGGTGCCTTCGGCCTTTTCCGCCATGCTCGGCATCACCGAGGCGGCGCTGTTCGGCATCAACCTGCGCTTCGTGAAGCCTTTCCTGGCGGCGCTAGCGGGCGGCGCGCTCGGCGGCGCCTGGGTAGTGGCCAACCATGTCGGCATGAACGCGGTCGGGCTGACGGCGATCCCCGGCATGGCGATCGTGCAGGCCAGTTCGCTGGTCAGCTATATCATCGGCCTGGCAATCGCTTTTGGCAGCGCCTTCGTGCTCTCCCTGCTGCTGAAATACAACACGGACGCGCAATGATGGAAGAACTCAGCTTAATCAAACAGGCACTGCGGGCGATCATGAACGGCCAGCCACTCGCGCTGCGCGATCCCCACCGCCCGGCCTGGCATCTGGCGCCCAGCGTTGGCTTGCTGAACGATCCCAACGGTTTTATCCAGCACAACGGCGTTTACCACCTGTTCTATCAGTGGAATCCGCTGGGCTGCGATCATCGCAACAAGTGCTGGGGACACTGGCAGTCGATCGATTTAGTGCGTTGGGAACATCAGCCGCTCGCCCTGGCACCGGGCGCCTGTTATGACAGCCACGGCTGTTACTCCGGCTCGGCGGTGGTAGCGGAAGGCAAAATCACGCTGATCTACACCGGCAACGTGAAATATCCCGACGGCTCACGCACGGCTTTCCAATGCCTGGCTCAGGAAAGCGATCGGGGCGAATACCGCAAACTCGGGCCGGTGCTGCCGCTGCCAGAGAGCTACAGCGGCCACGTACGCGACCCAAAAGTGTGGCGTCATCAGGATGCCTGGTACATGGTGCTCGGCGCGCGTGACTTGCAGGATCGCGGCAAGGTGCTGCTGCTGCGTTCCAGCGATCTGCGCGACTGGCAAGCGCTGGGAGAGATCGCCGGTTCCGGCCTGAACGACCTGGACGAACTCGGCTACATGTGGGAGTGCCCGGATTTGTTCTCGCTGGACGGCGACGACGTGTTGATCTGCTGCCCGCAGGGGCTGGCGCCGCAGCCGGAACGCTATCTCAACCGTTATCAGGCCGGCTATCTGCTCGGCGAGCTGGATTATCGGCAGGCGGCCTTCAGCCACGGCGAATTTCACGAGCTGGACGCGGGCTTCGAGTTCTACGCGCCCCAGACGACGCTGACGGAAGATGGCCGCCGCCTGCTGTTCGCCTGGATGGGCGTGCCCGAGCAAGATGAAGAAGCCCATCCGACGCGCCGTTATGGCTGGATCCACACCATGACCTGCCCACGCGAGCTGTCGCTGCGGCATGGCCGCCTCCACCAGCGCCCGGCGCGCGAGTTGCAACAGCTGCGCGGCGAGCGAGAAGACTGGCGAGGCCGCGCCGATGACGCCCCCGCCTATGCGCTGGGCGCCGCGGAGCTGCAGCTGACGCCGCAGGGCGCGTTCAGCGCCGCCTTTGGCGACGCGATGACGCTGAACTGGGACGGCGAGCGGCTGCAGCTGACGCGTGCCTCTCTGGCCGACGGCCGGCCGGAGCACCGTTACTGGCGCGGCCCGGTCACGCATCTGCAGCTGCTGTTCGATCGCTCCAGCGTGGAGATCTTCATCAACCAAGGCGAGGCGGTGATGAGCGCGCGCTACTTCCCGGCAGGTGAACCGCAACTGCGGCTGAACGGGAGCACAGCGCTGGCGTTGGAATACTGGCCGCTGACGCCATGCATGCTAGAATGACGCATCCTCCGATGACTTCAGATGGCGTCAGTGAAAAAAAATAAACGCATTACCATCAGTGACATCGCCACGCTGGCCGGGGTGTCGAAATCGACCGCCAGCCTGGTGCTGAACGGCCGCAGCAAGGAATACCGGGTGTCCGACGACACCCGCGATCGCATTCTGGCGCTGGCGCACGAACACCATTATCAGCCCAGCATCCACGCCCGCTCTTTGCGCTCCAACCGCAGCCACACGCTGGGGCTGGTGGTGCCGGAAATGACCAACTACGGCTTTGCGGTGATCTCGCGCGAGCTGGAAACGCTGTGCCGCGAAGCCGGTCTGCAGCTGTTGATCGCCTGCACCGATGAAAACCCGGCGCAGGAGATGATGGCGGTGAACAGTCTGGTGCAGCGGCAGGTCGACGGTTTGATCGTCGCCTCCAGCCAGCTAAACGACGCGGAATATCAAAAGATCAACGTCGGGCTGCCGGTGGTGCAGATGGACCGCCTGATCGCCGGTTCCGAGCTGCCGCTGGTGATCACCGACTCGGTTAATGCGACCGCCAACCTGGTGGAAAAGGTCGCGCGCCAACATCCGGATGAGATCTATTTTCTCGGCGGGCAGCCGCGCATTTCGCCGACCCGCGATCGGCTGGCCGGCTTCCAGCTTGGCCTGGAGCACGCCGGCGTAACGTGCAAACCGGAATGGATCATCAACGGCAGCTACCACCCCAGTTCGGGTTACGAGATGTTCGCTCAGCTGTGCGCACAGCTGGGGCGTCCGCCCAAAGCGCTGTTCACCGCCGCCTGTGGCCTGCTGGAAGGGGTGTTGCGTTATCTGACGCAGCATCAGCTGATGGAGAGCGACATCCACCTGTGCAGCTTCGACGATCACTACCTGTTCGATTGCATGACGCTGAAGATAGATACGGTCGCGCAAGACTGCCGGGCGCTGGCGCAGCATAGCTTCGACCAGGTGACCGCGCTCATCGACGAGCGGCCGCTGGAACAGCATGCGCTTTATCTGCCGGGCCGCATCCACTGGCGCCATGCCGGTTCCCGAGCGTTGTTGGCCGGGGAGTGAATCAATAAAAAAGGGCGCCTGAGCGCCCTTTATCATCGTTTTGCTGCCGCTACTTGGCGGCGCCTTCCATGCCCACCAGCCCCACTTTCAGGTAGCCGGCTTTACGCAGGGTGTCCATCACGCTCATCAGCGTTTCATAGTCCACGCTCTTGTCTGCCTGGAAGAAGATGGTGGTTTCTTTGTTCGCCTGAGTGCGTTGATCCAGCACCGAAGTCAGCTGATCGGCATTCACCGGCTGATCGCCGACGTAGAGCTGCTTGTCGGCCTTCACCGACAGGAACACCGGTTTCTCCGGCCGCGGCTGCGGTTTGGCGGAGGAGGCCGGCAGATCGACGCGGATATCTACCGTTGCCAGCGGCGCGGCCACCATAAAGATGATCAACAGCACCAACATAACGTCGATAAACGGCGTCACGTTGATTTCATGCAGTTCGCCGCTGTCGTCCAGATCTTCATTTAAGCGCATCGCCATGACTCACCCCGCCCGCAGTTGGTGTGCGTGCTGTGAGCGCTTGGCTTCCGCCGTTGCGGCCAGATCCAGATCGCGGCCCTGCAGCAGCAAGACCTGCGCCGCCACGTCGCCTACCTGGGCGCGATGGCCGCTGATAACGCGGGCGAAGATGTTGTAGATAACGACCGCAGGGATTGCCGCCACCAGGCCCATCGCGGTCGCCAGCAGCGCCTCTGCGATGCCCGGCGCCACGACCGCCAGGTTAGTGGTCTGCGAATGGGCGATGCCGATGAAGCTGTTCATGATGCCCCAGACGGTGCCGAACAGGCCGACGAACGGCGAGATGGCGCCGATGGTGGCCAGGAAGCCGTTGCCGCGGCCCATGTTGCGGCTGTAGGCCGCCACGCGGCGCTCGAGGCGGAAACCGGTACGTTCTTTGATGCCGTTGTTGTCATTGGATTCCGCAGACAACTCCAGCTCATTTTGCGCATCGTTCAGCAAGACAGCACTGACGCTCTCCGGGGAGAAGTTTTGCGCCAGCTCGGAAGCCTCATCCAGCGAACGCGCTTCGGCCAGCGCCAGCTGCTCGCGGCGCAGACGGCGCTTGGCGCGCAGCAGTTCGCTGCCTTTGGCGAACAGAATGGTCCAGGTCACGATAGACGCCAGCACCAGGCCGATCATCACCGCTTTCACCACCGCGTCGGCGTGCTGGTACATGCCCCAAATAGACAGGTCCATGCCGCGGGTTTCCGGTGGCTGGATCGTCGGTGCCGGGTTCACCGGCGTGATGCTCTCCGGCGCGGCGGCTGCAGGTGCCGGCGCGGTGGTCGGCGCAACGCTTTCGGTAACGGCCGGATTGGCCGCCGGCGCTGCCTGCGCGCTGCCGGCCAGCCCCACGACCAGCACCATAGAAGCCATCAGGCTGCGGCCAAAGGCCTTGCCCCACTGCGCCCGGCCCTGGCCGAACGATCCTTGATTTAAATTCTTGCCAGCCGTTTTCACGCTGTGCCTCCACCCATTACCGATCAAAATTAAGGAATAATTCAGCGTGCGATCATATCAAACCAACCGGGGATTGATAGTAGTTCTCATTATTATTTACGAAATAAACGAGAAAATTTTAGCCAACCCTGCGGCAAAGCGCCAATCCGCGCCCGTTCACCGCTAAACGCCCCTTTTATGGGGTTATTTCGTTACTTTTCTCCCACAACGACGCAACAAGGCCACGCTGCCGAACGGCGTCTTGACCGAGGAATGGGCTTCTCTCTCGCACCACGGCAGAAGGATGAGGCGAGAAAGGCGCGCCCGGCAGCCAATTATAGCCGTTTCTGTATCTGGAAGTTAAAACGTCTGGATGGCTATATTAACTCATGCTAACGTAAGGGCTATCGCAAACGGGCACGTGCAGAGCAACCAGAGGTGAGCCAGGTACCATGACGTCAAAACACATCGAAACCACGCTGATCGGCGCCGGCCGCGGCAAACGCTACACCCAGGGCTCCGTCAATCCCGTCACGCAACGCGCCTCTTCCTTGGTCTTCGACTCCGTCGCCGCCAAAAAGCACGCCACCGCGCAACGCGCCCACGGTGAGCTGTTTTACGGTCGACGCGGCACGCTGACCCACTTCGCCCTGCAGGATGCGATGGTCGAGCTGGAGGGCGGCGCCGGCTGCGTGCTGTACCCCTGCGGCGCGGCGGCGGTGGCCAATGCGATCCTGTCGTTCGTCGGCGCCGGCGATCACCTGCTGGTCACCGGTTCGGCGTACGAACCGACCCAGGATTTCTGCACCCACATCCTCGGCCGCATGAACGTCAGCACCACCTATTTCGATCCGCTGATCGGCGCCGACATCGCCACGCTGATCCAACCCAATACCCGCGTGGTGTTCCTGGAATCCCCCGGCTCCATCACCCTGGAAGTGCAGGATATTCCGGCGATGGTGCAGGCCATTCGCGCCGTGGCGCCGGAGGTGGTGATCATGATCGACAATACCTGGGCGGCAGGCGTGCTGTTCAAGGCGTTGGATTTCGACATCGACATTTCCATTCAGGCCGGCACCAAATACCTGATCGGCCATTCCGATTACATGCTCGGCACCGCCGTCGCTAACGCGCGCTGTTGGGATCGGCTGCGCGAATACTCCTATTTGATGGGGCAGATGGTGGATGCCGACACCGCCTACATGGCGAGCCGCGGCCTGCGAACCCTGAGCGTGCGCCTGAAACAGCACGAGCGCAGCAGCATCGAAGTCGCCAACTGGCTGGCGGCACGACCGGAGGTGGCGACGGTCAATCACCCGGCCCTGCCCAGCTGCAAGGGCCACGAGTTCTACCGCCGCGACTTCAGCGGCTGCAACGGGCTGTTCTCCTTTGTGCTGAAAGAGCGGCTGGATGATGCACAGCTGGCCGCTTACCTGGACAACTTCAGCCACTTCAGCATGGCCTACTCCTGGGGCGGCTTCGAGTCGCTGATCCTGGCCAATCAGCCGGAAGAGCTGGAAGCCATCCGTCCGGCGGGCGGGGTCGATTTTTCCGGCACGCTGGTGCGTTTGCATATCGGCCTGGAGAACGTCGAAGACCTGATCGCCGATCTGGCGGCCGGCTTCGATCGCCTCAACGGCGTGCGCTAAGGCGGATTCCGGTAATTTTCTTCGTCTCGTTTAATGTCGGCTTAAGCTATTAGCGGTACACTAACCGGGTAACTGTCAGATACGGTAACCGCCGCATCCTGGAGAACGTGACCCCGGGCGCAACCGGCATGCAACAGGACATAAAATGGATGTATTACGAGAGATTATTCATGCGCTTTGGCAGCAGGACTTTATCGCCCTCGCCGATCCCAGCGTGATTTGGGTGGTTTATGCCGTGCTTTTCACCACCCTGTTTTTGGAAAACGGACTGCTGCCCGCCTCCTTCCTCCCCGGCGACAGCCTGCTGCTGCTGTCGGGTGCGCTGATCGCCAAAGGCGTGATGGGCTTTGCCCCCACCCTGCTGATTCTGACCGCCGCCGCCGGCCTCGGCTGCTGGCTGAGCTATATTCAGGGCCGCTGGCTGGGCCACACCAGCCTGGTGAAAGGCTGGCTGCTGCAGTTGCCTGCGCAATACCACCAGCGCGCACATAGCCTGTTCAACCGCCACGGGCTGACGGCGCTGCTGATCGGCCGCTTCCTCGGCTTCGTGCGCACGCTGCTGCCAACCATGGCCGGTATTTCCGGGCTCAACAGCTCGCGCTTCCAGGTATTCAACTGGCTGAGCGCGGCGATCTGGGTCTGTGCGCTGGTCGGCCTCGGCTATGCCTTCAGCCAAATTCCCTTGGTAAAACGCCACGAAAGCCAGGTGATGACCGGCCTGATGCTGCTGCCGCTGCTGTTGCTGTTCGTCGGCCTGCTGGGCGCCATGTTGGTGATCTGGCGTAAAAAACGCGCCTCCTCCTGAGTCCCGGCGCGCTACAGCGCTTTCTCGACCAACGCCAGGCTGGCAGGCAACTTGCTTACCAGCGTATCCACCGCCAGCCGCACCTTCAGCGGCAGGTGAGGCGCGTGCGGCCACACCGCATGCGCTTCAAAGGCGGCGCCCGGCCGGTCGCGCAGCAAACGCACCAACGTCCCGCTCAACAGCTGCTCACGCACCAGCCAGCACGGCAGCCAGGCAATGCCGAACCCCGCCGTCGCCGCATCCGCAATCGCCTGCAGATCGTCCATTTGCAGCCGGTTAGTCGGCATCACTTCCTGCGGCTTGCCGTCGTTATCCAATACCAACCAGCTGCGCCGCACACCGGCGCGCATATAGGTCACCGCCTCATGCTGCGCCAGCTGTTCGATGCTGTACGGCTCGCCGCACCGCTGCAGGTATGCCGGCGAGGCGCACAGCGTCATGCGATGATCGCCGATGCGGCGCGCCACCAGCCCACCGCTGTTAGCCAGCGTGCCGTTGCGGATTGCCATGTCGAAGCCGTCCTCAATCAGATCCACCACCCGATCGCTGAACGACAGCTCCAGCTCCAGGCCGGGGTGCTCGCGCGTCAGCTCGGTCAGCAGCGGCGCAATGCACATGCGGCCAAACAGCACCGGCATCGATACCCGCAGTCGGCCGCTGACCTGCCGCTTGCCTGACTCCAGCAACGTTTCCGCGCTGCGGATCTCCTCCAGCGCCCGCAGACAACGCTCATAGAATAACGCGCCGTCGTCGGTCAGACTCTGGCTGCGGGTGGTGCGATGAAACAGCCGCACGCCCAGCCGCTGTTCCAGCCGGGCGATGGTTTTCCCCACCGCCGAACGCGACAGGTGCAGCCGACTGGCCGCCAACGCAAAACTGCCCGCCTCCACGGCGGTGACGAATACCGAAATGCCGCTCAACCGATCGCTCATGATTTGTCGCCCTGAAAGAAACAATCTGCGGAAATCTTATCGCCACTGGCGAACCTCCATCAACGATATTATCGACTGGTCGTTAATCGCTGACTTTGGAGAGCATCATGACCGACACTATGCAACGCTGGACGATGGACGCCCTGGGGCGTGAACACCTGCGGTTGACCGCCGACGCAATCCCGCTGCCGGGGCCACACGAGATCAGAGTGAAAGTGAAAGCGGTAGCGCTCAACTACCGCGACAAACTGATGATTGAAAGCGGCATGGGGCTGACGCTGCCGCAGCCGTTTACCCCCGCCTCGGACATGGCCGGCAAGGTCGACGCTATCGGCCCCGGCGTCAGCCGTTTCCAACCCGGCGCCCGGGTTATCTCTACCTTCAGCCCCGGCTGGCTCGACGGCCGGCAAAAACCGTACGGCGATGCGCGCCAGGTGCCTTACCACACCCTCGGCGGCTTCTATCAGGGCGTGCTGGCGGAATATGTGATTTTGCATGAGGACTGGCTGGTGGCGGCGCCGGCGTCGCTGGATGACGTGCAGGCCAGCACCCTGCCGTGCGCCGGGCTGACCGCCTGGTTCGCCCTGGTAGAACAAGGCAAACTGCATGCCGGCGAGACGGTGCTGGTGCAAGGCACCGGCGGGGTGGCGCTGTTCGCGCTGCAGATCGCCAAAGCGCACGGCGCCGAGGTGTATGTGACCTCCGGCAGCGATGAAAAGCTGGCGCGTGCCCGGGCGCTGGGCGCCAGTCACGGCATCAACCGGCTGAACGGCGATTGGGTGGAGGCGGTTTATGCGCTGACGCAGGATCGCGGCATCGACCATGTGATCGACACCGTCGGCGGCCCAAATTTGGGCAACTCGGTGCGCGCCGTGGCGGTGGGCGGCCGCATCTCGGTGATCGGCGTGCTGGCGGGCGCCGAGATTTCCGCCCCCGCCGGCCTGCTGCTGCTGAAATCGGCGCAGATCCAGGGCATCGGCGTCGGCCATCGCCGCGCGCTGGAAGATCTGGTGCGCGCCGTGGACGCCGTCAACCTGCAGCCGGTGATCGACCAGGTGTACCGTTTCGATCAGCTGCCGCAGGCGTTGGATCATCTCGATCGCGGGCCGTTCGGCAAGATCGTCCTGACTCCGTAAACGCGGTTCAGCCCTCCAGCAGCAGCGGGTTGGCGTCGCGCAGCCGGGCGATCTCATCGCTCGGCGTCATGCCGAACAGCCGCTTGAATTCACGACTGAACTGCGACGCGCTCTCGTAACCGACGCGGATCGCCGCCGTGCTGGCCTTCAGGCCGTCATGCACCATCAACAGGCGCGCCTTATGCAGCCGGTACGACTTCACGTACTGCAGCGGCGAGGTATTGGTCACCGCCTTGAAGTTATGGTGAAACGCCGACACGCTCATGTTGACCTCGCCGGCCAACTGCTCGACGTTGAGGTTGTCGGCATACTGATTTTCAATGCGCCGCAGCGCCTTGGCGATCTGACTGAAGTGGGTATGGCGGTTGACCAGCTCCTGCAGCGATGCGCCGCAGCTGCCGCGCAGCACGTAGTAGAGGATCTCACGCACGATCTGCG
Source organism: Serratia montpellierensis (assembly GCF_020858655.1). Taxonomy (NCBI): domain Bacteria; kingdom Pseudomonadati; phylum Pseudomonadota; class Gammaproteobacteria; order Enterobacterales; family Yersiniaceae; genus Serratia; species Serratia montpellierensis. Next base: position 30,115 of record NZ_VOSN01000021.1, read on the forward strand.
GCCCCAGCACCCGGGCGTCGAGCGGCTTGGCCATCACGTCCAGCAGGCGTTCGGTGGCGCACAGCAGCGCTTCCGTCAGCTCGGCCAGGTTCACCCCATTGCTCTCCGCCCGTGGTTGCATCAGGTAGTCGTCGTCGCCGATGTCGATCAGCAAGTCCTGCAGCATTTGGGTATCGATATTGACCGCCAACCCCACCAGCGGCAACTCCGGGCTGGCGAAGGTTTCGCACTCGAACGGCAGCGGCACCGTCATCAGCAGGTAGTTGCGCGGATCGTATTGGAACACCTTGTTGCCACAATAGCCGACCTTGTGCCCCTGAAAGATGATGACGATCCCCGGTTCGTACATCACCGGTTGACGCGGGCAGTGGCGATCGACATACAGGATCTTCACCCGCGGCACCGGTGACGGCGTGTAGCCGTTGCCGGTGGCGATAGCCATCGCCTGGCGCGCCATGCGGCTGCGCAGCGCATCGATTTCAATCACGGAAACACCCTCTTACAGTCAGAACGATTCGGCATAAATCATAATTTAAAACTCTCCATTTCTACAGACACTTGTAGAAATAGGCAAGAACCAGACAGGAATGTGCATTGTGCGTTGCCGCCAGGTTACTGACAATACAGGCCAGAAACCTTTGCGCCACTTTGGCGCCCGCCTGACAGAAAGAGAGAAATCAACCATGCAAAACTTCATTCTGCATACCCCAACCAAAATCCTGTTCGGCAAAGACCAGATTGCCGACGTGGCCGGCCAGATCCCGGCGGACGCACGCATCCTGATCACCTACGGTGGCGGCAGCGTGAAGAAAAACGGCGTGCTGGATCAGGTGTACAGCGCGCTGGCCGGCCGCGACGTGCGGGAGTTCTCCGGCATTGAGCCGAACCCGACCTACGAAACGCTGATGAAAGCGGTCGAGGTGGTGAAGGCGGAAAACATCGATTTCCTGCTGGCGGTCGGCGGCGGTTCGGTAGTTGACGGCACCAAGTTCATCGCCGCCGCCGCGCGTTACACCGCCGACGGCGATGCCTGGCATATCCTGCAGACCGTCGGCAGCCACATCGCCGACGCGGTGCCGATGGGCTGCGTGCTGACGCTGCCGGCCACCGGTTCCGAATCCAACAGCGGCGCGGTGATCACCCGTAAAAGCAGCGGCGACAAGCAGCACTTCTTCTCGCCGCTGGTGCAACCACGCTTCGCCGTGCTGGATCCGGTGGTGACCTACTCGCTGCCGCCGCGCCAGGTAGCCAACGGCGTGGTCGATGCCTTCGTACATACCCTTGAACAGTATCTGACCTACCCGGTCGACGCCAAGGTGCAGGATCGCTTCGCCGAAGGCCTGCTGCTGACCCTGCTGGAAGATGGCCCGCGCGCGCTGGCCGAACCGGAAAACTATGCGGTGCGCGCCAACGTGATGTGGAGCGCCACCATGGCGCTGAACGGCCTGATCGGCGCCGGGGTGCCGCAGGACTGGGCGACCCACATGCTGGGCCACGAGCTGACCGCCATGCACGATCTCGACCACGCACAAACGCTGGCCATCGTGCTGCCGGCGCTGCTGCACGAGAAGAAAGCGCAGAAGCGCGAAAAACTGCTGCAGTACGCTGACCGCATCTGGGGCCTGCGCGAAGGCAGCGAAGACAGCCGCATCGACGGCGCCATCGCCGCCACCCGCGCCTTCTTCGAACAGATGGGCGTACCGACCCGCATGGCGGATTATCAGCTCGACGGCAGCAGCATTCCGGCGTTGCTCGACAAGCTGCATCAGCACGGCATGACCGCCCTGGGCGAGCATCAGGACATCACCCTGGACGTCAGCCGCCGCATTTATGAAGCGGCGCGTTAATCGCAAAACGGGGATTTTTTGCTAGGCTTTAGTCTCCGTCAGCCATGTTTCGCCGCATCCGGCGCCCGGCCGATCGCCGGGCGCCGCCGATCGTTTCGCACCACCCGTCTTACCGCTCATTCGCAGGGAGAGCGGGGAGAAAGTCGCCCTCCCGCCACCGCTGAAATTAGGCTGGCAAACCCGGCAACCGCCCATTTTGCCAACTAGAATTTATCTATAGCCGTTTCGGTGCCGCAGGCGCCGCAATCCGTACACAAGGAGATGCGCATGACAACGCAACAACCCATCATCAAACTCCACGATGGTAATCTGATGCCGCAGTTGGGTCTCGGCGTTTGGCAGGCGAGTATTGAAGAGACCACCCGCGCGGTGAGCAAAGCGCTGGAGATCGGTTACCGCTCCATCGACACCGCCGCGATCTACAAGAACGAGGAAGGCGTCGGTGCCGCGCTGCAGTCCAGCGCGGTACCGCGCAGCGACCTGTTCATCACCACCAAGCTGTGGAACGACGATCAGGGCGATCCGCTGGCGGCGCTGGAAACCAGTTTGGAAAAACTCAAGCTGGACTATGTGGATCTGTATCTGATCCACTGGCCGCGCCCACAGCAGGATCAATACGTCTCCGCCTGGCGCGAACTGATCAAGCTGCGCGATCAAGGCCTGGTGAAAAGCATCGGCGTATGCAACTTCCATACGCCGCACCTGCAGCGCCTGCTGGATGAAACCAACGTGGCGCCGGTCGTCAACCAGATAGAGCTGCACCCGCTGCTGCAACAGCGCCAGCTGCGCGCCTGGAACGCCACGCACCATATCGCCACCGAATCCTGGAGCCCGCTGGCGCAGGGCGGTGAAGGGGTGTTCGACCAGCCGCTGATCAAGGCGCTGGCCGAAAAGTACGAGAAAACCCCGGCGCAGATCGTGGTGCGCTGGCACCTGGACAGCGGCCTTATCGTGATCCCGAAATCCGTCACGCCGTCGCGCATCCGCGAAAACTTCGAGGTGTTTGATTTCAAACTCGATAAGGACGAACTGGGCGAGATCGCCAAGCTGGACATCGGCAACCGCCTCGGGCCGGATCCGGATACCCTGTAACCCCTCCCCAAGCCCTCTCCCGCCGGAGGGGGCTTTTCCTTTCTGCACGTTGCTCCCTTGCGCCGCCTGACGTTATGATGACGACGCCGGAGGTCTCGCCCGCCGGTTAACGCCGTTAAAAAACAGACAAGCACGGAGCACCATGAAATTCTCTTTCTCACACGGGTTACGGCTGGGCATGCTTTGCGTCATGCTGGTGCTGGCGGGTTGCGCCGGCAAGAAACAGCGCGTCAGCTACGATCGCCACGCTTTCGATAGCGCCATTAAAGACGCCGCCAGCGAATACGGCGTGGACGCCAAGCTGATCACCGCCATGATCCAGGTGGAGTCCGGCTTCAACCCCGCTGCGGTGAGCAGGTCCAACGCTATCGGCCTGATGCAGCTGAAAGCCGATACCGCCGGCTGCGATGCCTACCGCTACAAAGGCAAACGCGGCTGCCCGGACGATGACGACCTGCGGGATCCCGACACCAATATCGATCTCGGTGCCGCCTACCTGGCCACCTTGCAAAAACAGCAGCTTAAAGGAATCACCAATCCCGTCACGCTGCGCTACGCCACCATCATCGCCTACGTCAACGGCACCGGCGCGCTGCTGCGCACCTTCTCCAGCAACCGTCAGCAGGCCATCGCGATGATCAATAACCTGTCGCCGGAAGCCTTTAACTGGCACGTGCGCAAATACCATCCCGCTCCACAGGCGCCGCGCCATTTGATGAAAGTGGAAGCCGCCTACGATCGGCTGTGATGAGTAAAAGTAAAAAGGAGAACCCGGGGGTTCTCCTTTTTGTTTGCGCACGCGACGTGGTCGTTACGGCTTGGCTTTGCGAATCGGTTTGCGCGGCGGCCGGTTGGACGGCGTGCGCTGCCGATTAATATCGGTATGCTTGGTCAGCGCCGGCCGGGTATGGCGCTGCAGGCGTTTCGCTTCGCGCTGCTCGTCGATGCTCGGCGCCGGCACCAGACACTCGCGGCGGCTGCCGATCAGGTGCTTCAGCCCCATCTCTTCCAGCGCGGTGCGGATCAGCGCCCAGTTGGCCGGATCGTGGTAACGCAATAGCGCCTTATGCAGGCGACGCTGGCGATCGCCACGCGGCACCACCACGTCTTCGCTCTTGTACCCCACCTTGCTCAGCGGGTTTTTGCCGCTGTAATACATGGTGGTGGAGTTGGCCATCGGCGAAGGATAGAAGTTCTGCACCTGATCGAGGCGGAAACGGTTCTTCTTCAGCCACAGCGCCAGGTTCACCATGTCTTCATCGCGGGTGCCCGGGTGCGACGAGATGAAGTACGGGATCAGGTACTGCTCTTTGCCCGCCTGCTTTGAATAGTGATCAAACAGCTGTTTGAAGCGATCGTAGCTGCCCATGCCCGGTTTCATCATCTTCGACAGCGGGCCTTCTTCGGTGTGTTCCGGCGCGATCTTCAGGTAGCCGCCGACGTGGTGGGTCGCCAGCTCCTTGATATAGCGCGGATCTTCCACCGCCAGATCGTAACGAACCCCGGAAGCGATCAGGATCTTCTTGATGCCCTCCAGCGAACGCGCGCGGCGATACAGCTTGATGGTCGGCTCGTGGTTGGTGTCCATGTAGGTGCAGATCTCCGGATACACGCACGAGGCGCGGCGGCAGGTCTGCTCAGCGCGCGGGTTGGTGCAGCGCAGCATATACATGTTGGCGGTCGGGCCGCCCAGATCGGAGATCACGCCGGTAAAGCCCGGCACCTTGTCGCGGATCTCTTCAATTTCGCGAACGATCGAATCTTCCGAACGGCTCTGGATGATGCGCCCTTCGTGCTCGGTGATCGAACAGAACGAGCAGCCGCCGTAGCAACCGCGCATGATGTTCACCGAGAAACGGATCATGTCATAGGCCGGAATGCGATCCTGGCCGTAGGACGGATGCGGCACGCGCTGATAAGGCAGCGCGAAGACACTGTCCATCTCCGGCGTGGTCAGCGGGATCGCCGGCGGGTTGATCCATACGTAACGATCACCGTGTTTCTGCATCAGCGCGCGGGCGCAGCCCGGGTTGGTTTCATGGTGCAGAATGCGCGAGGTGTGCGCATACAGCACCTTGTCGCCCTTCACTTTCTCGAAGGACGGCAGCAGCACGTAGGTCTTCTCCCACGGCTTCGGCTTGGCGGCGCGCACGGTGACAGGCTTGGCCTCCGGCTCTTTCGGCTTGGCGCCGTCGGCGCACGGCAGATCGTCGCCGTACGGGTTCGGGATAGCTTCAATACGGCCCGGCTTGTCGAGGCGGGTGGAATCCACACCGCTCCAGCCCGGCAGCGCTTCTTTGCGCATCACCGCGGTATTGCGAATATCGTGGATGTCGCCGATCTTCTCACCGGCGGCCAGGCGATGCGCCACTTCCACCAGCGGGCGTTCGCCGTTGCCGTAGATCAGCATGTCTGCTTTGGAATCCACCAGCACCGAGCGGCGCACGGTATCCGACCAGTAATCGTAGTGGGCAATGCGGCGCAGGCTGGCTTCGATGCCGCCCAGCACGATCGGCACGTCTTTGTAGGCTTCTTTGCAGCGCTGGCTGTAGACCAGGGTGGCGCGATCCGGGCGTTTGCCGCCGACGTTGCCGGCGGTGTAAGCATCGTCGTGGCGCAGTTTGCGATCGGCGGTATAGCGGTTGATCATCGAGTCCATGTTGCCGGCGGTGATGCCGAAGAACAGGTTCGGTTTCCCCAACCGCATGAAGTCTTCTTTGTTGCTCCAGTCCGGCTGCGCGATGATGCCGACGCGGAAGCCCTGCGCTTCCAGCATGCGGCCGATGATCGCCATGCCGAAGCTCGGGTGATCGACATAGGCGTCGCCGCTGATGATGATCACGTCGCAGCTGTCCCAGCCCAGTTGATCCATCTCTGCCCGCGACATCGGTAAAAACGGCGCGGTGCCATAACATTCCGCCCAATAAGGCTTATAGGAAAACAGTTCACGATCGGGTTGGATCAGGCTGGTGGTGCTCATTCTGCTGCTCTTTTTACAGGTTAATTAATCGCCGGGCGGCGATTATACGCACTAGTGACAAAAAGAGCATGGTTATTTCGCTAACCATTCACCTCGAATTCATAAACGTCGCTGCGGCACAAGATATCGCTGAACTCCAGCGCCTCGCCCTGGGCATTGCGGCTGGTCTGGGTGATGTGCAACAACGGCGCGCCGCACGGTACGTTGAGCAATTCGGCGACTTCGTCGCTGCAGGACACCGCCTTCAGCAGAAAGTGTTTATCTTCAGGCACGATGCCGCGCGATTGCCAGAGCGCATACAGCGAATGCTCCAGCTGCGCCGGTTCGGGCAGGAAGCGCGGCGGAATATAGGTGGTTTCCAGCGAGACCGGGCTGCCGTTCAGCAAGCGCAAACGCCGCAGTTTGATCACTTCATCTCCTTCCGCCAACCCCAGCGCCGCCGCGGCCTTGGCCGGCGCGCCGACCCGGGTGCGCAGCAACCATCGGTTACTGACGCTGCTGCCGTGGCGCAGCGCCTGAGCGGTGAAACCGCTGTCCTTATCGAGGGAATAGCCGATGCGCATCGCCACGCGGGTGCCAACGCCCTGCTGCCGCGAAATCAGCCCCTTCTCCTCCAGCAGCTTCATCGCCTTGCTGACGGTGACGCGCGACAGCGCCAAGCCTTCCGCCATCTGTCGTTCCGGCGGCAAAAACGCCTCGGCCGCCAACACCTGCTGCCTGATTGCGGTTTCTATCGCCGTCGCCAGCTGAATATAACGCGGCGCTACCGCCCCCTGCGCCAGATGGCCACGCAGCCAGGCCATAAAATCCGTCATTCGCCCGCCCTCTTACCTATGCCATTTGTCTGGATTTCGTTTTTTATCCTATCGCCGATCTGACGATAAGCCCCTCACCTTAACTAAAATATCGCTAATGTTTTCAGAGTGGCATCACAATTTTTGCCTAATGGACTTTCATTGGATCTAGATCGCGCGTAATCTGTGCTTATTGATGTTGATACATCAATCGCACCAACACCAGGGACCCACTTTAAAAACAATAAAAAACCCGCTGCCAGCCCTAAAGGATACCCTTGATGGCCGGCAGCGGGCATATACTGTCAGCACAAACGGCCGAGAATAAGCAACGTAGCTAATGGATAGCTTGCTCACTGCTCATAGCCGCATCACAGGATCCCTTCGCGGTGGGCGAACCGGATCGATGTCGGCAAATAGAAACGTTCCCACTTCGCCAAACCCCGCTGCAGACCCACTCTTTGACTACACTCATTGGCGCCGTGCGGCCGACGTGCCTCACCCGATAAGGCGGATACCGCCCTCACTTTGACAAACTCGGCGGTATCAGCTGCTACATACTGCGCGGAATCGGCGTCTTCACCGACAACGGGATAGCCGGCCTCAACCGCGCCAACGGAATCGATTTTCAGTCAACTGCGGCGGCCCTCGCGGCCCTGCGCTACAGGGATCATTTGCTATGACCGATATCAATCGCACTGAAGCATGGAAGGTAGAAAGCACCGGAATCGACCGGGTGCCAGACGCAGAACAGACCGGCAAGCCCATCGAGCTGTTTTGGATCTGGTCGGCGGCCAATATCGGCATCCTCGGCGTGGTGTACGGCGCCATTATCGTCGGCTTCGGCTTATCCTTCCTGCAATCGGTACTCGCCGCGCTGGTCGGCGTGGCCAGCTTCGTGCTGGTCGGCCTCACCAGCTTCGCCGGCAAGCGCGGGCGCACCTCTACACTGACGCTCTCGCGGGTGATTTTCGGCCTGAAGGGCAACGTGGCGCCCACCCTGTTCAGTTGGATCAACCTGATGGGCTGGGAAGCGGTCAATGTGATCACCGGCACCCTGACGCTGGCGGCGCTGTTCGAGGCCTTCGGACTGGGAACCAGCCACCTGCTGACCGCGCTCAGCCTGCTGCTGTTCGGCGGACTCACTGTCGTCGTCAGCCTGCTGGGGCAGAATACCGTGGTCTGGATGCAAAGCTGGTTCAGCCGCATTTTCGGCACCATGACGCTGATCGTGGTGCTCTATATCCTGTTCAACACCGAATGGAGCCAGGTGCTGGCGCTGCCTTCCGGCAGCTGGTTGACCGGCTTCCTGCCGGCGGTATCGGTGATCGCCGCCGGCACCGGCATCAGCTGGGCGATTGCCGGCGCCGATTACAGCCGCTATCAAAGCCCGAGCTCGTCGAGCAAAAGCATTTTCGCCGCGGTGATGGGCGGCGCCTGTTTGCCGCTGATGCTGCTGATGCTGGCCGGCATCCTGCTTTCCGTGCAGCTGCCCGATCTGGCCAGCGCCGCCAACCCCATCGCGCTGATAGGCTCAGTGCTGCCCGCCTGGATGGCGATCCCTTATCTGCTGGCCGCCACCGCCGGCATCGTCACCATCGCGGTGCTTAGCCTGTATTCCGCCAGCCTTAACCTGCTGACCATCGGCGTGCAGGTCAAACAGTGGCTGGCGGTGTCGATCGACGCAGTCGTGGTGCTGGGCATCGCCCTGTATGTGCTGTTCATCTCCGGCGACTTTATGGGGCCGTTCATCTCCTTCCTGGTGTTCTGCGGGGTGTTCCTGGCGGCCTGGGAGGCGATTTTCCTGCTCGATTACCTGTGCCTGCGCCGCCGCCACGGGTATGATGGCAACGCTTTGTACGGCCTGCATGGCCAGAACCGCGGCGTGCGCAAAGCCCCGCTGTTTTGCTGGTTCCTCGGCGCCCTGTGCGGCCTGCTGGTCACCAAAACCGGTTTTATCGACGGCCCGCTGGCCAAAGGCTTGTTCGCCGACTCCAGCCTGGGGCTGTTTGTGTCGTTTGCGGTGAGTCTGATCGCTTACGGTCTGTACCTGACCCAACGCAGAGAACATCAATGAATGAGTGGGAAGCTGTAACACCTGTCCTGGTGATTGGGGGCGCGGTCGGCGATCTGGTGATGACGCTGCCGCGCCTGCCGACCAGCGGCGAAGATGTCGAAGCCCAGCCGCAGGCGCGGCAAATCGGCGGTTGCGCGTTCAACGTGGCGCGCGCGCTGGTGCGCCTTGAGGTGCCAGTGATCAACGGCATGCCGGTTGGCAACGGCGAATGGGGCGCGGCTGTCGAAGCCGCCATGGGCGAACTGGGGCTGGAGGTGCTGCTGCGCCACGGCCAGATGGACAACGGCTGGTGCCTGGCGCTGGTGGAACCGAACGGCGAACGCACCTTCATCACGGTTTCCGGCTGCGAAAGCCAATGGAATAAAGCGCAGCTGGCGACGCTGCCGCTGACGGAGCACACCCTGATCTACGCCAGCGGCTACGAGCTGGCGGGCGAAAGCGGCGAAGCGCTGCGCGAATGGCTGACGCGCATGCCGTTCGACCAACCGCGTCTGATCGATCCCGGCCCGCGCATCGCCCAGCTCAGCGAAGATTTCTTCGCCATGCTCAGCGACAGCCACACCCTGCTGACGCTCAACCGCGACGAAGTGGCCGCGCTATGCGGCGCCGGCGACGCCGTGGAGGCCGCGCAGCGCTATGCCGCCGCCCGTAACCTGACGCTGATCTGCCGCCTGGATCGCGACGGCGCGTGGATCTGCGACGGGCGCACGCCGCCGCTGCACGTTCCCGCCTATCCGGTAGACGTGGTCGATACCATCGGTGCGGGCGATGCCCACTGCGCCGGTTTGCTGGTGGGGCTGTCCGCCGGCTGGCCGCTGCCGCAGGCGGTCGATCTGGCCAACCGGGTCGCCGCCTGCGTGGTGGCCAGCCTCGGCGCCGCCAATCCGCCGGACTGGCCGCAGTTGCAACAGCGCTTCCCGCAGGCCTGACGTTTCAGGGCGCAGCCAGGCTGCGCCCCCTGCCTTAGTGCGCCGCCACCGCGCTCTCCTGCGGCGAGTGGCGGTAGTTGAAGCTCAACGCGAACACGATCCCCAGCACCAGCGTATACAGCGCAAACACCAGCCAGATGCTCTGCCAGTCTTTCACGCCGTCATGGCTGAAGAAGTCCACCACCTCGCCGCTGGCGAGCGCCCCCAGATAGGCGCCCAAACCATTCACCATGGTCATGAACAGCCCCTGCGCGCTGGCACGGATGCGGTGATCGGCCTCTTTCTCGACGAAGATGGCGCCGGAGATATTAAAGAAGTCGAACGCACAACCGTAGACGATCATCGACAGCAGCAGCAGAACGAAACCAAAGCCGACCGGCGTGCCGTACGCCAGGAACAGGAAACGCAGCGTCCAGGCCGCCATGCTGATCAGCATCACCTGCTTGATGCCGTAACGGCGCAGGAAGAAGGGAATGGTGAGGATAAAGAACACTTCGGAGATCTGCGACAGCGACAGCAGCACCGCCGGATACCGGACGCTGAGGCTGTCCTGATACAGCGGATTGAGCGACAGATCGTGCAGGAACGGGTTGCCGAAGGTATTGGTTATCTGCAGCGCCGCCCCAAGCAACATGGCGAACAGGAAAAACAGCGCCATGCGCCGCTGGCGAAACAGCACCAGCGCATCCAACCCCAGCACGCTCACCCAGCTCTTTGACTCGGCCGCGCGGTTGGTCGGGCAGCGCGGCAGCGTCAGCGAATAGGCGGACAGCAGCAGCGACGCCGCAGAAGCCAGGTACAGCTGCAGATTGCTGAGTTCGATTTGGCTAAAGCCGACCAGCCACATCGCCAGAATGAACCCCACCGTGCCGTACACCCGCACCGGCGGAAAGTCCTTCACCGTGTCAAAGCCGTGCTTCTCGAGGCAAAAATAGGAAATAGCGTTGGAGAGCGCGATGGTCGGCATATAGACCATCGCGTTGAACAGCATTACCCAGAACATCAGCATCGGTTGCTCGACCTGCGCCGCGCAGTACAGCGCCAGCGCCCCGAACAGGTGGCAAAGCGCATACAGAGAGTTGGCCTTCATCCACCGATCGGCGATGATGCCCGCCAGACCCGGCATGATCAGCGCAGCGATGCCTTTGGCGCTGTAAACCATCCCCACCTGCATGCCGCTGAAATGCAGCGTGTTGATCATGTAGGAGCCCAGCGTGACCAGCCAGGCACCCCAGATAAAGAACTGCAGAAAAATCATGACTTTCAATCGTGTTTTTATCGCCATCGCCATCACCTTGTTATTATGCTTTCAACGATGATTGGTGCAGCAGGCCCCTGCAGCCCGCCGCCGGTTTGCTTGCGGTCTTACAGCGTTTTGAACAGCTCGCGGATCAGGCGCATGAAATCGTCCGCCGCCAGCGCCGCGCAGCTGAGCGTTTGTTCATGGGAGAGCGGCGTATCCGACAGCCCTTCGGCGTAGTTGGTCATCGCGGACACCACCAGCACCTTGAGGCCGCAGTGGCGCGCCGTCAGGACTTCCGGCACGATCGACATCCCCACCACGTCGCAGCCCAGAGTTTGCATCATGCGGATCTCCGCCGGCGTTTCGAAATTCGGCCCGGTGTAGGCGGCGAATACCCCTTCCGCCAGCGGAATGCCCGCGCTTTCGGCCACCGCCGCCAGCTGGGCGCGCAGATCGCGATCGTAGGCGTTCGCCAGGCTGAAGAAGCGCGGCCCGAAGCGCTCGTCGTTGGCGCCGACCAGCGGCGACTCCGGCATGAAGTTGATGTGATCGGTAATGGCCACCAGGCTGCCCGGCGCCACCGAGCGGCGCAGAGAACCGGCGGCGTTGGTCGCCAGCAGGAATTCGCAGCCCAGCAGTTTGAAGGTGCGCACCGCGGTGGTCATCACCTGCATGCCGCGCCCTTCATAGAAATGACCGCGCCCTTTCATGCACAATACCGGTACGCCCTCCAGCTTGCCGGCGACCAGCTGCCCGGCATGGCCGGCGACGCCGCTCACCGGAAAGCCCGGCAGCTCCGCGTAGTCGATGGTGACGGTTTCGGTCATCACCTCCGCCAGGGCGCCAAGCCCGGAGCCGAGAATCAAGGCCGCTTTCGGCTGGAAACCCGGCAGGCGTGCGCGGACGACATCGGCGCAGGTAAAAGCATCTTCTTGATTAAACATCGTATTCTCTCTTTCAGCGGGGGATAATAATCCCCATAGTAGAGAGCGAGGCTCAGCCGAGACCAATACATTCTTGGCGGCCGATTTATTCCATTTACCTATAAGTTGAGCTGCGTCACAAGGAGACGATATCCCGGATGAATCAGCCCCATACCCTGCCCGATCCCGGCCGGATTAACTTCCGCCTGCTGCACTATTTCCGCGTGGTGGCGGAAGAGATGAACTTCACCCAGGCGGCGCGGCGGCTGAATATGTCACAGCCGCCGCTCAGCAAGCACATCAAGGAGCTGGAGAGCCAGCTCGGCGTGGTGCTGTTCAAACGCACCACCCGCTCCATGACGCTGACGCCGGCCGGCCGCACGCTGCTGCGTAACGTCGAGCGGCTGCTGGATCAGGCCGACAGCGCGCTGCATCAGGTGCAACAGATGGGACGCGGCGAAGGCGGCCACATGGTGGTCGGCATGGTCGGCACCTCGGCCTGGGGCGGCCTGATCGCGGCGCTGCGGCGATTCAGCGAGCAAAGCGCCGGCGTCACCTGGTCGTTGAACGAACTGACGCCCAGCCAGCAAATCGCCGCGCTGCAAAAGCGGCATATCGATATCGGGGTCTGGCGAGAGGCGCAGCAGCAGACGCTGCCGGGGTTGACCTGCCAACGGTTGGCGAGCGAAAGCATCGCCGTGGTGCTGCCGCTCGATCATCCGCTGGCGCAGCAGGAAAACATCCCGCTGGCGGCGCTGCAGAACGATAGCTTCATCGTGCTGCCGCCGCATGAGGCCAGCCTGGGGCTGTATCTGCACAATCTATGTCTGCAGCAGGGATTCTTGCCGGACGTCGCTTATCAGGTCAACGAGCCACAAACCCTGCTGGCGCTGGTGGCGGAAGGCTGCGGCATTACGCTGCTGCCGGACAGCTACGGCCGCATCCCGTGGCCCGGCGTACGCTTTTGCTCGCTGCAACAGGCGCCGCCGGCGGATCTGTATGCGGTTTACCGCGCCGACAGCGTCACGCCAGTAGTGCAGGCCTTTCTGGAGATGCTGCGGGCGCCGTAAGCGGCCCGCAGCGCAGATTACATCGTCGGCTGCACCATCAGCTGGCCGGCGGTGCCGCGATCGGCCATTTCCAGCGTCTGGCTGTAATACAGGAACGGGAAGTGTTCGGAGGTAGGTTGGTTGAAATACACCAGCAGCTCGACGTCGCCATCGACCCAGACGGTGTCCTTCCAGCCGCGATCTTCCGCCATCGGCTGCGCGCCGTTGACGCGTTTGATCAGGAACTGCACGCCCTGAATATGGAACGACTGCGGCGTATCCGCATGAATGTTCCAGCGTTCCCAGGTGCCTTGCTGCGCCTGCACGTCGATGCGGTTCATGTCCCAAATCGCGCCGTTGATGCCAACGCCGCCGTCGCCCAGGCGGAAATCGCGGGTGCGGCTGGCGCTGCCGTCCAACAGCTGATCCGCCAGCAGGCGCATCGGCAGGTTGTCGGTCACCAGCGGCAGCAGGCCGGTCGGGCGCAGCGTCAGCACCTGGGTGGACACCAGAATGCTCGACGGCTCGAACAGGCCGCGCAGACGATCCATGATGCCCGCCGCTTCACCGGCGGTGATGGTCACCTCGTCGCCCTTCGACATGTCGATCAGCACTTCCCGGCGTTCGCCCGGCGCCAGCGACAGCTGCTGCACCGCGACCGGCGCGGGCAGGAAGCCCTGATCGCTGGCGATCACGTTAAATGGGCGCCCGTCGCTGAGCTGCAGGGTATAGCGGCGCGCGTTGGAGGCGTTAAGCAGGCGCAAACGCACCCAGCCGCGCGACACCTCGACATACGGATTTTGCACGCCGTTGACCAACAGCGTATCGCCGACGAAGCCGCCCTGCGACGGCGCATCGTATTGCGGCGTGCCGAAGTTATCGAAACGCTTGTCCTGAATGATCAGCGGGAAATCGTCGACGCCGTAGTGGTTGGGCAACGGCAGCGCTTTGCTGACGGCATCTTCCACCAGCCACAGCCCGGCCAGCCCGTTGTAAACGTGCGGCGCCATGCGGTTCGGCGTATTGGCGTGATACCAGCAGGTGGCCGCCGCCTGACGGATAGGCAGCACCGGCGACCAGTCGACGTTGGGCGACATCATGCGCGGCGCGCCGCCCATCAGCGTGCCCGGCACCTGCAGACCGCTGATGGTCATCGCCACCGGTTCCTGCAGGCGGTTGCTGTAGATCAGTTTGACGTCGTCGCCGCTGTAAACCCGCACCGTCGGCCCCAGGTACATGCCGTTGATGCCCCACACCGCCGCTTTGCGGTTATCCATAAACGCCCAGTGGGCGCGCTGCAAGGTCAGGAATAGCGGCTGACCGCGGCGAGACTCCAGCAGCGGGGGAATGGGTAATGGGGTCTGCGTTCCGCTCGCTTCAGCCCTCAGCGGCACGGCGCCCGCGCACAGCGCCAGGCCCGATGCCTGTAAAAACTGACGTCGACTGAGTGACATATCTTCTCCATGAAAAGCAATAACTAAACCGTGTGCAAAACCCAAACGCCCGCCAATCAAGATTAGCAGGCGTTCAGGCGTTAACGGCGCTGAACGCCAATTAAAACCTTATTCTTTGAAGCCGGTAGACTCTTATTTTTTGGCGGCGTTGCGCTGGGCGACTTCAGCGTCCAATTCGGCGATTTTCGCCTCCATCAGCTCGCGGCAATGGGCCGCCAGCTCGCGCACGTTTTCTTTGCCGTATTTGCTGGTATCCACCGGCGCCAACATCTCGACGATCACATGACCGTTATTCCAACGGTTAAGATTTATATTACCGCTGGTGGTGGATACACAGATCGGCACAATCGGCACGCCGGCGGCGATGGCCGCGTGGAATGCGCCGGTTTTAAACGGCATCAGCCCACGGCCACGGCTGCGGGTCCCTTCCGGGAACATCCAGATCGAAATGTCTTTCTTCTTGAACTGCTCCGCCACCTGGGCGATGGTGCCGTGCGCCTTGGCGCGATTATCACGGTCTATCAGCAGGTTACCGGTCAGCCAATACAACGGGCCGAAAAACGGAACCCACACCAGACTTTTTTTACCAACGGTCACGGTGCGCGGCTGCACGATATTGGAGGCCGTCACCATATCGTAGTTATTTTGGTGGTTGGCGATATAGATGCAGTTGCCGTTGTTGGCCGCATCGGCCGGCACGCGGGTTTCAACCTTGATGCCGAACAGCGTCGACAGGCGGCCGAAAAGATGGCCAAAGGTCGCCACATGGCGAGGGTTACGCGGGCTGAACAAGCAATAAACAGAACCGAAAATACACACCAGAATACAGAAAAGAGTGGCGAGAACGGCACGCAAAATCAATAACATAACAACCTCATTAGCACACTGCCAACGCAGTTTACTTCGCTGCGCAGATTCCTTTACTCATTATTTGCCGGCAAGGCGGAAAGCACGCCCACGTCGCCTGCATTTCTCGCTATTTTCCCGCCAGGCGGCAGTACGCACAATAATTTTATGCGCAGAAATGTTAACTATTTGGAAAATAAACGCCAGCAAAAATAAATAAGGCGGCCACAGCATGCTGCGACCGCCCGTTAACGCTAGCGCCAACGCTTACTCTTCGCTGTCGCCGCCCGATACCCGCACCGGCGCATCCACTTCGACGCGATCGATACGCTGCAGGCCGCGCGGCAGCTGGGTGCCCTTGCGACCGCGCTCCGCACGGAACTTCTGCAGATCTTCCGGCCGCAGCGTCAGCTTGCGTTTGCCGACGTGCAGCGTGACGGACGCCTGCGGCGGCAGCACGAACAGCCAGGCCAGCTTGTCTTCACCGGCCGCCGCCTGGGCTGCCGGAATGGAGACGATCTTGTTGCCTTTGCCCTTCGACAGCTGCGGCAGATCGGCGACCGGGAACATCAGCATGCGCCCGGCGGCGGTGATCGACAGCAGCATATCGTCTGCGCCGTGAATTTCCATCGGCGGCAACGCTCTGGCGTTGTCCGGCAGCGTGATCATCACCTTGCCGGCGCGGTTGCGCGCCACCAGATCGTTGAAGGTGCAAACGAAGCCGTAACCGGCATCGGACGCCATCAGCAGCTTCTGATCGTCGGCCGCCATCAGCACCTGCTCAATGGTGGCGCCCGGCGGCGGCGTCAGCTTGCCGGTCAGCGGCTCGCCCTGCCCGCGCGCCGACGGCAGCGTCATCGGATCGAGCGCATAGCTGCGCCCGGTAGAGTCGATGAACACCACCGGCTGGTTGCTCTTGCCGCGCGCCGCGCCGCGGAAACTGTCGCCGGCCTTGTAGCTCAACCCGGTCGGATCGATGTCGTGGCCCTTGGCGCTGCGCACCCAGCCCATTTCCGACAGCACGATGGTCACCGGTTCGGACGGCACGAAGTCGTGCTCGCTCATCGCCTTGGCTTCCGCACGCTCGGTCAGCGGCGAACGGCGATCGTCGCCGTAGGTCTGCGCGTCGGCCTGGATCTCTTTCTTAATCAGCGTGTTCAGCTTACGCTCGGACGCCAGCAGCGCCTGCAGCTGATCGCGCTCTTTCGCCAGCTCATCCTGCTCGCCGCGGATCTTGACCTCTTCCAGCTTGGCCAGGTGACGCAGTTTCAGCTCGAGGATCGCTTCCGCCTGGGTATCGGAGATGCCGAAACGCTGCATCAGCACCGGCTTCGGCTCATCCTCGCTGCGGATGATGTGGATCACCTCGTCGATGTTGAGGAACGCCACCAGCAAACCTTCGAGGATATGCAGACGCTTGAGCACTTTCTCGAGGCGGTAGTTCAGGCGGCGGCGCACCGTATCGCGACGGTAGGCCAGCCATTCGGTGAGGATCTCAACCAGCCCTTTCACCTGCGGGCGGTTGTCCAGACCGATCATGTTCATGTTGATGCGGTAGCTGCGTTCCAGATCGGTGGTGGCGAACAGGTGATTCATCACCTGCTCCAGATCGATACGGTTGGAACGCGGCACGATCACCAGACGCGTCGGGTTTTCGTGGTCGGATTCATCGCGCAGATCCTCGACCATCGGCAGCTTCTTGGCGCGCATCTGGCTGGCAATCTGCTCCAGCACCTTGGCGCCGGAGACCTGATGCGGCAAGGCGGTGATCACCGCACTGCCGTCCTCTTTCTTCCACACGGCGCGCATGCGTACCGAACCGCGGCCGCTCTGGTAAATTTTGCGAATTTCATCGCGCGGAGTGATGATCTCGGCTTCGGTCGGGAAGTCCGGCCCCTGCACGAACTCGAGCAGGTCATCGAGCGAGGCGCCCGGCTTGTCGAGCAGCGCCACCGCCGCCGCCGCGACTTCGCGCACGTTGTGCGGCGGAATGTCGGTCGCCATGCCGACCGCGATGCCGGTGGTACCGTTCAGCAAGATGTTCGGCAGACGCGCCGGCAGCATCTTCGGCTCTTGCAGCGTGCCGTCAAAGTTCGGGATCCAGTCGACCGTGCCCTGGCCCAGTTCGGCCAGCAAGACTTCGGCGTATTTGGACAGGCGCGATTCGGTATAACGCATCGCCGCGAACGACTTGGGATCGTCCGGCGCCCCCCAGTTCCCCTGGCCGTCCACCAGCGGATAGCGATACGAGAACGGCTGCGCCATCAGCACCATGGCTTCATAACACGCGCTGTCACCGTGCGGGTGATATTTACCCAGCACGTCGCCCACGGTACGGGCGGATTTCTTGAATTTGGCGCTGTTGTTCAGCCCCAGCTCAGACATGGCGTAGATGATGCGGCGTTGTACCGGCTTCAAACCGTCGCCAATGTACGGCAACGCCCGATCCATGATGACGTACATGGAATAGTTCAGATAGGCGTTTTCAGTGAATGTGTGCAGCGGTAAACGCTCTACACCGTCATGAGTCAGATCACTCATTACTCAATTATCCTCAGACCGTGGCTTGGCAATCCCTTGGACGACAAAAGGCATCGCTTGTCGATTCTGCCCGCGATAGTAACCCATCTGCGGGGTAGCTGTCACAGTTGGCGCAAGGATCGCCGGCGACGACCGATTCCGCCCTGCGGTTTATGCAAAATTTCGCTATCTGGCGGCCGCTTTATTGACTGGCAGTCAACACTGTTGTGCGCCGGATCGCATTTTTACTTGCCTGACTAACGATTACACTCGTCGCCAGCGAGATGGTTTCCGCCTTTTCAGCGGGAAGCATGCCATATCTTAACTCTGACGGGAGCCGCGAAAGATGAGCAATATCCTGATTATCAACGCTAAAAAACAATTCGGCCATTCCAACGGCGAACTCAACCAAACCCTGAGCGACGTGGCGGAAAGCTTCCTGCGCGATCTGCAACACGATGTGCAGGTCACCGTGGTCGACGACGGCTATGACATCGAAGCCGAGGTACAGAAGTACCTGTGGGCCGACGCGGTCATCTATCAGATGCCGGGCTGGTGGATGGGCGAACCCTGGATCCTGAAAAAATACATCGATGAAGTGTTCACCGCCGGCCACGGCAGCCTGTATGCCAGCGACGGTCGCTCTCGTTCCGACGACAGCAAAAAATATGGCTCCGGCGGCCTGATCCAGGGCAAAAAATACCTGCTGAGCCTGACCTGGAACGCCCCGCTGGAGGCCTTCACCGATCCCGATCAGTTCTTCCACGGCGTCGGCGTCGACGGCGTTTACCTGCACTTCCACAAGGCCAACCAGTTCCTGGGGATGGAGGCGCTACCGACCTTTATCTGCAATGACGTGATAAAACAACCGGATATCGAAGCGGACATCGCACATTATCGCGAGCATCTGGCGAAAATTTTTGCTTAACTGACGCAGAACATACTCATCAACGAGGTAAGCATGATCACCGTAATCGCAGAAATCAAAGTGAAGCCCGGCCACCGCGCCACCGTACTGCAAGCCATTGAAAAACTGGTGCCGCTGGTACTGGCGGAAGACGGCTGCGGCGAATATACGCCGATGGTCGACAGCAATACCCAGGCGCCGTGGCAGAAGCGGTCGCCGGATTCGGTGTTCATGCTGGAGAAATGGGAAAGCATGGCGCATCTGGAAAAACACCTGGCCATTGAGCACATGCTCAAACACCGTGACACCCTCAAGGACAGCGTGCTGGACACCGAGATCTACATCTTGGAAAACGCCCTGTAATCCGCGACTTATAACGTCTGCGCGTCGATGTGCGCGCTGACGTAGTCCAGAAAACAGGTGATACGCGCCGCCAATTGCGTATTGCGGTAATACACCGCATTGATCGGCTGGCGCACGTCCAGCGTCTCCTGCTCCAGCAACGTCACCAGCTTGCCTTCTTCCCGATCGCGCCGGGTCATGAAGTCCGCCAACTGTACGATCCCCTCGCCCCGCAGCGCCAATTGCCGCAGCGTTTCACCGCTGGAGGCGGCAATGGTTGGCGTGATGGTGAAATGTGGCGCCTGGCGATAACGCAACGGCCACTGATTCAGCGATTCTGGCTGGGTAAAACCCAGCAGACAGTGCCGATGCAACTCCTCCACGCTCTGCGGCGTGCCGTGCTGCTGCAGATAAGCCGGGCTGGCGAGGATGCGCAACCGGCTGGCGCCCAGCGCGCGCGCATGAATGGTCGAATCACGCAACGCACCGATGCGAATGGCAATATCCGTGCGTTTTTCCAGCAGATCGATAACCAGGTTGTCAGTGTTCAGCTCGAGCGAAATTTGCGGATACCGCTCCCTGAACCCCGCCACCAGGGGCACGATGACATGCTCCATAAAAGGCGCAGCCGCGTTTATCCGCAGTCGCCCGGCCGGCATCTGCCGGCGCACCGCCATTTGTTCTTCGGCATTTTCCACCGAGTTGATGATCGTACGCGCATGGCTCAGGAAGCTCTGCCCTTCTTCGGTCAGCTCTAACCGGCGCGTAGTGCGGCGCATCAGGGTGGTATCGAGCTTATTCTCCAGGCGGCTGAGCGCACGGCTGATGCCGGAGGTCGTCTGGCCGAGCTGATCGGCGGCGGAGGTGATGGAGCCGCTGTCGACCACCGAGGTGAACGCCAGCAATTCTTCGAGCGTGATCTTCATGCATTCCGGCCCTGGTTATCGGGCGCCGCATGCACGCCCTGCGGGAAAGCAGGCCCGGCGTTCACCGGGCCAGGGTCAGGCTCAGACCGCCAATTCGGCCATGTCGCCCTTGTCTTGCAGCCAGTTCCGGCGATCTTCCGAACGCTTCTTGGCCAACAGCATGTCCATCACCGCCAGCGTCTGATCGACGTCATCCTCTGCCACCGTCAGTTGCACCAGACGGCGGGTATTCGGATCGAGGGTGGTTTCGCGCAGCTGCAGCGGGTTCATCTCACCCAGCCCTTTAAAGCGTTGGACGTTCGGCTTGCCCTTCTTGCGCTTCAGCTGTTCCAGCACGCCGGCTTTCTCTTCTTCATCCAGCGCGTAGAACACCTCTTTACCGAGATCGATACGGTACAGCGGCGGCATGGCGACATAAACGTGGCCGCCTTTCACCAGCGAACGGAAGTGGCGCACGAACAGCGCGCACAGCAGCGTGGCGATATGCAGGCCGTCGGAGTCCGCATCCGCCAGGATGCAGATTTTGCCGTAGCGCAGCTGGCTGAGATCTTCGCTGTCCGGATCGATGCCGATCGCCACGGAAATGTCGTGCACTTCCTGCGAGGCCAGCACTTCATCCGAGGAGACTTCCCAGGTATTCAGAATCTTACCCTTCAGCGGCATGATCGCCTGATATTCGCGATCGCGCGCCTGCTTGGCCGATCCGCCCGCCGAGTCCCCTTCCACCAGGAACAGTTCGGTCATGGCCAGATCCTGCGAGGTACAGTCCGCCAGCTTGCCCGGCAGCGCCGGCCCGCTGGTCAGCTTCTTGCGCACCACTTTCTTGGCGGCGCGCAGACGGCGCTGGGCGCTGGAAATCGCCAGCTCGGCCAGCTGTTCCGCCGCCTGAACGTTCTGGTTCAGCCACAGGCTGAAGGCGTCTTTCACCACGCCGGAAACGAAGGCCGCGCACTGACGCGAAGAGAGACGTTCTTTGGTCTGCCCGGCGAACTGCGGATCCTGCATCTTCACCGACAACACGTAGGCGCAGCGATCCCAGATATCCTCCGCCGACAGCTTCACGCCGCGCGGCAGGATGTTGCGGAATTCGCAGAACTCGCGCATCGCGTCCAACAGCCCCTGACGCAGGCCGTTGACGTGGGTGCCGCCCTGCATGGTCGGGATCAGGTTGACGTAGCTTTCGGTCAGCAGCTCACCGCCTTCCGGCAGCCACAGCAGCGCCCAGTCGACCGCTTCGGTGTCACCGGCGAAATTGCCGACGAACGGCGCTTCCGGCAAGGTGATCAGGCCATTAACCGCTTCCATCAGGTAGTCGGTCAGGCCGTCCTGGTAGCACCAACGCTGCTCGGTGTTGTTCACCTTGTCGATGAAATAGATCTCGACGCCGGGGCACAGCACCGCTTTGGCTTTCAGCAGGTGAGTCAGGCGCGATACCGAGAAACGCGGGCTGTCGAAGAACTGTTCGTCCGGCCAGAAGTGCACGCTGGTGCCGGTGTTGCGTTTGCCGCAGGTGCCGATCACCGTCAGGTCTTGCACTTTGTCGCCGTTTTCGAAGGCGATGCCGTAAACGTTGCCGTCGCGGCGCACGTTGACTTCCACCCGCTTCGACAGGGCGTTGACCACCGAGATCCCCACGCCGTGCAGGCCGCCGGAGAACTGGTAGTTTTTATTCGAGAATTTACCGCCGGCGTGCAGCCGGCACAGGATCAACTCAACCGCCGGCACGCCCTCTTCCGGGTGGATGTCCACCGGCATGCCGCGGCCGTCGTCGATCACTTCCAGCGACTGATCGGCGTGCAGAATCACGTCGATACGCTTGGCGTGACCAGCCAACGCTTCGTCGACGCTGTTATCGATCACCTCTTGGCCGAGGTGGTTTGGGCGCGTCGTGTCGGTATACATGCCGGGACGACGGCGCACTGGTTCTAGACCGCTGAGTACTTCAATGGCATCAGCGTTATAGCTGGATTGAGTCATCGTTGATTATTTTTTCGTGGTTAAAGGGAGGTGCCGGAACGGTCCGTCAGACCGCGTTTAGCCCTAAAAAATCCACAATCTGGGGGAAGTAGTGCTCGAAACCGACGAAGGCGTGGTTTCCACCCGACTCCACCGTTTGCCGACACGCGGTGTAATACGCCACTGCCTGGCCGTAATCGAGAATTTCATCGCCCGTTTGCTGCAGCAGCCAGATTAAATCCGGCGACTCCAAGGGATCGATCTGCATCACTTTCAGATCGTAAACGTGCCGAGACTCTAACACATATTGCTGGCCGGTGTAGGGGTTCTCGTTGGCGCCGAGATAGTCCACCAGCAGCTCAAACGGCTTGACCGCCGGGTTGACCACCACCGCCGGCAGGGAAAAACACTGCGACAGCCAGGTGGCGTAATAGCCACCCAGCGATGAGCCGACCAGCCCGAGCGTTTGCCCGGCGCGTTCCAGCACCATATTTTCCAGCATCTCGGCGGCCGCCGCCGGAAAGGCCGGCAGCTGCGGCACCAGCATCTCGATATCGGGATGGTGCTCGGCCAGCCAGGCTTTAAAGGCCACGGCCTTGGCCGACTGCGGCGAGCTGTTGAAACCGTGCAGGTAGAGCAGTGTCGAAGGCATCAGTATCCATCCGAGTCCATATCGGGGCGGAAATCGTCGTTTTCCAGGCGGAACACCTGCGTCTCGACGCGGCCGTCCGGCAGCAGATCGAGGTAGCGCCAGCCGGGGGAAACGTCGTCGATGGTAAAGTTAGTGCAGTGCGGCTTGAATTGCACGCAGGTCGAGGGCGTCGCCAACAGGCGCCGGCCCTGCCATTCCAGATCCAGGTCCTGGTGAATATGCCCGCACACCACGGTATTCACCTTCGGGTAGCGCAGCAGGATCGCGCCCAGCATATGCGGGTTGCGCAGGCTGTGCTGATCGAGCCAGGTACAGCCGGATGGCAGCGGATGATGGTGCAGCAGCAACAGCGTATAGCGCTCGGGGTGAGCCTGTAGACAGCGCTCCATCCACTCGAGCTGGTATTCGCTCAATTCGCCGTGCGGTACGCCGAACACCTGGCTATCCAACATCAGCACCTGCCAGCTGTCGCCCAGCAACACCTGTTTGGAAGGGGCAATGCCGGCGGCGGCCAACGCGTCGACCATCGCCGGTTGGAAATCGTGGTTACCCGGCAGCCACACGCAGGGGGCCGGCAATTGCGCGATACCGGCGGCGAAGTGGCGGTACGCCTCTTGCGAATGATCCTGCGCCAAATCTCCCGTGGCGACGATCAAATCAACGTCGCGGCGCTGCGCCTGGATGGCGTCCAGCACCGCGTGATAGCTGCGATAGGTATTGATGCCGAGCAACGTCTCGTGTTCGCCGGCAAAAAGGTGGGTATCTGTTATTTGTAGAATCCTGACCGCGGCCCCACTCGCCACAGGCAGTTTAAACAGGCTTTCCAAATGGTGTCCTTTGTTATTTCAGTCTGTCTAACAAACCGGAACCGCCATCGCTCCATGCGCCAAACAGTAGCGCAGCCAATCAGCAAGAAACTGGTTAATTTGATGCTTTTCGTCGCGTTGATGCAACTTTTTATTAGGATAATCATAACGCGCTTTAAAGCGGTAGATCTGCTGACTGGAACACACTTCCGCAACCATGGCGTCATGGTATAACCGCACCGTCATCGCGGGCAGGCTCCAGTAGCTGACCGCCGGAAAGATCTGCTCGATCTCCACCAGCGACGTGTAACGCGTGGACTCAACGATGGTCAAACGATAGCCGGCGCCGTTCACCTGATAAGTCACCGTTTCGCCCACTTCGTCGTTGCGCGGCAGCAAGCGGCGCAATTGCGCGAAGTTGGTTTCGCACAATCTCATCATTTCGGGGAAATCAGGGGTATAGCGCTGTTTCATTAGTTGGCCCACTCTTTTCTCAACGATTCATGGTGCAACGCCAGCCATTGCAATGCAATCACTGATGCGGCGTTATCGATCGCGCCCTCCTCCACCCAGCGGTAAGCCTGCTCGCGGCTGACCACGTGGACGCGGATATCTTCATGTTCTTCCGCCAGGCCATGGATGCCTTCGGCGGTGCCGGCGTCCACCTCGCCGACCATGATCGACAGACGTTCGCTGGTGCCGCCCGGGCTGGCCAGATAGCTCAGCACCGGCTTGCAGCGCCCGACCACCACGCCGGCCTCTTCCTGCGCTTCGCGGCGGCACACGTCTTCGACGCTTTCGCCGGTTTCGATCATACCCGCCACCATTTCCAGCAGCCAGGGCGAATTACTGGTATCGACCGCGGCGATGCGCAGTTGTTCAATCAGTACCACTTCGTCGCGCACCGGATCGTAGGGCAGCAGCACCGCCGCATGGCCGCGCTCGAAAATTTCACGCGTGATTTCAGGACTCATTTCGCCATTGAACAAGCGATGGCGAAACCGGTATAAATTGAGTGAAAAAAAACCACGGTACAGCGTCTCGCGTGCAATAATTTCTACATCTTTTTTATCGAAAGTGACGGGTGACGGCTGCGAACGGTTCATGCGCGAATTCTCCTGCGTGAGTATGCCGATAAAATAAACGGTTTTGATGACAGAAACAGCGGGTCTCACCGCCGCCGCTTTATGTTAGGCTGTTTTTCGCCGCCGGACGCGGCGCGTTTGTGCGCTCGCAGGTAATAGCGGGAAACAATCCGGATTGTCAGCCATAATATCAGCTGCAGTCGACCCGGGCAGTACGCCAAGGTAAATGGACGGTCTGAAAGGTAAAAGTTACGTGAGATGGCACATTCAGCCACCTGATGCGTACCGCAGACTCTGCTAGAATCGGCAACTATTTCGTCTATCGTCAGCGCTAACATAGCAATATTGCTGCACAACAAGGAATGCAAATGAAGAAACTGCTCCCCCTTCTTATCGGACTGAGCCTGGGCGGCTTCAGTGCAATGAGCCAGGCAGAGAACCTGCTGCAGGTCTACAAACAGGCCAGGGAAAGTAACCCGGATCTGCGCAAAAGTGCTGCTGACCGCGACGCCGCATTCGAAAAAATCAATGAAGCGCGCAGCCCGCTGTTGCCACAGCTCAATCTGGGTGCCGGTTACAACTACAATAATGGCTACCGCGACAGCAACGGCGTCAACAGCAATGTGAGCAACGCGTCGCTCACGCTGACGCAAACCATTTTCGACATGTCGATCTGGCGCCAACTGACGCTGCAGGAAAAAACCGCCGGCATTTCCGACGTCACCTTCCAGACCGCGGAACAGCAGCTGATCCTCAACACCGCCACCGCCTATTTTAACGTGCTGAGCGCCATTGACACGCTCTCCTATACCCAGGCGAACAAACAAGCGGTTTACCGCACGTTGGATCAAACCACCCAGCGCTTCAACGTGGGCCTGGTGGCAATCACCGACGTGCAGAACGCCCGTTCCGCCTACGACACCGTGCTGGCGGCCGAAGTGACCGCCCGTAACAACCTGGACAACGCGCTGGAAGCGCTGCGCCAGATCACCGGTGCCTTCTACCCGGAGCTGGCCTCACTGAATACCGATCGCTTCAATACCCAGCGCCCTGAAGCGGTGAACAACCTGCTGAAAGAAGCGGAAGCCCGCAACCTGAGCCTGCTGTCCGCACGCCTGAGCCAGGACCTGGCGCGTGAACAGATCCGCGCAGCGCAGACCGGCTACATGCCGACGATCAACCTCAATGCATCGACCGGGATCACCAACACCCGCTACAACGGTTCCGCGACTGGCGCTAACAGCCGCTTCACCAACTCCGATGCTGGTCAAAACCAGGTCGGAGTGTCCGTCAGCGTGCCGCTGTATAGCGGCGGTGCGACCAACTCGCAGGTAGAACAGGCGCAGTACGGCTTCGTCGGCGCCAGCGAGCAGCTGGAAAGCGCCCACCGCGGCGTGGTGCAGACCGTGCGTTCGTCGTTTAACAACGTCAACGCCTCGATCAGCAGCATCAACGCCTACAAACAGGCGGTGATCTCCGCGCAGAGCTCGCTGGATGCGATGGAAGCCGGTTATCAGGTGGGTACCCGCACCATCGTCGACGTGCTGAACGCCACCAGTACCCTGTATAACGCCAAGCAGCAGCTTTCCAGCGCGCGTTATACCTACCTGATCAACCAGCTGAACATCAAGTCGGCACTCGGCACGCTGAACCAGAACGATCTGCTGACGCTGAACGGCGCGCTGGGCAAACCGGTATCGACCGCGCCTGACGCCGTCGCACCGCAGAACCGCTCTCAGGACGCCTACGCAGACGGTTATCAGGACAACGCGCCGATGCAACAGGTCGCTGCGCCGGCACCAAGTGCCACACGCGCTGCGGCACCGGCCGTCAGCCAACCGACTCGCAACAGCGGCAACCCATTCCGCAACTGATGCGCGCGCGTTGATAAACACGGGGTTCGGCCTGCGCCGCACCCCGTTTTTTTTACCCCGATTTCCCCACTTCTGCCCGCCACCTCACAGCCGTCGCTGCGCCAGGTGGTATCATCGTCACTCTCGTTTTCGCAGTCTGGATGGGGTTCGATGGACAACGATTCACGCTGGCAGCGCTTGATTCACGACGGCGAACTGCCGCCGCCGCTGCGCCCGGCGCAGGCGGTTTACGCCTCCTGGCTGCGCTGCCGCAGCCTGATGCAGCCAGACGTTTGGCAAGCACCGCACCGCGCTCAGGGTGCCACCTTCGAATCGATTTGCCGCCGCAAGAATGACCTGCTGACGCTCGGCCAGGCAGCGCTGGAAGACGCCTGCGAATACATGGAGCCGCGGCGTTGCCTGTTGATGATCCTCGACGAGAGCGGCTGCATGCTGTGGCGCTGCGGCGACGCCCAAACCTGGGAGCATTTGCAGCCATTGGGATTTGCCCCCGGCGCTTACTGGGCCGAGGGGCAGATCGGCACCAATGCCCCGGCGCTGGCGGCGGTGGAAGGCCACCCGGTACGGGTGAGCGGCGAAGAGCACGTGCGCCGGGCGCTGCACGGCTGGTCGTTCTGCGCTACGCCGGTCTACGACAACAGCGGCCGCCAGCGCGGCTCGATCGCCTTGGGCTGCCTGCTGGCCGATTGTGCCGCCGGCGATCTGTCGCTGACGTTGGCCATCGCCCGCGAAATCGGCAATTCGCTGAACGCCGACAGTCTGCTGGCGGAATCCAACCGTCATCTGAATCAGCTTTACGGTCTGCTGGACGGCGTAGACGACGGCGTCATGGCCTGGGATCACCGCGGTTACCTGCAATACATCAACCAGCGCGCCGCCGGCCTGCTGAAGCTGGACGAACAGCAGAGTCAGGGCAAACCGCTGGCACAGCTGCTGACGCTGCCCGCGCTGCTCAAACGCGCCATCGCCGATCGCCAACCGCTGCAACACGTCGAAGTCACCTTCGAAAGCCAGCGGCAGTTTATCGCCGCCTTGCTGACGCTCAAGCCGATTTTCGACGGCGAACGCTGCAGTTTCATCGCCCTGCTGCACCCGCTCGAACGGCTGCGCCAGTATGTCAGCAGCCAGCTGGGGCGCGTCAGCCACAGCTTCGAACAGATGCCTTCCGCCTCGCTGGAGATGCGACGGCTGATCCGTTACGGGCAACAAGCGGCCAAAGGCCAGCATCCGATCCTGTTGCGCGGAGAAGAAGGCGTTGGCAAAGAGCTGCTCAGCCAGGCTATTCACAACGCCGGCGAACGCGCCGCCGGGCCGTATATCGCCCTCAACTGCCAGCTGCTGCCGCAGGCGCAGGGGCTGCGCGAACTGCTGGGCAGCGACGCCAGCGAAGAAGAAGCGGGCCAGCTGAGCAAATTCGAATTGGCCAACGGCGGCACGCTGTACCTCGAACAGATCGAATACCTGCCGGTGGAGATGCAGTCGGCGTTGCTGCAGGTGTTGAAGACCGGTGTGGTAATCCGCCTCAATTCCAGCCGGGTGATCCCGGTCGATGTGCGGGTAATCGCCGGCAGCGCCGCCGATCTGCCGCTGCTGGTGCAGCAAAATCGCTTCCGCCGCCAACTGTTTTACAGCCTGCAAGCCTTCGAGATCCAGATCCCGCCGCTACGCCAGCGGCTGAGCGATATTCCGCTACTGGTCAAACACCATCTGCGCACGCTGGAGCTGCATTTTCAGTGCCGCTTCCGGGTCGATGACGACGTTATGGCCCAGTTGGCGCTCTACCTGTGGCCGGGCAACGATTTGGAACTGAAAGGGGTGGTGGAGCGTGCGGCGATGATTTGCCACGGTCACCACATCCAGCTGGCGGATCTGCCGGCACACCTGCTCGGCCAGCCATCGCTGCTGGAGAGCGATCCGCAGCCCGGCGCGCCGCTGTTGACGCTGACGGACATGGAGCGCCAGGCGATCCTCCGCGCGGCGACCGTCAGCCGCGGTCAGCTGACGGAGATGGCGCAGTTGCTGGGTATCGGCCGCACCACCCTGTGGCGGAAGATCAAACAGCACGGGATCGACATCCGCCAGTTCAAGCTGCGCGCTTAGTGGCTGAGCTGCAACACCCCGCGCGCGGCGTCCAGCATTGCCTTCTGCCCGCTGCGGGTTTTGCTCAGGCAATCCTGCATGCCGACCACCATCGGAATGCCCATCGCCTTCGCCAGAATGGCGCTGTGCGACAGGGCATTGCCCCCGCTGAGGCAGATGCCAAGCACCAGACGCCTGTCGAGCATCACCACCTCTGAAGGCATCAACTCGTCCATCACCAGTATCGACGGCTCTGCCAGCGCGATGGCCGGCAGCGGCAGCCCCTGCAGATGGCACAGCGTGCGGCGCAGCATGTCACGCACGTCCAGTTCGCGTGCCCGCATGTAGTCGTCATCCAGTTCGCGGTACTCTTCGGCGATCGCTTCCAGCACCTGTCGCCAGGCCTGTTCGGCGCAGCACAGCTGCTGCGCGATGCGGGTGTAAGCCGCCTGCTGCAGATCCGGATCGTCCAGCAGCATGCTGTGGGCACCGAAGATCGCCGCCTGCGGCTTGCCGATCAGCGTGCCGGTACGTTCCGCCAGTCGGTTCAGATCGCTCAGCGTGTGCTGTAGCGCCTCCCGCAGGCGTTGCTGTTCGCCCAACACCTCGTCCGCGCCGATCCGTCGATCGGCGGTTGGCGGCCAGAAACTGTGGGCCTGGAACACTGGCCCGCTGGTGACGCTTTCCGCCACCGGGATACCATGCAGCGAAGGCTGCTGCCGCTCGGAGACCGTCTCGCCGAAATGCTGCTCCGCCAGCGCTTTGAACGCAGCCAGTGCCTCGTCCGCCTGCGCACCGTCGGCGATCAGGCGAATGGTGTCACCGTGGCGCACCTGCAGCAGCGCCAGCTGATTGAGGCTGCGCGGATCGACGCACTGCCCCTGCTTTTCCAGCACCAGCTCGGCCTTGAACGGCGCTAACGTCTCGACCAGTCGCGCCGCCGGGCGCGCATGCAGCCCGTGCGGGTTCTGCACCGTCCAGGTTGCGCTTTTGCCCTGCGCCAGCGGCAAAGCCGCGCTTTTCCCGGCTGGCGAGCCTTCGCCCAGCTGCGCCTGTTTGGCCTGCAGCGCGCCCTGCGCCTCCGCCACCACCTGCTCCAGCGAAGCGCCGGAGTTGGCGGCCACCACCGCCGCCAGCGTGCCTTCGACCAGCGGCGCCGCACACAGCCGCACTTTGGCGGCCAAGTCCGGATCCAGCAGGTCGAGCGCGGTTTCCGCGCTGAGCAGCGCGCTGCCCAGATCCATCAGCACCAGAACGCCGTCGCCGTCGGCGACCGCTTCAATCGCCTCCATCACTTTGACGGCGTCGGTGCCGATCGGGTGCTCCTCGTCATCCACGCCCGCCGCCAGCGCCAGCTTGCAGCCATCGCCGCGCATCATCTGCCGCGCCAGCTGCTCAACGCCGCGCGCCAGCAACGCGCTGTGCGAAACCACCACGATATTAATCATCTCGCCTCCTGCTACGGCTAACTACCGGCGACCTCGGCCAGCGTTTTCATCATCAGCATCACCGAAGTGGCGCCGGGATCCTGGTGGCCGATGCTGCGCTCGCCCAGGTAACTGGCCCGCCCTTTGCGCGCCTGCATGGTAATGGTGCTCTCCACCGCCCGCTCGGCGCTGTCGGCGGCGCGCTGCAGCGCCTCCGCCACGCTCAGGTTCTGCTGCGCGGACTGGCCGAGGCTTTCCACCACCGGCCACCAGACGTCGCACATGGTTTTGTCGCCCGGCTCCGCCTTACCGCGCATCACCACGCCGTCAACCCCTTCCTGCATCACCTGCTGCAGCTCTGCCAGATCCAGACTTTGCTTGGCGTTCGCCGCCTGCGCCGCGCGGATGAAGAAGGTGCCGAACAGCGGGCCGCTGGCGCCGCCCACGCTCGACAGCAGCGTCATACCGGTGTTTTTCAGAATGAAGCCGATGTCTTTGTCTGCCACCGACGGCAGCTTTTCCACCACCTTGTTGAAACCGCGATTCATATTCAAACCGTGGTCAGCATCGCCGATCTCGGTATCGAGCTGGGTCAGAAAGTCGCGTTCCCGGCTGAACACCTCGCCGCAACGCATCAGCCAATCGACGACCTGTTGTTTGGTCAACGCCATGATGCCTCCTCAGCAACCCCAACGCAGCGCAGGCGTTTTCACCGGCGCATCCCACAAGGACAACAGCTCGTCGTCCACGTTCAACAACGTGATGGACACGCCCTGCATATCGAGCGAGGTGCAATATGAACCCACCAGGTTGCGTTCGATAATGATGCCCGCCTCGGCGCAGCGTTCCGCCAATCGATGGTAGACGCCATACAGCTCGGACAGCGGCGTGGCGCCCAGGTTGTTGACCAACGCGATCACCCGATCGCCGCGCGTCAGCGGCTGCTTGGTCTGCATCTCGTCGCGCCACTCGCCCTGCTGACGATCCCACACGCGGATCGTACGCTGATAGTGGCCGTGGTCGATCAGCGTATGGAACATGTCGTCCACCGTCGCGTTGAGCGTGGTGAACGGGCGACGTGCAATGCCCGGCTCGCCGTGAATGCCGACGCCGAACTCCATCTCGTTCTCCGCCAGGGTGAACGACGGTTTGCCGGCGGCAGGAACGGTACAAGCACCCAGCGCAATGCCGATCGAATGCCCGTGGTTGTTGATGCGATGCCCCAGCGTCACCACGCTGTCCAGATCGTCGCCGCGCGCCGCGGCGGCGCCCAGCAGTTTCTCCATCAGCACGGTGTTAGCCACCCCGCGTCGCCCAGCGGTGAACAGACTGTCTTTGACCGCCACGTCATCATCCACCAGCACCGTCGCCACCGCGACGCCGCTGTCGTGCAGCAGTTCGGTGGCGGTTTCGAAGTTGAGCACGTCGCCGGTGTAGTTCTTAATCAGCAGCAACACGCCGGCGCCACCGTCGATCGCCTGACCGCACTCGTACATTTTATCCGGCGTCGGCGAGGTGAAAATCTCACCCGGACAGGCGCCGTCGAGCATCCCTTCGCCGACGAAACCGCAGTGCATCGGCTCGTGGCCGCTACCGCCGCCGGACAGGATCGCCACCTTGCCCGCCACCGGCGCGTCGGCGCGAGTCACGAACACCGGATCTGCATGCACCAGCAACTCGGGATGGGCCTCCGCCAGCCCCTGCAACTGCTCTTCCAACACCGACTCGACCTGATTAATCAGTTTTTTCACGATGATTTCCTCTGTAAGCCCAGGGGCGCGGCGCACCGTGCCCCAACGGTATCAATGACGCTGCAGCCAGGCGGCGCCCAACCTGTCCGCCGTCAGGATCGCCGCCTGCACGCCCGCAGGGGTGACCTTGAACGGCATGTTGTGAATGGTTTCGCCGGCGGCGCAGCTGGCCTCGGCCACCGCCATCATCTTCGCCGTCGCATCGCCGGTGACGCCCATCTGCGCCAGCGTGATCGGCAGGCCGATGCCATGACAAAACGCCAGTACGGTTTCAATCTGCGCCATCGGGCTGTTCTGCAGCACCAGCTGCGCCAGGGTGCCGAACGCCACTTTTTCACCGTGATACAGATGGTGACACTCTTCCAGCACGGTGAAACCGTTGTGAATGGCGTGCGCCGCCGCCAGCCCGCTGCTCTCGAAGCCGATGCCGCTCAGATAGGTATTGGCCTCAATAATGCGTTCCACCGCTTCCGTTACCACGCCGGCCTCGACCGCCAGTTTGGCCTTCACCCCCTCAGCCAGCAGCGTGTCATAGCACAGCCGCGCCAGACTGAGCGCCGCCAGCGTCGATTTTCCGCCGGCCATGCTGGTGGCCTGCGCGTCGAAGCAGGCCTGCGCTTCGAAATAGGTGGAGAGCGCGTCGCCCATGCCGGCTACCAGCAGGCGCACCGGCGCTTTGGCGATGATGGCGCTGTCCATCACCACCATGTCCGGGTTGCGCGGGTAGATCAGGTACTCGGCGAATTCGCCCTGTTCGGTGTAGAGAACCGACAGCGCGCTGGTCGGCGCATCGGTGGAAGCGATGGTGGGAATGAGCACCACCGGCAGCTGCTGGTAATGCGCGACGGCCTTGGCGGTGTCGAGCGTCTTGCCGCCGCCGACGCCGATCACCCCGCGGCAACCGTGGGCCTGCAACTCATGGCCGAGTCGGTCTATCTCTTTGCGGCAGCACTCTCCGTTGAAGCGGGCCGCGTGATGTTTCATGCCGTGCTGCTGCAGGCTGCCCATCAGGGTGTCGCCCGCCAGCTGCAGCACGAAGTCGTCGGCGATCACCAGATAATGATCGGCGAGGGATTTGGCGTATTCGCCAACGGCGGCCAGCGCATTGGCGCCCTGAATGTATTTGCCTGGTGACTGGATGATTCTCAACATAACCGGATCCTTGTAGGGAGTTGGCGATGGTAACGTTCAGATATCAGGTGATGACGCGCCGACTTCGCCGTCGGCTTGTTGTTGTGCTTCGACTATGAGCGCCTGCCGCCCGCCTGGCGAGCTTCGCGATTTTTGTTCCATTATGGAACATCATCATAGCGATAACGTTTCATGATGAAACGCTAACGCGCGTTTTTTCGCCGCGAAAGCGAACTGGCGCACACCCCAACGTATAACTGCGTAAAGAGTGGATTCTACGGGCGTTTCAGCTTTAATTTTGACCATGTTTCCCCTATCCTTAGCGCCACTACTGGGAAAGGGCGAAAACAGCCCGCATGATGGGATTGATAACGATGAAACGGACAAAAAACATCAACCAAGAGACGTTCCGCAAATCCTGGCGCAGCTACCGTGTCGCGCCCGTGGCCTTGGCGATCAGCGCCGTCTTTATGCTGGCCGGCTGCGAAAAGAGTGATGAAACGGTCTCCCTGTATCAGAATGCCGATGACTGTTCGCGCGCCAATCCTTCGATGAGCGAGCAGTGCACCACCGCCTACAACAGCGCCCTGAAAGAAGCGGCGAAAACCGCACCGAAATACGCTACCCGCGAAGACTGCGTCGCCGAGTTTGGCGAAGCGCAGTGCACCCAGGCGCCGGCTCCGGCGCAGGCCGGCATGGCGGCGGAATCGCAAAGCAGCGGCAGCTTCTGGATGCCGCTGATGGCGGGCTACATGATGGGCCGCCTGATGGGGGGTTCCGGCTTCGCTCAGCAGCCGCTGTTCACCTCCAAGAACGCCGCCAGCCCGGCGAACGGCAAGTTTGTCGACGCCAGCGGCAAAAGCTACGGCCCGGCCACCGCCGGCGGCCGCACCATGACGGTGCCGAAAACCGCCATGGCGCCAAAGCCTGCGGTCACCAACACCGTAACCCGCGGTGGTTTCGGCGAGACCGTGGCCAAGCAGACCAGCATGCAGCGCAGCAGCGCCACCTCCAACTCCGGCTCTCGCAGCATGGGCGGTTGATGCATGAAACGTATTGCTATTACCGAGCGCCCGGACTGGCGTGAAAAAGCGACCGAGTTCGGGTTCCGTTTCCACACCATGTACGGCGAGCCGTACTGGTGTGAAGACGCCTATTACCAGTTCACGCTGGCGCAGATTGAAGAGATCGAAAACGCCACCGCCGAGCTGCACCAGATGTGCCTGCAGGTGGTGGAGAAGGTGGTCGGCAGCGATGAGCTGATGGCCAAGTTCTGCATCCCGAAACACACCTGGGAGTTCGTGCGCAGCTCCTGGCGCACCAACCAGCCGTCGCTGTATTCGCGTCTCGATCTGGCCTACGACGGCGTCAACCCGCCGAAGCTGCTGGAGAACAACGCCGATACGCCAACCTCGCTGTATGAAGCGGCCTTCTTCCAGTGGCTGTGGCTGGAAGACCAGATCAACGCCGGCAAGCTGGATCCGGAATCGGATCAGTACAACAGCCTGCAGGAGAAGCTGATCGAGCGTTTCGCCGAGCTGAAAGCGCATCACGGCTTCGGCCTGTTGCACCTGGCATGCTGCCAGGACAGCGAAGAAGATCGCGGCACGGTGCAATATCTGCAGGACTGCGCGCAGGAAGCCGGTCTGCCGACCGAGTTCCTGTTCATGGAAGAGATTGGCCTCGGCGAGAAAGGTCAGTTCACCGATCTGCAGGATCAGGTGATCGGCAACCTGTTCAAGCTCTACCCGTGGGAATTCATGCTGCGCGAGATGTTCTCCACCAAGCTGGAAGACGCCGGCGTGCGTTGGCTGGAGCCGGCCTGGAAGAGCATCATCTCCAACAAGGCGCTGCTGCCGCTGCTGTGGGAAATGTTCCCGAACCACCCGAATCTGTTGCCGGCTTATTTCGCGCAAGACGATCATCCGCCGATGGATCATTACGTCACCAAGCCGCTGTTCTCACGCGAAGGCGCCAATATCCAGATCGTCGAAAACGGTCAGGAAGTGGCGCGCGTCGATGGGCCGTACGGTGAAGAAGGCATGATCGTGCAGCAGTTCCATCCGCTGCCGAAGTTCGAAGACAGCTACACGCTGATCGGCAGCTGGCTGGTGAACGATCAACCCTGCGGCATCGGCCTGCGCGAAGATCGCGAACTGATCACGCAGGATCTGTCGCGCTTCTATCCGCACACCATCCTCGGCTGATCGCCCCGCTGAAAACAAAAACGCCAGTCAGTTAAGCCTGACTGGCATTTTTTTATCCATCCTCTGGGCGTTCTGTGCAGGGGAATTGCCGTAAAACCCTCGCATTTCTCTGATGCCCTAGCGAACGGCAATTGTAGGGGCCGATGGCGCGGCCCCTACACCCGCGCCTTTGCTTAACACCGCCTGTCCGCTGCGCGGATACCCTCGCCGCGTCTGCGTTGTCGGGCGGGTCGGCTGCGACAAACGTCCCTGTTAGTCTCGCCTCAACCGGCCTTCCCTGGCCGGTTGCCCCTGACAACGCCGTCTTGCTCGGCAGCCGGTGATGCGCGCCTAAGGTCAACACCCGAGCTGGCAGCTACCGGGCAACCGGTCGCTTATGAGGTTATGGCAGAGAAGCTGGAGATGAATGCGGTGTTGAGCGCCCTCGAAGACGTCGAACGCAGTCGCGATACATAGGCGAAACCGCTATGGACGGCGGTTTCAGGCGAGACAGGCAGGGACG
>NZ_VOSN01000021.1:65570-214742 GCF_020858655.1 Serratia montpellierensis
TGCTAACTGACAAGCATTACAGTCTCTGACCGGCGTTTTTTCTTTACCCTACCTGCACCGACAGCATGCTCAGCGCCCCCATTTCGATACCGTCGATCGGCACGCTGATGGCTTCTTTTCCATCCCAGCCGCCGAGCACGTACAGCAACGGCAGATAATGCTCCGGCGTCGGATTCGACAACGCCGCGCCCTCATGGCGCATGAAATCCACCAGCGGGTGGTTGTCGCCCCGATAGCGCAGGTTATCCCGGACAAAGTTATTGAACGATTCCGCCCACGGGTAAGCGCTGGTATCGCCCTGCCATTTCACCATGCGCAGGTTGTGCACCACGTTGCCGCTGGCGACGATCATCACGCCCTCATCGCGCAGCGCAGCGAGTTTGCGGCCCAGTTCATAGTGATAGGCTGCCGGCTGCGTGCCGTCGACGCTGAGCTGCACCACCGGGATATCGGCATTGGGATACATCTTGATCAAGACGCCCCAGGTACCGTGATCCAACCCCCACTCACCGAGATCCGCCGTTACCGGCACCGGCGCCAGGATTTGCTGCAGCTGCGTGGCCAGCGCGGGAGAGCCCGGCGCCGGATAGCGGGTATCAAACAGCGCCTGCGGGAACCCGCCGAAGTCGTGAATGGTTTTGGGTTTTTCCATCGCGGTGACCGCAGTGCCGCGGGTGTACCAATGCGCGGAAACCGCCACGATCGCCTTCGGACGCGGCAATGACTCACCCAACGCACGCCATGCCCGGGTGTAACGGTTGTCTTCCAGCACGTTCATCGGGCTACCGTGGCCAAGAAACAGTGCAGGCATACGAGAGGTGTTCATAGGGGGATCCTTAGTTCAAATTGTGCTATGGCGTTACATTACGCGCTTTGACGCAGCAACACAGCCGGATAACCGTGATGAAGATATTCAATAAATTTGAAATAAAAGCCGAAAAAATAGGCTGGCAAACAAAAAGTTAAAAAATGCATATTTTTCAAATAATTAATAATCAACGTGAATACCATGGCATTACTGCCACACAGATCTAATTTGTGAACAATTTATGTACTTTTTGTTAACACAATCTATACACTCCTCCTTCAGTCGACAGGGTGTTGGCAGCCCGTCGGCGCTACGGGAATCACGTCTCACCAAGGAGGAATTCATGTTCAGACTCACACTGGCAACCCGCCTGGCGCTTTCCATGACCTTGTTCGCCACGGGGGCAGTCGCCGCCGACGCGGTGGACAACGCGCCGCTGACGCAGCGCGAAGACCCTTACTTCCTTCAGGCGCAAGCCCAGCTGCAACAGCGGCTGAAGCAGACGCCAAACACCAACCGTGCCAAAAACGTCATTCTGGTGGTCGGCGACGGCATGGGATTTTCCACCGTGACCGCCGCCCGCATTTTTGAAGGGCAGCAGCGCGGCGTGGACGGTGAGTCCAACGTGCTGGCCTGGGAGGCCTTCCCCTATCTGGCGGCGGCCAAAACCTACTCCGCCGACGCCCAAATCACCGACTCTGCGCCCAGCGCGGTGGCGATGACCACCGGCGTCAAAACCATCAACGACCTGATGGGCCTCAACCATACGGCTACCCTCAACAATTGCGAGGACCAGCAAACCAAGGGCGTCACCACGCTGTGGGAGATGGCCGCAACGCTCGGCATGGCCACCGGCGCCGTGACGACCGCGACCATCACCCACGCCACGCCGGGCGCTACCTATGCCCATATCGCCAACCGCGACTGGGAATCCGACGCCAAAATGCCGGCAGATGCTCTGGCCGCAGGCTGCCGCGACATCGCGCGCCAGCTGGTGGAAATGAAGTACGGCAACGGGCTGAACGTGGCGATGGGCGGTGGGCGCGCCAACTTCCTGCCCGACAGCGTGAGCGATCCGGAATATCCCGCCAAAACAGGCGCCAGAAAGGATGGCCGCGATCTGACGCAGGCCTGGCTGCAGCGCTACGGCGAGCGTGGGCAATACGTATGGAATCAGGCGCAGTTCGATAAAATCGAGCCGGGTAAGGTCGACCACCTGTTGGCCCTGTTCGAACCATCACACATGAACTTCGAGCACGATCGGCGGCAAGACGCGGCGGGAGAACCTTCACTGGCAGAGATGACCGGCAAGGCCATCGATATTCTGGCCAAGAACCCCGAAGGCTACCTGCTGCTGGTGGAGGGTGGACGCATCGATCACGGCAGCCACAACGGTAACGCCTACCGTACGCTGAGCGACGCGGTCGCCCTGAACGAGGCGGTGAAAACCATCGTCGACAAGGTCAATCTGGACGAAACCCTGGTGATCGTGACCGGCGATCACAGCCACACGTTGACCATCGCCGGCTATGCCAAGCGGGGCAATCCTATCCTCGGCATTTCCGTCGGCGTCGACGGCAAACCACGGCTGGGCAGCGACGGCAAGCCTTACACCACCGTCGGCTTCGCCAATGGCCCCGGCGGCACAATCCCGCTGGCCGAACGCCCGACATTGACCATGGAGCAGGCCACCGCGCCCGACTTTATTCAGCCGGCGCTGGTGCCGCTGAAAAGCGAGACGCATGGCGGGGAAGATCTCGGCATCTACGCCATCGGCCCCTGGGCCCATCTGTTCCAGGGTACGGTAGAAGAGAACTACACTTTCCACGTGATGAATTACGCCAGCCGCATCGGCGAACGCCTGTCAAAACGGTAGCCACAAAAAAAGCCGCGTAACGCGGCTTTTTTATCGTTGAAAGCGGCTGGCTATCAGCTGGCTTTTTTCTCGTGCGCCTGGCGGTAGGCCACCAGATCTTCGATGGTCAGCACCACCATGTCGTGCTGTTTGGCGAAGGTAATCACTTCCGGCGCATGCGCCATGCTGCCATCGTCGTTGGTCAGTTCACACAGCACGCCGGCAGGTTTAAAACCGGCCATGGAAACCAGATCGATGGTCGCTTCGGTGTGGCCGCGACGGCTCAGCACGCCGCCCGGCTGCGCACGCAGCGGGAACACGTGGCCCGGACGGTTCAGGTCGCTCGGCTTGGCGCTGTCTGCCACCGCCGCGCGGATGGTGGTCAGGCGATCGGAAGCGGAAACCCCGGTGGTCACGCCCTGCGCCGCTTCGATGGTCACGGTAAAGGCGGTCTGGAACTGGCTGGAGTTATTGGTCACCATCATCGGCAGTTCAAGCTGCTGACGGCGTTCTTCGGTGATGCACAAGCACACGATACCGCTGCCGTGGCGAATGGTCAGCGCCATCTGCTCAACGGTCATGGTTTCCGCGGCGAAGATCATATCACCTTCGTTTTCACGGTTTTCATCATCGAGCACCATTACGCCGCGCCCGTTGCGCAGTGCGTCAATCGCGCGTTCAACGCGTTCTGTCGGCGTGCCGAAGTCTGAAAGTAGCGTCTGATTCATGGTAAAAAACCTCATTAAAAATTATGGATTACCAGAACCAGGGCGATCTTGAGGAGTAGCTAGCAATAGCTAAAAAAATAACGCAAGCGGGCGCATGCCCGGCAGATACCGTTACTCTCTCCCATCCGGACTATAACCGTCGGCCCCGGAATTACACCGGATCTGCTGACCTCTAACCGGCCCTGACAGGCTGCCTGAGCGCTCGCGGGCTTTCACCGTAGAAGGTGATTTACCGCCGGTGGGGACTTTCACCCCGCCCTGAGAATAAGCAGGATGACTATAACGCTAATGGGTAGGCAGGGCAATTGGCAAAAGCACAATTCGGCCACGCGCGGCGAATGCGCTTAATGGTTTATCCGGCGGGCAACTCGCATTACACTAGCGGCAGCTATTAAACTCTGAAAGGGATACGCCATGATTGACCCGAAAAAAATTGAACAAATCGCACGCCAGGTTCATGAGTCCATGCCTAAAGGCGTTCGTGAATTCGGGGAAGACGTTGAGAAAAAAATCCGTCAGGTCCTGCAGTCGCAGCTGACCCGCCTGGATTTGGTTAACCGCGAAGAGTTCGACGTGCAGACTCAGGTGCTGCTGCGCACCCGCGAGAAGCTGGCGCTGTTGGAACAGCGCATGGCCGAGCTGGAAAGCAAGCTGAGCGCGGTGCCGGCGGCCAAGCAGGAAGACGAGTAATTCCCGCCAAGGGCGCGCACCGCGCGCCCTTGTTCTTTACGTCGCCCAGCGTTAGCCGCGCCCGTCTTTGATCGCTTTGATGATGTTGGTGGTCGACAGGCCGTCTTCAAAGTTCAGCACTTTGACATCGCCGCCGTTGGCCCACACTTCCGCACTGCCGGCAATCTCTTCCGGTTTGTAATCGCCGCCTTTCACCAGCAGATCCGGCAGAATGTCGGCGATCAAGCGCTGCGGCGTGTCCTCTTCGAACGGCACCACCCAATCCACCGCTTCCAGCGCGCCCAGCACGATCATGCGATTCTCCAGCGCGTTGACCGGGCGTGTTTCCCCTTTCAGGCGCTTGGTCGACGCATCGCTGTTCACCGCCACGATCAGGCGATCGCCCAGCTTGCGGGCGTTGGCCAGATAAGAGACGTGGCCGGCATGCAAAATGTCGAAGATGCCGTTGGTCATCACCACTTTCTCGCCACGTTGACGCGCCTGCGCCACGGCGTTTTTCAACTGCGCTTCGGTCATCACGCCAAAACCGGTTTCGGCCCGGCCGCGCACCGCGTTTTCCAGCTCGATAGGCGACACGGTGGAGGTACCTAGCTTGCCCACCACCACGCCGGCGGCGGCGTTGGCCAGGAAACAGGACTCTTCCAGCGAGTTACCGGCGGCCAGCGAGGCGGCCAGCACGCCGATCACGGTGTCGCCGGCGCCGGTCACATCAAATACTTCCTGCGCCTGGGTCGGCAAGTGCAGCGGTTCAACGCCCGGCTGCAGCAGCGTCATACCGTGTTCTGAACGGGTGACCAGCAGCGCCGACAGCTCGAAATCCGCCACCAGCTTCATGCCGCGTTCCACCAGTTCGGCTTCATCCTTGCAGTGGCCCACCACCGCTTCGAACTCGGACAGGTTCGGCGTCAGCAGCGTCGCGCCGCGATAGCGCTCGAAATCGGAGCCTTTCGGATCGATCAGCACCGGCACCTTGGCGGCGCGCGCCAATTGGATCATGCCCTGCACCTGGCTGAGCGCGCCCTTGGCGTAATCGGACAGCACCAACGCCCCGATCTGCGGCAGCGCCTGCTGAATGCGCTCCAGCATCGGCTGCGGATCGACGTTGGAGAAGCCTTCTTCGAAGTCGAGACGGATCAGCTGCTGGTTGCGCGACAGCACGCGCAGCTTGGTGATGGTCGGATGGGTCGGCACCGAGACGAAATCGCAGCGCACGTTGACTTCATTCAGCTTGGCGCTCAGCGCCCGCGCCGCATCGTCAATGCCGGTCAGGCCCACCAAGCGGGAAGTGGCGCCCAGCGAAGCGATGTTCATCGCTACGTTAGCCGCGCCGCCGGGACGCTCTTCGATGGTATCGACCTTGACCACCGGCACCGGGGCTTCCGGTGAAATGCGGCTGGTCGGCCCATACCAATAGCGATCCAACATGACGTCACCGACCACCAGCACACCGGCGCGGCGAAAATCAGGCAGCGTAACTTTCATCCGATAACTCCAAAAAAGTACAAAATTTTAGTGGCGCAGATATTACCACAGACCGCCGGAATACCCGCAAAAAGGTATCAATCCAGCCATTTGGCCCAGCTAACGCGCACCTGATCGCGCTCGGCGGCGAACAGCCCGCTGCCGACCTTGCCGGAATGCTCCTGCAGCGCCAGATGGTGGATCTCGTCGCGCATGGTGACATAGGCCTGGGTCAGCGCGCGCGCCTCCTCTTCCGGCATGATGTCGTAATTGGCCATCAGCTCGAAGATGCGCACGTTGTCCGACCAACGCGTCAGCCGCGGTTCACCCGGCGCATAGCGTAAGACCAGATATTGGGCGATAAATTCGATGTCGGTAATGCCGCCCTCATCGGTTTTGATATCAAACAGATCGCGCTGCTTGTTGCCGAGATGATTGCGCATCTTTTCACGCATCTCGCGCACTTCGCGCTTCAGGATCTCCGCATCGCGCGTCTTGCACAGGATCTCGCGCCGGATCGCGTCGAACTGCTGATGCAGCGCCGGATCGCCATGCACGATGCGCGCGCGCACCAGGGCCTGATGCTCCCAGGTCCAGGCTTCGTTTTGCTGGTAGTCGGCGAACGCCTCGACGGTGCTGACCAGCATCCCCGCGGCGCCGGAAGGCCGCAGGCGGGCGTCCACCTCATACAAAATACCGGAGGAGGTGCGGGTGCTGAACAGATGCATCACCCGCTGCGCCAACCGCAGGTAGAACTGACGGCCGTCGATGCAGCGCTCGCCGTCGGTCATCACCTCCGGCGGGCAATCCAGCAGGAATACCAGATCGAGATCGGAACTGTAACCCAGCTCCCAGCCGCCCAGCTTGCCGTAGCCGATCACCGCAAAACCGCGCCCTTCGCGCTCCTGCAGATGGGTCGGCTGGCCGTAGCGCGCCACCATGTCGCTCCAGGCCTGCTGCACCACCGCGTCGATGATCGCCTCCGCCAGATAAGTCAGGTGGTCGCTCACTTTCATCACCGGCAGCGCGCCGGCGATATCCGCCGCGGCGATGCGCAGCTGCTGCGCCTGCTTGAACTGGCGCAGCGCCTCCAGCTTTTGCTCTTCGTCGTCTTCCGGCACCCGCAGCAGGTACTGACGCAGCTCGCTGCGGTAGGCGTCCAGCGCCACCGGCTGATAAAGCGTGGCCGGATCCAGCAGTTCGTCCAGCAACAGCGGGTAACGCGACAGCTGGTTGGCGACCATCGGCGACGCGGCGCACAGGCGGATCAGATGGCTGAGCGCCGCGTGATACTCCACCAGCAGCTCGAGGTAGGTGGTACGGGTGACAATGCTCAGCAGCAGCTGCGCCAGCCGCACCAGCGCGGTCGGCGCGTCCTGCCGCGGGCACACCTCCGCCAGCAGGCGCGGCATCAGCTGATCGAGCACGTCGCGGCCGCGCGGGCCGATGGTGCGTTTGTCGACGTCATGGCGGAAATCGGCGATGGTGCGCAGCATCTGTCGGCGCCCCTCTTCATCGAGGTGCGGCGTCAGCGGCGCCAGCTCGTTTTCCTCCAGCGCGTCCTGCCACAGGCTGTGGTAGTGCTGATAGTCGGGATCTTCGCCGACATCCGGGCTATCGTCGCCGATCAGGTCGTCGAACACCGCACGCACCGCCTGCATGTGTGCGTCCAACGCCGCCATCAGCGCCGCCCAATCCGCCAGCCCCATGCCGTAGGCCAGCCGCGCCTGATCGAGCGCATCCTGCGGCAACGTCTGGGTTTGCTGATCGCCGATCGCCTGCAGCAGATTCTCCAGCCGCCGCAGGAACAGGTAGGCGGCGCTCAGCGCCCGCACCTGCTCGGCCTCCAGCAGCCCCAGTTCACCCACCGCCTGCAGCGTCGGCAGCAGCGAACGCCCCTGCAGCGCCGGCTCGCGGCCGCCGCGGATCAGTTGGAATACCTGGGTAATGAATTCGATTTCGCGAATGCCGCCAGCGCCCAGTTTGATGTTGTCCTTCAGGCCGCGACGCCGCACTTCACGGGCGATCATGCCCTTCATGTTGCGCAGCGACTGGATGACGCTGAAATCGATATAGCGGCGGAACACGAACGGCCGCAGCGTTTTGCGCAGCTCCTGGCTGTAGGCGTCTTCCGCCCCGCCCATCAGGCGCGCCTTCACCATCGCATAGCGCTCCCAGTCGCGCCCCTGCTCCTGATAATAATCTTCCAGCGCCGCGAAACTCATCACCAACGGGCCGCTGTCGCCGAACGGCCGCAGCCGCATGTCGACGCGATAGACAAAACCGTCGATGGTCGGCTGATCCAGCGCCTTGATCAGCCGCTGGCCGAGACGGGTGAAGAACTGGGCGTTGTCCAGCTCGCGCCGTCCGCCTTGGGTCTGGCCGTTTTCCGGGTAGGCGAAGATCAGATCGATATCCGACGAGAAGTTCAGCTCGCCGCCGCCCAGCTTGCCCATGCCGAGGATCAACAGCGGCTGCGGTTCACCGGCGGCGTTGCACGGCGTGCCCCACTCGCGGCAACAGGTTTGGTACAGCCAGTCGCGCGCGCTGACGATCAGCGTCTCCGCCAATCCGCTCAGCTGCAGCAGCGTTTCTTCGGTCGAACACAGCCCCTGCGCCTGCGCCCAGGCGATGCGCACCAGCGTTTCGCGGCGAAACAGACGCAGCGTGCGCATCAGCTGCGCCTCATCACGCACCTCTTCCAGCTCGTCCTGCAGCCAGGCGGCGTAGTGTTGCCACTCGCCGGGCGTCGGCGGCTGTTCGCGCAGCGTCGCCAGCCAGGCCGGCTGGGCAAGCAGCGCGTCGCTGACGAAGTCGCTCGACGCCAGCACCCACTGCTCCTGTTCGTTAAAGACGCTGTCCACGCCGTGAACTTCCTGAAAACGCTGCACAACCTGCTGTGCCTGAGCCTGTAACGCGGCTGAAAGTGGCGACATAGTGTATGACCCGTTCTGCGGCCCACGGCTGGCGGGCCGGCTGGATTAACGAAGCGCGCCGTTTAACCAGAATGGCGCATGCGATAAGGCCTGTTTACGGCTGGCTTCATACCAGCCCTGGCGGCGCTCGCTCAGCGCCGCCTGCAGTTCGCGCCAGGCCTCGATATAAGGCCCGGTCTGCTCGTCGGGGTAGGCGCCCGACAGCAGGACCAGCGCCGAAATCTGACGCGTCAGGCGCGGCAATTGTTCCAGATATTCGTCTTCGTTCAGCATACGGCTGAAGGCTTCTTTCAGCTCCGCACCGCTGCGCCCCAGCATGATGTCGCTGAAGCGTTTGAAAGAACCGTCCAGCTTGGCCTGCCCTTTGGCGTCGATAAACGGCCGCCAGGCGCCGCTCACCAGCCATGATGTGAGCGCTAACTTACATTGCAGGTAGGTGGCGCTATAGCACAGGGTCTCTGGTTGCGCAGCTTTGTCCGCCAACAGCGGTTCGAGCTCGGTCAGGCGGGCGCGCAGATCGGCGCTGGCCTTGCGCGGCACCAGGCCGCCGAAGATCACCAGCGCCTGGCGGATCGTGCCGACCGCTTCGATGACCGCCCCGCGCGCCTGCGCGTCGCCGCGCAGCCACAGCTCCTCGTGGTATTGCCAGTGGCTCAGCGCCAGTTCGAAGGCGGCGATCATCCCCTGCTCCACGGTCGCCTTCGCCGCCGGCTTCAGCACCTGCAGCGAGCGCACCTCGCGCGGCGGATTGCCCTGCGCCAGGTGGTAACCACGCGCCGCCTTGCTCAGGCTGCCCTGACGCAACCCGTCATGAGCCGCCAACTCACCGGCTAATGCCAGCAGATCGGCGGTATTGCCGTTCAGCAGTTCCAGCTCTATCTCACTCAGGGCTTCGCTGAGGTCGCCGGCGCGCACCTCACCCTGGTCCAGGCCAATCTCGATCTCGCTTTGGCCGTAAGTAACCACCCACTTCTCGCGCACGAAATCGGTACGGAACAGCGGTTGCAACGCCTGCTGCAGCGCCGCGATATCGCAATCCTGCGGCCAGATGTCGGCAGGAAACTGTGCCAGCGCCAGCTGCGGTTCGGTAATA
Organism: Serratia montpellierensis; assembly: GCF_020858655.1. Lineage (NCBI taxonomy): Bacteria > Pseudomonadati > Pseudomonadota > Gammaproteobacteria > Enterobacterales > Yersiniaceae > Serratia > Serratia montpellierensis. The sequence continues at coordinate 75,142 of NZ_VOSN01000021.1, forward strand.
GCGACGTTGTATTCCGGACGCTGGTGCAGGCCGCCCACCACTTTACCGGCGGTTTTGATGGTCATCTCATAACGATCGTCGAAACCGCGAATGCGCAGCCCCATATCGTGACGGCGCAGGACGTTGTCGGCCGTTTCGAAGTAAATGTTGGTCAGCTTTTGCGGCGCGGAATGCTGATGCGGCCAGGCGGCAAGCCATTGCGGCAAAGCGGCCACCGCTTGCGGCGCGGCGATAAATTTCAATTCAATTTCAACGGTCATAATTCTTTAACACCAATAAGTTACGCATTCACGTCTGTTTCAGCACGGCGCGCTCGGCCCGCCGTATGCTGCCCAATGACGCACAGTTGCCGTTATCTTACCGCGATTCCCGGCGCCTTAACCCTGCTAACTGTAGAAAAAACCTGTTACGTTATAAAACGCTGCGCAACTCACAGAATTAGCCACAGTAAGATAGTTCTCATTCCGGTTTTGGCGTTGCGTCGTCAGACTGAACGCTCTACTATCGTTCCATAAATTCACCCAGAAACGATGAACTAATGCAGAAATTACGCCTGATTTGCCTTGCCGCGCTGAGCTTCAGCATCACTTGGGCCGCACATGCCGAAGATAAACGCTATATCTCCGATGAGTTAAGCACTTACGTCCATAGCGGCCCAGGTAATCAGTACCGTATTGTCGGCACTCTGAACGCCGGTGAAGAAGTCACCCTGCTGAGCGTCAACGACAGCACCAACTACGGCCAGATCCGCGATCCGAAAGGCCGCACCACCTGGATCCCGCTCGACCAGCTCAGCCAGACGCCAAGCCTGCGCACTCGCGTGCCCGAGCTGGAACAGCAGGTGAAAACCCTGACCGACAAGCTGGCCAACATCGACAACACCTGGAACCAGCGCACCTCGGAAATGCAGGAGAAAGTCGCGGGCAGCGACAGCACCATCAGCAGCCTGCAGAAGGAAAACCAGGATCTGAAAAACCAGCTGGTGGTCGCGCAGAAGAAGGTCAACGCCGTTAACCTGCAGCTCGACGACAAGCAGCGCACCATTATTCTGCAGTGGTTCATGTACGGCGGCGGCGTTGCCGGCGTCGGTTTGCTGCTGGGCCTGCTGTTGCCGCACCTGATCCCGCGCCGCAAGAACAACAATCGCTGGATGAACTGATCTCAGTATCGTTCAGTTTGAGTATGGGCGCCTGCGGGCGCCCTTTTCATTGGTGCCGACATCCCGCGGCCAATTCATGTAATCTGATAGACAGAGCCTTACACGATATTCAGGAGTCAACAGTGCAGATTTATCTGGTCGGCGGCGCCGTTCGCGACAGCCTGCTCAACATCCCGGTGGTCGATCATGATTGGGTGGTGGTGGGCGCCACGCCGGCGGAGCTGCTGGCATTGGGCTATCAGCAGGTCGGCAAAGATTTCCCGGTGTTCCTCAACCCCGATTCTCATGAGGAGTACGCGCTGGCGCGCACCGAGCGCAAATCCGGCCAGGGGTACACCGGTTTTACCTGCTATGCCGCGCCGGACGTGACGCTGGAAGAAGATCTGCTGCGGCGCGATCTGACCATCAACGCCATCGCCCGCTCCGCCAAAGGGGAGCTGATTGACCCATACGGCGGCGTGGCCGACCTGCAGGCGCGCGTGCTGCGCCACGTTTCCGACGCTTTCGGCGAAGATCCGCTGCGCGTACTGCGCGTGGCCCGCTTCGCCGCTCGCTTCGCCCACCTGGGTTTTCACATCGCCGACGAAACGCTCGCGCTGATGCGCCAGATGGCGCACGGCGGTGAACTGGCTGCGCTGACCGCCGAACGCGTCTGGAAGGAAACCGAAAAGGCGCTGCAAAGCCAGAGCCCGCAGGTCTATTTTCAGGTGTTGCGCGACTGCGATGCGCTGGCGGTGCTGTTCCCGGAAATCGACGCGCTGTTCGGCGTACCGGCCCCCGCCAAGTGGCACCCGGAGATCGACACCGGCGTACACACGCTGATGGCGCTGGCGATTGCCGCCCGCCTCACGCCGGAGGTGGACGTGCGCTTCGCCACGTTGTGCCACGATCTTGGCAAAGGATTGACGCCAAAAGAGTTCTGGCCGCATCACCACGGCCACGGCCCGGCGGGCGTGCAGCTGGTCGAGGCGCTGTGCCAGCGGCTGCGGGTGCCCAACCCGGTGCGCGACCTGAGCAAGCTGGTGGCCGAGTACCATGATTTGATCCACACCGTGAACAAGCTGCGGCCGGAGACCCTGCTGAAGCTGTTCGACGCCATCGATGTCTGGCGCAAACCCCAGAGGCTGGAGCAGATGATCCTGACCAGCGAAGCAGACGCGCGCGGACGCACCGGCTTTGAGGAGAATCCTTATCCGCAGGGCGACTATCTGCGCCAGGCATATCAGGTGGCGAACGCGGTATCGATTAAAGAAGTGGTGGCCAGCGGGCTGCAGGGCACCGCGATCCGCGACGAGCTCAAACGCCGTCGCCAGCAGGCGCTGGCCGACTGGAAGCTCAGCCAAACGATTATCAAGGATCAGGCATAAAAAAACCCCGCAGAGCGGGGTTTTTTCTTGGTATCGGGCTTACAGGAATACCATATAAACCACGGCTGCCACGATAAAGCGGTAGATGGCGAACGGCACGAACGAGATGCGTTTGATCAGCGACAGGAAGGTCTTGATTGCAATCAGCGCCACCACGAAGGCTGTAATGAAACCGACGGCAAACATCGGCAGATCGCCCCAGGTCAGGAAGTGCAGGCTCTTGTACAGATCCAGGCCGCTGGCGCCAATCATCATCGGCACAGCCAAAATGAAGGAGAACTCGGACGCCGCATAGCGGTTCACGCCCACCAGCATGCCGCCGGCGATAGTGGAACCCGAACGGGAGAAGCCCGGCCACAACGCCAGACACTGGAAGCAGCCGATCATGAACGCCTGGCGGTAGGTGATGTCATCCAGCCCTTCCGCGCTCGGTTTCTTCGGCTTCAGCCATTCCGCCGCCAGCAACAGCAGGCCGCCGACCACCAACGCGTACATCACGTTTTTCGGCGCGAACAGCGACTTGATGAAATCATGGAAGGCCAGGCCCAGCACCACCGCCGGGATCATCGCCAGCAGAATGTGCCCCAGCTTCAGCTGACCGCTGGTTTTGCCCTCGTGCTCCACCGGCTTGCCGCCGAAATGGATGCCGATCAGGCCGAACAGCCGGCGCCAGAACATCACAACGACGGCCAGGATCGACCCCAGTTGGATGATGACTTCAAAGGTTTTGGCTTTGTCGCCGGTAAAGCCCAGCCACTCGCCAACGATAATCATATGCCCGGTGGAAGACACCGGCAGAAATTCGGTTAACCCTTCGACAACCCCAAGAACAAACGCAATAAACAGTGAATGCATGTCAGCCATGTGCTTCGCTCACCCTATAAAATAACGGCTATCACATAAAAAAGCGGCAGTGCTTAAAGACAATGCCGCTAAAACAATTCTCAGGATTAAGACCAGGTTAACGGTCTTTCGTTGCAAGCAGATGACATAAAATCATGCGGGACGAGTGCCGCGCTCAATGATCACGCCGACCCGATTGGCATGTGCTACAGCGCCCGGTTTGCTGACCTTAATACGGACCCAGGGGGAATTGAAGCGCTGAAGCAAAATTTCAGATATTTCCTCTGCCACCCGCTCCACCAGCGCAAAACGGTTCGACTCCACGTGCTGGATCACGGCGTCGCTGACGTCGGCATAGCTCAGACAGTCAGTTACGTCGTCGCTGGCGGCGGCCGGCCGGTTATCCCAGCCCATTTCGATATCGAACACCAGCTTCTGACGAATGCCCTGTTCCCACTCATAAACGCCAATGGTGGTAATTACGGTAAGCTCTTCAATAAATACGATATCCATCACGTCATTCTCTGTTTTTGGCCTTGCCGGATACCACTTCCAGCGGAATGTGCGTATTATCCATAGATGTTGCGAGTAAAACGACCATTATTAAACGGAACCGCGTTATGAGTGCTACCGCGCTTGGCATGATTATCTTCGCGTATCTGTGCGGCTCGATTTCGAGCGCGATCCTGGTTTGCCGGATCGCCAGGCTGCCGGACCCGCGTGAGCATGGCTCAGGAAACCCCGGGGCGACCAACGTCCTGCGCATCGGCGGCCGGCTGGCGGCGGCGGCGGTGCTGGTGTTCGATATTCTGAAAGGGATGTTGCCGGTCTGGCTGGCCTACAAACTTGATGTACCACCGCTGTACCTCGGCCTGACGGCGATCGCCGCCTGTCTGGGGCACATCTATCCGGTGTTCTTCCACTTCCGCGGCGGTAAGGGTGTGGCGACGGCGTTTGGCGCCATCGCGCCTATCGGCTGGGATCTGACCGGCCTGATGACCGGCACCTGGCTGCTGACGGTGCTGCTCAGCGGCTACTCTTCGCTCGGCGCCATCGTCAGCGCGCTGATCGCCCCGTTCTACGTCTGGTGGTTCAAACCGCAGTTCACCTTCCCGGTAGCGATGCTCTCCTGCCTGATCCTGATGCGGCATCACGACAATATTCAGCGCCTGTGGCGCGGCCAGGAAGGCAAGATTTGGGGCAAATTCCGCAAGAAGAAAAACGACGCGGATGCGGATAACGGCGATCGGCCGAAAGACGAATAACAGAAGGGCCGGATTATCCGGCCCTTTGCTTTATACCGCAGGCAGTTCCGCCAGCGGCCAGCGCGGCCGCACCGAAACGCTCAGCTCCGGGCTGGCGCCGCTCTTCAGGCGCACCATGCCGGCATAGGCGATCATCGCGCCGTTGTCGGTGCAAAATTCCGGGCGGGCATAGAATACTTCCCCACCACGCTTGTGCATCATCTCCGCCAGCTTGGCGCGCAACGTGCGGTTGGCGCTCACGCCGCCGGCCATCACCAGACGTTTGAAGCCGGTTTGCTCCAGCGCGCGTTTGCATTTGATCGCCAGCGTATCCACCACCGCATCTTCGAAAGCACGGGCGATGTCGGCACGCGTCTGATCGTCGTTGCCGTTGGAGCGAATGGTGTTGGCGGCGAAGGTTTTCAACCCGGAGAAGCTGAAGTCCAGCCCCGGACGATCGGTCATCGGCCGCGGGAAGGTGAAGCGCCCCGCCGTGCCCTGCTGCGCCATCTTCGACAGCATCGGCCCGCCGGGATAATCCAGGCCGAGCAGCTTGGCGGTTTTGTCGAACGCTTCGCCGGCGGCATCGTCGATCGACTCGCCCAGCAGTTCATACTCACCGATGCCGGTGACGCTGATCAGCTGAGTGTGGCCGCCGGAGACCAGCAGCGCGACGAACGGGAACGCCGGCGGGTTGTCTTCCAGCATCGGCGCCAGCAGGTGGCCTTCCATGTGGTGCACCGGCACTGCCGGCACGTTCCAGGCGAACGCCAGCGCGCGCCCCACGGTAGCGCCGACCAGCAGCGCGCCCACCAGGCCCGGCCCGGCGGTATAGGCCACGCCGTCGATGTCGGCCGGGGTCAGGTTGGCCTCTTTCAGCGCCGCCTGAATCAGCGGCACGGTTTTGCGCACGTGATCGCGGGAGGCCAGTTCCGGCACTACGCCGCCGTAGTCGGCGTGCAGCTTCACCTGGCTGTATAATTGGTTGGCCAACAAACCGGTTTGATCGTCATACACTGCAATTCCGGTTTCATCGCAGGACGTTTCTATACCCAGTACTCGCATTACATTTCCCATCATTCACGTGCGGCCGCCAGTCTACCACATTCCGCCGCATTTACCGCCGGTGCCGCGCATCTTGTCACCGGCCCGCACCTATGTCGATGATTCATCCAGAAAATGCCCAGGCGATTAAACACGAGCATTTTTTTCTGATTAGTCTATAATCAGCGCCCGGTGCAAAATTGCGCACGTTGCAGCAGAGCGACGCGGGTTTCAATTTGCGGTGATGCTTTACAAAGCAGCATCCATTGGAGTAAAATTCCGCACCATTTTGAAAAGGCTGGCGCTTGGCCAGCAACAAACCGAATTTTATTGAGGTGAGAGGCACATGCCGGTAATTAAAGTACGTGAAAACGAGCCATTTGACGTTGCTCTGCGTCGTTTCAAACGCTCTTGCGAAAAAGCGGGTGTTTTAGCTGAAGTTCGTCGTCGTGAGTTTTATGAAAAACCAACTACCGAACGTAAACGCGCTAAAGCTTCTGCTGTGAAACGTCACGCGAAGAAACTGGCTCGCGAAAACGCACGCCGCACTCGTCTGTATTAATTCTTCGGGGGCAACCCCACCGCGTGAATTTCTGATTTTCAAAATCGCGCAGACCGAGTAGTTGCATACGAAGGCCGTGCTTTCCGAAAGGAATGCGCGGCTTGTTCTCGTTTATAGGCTAATGAAGTAAGGGCTTATGGCTGGACGAATTCCGCGCGTATTTATCAATGACTTGCTGGCTCGCACCGACATCGTCGATCTGATCGATGCCCGCGTGAAGCTCAAGAAGCAAGGCAAGAACTACCACGCGTGCTGTCCGTTCCACCACGAAAAGACGCCTTCCTTTACCGTTAATGGCGAAAAGCAGTTTTATCACTGTTTTGGGTGTGGTGCGCACGGCAACGCCGTCGACTTTTTGATGAATTACGACCGACTCGAGTTTGTCGAAACCATCGAAGAATTGGCGACCATGCACGGGCTGGAAGTGCCTTACGAAGCGGGCACCGGGCCAACCCAGATCGAACGCCATCAGCGCCAGAGCCTGTACCAACTGATGGAACAGCTCAGCGCGTTCTATCAACAGTCACTGCAGCAGTCCTCCGGGGCGCCGGCGCGCAGCTATTTGCAGCAGCGCGGATTAAGTGACGACGTTATTCGCCATTTCGCCATCGGCTTCGCGCCGGCGGGATGGGACAACGCCCTGAAGCGTTTCGGCCGCGACGCCGACTCGCGCCGCGCATTGAACGATGCCGGCATGCTGGTGACTAACGATCAGGGGCGTTCGTATGACCGCTTCCGCGAACGGGTGATGTTCCCCATCCGCGACAAGCGCGGGCGCGTGATCGCCTTCGGCGGCCGCGTGCTGGGCGACGGTATGCCGAAGTACCTGAACTCGCCGGAAACCGAAGTTTTCCATAAGGGCCGCCAGCTGTACGGCCTGTATGAAGCACAGCAGAACCACCCTACCCTCCAGCGGCTGCTGGTGGTGGAAGGGTATATGGACGTGGTGGCGTTGGCGCAATTCGGCATCGATTATGCCGTCGCCTCGCTCGGAACCTCGACGACGGCTGAACACATTCAGCTGCTGTTCCGCGCTACCGACAACGTCGTCTGCTGTTACGACGGCGACCGCGCCGGCCGCGAAGCGGCCTGGCGGGCGCTGGAAACCGCGCTGCCGTACCTGAACGACGGGCGCCAGCTGCGGTTCATGTTTTTGCCCGACGGTGAAGACCCGGACACCCTGGTGCGCAAAGAAGGTAAAGAAGCCTTCGAACAGCGAATGGAGCAGGCGCAGCCGCTGTCCACGTTCCTGTTCGAAAGCCTGCTGCCGCAGGTGGATCTGAGCAGCCCGGACGGGCGCGCCAAGCTGAGCACGCTGGCGCTGCCGCTGATTACTCAGGTGCCGGGCGAAACGTTGCGCTTGTACCTGCGTCAGGAGCTCGGCAACAAGCTGGGGCTGCTGGACGACAGCCAGCTCGACAAGCTGATGCCCAAGCAGGCGGAAAATGCGAATCCTTATCAGGCGCCCCAGCTAAAACGCACAACCATGCGTATACTGATAGGGTTACTGGTGCAAAATCCGCAGTTGGCTACACTTATCCCTTCGCTTGAAGGGTTGGAGCAGACTAAACAGGCGGGATTGCCGCTGTTCGTCGAACTGGTGCAGACCTGTTTGGCGCAGCCGGGCCTGACGACCGGGCAATTGCTGGAGCTGTATCGCGACAACAAATTCAGCCAGCAGCTTGAAACCTTGGCGACATGGAACCATATGATCGTTGAGGACATGGTCGAACAGACCTTTTTGGATACGTTGGCCAGCCTGTACGACTCGGTACTCGAGCAACGGCTGGAAACGCTGATCGCCCAGGCCAGAACGCGCGGCCTGAGCCCGGAGGAACGTGAGGAAGTCCGTTCTCTCAACCAGGTTTTAGCGAAGAAAAACTGAATACCAAACGGCTTAAGTGCCGATAATTGCGAGGGCAGAGCCCTGCACAGTGCCGCCATAGTGGGCCGCGGCGATAACGAAAACGCCCCAAATGCTATTGTTGGCGGTTTCGCCGACCGACACCAACCTAAATACTCTGAAGTGTGGATACCGTCTTATGGAGCAAAACCCGCAGTCACAGCTGAAGCTACTTGTCACCCGTGGTAAGGAGCAAGGCTATCTGACCTATGCTGAGGTCAATGACCATCTGCCGGAAGATATCGTCGACTCCGATCAGATCGAAGACATCATCCAGATGATTAACGACATGGGCATCCAGGTGATGGAAGAAGCACCGGACGCCGATGACCTGCTGCTCGCCGAAAACTCGAACAGCACGGACGAAGATGCGGAAGAAGCCGCCGCACAGGTTCTGTCCAGCGTGGAATCCGAAATCGGCCGCACCACCGACCCGGTGCGCATGTACATGCGCGAAATGGGTACCGTCGAACTGCTGACGCGCGAAGGCGAAATCGACATCGCCAAGCGCATCGAAGACGGCATCAACCAGGTGCAGTGCTCGGTTGCCGAATACCCGGAAGCCATCACCTACCTGCTTGAGCAGTACGATCGCGTCGAAGCGGGCGAAGCGCGCCTGTCGGATCTGATCACCGGCTTCGTCGATCCTAACGCGGAAGAGGACATCGCCCCTACCGCGACCCACATCGGTTCTGAACTGTCGAGCGAAGAGCAAGACGACGACGAAGAAGATGAGGACGCCGAAGACGACGACACCGAAGACGACAACAGCATCGATCCTGAGCTGGCGCGTCAGAAGTTCGCCGAGCTGCGCGATCAGTATGAAGCGACGCGTCTGGTGATCAAAAAGAACGGCCGCAGCCACGCCAGCGCAGCGGACGAGATCCTGAAGCTGTCTGAAGTGTTCAAGCAGTTCCGCCTGGTGCCGAAGCAGTTCGACTTCCTGGTCAACAGCATGCGCACCATGATGGACCGCGTTCGCACCCAGGAACGCATCATCATGAAGCTGTGCGTTGAACAGTGCAAAATGCCGAAGAAAAACTTCGTCACCCTGTTCGCCGGCAACGAAACCAGCGATTCCTGGTTCGAAGCCGCACTGGCGATGGCCAAGCCATGGTCGGAAAAGCTGAAAGACGTGGCTGAAGACGTGCAGCGCAGCCTGCAGAAACTGCGTCAGATCGAAGAAGAAACCGGCCTGACCATCGAGCAGGTCAAAGACATCAACCGTCGCATGTCGATCGGTGAAGCGAAAGCCCGCCGCGCGAAGAAAGAGATGGTTGAGGCCAACCTGCGTCTGGTTATTTCCATCGCCAAGAAATACACCAACCGCGGCCTGCAGTTCCTGGATCTGATCCAGGAAGGCAACATCGGCCTGATGAAAGCGGTAGACAAGTTCGAATACCGCCGCGGCTACAAGTTCTCGACGTACGCCACCTGGTGGATCCGTCAGGCTATCACCCGCTCCATCGCCGACCAGGCGCGCACCATCCGTATTCCGGTGCATATGATTGAGACCATCAACAAGCTCAACCGTATTTCACGCCAGATGCTGCAAGAGATGGGCCGCGAGCCGACGCCGGAAGAGCTGGCCGAGCGCATGCTGATGCCGGAAGACAAGATCCGCAAGGTGCTGAAGATCGCCAAAGAGCCAATCTCGATGGAAACGCCGATCGGCGACGACGAAGATTCGCATCTGGGCGATTTCATCGAGGATACCACCCTCGAGCTGCCGCTGGATTCCGCGACTTCGGAAAGCCTGCGTTCCGCTACCCACGACGTGCTGGCCGGCCTGACCGCGCGCGAAGCGAAAGTGCTGCGCATGCGTTTCGGCATCGACATGAACACCGACCACACGCTGGAAGAGGTAGGCAAGCAGTTTGACGTTACCCGTGAGCGTATTCGTCAGATCGAAGCCAAGGCGCTGCGCAAGCTGCGTCACCCAAGCCGCTCCGAAGTGCTGCGCAGCTTCCTGGACGACTAAGTCCGGCTGCCGTACCAAAAACAAAAACCCCGGCCTGCCGGGGTTTTTTTATGCCCTGAATATGCCCCGCCGCATCATTGCAACGCCAGGAACAGCTCGCGATAGCTGGCGGTAAGCTGCTCCAGCGTGGCGCGGTTCAATCCGCTGGGGTTAGGCAATACCCACACCTCGGTTTCCCCCAGCATCAGCGCCTGCTTGCCCCAGGGCGCGTTTTTCACCCCGAAGGCGGTGGTGAACGCCTGCTTGCCCAAAATCGCCAGCGCGCGCGGCTGATAGCGCAGGATTTTCTCTTGCAGCGCCTCACCGCCGCTGCGCAGCTCGTCGCGCGACAGCTCGCTGGCCGCCACCGTCGGGCGCGCCACCAGCGCGGTAATGCCGCAGCCGTTATCCTTCAGCTGCTGCCACTGCTCCGGCGCCAGCTGGCGCTCGGTAAAGCCGGCCTGATGGATCACCTTCCAGAAGCGATTGCTGCCGTTGGCGAAAGGGTAGCCCTGATGGGCGGAAGAAAGGCCGGGGTTGATGCCGCAAAACACCACCCGCAGGTTAGGCGCCAGAAGTTCCATGAGTGTCGTGAGTCCATTACAGGAATTTACTGCGGTTATCGCAAAATCCGCCAGCAATTACAACAGGCTAGAACTGTGCAGAAAAGCAACATACGGGCGGGTAACAGTAGACCGATGCTTAAGGATTCCCTATAATCTCGCGGCTTGGCCCCTTAGCTCAGTGGTTAGAGCAGGCGACTCATAATCGCTTGGTCGTTGGTTCAAGCCCAACAGGGGCCACCAAATTTTAGCTGTTTTCACAGCCTTACAAGCCATCCTGTCCGGGATGGCTTTTTTGTTTCCCGCCGCCGTGCCACACTTCCCTCTCGGCATACCTGATTTATTCCGACTCATAAGGACCCCGCATGATCGTCAACTGCGACCACGACAACCTCGACGCCTGGCTGGCGCTGCGCTCGGCGCTGTGGCCCACCTGCCCGTTGGAAGAGCACCGCGCGGAGATGCGCGAGATACTGGCTTCGCCGCACCACACCGCGTTTATGGCGCGGGGGCTGGACGGCGCTTTCGTTGGCTTTGCCGAGGTCGCACTGCGCTACGATTACGTCAACGGCTGCGAATCGTCGCCGGTGGCGTTTTTGGAAGGGATTTTTACCGTCGAGCGCGCCCGCCGCCAGGGCTGGGCGGCGCGTCTGATCGCGCAGGTGCAGGAGTGGGCCAAGCAACAGGGGTGCAGCGAGCTGGCGTCGGATACCGACATCGCCAATCTGGACTCCCAACGCCTGCATGCGGCGCTGGGCTTTGCCGAAACGGAACGGGTGGTGTTTTACCGCAAAACGCTGGGCTGATCAGGCGATCTTGCTTTGCCGCTGATGCGCCAACTGCTCGGCGCGCAGCAGGATCTCCTGCAGATCGTCCTCGTCGATATCGAACAGATCCCCCTCCATCAGCGCCTCGTGCAGATCGGCGCGGGTGATGGAAACGGCATCGATCGGCAGATTGGCCGGCTTGGCCTCCGCCGGCGCCAGCGCGTGCGGGTAGCGTCGCCCGGCCAGGTTATTGAACAGAATGGCCAGCGCCGCCAGCAGCACCGAGTTCAGCAGCACCGGGTACAGTACGAAGTCATAGCCCATCTGGTGAATGCCGGGGCCGCCGAGGATGGCGGTCAGCGCCACCGCGCCGCCGGGTGGATGCAGGCAACGCAGCTTGAACATCAGGCCGATGGCCAGCGCCGCCGCGACGCCGCAGGCCAGGCCCGGATCGGGGATCAGCAGACCGGCGCTGACGCCCACCGTCGCCGCCACCGCATTGCCGCCGACGATCGACCAGGGCTGCGCCAGCGGGCTGTTGGGCACGCCGAACAGCAACACCGCCGAAGCGCCCATCGGCGCGATAAACCACAGGTTCACCTCACCCAAAATGAAGTGGCTGATCCAACCGGCGAGCATCAGCCCCAAACCGGCGCCGACGCTGGAAATCAGCATCTCTCGCTTGCCCACCGCCAGCGGGTGCGGCCACAGGCGCGCGCATCCCACTTTTACTCGTTCTATCCACTGCGTCTTCATGTTACCCAATACGGCTCAATTCACTTGTTGGCAACAAATATATCACATCACCCTGAAGGAACTCACGGCGCCGTAAACCGCGCCGCTCAAGAACTTTTAGGCTAACAGATTGATTTTTAGCCTCCCCTCGACAATGATGAATGTTCCCCCCTTAACCCCGAGGAACCGCCGATGTCTCAACCGATCACCGAGCTTTATACCGACAGTGAATTTTTCAGCCCGTACGCCATGTCCGCCTTTGTCGTGCTGACGGAAAAAGGCATTCCGTTCACCGTGAAGCCGGTGAATCTGGCGAAAGAAGAGAACAAAGAGGCGGCCTACGCGGCGCTGTCGCTCACCCGCCGGGTGCCGACGCTGGCGATCGGCGAGTTCCAGCTCTCGGAGTCTTCGGCGATCGCCGAATACCTGGAAGACATCCATCCGGCCCACGCCGTGTACCCGCGTGACGTGAAGCTGCGCGCCAAGGCGCGCGAGATCCAGGCCTGGCTGCGTAGCGATCTGCTGCCGATCCGCGCCGAGCGCTCTACCGAGGTGGTATTCAACAACGGCAAGTTCCCGCCGCTGTCCGAAGCCGCGCAGGAGGCCGCGCGCAAGCTGATCGCCGCCGTGGAAAAGCTGCTGAGCCACGGGCAGGATAATCTGTTCAGGGAGTGGTGCATCGCCGACACCGATCTGGCGCTGATGCTCAACCGGCTGGTGATGCACGGCGATCCGGTGCCGGAGCGCGTGCGCCACTATGCGCACAAGCAGTGGCAGCGCCCGTCGGTGCAGGCGTGGCTGGCATTGTCGGAAAAACGGCGCGCCTGAGAAAAAAATCGGCGGCCACGACGCCGCCGTTCTCAATGCCGAGAAACAACATCACTGCTTGAGGGAAGGCAAATCACCATCCAGAGGGCAGATAGCCTAACAATGAAGCGATGGCGTACACCGCGCTGGCCAGATACAGCAACACAATGCTGACCTGCAGCAACGGGTGCGTGATCCAGTTGCACTGCCAGCGCGGGGTCTGGTCGCCCTGTTTGCGCGCGCCGCGCAGGATCAGCATCGGCATGATCGACAGGATCACCCCGCTGAACACCCCGGCGAAGTAGAGCGCGTTGACGAACGACACTAGGCCGCTGTAGGCCAGCACGAACGGCGGCACCACCACCAACAGCAGCACGCCGAAGCGGCGCAGCGGCAGCTCGTCATTGCCCAGCCGAAACTTGTCGAAAATATTGGTCAGGAAGCTGCCGCCCAATCCCCAGTACGAGGTCAGCATCGCGCACAGCGCGAAGATGTTGGCGGAGAAGAACGCCCACTGCCCCAGCGCCTGGCCCCAGGAAATGGTGGCCACGTCGGAGATGTCATCCAGCCCGCTGAGCGCGATCACCGACATCGGCACCGCCGCCAGCAAAATGAAGGTCACCACCATGCCGACGATGATCGCCTTCGGCAGTTGCTCCGGCTTGTCGGCGAAGCCGCGCGCCATCTCCGGCACGATGTACTGCGCCGAGAAGCAGAACACCACCACGTTGAACACCGGCACCATATAGCGCCAGTCGCCGTCCAGCAGGTTGCGCATCTGGGTAGTGTCTTTCAGCAGCGTCGCCGCCACCAGCGCGGTCAGCATCACCACCATGCCGATGCTGATAAACTTCTCGCCGCGGCCGATCGCTTTCAAACCGAGGTACAGCACGCCGGCGGCGGGCACGAAGAACAGCAGGCTGCCCAGCGCCGGCGAGATGCCGAACAGCGATTGCAGCAGCTTGCCGCTGCCGGTCATGTAGGCGGTAAGCGCCCCGACGCTGTTGACGCACACCGAAGCGAACATCAGCCAGGCGCCCAGGCCGCCGACATAGCGCTTCGCCAGCCCGCTCAGTTGCAGATGTGCGCGGGTGCGCAGCGTGGATTCGGCGACGTACAGCATGGTGATGGTGGTCAGGCTCCCCACCAGCACCAGCCAGAACAGCAGCGGCAGGAAACCGGCCTTGCTGGAGGCGTAGGCGATGGAGAGCACCCCGGCGCCGATGTTGGTGCCGACGATCATCGCCACCCCTTCGAGGAAACTTAACGATTTGGCGGGTGCAGGTGCTCGCACCCCGGCGGCAAGCGCCGGAGAAACAGAGATATTATCAGACATGCATCATCCTTTATCGCCCGGCGACGCTGGCCGCCGGGATGGGTTAACGTCCTGACGCTCAACAGCTCACATCGATACACAGGTATTTCAGCTCCAGATATTCTTCTATCCCGTAGCGCGATCCTTCACGCCCGAGCCCTGACTGTTTCACGCCGCCGAACGGCGCCACTTCGTTGGAAATCAGCCCGGTGTTGATGCCGACCATGCCGTACTCCAGCGCTTCCGGCACGCGCCATTGACGCGCGGCGTTCTGCGTGAACAGGTAGGCGGCCAGGCCGAATTCGGTGTCGTTGGCCATGGCGATGGCTTCCGCTTCATCATGGAAGCGAAACAGCGGCGCCACCGGCCCGAAGGTCTCTTCTTTGGCAAAGCGCATCTTCTGCGTTACGCCGGTCACCACCGTCGGCTGGAAGAAGGTGCCGCCGAGCGCGTGCGGCTGGCCGCCGGTGGCGATCTGTGCCCCTTTGATCAGCGCGTCGTCGATATGGCTCTGCACCTTCGCTACCGCATCGCTGTCGATCAGCGGCCCCTGGGTGGTGCCTTCCTGGCTGCCGTCGCCGACTTTCAACTGCTCGACCGCCGCCACCAGTTTCTCCGCCAGCCGCTCGTAGATGCCGTCCTGCACGTAGATGCGGTTGGCGCAGACGCAGGTCTGGCCGCTGTTGCGGAACTTGGAGGCCATGATGCCCGCCACCGCCGCGTCCAGATTGGCGTCGTCGAACACGATGAACGGCGCGTTACCGCCCAGCTCCAGCGACAGTTTCTTGATGCTCGGCGCGCACTGCGCCATCAGGATGCGGCCAACCTCGGTCGAACCGGTAAAGCTCAGCTTGCGCACCACCGGGCTGTCGCACAGCACCTTGCCCACCTGCGCCGCTTCGCCGGTCACCACCTGCAACACGCCGGCGGGAATACCGGCGTCCTGCGCCAGCTTGGCCAGCGCCAGCGCGGTCAGCGGCGTTTGCTCGGCCGGTTTGACGATGATGGCGCAACCGGCCGCCAGCGCCGGCGCCACCTTGCGGGTGATCATGGCCGCCGGGAAATTCCACGGGGTGATGGCCGCGCACACGCCGATCGGCTGCTTCACCACCACCAGACGCTGCGAAGCCTGCGGCGCCTGCAATACCGCGCCGTCCACCCGCTTGGCCTCTTCGGCGAACCAGGTGATGAACGACGCGGCGTACGCCACTTCGCCGCGCGCTTCCGCCAGCGATTTGCCCTGCTCGGCGGTCATCAGCTGCGCCAGATCTTCCTGTGCGGCCAGCACCTTGTCGGCCCAGGCCAACAGCAGCGCGGAACGCTGCTTGGCGGTCAGCTGTTTCCACTCGTTTTGCGCCCGCTGCGCCGCCGCGATCGCCTGCTGGGTTTCCTCTTCGCTGACCAGCGGAATGCTGGCCAGTTCGGCGCCGGTGGCCGGGTTGATCACCGCTTCGCGCTTGCCGCTCAGGGCATCGCACCATTCGCCGTTGATCAGACACTGGCTGCGCAGCAGCTCGGGATTATTCAATTTCATGCCGTTCGCTCCTTAGTGAGCCAGCGCGCGGGACAGGATGCCCATCGCCTTGGTGAACTGATCGTCCGGGATGGTCAGCGGGTACAGGAAGCGGATCACGTTGCCGTTCACGCCGCAGCTCAGCAGCAGCAGCCCTTCCTCCATCGCCTTCTGCTGCACCTGACGGGTGATATCGGCTGAAGGTTTACCGGTAGCCGGATCGTTGAACTCCACCGCCACCATCGAGCCTTGCGCGCGCACATCGGCGATCGCCGGGCTGGTTTTGCGCGCCTGCTGCAACACTTCCACCAGGTGCTGCCCCAAGCGCTGGGCGCGCTGACACAGCTGCTCTTCGTCGATCACGTCCAGCACCGCGTGCGCCGCGGCCACCGCCAGTGGGTTACCGGCGTAGGTACCGCCCAGCCCGCCCGGCGCCGGCGCGTCCATCACCTCGGCGCGGCCCGCCACCGCCGACAGCGGCATACCGCCCGCCAGGCTTTTCGCCATGGTGATCAGATCCGGTTTAACGCTGTAGTGCTCCATAGCGAACAGCTTGCCGGTACGGGCGAAGCCGGTCTGCACTTCGTCGGCGATCAGCAGAATGCCATGCTGGTCGCACAGCGCACGCAGCGCCTGCATGAATTCGGCCGGCGCCACGTTGAAGCCGCCTTCGCCCTGCACCGGCTCCAGCACAATGGCCGCCACCTGCTTGGGATCGATATCCGCTTTAAACAGGCGATCCAGGCTGTTCATCGCGTCTTCGGTGGTCACGCCGTACAGCGCGTTCGGGTACTGGCCGTGAAACACCGAGCCGGGGAATGGGCCAAAGCCCAGTTTGTAAGGCGCCACTTTGCCGGTCAGCGCCATGGTCATATAGGTACGGCCGTGGAAACCACCGCCGAAGGTGATCAAGCCCGGACGGCCGGTGTAAGCGCGGGCGATCTTCACCGCGTTTTCCACCGCTTCCGCGCCGGTGGTGAAGAAGGCGGTTTTACACGGGCCGGCGATCGGCGCGCGCTGGTTGATGCGCTCCGCCAACGAAACATAGCTTTCGTAAGGAACGATCTGATAGGCGGTGTGGGTGAAAGCCTGCAACTGCTTTTCAATCGCGGCGATCACCTTTGGGTGGCGGTGGCCGGTGTTCAGCACGGCGATCCCCGAGGCGAAGTCGATCACTTCTTTGCCTTCCACATCCCACAGCGTGGCGTTCTCTGCGCGCTCGGCGTAAAAACCACACATCACGCCCACTCCGCGCGGGGTGGCGTCCTGACGGCGTTGGTTCAATTCTGCGTTTTTCATGCTGTTCTCTCCGGTCGGTGCCAGTTACACGTTTCGTTCACATTCGTGAAACAATGCCGTTTATTTACACAGGATGTGGCCCTATAATCGAGTGCCAGTTACGAATAATTGAGGGATCCAATTGCGCTCATTGAGTGGTGATCTGTTGCTGCAGCGCCTCGGCGAGCAGCCCGATGACAAGCTGCACAAGCGGCTTTACAACGCGATCCGCACCAGCATTCTCGACGGCAGCCTGCCGCCCTCCAGCCGCCTGCCCGCCTCACGCGATCTGGCGCAGGAGCTCAGCCTGTCCCGCAACACCGTGTTAACCGTTTATGAACAACTGCTGGCGGAAGGCTACGTGTCGGCGCGTGCCGGCAGCGGCACCTTCGTCGCCGACACGGTGCCGGACAGCTGCCTCTCCACCGGCGGCGTCCCGGCGGACGGCAGCGGGCAACCGCGCCGCGTCGAACTGTCGGAACGCGGCGCCACGCTGCTGCACCACGCCAGCGCCAGCCCCAAACAGTGGGGGGCATTCATTCCCGGCGTGCCCGACGTCAACGCCTTTCCCCATCAGCTGTTCAGCAAGATCCAGGCACGCCTCAGCCGCCGCCCGGCGCCGCAGCGGCTGACCTACAGCAATCAGGGCGGCAGCCCGGAGCTGCAGCATGCGTTGGTGGAGTATTTACGGGTGGCGCGCTCGGTGCGCTGCTCGCCGGAACAGATCCTGATCACCGAAGGCATCCATCAGGCGATCGATCTGGTGACGCGCATGTTGTGCAATCCGGGGGATGACGCCTGGATCGAAGAGCCGGGCTATTGGGGGATCCGCAATATCCTGCGCATCAATGCGCTGAACATCTGCCCGCTGGCGGTGGACGAGGCCGGGCTGGTGCCGCCGGAGCAACCGACCACCCCGCCGCGGCTAATCTTCGTCACCCCGTCACACCAGTATCCGCTCGGCTCGGTGATGAGCCTGGCGCGCCGCCAACGGCTGCTGGCGCTGGCGCGCAACGCCGGCGGCTGGATCGTCGAGGATGACTACGACAGCGAATTCCGCTTTTCCGGCCAACCGATCCCGGCGTTGCAAGGGCTGGAGGCCGATGCGCCGGTGATTTACATCGGCACCTTCAGCAAAACGCTCTACCCGGCGCTGCGCCTCGGCTATGTGGTGTTGCCGCCGCCGCTGGTGCAGGCGCTGAAAACCGCCCACGCCGAGCTGTACCGCGGCGGGCACCTGCTGATCCAGAGCGCGCTGGCGGAGTTTATTCAAGAGGGGCACTACACCGCACATATCCGCCGCATGCGGTTGCTGTACGCCCGGCGGCGCGCCTTCCTGACCGGATTGATCGAACAGCATCTCGGCAAACAGGCGCTCAGCGAATTCAACAGCAACGCCGGATTGCACCTGATCCTCAACCTGCCGGACGAGGCCGACGACGTGGCGATCGCCGCCGCCGCCGGCGCGCAGGGGGTGCTGGTGCGGCCGCTGTCGCGCTACTACATGCTGCCCAACCGCCGGCGCGGCCTGCTGATGGGGTTTGCCTGCGTACCGGAAGAGCAGATGGCCGCGGCCTTCACCCAGCTGCTGGCCTGCATCAACACGCCCGAGGTGAAAAAGGCGGCCCCCTAGGGCCGCCTTCGCGCGTTACCAGGCCTGAAGCCGCCAGCCGTCCATCTGTCGCTGCAGACGGTGTGTCGGCCGCAGCGCCTGCAGGAAGTCTTCGTCGTGCGACACCACCAGCATCGCGCCGGGGAAATCCGCCAGGGCGGTTTCGATCGCCAGCGACGACGCCAGATCCAGGTGGTTGGTCGGCTCGTCCAGCAACAGCAGCTGCGCCGGTTGTCGCCGCCACAGCGCACAGGCCAACGCCGCCTTGAGCCGTTCGCCGCCGCTCAGCGAGCCCAGCGGCAGCGCGATGCGATCCGCGCCAAGCTGCAACTGCGCCAACCGGGTGCGCAACGCGCCTTCCGCCAACGGTGAATCCTGCAGCCCCAGATGCTCCATCACCGACAGATTCGGGTCGAGCTGCGACAGGGTTTGATCGAGGTAGGCCGTCGACAGCGGGCAATGACAATGGCCGGAAAGCGCCGTCAGCTGACCGAGAACGGTCTTCAGTAAGGTGGACTTGCCACAGCCGTTGGGGCCGGTCAACGCCACGCGCATCGGGCCGTCGATACGCAGATCCAGCGGCGGCGCGCTGACGAACGGCAGCTGCAGCTGCTCGAGCACCAGCACCTGCTTGTTCGCGCTCACTTCGCTGCCCGGCAGCGCCAGCAACACCGGCTGCTCCTCTTCCACCCGCTGATAGGCTTCGCGCACCGCCGCATCGAGGCTGTCGCGCTGATCCTGATGCTGTTTGCGCAGCGTGCCAAGGCTCTCCTTCGCCGCCGACTTGTAGGCCACCCGCTCAAAAGAGGCGATATTCAGCGTATCGACGACGCGCAGCGTTTGCGCCGAGCGCCGCTGGCTCATGTCGTGCTCTTTCTGCTGGCGAGCGCGGGTGCGGCGACGCTCCTCGCGCGCATGCTCCAGATCGGCGCGCGCCGCCTGCTGTTCCGTGTCGCGCTGGCGCCGGTAGTCATCGTAGTTGCCGCCGTAGCTGCGCAGCGCACCGGGTGTCAGTTCGACAATGCGCTCCATGCGCGCCAGCAGCTGCCGGTCATGGCTGGCGATCAGCAGCCCGCCGCGCCACTGATCCAGCTGCTGATACAGCCAGGCACGCCCGACGCTGTCGAGGTGGTTGGTCGGTTCGTCCAGCAGCAGAAAATCCGCTTCGCCCAGCAACGCGCCGCACAGCGCCGCGCGCATCCGCTCGCCGCCGCTCAGAGAGCTTGCGGATCGCAACGGATCGAAGGCCGGCAGCCCGGCGGTGACAAAGGCGTTTTGCAGACGATCGTTGAGATCCCACCGCCCTTCCAGACGATCGATATCGTCCGCTAGCGGCTGCCCCTGCTCGAGACGCGCCAGCGCGGCGAACACCTCGCCATAGCCCAGCAGCTGGGCCAGCGTGGTGTCCGCGGCGATCTCCGGCTGCTGCGCAACGTAAGCCAATGCGGCATGGGATTCGACGTGCCCGTTACCCGGCCGATCCCGCCCGGCGATCAGACGCAGCAGCTGAGTTTTGCCGACGCCGTTGCGCCCCACCAGGCCGCAGCGCTGCCGATCGAAAGCGAGATCCAGCGGGCCGAACAGCGTTTCGCCGTCAGCAAATTGGCAGGTCAGTTGATGTAAAACGAAATAAGGGGACTGCGCAAAATGAGCCATAAGCACTCCTGAATGAGATCAAAACATCCCCACAGGGCGCGAGAGCGCACAGCGTGGGACCAGATATCAACAGGTGTGGGTGTTCATTTTCGGTTATGGCTCCGCAGAGAGAAGGAATTTACAACGCGCAAAGGTTAACCGATCTTTTGTTCGTTATGCAAACAGAGTCTGAGATTCATGACGTCTATCACATTCGGTGCAACGCAGATTCCCAAGCGGCGCGACAACGGCTAGATTTATCTCATCCGACCACTTGTGTTCACATAATTATAACAACGGGCCCCGATTTCACCCGATGGAGAGTGCAATGAGCAATTACCCTCACCTGCTGGCGCCGCTGGATCTCGGCTTCACCACCCTGAAAAACCGGGTGCTGATGGGATCGATGCATACCGGCCTGGAAGAGCTGCCCGACGGCCCGCAGCGGCTGGCCGCGTTCTATGCCGAGCGCGCCGCCGCCGGCGTGGCGCTGATCGTCACCGGCGGCATTGCCCCGAACGAACAGGGCGTGGTCTTTCGCGGCGGTTCGATCCTCAACAGCGAGGAGCAATTGCCTCATCACCGCCCGGTGACCGAAGCCGTCCACCGGGCGGGCGGCAAAATTGCGCTGCAGATCCTGCACACCGGCCGCTACAGCTATCAACCCAAGCTGGTGGCCCCTTCCGCGCTGCAGGCGCCGATCAACCCGTTTACGCCGAGCGCGCTCAGCACGGCAGACATTGAGCAGACCATCGCCGACTTCGCCCGCTGCGCGGCGCTGGCGCAGCAGGCCGGCTATGACGGCGTTGAGGTGATGGGATCCGAAGGCTACCTGATCAACCAATTCTTGACGACGCGCACCAATCAGCGCGACGACCAATGGGGCGGCAGCTTCACCAACCGCATGCGGTTCGCCGTCGAGACCGTCAGGGCGGTGCGCCAGGCCGTGGGCCCGGAATTCATTCTGATCTACCGGCTCTCGATGCTCGATCTGGTGGAGGACGGCTCCAGTTGGCAGGAGATCGAACAGCTGGCGCTGGCGGTCGAACAGGCGGGCGCCACGATCATCAATACCGGCATCGGCTGGCACGAAGCGCGCATCCCGACCATCGCCACCATGGTGCCACGCGCCGGGTTCAGCTGGGTGACCCGCAAGCTGATGGGCAAGGTCAGCATCCCGCTGATCACCACCAACCGCATCAACGATCCGGCGGTGGCCGAGCAGGTGCTGGCGGACGGCTGCGCCGACATGGTGTCGATGGCGCGCCCGTTCCTCGCCGACGCCGCCTTTGTGCAGAAAGCCGCCGAGGGGCGCGCCGACGAGATCAATACCTGCATCGGTTGCAACCAGGCCTGCCTCGACCAGATATTTGAAGGTAAGCTGACCTCCTGCCTGGTCAATCCGCGCGCCTGCCGCGAAACCGAAATGCCGTTGACGATGGCGGAGAAACCGAAAAAGCTGGCGGTGATCGGCGCCGGCCCCGCCGGGCTGGCGTTTGCCACCACCGCCGCCAGCCGTGGCCATCAGGTGACGCTGTTCGACGCCGCCGATCTGCTCGGCGGCCAGTTCAACATCGCCAAACAAATCCCCGGCAAGGAAGAATTCCATGAAACCCTGCGTTACTTCCGCCGCCAGCTGGCGCTGCGTGAAGTGACGGTCAGGTTGGGCGTCAAGGTCGAGGCGGCGGATTTAAGCGAATTCGACGAAGTGATCCTCGCCTGCGGCATCGTGCCGCGCACCCCGGACATCCCCGGCATCGGGCACGCCAAGGTGCTGAGCTATCTGGACGTGCTGCGCGATAAAAAACCGGTCGGCCAGCGCGTGGCGATCATCGGCGCCGGCGGCATCGGCTTCGACACCGCCGAGTACCTCAGCCAGCACGGCGTATCCAGCAGTTTGGACCAGGCGGAATTCAACCGCGAATGGGGCATTGATGGCCGCCTTGAGCAACGCGGCGGGCTGGCGGCGCAAGGCCCGCAGGCGCCACGCGCCGCGCGGCAGATCTACCTGTTGCAGCGTAAAACCAGCAAGGTAGGCGAAGGCCTGGGGAAAACTACCGGTTGGATCCACCGCGCCAGCCTGGCAATGCGCGGCGTGAAGATGCTCAATAGCGTCAACTATCGGCTGATCGACGATGAAGGGCTGCACATCACCCGCGCCGAGCAGGAAAGTTGCCTGCCGGTGGACACGGTGATCGTCTGCGCCGGGCAGGAGCCGCGCCGCGAATTGCAGCAGCCGCTGCTGGCGATGGGGAAAACCGTGCACCTGATCGGCGGCGCCGACGTGGCCGCCGAGCTGGACGCCCGCCGTGCGATCGATCAGGGTACGCGGCTGGCGATGTCACTGTAAAAAAAGGGGCGCCCGGCGCCCCTGATATTGATGACAAACCTCATCCCCATGCCGGGTAGGCAGAGACCAGCGAAAAGAAAACAAGGAAAATCAATTTATTGATTTTCGGCTGATAACCACAAAGGGGGAAAAACCACGCTTTTTCCCCCTTTGTCTACAGACTGAGGGGCGCCCGGCGCCCCTTTTTATTCACTCAGCGACGCGCGCCGGATTTCACCGCTTTCAGGATCACGAACTTCTTGTTCGAGGCCACCAGCGTGCAGTTGCCGAACAGACGCTTGAGCTTGTGATGGTAGTCAAGGTGACGGTTGCCGACGATGCGCAGTTCGCCGCCCACCTGCAGGCAGCGCTTGGCGTCGCAGAACATCTGCCAGGCGGTATGATCGGTAATGGCGTGCTGCTGGTGGAACGGCGGGTTACACAGCACCGCCTGCACGCTTTCGCGCTCGATGCCCGCCAGCGCGTTGTTCACCTCAAACTGACAGCGATCCAGCTCTTGCGGCAGGTTGTGCTCCACATTCAGCTCGCTGGAAGCCACCGCCATGTAAGATTCATCGACGAAGGTCATCTGCGCTTCCGGGTTTTGCGCCAGCGCCGCCAGGCCAATCACGCCGTTGCCGCAGCCCAGATCGATGATATGGCCGTTCAGGCCACGCGGCAGATGATCCAGGAACAGGCGCGCGCCGATATCCAGGCTGCCACGCGAGAAGACGTTGGCGTGGTTGTGGATCAGCCAATCGGTGCCGTCCAGCGTCCAGTTGGTGGTTTCCGCTGCCGCCGGCGGGACGATGTCCGCCGCCTGACAGAAGATCAGGCGCGCTTTCTTCCACGCCAGGCTGGTGCGCGTCGGGCCCAGCACCTTTTCAAACAGCTGCATCGTCGAGGTATGCACGTCGCGCGCCTTGGCGCCGGCGACGATCAGCGTGTCTTCGGTCACAACGTGGCGCAGCGCGCGCAGCTGCTGCTCCAGTAGAGCCAGCGCCTTCGGCACGCGAATCAGCACCACCGCCGGCGCCGCCGGCAGCTCGGCCAGGCTGTCCAACAGGGTGACCTGTTCAGGATCCAATCCGTTGAGCTTCAGGTTGTGACGCGTCGCCAGCTGGCTCATGTACGAGTCGCTGACGCTGTAAGGGCGATGCGCGTGCAGCGCACAGGCCAGGGTGCCGAAGTTATCGTTGAAAATCAGCACCGGGCGGCCGCCGATATCTACGTTTTCAAGCTGTTGCAGCAGATATTCGTCCGCCGCTTCCCACGCCTGCAGCTGGGTGGATTCTTCCTGTTGGGGATAACGCTCCAGCTCAAGTTGCTGTGTTCCCAGATCGAGTTGGCTCATTGCCCCTCCTGACTGATAAAATTTGGGCTGTTTATCCCCTAAAAACGCCCGTCAGTAAAATGTTTTTTCGGATAAATTGCGTATGTCAGGATTTGAGCGAAAAAACAGCATAGAATGACCGGCTGAATGGCCGTTGATACGGAACAAGAATGTCTGAATTGACCTACCTGCAAGGCTACCCAACGCATCTGCAAAGCCAGGTGCAACAACTGATCCACCAAAACCGACTGGGAGACGTGCTGCTGCAGCGCTATCCGCAGGTGCACGACTGCACCACCGATAAGTCGCTGTATCAGTTTACCGTCGATCTGAAAAACCAGTATCTGCGCAACGCCCAGCCGCTGAGCAAGGTGGCCTACGACAGCAAGATCCACGTCATGAAGCACGCGCTTGGCCTGCATACCGCCATCTCACGCGTGCAGGGCGGCAAGCTGAAGGCCAAGGCAGAAATCCGCGTGGCGACGGTGTTCAAAGTCGCGCCCGAGCCCTTCCTGCGCATGATCGTGGTGCATGAGCTGGCACACCTGAAAGAGAAAGATCACAACAAAGCGTTCTACAGTCTGTGCTGCCATATGGAGCCGAATTACCACCAATTGGAGTTTGATACCCGGCTGTATCTGACGCACCTTTCGCTGTTCGGCGAGCTGTATGCATAGCGAGTGAGGGCGTGATAATCTGCGGTTTTAAGCCTGGACCGGAGCTCGCCATGATTCGCTTTGCCGTCGTCGGCACCAACTGGATAACGGAACGTTTTATCGATGCCGCCCATGAAAGCGGCAAACTCACGCTGAGCGCCGTGTATTCACGCTCGCTGGAACAGGCGCAGGCGTTTGGCGCCAACTATCAGGTCACGCAGTTTTTCGACTCGCTCGAGGCGATGGCCCAGTCCGACGCCATAGACGCGGTGTATATCGCCAGCCCCAACGCCCTGCACTGCCCGCAATCGCTGCTGTTCCTGCGCCATAAAAAGCACGTGATCTGCGAAAAACCGCTGGCCTCCAACCAACGCGAAGCGGAACAGCTGGTAGCCTGCGCGCGGGAAAACCAGGTGGTGCTGTTCGAGGCGTTCAAAAGCGCCTATCTGCCGAATTTTCTGGCGCTGCAACAGGCATTGCCGAAAATCGGCCGGCTGCGCAAAGCCTTCATCAACTATTGCCAATACTCTTCGCGCTATCCGCGCTACCTGGCCGGCGAGAATCCCAACACCTTTAACCCCCAGTTCTCCAACGGCTCGATCATGGACATCGGCTACTACTGCCTGGCCAGCGCGGTGGCGCTGTTCGGTGCGCCGCAGTCGGTGCTGGCCAGCGCCACGCTGCTCGATACCGGCGTAGACGCCCACGGCACCGTCTGCCTGAACTACGGCGATTTCGACGTCACGCTTTCCCATTCCAAGGTCAGCGACTCGGCGATCCCCAGCGAGATCCAGGGAGAGGAAGGCACGCTGATTATCGACAAGATTTCCGAGTGCCAGGGCGTGGCACTGACGCCGCGCGGCGGCAACCGCCAGGATCTGAGCCAACCGCAGCACATCAACACCATGCTGTATGAAGCACTGGCCTTTGCCAAGCTGATTGAGAAACGTCAGGTGGAACATCCGGGGCTGGAGAATTCGCTGATCGTCGCCCGCCTGCTGACCGACATCCGCCGCCAGACCGGCGTCGTCTTCCCCGCCGACGGAGAATGAGATGAAACCGCTGCTCGTGATGCAAACCGGCGACGCACCGCAGGCCATTCGCCAGGAACTGGCTAACTTTGAAGGTATGTTCCTGCAACAGGGCAACATCGACGCTGAACGCGCGCACATCGTGCATCTGCCCGCCGGCGAGCGGCCGTTGCCGCCGGCCGCCTATTGCGGCGTGGTCATCACCGGCTCGCCAGCGATGGTGACCGAACGGCTGCCGTGGAGCGAGGAAGCCGCCGAATGGCTGCGTCAGGCGATGGCGCTCAAACTGCCGCTGTTCGGTGTCTGCTACGGCCACCAGCTGTTGGCCTACGCACTCGGCGGCGAAGTGGGCTATCACCCGCAGGGTATGGAGGTGGGTACGCTGGAGATCGAACTGCTGCCCGCCGCGGCCGAAGACCGGCGGCTCACCCTGCTGCCGCCGCGCTTCAAAGCCAACCTGATCCATTCGCAGAGCGTACTGACGCCGCCCGCCGGCGCGCAGACGCTGGCGCGTTCGCAGCAGGATGCGCACCAGATCCTGCGCTATGGCGATCATGCCCTGACCACCCAGTTCCACCCGGAATTCAACGGCGCGGTGATGAGCCAGTATCTGCAGTGGCTCGGCGAACTGCATCCCGAGCAGCAGGCCCGCTATCAACAGCAACAACAACAGGTTAGCGACACGCCGTTCAGCCGCCTGCTGCTGCAGGGATTCGTCGTCAGCCTCGGCGCGCAAAAAGCGATGGCCAGCTAACGCGATTCACGTTGACCGCCGACACATTTTGCATTACTTTCTGCTCTGCAAAGGGGAGTAACTTCATTGCCGGTCAATCGTCATTACGATGCGCAAGCATCCGGTTACCGGGCAACCTGATGTCAAAGGTGTAATCACCTTCATCAACGTTGTAAGTGAGACCTTGCCGGAAGGCGAGGTTTGCTTGCAGCGTTCACAGAGCGGCTGGCGTCTTCCGACGTTGGCCGTTTTTGTTTTTGAAGGATACCTCTGATGATGAATTCCGTTGGCACACCGTGGTTATGGGGCAGCTTCGCCGCCGTCATAGTCGTGATGCTCGCAATCGACCTCCTGTTGCAGGGCCGTAAAGGCGCGCACACCATGACCCTGAAGCAGGCCGCCAGCTGGTCGCTGGTGTGGGTCAGCCTCTCTCTGCTGTTCAATTTCGGTTTCTGGTACTACCTGAATGAAACCGCCGGGCGCGCCGTCGCCGATACCCAGGCGCTGGCCTTCCTGACCGGCTACCTGATCGAAAAAGCGCTGGCGGTGGATAACGTGTTCGTTTGGCTGATGCTGTTCAGCTACTTCGCCGTGCCGGCCAACCTGCAGCGGCGGGTATTGATTTACGGCGTGCTGGGCGCGATCGTGCTGCGTACCCTCATGATCTTCGCCGGCAGCTGGCTGGTCAGCCAGTTCCAGTGGCTGCTGTATCTGTTCGGCGCTTTCCTGCTGTTCACCGGTATCAAGATGGCGCTGGCGAAGGAGGATGACTCGGCGATCGGCGACAAGCCGCTGGTGAAATGGCTGCGCAGCCGGCTGCGCATGACCGACAGCCTGGAAGGCGAGCGCTTCTTCGTGCGCCGCAACGGCATCCTGTTCGCCACCCCGCTGGTGCTGGTGCTGATCCTGGTCGAACTGAGTGACGTGATCTTCGCGGTAGACAGCATCCCGGCGATCTTCGCCGTGACCACTGACCCATTCATCGTGCTGACCTCTAACCTGTTCGCCATCATGGGCCTGCGCGCCATGTACTTCCTGCTGGCCAACGTGGCGGAACGTTTCTCGATGCTGAAATACGGCCTGTCGGTGATCCTGGTGTTTATCGGTATCAAGATGCTGATTATCGACGTCTTCCACATCCCGATCGGCCTATCGCTCGGCGTGGTGGCGGGCATCCTGACGCTCACTTTGGTGATCAACGCCTGGGTCAATCATCGCAACGATCGTCTGGCCAAGAAATAACCACAATCTGTTATCCGGGGCGCTAGTCGCCCCGCGATTGTTTGGCAATTCCCCCAAAACGCCAAACGTTATTGCGATCACACAAATGTAAACAGTATGTTATCAAGTGTTGATCCGCGCTCAGAATTTCACCCTCGCCTCTTTCCAACCTCATTCGATTACTGAATACTGATTCGGCAAACACACTTAGTTACAGAATCATATAAAGCTGCCCGGCGTCGTTCCCGCCGCGGCGGCCAGATAACATCAGGAAGAGAAGCACTATGCAAAAACTACTACAAAGGATTACTCAGGGCAGCCTGGTCAAACAAATCATGGTCGGCCTGGTGGCCGGCATTCTGGTGGCGCTGGTTTCGCCGGCGGCCGCAGCGGCCGTCGGCCTGCTCGGCACCCTGTTCGTCGGCGCGCTGAAAGCGGTAGCGCCGCTGCTGGTGCTGATACTGGTGATGGCATCGATCGCCAACCATAAGCAGGGACAGAAAACCAACATTCGCCCCATTCTGTTCCTCTACCTGCTGGGCACCTTCGCCGCGGCGCTGGTGGCGGTCCTCGTCAGCTTTATCTTCCCTTCCACGCTGGCGCTGACCACCGGCGCGACCGACATCACCCCGCCAGGCGGCATCGTGGACGTGATGAAAGGCCTGCTGCTGAGCGTAGTGGCCAACCCGTTCCATGCGCTGATTAACGCCAACTACATTGGCATTCTGGCGTGGGCCGTCGGGCTGGGGCTGGCGCTGCGCCACGCTTCCGACACCACCAAGGGGCTGATCAACGACATGTCCCATGCGGTTACGCTGGTGGTGCGCGCGGTGATCCGCTGTGCGCCGCTCGGCATCTTCGGCCTGGTAGCTTCCACGCTGGCGGAAACCGGCTTCGGCGTGCTGTGGGGCTACGCCCAGTTGCTGATGGTGCTGCTCGGCTGCATGCTGCTGGTGGCGCTGGTGCTCAACCCGCTGATCGTTTACTGGAAAATCCGCCGCAATCCGTATCCGCTGGTGTTCGCCTGCCTGCGCGAGAGCGGCGTGACCGCCTTCTTCACCCGCAGCTCAGCCGCCAACATTCCGGTGAACATGGAGCTGTGCAAGAAGCTGAACCTGAATGAGGACACCTACTCGGTTTCTATCCCGCTGGGCGCCACCATCAACATGGCCGGCGCGGCGATCACCATCACCGTGCTGACGCTGGCGGCGGTGAACACGCTGGGCATCGCGGTGGACGTCCCGACCGCCCTGCTGCTGAGCGTGGTGGCCGCCCTGTGCGCCTGCGGCGCCTCCGGCGTGGCCGGCGGCTCGCTGCTGCTGATTCCGCTGGCGTGCAACATGTTCGGCATTCCGAACGACGTGGCGATGCAGGTGGTAGCCGTCGGCTTTATCATCGGCGTGCTGCAGGATTCGGCGGAAACCGCCCTCAACTCCTCCACCGACGTGCTGTTCACCGCCGCCGCCTGCCAGGCGGAAGACCAACGGTTGGCGAACGAAGACCCGCTGAAGGTGCGTTAATCCCGCCTTGCTTCATAAAAAAGGCGCTCCTTAGAGCGCCTTTTTCGTCAGCCTTACAGCGTCACTCCACTTTTAAAGATCGCCAGCTCGCGGAAGTCGTTGGTTTCATTACGCGCCGGGCGGCCGTTGGCGATCTCGACAATCAGATCGACGAAGCGGCCGAGCAAGGTCTCCATCGCCACGCCGTGGATCAGCCCGCCGGCGTCGAAATCGATCCAGTGCGGCTTCTTCGCCGCCAGCTCGCTGTTGGTGGCCAGCTTCACCGTCGGCACAAAGCCGCCGTACGGCGTACCTCGCCCGGTGCTGAACAGCACCATATGGCAGCCGGCACCGGCCAGCGCGCTGGTCGCCACCGCATCGTTGCCCGGCGCGCTGAGCAGATTCAGCCCCGGCACACGCAGCCGCTCGCCGTATTTCAGCACGTCTACCACCTGGCTTAGCCCCGCTTTTTGGGTGCAGCCGAGCGATTTCTCCTCCAGCGTAGTGATGCCGCCGGCCTTGTTGCCCGGCGACGGATTCTCATAAATTGGCTGTTGATGGGCGATGAAATAGCGTTTGAAATCGTTGATCATATCGACGGTTTTGTCGAAAGTTTCCCCATCGCGGCAGCGGCTCATCAGAATGCGCTCGGCACCGAACATCTCCGGCACTTCGGTCAGCACCGTGGTGCCGCCGTTGGCGATCACGTAATCAGAAAACAGCCCCAGAAGCGGGTTGGCGGTAATGCCCGACAATCCGTCCGAACCGCCGCACTCCAGGCCGAACTTCAGCTCGCTCAGGCGGCCCGGCTCGCGGCGATCGTGGCGCATCTCCCGGTACAGCTCGTGCAGCAGCGCCAACCCGGCCTCCACCTCGTCATCCTGCTGTTGGCACACCATAAAACGCAGCCGCCGCTCGTCCTCTATCTCCAGCGTGGCGCGAAAGGCATCCACCTGATTGTTCTCGCACCCCAGTCCGATCACCAGCACCGCGCCGGCGTTGGGATGACGCGCCATGTTCTGCAGCATGATGCGGGTGTTGGCATGATCCTGCCCCAGCTGCGAGCAGCCGAACGGATGGCTGAACAGATGCACGCCGTCGATCCCCTCCGCCTGCGTTTGCTGCAAAAAGCGCTGCTGGATCTGGCGGGCGATGCCGTTGACGCAGCCGACGGTCGGCACGATCCACAGTTCATTACGGATCCCCACTTCGCCGCCGGCCCGACGGTACAGCTGCACCTCGCGATCCGCCGCCTGCGGCGGCAGCGCCGGGAACTGCGGCTGGTAACGGTAGCTGTCCAGATCGCTCAGGTTGGTTTTGGCGTTTTGCGAATGAATATGCTCTCCAGGCGCAATGGCCGCGAGCGCATGGCCGATCGGCTGGCCGTATTTGATGATGTCCTCACCCTCGGCAATCGGGCCGAGCGCAAACTTGTGCCCGCGCGCCACCGGCTGCGCCAGCGGAACGGATACGCCCGCCAGCTCAACCGTTTCTCCGGCCGCCAGGTCGCGCAGCGCTACCGCCACGTTATCCTGCTCGTGAATCTTTATCGTACTTTGCATAAACCGATCCCAGATAACGGCTACGCCAGGTCAATGGCGAAATAGTCTTTGGCGTTGTCGAAGCAGATGTTTTTCACCATCTCGCCCAGCAGCGCGATATCGGCCGGCGCTTCGCCGTCCGTTACCCAACGACCGATCATCTGGCAAAGAATGCGGCGGAAGTATTCATGACGCGTGTACGACAGGAAACTGCGACTGTCGGTCAGCATGCCGACGAAGCGGCTCAACAGCCCGAGCTGCGCCAGCTGCGTCATTTGGCGCTGCATGCCATCCTTCTGATCGTTGAACCACCAGCCGGAGCCGAACTGCATCTTGCCCGGCGTGCCTTCCCCCTGGAAATTGCCGATCATGGTGCCGATCACTTCGTTATCGCGCGGGTTGAGGCAATAGAGAATGGTTTTCGGCAGGCCGCCCTGCCGCGCCTGGGCATCCAGCAACCGCGACAGCGGCTCCGCCAGCGGCCGATCGTTGATCGAGTCGAAGCCGATATCCGGCCCGACGGCGGCCAGCATGCGGCTGTTGTTATTACGCAGCGCGCCGATGTGATACTGCTGCACCCAGCTGCGGCGCCGGTATTCGCCGGCCAGGAACAGCAGCACCGCGCTTTTGAACTGCGCGCTCTGTTCCGGCGTCGGCAGCTCACCGTTCAGGCGACGCAGCAGGATCGCATCCAGCGTCGCTTCATCGGCCTCACCGAACACCACCACGTCCAGCGCATGGTCGGCCACCTTGCAGCCGTGGGCGGCGAAGTGATCCATGCGCTTGTACAGGGCGTCGCACAGCGTGCTGAAGCGGCCGATGGCGGTGTCCGCCGCCGCCTCCAGCTGCCGCAGATAGTCGTTGAAGCCGGGCGCATCGATGGCGAAGGCTTTGTCCGGCCGCCAGCTCGGCAGCACCTTGATATCGAAGCTATGATCCTCGGCGATCGCCCGATGGTGGCGCAGATCGTCAATCGGATCGTCGGTGGTGCCGACCATTTTCACGTTCATCTGCCGCATGATGCCGCGCGCACGAAACTCATCCTGCGCCAGCAGCGCATTGCCGCGCTGCCAGATCTCATCCGCCGTGCTCGGCGACAGCAGCGTTCCGGTGATGCCGAACGGCCGGCGCAGCTCCAGATGCGTCCAGTGATAGAGCGGGTTGCCGATGGTGTGCGGCACCGTGGCGGCCCAGGCGTCGAATTTCTCGCGATCGCCCGCATCGCCGGTGCACAGCCGCTCTGCCACGCCGTTGGTGCGCATCGCCCGCCATTTGTAGTGATCGCCCCGCAGCCAGATATCGTACAGGTTGCTGAAGCGGGTATTCTCCGCAATCTGCTGTGGCGGCAAATGGCAGTGGTAGTCGAAAATCGGCTGCTGCGCCGCGTAGTCATGGTACAAACGCCGGGCAAATTCGCTGTCCAGCAGGAAATCTTCGCTCAAAAACGTCGCCATCTCGGGCTCCTTACCTTACTTACTTGCCGTGCGGCACAGGGATCGAATCACAAAAGTTATCACACCAATTTTAGCGAGCGTCCAGCAAATTTTTCCCGCCATCTGCCGTTTTGCTGTCCTTCAATCCCTTTTTCGCTCAGTTTTACGGCAAATTTGCGGCATAAACGCCCTATTTCACCGGCGACAGTATCGCTCAGGCGAATAATTCCTTTTGTGATATCAC
Source organism: Serratia montpellierensis (assembly GCF_020858655.1). Lineage (NCBI taxonomy): Bacteria > Pseudomonadati > Pseudomonadota > Gammaproteobacteria > Enterobacterales > Yersiniaceae > Serratia > Serratia montpellierensis. The sequence continues at coordinate 107,469 of NZ_VOSN01000021.1, forward strand.
TCAACTTTTAAACCTGTATGACAGGTTATTGTCTCGCCAGCCGCATCGCCGGCCATACCTTCAAACGGGGAGACATTTCGGATGCGTAAAATTAAAGGGTTACGCTGGTACATGATCGGGCTGGTGACCGTCGGCACCGTGCTGGGTTACCTGACCCGCAACGCCATCGCCGTGGCGGCGCCGACGCTGGAAGATACGCTGCACATCACCACCCAGCAGTATTCCTATATCGTCGCCGCCTATTCCGCCTGCTACACCGTGATGCAGCCGGTGGCGGGCTATGTGTTGGACGTGCTCGGCACCAAGGTCGGTTACGCCATGTTCGCCATTCTTTGGGCGGTGTTCTGTATGGGCACCGCGCTGGCCAACAGTTGGGGCGGACTGGCGCTGGCGCGCGGCGCGGTCGGCATGGCCGAGGCGGCGATGATCCCCGCCGGGCTGAAGGCCAGCAGCGAGTGGTTTCCGGCCAAAGAGCGTTCGATCGCCGTCGGCTATTTCAACGTCGGTTCGTCGATCGGCGGCATGATCGCCCCGCCGCTGGTGGTCTGGGCCATCGTGGCGCACAGCTGGGAGATGGCGTTCATCATCACCGGCGTGCTGAGCCTGATCTGGGCCATCTGCTGGCTGCTGTTCTACAAGCACCCGAAAGATCAGAAGAAACTGAGCCAGGAAGAGCGCCGTTACATCCTCGAAGGCCAGGAAGCGCAGCACCAGACCTCTAACGCCAAAAAGATGTCCGCCTGGCAGATCCTGCGCAACCGCCAGTTCTGGGGCATCGCGCTGCCGCGCTTTCTGGCGGAACCGGCCTGGGGCACCTTCAACGCCTGGATCCCGCTGTTCATGTTCAAGGCCTACGGCTTTAATCTGAAAGAGATCGCCATGTTCGCCTGGATGCCGATGCTGTTCGCCGATCTCGGCTGCATCGTCGGTGGTTATCTGCCACCGCTGTTCCAGAAGTATTTCAAGGTCAATCTGATCGTCTCGCGCAAGCTGGTGGTGACGATGGGCGCGGTGTTGATGATCGGCCCCGGCATGATCGGCCTGTTCACCAGCCCTTACGCGGCTATCGCGCTGCTGTGCGTCGGGGGCTTCGCCCATCAGGCGCTGTCCGGCGCGTTGATCACCCTCTCTTCCGACGTGTTCGGCCGCAATGAGGTGGCAACCGCCAACGGGCTGACCGGCATGGCGGCCTGGACCGCCAGCACGCTGTTCGCCCTGGTGGTCGGCGCCCTGGCGGACACCCTCGGCTTCAGCCCGCTGTTCGCCGCGCTGTCGGTGTTCGACATTCTCGGCGCCATCGTCATCTGGACGGTGTTGCAAAACCGCCCGGCCGCCGAACCGCAACCCGCCGCGCTGCAGCCCACCCCGGCGCGCAGCTGATCCCCCGCCCGGCCGCTGCGCCGGGCCCCTTGCTCCTCTGGCAGCGGTGCCGAATAAGTGGTATAACAAATCCGATGGCCACGCGCCCCTTCCCACCGCACCGTATAGAGCATTCACTATGGAATTCACTGAAACCAGACGCCTGTACCAGCAACTGGCCGCCGAGCTGAAGCAACGCATCGAAAGCGGCCGTTATCCGGTAGGCGACAAACTGCCGGCCGAGCGATACATCGCCGAAGAGATGAATGTCAGCCGCACCGTGGTGCGCGAGGCGATCATCATGCTGGAAGTCGAAGGCTATGTGGACGTGCGCAAGGGATCCGGGATCCACGTGGTGTCCAACCAGCAAAAACACCTGGTGGTGCCGGGCGACAGCATCGAGTTCGCCACCGCCGGCCCGTTTGAGCTGCTGCAGGCGCGCCAACTGATAGAAAGCAACATCGCCGAATTTGCCGCCACCCAGGTGACCAAGCAGGATATCGTGCAACTGATGGAGATCCAGGAGCATGCCCGCAAAGAGGATCGTTTCCGCGACTCGCAGTGGGATCTGAAGTTCCACGTGCAGGTGGCGCTGGCCACCCAGAACACCGCCATGGCCACCATCGTGGAAAAAATGTGGGTGCAGCGGGTCAACAACCCTTACTGGAAGAAACTGCACGAGCATATCGACGAACGTTCGATCGCCAGCTGGTGCGACGATCACGATCAGATCCTCAAGGCGCTGATGCGCAAAGATCCTTACGCCGCCAAACTGGCGATGTGGCAGCACCTGGAAAACACCAAGCAGATGCTGTTCAACGCCACCAGCGACGACTTCGAATACAACGCCGATCGCTACCTGTTCGCCGAGAATCCGGTGGTGCATCTGGATGGCGTGGGCCACGAGCCGAAATAGCCACGGCGGTCAAAAACCGTCGGCTTATGTCAGGTAATGTAAAATCCGCTGAATCGATGCCGGAACCGCCGTTTGCCGTGTACTATTTCACCGTCGGCAACGTAGATTTCCCTGTTGCCAATCGTGCTATTTTGGTAGAGTTAGCCCACTTTTTTACCCATTGCTGCGGGGGCGGGACGCGAATAAATGCGCTGGTTGTTTGCCATGCTGATTGCTGTTTTCTGCTGGACCGGTTCGGTCTCCGGCCAACAGCTATGCGTGGCGTCACCCAAGCCAACCCCCAGTGCGCTGAGCAGCCTGCCGCTGCTGGCGGAGCCGGCGCTTTCCCCCTATGATCATGTGTATCGGGCGCCGGCCGAAGCGCGCCGCAAAGCCCCCGGCAAGCTGCCGCTGCTGCTGCCCAGAGCGCACTCTTTCCCCGGTTCGCTGCTCGCGTCCTCCCTGACGGCACCGGTCTATACCCTGGCCGCAGAGCCGGGCTACCGAATTCGTTTCCCCCGCCAGGACACCCCGGCCCCCAACCGGCTTGCCCAGGTCGACTGGACGCTGGACGCCTCCAGGCAACAGAGCCGGCAGGCCGGCTGGAAAGAAAGCAACATGCAGTACCGTGGCACGCTGACTTACCACCTATGACCGGTGTCGCACCGCTTAGAAACCTTAAAGCAACGCCGTTTCATCGTTATCAGCATTCAGGATCGCCGCGCGCTTTCAGCCCACGCCCGCTCCGCCGCTGAGATAAAAATAAACAATGACGTTTTAGGAACACCGGATGGATATCATTAAAGAACTGATACATGCCTTGTGGCAGCAGGATTTTGAGACGCTGGCGAACCCTTCGTTGGTGTGGACCCTCTACATTCTGCTGTTCATGATCCTGTTTTTGGAAAACGGCCTGCTGCCGGCCGCTTTCCTGCCGGGCGACAGCCTGCTGATCCTGGTTGGCGTGCTGATCGCCAAAGGCACCATGGGCTTCCCGCTGACCATCGTCATCCTGACCGTCGCCGCCAGCCTGGGGTGCTGGGTCAGCTATATACAGGGCCGATGGCTCGGCAATACGCGAACGGTGCAAGGCTGGCTTTCGCACCTGCCGGCCCACTACCATCAGCGCGCTCACAACCTGTTCCACCGCCACGGGCTTTCCGCCCTGCTGGTCGGCCGCTTCCTGGCCTTCGTGCGCACCCTGCTGCCGACCATCGCCGGCCTGTCCGGCCTGAGCAACGCGCGCTTCCAGTTCTTCAACTGGATGAGCGGCCTGCTGTGGGTCTTGATCCTGACGACGCTGGGCTTCGCGCTGGGGAAAACCCCGGTGTTCCGCAAGTATGAAGATCAGCTGATGTTCTGCCTGATGATGTTGCCGCTGGTGTTGCTGGTGGTCGGGCTGGTCGGCTCGCTGATCGTGCTGTGGCGCAAAAAACGCGCCGGCAGCCAGAATCCGGGGAAAGGGGCGTGACAGCAAAGCGCCCGCGCTGGCAATACGTCTTGATGATCGCGCTCGCCCTGCTGGCGTTGGCGACGCTGTTGGTGCCCTGCATGGTGCGCACCGAGAGCGAGCTGCGCATTCGCGCCAGCCAGCAAGGGCTGTCGCTGCCCGACGGTTTTTACGTCTATCAGCGCCTGGATGAGCGCGGCATCCGCATCAAAAGCATTACGCCGGAAGGCGATGGCCTGGTCATCCGTCTGGATTCGCCGGAGCAGCAATTGCTGGCGCGCGAAGCGCTGCAAACCATCCTGCCGCCCGGTTACCACATCGCGTTGAGCGAGTCCCCCGTGCCGTCGCATTGGGTACGCGAATTTGCGCGTTCCCCACTCAATCTGGGATAATCCCCTTCATATGAAGGGGTTTCCTTTCATTGCCATTATCTTCATTTTCATTCGCATCGATTAGCTCAAAAATCAATCAGTCTGCACTAAGTCACGGCTGATTCTTTGGGGGCACGCCGGTTTCATGACTATGCTGAAGGGTAACTTCAGCCGGCGATGAACGCCCTCCTCTCGCGCTGCCGCCTTCGGCAGTCAGGAAAGCGGATGCCTGTTCAGGCATCCCATGAAAAGGAACTGAAAGATGAAATTACGCCATTCACTGTTACTGCTGTTGCCACTCTGTACGCTGCCGGCGCTCGCTTCGGCCGCTGAGGGCGGCTGCGCCGCCAAAGCGCAAGACATCCAGCAGCAAATCGACTACGCCACCCAACACGGCAACACCCACCGCGTGGACGGGCTGAAAAAAGCGCTGAGCGAAGTGCAGACTCACTGTACTGAAGCCGGCCTGCAGGCCGAACGCCAGAAAAATATCGCGGAGAAGCAGCGCAAGGTCGACGAGCGCCGGCAGGAACTGAAAGAAGCACAGCAAACCGGCAAGCTGGACAAGGTCGCCAAGAAGCAGCAAAAGCTGGCGGAAGCGCAGGCTGAGCTGAAACGCGCCCAGGCGGAATAATTTTTTTACACTAGCGGATTTATCGATGAGAGCCCCATCACACGGGATTTCTTAAGCATATGGAATTGATGCCTGGTGTTATCTGCTGGCCATCACCCCTTTGCTCCGGCGAAAAAATCCGCTATGTTAAAAGTCTGTCGAAATAAACGTTAAGGAATAATCACATGGCACATGATTCAAATGCAGAAAATTTACGCGCTGAACTGAAGTCCTTAGCCGATACGCTGGAGGAAGTGCTGAACTCCTCCACCGACAAGCCGAAAGCTGAGCTGGAGAAGCTGCGTTCGAAAGCGGAAGGCGCGCTGAAAGAGACCCGCGCTCGCCTGAGCGACGCCGGTGACAAGTTGGCTTCGCAAACCAAACAGATCGCCGGCCAGGCCGACGACTACGTGCGCGACAACCCGTGGACCGGCATCGGTATCGGCGCGGCGGTCGGCGTTGTGCTGGGCGTGCTGCTCGCGCGTCGCTAATCATGGCTGAACAACCGCAAGTGCGCGCGCAGGGCCCCGCTAAAGGGGTCCTGGATATCGGTCAGCGCATCATCACGATCCTGGTCGGCATGGTGGAAACCCGTGTCCGACTGGCGGTGGTCGAGCTGGAAGAGGAGAAAGCCAATCTCATTCAGCTGCTGATCATGGCCGGTATGACGCTGCTGTTCACCGCCTTCGGTTTGATGAGCCTGCTGATCCTGATCTTCTGGGCCATCGATCCGGTCTACCGGCTGGTGGCGCTGGGTGCCACGACCGGCGTGCTGCTGTTCCTGGCCGTGGTCGGCACCATCTGGACGCTGGTCAAGGCCCGTCGCACCACGCTGCTCGGCGCCACGCGCAAACAGCTGGAACTCGACCGCGCCGAACTGGAGCGCGAGCCATGAGCCGCCGCCGCTATCTGGAATGGAAAAAAGAGAGGCTGATTCGCCAGATCCAGCAGCAACGCCTGGATCTGGCCGAACACAAGTCTCTGTGGCTGGAAAAGACCGAGCGCATCGACCGCGGCTGGCAGACGGTGTTTGGCCTGCGCCGCTATCTGGTGCTCGGTTCCAGCGTCATGGCATTGTACGGCATCCGCCACCCCAGCAAGATGATCCGCTGGTCGCGTCGCGCTTTCGGCGCTTGGAGCGCTATCCGTCTGTTTAAAAAGACCTTCTCCGCCAAGTAAGCCCCACGTTTTTCCTTCAAACATCCTGTTGCTCCGCCCTCGTTTTCCCCCTAAAACAGCGCCGCTTATCCCGAGGGCCGGGCAACCTGCTGACTGGCGGCAATTTATTAGCACGCTAAAGATTCAGATTTTTTGAAAAATTACGACAGTTTTACTTGCTAACAACCTGAGCACTTCCCGCTTAACATTCACTCCATCAATTCGAGACGGAGCGGACAGGGTAAGAAACCCGCTACACCGCCCGTTGATATGACTACCGCCGAACAGGCGCACAAAAACACTTTGGAGTAGATGATGAAAAAATTAGAAGATACAGGTTTGCTGGTTGCTCGTATTCTGATGCCAATCCTGTTTATCGTGGCAGGCTACGGCAAAATGGGTGACGCTTATGCCGGTACCCAACAGTACATGCAATCGATGGGCGTGCCTGGCTTCTTGCTGCCGCTGACCATCCTGCTGGAATTTGGCGGCGGTCTGGCGATCCTGTTCGGTTTCCTGACCCGCACCGTGGCGCTGTTCACTGCCGGTTTCACCATTCTGACCGCGCTGCTGTTCCACACTGACTTTGCGGAAGGCGTAAACCAGCTGATGTTCATGAAAAACCTGACCATCGCCGGCGGCTTCATCGTGTTGGCGGTCGCAGGCCCAGGCGGCTTCAGCATCGACCGTCTTCTGAACAAGAAATGGTAATCTAAACTGTCATTCAGGGCCCGGCATGCCGGGCCCTGTCGCTTTTCACTCGGACACCAAGGAGATTCCCATGGGACAACTCGTCGATGGCGTTTGGCAAGACATCTGGTATGACACGAAATCTACCGGCGGCCGTTTCAAACGTTCAACCGCTCAGTTTCGCAATTGGGTGACCGCCGACGGTCAGCCGGGCGAACACGGCGCGGGCGGCTTCCAGGCCGAAGCGGGCCGTTATCACCTGTACGTTTCCCTCGCCTGCCCCTGGGCGCACCGCACGCTGCTGATGCGCAAACTGAAAGGGCTGGAGCAGATCATTCCGGTCTCGGTGGTGCACCCGCTGATGCTGGAAAACGGCTGGACCTTCGGCCAGGATTTTCCTGAAACCACCGGCGATCCGCTGTATCACGCCGACTTCCTGTACCAAATCTACCTGCGGGCCGATCCGCACTACAGCGGGCGCGTGACCGTGCCGGTACTGTGGGATAAACAGCGGCAAACCATCGTCAGCAACGAATCCGCCGATATCATTCGCATGTTCAACAGCGCGTTTGACGGCGTGGGCGCTCGGGCGGGGGACTACTACCCGACCGCGCTGCGCGGCAAGATCGATGAGCTGAACGGTTGGATTTACGATCAGGTGAACAACGGCGTGTACAAGGCCGGTTTCGCCACCAGCCAGGAAGCCTATGACGAAGCGGTCAACGGGGTCTTCAACGCGCTGGAGCGCCTGGAGCAGATCCTGGGGCAGCATCGCTACCTGACCGGCGATCGGCTGACCGAAGCCGACCTGCGTCTGTGGACCACGCTGGTGCGTTTCGATCCGGTGTACGTCACCCACTTCAAGTGCGACAAACACCGCATCAGCGACTATCTGAACCTGTACGGTTTCCTGCGCGACATCTACCAGATGCCGGGCATCGCCGAAACGGTCAGCCTGCCGCACATTCGCAACCACTACTACCGCAGCCACGCCACCATCAACCCGCACGGCATCATTTCCATCGGGCCGGCGCAGGATCTGGACGAGCCGCACGGCCGCGACCAGCGCTTCGGCTAAGGCAAAAAAAATCCCCTTGCCGCCCGGCAAGGGGATGTCATCCCACCAACGTTAACGCTGTGCGAACAGGCGCGGAATTTCGCGCAGGAACCAGGCTTTCGCCTCCCCCATGCTGTCGCGCCGCCAGGCCATGATGATATCGGCTTCGCGGCTGTATTCCGGCCCCACCACGCGCAGCCGCCCGGCTTCGATATCTTTCTCCACCATCGGGTACGGCATGGTCGCCACCCCCAACCCGGCCAGCAGCGCCAGACGTTTGTCTTCAATGGTGCTCACCGTCAGACGCTGCTGCTTATCCAGCAGCTGTACGGTCAACACCGGGCGCTCGCGGGCGGTATCCGCCACCGCGATGCCGCGGTACTTCACGCGGGTCACCTCGGATAATGGCTCCGGCTCCTGGTGGATCGGGTGATCCGGCGCGGCAACGTAGACACTCATCACCTTGTACAGTTTGCGGGTGTTGATCTCCGACGACGCGCGAAAATGCATGTCCGGCGCGATCACGATGTCGGCGCGCCCCTGCTCCAGCCGTTCCCAGGCGCCCGCCAGCACCTCGGTGAAAATCGACACCTGGGTGTTGGCCTTCAGCGCCAGTTTGTCCACCAGCGGGAACAGCAGGCTCGGCGGCGACAGCGCTTCGCTGACGATAGTCAGGTGAGTTTCCCAACCGCGCGCCAACGCCTCGGCGTCGGTGGTCAGCTTGTCGGCCGCCTCCAGCAACACCCGCCCGCGCTCCAGCAACATGCGCCCCACATTGGTGAACTTGGTGCGGTGGCCCGAACGGTCGAACAGCACCACGTCCAATTCTTCTTCCAATTTTTGCATGGTGTAGCTGAGCGCCGACGGCACCCGGCCCAATTCGTCGGCGGCCGCGGCGAAGCTGCCGCGCCGGTCGATCGCGTCCATCACTCTCAGCGCTTCAAGCGTGAGCGCCCGATCTCTGGCCATCACATCCCTCTGTCAGGAAATTTGAATATGCCGACCAGATTAACTGGCTAACAATCCGACGTCCAGATGCTTACCATTTGGATAATGAATTTAGAGAGCCGATTGCCATGATTACATGCAGAACAGCACAACAATGCGGGCAAGCTGACTTTGGTTGGCTGCAGGCTCGCTACACCTTTTCCTTTGGTCACTACTTCGATCCCAAACTGATGGGCTACGCGTCGCTGCGGGTGCTGAATCAGGAGGTGCTGGCGCCGGGCGCGTCGTTCCAGCCGCGCACCTATCCCAGCGTGGATATCCTGAACCTGATCCTGCAGGGCGAGGCGGAATACCGCGACAGCGACGGCAACGCCGCGCGCGCCAAAGCCGGCGAAGCGCTGCTGCTGGCCACCCAGCCAGGCCTGAGCTACAGCGAACAGAACGTCAGCAGCGATACGCCGCTGACCCGCCTGCAGCTGTGGCTGGATGCCTGCCCGGAACGCAACAACGAGCGCGTGCAGCGCCTGGCGCTGCCGGCGGCGGGCAACCTGCTGCTGGCCTCGCCGGACGGCGAGCAGGGCAGCCTGCAGCTGCGCCAGCAGGTCTGGATCCACCATCTCGATCTGCAGCCGGGCGAAGAACACACGCTGACGATTAACGGACCGCGCGCCTATTTGCAGTCGATTCACGGCACCATCGCCGCCACCGGCGAGCGCCACGACGAACAGCGTCTGACCTGCGGCGACGGCGCCTTCGTGCGCGAGGAGAATCGCCTGACGATCCGCGCCGAGACGCCGCTGCGCGCGCTGCTGATAGACCTGCCGGTGTAAGCCGGCCGGAAAACGAAAAACCCCGCGCAACTGGCGTTGCGCGGGGTTTTCTTTTGTCGAGGGAGTTGACCGGTAAGCCGGGTTCTGTCGTGGACAGTCATTCCTCTAGGCCAGCAATCGCTCACTGGCTCAAGCAGCCTACCCGGGTTCAGTACGGGCCGTACCATGTGAACCCCTATTTGGCCTTGCTCCGGGTGGAGTTTACCGTGCCACGAACTGTTGCCAGCCGCGCGGTGCGCTCTTACCGCACCCTTTCACCCTTACCTGATCCCGCTTGCGCGGGCCATCGGCGGTTTGCTCTCTGTTGCACTAGTCGTAGGCTTGCGCCTCCCAGGCGTTACCTGGCACCCTGCCCTATGGAGCCCGGACTTTCCTCCCCTCCATCTGTCTCCCCGAAGAGGACGGCAATGAAGCGGCGACTGTCTGGTCAACTCCGGCGCGGATAGTAGCGTCGCGGCGGCGGCAGGTCAACCGCTTTACGGTTGTTGTTGCTCCAGCGCGTGCTTATACAGCGCATTTTTCTTCACGCCGTGGATTTCCGCCGCCAGCGCCGCCGCCTTTTTCAGCGGCAGCTCTTTTTGCAGCAGCGCCAGCGTGCGCAGCGCCTCGAGCGGCAACGCATCCTCCTGCGCCTTGTGGCCTTCGACGATCAGCACCATCTCACCGCGGCGGCGTACTTCATCTTCCTGCACCCACGCCAGCAGCTCACCCACCGGCGCCCCGTGGATAGACTCCCAGGTTTTGGTCAGCTCGCGCGCCAGCACCACATAACGCTGCGGGCCCCAGACGGTGACCATGTCCTGCAAACTTTCCAGCAGGCGGTGGGTGGATTCGTAGAAAATCAGCGTGCGCGGTTCCTCCGCCAGCGCCATCAGCGTATCCTTGCGCCCCTTGGTTTTCGCCGGCAGGAAGCCTTCATAGCAGAAACGGTCGGAGGCGACGCCCGCGGCGCACAGCGCGGTAGTGGCGGCGCAGGCGCCCGGCAGCGGCACCACGCGAATGCCGGCCTCACGGCAGCGGCGCACCAGGTGGTAACCGGGATCGTTGATCAGCGGCGTGCCGGCATCGGACACCAGCGCGATGCTCTGGCCTTCCTGCAGTTTCGCCAGCAGTTGATCGGCCTTTTGCTGTTCGTTGTGGTCATGCAGCGCGAACAGACGCGCGTTGATCGCGAAGTGTTGCAACAGCAATCCGGTATGGCGCGTGTCTTCCGCCGCGATCAGATCAACGCTTTTCAGTACCTCTAACGCGCGGTGGGTGATATCGCCCAGATTGCCGATTGGAGTGGGCACCACATACAGCGTTGATGCAGAAATGACTGATTGTTGGTGTTGATTCATTGTTTCATCCGGGTTGCCGATTTAATATTGAGCATCTTGAAAAAAACATCACTGGATACAGTATGCTTTCCTCAACATTCGTTCGTACCAAAGCAGGGCGTTCCAAGCCTGTCCGACTTACCGCAGTCATCGCGGCCGCCCTTTTCCTGGCAGGCTGTCCAAGTCGGGCCCCGCAAACGCCGCCCGCCAATATACAGGACGAAGCGAGCGCCAGCTCCGATTACTACCTGCAGCAGTTGCAGCAAAGCAGCGATGATAACAAGGCTGACTGGCAATTACTTGCTATTCGCGCCTTGCTGCGTGAAGGAAAACTGCCGCAGGCCGGCGACCAGTTGAACCAGCTGCCGAAAAACCTCAGCGGTGCGCAGCAGACTGAACGCCAGTTGCTGACCGCCGAACTGCAGATCGCCAACAAGAGCTACGTCAGCGCCCGCAGCACGCTGGGCCACCTGGACAGCGGTTCGCTGTCGCCGAATCAGAAGGTGCGCTACTACCAGGCGCAGATCGCCGCCAATCAGGGCAAAGCGTCGCTGCCATTGATCCGCGCCTATATCGCTCAGGAGCCGTTGCTGACCGGCAAACCGCACCAGGACAATCTGGATCAAACCTGGCAGGCGCTGCTGCAGCTGACGCCGCAGGAGATGAACAGCCTGGTGATCAACGCCGATGAGAACGTGCTGCAAGGCTGGCTGGATCTGCTGCGCGTCTATCAGGACAACAAGCAGGATCCCGATCTGCTGAAGGCCGGCATCAAAGACTGGCAGAACCGTTATCCGAAAAACCCGGCGGCCAAAACGCTGCCGGCTCGCCTGAACCAGGTGCTGAACTTCACCCAGGCCTCCACCTCGAAAATCGCCCTGCTGCTGCCGTTGAACGGCCAGGCGAAAGTGTTCGCCGACGCCATCCAGCAAGGTTTCGAAGCGGCGAAAAACGGCGGTTCCATGCCGGCGCCGCAGCCGCAAGCCGCGCAACCGGCCAGCGTGCCAGCCCCAACGGCGCAGGCCGATCAGGCTGCCGCGGGTGACATCAACGCCAACGGCGCGGTCAGCCCTTCGGCGCAAGAGAGCCAGCCTGCCGTGACCGCCGCGCAGCCGGCGGCGCCGTCCAGCGCGCCGGTAACGCCGCTGCAGGCCGCCAACGCGCAGGTCAAAGTGTACGACACCACCAGCCAGCCGCTGGCCGCCTTGCTGAGCCAGGCGCAGCAGGATGGCGCCACTCTGGTGGTCGGGCCGCTGCTGAAAGAGAACGTCGATCAGCTGTCCGCCAGCACCACCACGCTGAACGTGCTGGCGCTCAACCAGCCGGAAACGCCGAAGGACAACCTGAACATCTGTTACTTCGCCCTGTCGCCGGAAGATGAAGCGCGCGACGCCGCACGCCACATCTGGGAACAGCAGAAGCGTCAACCGCTGCTGCTGGTGCCGCGCGGCGCCTTCGGCGATCGCGTCGCCAAGGCCTTTAACCAGGAATGGCAGAAGCAAGGCGGGCAAACTGTGCTGCGTCAGGACATCGGCTCCGCCGGCGAACTTCGCCAGATGGTCAACAGCGGCGGCATCCGCATGACCGGCACGCCGATATCGAGCGCCCCGGCGCCGCAGAGCGTGACCATCGCCGGGCTGACCATTCCGGCACCGCCGAGCGACATCCCCGCCGCGACCGGCGGCAGCGTCGACGCGGTGTATATCGTCGCCACCCAGTCTCAGCTGACGCTGATCAAACCGATGATCGACATGGCCACCAGCTCGCGCGGCAAGCCGGCGATGTACGCCAGCTCGCGCAGCTACCAGGCCGGCGCCGGCCCGGACTTCCGTCTGGAAATGGAAGGCCTGCAGTTCAGCGACATCCCGCTGCTGGCCGGTTCAAACCCTCAGCTGTTGCAGCAGGCCAGCGCGCGCTTCCGCAACGACTACTCACTGGTGCGCCTGTATGCGATGGGGATGGATGCCTGGACATTGGCCAACCACTTTGCTGAAATGCGCCAGCTGCCGGGCTTCCAGGTTTCCGGCACCACCGGTACGCTGAGCGCGTCGCCGAACTGCGTGATCAACCGCAAGCTGCCTTGGCTGCAATACCGTCAGGGTACGGTCGTTCCGGTCTCTTGAACCCACGCGCCTCCGGGGCGGGCTATGAGTTACTGGCCCGCCGTCACCTGGAACACGCCGGGCTCACCTTCTGCGCCGCCAACGTCGCAGTGCGCGGCGGTGAGCTCGACCTCATCATGCGCGACGGCGCCACCTGGGTGTTCGTCGAAGTGCGCTACCGCCGCAACGACGCCTTCGGCGGCGCGGCCGCCAGCGTCACCTTTCGCAAACAACAGCGGTTGCTGCATGCCGCCGCCGTCTGGCTGGCGGGGCGCGGAGCCAGTTTTGACACATCATCTTGCCGTTTTGATGTTTTGGCCATTACCGGTAGCCAGTTAGAATGGATACCCAACGCCTTCAATGCGGATTAATCGGGGTTTTGCGGCGCAGACCGGCCCTTTGACTTAGTGGATTAATACAACGTGCTGGATAGAATTAAAGTCTGTTTTACCGAAAGCATCCAAACCCAGATCGCAGCGGCGGAAGCATTGCCGGACGCCATTTCCCGCGCTGCGATGACGCTGGTTCAATCCTTACTCAACGGCAACAAAATCCTGTGCTGCGGCAACGGCACCTCGGCGGCCAACGCGCAGCACTTCGCCGCCAGCATGATCAACCGTTTTGAAACCGAGCGCCCCAGCCTGCCGGCCATCGCGCTCAACGCCGACAACGTGGTGCTGACGGCGATCAGCAACGATCGGCTGCACGACGAAGTGTACGCCAAGCAGGTGCGCGCACTCGGGCACACCGGTGACGTACTGCTGGCGATTTCCACCCGCGGCAACAGCCGTGATATTGTGAAAGCGGTCGAGGCGGCCGTCACGCGCGATATGACCATCGTCGCGCTCACCGGCTACGACGGCGGCGAGCTGGCCGGGTTGCTCGGCCAGCAGGATGTCGAGATCCGCATCCCGTCGCACCGCAGCTCGCGCATTCAGGAAATGCATATGCTGACCGTAAACTGCCTGTGCGACCTGATAGACAATACGTTATTCCCCCACCAGGACGATTAAGGAACTGAGATGAAGCTAAAAGCCACATTTGCAGTGCTGTCCAGCGCCCTGCTGTTGCAAGGCTGTATCGCCGGCGTCGTCGTCGGTAGTGCAGCCGTCGCAACCAAAACCGCCACCGACCCGCGCAGCGTCGGGACCCAGGTGGATGACGGCACGCTGGAAGCCAGGGTCGAAAGCGCCCTGAGCAAAGACCAGCAGTTGAAGAAAGATGCCCGGGTGGTCGCCACCGCCTATCAGGGCAAGGTGCTGTTGACCGGCCAGTCGCCTAACGCCGATCTCACCGCGCGCGCCAAGCAGATCGCCATGGGCGTGGAAGGCACGACCGAAGTGTATAACGAGATCCGTCAGGGCACGCCGGTCAGCCTGAGCACCGCGTCCTCCGACACCTGGATCACCACCAAGGTGCGTTCGCAGCTGCTCACCAGCGATACGGTGAAATCGTCCAACGTGAAAGTGACTACCGAAAACGGCGAAGTGTTCTTGCTGGGCCTGGTCACGCAGCAGGAAGGGCAGTCTGCGGCGCAGATCGCCAGCCAGGTCAGCGGCGTGAAACACGTCACCACCGCCTTTACCTATGTGAAGTAATCCGTTCTGGTGGGAGCGGCACCGTGCCGTTCCCGCCCGTTTAATCCAGCTTGTTCTCGCTTAAAAACGTTTCCCCACCCAGCTGCCGCATCTGGCGCATGATCCACTGCTGTCGCTGTATCACATAACCGGACGGCGCATCGGCCCTGAAGCGATGCGGATTCGGCAATACCGCCGCCAACAGCGCCGCTTCCGCCGCGCTGAGCCGTTTGGCCGGCTTATGGAAAAAGCGTTGTGAAGCCTCTTCAACGCCAAACACCCCGTCGCCGAACTCGACGATGTTCAGATACACCGTCAGAATGCGCCGCTTGGTCCACACCAGCTCGATGCCCGACGTCAATCCGGCCTCCAGCCCTTTGCGCAGCCAGCTGCGGCCATCCCACAGAAACAGGTTCTTGGCGGTTTGCTGCGACAGCGTGGACGCACCGCGGATGCGCGTCGGGCGCTTCTCGTTGTGGCTGAGCGCCTTTTCAATGGCCGCCACGTCGAAGCCCCAATGGTCTGGAAACTTCTGATCCTCCGCCGCCATCACCGCCAGCGCCATTTGCGGCGAGATGTCGTCCATCGACACCCAGTCCGAATGGGCGACGTAACCGAAATCGCCGCTCAGCCAGGCGCTGACTTGCCGCTCCACCATCACGGCGGAAAACGGCACCGGCAGGAAGGCGAAGGCCACAATACCCAACACCCACAGGCCGAGAATCGCGATGACGCCGCGCTTCAGCCAATACCACGGGCGCAGCCGCCGCCATCCGCCGAGCGATTTTCTCATTCAGCCAGTTCCAGCACCCGCGCCACCAGCTTATCGATGCCGAGGGCCGCCTGCGCGATCGACGGCGCCAGCATATAGGCCGGCGTGGTCACGATCTTGTGCTCGCTGTCCACCACGATGTCGTCCACCGGGCAAATCACCGGCTCGCCGCCCATGGCGTCAATCACTTCTCCCAGGTCCGGATCGTTGCCAATGGTCAGCCGCGCTTGTTGATCCAGCAGTTTCGGCAACAGCGCCGGCGCGATGCACATCAGGCCAATTGGTTTGTTGGCCTTATGCATCTCGCGCGTCAGACGCGCCAAATCTTCATCGACCCAACATTCCGCGCCGGCTTCGGCGAAATTGCTGAGGTTCTTGGCGGCACCGAAGCCGCCGGGCACGATCAGCGCATCCAGCTGCGCGGCCTCCGCCAGCGCCAGCGGCTGCACCGCACCGCGGGCAATGCGCGCCGATTCAATCAGGACATTGCGCGATTCCGCCATCTCCTCACCTGATAAGTGATTAATAACATGGCATTGTGGCTTATCAGGCGCAAAGCACACCGCCTGCGCGCCGGCACGGTCCAACGCCAGCAGTGTCAGCACCGCTTCATGGATCTCCGTACCGTCATAAACGCCGCTGCCGCTGAGGACGACACCCACCTTTTTCATCACTCTTACTCCTGTCGCTGCTGTCAACTGGTTCGTGCTCGGAGTTGACAAACACTAATCTACATCACACATTTTAATGAATCTTCTAACAAGAGCGCTTACATTTGCTATGTTGTTGGCTGTATGATGTTTAGGAATTCGCTACAACCTGCTCGACCAGAACACTGAAACCAATACGCAGGTTCACAATTTCCCTGGTGTTGGCGCAATATTCGCGCACCCCGGCTTAGGTCGGGGTCATTTTTTTTCAGCGTTCTCTACCCAAGCCCGCAGTACCTGCACGTCGTTGCGCCACTCTTGCTTCAACTCATCCACCCAATCCTGCACGTTATCCCACCAGGCCGGCAGCGTCGGCGTTTGAATCTGTTGCGCCAGCTGCTGCAGGTGGCGCAGACCGACCGAACCGGCGGCACCCTTGATCTTGTGCCCTTCCTCGGTGATGCCTTTCTGATCGCGCGCCGTCATGTTGGAATCCAGCACCGCCAGATAGCCCGGCATCATCTGTTCGAACATCTCCAGGCTTTGGTGGATCAGCTGCGGGCCAACCAGGTCCATGTACTGTTCCAGCATCGCGGTATCGAGTAACGACTCATTAATCTGCATCGCCTTGTGCTCCGTTTTCTTTGAAGTGTGAGAAGGTTGATGATCCCAATAGTGTTTGATGACCTGGGTCAACGCCGGCACCGACAGCGGCTTGCTCAGCACATCGTCCATGCCCGCCTCGAGGTACTCTTTTTTGTCTTTCAGCACGTTGGCGGTCAGGGCCACCAGCGGCGGCAGCGCCTGCCCGGCGTAGCGCTCGCGCAGTACCCGGGCGATGTCCAGCCCGGTCATGTCCGGCAGCTGAATGTCCAGCAGCACCAGATCGAACTCGTCCGGGTCGAACATCGCCAGCGCGTCGTGGCCGTTCATCGCCACCTCGACGCTGTTGCCCAGCTTTTCCAGCACCGAACGCGCCACGATCACGTTCAGCTCGATATCCTCCACCAGCAGGATGTGCAGCGCCGGCAACGGCAGCTCCTCTTCCTCCGGCGCCGCGCTGGCGGCTTCCTGCACCGCCGGCGCCTGAATGGTCAGGGTGAAGCAAGAACCGTGCCCTTGTTCGCTGCGTACGGTGATGTCGCCACCCATGCTCTGCGCCAGTCGCTTGGAGACCGCCAGCCCGATGCCGGTGCCGGTGGCCGGGCGGCCGCCGCGCTGATCTTTCACCTGGTAATACATGGCGAAGATCTTGTCCTGCTCGTCCTGCGGGATGCCCATGCCCGAGTCTTCCACCTCGAACACCAGCTTCTCCTGCGCCTCGCGCCGCACGCGCACCACGATTTGCCCCTGCTGGGTGAATTTCACCGCGTTACCGATCAGGTTCCACAGAATCTGCCGCAGGCGCGTACCGTCGGTCACGATCTGCTGCGGCAGCGGCGTCTGCGGCTCCATGATGAACTGCAGCCCTTTCGGCTGTGCCAACAGGCCGGAGAGGTTCTCCAGATCCGCCAGGAAGCCGGTAAAGTCCACCGGCTGGTTGTCGAGCTGCACCTTGCGCCGCTCGAGCTTATCCATTTCGATAATGTCGTTGAAGATATTGCCAAGGGTGATGGCGCTGACGTGAATGGTCTTCAGGTATTTCAGCTGCTCGTCGTTCAATTCAGTATCGAGCAAAATGCGGCTCAGGCCGACGATGCCATTAAGCGGCGTACGCAGCTCGTGGCTGATCGTGGAGATAAAGGTAGTCTTCTCCCTGCTGGCGTTCTCCAGCGCGTCCTGGTAGCGCTTACGCTCGGTAATATCGCGGCCGAAGCCCATCAGCCCGTGGCGTTTGCCCACCCGGTCGTAAAACGGGACCTTGCGTAGCTCGAAACAGGCCTTGCGGCCGTCGGGATACACCAGCCACTGTTCGTAGGTCAGCGAGACGTTGTGGCGGAACACCTTCTCGTCGGTCTCAATGACCTTTTCGGCGATCTCCTGGCCGTAGACGTCGAACGGCGTCAGGCCGATCAGCTGCTTCTCACTCTTGCCGGTCAGCAGCTCCATCGCGCGGTTGCAGCCGGAAAATTCTTTGTCTTCGTTGCGGTAGTAGACCAGATCCGGCGAGGCATCGAGGAAGGAACGCAGCAGCGCCGATTGCTGGCCCAGCTCAATCTGCGCCAGTTCACGCTGTTCCATCTCTTCCGTCAGCTTCTCCATCACCTGCAGGCGCTCTTCTTCCGCCTTGATGCGATCGGCGATCTCCTGGTTCAGCTGGCTGATATTGTCTTTGAGCTGCTGATTGAGCTCCAGATCGCGGTGGCGCATCTCTTCCAGCTTGTCCACCAGCCGCGCCAGCCGCTGGCGCGACTCCTCCAGCTGCTCCACTACCACCGAGAGGAAGTAGACCGCCCACGGGGTGATCAACAGGCCGAAGAAGATCGAACGCACCACGTCGATGCTTTCCACTTCGCCGCGCAGCAGCATGGTCACCGCCATCTGCACCACCATCGCCAGCACCACCAGCGCCGAGGCCAGCAGCAGCGAGAAGCGCACCAACCCCAGTTTCACCATTAAATCGACGTAGTACTGGGCCAACACCCGGATTTGCTTCATAGCGGCTCCCATCAGACACAATCTTTTGAATCATACCGTAAAACCGCGGTGAGATAAGGCGGCAAACGCCGAAGTGTGGCAAAGATTGCACTTCAGAGCGGCATTCCAGGGCGGTAGCGCCGCTTTTCATCCAGCGCGCTGCCCTGCCCGCCGTATTGCTGCAGATAAGCGCCCACCGCCTGCATGCCGCTCCAGCGGTTTTCGCACCACAGCGGCGCCAGCAACGTGGGCCGGCGGGCGCTGGCGGACAGGCGGTGATACACCACCTCGCCAGGCGTGTGGCGGATCATCTCCCCGGCGCTGGCGGCGTAGTCTTCCAGCGCCAGTTCGGGCAAACGCCCGGCGCGCCACGCGCGGGCCAGGGTACTGCCGGTAACGACGTGCAGCGGATGCAGCTTGATGCCATCCACGCCGGACGCCACCACCCGCCGCAACGTGAGCAGATGATCGCGCCGGGTTTCTCCCGGCAGTCCGACGATCAGATGGCAGCACACCTTCAGTCCGCGCTGTCGGGCCCGTTGCGCCGTCTGTTGATAGCAGCGGAAGTCATGGCCGCGGTTGATGCGCTTCAGTGTTTTATCGTGCGCCGTCTGCAGCCCCAGCTCCAGCCACACTTCATAGCCCTCGTCACGGTACCCCGTCAGCAGATCCAATGCGGCGGGCGGCACGCAGTCCGGCCGGGTGCCGACGCACAGGCCGACCATCTCGCTCTGCGCCAACGCTTGCCGATACATCGACGCCAGCAGTTCGACCTCCGCATAGGTGCTGGTATAGGCCTGGAAATAGGCCAGATAGCGCCGCGCCCGGTTGACCCGTGCGGCCTGCTGCGCCAGCTGTTCGGCGATGCTCTGCCGCTGCATCGCCTCATCGGCGAACGAAGCGACGTTGCAGAACGTACAGCCGCCGCGCCCCAACGTACCGTCGCGGTTAGGGCAGCTGAATCCGCCGTGCAGCGTGAGTTTATGGATCTTTTCGCCATAGCGGCGCTGGAGATCTGCGCCAAACATATTGACTAATTGCGGCAACTGCATAATCTTGGTGATTCTCTGTGTTCAAAGCCGCGATGCTAATAAGAAACGGCTTTTCCCGCGATGACAGAGATCAACGCTTTCCCCGCAAGGCGCCACCAGGCATAACTATTCACCATAAACGCAAATCAATTCACTATAATTCTGATGAATTATTCTAATCGTCGCGCAACCGTTAACGGCAATATGACAATGCGGTGAAAAACAGTGACAAACATCAACAAAGAAATATCTTATAGAATAAAATTCTGCTATTACCCCTCGCACTAGCATGGTGCAGAGATTAAGGGGTTGCACTATAGTGAGACAGCTCACACTTCTGTGGGGATCGGCGTTGCCCCACGATAGTGCAAAAATGCATTAAATTCTTTATATTTCAAACAAATAAACATCATCAATTCGATAAGAATCTATCTTAAGCCCACATTTGACCTGCGAATTCTTTCTCGCTAAGTTGGAAGTCCGCTGGAAGCTTTCTGGACGGGCAAACGTCTCGTCATATTTATGCAGTAATTGAAGACTCCCTCTTAAAACAAGTCCTATACCACTTGTGAGACCGTCACGAGAGGCCATTGATGGAGGGCGGAAAAGCAGATTGGCGGGGTTAACTTGCTGATTGGACTTCTGCCTGAAATTGGGAAGCCCCCTCGCAGTAGGTTGTGAGAGTCACGCAGAGCCTGGGGAGGTTCACGATATGTTGTACGATAAATCCCAAGAGAGGGACAACTGTGGTTTCGGCCTGATCGCCCACATAGAAGGCGAACCTAGCCACAAGGTGGTGCGCACCGCCATTCACGCGCTGGCCCGCATGCAGCACCGCGGCGCGATCCTGGCCGACGGCAAGACCGGCGACGGCTGCGGCCTGTTGCTGCAAAAACCCGATCGCTTCTTCCGCATGGTGGCGGAAGAACGCGGCTGGCGTTTGGCCAAGAACTACGCCGTCGGCATGATGTTCCTCAGCCAGAATGAAGAGGAAGCGCGCCTCAGCCGCCGCATCGTGGAAGAAGAGCTGCAAAACGAAACGCTGTCGATCGTCGGCTGGCGTGAAGTGCCGACCAACCCGGACGTGCTGGGTGAAATCGCCCTCTCCTCCCTGCCACGCATCGAGCAAATCTTCGTTAACGCCCCGGCCGGCTGGCGCCCGCGCGATATGGAACGCCGCCTGTTCGTGGCGCGCCGCCGCATCGAGAAACGCGTGCAGGACAACAGTTTCTACGTCTGCAGCTTCTCCAACCTGGTGACGATCTATAAAGGCCTGTGCATGCCTGCGGATCTGCCGCGCTTCTATCTCGATCTGGCGGACCTGCGCCTGGAATCGGCCATTTGCCTGTTCCACCAGCGCTTCTCCACCAACACCGTGCCGCGCTGGCCGCTGGCTCAGCCGTTCCGCTACCTGGCGCACAACGGCGAAATCAACACCATCACCGGCAACCGCCAGTGGGCGCGTGCCCGTACCTACAAATTCCAAACGCCGCTGATCCCGGATCTGCAGGCCGCCGCGCCGTTCGTCAACGAAACCGGCTCCGACTCCAGCTCGCTGGACAACATGCTGGAGCTGCTGTTGGCGGGCGGGATGGATCTCATTCGCGCCATGCGTCTGCTGGTGCCGCCGGCCTGGCAGAACAACCCGGACATGGATGGCGATCTGCGCGCCTTCTTCGACTTCAACTCGATGCACATGGAGCCGTGGGACGGCCCGGCCGGCATCGTGATGTCCGACGGCCGCTACGCCGCCTGTAACCTCGATCGCAACGGCCTGCGCCCGGCGCGCTACGTGATCACCAAAGACAAGCTGATCACCTGCGCCTCCGAAGTCGGCATCTGGGATTACCAGCCGGATGAAGTGGTTGAAAAAGGCCGCGTCGGCCCCGGCGAGCTGATGGTGATCGACACCCGCAGCGGCCGCATTCTGCACTCGGCAGAAACCGACAACGATCTGAAAAGCCGCCATCCGTATAAAGAGTGGATGGAGAAAAACGTCAAACGCCTGGTGCCGTTCGAAGATCTGCCGGACGATCAGGTCGGCAGCCGCGAGCTCGACGACGCGCAGCTCGAAACCTACCAGAAACAGTTCGGCTACAGCAGCGAAGAGCTGGATCAGGTGATCCGCGTGCTGGGCGAGATTGGCCAGGAAGCCACCGGTTCGATGGGCGACGATACCCCGTTCGCCGTGCTCTCCAGCCGGCCGCGCATCGTTTACGACTACTTCCGCCAGCAGTTCGCGCAGGTCACCAACCCGCCGATCGATCCGCTGCGCGAAGCGCACGTCATGTCGCTGGCCACCAGCATCGGCCGTGAAATGAACGTGTTCTGCGAAGCCGAAGGCCAGGCGCACCGTCTGAGCTTCAAATCGCCAATCCTGCTGTACTCCGATTTCAAACAGCTCACCACGCTGGAAGGCGAATACTATCGCGCCGAGACCCTCGATCTGACCTTCGATCCGCAGCAGCAGGATCTGGAGCAGACCATTCGCGCCCTGTGCGACGAAGCGGAACGTAAGGTGCGCGAAGGCGCAGTGCTGTTGGTGCTGTCCGACCGCGCCATCGCGCCCAGCCGCCTGCCGGTACCGGCTCCGATGGCCGTTGGCGCCGTGCAAACCCGCCTGGTGGAGAAAAGCCTGCGCTGCGACGCCAACCTGATCGTTGAAACCGCCAGCGCCCGCGATCCGCACCACTTCGCCGTGCTGCTCGGCTTCGGCGCGACCGCCATCTACCCGTACCTGGCCTATGAAACCCTGGCCAAGCTGGTGGACAGCCAGGCGATCGACAAGAAATACCGCGACGTGATGCTGAACTACCGCAACGGCATCAACAAAGGCCTGTACAAGATCATGTCCAAAATGGGCATCTCGACCATCGCCTCTTACCGCTGCTCCAAGCTGTTCGAAGCGGTCGGCCTGCACCGCGATCTGGCGGATCTGTGCTTCCAGGGCGTGGTCAGCCGCATCGGCGGCGCCAGCTTCAGCGATTTCCAGCAGGATCTGCAGAACCTCTCCAAGCGGGCCTGGCTGAAACGCAAGCCGCTGGAGCAAGGCGGCCTGCTGAAGTTCGTGCACGGCGGCGAATACCACGCCTACAACCCGGACGTGGTGAACTCGCTGCAAAAAGCGGTGCACAGCGGGGAATACAGCGACTATCAGGCCTACGCCAAGCTGGTGAACGAGCGGCCGGTCGCCATGCTGCGCGATCTGCTGGCCATCACGCCGAAAGGTGAACCGATCCCGGTCGATCAGGTCGAACCGGCGGAGTCGCTGTTCAAACGCTTCGACACCGCGGCGATGTCGATCGGCGCACTGAGCCCGGAGGCGCACGAGTCGCTGGCGATCGCCATGAACGGCCTCGGCGGCTTCTCCAACTCCGGCGAAGGCGGCGAAGATCCGGCGCGTTACCGCACCAACAAGGTGTCGCGCATCAAGCAGGTGGCCTCCGGCCGCTTCGGCGTGACGCCGGCCTACCTGGTGAACGCCGACGTGATCCAGATTAAGGTGGCGCAGGGCGCCAAGCCGGGCGAAGGCGGCCAGCTGCCGGGCGACAAAGTCACTCCGTACATCGCCAGATTGCGTTATTCGGTGCCGGGCGTAACGCTGATCTCCCCGCCGCCGCACCACGACATCTACTCGATCGAAGATCTGGCACAGCTGATCTTCGACCTGAAGCAGGTCAACCCGAAGGCGGTGATCTCGGTGAAACTGGTGTCCGAACCGGGCGTCGGCACCATCGCCACCGGCGTGGCGAAAGCCTATGCCGATCTCATCACCATCGCCGGTTACGACGGCGGCACCGGCGCCAGCCCGCTGTCCTCGGTGAAATACGCCGGCTGTCCGTGGGAGCTGGGCCTGGTGGAAACCCAGCAGGCGCTGGTGGCCAACGGCCTGCGCCACAAGATCCGCCTGCAGGTGGACGGCGGCCTGAAAACCGGCGTGGACATCGTCAAGGCGGCGATCCTGGGCGCGGAAAGCTTCGGCTTCGGCACCGGGCCAATGGTGGCGCTGGGCTGCAAATACCTGCGCATCTGCCATCTCAACAACTGCGCGACCGGCGTCGCGACCCAGGACGACAAGCTGCGCCGCGATCACTACCACGGCCTGCCGGAACGCGTGACGAATTACTTCCAGTTTATCGCGCGTGAAACCCGCGAGATCATGGCGCAACTGGGCGTGAGCCAACTGGTGGATCTGATCGGCCGCACCGAGTTCCTGACCGAGCTGGACGGCATCTCTGCCAAGCAGAACAAGCTGGATCTGTCGCCGCTGCTGAAAACCGCCACGCCGCATCCGGGCAAAGCGGTGTACTGCACCGAAAGCAGCAACCCGGCGTTCGACAAGGGCCTGCTGAACAAAGAGCTGCTGGCGCAGGCGCAGCCGTACATCGAAGCGAAGCAGGGTAAAACCTTCTACTTCGACATTCGCAACACCGACCGCTCCGTGGGCGCCATGCTGTCCGGCGCTATCGCCGACGTGCACGGCGATCAGGGCATGGCGGCCGATCCGATCAAGGCGCACTTCTCCGGCACCGCCGGGCAGAGCTTCGGCGTCTGGAACGCCGGCGGCGTCGAGCTGACCCTGACCGGCGACGCCAATGACTATGTCGGCAAAGGCATGGCCGGCGGCAGCATCGCGGTACGTCCGCCGATCGGCTCCGCCTTCCGCAGCCATGAAGCCAGCATCGTCGGCAACACCTGCCTGTACGGCGCCACCGGCGGCAAGCTGTTCGCCGCCGGCCGCGCGGGCGAACGCTTCGCGGTGCGCAACTCCGGCGCCATCACCGTGGTGGAAGGCATCGGTGACAACGGCTGCGAATACATGACCGGCGGCATCGTCTGCGTCCTGGGTAAAACCGGCATCAACTTCGGTGCGGGCATGACCGGCGGCTTCGCCTACGTGCTGGACGAAGACGGCGAGTTCCGCAAGCGCGTGAACCCGGAGCTGGTGGAAGTGCTGGATGTCGATCAGTTGGCGATCCATGAGGAGCACCTGCGCGGCCTGATCACCGAACACGTGCAGGCGACCGGCTCTTCCCGCGCGGAAGAGATCCTGGCCAACTGGCCGGAATGGGCGCCGAAGTTCGCCTTGGTCAAACCGAAGTCCAGCGATGTCAAAGCGCTGTTGGGTCACCGTAGCCGTTCCGCAGCCGAGCTGCGGGTGCAGGCGCAGTAAGAGGTAGGTCATTAATGAGCCAGAACGTTTACCAATTTATCGACCTGCAGCGTGTTGATCCGCCAAAGAAACCGCT
Source organism: Serratia montpellierensis (assembly GCF_020858655.1). Classification (NCBI taxonomy): domain Bacteria; kingdom Pseudomonadati; phylum Pseudomonadota; class Gammaproteobacteria; order Enterobacterales; family Yersiniaceae; genus Serratia; species Serratia montpellierensis. The sequence goes on from NZ_VOSN01000021.1 coordinate 132,117, forward strand.
GAAGATCCGCAAAATCGAGTTCGTCGAGATCTACGAACCGTTTTCGGAAACCCAGGCCAAGGCCCAGGCGGACCGCTGTCTGTCCTGCGGTAACCCGTATTGCGAGTGGAAGTGCCCGGTGCACAACTACATCCCGAACTGGCTGAAACTGGCCAACGAAGGCCGCATCATGGAAGCGGCGGACCTGGCGCATCAGACCAACAGCCTGCCGGAAGTGTGCGGCCGCGTATGCCCGCAGGATCGCCTGTGCGAAGGCTCCTGCACCCTGAACGACGAGTTCGGCGCAGTCACCATCGGCAATATCGAGCGCTACATCAGCGATAAGGCCATCGAAATGGGCTGGAAGCCGGACATGTCGCACGTGCAGCCGACCGGCAAGCGCGTGGCGATCGTCGGTGCCGGTCCTGCCGGGCTGGCCTGCGCCGACGTGCTTACCCGCAACGGCGTCAAGGCGGTGGTGTATGACCGTCATCCTGAAATCGGCGGCCTGCTGACCTTCGGTATCCCGGCCTTCAAGCTGGAAAAGGAAGTGATGGTCAAACGCCGGGGCATTTTCAGCGAGATGGGCATCGAGTTCCAGCTGAACACCGAAGTGGGCAAAGACATCAGCATGGAGACCTTGCTGAGCGAGTACGATGCGGTGTTCCTCGGCGTCGGCACCTATCAGTCGATGCGCGGCGGCCTGGAGAACGAGGAGGCGCAGGGCGTGTACGACGCGCTGCCATTCCTGATCGCCAACACCAAGCAGCTGATGGGGTATGAAACCGAGCAGCACGAGCCTTACGTCAGCATGGAAGGCAAGCGGGTGGTGGTGCTGGGCGGCGGCGATACCGCCATGGACTGCGTGCGCACCTCGGTGCGTCAGGGCGCGACGCAGGTCGTCTGCGCCTACCGCCGCGACGAAGCCAACATGCCGGGTTCCAAACGCGAAGTGAAGAACGCGCGGGAAGAAGGGGTGGACTTCCAGTTTAACCTGCAGCCGCTGAGCATCGAGCTGAACAGCGCCGGCCGCGTGGCCGGGGTGAAAATGGTGCGCACTCAGCTGGGCGCACCGGATGCCAACGGCCGTCAGGCGGCGGAGCAGGTGCCGGGTTCCGAACACGTGATCGACGCCGACGCGGTGGTGATGGCGTTCGGCTTCCGCCCACACCGTATGGACTGGCTGGCGGCGCACGACGTGCAGCTCGATAAACAGGGCCGCATCCTGGCACCGGAAGGCAGCGACAACGCGTTCCAGACCAGCAATCCGAAAATCTTCGCCGGCGGCGACGCGGTGCGCGGTTCCGACCTGGTGGTGACGGCGATCGCCGAAGGCCGCAAGGCGGCAGACGGCATCATGAACTACCTGGAAGTGTAAACCTCCCGCACCACCAAAGGCCCGACACATTGCCGGGCCTCTGTTTTTAGCCTGCCACGCTTTGTAACAACCTCCCCCCACCTCACCGCTTCAACACGCTATAGTATTGAGTTAGCACCATTGCGGGGCGCGGCTGCGCCTGATACCGAGATAAGGATAGCGAACATGAAATGCTCCATTTCCCTGTTGGCCGGCGCACTGCTGGCCGTCAGTTTCAGCGCTTCAGCCATGGCGCCGGATTCGCAGGAGGTCGGTTATAATATCGAAGCGCGCGGCGCGCGGCCGGTCGTGGCTCAGTTGGGCAAGGCCGGGCAGTTTAACGCCGTGGAAAACAGCATCCGGCTGGGGGACGACAGCTGGATTGCCCTGGCCCCCAAGCTGGCCGGCGGCGGCAATCCCGGCTTTACCGCCGGCATCAAATCGGCCCTCTCCGCAGCCCTGATCTACAATCCGGCGGCGGTGTTGCAGGCGCTCAACAAAGGCAACGATCTGCCACTCAATGACATTTGCACCGCGCCGCCGGAAGTGCAAGGCGACACCGCCATCACCAGCTTCCGCCAGCGCGCAACCCGTGCCCTCTCTACCGTGCGCGTAGGCGATCTCAGCGCGCCGCGCGATGCCTGCATTGCCGCCTTGAAAGGCTGATCCGCTTCTACCGGGCAAAAAAAAAAGCACCCCATGGGGTGCTTGTTCGTTTGTGCTCGCGGGATTATTTCACCACGCGCAGCGCCGGGCGGCCACCGCGCGGCGGCTGTGGCGGTTCGTCGTCCGGACCGTTGTCTTCTGCGGTATCCGGGCGATCGCCGTCGATCACCGACATCAAGGTTTCCGAAGGGATCGTCTCATTGTCCAGACCTTCAAACACGCCTTCGCTCTCGTCGTAGGCGGCTTCCGGTTCGAACATCGTGCCGGCGCCGTTTTCACGCGCATAAATCGCCAGTACGGCTGCCATCGGCACCGAAACCTGACGCGGCACGCCGCCGAAACGTGCGTTAAACTGCACGTCTTCGTTGCCAAGCGCCAGGTTGCCCACCGCGCGCGGCGCGATATTCAGCACGATCTGGCCATCACGCGCGAACTCCATCGGCACCTGAACATCCGGGCGAGTCACGTCGACCACCAGGTGCGGCGTCAGCTGGTTATCCAACAGCCAGTCGTAGAACGCCCGCAGCAGATACGGGCGACGCGGCGTCATCTGAGACATGTCCATCGCGCTTAGCCCCGGGTTTGCAGGCGCATTTCACGCTCGGCTTCGGTCAGGGAAGCCAGGAAAGCGTCACGTTCGAAGACGCGGGTCATGTAGCCTTTCAGCTCTTTAGAGCCGGCGCCGCTCAATTCGATGCCCAGCTGCGGCAGACGCCACAACAGCGGTGCCAGGTAGCAATCCACCAGGCTGAACTCTTCGCTCATGAAATACGGCGTCTGGCCGAAGATAGGCGCGATCGCCAACAGCTCTTCACGCAGCTGACGACGGGCGGATTCCGCTTCCTGACCGCTGCTCTTCTCGATCTTGTCCATCAGCGAGTACCAGTTCTTCTCGATGCGCAGCATCATCAGACGGCTCTCGCCACGGGCAACCGGGTAAACCGGCATAAGCGGCGGGTGTGGGAAACGCTCATCCAGGTATTCCATGATGATGCGGGATTCATACAGGGTCAGTTCGCGATCGACCAGCGTAGGCACCGTCTGGTAAGGATTGAGGTCAATCAGATCTTGCGGCAGGTTATCCATTTCGACCTGCTCGATCTCGACGCTGACACCTTTCTCCGCCAGTACGATACGTACTTGATGGCTAAAAATGTCGGTCGGGCCAGAGAACAGCGTCATTACCGAACGTTTGTTGGCAGCGACAGCCATGAAAACCTCCAAGTTATCTAGAAAATACTGCGAATAGCCAACTGACAGGCTGCTATCCTGAATAATCTTGCCGCAGGCCGGCAGCACGCAGCGCGACCCGAGCCCATGAAAAACCGGCCCAGGAGGTCAACTGCACGGCGAACAGGCGCAAAAGTGGGTGATAGTTTACCAGATTTTGCTTGTTTTGTGGGGACGGTGCGGTGAATTCATGTTGAATTGTCTGATATGCCACAGATTTTAGTCGGGGACGGCGGATTTCAGGCATAAAAAAACCCGGTGAAGCACCGGGTTTTTTGCGTAAATCGCACTGCCGAAGCAGCGAAAATTAACGCTTGGAGAACTGCGGACGACGACGTGCTTTACGCAGGCCGACTTTCTTACGTTCAACCTGACGAGCGTCACGGGTGACGAAGCCAGCTTTACGCAGTTCAGAACGCAGAGTCTCATCGTACTCCATCAGTGCACGGGTGATACCGTGACGGATAGCGCCAGCTTGACCGGAGATACCACCACCTTTAACGGTGATGTACAGGTCCAGTTTGCCAACCATGTCGACCAGCTCCAGCGGCTGACGAACTACCATGCGGGCAGTTTCGCGACCGAAGTACTGTTCCAGGCTGCGCTGGTTGATAACGATGTTACCGTTGCCCGGCTTGATGAAGACGCGAGCGGCGGAGCTTTTGCGGCGACCAGTGCCGTAGTATTGATTTTCAGCCATTGCCATTAATCCCGATTAAATGTCCAGAACTTGCGGTTGCTGTGCCGCGTGATTGTGCTCGGTGCCCGCGTAAACTTTCAGTTTACGGAACATAGCACGACCCAGCGGGCCCTTTGGCAGCATGCCTTTAACCGCGATTTCAATCACGCGCTCAGGACGGCGGGCAATCATCTCTTCAAAGGTCGCTTGCTTGATACCACCGATGTGGCCGGTGTGGTGGTAGTACACTTTGTCTGTACGCTTGTTGCCGGTTACAGCAACTTTGTCAGCGTTCAGAACGATGATGTAATCACCGGTATCCACGTGCGGGGTGTATTCCGCTTTATGCTTGCCGCGCAGGCGACGAGCCAGTTCAGTAGCGAGACGGCCTAAAGTTTTACCATCTGCATCAACAACGTACCAGTCGCGTTTTACGGTTTCTGGTTTAGCTGTAAAAGTTTTCATTAGAAAGCTTACCCAATAATTAGTTACACGTTGGTGAACACCCAAACGCTCGAAAACAGTTGAGGCTCACACGACCATACAAGTCCAGCAAACCTACCCCTTCGAATAGCCATTGCCGGCACTATAAAGTTTTTGGGAAAAAAAACTTTGTTGTAACGTGGGGTCGCAAGATTATAGAGAAGTCGCTCACAAAGATCGAACGGTTTTTGAATAGAAAATAAATTTATCGCCGGCGGCGGGCAACCGGCGATAGGCCCGACGGGCTCAGGGCAGATGCGGCAGCTTGAGGTACTCTTCACTCTGCATTTCCTGCAGGCGCGACAGGCAGCGCTGATACTCGAACTTCAGCCGCTCCCCCTGGTAGATCTCGAACATCGACACCTCGGCACCGATCACCAGCTTGACGTGACGCTCGTAGAATTCGTCCACCAGCGCCAGGAAACGGCGCGCGGTATTCTCTTTCAGCGGCCCCATCACCTGCACATTATACAGGATCACGCTGTGATACAGCCGCGACAGCGCAATGTAGTCCAGTTGGCTGCGCGCCTCTTCGCACAGCGTGTGGAAATCCACCGCCAGCACGCCGTCCACCGAACGAATCGCCTGCAGCGGCCGATGGTTGATCTGCAGCATCGGCGCCTCCTCCCCCGCCTTGCCCGCCAGCTTGACGAACATCCGGTCCAGCGTTTCGCGCGTCTGGTCGCTCAGCGGCGTCAGGTAGAGGTGCGCCTGGGTCAGAGTACGCAGACGATAATCGATACCGGCGTCGACGTTCATCACGTCGCAGTACTCATTGATCAGATCGATAGCCGGCAGGAAACGCGCCCGCTGCAGACCGTTGTGGTACAGATCGTCCGGCGGGATGTTCGACGTGGCCACCAGCGTGATGCCGCGCGCGAACAGCGCCTGCAGCAGCGTGGCCAGTAGCATGGCGTCGGTGATGTCGGACACGAAGAATTCGTCGAAGCACAACACATCGGTCTCGGCCTTGAAGCCGTCGGCGACGATTTCCAGCGGGTTTTCCCGCCCTTGCAACTCGGTCAGTTCTTCATGCACCCGCAGCATGAAGCGGTGGAAGTGCAGACGCATTTTGCGATCGCCCGGCAGGCTGTGGAAGAACATGTCCATCAACCAGGTTTTGCCGCGCCCGACGCCGCCCCACATATACAGCCCCTGCACCGGACGCTGCGGCGCCGTTTCGCCGCCCTTGCCCAGCAAGCGATTGAGCTTGCCGCGCAGCCCGCCGGTCGGCGCGCTCGCCGCAGGCTTTTGCAGCAGGGCCTGATAAATGCGATCCAGTTGAGTAACGGCCCGACGTTGAACCTCATCGGCCTGATATTCCCCCGCGTCCAGCGCCTGCTGGTAGCGAGATAACGGTGATAGTGCCTGCATCTGTTCGATGTTCCCTAAGAACGCTTAGAAATTATTTAGCCAACGTTGGCGGCAAGTTGATGCCGATTCGCACCGTTATCGCCACAAATGCCCGCTGCGGGCGCCGCTGAAAACCCTGTAAAAATTAGGTGGAAGCGCATCAGGATTCCACTCGGACAAGGTTAACGGTTATAGTGGATATTATTAAGTGAAAAATCCCTGCGGAACAACGAAGTCAAAATAGGAGTCATCATGACCTGGGAGTATGCGCTGATTGGTTTGGTCGTCGGTATCGTGATTGGTGCGGTGGCGATGCGTTTTGGCAACCGTAAATTACGTCAACAACAAGTCCTGCAGAACGAATTGGACAAGAGCAAAACCGAGCTGGAAGAGTACCGTCAGGAGCTGGTCGGCCACTTTGCCCGCAGCGCCGAGCTGCTGGACAACATGGCACGCGATTATCGTCAGCTGTATCAGCACATGGCGAAAAGCTCCAACAACCTGCTGCCGGACCTGCCGATGCAGGAAAATCCGTTCCGCTATCGCCTGACCGAAGCGGAAGCAGACAACGATCAGGCGCCGGTGGAAATGCCGCGCGACTATTCGGAAGGCGCCTCCGGCCTGCTGCGCGGCCAAAGCGCGCGCCGCGACTAATATCCCTTCGCCCGCGGGGCCACCCGCGGGTTTTCCCCCGTTTACCGTCTTGACCTTCCCTCGTATTACCTTTACTGAACTTTGCACGCAAATTCACGGTCTTACCCTTCACTATGACAAGGTGATTGCCTTATCATCAAATTTTCATCGGCAGGTATTGAGAGAGTTATCATCAATGAAGAAAAAGTCTTTAATTCTTAGTGCATTGGCAATTAGCCTCGGCCTGACGCTCAGCTCCGTACCGGTGGCCAACGCGGCCCTGCCCGTTGCCGTTCCGGGGCAGCCGCTGCCGAGCCTGGCACCGATGCTGGAAAAAGTCCTGCCCGCCGTAGTGAGCGTGCATGTCGCTGGCACTCAGGTGCAGCGTCAACAGTTGCCGGAAGAGTTCAAACGCTTCTTCGGCCCTAACTTCCCCGGCCAACAGCAGAGCTCCCGCCCGTTTGAAGGGCTGGGTTCCGGCGTCATCATCGACGCCACCAAAGGCTATGTGCTGACCAACAACCACGTCATCAACAACGCCGATAAAATCCGCGTGCAGTTGAACGACGGGCGCGAGCTGGACGCCAAGCTGGTTGGCCGCGATGAGCAATCCGATATCGCCTTGCTGCAGCTCAGCGACACCAAAAACCTGACCGCCATCAAGATGGCCGACTCCGATCAGCTGCGCGTCGGCGACTTTGCCGTCGCGGTCGGCAACCCGTTCGGCCTGGGCCAAACCGCTACCTCCGGCATTATCTCGGCGCTGGGGCGTTCCGGCCTGAATCTGGAAGGGCTGGAAAACTTCATTCAGACCGACGCCTCGATCAACCGCGGTAACTCCGGCGGCGCGCTGGTTAATCTGAATGGTGAGCTGATCGGCATCAATACCGCCATTTTGGCACCGAGCGGCGGCAACGTCGGCATCGGCTTCGCTATTCCGAGCAATATGGCGCAGAACCTGAGCCAGCAGCTGATTGAATTCGGCGAAGTGAAACGCGGCCTGCTGGGCATCAAGGGCAGCGAAATGACTCCGGATATGGCCAAAGCCTTCAACACCGACGCACAGCGCGGCGCCTTCGTCAGCGAAGTGTTGCCGAAATCCGCCGCCGCCAAGGCCGGCATCAAGGCCGGCGATATTCTGGTTTCCGTCGACGGTAAACCGGTGAGCAGCTTCGCTGAGCTGCGCGCCAAGGTGGGCACCACCGCGCCGGGCAAAACCCTCAAAGTGGGCCTGCTGCGCGACGGCAAACCGCAGGAAGTCTCGGTCACGCTGGACAACAGCGAGAGCGCCTCGACCAATGCCGAAACGCTGTCGCCGGCGCTGCAGGGCGTTTCCCTCAGCAACGGTGCGCTGCCGACTGGCGACAAAGGCGTGAAGGTGGAAAACGTGGACAAAGGCTCGACGGCGGCGCAAATCGGCCTGCAAAAAGGCGACGTGATCATCGGCGTCAACCGTCAGCGCGTGGACAGCATCACCGCGCTGCGCAAGGTGCTGGAAGCCAAACCACCGGTGATGGCGCTCAATATCGTACGCGGTAACGAAACCATTTATCTGCTGCTGCGTTAATTTGTGCAAAAACCGGGCTCGGTGACATACTGCGCCCGGTTAACTCATGCTATCCTCCGAGCATCGTTCACCACACCACGAAAACTCCATGTTTGCTAAGCTCTTGCGTTCTGTCGTTATCGGTCTCATCGTTGCCGGCCTGCTGTTGGCTGCCCTGCCCATGCTGCGCTCTTCCAACGGCCTGTTTGCAGAGAAAACCGAGAATACCAGCGACGAAACGCCTGTGAGCTACAACAAGGCAGTGCGCCGCGCCGCGCCCGCCGTGGTGAACATCTACAACCGCAACCTGAACGGCGCCGCCAACGTGCTGTCGCTCGGTTCCGGCGTGATCATGAACGAACGCGGCTATATCATCACCAACCGCCACGTGATCAAAGACGCCCAGCAGATCACCGTGGTATTGCAGGATGGCCGCCGCTACGAAGCGCTGCTGGTCGGCTCCGACGGCCTGACCGATTTGGCGGTGCTGAAGATCGATCCCGGCAATTTACCGGTGATCCCGACCAATAAAAATCGCGTTGCCCACGTCGGCGACGTGGTGCTGGCAATCGGCAACCCGTATAACCTGGGGCAGACCGTCACTCAGGGCATCCTCAGCGCCACCGGGCGCATCAGTATGAGCACCACCGGCCGCCAGACGTTCCTGCAGACTGACGCCTCAATCAACCGCGGCAACTCCGGCGGCGCGCTGGTCAACTCGCTGGGCGAGCTGATCGGCATCAATACCCTGACCTATGACAAAATCACCGACGGTGAAACGCCGGAAGGTCTCGGCTTTGCCATTCCGATTGAACTGGCCACCAAAATCATGGACAAGCTGATCCGCGACGGCCGCGTTATCCGTGGCTATTTCGGCATTCAGGGCAAGGAGATCATTCCGCTGCGCTCCTCCAATTCCGGCATCGATCGCCTGCAGGGCATCATCGTGACCGAAATTACGCCGAACGGCCCGGCGAGCAGCGCCGGTTTCCAGATCAATGACATCATCATCAACGTGGATAACAAACCGGCGGTATCCGTGCTGGAAACCATGGACCAGGTCGCGGAGATCAGGCCGGGCACCGAGATACCGGTTATCGTACTGCGCGACGGCAAACGCATTACGCTGAAAATGACGGTGGGTGAATTCCCGGAAGACAGTAATTAAAAAAGGGCCGGCATTGATAGCCGGCCCTTTGATTTTCATCCTGCCGACGCAGCCGCGCCGGCGCTAATGACTTACTCGCCTTTCACGCGTTCGATGTTCGCACCCAGCGCGCGCAGCTTGTCTTCAATACGCTCATAGCCGCGATCGATGTGATAGATGCGATCGACGACGGTCACCCCGTCGGCGATGCAGCCGGCGATCACCAGGCTGGCGGAAGCGCGCAGATCGGTCGCCATCACCTGAGCGCCGGACAGCTGCTCAACGCCGTGGCAGATCACGGTGTTGCTCTCGATTTCCGCGTGCGCGCCCATGCGGATCAGTTCCGGCACGTGCATGAAGCGGTTTTCGAAGATGGTCTCGGTGATGACGCCGGTGCCTTCCGCCACCAGGTTCAGCAGGCTGAACTGGGCCTGCATGTCGGTTGGGAAACCCGGGTGCGGCGCGGTGCGCACGGTGACCGCTTTCGGGCGTTTGCCGTGCATGTCCAGGCTGATCCAGTCTTCGCCCACTTCGATATCGGCACCGGCTTCGCGCAGCTTGGCCAGCACCGCATCCAGCGTATCCGGACGGGTGTTGCGGCACATCACTTTGCCACCGGAAACCGCAGCGGCGATCAGGAAGGTGCCGGTCTCGATGCGGTCTGGCAGCACGCGATACACGCCGCCGCCCAGACGCTCGACGCCTTCGATGGTGATCTTGTCGCTGCCGGCGCCGCTGATCTTAGCGCCCAGCGTATTGAGGAAGTTGGCGGTATCGACAATTTCCGGCTCACGCGCGGCGTTCTCGATAACGGTGGTGCCGGTCGCCAGGGTCGCGGCGCTCATGATGGTTACGGTCGCGCCCACGCTCACCTTGTCCATGACGATGTGCGCGCCCTTCAGACGGCCCTCGACGGACGCCTTGACGTAGCCTTCTTCCAGTTTAATCTCGGCACCCAGTTGCTCCAGGCCGGTGATGTGCAGATCGACCGGACGCGCGCCGATCGCGCAGCCGCCCGGCAGGGAAACCTGGCCACGGCCGAAGCGCGCCACCAGTGGCCCCAGCGCCCAGATGGAAGCGCGCATGGTTTTCACCAGATCGTAAGGGGCGCAGAACTCGTTCACGCCGCTGGCGTCCACGAAGACCGAACCGTTGCGCTCAATCTTGGTACCCAACTGGTTGAGTAGTTTAATGGTGGTGTCGATGTCCTTCAGCTTAGGGACATTCTGCAGCTCGACCGGCTCTTCCGCCAACAGGGCGGCGAACAGGATCGGCAGGGCGGCGTTTTTGGCACCGGAAATAGACACTTCACCGCTCAGGCGGGTCCGACCCTGCACACGAAATTTATCCATCTGACTACTCTCTGTTATCTAATCTGAAGCTGCCCGCCCGGCAGGGCAAACAGCCTTAAAATCCGTTGAGTTTGCGGTCTCGCTGCCACTCTTCAGGGGTGTACGCCTTGATAGACAAGGCATGAATGCGGTTGTCCGCAATGTATTCCATCAGCGGTGCATAAACCGTCTGCTGTTTTTTGACGCGGCTCATGCCGGCGAACAGTTCACCGACCACGATCGCTTGAAAATGGCTGCCGTCGCCCGTCACATGTGCTTCATCCAGTGCCAATGCCTGCATCAGCACGTCTTTAATCTCATTGGTTTCCATAGTATCCAGTTCTGCCGCTAAAGGATCATAAACAGCCTAGTATCTTAGTGGAATACGATGTTTTCTTAAACTAAAGAAAAAGCCCCTGCGTAACAGGGGCTTTGTATCGTTTTACCACGCAAGGGCGGCGAAAAACGCCGCTAACCGGCGGTATCGACAGGCATTATCGCCTGCAGGTTGTAGAGCGCGATCAGCGTTTTCAGGCGCTCGGTGGCACCGAAAATTTTCAGCGCGACGCCGCGTTGGCGCTGCTGTTCCTGCAGATGCAGCAACAGCGCCAGCCCGGCGGAGTCCACGCGCTGCAGTTGCGCCACGTCGATCGCGGTTTTATCCGCCATCAGCGCGTCGCGCTGCCGCCACAGCGGCTGCAGCGTTTCCCGGTCCAATTCACCGCGCAGGATCAGCGTCTGCTGCTCTGATTCGAAGCTGAGCGCTGCCGACATCAGTTTTTCTTATCCAGCGTGATAGGCTGCGCCGCGGCGGCCTGCAGCTGTTTGGTCAGGCCGTCGATGCCCTGAGTACGCAGCGTGGACGCCCACTCGTTCTGCTTGGTGGTGATCATGCTGACGCCTTCGGCGATCATGTCATACGCCTGCCAGTAGCCGGTTTTGCTGTTCTTGCGCCATTGGAAATCCAGACGTACCGGCGGGCGGCCGCCGTTGTCGATGATGGTGACGCGAATAGCCACGATGTCGGCATTGCCCAGCGGCTGTTCAGGCGCGATCTGGTAAGTCTGGCCGTGGTACATCGCCAGCGCCTGGCCGTACGCCTGCTCCAGGTAAGACTGGAAGGCGGTGAAGTAAGCTTCGCGCTGCGCAGGCGTCGCGTCTTTGTAGTAACGGCCCAGCACCAGCGCACCGGCGTATTTCACCTGCACGAACGGCATCAGTTCCTGATGCACGATGGCACGCAGGTAGTTCGGGTCCTGCTTGATCTTCGGCTGTTCGTTCTTCAAACGGCTGAAGGTCTTCTGCGCCGCGTCTTGCATCATGCTGTAAGGATTGGTTTGGTCGGCTGCGCTCGCCAGCGGTGCAACCACCAGCAGAGCCACCATCAGTAAACGTTTAAACATGCAGGTATCCTCTCTTAATGATTTGGAACAGCGGGTTGCGGTGCGGCGCCGGCAGCCGGCTCAGCGGCCGCGTCTCCCGGTTTGGCGCTGTCCTGACCGCCGCTTTTATACAGGAACTGGCCGATCAGATCTTCCAGAACCATGGCTGATTTGGTGTCCTGAATGGTGCCACCGTCTTTCAGAATGGTGGTGCCCATGTCAGGATCTTCGAAGCCCACGTTAAGCGCCAGATATTGCTCGCCCAGCAGGCCGGAGGTGCGGATCGCCAGCGAGCTGGTATCCGGGATTTGGTCGTACTTTTTCTGGATATCCAGCGCCACGCGCGGCGTATAGGTTTTCGGATCGAGCTCGATGTCCGCCACGCGGCCGATCACCACGCCGCCAATCTTCACCGGCGAACGCGGTTTCAGGCCGCCGATGTTGTCAAACGTTGCGTAAACGCGGTAGGTCGGCTCGCTGCCGATCGATTTAAGGTTCGCCACCTGCAGGCAGATAAACACGATGGCGCACAGCGCGATCAGCATAAATGCCCCAACCCAGATTTCACTCTTCTTCGTTTGCATCGAATCAATTCCCAAACATCAGTGCTGTCAGCACGAAATCCAATCCCAACACCGCCAGTGACGAATGCACCACGGTACGCGTCGTCGCCCGGCTAATCCCTTCAGAGGTAGGCACGGCGTCGTACCCGTTGAAAATAGCAATCCAGGTTACGGTAATGGCGAACACCACGCTCTTGATCAGGCAGTTGAGCAGATCTTTTTTCCACTCCACGGCGCCCTGCATCGCCGACCAGAAGAAGCCGCTGTCGATGCCCTTCCAGTCCACGCCGACCACCGAGCCGCCCCAGATGCCGATCGCCACGAAGATGATGGTCAACAGCGGCATGCTGATCAGCCCCGCCCAGAAACGCGGTGCCACGATGCGCCGCAGCGGGTCGACCGCCATCATTTCCAGGCTGGAGATCTGCTCCGTCGCCTTCATCAGGCCGATTTCCGCCGTGAGCGCGGAACCGGCGCGGCCGGCGAACAGCAGCGCCGTCACCACCGGCCCCAGCTCGCGCAGCAGCGACAGCGCCACCATCATGCCGAGGCTGGCCTCGGCGCTGTAGGTGGTGAGCACGATATAGCCCTGCAGGCCCAGCACCATGCCGATGAACAGCCCGGAAACCATGATGATCAGCAGCGACTGCACGCCAACGCTGTAGAGTTGTTTCAACAACAGTGGCCACTGCTTGCCGGGTTCCGGCCGGCCAATCAACGCGTTGAACAGCATCAACCCGGCGCGGCCGAAGCTGGCGCTGGTGTTGATGCCACTGCGCCCCAACGACGCTAACGCTCTTAATAACATGAGCTTATTTACTCCCTAAGCCTAGCAGTTCGGTCTGATAATCCCCGGCCGGATAGCGGAACGGCACCGGCCCATCCGCTATACCATCCAGGAACTGGCGCACGCGCGCATCAGGATTGTTCTGCAATTGCTGCGTGGTGCCTTCGGCGATCACTCGGTGATCGGCCACGATGTAGGCGTAATCGGCGATGCTCAGCACCTCCGGTACGTCGTGCGACACCACGATGCAGGTAATGCCCAGCGCATGGTTCAGTTCGTCGATCAGCTTGACCAGCACCCCCATGGTGATCGGATCCTGGCCGACGAAAGGCTCGTCGAACATGATCATCTCCGGGTCCAGCGCAATCGCACGCGCCAACGCCGCCCGGCGCGCCATGCCGCCGGAAAGCTCATTGGGCATCAGATGGGCCGCGCCGCGCAGCCCTACCGCTTCCAGCTTCATCAGCACCGTGCTGCGCAGCAGGGGTTCAGGCAGGTTGCTGTGCTCGCGCAGCGGGTAGGCCACGTTTTCGAATACGGTCAAATCGGTAAACAGCGCGCCCGACTGGAACAGCATGCTCATCTTTTTGCGCGCGTCGTATAGCTGACGGCGGGACAACGCGGGAATGTTGTCGCCGTCAAACCAAATTTCCCCGCGGTCCGGGGCCAGCTGACCGCCGATCAGACGCAGCAGCGTGGTTTTGCCGATGCCCGATGGCCCCATGATCGCCGTGATCTTACCGCGAGGCACCGTCAGGTTGATGTCTTCAAATATCCGTCGGTCGCCGCGCGAGAAGCTCATGTCGCGCACTTCGACCAAATTATCTGCCTTTTGGAGCATGTTAATGGACCCTTTACGACTCATCTTTTGCTGAATCTACCCGTGATGTTAAAGCAATGGGCACAATCCGTCTCATCTTTACAAAAACTTACTGCCATTTCGCAACCAATGGTGCCATTGGTTTTACTTTTTCGCGCCACCCGGTCAAAATTGGCGCCATAACGAAAAAAAACGAAAGTGTTCAACTATTAGCCGGGAAAAACCGTTGCTGTGGCTCTCACGCGCGCAACGGAGGGCAAGCAATACCGCCGCATTGACGGCTTTAACCAACGAACCGGGATAATACCCGACAAAGGACCCTGCATGTTTCTCGCGATAGCATTATTAATCGTTGGTTTATTTCTACTGGTGTACGGTGCAGATCGCTTAGTTTATGGTGCTGCCGTGATTTCCCGCTCGCTTGGCGTGCCGCCGTTGATCATCGGCATGACCATCGTCGGTATCGGCACGTCGCTGCCGGAGCTGATTGTGTCGACCACCGCCGCGCTCAACGGGCAGATAGATATGGCCGTCGGCAACGTATTAGGTTCCAACATCACCAACATTTTATTGATCCTGGGCGTGGCGGCGCTGATCCACCCGCTGGCTGCGCGCTCCGAGATACTGCGGCGCGAACTGCCGCTGATGTTAGCGGTCACAGTATTGTGCGGTTTCGTGTTGATGGACGGCACGCTGAGCAGGCTGGACGGTGTGCTGCTGCTGGCCGCCGCCGCGGGCTTCATCCTGCTGATGCTGAAAATCGCCCGGCTGGCGCAGCGCGAGGGCAGCGACAGCCTGACCATGGAGCAGATCGCCGAACTGCCGCAGGACAGCAGCAATACCGTGGCGGTGCTGTGGCTGGTGCTGGCGTTTATCATTCTGCCGCTCTCTTCCAGAATGGTGGTCGATAACGCGACGGTGATTGCACACTATTTCGGCCTGAGCGAACTGGTGGTCGGCTTGACCATTATTGCCATCGGCACCAGCCTGCCCGAACTGGCCACGTCCATCGCCGGGGCGCTGAAGGGCGAGGATGATATGGCGATTGGTAATATCATCGGCTCCAATATTTTCAACACGGTGATCGTGCTGGGCGTACCCGCCCTGCTGTCGCCGGGTAGCGTGGATGCCGCCGCCTTCCAGCGCGATTACTGGGTGATGCTGGCGGCCAGCGTCCTGCTGAGCGTGCTGTGCATCGGCCGCAAGCATCGCATCGGCCACCTGGCGGGCGCGCTGTTATTATGCGGCTTTATTGCGTATCTTGCGGTGCTGTTCTTTAACCCTTTCAGTACTTTCGGCTAAACCGACGGGAATGAGTATGTCGAACATTGAGTTGCAACCGGGCTTCGATTTTCAACAGGCCGGCAAAGAAGTGCTGCAGATAGAGCGTGAAGGGCTGGCTCAGCTCGACCGCTACATCAACGCAGACTTCACCCGCGCCTGCGAAACGATCGCCGCCTGCGGCGGCAAAGTGGTGGTGATGGGCATGGGCAAATCCGGCCATATCGGCTGCAAGATCGCCGCGACCTTCGCCAGCACCGGCACCCCCTCATTTTTCGTTCATCCGGCGGAGGCCAGCCATGGCGATTTGGGCATGGTCACCCCGCAGGACATTGTGCTCGCCATCTCCAACTCCGGTGAGTCCAGCGAGATCCTGGCGCTGATCCCGGTGTTGAAACGTCAGCAGATCACCCTCATCTGTATGACCAACAATCCGGAAAGCTCGATGGGCAAGGCGGCGGATATCCACCTGTGCATCAAGGTGCCGCAGGAAGCCTGCCCGCTGGGGCTGGCGCCGACCACCAGCACCACCGCCACGCTGGTGATGGGCGATGCGCTGGCCGTCGCGCTGCTGAAAGCGCGCGGTTTCACGCCGGAAGATTTCGCGCTGTCGCATCCGGGCGGCGCACTCGGCCGCAAACTGCTGCTGCGGGTTAGCGATATCATGCACAGCGGCGACGAAATGCCCCACGTCAGCGCCGACGCCTCGTTGCGCGATGCGCTGCTGGAAATTACTCGAAAAAATCTGGGCCTGACGGTGATTTGCGACGATCTGATGAAAATCGCCGGCATCTTCACCGACGGTGACCTTCGCCGGGTGTTCGACATGGGCATCAACCTGCACGAGGCGAAGATTGCCGACGTCATGACGCCGGGCGGCGTGCGGGTGCGCCCCAATATTCTGGCGGTCGATGCATTGAACCTGATGCAACAACGCCACATCACCGCGCTGCTGGTTGCCGATGGCGACCAGTTGCTGGGTGTGGTACATATGCATGACATGCTGCGCGCCGGCGTCGTTTAATTAAGGAATAGAACGGAATGGGTATGGTAGAAACCTGCTACGGGCCGGTAGAACAAGAGGTTATGGCGCGTGCCGGGAACATCCGCCTGTTGATTTGCGACGTTGACGGCGTGCTGTCGGACGGCCTGATCTTCATGGGCAACAACGGTGAAGAATTGAAGGCGTTCAACGTGCGCGACGGTTACGGCATCCGCTGCTTGAAAACCTCGGACATCGAGGTGGCGATCATCACCGGACGCTCCGCCAAGCTGCTGGAAGACCGCGCGCAGACGCTCGGCATCACCCATCTGTATCAGGGGCAATCCGATAAGCTTTTGGCCTTCCGCGAACTGTTGGATAAACTGTCGTTAACGGCGGATCAGGTCGCCTATATCGGCGATGACCTGATCGACTGGCCGGTGATGGCGCAGGTCGGCCTGGCGGTCGCGGTGGCGGACGCCCACCCGCTGCTGACGCCGCGCGCCCACTACGTCACCCGCATTGCCGGCGGCCGCGGCGCGGTGCGCGAACTGTGCGACATCATTCTTTTGGCTCAAAATAAGCTGGAGGACGCCAAAGGGCTGTCGATATGAGTAAAACCAAACTGTGGATCACCATCCTGTTGACGGTGATCGTTCTGGCGCTGATCGGCTGGAACATGACGGACTTCAGCGACGACACGGCCCCTGGCCCGGTCAACGATCAGGATCCGACCTACCAGAGCCAGCACACGGTCACCGTGGTGTACAACCCGGCCGGCAAGCTGAATTACAAACTGGTGGCGGAAGACGCGAAGTATTACACCGCCGGCGAGCTGAGCTGGTTCACCCAGCCGGTGATGACGCTGTTCGATGAGAATGCGGTGGCCACCTGGTCAGTTCGCGCCGATCGCGCCAAACTGACTAAAGACCGGATGCTGTATCTGTATGGTCACGTCGAGGTAAACAGCCTGACCACCACCTCGCAGCTGGAAAAAATTAAGACGGACAACGCTCAGGTAAACCTGGTCACCCAAGACGTCACCTCCGATGACGAAGTCACGCTTTACGGGACCAATTTTACCTCTAACGGCATGAAAATGCGTGGGAACCTGCGGACCAAAACCGCTGAGCTGATTGATAAGGTTAAGACCAACTATGAAATTCAGAACCAAAAAACAACTCCGTAACCTGTTGCTCGGCAGCTTAGTTTTGGCCGCCAGCGCCCCCGCTCTGGCGCTGAAATCCGACTCCAGCCAGCCGGTCAGCATCGACTCGCTCAAGCAGTCGTTGGACATGCAAAGCAACGTCAGCACCTTCACCGACAACGTGGTGATCAAACAGGGAACCATCGATATTCGCGCCGACAAGGTGGTCGTCACCCGCCCGGGCGGAGATCAGAATA
Organism: Serratia montpellierensis; assembly: GCF_020858655.1. Taxonomy (NCBI): domain Bacteria; kingdom Pseudomonadati; phylum Pseudomonadota; class Gammaproteobacteria; order Enterobacterales; family Yersiniaceae; genus Serratia; species Serratia montpellierensis. The sequence continues at coordinate 149,740 of NZ_VOSN01000021.1, forward strand.
AGACCTATATTGAAGCGTTCGGCAACCCGGTAACCTTCTACCAGATGCAGGACAGCGGCAAGCCGGTCAAAGGCCACGCGCAAAAAGTGCGCTACGACGTGGCGACCCAGCTGGTGACCCTGACGGGCAACGCCTATCTGGAGCAGCTCGACAGCAACGTGAAAGGCGATCGCATCACCTATCTGGTGCAACAGCAGCAAATGCAGGCGTTCAGCGACAAAGGCAAACGCGTGACAACGGTTCTGGTACCGTCGCAGTTGCAAGACAAAAACGGGCAAAAAAAGAGTAACTAATCACTTATGGCAACACTCATCGCAGAAAACCTGGCGAAAGCCTACAAGGGCCGTAAAGTTGTCGAAGACGTCAGCCTGAAAGTGAAATCCGGCGAGATCGTCGGCCTGCTCGGGCCGAACGGCGCCGGTAAAACCACCACCTTCTACATGGTGGTCGGCATCGTGCCGCGCGACGCCGGGCGCATCGTGATCGACGAAGAAGACATCAGCCTGCTGCCGCTGCACGCCCGCGCGCGCCGCGGCATCGGTTACCTGCCGCAGGAAGCGTCGATCTTCCGTCGCCTGAGCGTGTACGACAACCTGATGGCGGTGCTGGAGATTCGCCCCGACCTCACCAGCGAACAACGCGAAGACCGCGCCAAAGAGCTGATGGAAGAGTTCCATATCTCCCATCTGCGCGACAGCCTCGGCCAGGCGCTGTCCGGCGGCGAACGCCGCCGCGTCGAAATCGCCCGCGCGCTGGCGGCCAACCCGAAATTCATTCTGCTGGACGAACCCTTCGCCGGGGTGGATCCGATTTCCGTTATCGACATCAAAAAAATCATCGAGCACCTGCGTGACAGCGGCCTGGGCGTGCTGATCACCGACCACAACGTGCGCGAAACGCTGGACGTGTGTGAACGCGCCTACATCGTCAGCCAGGGCAAACTGATTGCCCACGGCACGCCGGATGCTATTCTGGCCGACGAGCAGGTAAAACGCGTTTATCTGGGCGAAGAGTTCCGCCTCTGAACGCCGGCGCGCCCCGCGGGGCGACACCGTTAACGGAAGTAGACAGAAGACTATGAAGCAAGGTTTGCAACTCAGGCTCAGCCAACAGCTGGCCATGACTCCTCAGCTCCAGCAGGCGATCCGCCTGCTGCAGTTGTCCACGCTTGAGCTTCAGCAAGAGATCCAGCTGGCGCTGGAGAGCAATCCGCTGCTTGAACAGACCGATCTGCACGACGAAATCGACGCCAAAGAAACCCAGGAGACCGAGGGGCTCGATACCCGCGAGGCGCTGGAACAGAAAGACATGCCGGAAGAGCTGCCGCTGGACGCCACCTGGGATGAGATCTACACCGCCGGCACGCCGTCCGGCACCGGCACCGACTACAGCGACGACGAGCTGCCGGTCTATCAGGGCGAGACCACCCAAACGCTGCAGGATTACCTGATGTGGCAGGTGGATCTAACGCCGTTCTCCGATACCGACGCCGCCATCGCCACCTCCATCGTCGATGCGGTGGACGACACCGGCTATCTCACCGTGCCGCTGGAAGACATTCTGGAAAGCCTGGGCGACGAGAACGTGACCCTCGATGAAGTCGAGGCGGTGTTGAAGCGCGTGCAGCGTTTCGACCCGATCGGCGTCGCCGCGCGCGATCTGCGCGATTGCCTGCTGGTGCAGCTCTCCCAATACGCCAAAGACACCCCTTATCTGGCCGAAGCGCGGCTGATCATCAGCGACCATCTGGATCTGTTGGCCAACCACGACTTTCGCAGCCTGATGCGATCAACCCGGCTAAAAGAAGATACACTGAAAGAAGCGATGCTGCTGATTCAGTCGCTCGATCCGCGCCCGGGGCAGTCGATCAATACCGGCGAATCGGAATACGTGATCCCGGACGTGCTGGTGCGCAAGACGCAGAACACGTGGACGGTCGAGCTCAACGGCGACAGCGTGCCGCGTTTGAAGATCAATCAGCAGTACGCCGCGCTGGGCAACAGCGCCCGCAGCGAAGCCGACGGCCAGTTTATCCGCAGCAACCTGCAGGAAGCCAAGTGGTTGATTAAAAGCCTGGAGAGCCGCAACGAAACGCTGCTGAAGGTCACCCGCTGCATCGTCAGCCAACAGCAGGCGTTCTTCGAGCAAGGCGAAGAGTTTATGAAACCCATGGTGCTGGCGGATATCGCCCAGGCCGTGGAGATGCATGAATCGACGATCTCGCGCGTCACCACGCAGAAGTTTCTGCACAGCCCGCGCGGCATTTTCGAATTGAAATATTTCTTCTCCAGCCACGTGAATACCGACAGCGGCGGCGAAGCCTCCTCGACGGCGATCCGCGCGTTGGTGAAGAAATTGATTGCGGCGGAAAACCCCGCCAAACCACTCAGCGACAGCAAGCTGGCCACCCTGCTCTCCGATCAGGGGATCATCGTGGCGCGGCGCACCGTCGCCAAGTACCGAGAGTCTTTGTCCATCCCGCCGTCGAACCAACGCAAACAGTTGGTTTGACCTCTATTGAGAAGGAAGACACTATGCAGCTCAACATTACCGGACACCACATCGAAATCACCGATCCGTTGCGCGAGTTCGTGAACAACAAGTTCGCCAAACTCGAACAGTATTTTGATCGCATCAATCAGGTGTATGTTGTATTAAGTGTGGAAAAAGTGCAGCAAATTGCGGAAGCAACGGTGCACGTGAATGGAGGCGAGTTGCACGCCACCTCGGAAGACGAGAATATGTATGCCGCAATTGATACGCTGATCGACAAATTGGCACGTCAATTGAACAAACATAAAGACAAATTGAAGCAACACTGACACCCTAACCCATTCCGTGAGGTTGCCGCCGTCGCAGCCTCGCCCTTCGGCGCGTGACCCGCATGGGTGACGCGCCGAACGGTAATCAGGGTTAAAACCGACGAAAAACCGCCTTGCCGGGTGCGCCCGGCGGCGCGGTTTTAAGTGAAGATGAGATGAACAACGAATATATGCAATTAAGCTCGGTGTTAAACATCGAGTGCACCAAAAGCTCGGTACACTGCACCAGCAAAAAGCGGGCTTTGGAAATTATCAGCGAACTGGCCGCCAAACAGCTCAATCTGCCTTCGCAGGTGGTGTTTGACGCGGTTCTCACCCGGGAGCGCATGGGCAGCACCGGTATCGGCAACGGTATCGCCATTCCCCACGGCAAACTGGAAGAGGACACACTGCGGGCCGTTGGCGTGTTTATCCGTCTCGACCAACCCATCGCTTTCGACGCTATCGACAACCAGCCGGTCGACCTGTTGTTCGCGCTGCTGGTGCCTGCCGATCAGTGCAAAACCCATTTGCATACCCTGTCGCTGGTCGCCAAACGCCTGGCCGACAAGACCGTATGCCGCCGCCTGCGCGCCGCGCAGAGCGACGAAGAACTTTACCAAATCATCACCGAGTGATGCCCGGCCGGCGTGACTTCCAGCCCGGATAACGCTACTGTTTCACGATGATGGATCCGGCTGCGGCCGGAATAACAAAGTTTCCACCGGTGGCGATGAACGCCGCCGCGATGCCAGGGGAGTTGCCACATGGTGCTGATGATTGTCAGCGGCCGTTCCGGTTCCGGAAAATCCGTCGCCTTGCGGGCGCTGGAAGACATGGGTTTTTACTGCGTTGACAACCTGCCGGTGGTGCTGCTGCCGCAGCTCGCCAACACGCTGGCGGAACGCAATATCTCCGCGGCGGTCAGCATCGACGTACGCAACATGCCGGAATCGCCGGAAGTATTCGAATACGCGATGACTCAGCTGCCGGACAGCTTCTCGCCGCAGTTGCTGTTCCTCGACGCCGATCGCAACACGCTGATCCGCCGTTACAGCGACACCCGCCGCCTGCACCCGCTCTCCAGCAAAAACCTGTCGCTGGAAAGCGCCATCGACGAAGAGAGCGATCTGCTCGAACCGCTGCGCTCGCGGGCTGACCTGATTATCGATACCTCGGAAATGTCGGTGCACGAACTGGCCGAAATGCTGCGCACCCGCCTGTTGGGCAAGCGTGAGCGTGAGCTGACCATGGTGTTCGAATCCTTCGGCTTCAAGCACGGCATTCCGATCGACGCCGACTACGTGTTCGACGTGCGCTTCCTGCCGAACCCGCACTGGGATCCGAAGCTGCGGCCGATGACCGGTCTGGACAAGCCGGTCGCGTCGTTCCTCGATCGCCATACCGAAGTGCACAACTTCATCTACCAGACCCGCAGCTACCTGGAACAATGGCTGCCGATGCTGGAAACCAACAACCGCAGCTACCTGACGGTCGCCATCGGCTGTACCGGCGGTAAACACCGCTCGGTGTACGTGGCGGAACAGCTGGCCGATTACTTCCGCTCACGCGGCAAGAACGTGCAGTCGCGCCACCGCACGCTGGAAAAGCGTAAACAATGACGGTCAAACAGACGGTTGAAATCAAAAACAAGCTGGGCATGCACGCGCGCCCGGCGATGAAACTGTTCGAGCTGGTGCAAAGCTTCGACGCTGAGGTGATGCTGCGCAACGAAAGCGGCACCGAGGCCGAAGCCAGCAGCGTCATCGCGCTGCTGATGCTGGATTCCGCCCAGGGCCGGCATATCGAAGTCGAAGCGACCGGCCCCGACGAAGTCAACGCGCTGGCGGCGGTGGTCGAGCTGTTCAACTCCGGGTTTGATGAAGATTAGCCGCTAAGGGCGCGCCCTTGCGCCTCCCCATATCATCTCCCACTCAACTTCGGCTCAGGCAGTCCAGCGCCACCGCTTTAAAGCTGTCGAAGCTGTCGCTGCCCAACAGGCGGCTCATTGAGCGTTCACGCACGAAGGTAACGAACAGCTCGTAGATCGCCATCGCCTCTTCATAGTCGCTCTTGCTGATCGCCAGCAGGAAAATCACGTGCGCGACCTCGCCTTCACCCCAGGCGACGCCCTGCGGCGCCAGCAGCGTCACCACCACGGTTTTTTTGGCCAGCAGCCCCAGCGAGTGCGGCAGCGCGATGCCCTCGCCCAGCAGCGTGGAGACGATCGCCTCGCGTTCGACCAGCGACGGATAAAAATCCGCGCCGACGTACCCCTCCCGCTCCAGTTGGCCGCACACCCGGCTGAACAGCTCCGCCTGCGTCAGCGGCTCGTTGAGCACCATGAAATGCTCGGCGTCGAAGAACTTCTCCAGCATGTACGGTCTGGTGCGATCCACCAGCACCAGCTTGCCCAGTTGCTCCAGCTGGTAATCGGTCGGGAACGGCGACATCACCACCACTGGCTTGTTCTTTTCGCCGATGCGGGCGTTGGAAATCACGAAGTCTTCGTCGATATGTGCAAGCATCTCGTAATCGCGCAGTGAGACGATGCGCGTCATCACCAGCTGCGGATATTTGCGCGCAATCTGCGCCTGGATCATGCGCACCGTCGAGTTGCCGGTATCGCACACCAGCATCACCTGTGGGTGCCGTTCATAACCGATGTTGTAATGCCGCTCCAGCCCCACACCGATGTGCAACACCAGATAGCCTATCTCGTTCTCGCTCAGGGTATAGGGGGTGTATTTGCCCCAGCTGGAGACCGCCGCCAGCGTCACGTCGTAAGCCATCGGATAGTGCTGCTTGATATTGGCCAACAGCGGATTGGGGATATTGATCTGGTATTTCACCCGCGTAATCATGGTCTTGATATGGGTGAGCAGATCGGCCCGCAGCTGCTCGTCGCCCTGCAGGTTGTAGTTATAGTGCGCGTTGATGTAGGACAGGATGTAGTCCACCAGCGCTTCTTCATCGTCGGCGTTGATCTCGGTCGGCTGCACGTCCTGCACGCGCCGCGCGGCGATGTTGACCCGCAGATAGGCCTCTTCGGCCATCGAGATCTCTTTGCCGGAGGCCGCACGCAGCTCCGACGCCAGGCGGGTCGACACCTGACGCACCGCGTCGTCGCCGTCCTCCACCTCGAAGTCCGGCAGCGGATAGCCGTCGTTAATGCGCCGCAGCGCCACCGCGCAGTAGAAGATCAGGTACTGTTCGCCCTCGTCGGTCAGGCGAATGGCATATTGCGACAGCAGCGGGTGCAGCAATCCGGCGAACGCCGCTACCTGCGGCTGCAGCAGGATCTCGTTGTTGAGCAGCGGGTTCTCGGCATCGGCCAGCTGCAGCTGGAACAGCAGATCGGTGAGGCAGGCACGGATCGCCATCTCGGCGCCGAACAGCTTCATGCCGTAGCGCGGCTTGGTTTCGATCGTCAATTGATAGTGCGCCAGGCGCTCTCTCACCTCAGCCATGTCGTTTTGCAGCGTGCCGCGGCTGACGAACCATTCGTCGGCCAGATCCTCCAGTTTGAGGGAAAAGGCTGAGGTCAAAAAACGCACCAGCAGATAATGCACCCGCTCCTGCGCGCTGCGCGGGGTGGCGTGCTTGCGGCGCTCCTGATGCTGCAGGGCGCTGAACAGCGCGGCGTTATCGACCTGCAGGCGATAGCCGGCCCCGCGGTTATGCACGAAACGCGCGCCGTATTTATCCAGGATCTCGTTCAGCGCGGTGATATCCGCCCGCACCGTGCGGGTAGACACAGCGAAACGCTTCGCCAGCTCATCCTGCGGCAAAGTCTCGGTTTGCAAAGCATCGAACAAGTAAGCCAAACGCGGGTAAGGAAATCGCACCATTCTGTGTCCGTCAATCAGGCAACCCGCCCGGTGAACCGGGCGGGCCACGGGTTACTTCGGCGGCGGCAGGAACGCCATTTGCGAGGGGCTGCCGATCGGCAGATAGCCGCCCACAAAGCTGAGTTTGCCATCCGTCGGGTTTACGCTGAAGCGGGTGACGTTATCGCTGCGCTGGTTCAACGCATACAGATAGCGGCCATCCGGGCTCAGCGCCAGCGAACGCGGATAATCGCCACGCGTCCAGGTTTCCGCCACCGGTTTCAACTCACCGCCGGCGCCCACGCTGAACTGGGCAATGCTGTTATGCAGCCGGTTGGCGACGTACAGCGTGTCGCCGTTCTTGCTGAGCGCCAGCCCCGAAGCGAAGCTGGTGCCCTGATAGTCGGCGGGCAGCGCGGAAACCGCATGCAGTTGTTTCAGAGTACCTTTTTGGCGATCAAAACGGTAGCTGGTCAACGTCGAGGCCTCTTCGTTCACCAGCAGCACGGTTTCGCCGTCCGGATGGAACACAAAGTGACGCGGACCCGCGCCGGCGGAAGAGGCGGCGATCCACGGCGGATCGTTCGGCGTCAGCCGGCCGCTCGCCGCGTCAAAGCGCCATTGGTAGATGCGATCCAACCCCAGATCGGTGGAGAACACGAACTTGCCGCTCGGATCGCTGGCGATCATATGGGCATGCGGGCCATTGTGATCGCTGATGGCGAAGCTGCCGTTCACCGCCGCCGCCGGTTTGGCCGCGCCCGCCGGGCCCTGCTGTTGCTGCACCGAGCTGGCGGCGCCCAGGCTGCCGTCCGCTTCGATCGGGAAAGCCGCCACGCTGCCGCTGACGTAGTTGGCCACCAGCAAATGCCGCCCGTCCGGCGTCGAGGAGAGATACACCGGCCCCGCCCCCTGCGAATCCACCTGGTTGAGCTGCGTCAGGCCGCCGTCGGCCGGATTGACCCGGTAAGCGGTGATGCTGCCGTGTTTGCCGCCGTTGAAATCGGCCACTTCGCTGGCGACATACAGCGTCTTGCCATCAGCGCCCAACGTCAGCTGCGCCGGATTCGGCACGTTGCTGACCAGCGTGGCGTGGCTCAGCGCACCGCTGGCCGGATCGACCTGCACCCGGTAAACGCCTTCGCCGTTGGGATTGTAGGTGCCGATATAGGCGAAATGAGATGACGTGGAATTCATTGCATCCTCAGCATGCAGCGCCGGGCCGGTCACGGCCAGCAGCGCCAGGAACAACGCGGTGCGTCGGGTTGGAGCCTGCCAGTTTCGCATAGTAATCCTCAGACCTGAGTATAGGTAACGGCGCGGCATGCCGCGCCACGGGAAAACCTTCGCCTCCCAGCGTTTACCTCATCCCATTGTGCGTTCAGCCCACCAGCTTTTTGGTCATCGCCAGCAGGGTTTTCACGTCCTGCGGACGCGTGTCGCCGCTGGCGGCGTCGATGATCGAGCTATAGATATGCGGGATCACCCGTTTCACGCCGGCCGCCAGCGCGATCTCGACGATCGGCTCGTAGTTCTCCAGATCGATGCCGCCGGTCGGCTCCAGCATAAAGTCATGTTCGGCGCAGGCCTTGGCAACGTACTGGTATTCGTCCTTGCATTTCAGGCCGCCCATCGGGAAATACTTGATGGAGCTGCCGCCCATGTCCTTCAGCAAAGCGATGGCGGTTTCCACCGGCACGATGCCGTCAGGCGCCGCGGCGCTCAAGGGGCCGGTAGAAATCTTCACCCAGCCGACGCGGCCGGTCGGCGATACCAGGCCGTTGACCACGCTGTCGTTCTGGCCCAGCAGCGCGCGGCTAGCGCCGACGCCGGTAAACACCTGGTTAACGTGCTGCGGCTGCACCTGCTGAGCGATCAGGCTGACCATCGCCGACTGTTTCGGATCGCCGGCGCCCAGGCCAACCGACAGTGCGTTTTCGATCAGGCGCGCATAGCGCAGCATGTCGGTCACCGCGCTGTCGACGTCCGGGTAGTTCTTGGAGAGCACGCCCACCAGCACATGGCCTTCCGCCGCGGCGTAGATGTCCTGCGCGTTGGCTTTGGAGCCGGCCAGCACGTTCAGGCAGACGCGGTCGCGATAGTAGTTAGGCTGCAGCTTCATGCTTGTTTCTCCGTAAACAGGTTTTTGATACAGGTAAAGACGGTCATCAGTTGCCGCTCGTCGACGCTGCGCACATCAACCTCAATCTTGCCCTCGTTGGCCTTGTAGCCGCGGAAGTAGATGGCAATATCGCCGGTTTTCAGCGCCTGGACGATGTCATAGGTCGACCGCCCCAACACCGCTTCGTCGAAGGTAATCTCGGCGCGGGCGATATCGCGGCCGGCGCTGTCCCAGACGGTCTTGGCGCTGACGCCGGTCAGGGTATTGAGGCTGTCGAGGAACGGCGTCATCCGCGCCACCATCTGTTGCCCGGTGGTTTTCTCAAGCGTCAGATAGCTTTCAATCGCCTGCGTCAGGCCGAGGATGCCCTCTTTGCCGACCTTCATCGCCCGGCCAATGCCGCCGGATTGCAGCTTCACCCACTCGACGTACTGTTTCTTGCCGATCACGAGACCGCTGGTCGGCCCCTCGATGGCTTTAGCACCGCTGTAGATCACCAGATCGGCCCCCATCTGGTAGTAACACATCAGATCTTCTTCCGCCGCGGCGTCGACGATCAGCGGCAGGTTATGCTTGCGCGCCACGACCGCCGCCTGTTCGACGGACAAAATGCTTTTCTGCACGCAGTGGTGCGATTTGACGTACAAGATCGCCGCGGTCTGCGGCGTGATGCAGGCTTCAATCTGCTCCGGCGAACATTCGTTGGCGTAACCCGCCTCCACCACCTTGCCGCCGCCCAGCGCCACCATGGTGTCCACCGGCGCGCCGAAGTTGACGTTGTGGCCGCGCGGCAGCACGATCTCGCGCGGCACGGTCACCGGCGCCGAGTGCAGGTTCACCAGCAGATTGGCGTTATCTTTGACGATCACGGCAGCCACCGACTGGGCGATGCCCGCCGAGGCGCAGGAAACGATCACCGCGTCCTCCACGTTGAGCAGATCGGCGATGTAGGCGCCGGTCTTGTTGACCAGATCCTTGATTTCGAAATAGTGGTTCAGGCCGTAGTCAACGGCGTCGATCACGTCCTGGCGCGGCGTAGAAACGCCGAGAATGGTCATGCGGCCGGAGGTGTTGATCACCTGCTTCAAACCGTATTTTTCATAAATCGAAGACATGGCTTGCCTCCCCTTGTTCGGTTAATAGGATTTCCCCGGCCACCACGGCGGCCAGCGGCACCAACAGCTGTTCGCCCTCGGCGGTTTGCCCTTCGGCGTCGGCGAAGACCTGCGGTTCCCGGCGCAGTTCAAACAGCGTGAAGTCGGCGTCATAGCCCGGCTCCAGCCGCCCTTTGCCGCTCAGCTGCAGCGCCGATGCGGCGTTCTCCGTCACGCAGGCGATCACCTGCGGCAGCGTCAGGCCGACGCTGAAGAATTTGGACATCACCGTCGCCAGGCTATGCACCGGCCCGTTCATGCGGTTGCGGCAGTAAATATCGGAGCTGATGGTGTGCGGCAAAATACCCAGCGTGATCGCCTGGCGCGCCACCTCGAAGCTGAAGCTGGCGGTGCCGTGCCCCACGTCGAGCAACACGCCGCGCCGCAGCGCGCGCTGGATAGACTCGCGCAGCGTGCCCGCCGGCGTCAGAATGCGGTTCGGTTTACCGTTGTAGCAGTGGGTGATGATGTCGCCACGGGTCAGCAGATCGGCGATCTCGTCCAGATTCGGCGGGTTGTTGCCGATATGCACCATCAGCGGCAATTGGCGATTTTCCTGCTGGATCTCTTTGGCCAATACCAGCGGTCGGGTGCCGTTCTTGCCCACTACGCTGCTGCTCATGCGCGCCTTGATGCCGATGATAAAGCCGGGGTGGTTGGCGATGGCCTGGCCGGCCTCGCGCTTGTCGATGTCCGTCAACTCCGCCAGCTCGTTCTGCCGCAGCAGGCCGATACGCGAGATGTTGAGGAAGGCGAAAACGTTGGTTTTGGCGCTGCGCGTCAGTTGATAAAAAGCGTCGATATCGTCGGCGCCGGTGCTGCCGGCATCGACCACGCTGGTGACGCCGCTGGCGATGCCGACCCGATCCGGCTCGTCATGGTAAATCGGCGAGTCGGGATAGCAGTGCACGTGCGCATCGATCCAACCGGCACTCAGGCGGCAGTTGCCCGCCAGATCCAGTTGGCGAACGGCGCTGACGTCCGCCGCCAACCGCCCCACCGAGGCTATTTTGCCGTCTTTCACCGCCAGATCGATCAGCGTATCGTCCGCCAGTCTGGCGCCTCTGATTACTAAGTCATACATACCACATTGCTCCTGTTAGCCCGGGCGCCGCCGCAGCATCGGGCGGCGCCTGGCGCAGGCCTCTTAAGAAATGGCTACCGGGAAGATCGCCCCCAGGATCATCGCGCCGAGGATCGCTCCGCCGGTGATCGGTTTACCCCAGATATAGAACAGCAGCGCGCCGAGCAGCGAACCGATGCCGATCGGGATCGAGGCGGTCATCGCCGACAGGATGATCAACGGCCCGAGGAAGCGGCCCGACGAGTTGCCCGCGCCCATCATCACGTCCGCCCCGTAGGTGGAGTTGCTCTGATTGATGGTGAATTTGCGCGCCAGGATGATCACGTAACCGATCGCCAGACCGATGATCAGGCCGGTGGCCAGCGAAGCGGCAAAGTTGGCAACCGGGAACACGATGCCGGCCCCCAAAAGCAGCGCCGGTACGCCCAGCCCGACGCCGGTCTGGATCGCGCCGCCGATATCCAGGATGCCCACCAGCGAGCCTTCGATGATGCGCGCGAACAGGAAGCTGGCGCCGAACGCCGCCACCGCGCCATACACGCCGGTATCCATCCCCGCCCGCAGCATGGAAACGAACGCCACTTCGTTAAAGGCGCCGATGCCGTACAGGTAGTACATGTGCGTCCCGGCGAACACGCCGGAGGACAGCAGGCCAACAAAAATCGGGAATGACCAGTCGGCGTACCAGAAGCCTTTTTGGGTTTGCTCTTCCATCATCCCGCTCCTTATTTACCGCTCAGGGTGTTGTGAATGGCGTCCAGCCAGCCCGGCACGCCGAGGCTGAAGGACTCGAGAACTTTCATGTCGAAGCCGCGGAAGAAGCCGCTCAGCACGAACAGCAGCACGATCACCGCCATCATGATCTTGGTGATCTTGTTCCAGCCGCTCTCTTCCACGCCTTTGCCGATCAGAATGCCCAGCACCAGGCCCGGTACGGCGTTGCCCATGATCAGCTGCGCCAGGCCGCCGAAGATGGTGCCCCAGAAGCCGGAGCGGCGCCCGGCGTCGATCGCCGCCAGCCAGAAGATCACCGGCATCACGGTGTTCACCAGCAGGTTGGCCGCCGGCACCAGCACCTTGATCGCGGTGACTTGCAGCGCGGCAGGCACGGCGGAAGCGGTGGTATTGAGGAACGCCACTACCAACATGCCGATGATGCCGCAGGCGATGGCCATTTTTTTCGGATCGTGCAGCGTTTGCGCCAGATTGCGGTTCTTGACCATCAGGGCCGCCGCGCCCCAGTGCGGGATGATGCGGTGATCGACGTCCTGCGTGAAGGAGCCCGCCGCCACGGAAGACGCCCAGGCGTTGAAGAAGAAGCCCAGACCGAATGAGAAGTGGGAAGCCGGATCGCCCTCGCAGGAGTTCAGCTCGCCCAGGGTGCGAAACGCCCCCATGCCCTGTGTTGTCGGTGCGTGGAACATGCGTGCGGCGCCGGCCCCTACGCCGACGCCCACCAGCCCACCGATAATAATCGATTTAAATAAGATGATTAAAAACATCAGTATACCCTTTCATTTATGCTAACGTTTTTATTTCGTGACGAAGACAACCTTCTCGGTATTGATAATGGTTACGTTCACGGTTATTTCCAGAGAAACGGCATAGCGCTTTCTTTCACGCGGCAAAAAGAAGAAAAGAAATTTCTCTTTAGTTATTTTCTCTTCCGCTTTCACTACGCTGACGTCCTGCGGCTCGATACGCAGCAGAATATTGTTGGTGGACTTTAATACCGCACCCTGCACATTAGCCAAGGCGGAAGCAAAAGCTTTCGCTTTGCTGTCGCCTTTACCCTCCACCTTTACCGATGTGGTATATTGCTCTTTCATTATGGATTGCCATGTTTTTTGACGTAGGCTTCCACCAGTTTCTGGCCCAGCTCTTCTTTATCCATAAAGCCGAAACCCAGCACGTTGCAGCCTTCGTTAATTGCCGTCACGCCCTCTTCCACCGAACGCATGCCGTATTTGGCTTTGTAGCCGTATTTGGTTTGCGCGGTAATCGCGCCGGCGCCGCCGCTGCCGCAAAAAGAGATGCCCAACTGCGCGTTTTCCGCTTTCATGACGTCGCCCAGTTTCATATCTGCCGCCACGCCGGGGATAACCACCGCTTTTCCGCCTGCGTTTTCAACGCCCTGGCCGACTTTTTGCCCTTTGCCCAAACGATCGCCGATCACTACGGTAATTTGACCCATGGTATTTTCTCCTGATTGAAATCGATGCGTTAACCGCTATGCGTTATTATCTTTCGCCACTTCGAAGTGCACTGACAGTAAATAGGCTTCTTCGATAGGCAATGTGTCAAACTGATTCACCACGCGCTCCGCCATTTGCATGGATTCGGCAGAGATTTCGTCGAACAACGATTTATCCACCTCCGGCAACGGCTCACCGGTTATTGAACGCAGCACCATGGCGCGAATATGCGATTCCAGCATCTGTTGCTGCACCGCATTGGTATAAATATTCTCAGCATTCAGCATCGCGGTAATATCCGCCAATACCCGAGCGGCGATCGCTCCGGCTTCGCTGACATCGGATTGTTCAATTTCTTTTATCGAAGCAGATCCATCATTCACTTTTCAGTACCCCTAGATCCTACATTAATCAGTAAGCCGTAAAGCGCATCACCTGAATAACCCGCTTTCTGTAATGTCTTTACCCTACCCCCGGTAGGATTTTCTGTGTAGACCGGTTTTTTCCAGTTTGAAGTGGAAATCGAATGACGCGCGGAGATCCATTTCGCAAAACGGCACCAAGGTGAAAAAGTCAATGAGATAACAAATAGATAACCGGGCTAACCGTTTCTTTTGCCACAATTGACGATAAAAGCCTTCGTGATCGGGATCTCTTTCTTTTCTCGCCCCAACCGCCTACTATCAATAGGACAAATCGACATTACCCACACCCCCGCTCCTCTGGCGCGGGGGTGTTGCTTTGTGTTGTTTTTCCGAATTTATGGGTGCATAGACTGGCACCCTTTGATTTGACTGGAGAGTGGAATGACCAAACCCATCATTACTATTAATGAGCTGGATGCGGAACGCCTGGATGCGCTATTGGAACAACCGGCCTTTGCCAACACCGACGTCGCCGCCGCGCTGAACGACGAGTTGGATCGCGCGGAAATCCTGCCGCCGGAGAAAATGCCGGCCAACGTGGTGACCATGAACAGCCGCGTGCGTTTTCGCGATCTGCACACCGATGAAGAGCACGTGCGTACGCTGGTTTACCCGGCATCGCTGAAAGACAGCCACGATCAGCTGTCGGTAATGGCGCCGCTGGGCGCAGCGCTGCTCGGCATGCACGTCGGCAAGCAGATCTCCTGGCAATTGCCGAACGGTGAAGAAGCGCGGATTGAAGTGCTGGAATTGCTGTACCAGCCGGAAGCGGCGGGCGAATACCACCGTTAAGCGGTTTTCAGGGCGGCATCCGGCCGCCCTTTCTGTCTCAGAGGCAGATAGCGATCAGCACGGCGATCAGCAGCAGCACGTAGATTTTGGCATGCAGCGCATCGCTCACCTTCGGCAAACAGCGCCTGGCAAACACGATCCCCGCAATCCCCGCGACCACCAGCAACCCCAGAATGTTCAGATTGACGTAACCCAGATACTGCGGCCCGCTCATCTCGTGCCACCCCAACACGATATACATCAGCGCCCCGATCACCGCCACCGGGATCGACAGCGGGTTGGCGGCGCTGACGCAATATTTCATGTCGTAACCATGGCGACGCAGCAGCGGTACGGTCATCACGCTGCCGCCCACTCCCAGCAGGGTGGCGATGCCGCCGATCAGCGGCCCCCCGCCCCACAGTGTGACGGGGGACAGTTCGGCGCGCGCCGGTTTGATCAAAAAACCCCGGCGGAACAGACAATCGGCGATGGTCACCGCCATATAGACCACAAACAGCCCGCGGATCACGCCGTCCGCCAGCAGCGAAGAGGCGAAAGCGCCCAGCGCCGCGCCGATGCCGATGAAAAAGATCAGCGGCACGATGGTTTCGCGCAGCAGGTTGCCGCTGCGCCAGTTGGTCAGCGTGGCGTAACTCGCGTTGAGGATCATCACCGCCGTCGAGGTCGCCACCGCGATATGCATCGCCTGGCCGGGCTGCTCGCCCGAGGCGGAGATCAGGTGATAGACGAAAGGCACCACCACAAAGCCGCCGCCGAAGCCGAACAGAATGGTGGTGATGCCGGTCAGAAAACCGGCACCCAATACAACCAAGGTTTCAATCATGGCCGTGCGCCCGCACGAAGTCGTCGAACCCGGCGCAGAACTGCCCCGCCAGCGGGTGGAAACGATCGCCGACGAACAGCCCCAGATACTGCTCGCGCACGGCGTCATGATCCACCAGCTCAATGCCCGCCTGTTCCGCCTGCGCCAGCGTCTGCGCGTCCGGGAAGCCCCAATAGCGCGAATCGCCCTGCTTTTCCGCCGCTATCGCTTCGCTGTGCTCCGCCCGCATCAGCTGACGCGCCAGGAAAGCGCCGCTCTGTACGCCCAACAGCATCATGTTTTCCAGGAACGACAGGTCGTGACGCAGCTCGGCGGGCAGACGGGCGATCACCGGGCCGGCGTCCCAGTGTTCATCCATTTCATGCAGCGTTACCGCACAGTCCCTGTCACCGTTCATCATCGCGCGGAACAGCGTCATCACCCCGCGATAGCGCGGCAAATCCCCCGGATGCAGGTTCCACAGCAGCTTGCCGCGTCGGCTGAAGGCGCGCACATAGTCGGCGGAGAATTTCTGATAACAGCGCAGGGAGATCACCCCATCCATATGCCCGAGGCTGCTGATAAACGCGGTGTCGTTGATGTCGAGAACGCGATGTGCTTTTACCCCGGCGGCGGCCAGGAACAGGGCCGGCGACTGATAGGCGCCGTCGCAGGCGGCGGCGTTGCGGCCCACGAACGGGAACACGAAATCGTTCAGCACTTCGCGCTCATACAGCCCCAGGCGGCGAACCGCCGGCTCCAGCGTGCGCCCGGCGCTCTTCGCCAAGGGGAAATACACCGTAAAGGCACACTCGTCCTTCAGAGCGGCGATCAGATCCTGACACACCAGCCAGGAGAAAATGTCGTTGCCGACAAAGAGCGCTACGTTTTTCATACTTCAGCCTTCTTTGCGTTGAAAATAGGGTTGTTAAACACGATCTTGCTGATATCCCGCGTGATGGATTCCATCGCCGAGGTGTAAAACAGATCGCCCTTGGCGGGCGCGCCGAGCGAGTAGAGATGCTGCTCACGGCCGCGTCGGTCGGCGATTTTCAGCGTGTGCGGGTTGCACTTCACACCGCCGAACAGGTTCTCTTGCACCAACCCGTCTTGCAGCAGCTGATGGCTCAGGCGGTTGGGCGGCAGTTGATAGGAAGGCGTGGTGCAGTTGAACAGATACTGCGCATGCACCCGCGTCTCATGGCAACGAAGAATAAACCCGTCCGTCCCCTTACTGATATCCACCAGGCCGCCGCAGGCACGCAGGCGTTGGCTCTCCAGCGCCGCCACGATCTTGCTGGCGTTCTTGAGCGGCATGGCATGCCGATTGCGCATCCAGGAGGAGTTGTAAAAGCGCATGAAGACCTGCCGGTTGTTGGCATCCATCTTGACCCAGGCGGCGCACACCGCCGGGTGGATCGCCGCCAGATAGCTGCAGATATGCTCCCGGGCAAAACGCGCGCGATCGAGACTGTCTGCCAGATCGCGATAGCAATCGCGCCTTTCCCCCAGCGCCGAGAGCACCGTCAGCCGCTCCGGCCCCGGATAGTGGCGCGCCAGCGCGGCATTGATCGCATGCACCAGCTGATGCGCGTCAATAAAATCGCTGCCGGCGACAAAGCGCCGTAGCGCCTCAACAAACGCCTCCGGCGGCGGACGCATCAGCGCCGGCTGCACGCTGGGGAACAGGCCCGAGCGCGACAGGGCGCAGATATCGGTCGCCCCCAGGCGCTCCATCAGCTCAACGATGGCATCGATCGCCGTCAGGCTGCAGCCGATTACGCCGATGCTCGAATAAGGGTTGATCGGCGGCAGATCCTGGTGGGCCTGATAAGCGATCACGCCATCCACCGGATAGAGACACTCCGGCGGGTTGTGCCCCGAACACAGCACCAGCGCATTCATCTGTTCGGCGCCGCCACAGGTGGTGGTCAGCCGGTAGCCGGCTTCTAGCGGCGCGATGGCATTCACTTCGGCGGTCACGAAATTCAGCGCGACGTTACTGTCCGCCGCCATATAAATCGTCATGTCGCGAATAAAGTCGTGATATTCCCGATACAGCCAGCGCGGCGGATAACGATCCTGGCAAAACTGCGGGAAATGCATGGCGATCCAATCAACGAAGTGCGTTTCGTCGAAAATATCCGCCGACATATTTTCCGGCGTCATATTTAATATATGGCTGTCAAAATCGCTGCTGTATGCCATTCCGCCCTTGAAGCCCTGCTTGTCGAACACCGTCAGGGAAAGCGGCCTTTTGCAATGATTAACCGACTTATTTTTTATAAAGTTATACGCAAAAGCGATCCCGGCGGCTCCGCCGCCAACCACACCGAACTTATACATGAAATATCACCTTATAGTCATTGAACTGCGCTAAGAACTATTGCTTCAGGTGTTGGAATAAAATGACGCTTTATTCCTTATTAACTTCTTGTATTGCGAGAACGAAAACCTTCGTCCCACCCCGGTGTGAAAACTTGCACGGGCTTTATGGCCGATAAAATAACGGCGCCCCGAACAAGCATTATTTTTCTGCCCCGATAGTAGGGCGGCGGCTGCTGGCTTGCTTTATATGAAGGGCCAACTATCATTGCGTTTCGGCCAATCTGCCCGCCAAAGGAAACACATGCGCAACGTCCGCATTGATGACATCGACCACGTAACGCGCACAGTGATCGCCATCGGCACCGATTATCCGCCGGGACACCTGCTGCCGATGCACAGCCACCGGCGCGCGCAGTTGCTGTACGGTGCCACCGGCGTCATGCACGTTTTCACGCAGCAAGGCAATTGGGTCGTCCCGCCGCAGCACGCGGTGTGGCTGCCGCCGCAGATGCCGCACGCGGTGAGGATGGTCGGCGTCACCACCCGCAGCCTGTACCTCGAACCCGGCGCGTTGCCCGCCGAGCGGCCGCAGGTCTGCCAGGTGGTCAGCGTCACTCCGCTGATGCGTCAGCTGTTGATGGCGGCGGTGGATATGCCGCTGGAGTATGAACAAGAGGGGCGCGACGGAGCGCTGGCGACGCTGCTGCTGCATGAGCTGGCTAGGCTGCAGCCTTTGCCGTTGCACATCCCGCTGCCCGCCGATCCTCGGCTGGGTGAGCTGTGCCACGCCTTTTTGCAGCACCCCGACGCCCACGACTCCGCGCAGCGGTGGGCGCCTCGTCTGTACATGAGCATTCGCACCTTCAGCCGCTTCTTTCGCGCGCAGACCGGCCTGCCGTTTTCGCAATGGCGCCAGCGCGCCTGCGTGGTGCTGGCGTTGGCGCTGCTGGCCGAAGGGCGCAGCGTAACGCAGGTGGCGATGGAGATGGGATATGACAGCAGCGCGGCGTTTTCAACCATGTTTCGCCGCGTGCTGGGGCAGGCACCCTCCTCCTATCTGATGGAAGATGGGCGCGACGGTTGACGAATTAGCGGAATTTCTTGTGGTTGGCGTCGCGGGTTTGCTTGAAGCCCTGCGCCAGCTGCTTCGCTTCGGCGACTTTGCCCTGACTGGCCAGCGCCAGCGCCTGATCGATTTGGCCGATCAGGGTATCCAACCCGCTGCGGAAATCTTTCATCTCCGGGCTGTCGGCGGCTTTGTCTTCCAGCTTCGGCGGAGTGCCCTGTTTGGCATCCTGCGCGGCGGCGCGCATGTTTTGCAGGCTCTGTTTGAGGGTAGCGGCGGAATCGGTATTCAGCACCGTTTTATAGTTTTCCGCCAGGGTGTCCATATCGTCGCCCAGATCGGCGGCGGCCGCCAGCGAACTGGCCGCCAGCAGCGTCAACGCCGCCAGCGCTTTCAGGGTATTCTGCATGTTTGCTCACCTTCCAGTTATTGTTTTAATTAACCCACCGTTACCATAGGCAAGGCCGGGCAAAACCGAAACCGGAGATTTGTAAGCAAGGTTGAGACGGGATAATGCGCGACCGGTAGGCACCGGCCGCGCAGAGGATCATTGACCGGCGATCTTCATTTCCGGCAGCAGCACCGAACCGCACTGAATATTGCTGCGGGTTTCGATATCGCTGCCAACGCTGACGATGTTGCGCAGCATGTCTTTCAGGTTGCCGGCGATGGTGATCTCGCTGACCGGATATTGGATCTCGCCGTTTTCCACCCAGAAACCGGCGGCGCCGCGCGAGTAATCGCCGGTGACGCCGCTGACGCCCTGGCCCATCAGCTCGGTGACCACCAGGCCGGTGCCAAGCTGTTTCAACATGCCGGCGAAGTCCGCGCCCTGCCCGGCAATGCGCCAGTTATGGATGCCGCCGGCATGGCCGGTGCTGTGCAGACCCAGCTTGCGCGCCGAGTAACTGGTCATCAACCAGGTCTGCAGCACGCCGTCCTTGATGATATCGCGCCGCTGGGTGCGCACGCCCTCGCTGTCGAACGGCGTCGACGCCAGCCCTTTCAGCAGGTGCGGATGCTCCTCTACTGTCAGCCACTCTGGCAGGATCTGCTTGCCGAGCGAGTCCAGCAGGAAGGTCGATTTGCGATAAACGCTGCTGCCGCTGATGGCGCCCACCAGATGGCCGAACAGCCCGGTGGCCACTTCGGAGGCGAACAGCACCGGCGCCTTCATGGTCGACAGTTTGCGCGGCGCGAGACGCGCCAGCGTGCGGCGGGCGCACTCCTGCCCCACCCACTCAGGGCTTTGCAGATCGCCCATCGCACGGCCGATGGTGTAAGCGTAATCCCGCTCCATATCGCCTTCCTGCTCAGCAATGACGCAGCTGGACAGCGAGTGGCGGCTGGAACAGTAGCTTTGCAGCATGCCGTGGCTGTTGCCGAACACTTTGATGCCGTAGTGGCTGTTGAAGCTGCCGCCTTCGGTGTTGGTGATGCGCTTGTCCGCCGCCAGCGAAGCCTGCTCGGCGCGTGCCGCCAGCTCGATGCCGCGCTCGGCGTCCAGTTCGGTCGGGTGGAACAGATCGAGATCCGGCGCCTCGAACGCCAGCAGATCTTTCTCCGCCGGGCCGGCGCAGGGATCTTCAGAGGTGTAACGCGCGATGTCCAGCGCCGCCTGCACGGTGCGGGCGATGGCGTCCGGACTGAGATCGGTGGAAGAGGCGCTGCCTTTGCGCTGGCGGTGATACACGGTGATGCCCAGCGCGCCGTCGCTGTTGAACTCGACGTTTTCCACTTCGCCGAAGCGGGTGCTGACGCTGATGCCGGTCGATTTGGTGACCGCCACTTCCGCCGCGTCGGAACCGGCGCGGGCCAGCTCCAGCGCCTGAGAAACGGCCTGTTCCAGCGCCTTGCGCTGTTCTGCAACTTGAGTGACTACTTTCATCAATCTGCCATAATTAATCAGAAAATCGTTGAGAAAAGTGCCGGAGCGGCGTAGTTGTGCACGCGGAGCGGCGCGCAAAAATCCTGAGATCTCTGCCGTTGAGTCTAACAGGAACCGCGTTGAATTTCGCATAAAGCCGGCAACCTGTTAGGATTAGCCTCTTTTTAACGGAGCCTACCATGAACAAACAGCCTGAAGACTGGCTCGACGATGTCCCGGAGAATGAAAACGAGGACGATGACGAGATTATCTGGGTCAGTAAAAGTGAAATTAAACGTGATGCCGAAGCGCTGAAAGACCTGGGGGCCGAAATGGTCGATCTGGGCAAAAACGCGCTGGACCGCATTCCGTTGGACGAAGATTTGCGCGCCGCCATTGAGCTGGCGCAGAAGATCAAGAAAGAGGGCCGTCGCCGTCAGCTGCAGCTGATCGGCAAAATGCTGCGCGCCCGCGATATCGAGCCGATCCAGACCGCGCTCGACAAGCTGAAAAACCGCCACAACCAGCAGGTTTCGCTGTTCCATAAACTGGAAGCGCTGCGCGACCGTCTGGTCGAAGAAGGCGATGACGTGATTCCATCGATCCTGGATCTGTATCCGGCCGCCGATCGCCAACAGCTGCGTTCACTGGTGCGCAACGCGCAGAAAGAGAAGGCCGCCAACAAGCCGCCTAAGGCTTACCCCCAGATCTTCCAATACCTGCGCGAGCTGGCCGAAGCGGCCGACTAAGCGCCGCCGCCATCCCGGGATGAAGCCGTTTCATCCCCGGTGATGGGCCGGTTCGCCGCTGCTTTCGCGGATATTGAAGCGCAGGCTGCCTTCCAGCTCTTCTTCCGCCTCTTCAAACAGCAGAATGATCGCGCCAAACCGACGCTTGCTGCGGGCATTCAGGTGGGTGAACTCGATTTCCACCGGCAGGCCGATATCGCCGGTCACCACGTCCCACAGCGCGTCGAGGTTGGCGCCAAACCCCTCGCCCAGCGCAAACTTGTGCGCGAAATCGCGGTAGAAGGCCGGCACGTCCTGGATCTGTTCAAAATCAAACTCTACTTTTGCCATCAAACTCACTCCACACGAATGAAGTTTTTGTAATGGTCGCGCGTGACGAAGATCAGACCGTCGCTCGAATACAGCAGGCGATCGGCGCCGCGCCGGCCACACTGATAATTGATGTCCGCTTCGCGCCAGACCCGGCCGCCGGCGGTCGGCAATTGTCCTTCACGGTTAGAGAATCGATCGCCGCCAATCGCCTTGCCCGGCAATACCGCACAGAGGTTGCCTGAACGGGGATCCCAACCCTGCTCACGCGCCTGCTTCTTGGTGACGTAATAGTCCGGCAGCCGCTGATGCTGCTGCAGGTAACTCACCACCGTTTGCTGCTGCGTGAGCCGGTCGATGCTCTGCCGCTGCCCCGTCTGCGCTTGTACTACCGCCGGGTTGCCGCCGATCGCACGGTGCTCGTTGCCGCGCAGCGCGCTGAAGACGGCGATGACCACGGCGATGACAATCGCCAACAGAATCCGCTTGTTCATGACATTCCCTGAAATTATGCCGCCGAAGGCGCCGCAACTCCCCCAGGCTAGTTAGGTATATAGTCGACCTGGATGAAACTAAGATGACCGGCACGTCACGTTTTCGCGGCGGCAAAGGTTTCATCCATTCATGACAATGATGCCACTTTCCAGCCGTTCTGGCACTCGGAGTCTCTCTGAAAACGGGCCGCCTCTTATGAGACGGCCCGCCGTACCAAAGACTGCTTTCAGTATAGTCAGGGAAGGCGCCGCACAACGCGGTGCAACAGGAGGGAACGCATCAATCGATCAAGGCGTGGCGATAGCGATGCAGCATGTCCGCCAGGCGTTTCACCGGCCCGGTGACGCTGAGCGGCGCCTGGTTGTCCACCAATTTTTGCTGGTACTCGTTCATTTCACCCAGCAAGCGATCGTAGTAATAGGCGCGTTTGACGTCGTTTTTGGCGGAGACCACCCGATCGGCGGTGCTGCGGATCTGGCGGTGGAAGGCCGACAGCTCTTCGCTGACCGGAATTTCCGCCCGTTGCATGCGCTGGTGGGCGATGATCAGGTTCAGCGCCAGACGATACTTGGCGATGTCGTTCGGGAACATCATCAGCAGCTGGTTAAGCTGTTGATACAGCGCAGGCAGGTGGTTCTGCCGACGGCGCGCCGCCTTGGTGGTCAGCGCCGACACCGCGCTGCTGACGAACTGGTTGAGCAACGTGCGGCCGGTGCGCTCACGCGAATTATCGCGGATCAGCAACAGCACCATCAGCCCGACGCAGCTGCCGAGGAACTGGCCGAGCGCCCCGTCGAGAAACTGGGTGACGTTGAACTCCATCGGGTTGCTCAGCACCAGAATGTTGATGGTCCCCGCCAGCAGCCCCAGCGAACCGAGCCGTCGTTTCTGCACCTCGATGCCGATGAAAAACGCCAGCAGGCCGAGGCTGAGACACAGCAGCAAAATGCTCTGCTGCGTCGCCGGCAGGATCACCATGAAGAACAGGGAACCAACCGGGATCGCCGCCAGCATGCCCAGCACGAAATCCATCGCCACCATGCGCGGCGCCGGGGTGCGCATCGCCAGCGAAGTGATTACCGCAATGATCACCATAAAACCGCTGCCGGACGTCCAACCGGTCCACAGCCACAGCAGGCTGCCGAAGGCCGTCGCCACAAAGGTGCGCAGGCCGTTGATCATTGCGTGATGCCCTTCCGCCGAGGTCGGTTTAACCACGGTTTCGTTGCTCAACACCCCCTCTTCCACCGCGCTGATGCTGCAGTTGGCGTGCACGCCTTTCGACAGCAACAGGTAGCGCGTCGCCGCGCCGCCCCAGCCGGTGATGGTCGGCAGCGTTTCCTCGGAGCGATGCGTGGTCAGCACCTGGCGCAACAGCTTCATGCGCTTGTGGATCTCCTGCGGGGTTTCCGCCGGGACCATCAGCTGCTCCCGCAGGCTTTCTTTCAGCGCGTCCGGGTGATTCAACAAGATCAGGTAGGTTTCGCAGGCCTGGGTGATCAGCGTCAGCGACAGGGTATGCAGCGCCTTCACCCGACGGTTGACCTTCTGCCAGCGCGAGGACTCCATCATCAGGTTGTTGCGCATGCCGTCCAGGGCCGTGGTGCTCTTGACCAGATTGCTCCAGGCGCGATCGATGTCTTCTTTGTCGGCGTTGCTGATACACATCTGCATCAGGCGGTATTGATCCACCAGCAGCTGATCCACCGCCCGATCGATGTCCTGCTTGATCGAACGCGGCGAGAACAGCAGATCCGCCAACACGGCGCTGACGATGCCCAGCACGATCTCACTGCAACGTTCGATGGCGAACTGCGGCGCTTCCAGCAGATGAGACTCGCTGGTGGCGACCGTCACGATGATGATCAGCGCGGTATACCCGGCCAGGCCCCAGGCGTAGGAGTTCTCGACCTTGATCAGCGAAGAGAGCCAGGTACAGAAACCGGCCCAGATGCAGCACAGCAGCAGCATCACCACCGGCGCACGGGCGGTGGTGATAATAATGATCAGGCCGACGAAGCAGCCGATAAAGGTGCCGATGATGCGCAGCCAGCCGCGGTGACGGATGGCGCCGGAGAAGGGCTCACCACCGGCGGCAAAGGCCGGGCCGGCGGCGACGATGGCGGCGGTCATCGCCGACCAGCGCGGGGTTTCCAGGTTAAGATGGAAACCGACGAACAGCGCAAACACAATCGCGAAGCTGAGTTTGAAGGCAAATCTCAGCCGGATAAAGGTTGGGCTATTCATTAGCCGAACTCACGCAGCCGGTGCATCAGGCGCACAAAAGGCGAGCCGCTGTCGGCATTGCGATCGTTCTTGCCGACGATCACCACGGTGGCGGTAGTGCCGGCCGGGTACGGATGCTGTTGGTCCTTGGCATCCAGCAGGATCTTCACCGGCACGCGCTGGGCCAGGCGCACCCACTCCAGGTTGCTGTCGATCGAGGCCAACCCTTTGTTGTTCACCGTGCTGCTGCTGTTGTTCACCGCCGCCGCCACGCTGTCGACGGTGCCGTGCATGATGCGGTTGCTGCCGAGCGGGGTGATCTCCGCGCGATCGCCCTTATTCAGGCCGTTCAGCTTGGTTTCTTCCAGATACGCCAGGATGTAGAAGGAGTCTTTTTTCACCAGCGCCACCGCCACCGACCCGCGGGTGATGTATTCACCGGCATGGACGTTGAGGTTAGTGATCCAACCATCGGCCGTCGCGGCGCGCACCGTGGTGCGTTCCAGATCGAGCTGCGCCAGCTCGCGCGCCGCGACGGCCTTCGCCAGCTGATGCTGCACGGTCTGCAGCGAATTGTTCGACTGGTCGATTTCTTCCTGCGACATCGCCTGCACGCCCAGCTTCACGCGGCGACCGGCCTCACGCCGTTTTTCCGCCGCCAGCGTTTGGTAGTAGGCGACGTCGGCGCCGGCTTCCGCCAGCGCCTGCTCATAGCGCGGCCGATCGACCACGAACAGCACCTGCCCTTTCTTCACCAGTTGGTTGTCCACCACCGGCACGTCGGTCAGCAGGCCGCTGACGTCCGGCGCGATCGCCACCACGTCGGCGGTGAACTTGGCGTCACGCGTCCACGGCGACTCGGTGTAGAACACCCAGGCTTTGAATACCGCGGCGATGCCCAGCAGCACAAGAATCAAAGTGATCGCGATTCGGGTTATTTTTATCGAAAAATTTTTCACAGCGACCTCAAACAAAAAGACATGAAATCAGATAAAACAAGCAGCAATACAGCGCGGTATTAAACAGCGCCGGATGCCAGACAAAATCGTAAATCCCCGTCGGCTGCAGCAGGCGGCGCAAGAGAAAAAACAGCGCCAGCGACACCAACAGCTCGAAAAACACCGGCGGAAACGACAGTCCGAAGATGACCATAACCGGAAGCAAACTCATCAATTTTTCCTTATTGTTCACTGCGCCGGAGGAAGACAGGCCTTGCCATTCACATTCTCTTTACATTTTAGCGTGCGCGCGCCACAAATCTTGACCAGACAGCTTGTCCAGGTCACGAACCCGAAAAAAGGTTAAACTTTGGGGCAGACATCCACGACAGGGATTGCGAGGGTGCCGGAGGAGCGGCAGGATTACGTCGCCGATCGCACTCGCACGTTGGTAAGGTCTATTCACCCGACCACGTTATATTAGCCTGCTTACTATCAAGGCATCAACAATCTGTGATCTAAATCACTTTTAAGCCAGAGTGAATAATGGAAAGATTAAAACGGATGTCGGTATTCGCCAAAGTGGTTGAGTTCGGGTCGTTTACCGCGGCCGCGCGCCAACTCGACATGAGCGTTTCATCGATCAGCCAAACCGTCTCGAAACTGGAAAATGAGCTGCAGGTCAAGCTGTTGAACCGCAGCACGCGCAGCATCGGCCTGACCGAGGCCGGCAAAATCTACTATCAGGGCTGCCGACGCATGCTGCAGGAAGTCAGCGAAGTGCATGAGCAGCTGTATGCGTTTAACAATACGCCTGCCGGCACGCTGCGCATCGGCAGCTCATCCACCATGGCGCAAAACGTGCTGGCGAACATGACCGCCGAGATGATGAAAGAGTACCCGGGTCTGACGTTCAACCTGGTGACCGGCATTCCTGCGCCGGACCTGATCACCGACGGATTGGATCTGGTGATCCGCACCGGCGCGCTGCAGGACTCCAGTCTGTTCTCCCGCCGCCTGGGGCAGATGCCGATGGTGGTGTGCGCCGCCAAAAGCTACCTCAGCCAGCACGGCACGCCGCAGAAGCCGAGCGACATGGTCAACTTTTCCTGGCTGGAGTACAGCGTGCGGCCCGACAGCGAATTTGAACTGATGTCGCCGGAGGGCATCACCACGCGCATTTCCCCGCAGGGGCGCTTCGTCACCAACGATTCCTCCACCATGATCCGTTGGCTGAAAAACGGCGCCGGCATCGCCTACGCCCCGCTGATGTGGGTGATCGAAGAGATCAAACGCGGCGAGATCGAGATCCTGTTCAAAAGCTACCATTCTGATCCGCGGCCGATCTACGCGCTCTATACCGAGAAGGACAAACTGCCGCTGAAGGTGCAGGTGTGTATCAACTACCTAACCGACTATTTCGAACGCGTGGCGGCGGTCTATCAGGGCTATCGCTGAGCGCCGCTCAAATAACGGTGCGCCAGCGCGCCCAGCAGCATCAGCGCCAGCATGCCGAGGCCCCATAGCAGCCAGACGGCGTAGCCCGTCCAGGTCAGCAGCAGAGGAAAATAGCTCGCCAGCCCGCTGCCCAGCTGTTTCAGCCACGGCAGCCAGGCATCCAGCACCGTCTGCGGCACCAGGCTCAGCGCACCGTTCACCGGCAACGATGCGTTCCCGGCCGCCTCCGCCAACGCCGGGAGCCAGGCCAGCACCCCGGCTACGCCCCAGGCCAACACGGTCCACAGCGCCATGGCGCCCAGCAGCAGCGCGAGCGTCCAACCGCCCCGGTTCACGGCACACCACCGCCGCACTGCGGGCAAAAGCGGCTGCCCGACGGCAGCGGTGCGGCGCACTGGCCGCAGGTGGCGCTCACCGCGGCAAACGGCTGACCGCAGCGGTGGCAATAACGCGCGCCCGATTTATTCACCGCCCGGCATTCCGGGCACTGCGGCCCCGGCTCGCCATGCTGGTTATAGCGGTTACCATGATGGCCCCCGCCGTGGCCCGCGCGCTGATGACCACCGTTAACACCGCCTTGCCCCAACAACCTTTTCAGTAAGCTCATCCCACCTCTCCTCTGTGCATTGACGCTGAAGCTCACTGTAAACCCTGGAGTAAACTCCAGGGTAAAGCCCGACGATGAGGATTTACGTTTCATTACATCGTAAAAGTGGCAAGGCTTTGATGCCGTTAACAAAAGCATCATCGGCATTATCCCACGTCGCCGCGCTGCGCTATGCTGCGGGAACCTCTCCCTGTATCAGGAATAACCATGAAAAAAATCATACTGGACTGTGACCCGGGGCATGACGACGCGATTGCCCTGCTGCTGGCCTGGGGCAATCCACAGATCGACCTGCTGGCGGTCACCACCGTGGTGGGTAACCAGACGCTGGACAAAGTGACGCGCAACGCGCTGGCGGTGGCGCGCATCGCCAATATCACCGGCGTGCCCTTCGCCGCCGGCTGCCCGCGCCCGCTGGTACGCAATATCGAAGTGGCGCCCGACATTCACGGCGATTCCGGCCTCGATGGCCCGGTGCTGCCGGAACCCCACCTGCAGCTGGACTCGCGCCACGCGGTGGATCTGATCATCGATACCGTGATGGCTCACCCGCCCGGCAGCGTAACGCTGGTGCCGACCGGCGGCCTGACCAATATCGCCATGGCGGTGCGTAAAGAGCCGCGCATTGCCGAGCGGGTCAAGGAAGTGGTGCTGATGGGTGGCGGCTACCATGTGGGCAACTGGAGCGCGGTGGCGGAGTTCAATATCAAAATCGATCCCGAGGCGGCACACATCGTGTTTAACGAAAAATGGCCGCTGACCATGGTCGGGCTGGATCTCACCCACCAGGCTTTGGCCACGTCGGCAGTCTGCGAACGCATCGCCGCCCTGGGCACCCGGCCGGCCACCTTCGTCGGCGAGCTGCTGGCATTCTTTGGCCGTATGTACCGGCAGGCGCAGGGCTTCAGCGCCCCGCCGGTGCACGATCCTTGCGCGGTGGCCTACGTGATCGATCCGAGCGTCATGACGGTGCGTAAAGCGCCGGTGGATATCGAGCTGACCGGCACCCTGACGTTGGGCATGACGGTCGCGGACTTCCGCGCGCCGCCGCCGCCGGACTGCCACACCCAGGT
Source organism: Serratia montpellierensis (assembly GCF_020858655.1). Lineage (NCBI taxonomy): Bacteria > Pseudomonadati > Pseudomonadota > Gammaproteobacteria > Enterobacterales > Yersiniaceae > Serratia > Serratia montpellierensis. The sequence goes on from NZ_VOSN01000021.1 coordinate 178,064, forward strand.
CGCGGTCAAACTGGATCAGGATAAATTCTGGGATCTGGTGGTGGATGCGCTGGAACGGATTGGCGAAGTGGAGTGAGGTTTGTGAAGAGTGGATTAACGCGCTTTGGCAGGCGCGTTACTCCGCCTAACATCGCGGCAACAGGGATAGCCAGACCATTTCCTCGTAATTCCCATAACCACAGAACAATCTTAATGAAATTAAATTAAATTAAACTTAAAAAAAAACAATTAAAACAAAGAAAATTCTTAATAAAAATAAATTCAGACATGATAAAGAAAATATAAAATACAGAGATTGGCAGCGATAAATAAAATCACTTCCGCCGGACTGTCATTGGCAACAACGATTTAACAAAAAAATGCTAACCTCATTGGCTACCTCGCCTGCCGGCCCAAGCGGTCGTTGTCGCACACACGGCGTTCCATTATGCACAAAACAAAATTAACGCATTGATTTATATGCACAAATAAAACAAAAGATTAAAAATTGACTGGGCCGATATGAATTTGAGAAAATGACAACCCTGCTTTTTCAAACAAAGAAAACACCCGTTGCGCAGGTAACTGAATACGGCACCCCTTTTTATATAAGCCGTCCCGTACTCACAGGGAAAAATTATTTATCGCTTCGACATGAAGTCTTTTTAATTCCCATAAAACATTTTATGGCAATGAAGCTTCAGCGAATTTAAACACCAGGATAAGGATAGGGATTTCTCATAACATGCATTCACTGAACGATATCGAGACATGGCAGGTTAACCATGACCGATAAAACCCTCGCCAACGCGCCGGCTATCGCCGTGCTGACCTTACTGCTGATCTGGATGGCGGTGATCCTGCCGGTTTATTACCCCAATATGGGCGGCGACGGCCTGGCGCTGCCGCAAAACATTCTGGCCTGGAGCATCATGGCGCTCACCACGCTGATCGTGACGTTCACCGTTTGCCTTGGCCGTGCCCGTCTTTCGCTGACCCCCACCGCACGCCTGTTGCTGCTCGGCATCGCCGTGCTGGCGCTGCCGCTGCTGTATACCCGCCCCGAGTGGCGTGAAGACGCCCTGTGGCGCTGCGCCGGTCTGCTCGGTGGCTGGCTGTTCTATGTCGCCTGCCTGCAGCTTCGCCTGACAGCCCGGCAGCGCAACCTGTTGCTGTACGGCCTGCTGTTCGCCGTCAGCGTTCAGGCGTTGCTGGCGGCGCTACAGCTGTTCGCCCCCACGCTAGCGTGGGTATCTCCTAACGGCAGCCGGGTCTACGGCGTCTTCCAGCAACCGAACGTACTGGGCAGCTTTATCGCCACCGGGCTGGCTTTGGCGCTCTGGCTGCTGCTCGCCCCTCTCTCTACGTCGACGCGGCGGCAGCTCCCGCTGCTCGCGTTGCTGACCGCTTTCTCCGCCCTGCTGGTGCTGATCCAGTCGCGCGCCGCCTGGCTGGGTGGCGCCCTGGCGGCGGCGCTGCTGCTGTGGCGCTTTGCCCACCAGAGCCCGGCCGCAAGCCGCTGGGCCGGCGGCGCGCTGCTGTTGGGCGTGGCGCTTGGCCTGATGGGGCTGTTCACTGGCCAGCAGGAGCTTATCGCACGCGAAGGCTCTAATTATTCACGTCTGACAATGCTGCAAGATACTCTGAGCATGATCCTGGCCAAACCGCTGCTGGGCTGGGGCTACGGCGGCTTTGAATACAGTTTCGCGCACTTCCGTCTGCAGGCAATGCCCTGGCGAGAAGTGCTGGAAGTCGCCGGGCATCCGCACAATGAAATCCTGCTGTGGTGGGTTGAGGGCGGCCTGCCGGCGCTGGCGGGGATCGTTCTCGTCTTCATCGCCGGCGCGCTGCTGTTGAAACGCGCCTGGCAACGGGATCGCGAGCAGCCGGCCAGTGCGCGCGTCGGGCTGTTTCTGGTGCTGCTGCCAATGCTGGTGCACACCCAGCTGGAATACCCTTTCTATCTGTCTGCGCCGCATTGGCTGGCGTTTCTGCTGCTGCTGGCGCTGCTGGACGGCCAAACCGGCGCGCCCCGCCCGCTGCCGTTCGCTAAAGCCCTGAGCCTGCCGGTGGCGACGGCGGCGGTCGGCGTGTTGGTGATGGCCGTCTTCGCCTGGCAAGGGCGCATGGCGCTCACCCAATCTGAACGCACCATGCTGGCTACCATCGACAGCATCGAGCAGATGCCGGCGCCGGCCGCCTGGCTCTACCGGGAGCGCAAAACCTTCGACGAGCAATCTCATTCGCTGCTGGTCTATAACCAGACGCGTGATGATGCCCTGTTGACCGGCTATCGGCAGTGGGCCAATGCCTATCTGCAGCGCCGTATCGACGCCAACGTCTACGCCACGCTGATCATGATATTGCGTTATCAGGGCGCTCAGGCGGAAGCCGACGCTCGCCAGCGGGAAGCCGCCTTCCTGTTTTCGCGGGATATGCGGTTCAGATAGGGAAGAACACAGAGATCAACGTGGCAAAATCGCGCATTCTTTATCCAGCAGCGATTCTACCGAGGCGCGGTTGCCGACGTCCCAGCCACGCTTCGAGGCCAGCAAGATAAACCCCCGTTGGCCGGCAAACGTGGTGGGCACTAACGCCACGCCATATTCCGCCAGCTGCTGCGGCGACAGATGGAAATAATCCGCCAGATCCTTAATCGGGTAAATGCCCATGGCGGTCGGCTGCATCACGCGGCGGGCATAGTAGGTGTGGCGCAACAGCTTATCCGGCAAGGGGCGCCATTGTTTCTGTATATAAGGGCGTTCTGCCTGCAATTGGCGCCGTACATCTTCGCGCAGGCAGGTCAGGTGAATGTGCAATTGGTTCTGGCTGCGGCCGTAAGCGGAGTTGATCGCCATACCCAACATATCATCCGGCACCGGCCCGCCATACTCGGCGGCCAACCGGTAACGCATCAGCCACGCATAGCCAAAATAATCCGTCCGTTCCCCGGCCAGCAGCTGCGGGCTTTCAATGCCGGAGAGCGGCGCCGTCGGCACCAGGATAAAGTGATAGGGATAACGCGGGTTCTGCAGCACGCTGAAGCCCTGTGCTTTCCCCTGCGGCATATAAATCTGTTCACACGGCGCCGGATCGCGCTTTTGCTGATAGTTGGCCATGCAGAGCTTATCGACCACGCCCCACAGCGCATCGGAACGGGCGCAGCCCGTCAGGGAAAGAACCCCCAGCAACAGCAGCCAACGCTGGGCGGATAAAGCCAAGCGCGCCATCATCGTATTGCTCTGTTTTTTCGCCACGTCAATTTCATTCCATCACTGGGTGCAGGCACGCCTGCAGGACTGCGGCGTCCTGCCGCGCTTAGCGTTACGAATGCGACCAGCCGCAACAGGGGGAAGGGATGAAGGAGCCAGTGCATGGCCCCTTGAGGAAAGATTACGCCGTGCCGCCGACGGTGAGCGTATCCAGTTTCAGCGTCGGCTGGCCGACGCCCACCGGCACGCTCTGGCCTTCCTTGCCGCACACGCCCACGCCTTTATCGAGCGCCAGATCGTTGCCGACCATCGAGATCTGCTGCATCGCCTCGATGCCGGAGCCGATCAGCGTCGCCCCTTTCACCGGCTTGGTGATACGCCCTTTCTCGATCAGGTAGGCTTCGGTGGTGGAGAACACGAACTTGCCGGAGGTGATGTCCACCTGGCCGCCGCCAAAGTTCGGCGCGTACAGGCCGTACTCGACGCTGGCGATGATCTCTTCCGGCGTCGATTGGCCCGCCAGCATGTAGGTATTGGTCATGCGCGGCATCGGCAGATGCGCATAGGACTCGCGGCGGCCGTTGCCGGTCGGCGCGACGCCCATCAGCCGCGCGTTGAGCTTGTCCTGCATGTAGCCTTTCAGCACGCCGTTTTCGATCAGCACGTTGTACTGGCCCGGCACGCCTTCGTCGTCGATCGCCAGCGAACCGCGGCGCCCCTGCAGGGTGCCGTCATCCACCACGGTGCACAGCTCGGAAGCCACCAGTTCGCCCATATGGCCGCTGAACACCGAGGTGCCGCGCCGGTTGAAGTCGCCTTCCAGGCCGTGGCCTACCGCCTCGTGCAGCAGTACGCCCGGCCAGCCGGCCCCCAGCACCACCGGCATATTGCCGGCCGGTGCCGCTACCGCACCGAGATTGACCAGCGCCATACGCACCGCTTCTTGGGCATAAACATCGGCGCGCACCTCGCCGTCGACGGCTTCCAGGAAATAGTCATAGCCGAAACGGCCGCCGCCGCCGCTGGAGCCGCGCTCACGCTTGCCATCCTGCTCCACCAGCACGCTGACGGAAAGGCGCACCAGCGGGCGAACGTCCGCCGCCAGCGTGCCATCGGTGGCAGCCACCAACACCTGCTCGTAAACGCCGGTGATGCTGGCGTTCACTTCCTGCACCCGCGCATCGGCGGCGCGCGCCACCTTGTCGACGCGGTGCAGCAGCGCGATTTTCTCTTCGCGCGGCAGGCTTTGCAGCGGATCGAGCAGCGGGTACAGCGCCCGGTAACCTATCTCGCCCAGAGTGTGAGCCCGTCCGTTGCCCTGCTCGCGCACGATGCTGCGCGCCGCCTGGGCGCTCTGCTGCAGCGCATTCAGGGTGATCTGATCGGCATAGGCGAAGCCGGTCTTCTCGCCGCTGACGGCGCGCACGCCGACGCCTTGGTCGATATTGTAAGAGCCATCCTTGATGATGCCGTCCTCAATCACCCAGGCTTCGTGATAGCTGGACTGGAAATAGAGATCGGCGTAGTCGATACGGCGTTCTGCCAGTTGACCCAGTACCGAGTACAGGTCTTGATGACTCAGCTTGTTGGTAGCGAGTAACTGCTCACTGACAAACGTCAGGCTCATAATGGTTTCACTCTTGATTGGAGGATAACGTGTCAGACGGCGCCGTCAGCGACGTCTGGAATCGGTTGTGCTGCAATACCGGCATCTGTTGCCGCAAGGGCTGCAGGCTGGCGGTGTCCACGCGCACCTTCAGTGCCGCCACGGCGTCCGCGTTCTCGGCCAGCACCTTGCCCCAGCCGTCGACAGCCAGCGTGTGGCCCCAGGTACGGCGGGTCTGCCCGTGGCGCCCCACCTGCGCCGGCGCCAGGATTATGCACTGGTTTTCGATCGCCCGGGCGCGCAGCAGGATTTCCCAATGCGCCTCGCCGGTCACCCGGGTAAAGGCCGCCGGCACCGAAATCAATTCGGCGCCCTGCGCCCGCAGCGCCTGAAACAGCGCGGGGAAGCGCAGATCGTAGCATAGGGTCATGCCCAAACGCCCGACCGGCGTATCCACCACCGTGAGGTGCTGCCCGTGCTGGTAGGTATCCGACTCGCGGTAATGGCCGTGCGCATCGTTGATGTCCACATCGAACATGTGCAGCTTGTCGTAGCGGGCGCGGATCTCGCCCTGCTCGTCGAACAACAGGCTGCTGGTAGTGATAAGCTCCGGGTTTTCGCGGCTGATCAAGGGCATCGAGCCCACCAGCAACCACACGCCATAGCGACGCGCCAATTCGCGCACCGCATTCTGCAGCGGGCCATCGCCCTGTTTTTCCGCCTGTTGGCGGTAGGCCGCGGAGTTGGCGAACAGCAGCGCGTTCTCCGGCGTCATGACCAGTTTTACCCCGGCATTGAGCTGCTTGATCTGCTGTTCAATCTGGGCCAGGTTATCGCGCACCTGATCGCCACTGCACAACTGCAACAACGCAACGTTAGCATTCCTCATGACGCCTTATCCTCCTTTGCCTTACGAAGTACCTCATTGATCTTCGGCTGGTCGAGATCGCCGCCGATATGGTAGCGAATCAGCGAAATCTTGCTCCACAGCGGCCCCAGCACCTGCGAGGCGGCAAATACCGCCGCGCCGACGATCGGGTTGACGACAAACGCCGTGGCCACGCCGACGGTCGCCGAAATCGCCGGCGCCACCACCGCCTCCATATCGATGCGGCGGCGCGCCAGATCGATCTGGCCGTTCATAGCGATATCCGCCGCCAGGCCGTCGATCAATAGATTATCAGTATGCATTATGCCATCTTTCAGCCAGGCGGTACTGCGGATGGAATCAAAGTAGAAGCCTTTGCCAAAGGTATCGCTGAAATCGAACTGCAGCTTGCGCAGCAGGGCGTCGAAGCTGACCAGTCGCAGCAGCTGACCGGCGCGGCCGCCACCCATGCTGTCGATCTCGCCCTTGCCCATCTTGACCTGCAGCGCGCCGCTCAGCGTATCGATCCGTGGCTGCCACGGCGTGCCATGCCAGTACAGATCGAAATCCACATCGTAAGGCGCGCCCTTGAGCGGAATGGTGATGCCGAAGAAGGCGGCGGTTTCGTCGATCTTGCCGCCGAGCAGCTTGCCTTTCAGCGAGCTGCGCTCTTCCTGCGCGTTTTGTTTCCACAGGCCGGTGGCGCTCATGCGCCCTTTGCCGGTGTCGACCAGGCCGTGATCCAGCGTCAGGGTATCTCCCCGATTAGTCAGATCCGCCTCGACCCTGCCGAGGTTCTGCCCCAGCACCCAGCACGACTTGCAGCGCAGCATCAGCGAAGGCCAGTCGCGGAAGGAAACTTTCTCGGTCGACGGCGGCGGCGTGCCCGCCGCGTTTTTCGTTTCGGCGAACTGTGGGTTGTAATACAGATAGTTGATATCGGCGCGCCACGGCCCACGATCGGCCACCCGCAGGCTGCCGTCCACTTCGTCGCTCTTGGCGATCACGAGGGTAGCGCCAAGCTGTTTCTCGGCCGACAGCGTCAGCTTATGCCAGGCCTGGCCGCCCAACAGCAGCTGCGGCGTGGTCAGCGCCACGGTGGTGGGGAAGCTGAAACCGCCCACCTGACCGCTGCCGCCGCCCTGTTTCAGCGCCGGTGCCAGCAGCGCCAGCCACTGCTCGCCGTCCAGCGCCGGCAGGTTAAGCGTCATCGACTTGCCGGCCGGCAGCGGCGGCGTGCCGCCACCGTTGGTTTGCCAGGCGGCGCGCGCCAGATTCACCTGTTTTTTGTCGAAGCGCCATTCGCTGTTGAAGCGGTTTTGCTTGCCCGCGCTGCCGGTCAACATGAAGCCGTTAAGACCGCCTTTAACCTTGACGTTCACCGGCAACGCCTCGCCCGGCGTTTTGTCCAGCGGCGAAGGTAAGTGACTGCTCACTTTCTTCAAATCCGCGTCGATGCCGATATCGTAGCTGGCCGAGCCCTGATGCGGCAGCGTGATGGCCACCTGGCTCTGCCAGGGCGCGCTGCCGCTGAGCGCATCGGCGGCCTCTTTCGGCAGGCCGGGGAACTTGCCCGGCTGCCAATCGCCCTTCAGGCCGACATTGACCTTATAGTCGCGATCGCCCTCCTGCGTGGTGAAGTTCACCGCCACCGGTTGCCCGAACCAGTTGGCCGACAGGGTGTCGCTCTCCAGATTGCCGTTATCGAAGCGGAATTTGCCGCTGAGCTTCTGCAACTCGCTATCCAGCGGCTTAATCAGCAATGAGTTGTTGTTCAGCGCCACTTCACCGGTGGCTTTGACCAGCTCGCCGTCCAAGGGGATATCGAGATGTAAGCGCCCACTGACATCACCGCCAATTTGCAGCTGATCCAGCGCCGCCCCCAGCGAATCGTGCAACGGCGTCTGCATGAAGTAGTCATGCACGTCGCTGCCCGGTCCCGCGACTTCGGCATCGATCAGCAACCGCTCTTTCAGATAATCCGGGATCACCGCGCTGATATTTTTACCCGCCACCTTGCCCAACCGGGTTTGCGGCGCATGCATCCACAGCCCCTCGTTGGCGAAATCGAGATCGATCGCCAAATCGGTCAGCGCCGGCCAGCCCGGTTGGAACTGGAAGGTGGCGTGGCGCAGCGGTACGAAGACTTCGAACTGCCCTTCGTTTTTACGGTACGGGAAGTGCTGCGGATCGCCGGAATAAATCAGCGTGGCGTTATCCACCTGGCCGCCCTGAATGGCGCCGCTCAGGTAGTCCACCAGATGCTTGCCCATCAGCGGTTCCGGGAAATAGCGCCAGGCGTCGGCGCCGTCATACAGGCGGATGCCCGCCAGGATATTCAGCCACGGATCGCCCTTGGCCGGCTGCTGATAGCGGAAATCGCCGTTGACCCACAGCGACTTCGCCTTGACGTCCAGCCCCTGGCTCGCCAGCTCCCAGCCTTGATCGTTGTAACGCCAGGTCAGCGCGCCACGCGCGCTGCTGATTTCAAGCGGGGCGCGGAACATGTCGCCGTAAGGCAGGGTGCTGCCTGCCAGCCCCAGCGTCAGGCGGCCGTTCTCCACCCCACCGCTCAACGCGCCGGAGAAGTGGTTGACGCCCGGCAGCAGTTCCCAACGTTGCCAGCTGACATCGCGCCACAGCGCCTGGAAACGGCTCTTTTCCGGCTGCTTGAGCGGGATGTCCAGCGCCAGCGCTTCCACCTGCCCCTGCGGCTGCAGATCGTTCCAGCGATCGAGCACGTCCGGGCTGAGGAAGGAGAAGGTCGGCAGCAGCGCCGACAGACGCTCCAGCTGAAGGTTAGTCGCGCGCACCCGCAGCTCTTCATTCTGCGCCGGCCCCATGAATTCGGTGTTTTCCGGCAGCCACAGCGCGGAAAGCGCGCCCTGCGGCCAGGCCTGGCCGTCGGTGCTCAACCGCAGCTGCGGCACATCGAGCTGCCAGCCGGTGCCCTGGCGACGCAGCGACAGCGCCAGATTGTCCACGTCCAGCCGGTGCTGTGCGGCGCCGGTATCCCAGTTGGCCGCCCCCTGCTTGAGCAACGCATGGCCGCCGGCAATCTCGCCGTTCTGCACCTGCAGCCAGGCCGCCAGGCTGAAGTCGGCGCTTTCCAGCCCGGTGTTGGCGCGCAGCCAGCGGGTAAACCAGGGCTTCATGTCGATGTTATCGGCCTGCAGATAGACCGTGCCGGTGTCCAGCAAGCCCTGATTATCGCGCAGGTCCATGCGCAGCTGCACCACGCCGTGTTGGCCGTTCAGCGTCGACAGGCTGATCTGCCCCTCGGCGCGGTGGCGATCGCGGCCGTTGAGCCAGGTCAGCTGAGGAATGTCGAATTCGGCGCGCGCGCCGGCGGGCGTCAGGAACGAGATACGGCTGTCGCGCAAATCGAAGTGATCGAGCTGGCGCAGCATCAGATCGCTGATTTTGCCCGGCTCAAGGCCGTCGCCCTGCCGGTCGCCGCCCAGCGTGGCGTTCAGATCGAGGCGGAATTGATAGAAGGTCAGATCGCGGAACTGCCAGCGCCAGTGCAGCAGCGATTGCCACACGTCCAGCGCCAGCGTCACGCGTTCGATATGCACATCGCTTTTGGGCAGCGTAACGCTCAGGTTACGCACTTCAAGCTGTGGGCCGAACGTTTCCCAACTGCCCTGCACGAAGTCCATTCGCACAGGCACGCCGGACAGCTTCTCCACCTGCGCCAGCAGTTGGGGACGGTAGTCGTTCAGCTTCGGCAGCATCAGGCGCAGCCCGCTGATCAGCAGCGCCACAATCACAATTAGGGTGGCGCCTGTTGCTAACAGAATCCCAGGCAGTCGCCTCACGCAGTTCTCCTTGATCCGCTGCCTGGCAACGGGAATATCTATGCACTGACGGGCCCGGCGTGCGGGCCCCTACCGATGTCGGACGGGCTACATCATGACGACGTCGAACTGCTCCTGACTGTACAACGGTTCGATCTGCACCTTCACCTGTTTGCCGACGAAGATCTCCACTTCGGCCAGCGCATGCGACTCTTCGCTCTTCAGCGCTTCGCCGACCGCCGCCGAAGCGTACACCAGGAAGCGATCGGAATCGTAAGCATGGTGCACGCGCACAATCTCGCGCAGGATCTCGTAGCACACGGTTTCCACCGTTTTCACGGTGCCGCGCCCATTGCAAGTAGGACAATCGTGACAGAGCACATGTTCAATGCTTTCACGCGTTCGTTTACGCGTCATTTCAACTAAGCCTAGCTGAGAGAAGCCGTTGATCGTGGTTTTTACCCGATCTTTACTCAACGCCTGCTCCAGCGAGTGCAGCACCCGGCGACGATGCTCTTCGTTGTTCATATCGATAAAGTCGATGATGATGATGCCGCCCAGGTTGCGCAGCCGCAGCTGGCGCGCGATGGCCTGTGTCGCCTCGATGTTGGTATTGAAGATGGTTTCGTCGAGGTTGCGGTGGCCGACGAAGGCACCGGTGTTGATATCGACGGTGGTCATCGCCTCGGTCTGATCGATGATCAGATAACCGCCGGACTTCAGCTCCACCTTGCGCTCCAGCGCGCGCTGGATCTCGTTTTCCACATCGTACAGATCGAAAATCGGCTGGCTGCCGGTATAGAGCTCGAGCTTGTGGGTAATGTCCGGGATGTACTCGCCGGTAAACTCCACCAGCAGATCGTGCGTCAGCCGCGAATCGACGCGGATGCGATCCAGCGCCGCGCCGGCGAAATCGCGCAAGATGCGCTGCGCCAGCGCCAGCTCGCCGTACAGCTTGTATTTGGTCTGGTTGCGCTTCTTGCGCTCCATCACCTTGGTCCACAGGCGTTTGAGGAACGCAGCGTCCTGCGCCAGCTCTTCCTCGCCGATGCCTTCCGCCGCGGTGCGGATGATAAAGCCGCCCAGCTCGTCGCAGTGCGGCGCCACGATGGCTTTCAGGCGCTCGCGCTCAGCTTCGCTTTCAATACGCTGCGATACGCCGACGTGCGCCGCACCTGGCATGAAGACCAGATAGCGCGAAGGCAGCGTGATGTCGGTGGTCAGGCGCGCGCCCTTGGTGCCGAGCGGATCTTTCACCACCTGTACCATCAGGTCTTGCCCCTGGCGCACCAGCTCGGCGATGTCGCGCACGTGGAAGTTTTTCCGCTCGTCGCCGGCGACGCATTCGGTATGCGGCATGATGTCGGAGGCGTGCAGGAAGGCGGCCTTGTCCAGGCCGATGTCGACGAACGCCGCCTGCATCCCCGGCAGGACGCGGCTGACGCGCCCTTTATAGATATTGCCGACGATGCCGCGTTTGGATTCGCGTTCGATATGGATCTCTTGCAGAATGCCGCCATCGATATAGGCGACCCGCGTTTCAGACGGTGTGATATTAACCAGTAGCTCAGCTGTCATGCCTTCTCCTCAGAGCCGGTCGATAATGGCAGCGCCCATCAACCGGTTCTTACATCACGTAATGCGACAAAATTACTGAGCAGCTCATGTGTTTCGACCAGCGGCAGACCGACCACCGCGTGATAACTCCCGGTTATCGTTCTGACGAAACAACCACCCTTTCCTTGAATTCCATAGGCGCCCGCTTTATCCATCGGTTCGCCCGTAGCAATATAGTCGCGGATATCCTGTTGTGACAGGCTGCGGAACGTCACGTCGGTCACCACCAGCTGGCAGCGCACGTCGTGGCGATCGGCGATCGCCACCGCCGTCATCACCTGATGCTGTTTGCCCGACAGAGCCGCCAGCATGTCCGCCGCATGGGCTTCGTCGCGCGGCTTCTCCAGCACCCGACCGTTGAGCACCACGATGGTATCGGCGCCCAGCACCGGCCGATCTTCCTGCGCCAGCGCCACGCCCGCCTTGGCCTTGTCCTGCGCCAGGCGGCGCACATAGGCTTCGGCGGCTTCGCCTTCCCGGCGCTGCTCTTCGGTATGCGTCAGCAGAATGTCGAACGACACGCCCAATAGGGTCAACAGTTCACGTCGACGTGGGGAGCCGGAGGCCAGATAAAGCGAAGTCATTGAGATACCCTTACTGTACGGCGAACTGACGGCGGATTTTGCGCATCAACAGGAATAACCACGGCCACAAAATGCCGTTTACCACACTACTCCAGAATACCTCTGGGCGGAAAGAGACGTTGATCACTAAAAACTCAGCCCAGAACACCACCACGTCCATCGACAGCGACAGCAGCACGACGATCAGCGCCTGTTGCCACAGCGCCATATTGCGGAACAGTTGGAATTTGAATGCCACCAGGTAGGCGATAAGGCCCAGCGCCAGCGCGCGCACGCCCAGCGTGGAGCCGAGGATCAGATCCATGATCAACCCCAGCACGAAGCCGGTGCCGACGTTAACCCGGTGCGGCAAGGCCATCACCCAGTAGATCAGGATCAGCACCAGCCAGGAAGGGCGGAACATGTAGAGCTGTTCCGGCCACGGCATGATTTGCAGCACCAACGCCACCAGGAACGACAGCCAGATGATCCAGCGCCCATGGCTGCGGTAGCTGTTCATTGCACCACTCCCGCCGCGGCAGGCTGAGCAGATGGCGTAGCGCCGGCGGGTTGCGGCGCCACGCCGGTAGCCGGAGCCGGCAGCTGCGGCCCGACCGAACCGGCAGGCGGCAGCACCTGCGGCATCATCTGCATCAGGCGCTCATTGGCCACGCGGTGCACTTCGTCCGGCGGCAACGGCATGTCGCCGTTGCGATCGGCGCCCCACAGCAGCAGCAGGTAGCGCAAGCGCTGCAGACCGGCGGTCGGCCGCGCCTGAATCACGGTGTAAGCGCGCTGGTTGTCGACCTTGACCGAGGAGACCACCGCCACCGGATACCCTTCCGGGAAACGGCCGCCGAGGCCAGAGGTCACCAGCACGTCGCCAACGCGGATATCGGTATTGTTCGGCAGGTGTTCCAGCTGCAGATCGTCGGCGCAGCCGCTGCCTGCGGCAATCACCCGAATATCGTTGCGCAGCACCTGAATCGGCAGCGCGTGAGAAGCATCGCAGATCAGCAGCACGCGGCTGGTCATCTTCGCCACCGCCACCACCTGGCCAACCACGCCCTTGTCGCTGATCACCGGCTGGCCTTCATAGACGCCGTTGTCCGACCCTTTATCGATAACGACCTGATCGCTGTAGGGATCGGAACCGGTGGAGATGACCTGGGTGACCATCTTGTGTTCGTCCTGGCGCAGCGGGGAACCCAGCAGCTCGCGCAAGCGGGCGTTTTCCTGCTTGAATTGGCCAAGAAGAAGAATATCGCTGTTTTTCAGCAGCAGTTCCTGCCGCAGAGCGCGGTTTTCCAGCTCCAGCTGTTGGCGGGTGGCCAGCGTTTCTGACACGCTGTCCAAAACTTTACGCGGCCCGTTGGCCAGAAAATAGAAAGGGCTGACTGCGGTGTCCATGTAGTTACGTATCTTCACGAACGTGCCGAGCCGGCTGTCGGCAACGATCAGGCCAATGGCCGCGATCACCGCCAAAAAAAGTCGCAGTTGCAGGGAAGGCCCCCTGCTAAAAATCGGCTTCATAAATTATGCGAGTTCCTCGACAACAGAAAGAGGAACCGTACCCGATTTTCGCTGTGCGCATTCATCCGATACGATTCCTCCTTCCAGGGGCTGACTATTCTTCGCTGAACAAATCGCCGCCGTGCATGTCGATCATTTCCAACGCCTTGCCGCCGCCGCGCGCCACGCAGGTCAGCGGATCTTCCGCTACCACGACCGGGATGCCGGTTTCTTCCATCAGCAGGCGATCGAGGTTGCGCAGCAACGCGCCGCCGCCGGTCAAGACCATGCCGCGTTCGGAAATGTCAGAGGCCAATTCTGGCGGGCACTGTTCCAGCGCAACCATCACCGCGCTGACGATGCCGGTCAGCGGCTCTTGCAGGGCTTCGAGGATTTCATTGGAGTTCAGGGTAAAGCCGCGCGGTACGCCTTCAGCCAGGTTACGGCCGCGAACTTCGATTTCGCGCACTTCGTCGCCCGGATAGGCAGAACCGATTTCGTGCTTGATGCGCTCTGCCGTGGCTTCGCCGATCAGCGAGCCATAGTTGCGACGCACATAATTGATGATGGCTTCATCGAAGCGGTCACCGCCGATGCGCACGGAAGAGGAGTACACCACGCCGTTCAGCGAGATCACCGCCACTTCAGTGGTACCGCCACCGATATCCACCACCATGGAACCGGTCGCTTCGGAAACCGGCAACCCTGCGCCGATCGCCGCCGCCATCGGCTCTTCAATCAGGAACACTTCACGCGCGCCGGCCCCTTGGGCGGACTCGCGGATAGCGCGGCGTTCAACCTGGGTTGCGCCGACCGGCACACAGACCAGCACGCGCGGGCTTGGGCGCATAAAGCTGTTGCTGTGAACCTGTTTGATAAAGTGCTGCAGCATTTTTTCGGTCACGAAGAAATCGGCGATCACGCCGTCTTTCATCGGGCGAATAGCCGCGATGTTGCCGGGGGTGCGGCCCAGCATCTGTTTGGCGTCATGACCGACGGCCGCTACGCTCTTTGGGGAGCCGGCACGATCCTGGCGAATGGCAACCACCGAAGGTTCATTCAGTACGATGCCTTGCCCTTTAACATAAATCAGGGTATTGGCGGTACCCAAGTCGATGGACAAGTCGTTGGAAAACATGCCACGAAATTTCTTAAACATAACGAAAGGATAATCCTGCAAGCTGGGGGCGGAAAATAAAATCCGCCTACTTTACCAACCACACGAAGCAGCGACAAGGCGCAAAAACGTTCTACTTCGGTGAAAAATAGTCTGTATTGTTTCTGCTCGAATGCACGGAAATTGGATGAGGCCTGAATTCCCTGAACAAAGGCTCAGTTTACCACCCTGTCAACGCACGAAACGGCGTAACACAGCTCATAAAATCTAACATATTCCCTGATTGCCGTCGGTGGTAAGCGCCTACCAACGTCAACCAGATAAAGGCAGACAAGAGCCTATCTCAAATAGGCGTTGTTGTCGCAGGCAGTTTGGAAAAAACTCCAAAAAGACGGGTAACGTGGCCCATATGGATCCGGCGCTCATTCTACGTCAATTTTTGTCCGGCAATCAGCTTAAACACGATAACGACGTGAATATTTTTTACGCCCCACGTCGATCGGTTCCGGCGACGCGAAAAAGTCGCCCTGCCCGCCGTGGATCCCACGCTCTTTCAGCGTCTGCCACTCGTTGCGCGTGCGTACGCTGGCGGCGAACACCTGCGCGCGCGTGCCCGCGCAGGCGCCGGTCAGGCTCTGCACGAACAGCTGATTTTCGTCCCGCTTATCGATACTCCGCACCAGCCCCGGGTGAAGCTTGACGATCTCCACCTGCAACGACTTGATATAGGACGTACTGACCACGGTTAGCCCCGCTTTGGACACCGCAAGGCGGCAGCCCAGCCCTGATAATAATCTCAGCACCGGACGCAAACGGTCGATATGTTGACACACATCTGCCTCCGCAAGTTCAATCAGAATTCGTCGACGCTGACTTTTTTCGCACTGCAACAGCGTATCGCGCAGCCAGCGCTGGAAAGAACGCTGCAAAATAGAGTCGACGCACAGCGGAAACGCCAGCGTTTCCTCTGGCCATTGCGCCAGCAAGGGGATAATGCGGCTCACCTGTTGGCGATCGTAACTCTCCGCCAGCCCCAGCTGCTGCACCAGCGGCATATATTCCGCCGGCAGCAATTCCTGGGAGCCGTCATAGATCCGGCTCATGATCTCGCGGTGGTGTACCTCGCCTTCCACGGTCACCGCCGGTTTCTGATACAGCCGCGGGCCGCCGCGCGCCAGTACCTGTTCCAGCAACGTGCGCCACTTGACGCTGCCGCGCCCCTTTTCCGGTACCTGGCTGTCGTACACGTACCAACCGTTTTCGCCCTGGAGCGTGGCGTGGCGCGTCGCCTGCTCCGCGTAATCGATCACCTGCTCCGTGGTTTGGCCGCTGCGGTACGCCACGATGCCGATATGCAGAAAGGCCTCACGATCGATCAGCGCCGTGGAAGGCAAGGCATCGATGGCGTTGACCAGCTGTGAAGCGATACCGTCGGCCTCCTTCAGGGTTCGATGCGGCAACAACACGGTAAAATCGCTGTGGAAATAGCGCGCCAGCAGCGCCGACGGGTAGCGCATCACGAAGGTAGACAGCAGGTTGACCAGCGAATACATCAGTTCCTGCACCGCTACGCTACCGTGCGTGTCGCGCAGAGTCTCGAAATCGGGTAGCCGCACCATCATCACGATGCCGTGCGAGCCTTCTTCTTCCAGCTGAGTGGTCAATTGGTTATCGAAGAACAGGCGATTATTCAGCCCGGTTTTGGCGTCCTGTGCAGCGAAGGCGCGGATCAGCGTATCGACCCGGCTGCGCTCTTCCCGCGCTTCCGCCAGATCGGCCAGCAGCCGGTCGAGCGCGCCGCTGACGTTGGCCGGCCATTCACGCACGTCGCCCTGCATGACGTTTTCACGTTCTCCGTTCAAAATGCGCCGCGCGCGGCGTTCCAGGCGATCCTCGCCGTCGGCCTGTTCACGCAGCCAGCGCAGGCTGAACAGTAAAATCACCACCATGACGACGATCGACAGCGTGACGGCGGCGGTGGATTGCAACGTGCGCACGTCGCTGGCGAAGGGATCGAGATAGGTGATGTACAGCGTACTGCCCGGGTGCTGCAGCAACGGCCGCGAGACCTGACGATAGCCGTTCAGCGCATCCCAGGGCTCTTTTTTCAGCGTCGGTAACTTATAGTTGAGAAACTGACTGCTGCCGGCCTCTACGCGGATCGACACAATGCCGAGCGGGCGCATGACGATCGGCAACCATTTTTCCTGATCGCGCGGCGATTCGTGCAACATGCCCTGATCGAGAGAGGTAACCAGCGAATCAAAGCGACGCTCCTGGCGATCCTGGGTAACGTAAAAGAAGCTGTATGAGCATCCCATCAGCATCAAAAACATCGCCAGCGCGACCAACAGAGTGATCAATGCAGAGAGTTTGGTGGTAAATCGCATCCCTGTGCCTTGTCCGCTATGGTTAAGTGAGTGTTCACCCTTTAGTTAATAGGGGCCGTCCAACCCTAACAAGCCTTGCTGAGGAATTAAACCTGCAAGCGCCGTTTTTGTCCTTTATCAGGACTTGGGTCGCTTATTATGCATATAGTCAAATAAATGTGATTCAGCCATTGATAGAAAAGTGTAAACAAGAGGAAGAGTGACATGCGTGCACTGTTATTGGAACAACAAGACGACCAAACTCTGGCTCATATCAAAGATATCGGCAGCGATCGGTTGCCGGAAGGTGATGTCACCGTCGACATCAACTGGTCCAGCCTAAATTATAAAGATGCGCTGGCGATCACCGGCAAAGGCAAAATCGTGCGCAACTTCCCGATGGTGCCGGGCATCGACTTCGCCGGCACCGTGCGCCACAGCCGCGACGATCGCTTCAAAGAAGGGCAAAGCGTGGTGCTCACCGGCTGGGGCGTGGGTGAACACCACTGGGGCGGCCTGGCCGAGCAGGCGCGCGTCTGCGGCGAATGGCTGGTGCCGCTGCCGAACGGCCTGGATGAGCGCAAGGCGATGATCATCGGCACCGCCGGCTTTACCGCCATGCTGTGCGTGATGGCGCTGGAGGAAGGCGGCGTGCACCCGGACGACGGCGATATCCTGGTCACCGGCGCCAGCGGCGGCGTAGGCAGCACCGCCATCGCCCTGCTGGCGGCGCTGGGTTACCGGGTGACCGCCATCAGCGGCCGCGACAGCAATACCGAGTACCTGAAAGCGCTCGGCGCCAAAGAGGTCATGTCGCGCGATGGCTATATCGACACGCCGCGTCCGCTGGAGAAACAGCTGTGGGCCGGTGCGGTGGACACCGTCGGCGACAAACTGCTGGCGCGGGTGCTGGCGCAGATGAACTATAACGGCACCGTCGCCGCCTGCGGCCTGGCGGGCGGTTATCAGCTGCCGACCACCGTGATGCCGTTCATTCTGCGTAATGTGCGCCTGCAGGGTGTAGATTCGGTACATACGCCGCTGCACCGCCGCCAAACCGCCTGGGAACGGCTGGCCGGTATTCTGCCGGACAGCTTCTATCAGCAGGCCACGCATGAAATCAGCCTCGAGCAGGCGCCGGCCACCGCCGCCGCGCTGCTGAACAACCAAATCACCGGCCGCACTCTGGTGAAAATCCGCTGATCTTTTCCCCCCGGCAACGGGGGGTTCGCCCGCTTCTGCGAAATTTCATATTTTCCCGCGCCCCCTCGCTTCCGGCCGGCTTTAGCGCCATGCTTATTTCATGAAGACCCGTCAGCCGCTCGCGGACGGCGGAAATCCGTCGCGGAGAACATAAGTATGAACAAACACCCGAAATTGACCGAGGCCGATGTCACGCCGGAGAGCGTGTTCCACCAGCGGCGCAAAGTGCTACAGGCGCTCGGCATCACCGCCGCTACGCTGGCGCTGCCTACCGGCGCACGGGCGGACCTGCTGTCGTGGTTCAAAGGTAACGATCGCCCCAAGGCACCACCGGGCAAAGCGCTGGAATTCAGCAAACCGGCCGCCTGGCAGGCGCAGCTGGCAATGACGCCGGAAGACAAGGTCACCGGCTACAACAACTTCTATGAATTCGGCCTCGACAAAGCCGATCCGGCCGCCAACGCCGGCGGGCTCAAGACCGAAGGTTGGAAAGTGCGCATCGACGGCGAAGTGGCGAAGCCGATAACGCTGGACATCGACGATCTGATGAAGCGTTTCCCGCTGGAACAGCGCATTTACCGCATGCGCTGTGTCGAGGCCTGGTCGATGGTGGTGCCGTGGATCGGTTTCGAACTGGGCAAGCTGCTCAAGCTGGCCGAACCGAACAGTAACGCGCGCTACGTGGCCTTCCAGACGCTGTACGATCCGGAGCAGATGCCCGGCCAGAAAGATCGCTTTATCGGCGGTGGCCTGAAATATCCCTACGTCGAAGGGCTGAGGCTGGACGAGGCGATGCATCCGCTGGCGCTGCTGACCGTCGGCGTGTACGGCAAAACCCTGCCGCCGCAAAACGGCGCGCCGCTGCGGCTGATCACGCCGTGGAAATACGGCTTTAAAGGCATCAAATCGATCGTGCATATCCGTTTGGTACGCGATCAACCGCCGACCACCTGGAACCAATCCGCGCCGAACGAGTACGGCTTTTACGCCAACGTGAATCCGCACGTCGATCATCCGCGCTGGTCGCAGGCCACCGAGCGCTTCATCGGCTCCGGCGGCATTCTCGACGTCAAACGCCAGCCGACGCTGCTGTTCAACGGCTATGCCGATCAGGTAGCGTCGCTGTATCGTGGCATGGATCTGCGGGAGAATTTCTAAGTGCGCCTGACGCCTGTTCATATCAAATGGCTGAAAGCCGCCCTGCATCTGGCGGCATTTTTGCCCTTTCTGTGGTTGGTGCTGGCGGTGGATCAAGGCTGGTTCAGCGCCGATCCGTCTAAGGACATCCAACATTTTACCGGCAGGATGACGCTGAAACTGCTGCTGGCCACGCTGATGATCGCCCCGCTGGCGCGCTACGCCCGCCAGCCGCTGCTGATCCGCTGCCGCCGTCTGGTGGGGCTGTGGTGCTTTGCCTGGGGCACGCTGCACCTGATAAGCTACTCCACGCTGGAGCTGGGGCTGAGCAACCTCGGCCTGCTGGGCAGCGAGCTGGTGAACCGACCTTACCTGACGCTCGGCATCCTCACCTGGCTGATCCTGCTGGCGCTGGCGGCCACCTCAACGCTGTGGGCGATGCGCAAACTGGGCGCCAAATGGCAAACGTTGCACAACTTCGTCTATCTGGCGGCGATCCTCGCCCCCATCCACTACCTGTGGTCGGTCAAAACGTTTTCCCCCCAGCCGTTCATTTACGCGCTGCTGGCGGTGGCGCTGTTGGGCCTGCGTTACAAGAAATTCCGCGCCTGGTGGCGCTGAATCACGCAGCGGCGCGCGTTATTGTCGTTGAAAAACACGCGCCGCCCGCCGGAACTTTTTCTGTGTTCCAGCGCTCATATTCCTGTCACGGATCCCCGAGTTCGTCGATTTGGGGTTGAATATCTTCGCTGATAAGACCAGTATTTAGCTGCGAATTGCTACGATATCGTTATAATGCCCGACCTTGTTTCTGTTCTCAGGGTGAATTTGCCCCTTAACAGGTGACAAATCGATAACATCGGGTTATTTTCTACGATGATGGTTTTATTGCCGGAGATACCAGCACAATGGCGGATAAGTTTCACATTTTGCTTCTGAACGGCCCCAATCTCAATCTGCTGGGGACGCGTGAGCCGGAGAAGTACGGCAGCACGACGCTGACAGAGATTGTTAACGGATTGGAAAACCAGGCATCCGCATTGGATATTACCCTGAGCCATCTGCAGTCCAACGCCGAGCATCAGCTGATCGATCGCATCCATCAGGCGCGCGGCAATACCGATTTCATTCTGATAAATCCGGCGGCGTTCACGCATACCAGCGTGGCGCTGCGCGATGCGTTGCTGGCGGTGCAGATCCCGTTCATCGAGATCCACCTGTCCAACGTGCACGCCCGCGAACCTTTCCGCCATCACTCTTATCTCTCAGACGTAGCGGTAGGCGTGATTTGCGGCCTCGGCGCGGATGGCTACGCTTTCGCTTTACAGGCAGCGGTTAACCGTCTGTCAAAAACCCACTAATTGCTCCACAAAAAGAGTACGGAATCACACTCATGGATATTCGTAAAATCAAGAAACTGATCGAACTGGTTGAAGAATCAGGCATTTCTGAACTGGAAATCTCTGAAGGCGAAGAATCGGTTCGCATCAGCCGTGCCGCACCGGCGCAGGCTTATCCCGTCATGCAGCAGGCCTACGCGATGCCGGCACAGCAGCAGCCAGCCCTGGCTACCGCCGTTGCCACCGCACCTGCGGCAGAAACCCCTGCGGCACCGGCGGCCATGAGTGGCCACGTCGTTCGTTCGCCAATGGTCGGCACCTTCTACCGCACCCCAAGCCCGGACGCGAAATCCTTCGTGGAAGTGGGCCAAAAAGTGAACGCCGGCGATACCCTGTGCATTGTTGAAGCCATGAAAATGATGAACCAGATCGAAGCGGACAAGTCCGGCGTCGTGAAAGCCATCCTGGTGGAAAACGGCCAGCCGGTCGAATATGACGAGCCGCTGGTCGTCATCGAATAACGAGGCGCCCCCATGCTTGATAAAATTGTTATCGCCAACCGCGGCGAGATCGCGCTTCGCATCCTGCGTGCCTGTAAAGAACTGGGCATCAAGACTGTTGCGGTTCACTCCGCAGCCGACCGCGATCTGAAACACGTACTGCTGGCCGACGAGACCGTCTGCATCGGTCCTGCGCCATCGGTAAAAAGCTACCTGAACATCCCGGCCATCATCTCTGCGGCGGAAATCACCGGCGCGGTGGCGATCCACCCGGGCTACGGCTTCCTGTCCGAGAACGCCGACTTCGCCGAGCAGGTTGAACGCTCCGGTTTCATCTTCATCGGCCCGAGAGCCGAAACCATCCGCCTGATGGGCGACAAGGTTTCCGCGATCAACGCCATGAAAAAAGCCGGCGTGCCTTGCGTACCGGGCTCCGACGGCCCGCTGACCGACGACATGGATAAAAACCGTGCCTTCGCCAAGCGCATCGGTTATCCGGTGATCATCAAGGCGTCCGGCGGCGGCGGCGGTCGCGGCATGCGCGTCGTGCGCAGCGACAAAGACCTTGAGCAGTCCATCAACATGACGAAAGCGGAAGCCAAAGCGGCTTTCAACAACGACATGGTGTACATGGAAAAATACCTGGAGAATCCGCGCCACATCGAGATTCAGGTATTGGCCGACGGCCAGGGCAACGCCATCTATCTGGCCGAGCGCGACTGCTCCATGCAGCGCCGCCACCAGAAAGTGGTCGAAGAAGCGCCGGCACCGGGCATCACCAGCGAAATGCGCCGTTACATCGGCGAGCGCTGCTCGAAAGCCTGCGTGGAAATCGGCTACCGCGGCGCGGGCACCTTCGAGTTCCTGTATGAAAACGGCGAGTTCTATTTCATCGAAATGAACACCCGTATTCAGGTAGAGCACCCGGTTACCGAAATGATCACCGGCGTGGACCTGATCAAAGAGCAGCTGCGCATCGCTGCCGGTCAGCCACTGTCGATCAAACAGGAAGAAGTGAAGATCCACGGCCACGCGGTAGAATGCCGTATCAACGCCGAAGATCCGAACACCTTCCTGCCGAGCCCGGGCAAGATTACCCGCTTCCACGCGCCAGGCGGTTTCGGCGTGCGTTGGGAATCTCATATCTACGCCGGTTATACCGTACCGCCGTACTATGACTCCATGATCGGCAAACTGATCACCTTCGGCGAAAACCGTGACGTGGCGATTGCCCGCATGAAAAACGCCCTGGCTGAACTGATCATCGACGGCATCAAAACCAACGTTGAGCTGCAGCAGAAGATCATGAACGACGAAAACTTCCAGCACGGTGGCACCAACATCCACTATCTGGAGAAGAAGCTGGGCCTGCAGGAAACCTAAGCAGGCATGCAGCATCGTCTGACGAAAGGCCGGTTAATCACCGGCCTTTTTCTTTGGCGCTGCCGCCAGTAACGGCTTGGCAAAACGCCGTCATGCCGTAAAATTCCCTACCTTTGATGAATCCATCACCGTAAACCTATGGGAGACACGGATGGACAAACGCTTTATTCAGGCGCACCGCGAAGCGCGTTGGGCGCTGGGGCTGACGCTGCTCTACCTGCTGGCCTGGGGGCTGGCGGCCTACCTGCCCGACAGCGCTATCGGCGTCACCGGCCTGCCGCACTGGTTCGAAATGGCCTGCCTGCTGGTGCCGCTGCTGTTCATCGGCCTGTGCTGGCTGATGGTGCGCACGGTGTTCCGCGACATTTCGCTGGAGGACCGCAATGCAAACTGAAGTGATCCTGCCGCTGGTCGCCTACCTGTTGCTGGTATTCGGCCTGTCGGTGTACGCCTACAGCCGCCGCCAGAGCGGGAATTTCCTCAGCGAATACTTCCTCGGCAACCGCTCGATGGGCGGCTTTGTGCTGGCGATGACCCTGACCGCCACCTACATCAGCGCCAGTTCGTTTATAGGCGGCCCCGGCGCCGCCTATAAATACGGCCTGGGCTGGGTGCTGTTGGCGATGATCCAACTGCCGGCGGTATGGCTGTCGCTCGGCGTGCTGGGCAAGAAATTCGCCATCCTGGCGCGGCGCTACAACGCCATCACCCTCAATGACATGCTGTATGGCCGCTACCAAAGCCGCCTGCTGGTGTGGCTGGCCAGCCTCAGCCTGCTGGTGGCGTTTCTCGGCGCCATGACGGTGCAGTTTATCGGCGGCGCCCGCCTGCTGGAGACCGCCGCCGGCATTCCCTACGACACCGGCCTGCTGATCTTCGGCATCAGCATCGCGCTGTACACCGCCTTCGGCGGCTTCCGCGCCAGCGTGCTGAACGACGCCATGCAGGGGCTGGTGATGCTGCTCGGCACCGTGCTGCTGCTGGTGGCGGTGATCCACGCCGCCGGCGGACTGGACAGCGCGGTGAACAAGCTGCAGCAGATCGATCCGGCGCTGGTGTCGCCGCAAGGCGGCGATCAGATCCTCAGCCTGCCGTTTATGGCGTCGTTCTGGATCCTGGTGTGCTTCGGGGTGATCGGCCTGCCGCACACCGCCGTGCGCTGTATCTCCTACAAGGACAGCAAGGCGGTGCATCGCGGCATTCTGCTCGGCACCGTGGTGGTGGCGGTGCTGATGTTCGGCATGCACCTGGCCGGCGCGCTCGGCCGCGCGGTGTTGCCGGATCTCAAGATCCCCGATCAGGTGATCCCGACGCTGATGATCACCGTGCTGCCGCCGTACGCCGCCGGGATCTTTTTGGCGGCGCCGATGGCGGCGATCATGTCAACCATCAACGCTCAACTGTTGCAATCCTCCGCCACCATCATCAAGGATCTCTACCTTGGCGTGCGGCCGCAGCAGATCCACAACGAGCGGTTGATCAAGCGCTTCTCCAGCCTGACCACGCTGGTCCTCGGCCTGCTGGTGCTGTTGGCGGCCTGGCGGCCGCCGGAGATGATCATCTGGCTCAACCTGCTGGCTTTCGGCGGGCTGGAGGCGGTGTTCCTGTGGCCGTTGGTGCTGGGCCTGTATTGGGAACGCGCCAATGCTCAGGGAGCGCTTAGCTCAATGGTGTCGGGTGCGGTATGCTATACGCTATTGGCCAGCTTCAACCTGCAGCCGGCGGGGCTGCACCCTATCGTGCCTTCGCTGTTGCTCAGTCTGTTGGCGTTTTATCTCGGTAACGTCGTCGGCGAAAAGCGCCGGGCGGCGTCATCATTACCCTCTTGAAGAGAATTGCTATGCCTTGGATCCAACTCAAACTGAACACCACCGGCAGCCAGGCGGAAGACCTGAGCGACGCGCTGGTGGAAAGCGGCGCCGTGTCGGTGACCTTCCAGGACACCCACGACAACCCGGTGTTCGAACCGCTGCCGGGTGAAACCCTGCTGTGGGGCGATACCGACGTGATCGGCCTGTACGACGCGGAAACCGATATGGCCGAGGTGGTGGCGATGCTGGAACAGCACCCGCTGCTGGGCGCCGGTTTCCGTCACAAGATAGAACAGCTGGAAGACAAGGACTGGGAGCGCGAATGGATGGACAACTTCCACCCGATGCGTTTCGGCGAGCGCTTGTGGATCTGCCCGAGCTGGCGTGACGTACCCGATCCTGACGCGGTCAACGTGATGCTCGATCCGGGCCTGGCGTTCGGCACCGGCACCCACCCGACCACCGCGCTGTGTCTGCAGTGGCTGGACGGCCTCGATCTGGCCGGCAAAACCGTCATCGACTTCGGCTGCGGTTCCGGCATCCTGGCGATCGCCGCGCTGAAGCTGGGTGCGGCGCGCGCTATCGGCATCGACATCGATCCCCAGGCCATTCAGGCCAGCCGCGACAACGCACAGCGTAACGGCGTTTCAGAGCGTCTGGAGCTGTATCTGCCGAAAGACCAGCCGGCGGACCTGCTGGCGGACGTGGTGGTCGCCAACATCCTCGCCGGCCCGCTGCGCGAGCTGGCGCCGTTGATCGGTTGCCTGCCGAAGGCCGGTGGTCATCTGGGGCTGTCCGGCGTGCTGGCCAGCCAGGCAAGCAGCGTAGCGGAAGCCTACGAAGAGAAGTTCACGCTCGACCCGGTCGCCGAGCGTGAAGAGTGGTGCCGCATCACCGGCCGCCGCAAGTAAGCGTCACGGTATATTGCTCCCTCATCCACCGGCCCTGCGCCGGTGGATTTTTTTTGCCTGGCGATAGGCCTGCGGGCGAGACAAAATTTTATGCAATTTTTCGCCGTTCAACGACGGATCGCCCTGAAAATGCACCTTCCAGGCAGGCTATACCGGCAAAAAACGCGGGCGAATGCAGATAATATCCTGCACAAAGGCGAATATTTTTCCGCACACAAAATAAGCACTTTTCGTCAACTTATTGTAAAATATATATAATATTTTTATGAATCACTGCGTAGCGCATTTTTCGTCCTAATATCGGGCCAATTGGTTAAAGTTTGGCCTTTCATCTCGACGCAAAAATGCGTAATATACGCGCCCTTGCGGACACAGTATGGTCACTCTTTGTCTATGCGCATTGGACACCACCAGCTTACTAATTGCCTGATTGCGGCCCCGATGGCCGGTATTACAGATCGCCCGTTCAGAACCCTCTGTCATGCAATGGGTGCTGGGATGGCTGTATCCGAAATGCTCTCCTCCAACCCGGAGGTGTGGCGGACGGATAAGTCGCGTCTGCGTATGGTGCATAGCGATGAACCAGGGATCCGCTCCGTGCAGATTGCCGGATGCGATCCTGATGATATGGCCGCTGCCGCGCGTATCAACGTGGCCAGCGGCGCGCAGATCATCGACATCAATATGGGATGCCCGGCCAAAAAAGTGAACCGGAAGCTTGCCGGGTCCGCTTTGTTGCAGTACCCGGATCTGGTTAAACGGATCCTCCACGCGGTGGTTGACGCGGTGGATGTGCCGGTAACGCTGAAGATTCGCACCGGCTGGGCGCCAGAGCATCGTAACTGTGTAGAGATTGCCCAACTGGCCGAAGACTGTGGTATTCAGGCCCTGACGATTCACGGCCGAACCCGCGCCTGTCTGTTTAACGGCAACGCGGAATACGACAGCATTCGGGCAGTTAAGCAGAGTGTTTCCATTCCGATTATCGCGAATGGGGATATTACTGACCCGCATAAAGCCAGAGCAGTGCTCGACTACACCGGGGCCGATGCCCTGATGATAGGCCGCGCTGCTCAGGGGAGACCCTGGATCTTCCGGGAAATCCAGCATTATCTGGACACTGGGGAGTTGCTGCCGCCGCTGCCGCTTGGCGAGGTGAAGCGCTTGTTGATTGGGCACATTCGGGAATTGCACGGCTTCTATGGCCAAGGCAAGGGATTCCGGATTGCTCGTAAGCACGTGTCCTGGTATCTCCAGGAGCACGCTCCGAATGACCAGTTTCGGCGCACATTCAACGCCATAGAGGATGCCAGCGAACAGCTGGAGGCGTTGGAGGCATATTTCGAAAATCTTAGCGTAAAAAAAGAGCTGACAGAACTATGTTCGAACAACGCGTAAATTCTGACGTACTGACCGTTTCTACCGTTAACTCACAAGATCAGGTGACTCAAAAGCCTCTGCGTGACTCGGTTAAACAAGCACTGAAGAACTATTTTGCTCAACTGAACGGTCAAGACGTAAATGACCTGTATGAGCTGGTACTGGCTGAAGTTGAACAGCCACTGTTGGACATGGTGATGCAATACACCCGTGGCAACCAGACCCGCGCAGCCCTGATGATGGGCATCAACCGCGGCACGCTGCGCAAGAAGCTGAAAAAATACGGCATGAACTGATACTAGTCAGTTAACGTGTTGAAAAGGCGCTTTATCTCATTTGATAAGCGCCTTTTTCTTTTGGGGCCGGCCCGGTTTGCGGGCAATAAAAAAGGCCGCAGCGCGGCCCTTGGGTAAAGCGGAGACCTTATTCGGTCGCTTTGTTCTTGAGGCTTTCCGCCCCTTGCTTGGTCTTATCCCAAGCCTTCTCCGTACCCTGTTTGGTGGAGTGCCAGGCTTTTTGCGAGCCTTCGCTCACTTTGCTGCCGACACTGTCGCTCTTGCCTTCGGCGGCGTGCTTGGCTTTCAGCTTCAGCTCTTCACCCTTGTCCTGAGACTGGTGCAGCTTTTCTTTGGCGGTATCCGCCCCTTTGTGCGCTTCGGCAACGACCTCGTTGCTGGCGTGAGCGGCGGTGTCGGTCGCGGTCTCAGCGGCAAACACCGGGGAAGCGAGCAGCAGTGCAGACAAGGCAATGATTGATTTCTTCATAAGTCCCTCTTTTCTCAGATACGTGCCATTCGTCATGAAACAAGATGGCATAAAAAACCCCTCGAACGATTTAAGAATAGGACTAAAACCAAAAAAATCGATATAAAATTTTATTACCAATCGTTTTATTGTTTTTTTATGCCACCAAGCCTCATCCAATGGGAAAGCGCACGAAAACGTTAAATTTTTTCTGTCACAGAACTATAATTTTTACGAATTTTTAATAATCAGTAACAGGGATGGATTCTATGGTTGCCGCGATCATTATCGGCATTTTCATCGTCAGCTTCCTCTACGCACACTCCCGCGGCAAAGAGAAACAAAAGGTTACCCGCCAACTGTTCGATCACTCCACCTTTATGGGGCCGATCAACATGTTTATGACCGGTTTCTCCCGTTTGCCCGCCAAACAGCCCTATTTCGACGAAAAAGGCTTCCCGGAGCTGCAGACGCTGACCGACAACTGGCAGGTGATCCGCGAAGAAGCGGTGCGCCTGCAGGATCACATCAAAAAGGCGCAGTCGCACAACGATGCCGGCTTCAACACCTTCTTCAAACGCGGCTGGAAACGTTTCTATCTGAAATGGTACAGCGACAGTCACCCTTCGGCGCAGACGCTGTGCCCGCAAACCGTCGAGCTGCTCAACCGCATCCCGTCGGTCAAGGCGGCGATGTTCGCCGAGCTGCCGCCCGGCAGCCATTTGGGTAAACACCGCGACCCTTACGCCGGCTCGGTGCGCTATCACCTGGGGCTGATGACGCCCAACGACGATCGCTGCTTCATCGAAGTGGATGGCGAACAGCACAGCTGGCGTGACGGCGAGGCGGTGATCTTCGACGAAACCTACGTGCACTGGGCACAGAACGACACCGACCAGACGCGCATCATTCTATTTTGCGACGTCGAGCGGCCGATGAAGTGGCGCTGGGCGCAGGCGGTCAACCACT
Source organism: Serratia montpellierensis (assembly GCF_020858655.1). Taxonomy (NCBI): domain Bacteria; kingdom Pseudomonadati; phylum Pseudomonadota; class Gammaproteobacteria; order Enterobacterales; family Yersiniaceae; genus Serratia; species Serratia montpellierensis. Next base: position 206,085 of record NZ_VOSN01000021.1, read on the forward strand.
GGGTCGGCTCTACGCTGATGTCTGCGGCCAGCTCGCCGAACGACGACCAGGACCGCACCGGCGGCATCAACCGCATTTTCAAATACGTCAACGCGGTGCGCGATGCCGGTCAGCGCCTGAAAGCACGCAACCGCCGCGGTTACTACCTGCTGAAATGGCTGGCGATCGCTGCAATCTTCGCCGCGATTATCATTCCCAGCCTATAAAACGCGCCAATCTTCAACTTAGGGGCAACGCGAATGAGAATATTCGCATGCCCCTCTTCCGCCACACCCCGTACCCTGTGCTAGCATAAGCATTCCTAGAGCCGCCTCCGCTGGCCAACAGCTATCCCTCCGAAGCCTGATAGCAGCGCAAACCGCCCTTCGAATGTAAATGTTTAGTCAATTATGGAATCCCGACTAAACCCTGGTCGTGCCCGGGTGTCTGAGTGGTCGTATCGCTATCGAGTGGAACCTTTATGCGTTACAGCTTGCTGCCCCTTTTTAACGTATAAAACGAGTTTCTATGAAATCAGCCAAAGCATTTCAACTGGCCTTGCTGCACCCGCGCTACTGGCTCACCTGGTTCGGCCTCGCCCTGCTGTTCCTGCTGGTCCAGCTCCCCTACCCGTGGCTCTACCGTCTGGGGGTATGGATGGGGCGTACCTCGATGCGTTTTCTCAAGCGCCGCGTCACCATCACCCGTCGCAACCTTGAGCTATGCTTCCCCGAGATGGACGAAGCGCAGCGCGAACGCAAAGTGGTGGGCAATTTCGAATCGCTCGGCATGGGCCTGTTGGAAACCGGCATGGCCTGGTTCTGGTCGGATAAGCGCGTCAAGCGCTGGTTCAACGTCTCCGGCATCAACCACCTCAAAATGGCGCAGCGTGACAATCGCGGCGTACTGGTAATCGGCGTGCACTTTATGTCGCTGGAGCTGGGCGGCCGGGCCATGGGCCTGTGCCAGCCGATGATGGCGATGTACCGCCCGCACAACAACAAGGCGATGGAGTGGGCGCAGACCAAGGGCCGCATGCGTTCCAACAAGGCGATGATCGATCGCAAGGATCTGCGCGGCATGGTGCACGCACTCAAGCGCGGTGAGGCGGTATGGTTCGCGCCGGATCAGGACTACGGCCCACGCGGCAGCGTATTCGCCCCGCTGTTCGCCGTCGATCAGGCCGCGACCACCAGCGGCACCTTCATGCTGGCGCGCATGGCCAACCCGGCGCTGGTGCCGGTGGTGCTGATCCGCCGTGAAGGCGGCCGCGGCTACGATCTGCTGATCCAGCCGGCCCTGGAAGACTATCCGCTCAGCGACGAACAGGCGGCGGCAGCTTACATGAACAAAGTGATCGAGAAAGAGATCATGCGGGCGCCAGAGCAATATCTGTGGCTGCACCGCCGCTTCAAAACCCGACCGGTCGGCGCACCGTCGCTGTACTGATCCCCCTTTTTCCAGCCCGGCCAACGCCGGGCTTTTTTGTGCGCAGCGTTTAAAAAATCTGCGGCTCGCGATCCCGCTTTCCTGTAATCTCCTTTTTTACCCGCACAGGAAAGGAAATGATGAAAGCTCAAGTCCGCATTGCTCTGGTCGGTGATTACACCCCGCAAGCCGTGGCCCATCAGGCCATCCCCGTGGCGCTCCAGCTCACCGCCGCCCACCTCGATATCGACGTGCAGCCCCAGTGGCTACCGACCGACACCCTGACCTCCCCCGACGTCCTGCACGATTTCGACGCCATCTGGGTGGTGCCGGGCAGCCCATATCGTCACGACGACGGCGCCTTTATGGCGATCCGTCATGCGCGGGAAAACGACGTGCCGTTCCTCGGCTCCTGCGGCGGTTTTCAATACGCGATTGTCGAGTACGCGCGTAACGTGATGGGCTGGCACGACGCCGGTCATGCGGAAACCGACAGCGGTGGCCGGCTGGTGATCGCGCCGCTTAGCTGCTCGCTGGTGGAAAAAACCGGCGACATCGTTTTTCAGCCTGACACCCGCGCCGCACGGGTCTACGGCAGCCTGAACACCCATGAAGGCTACCACTGCAACTTCGGCGTCAATCCGGAGTTCGTCGTTGATCTGCAACGTTTCCCGCTGATCATCAGCGGCCACGACACCGAAGGCGACGTGCGCGCCATCGAACTGCCGGCTCACCGTTTTTACGTCGCTACGCTGTTCCAGTCGGAACGCGCCGCGCTGCGCGGCGAGCTTTCGCCGCTGGTGGTGGAACTCGTCAAAACCGCCGCCAACGGGTAAAAAAAAAGCCCTCTTGCGAGGGCTTTCTCATCGGATACATCCCGCCGGCTTACGCCTGTCCAAGCTCGCGCAACGCCAGATTGAAGTGCTGTCCCAGCTCACGCCGGTGAACCGGATGCTCCATCATAGACACATGATCGCCGTTGACCTGGCTGACGCGGACGGTCGCCGGCGACAGCAGCCTATCCCATCCCAACGCGGAAGCGTCTTCGCGGCAATATCCCGCCTGCTTGATCTTCTGCCAGTACGCCTGGAACTGTGCGTTCTGCGAATTGACGGAAACCTGCTCCTGCTTCGCCTTGAACAGATGAATTTTCAGCGATGCAGACTGCACCTGAGTCGCTTCCACCAGTTTGGCGTAATGGTGTCGCTGTTGCCAGAGCGCCGCCTCGTCGGCCACTTCCTCACGCTGAGTCTTGATCCCGGCGCGTTGCACGGCCGCGATCGCCTCCGGCAACGGCAGCTCGGCCAACTGCTGACAGAACTGCGGATCCGGCCTTTCCTGCGTTGACTCCACCCAGTTCAGCAACAGCTGGACCGGGCTGTGCATCGCCGCCACCGGCCGCAACGTGTCGATCAGCCCCAGGAAAGCGACCGCTTCCCCGGCCGATTGCAGCTGCTCGGCGATGGCATAGGCCAACACCCCGCCGGAAGAGTACCCCGCCAGATGGTATGGCCCCTGCGGCTGCACCTCGCGAATCAACGCCACGGCGCTGGCGGCCATATCGGACATGGTGGCCGGCTTCTCCTCCACCGCCGGCCACGGCACGGCGTAGACCGGGAAGGTCTCGTCGATCTCCTTGGCCAATTCAAACACGTAGGAGTGGTCGCCAAAGCCGGTCGGGACGAAGAACAGCGGCGGTCGGCTGCCACTGCTGCGAGCCGGCACGGCTTTGCGCAGCGGAGCCTCTGCGGTGCGACGATCTATCCGCTCGGCCAGCTCGGCCAATATCGGATGGTTGAAGATCGCCTGTACCGGCAAGGTGATGCCTTGCTGACGCAGCTGGCTGGAAAGACGCACCGCCAGCAGCGAATGGCCACCGAGCTCGAAGAAATTGTCGTGGCGTCCTATCTGGCCAATCTCGAGCAGCTCACACCATACCCGCGCCAGCGTCGTTTCGGTCTCACCCTGAGGCGCCGCATACTCCCGAGTGCCGACTACCGCGCACTCCGGCTCCGGCAAGGCACGCCGATCCAGCTTACCGTTGGCGGTCAACGGCAGCGCATCCAACCAGACATAAGCCGACGGCACCATGTACTCCGGCAAGCGTTCGCTCAGATAGGCCCGTAACTGCCCCTGCAGCGCGCTGTGGTCAACGTCGGCCGCCGGTACGATCCAGGCGACCAGGCGCGGATGGCGCTCCGTCGAACAGACCTGTACCACCGCTTCCCGCACCCACGGGCTCGCCGCCAGCTGTACCTCGATCTCGCCCGGTTCGATACGGAATCCGCGCAGCTTGATCTGCTGATCGCATCGCCCCTGGTATTCAAGACTGCCGTCCGGCAGATAACGCGCCAGATCGCCGGTGCGATACATGCGGCCACCGCCGACCGGATTGAATGGATCGCTCAGGAAACGCTGTGCCGTCAGTTCCGGTCGGTTCAGGTAGCCCAATGCCACCCCCACACCCCCGATGTACAATTCTCCTACCGCCCCCACCGGCACCGGGCGCCCACGGGCGTCCAGCAAGTAAGCGCGGGTATTGCCGATCGGTTTCCCAATCGGCAAGCGCGCCTCCCCGTCAGCCCGCTCAATACGTGCCGTTGTCGCAAAAGTGGTGGTCTCCGTCGGCCCATAAGCATGGATCAGATGCACCGGCCCTCGTTCTTGCAACAACCGCGCATAAGCGCCCGGATCCTCTTTCTCCCCTCCGCTAATCAGATATTTCAACTGCGCCAGTGCGCCGCTGATGCTGTGCACATACTGATTGAACAACGCGGTGGTCAAGAACAGCGTGGTGATGCGCTGGTGTTGCAGCTCGGCCGCCAGACGCTCGGCCTCCATCATCACCTCCGGCGCTATCACCACCAGCGCACCGCCATTCAATAGGGCGGCCCAAACCTCCATCGTGCTGGCGTCAAACGCCGGGTTGGCCGCAAAGGCTATGCGGTCGTCGGCGTCAAAGGCGGCATAGCGGTTGTTGCGCACCAGACGCGTGATGCCCTGATGCGGCGTCATGACGCCTTTCGGCGTACCGGTCGAGCCGGAGGTATACATGATGTAGGCCGTCGCGCCGCTCGACATGCGCAACGCCGGGTTATCGTCATGACCTTCAGCTTCGCGATCCTCGATCGTCAGCTGCGGAATGCCTTCGTCGCCGATAACGTCCGTCAGCATCAGGCAGGCACCGCTGTCATCGGCGATCCACGCCTGACGCGCGGCCGGCAGTTGCGGATCGATAGGCACATACGCCGCACCGGCCTTGATTACCGCCAATTGGGCGCAGACCAGTTCGATGCTGCGCGCCAGCCGCACCGCGACCCGGTCGCCCGGTTGTACGCCGCGCTCAATCAGCCGATGCGCCAACCGGTTGGCGCGCGCATTCAACTGTGCGTAAGTAAACTGCCGCGTATTCTGGATCAAGGCGACGGCCTGCGGCGTCAGTTGCGCCTGCTGTTCAAACAGTTCGTGCACGCAGGTATCTGCCGGATAAGCTTCCGCCGTATGATTCCAGCGGCACAGCTGCAGCGCATATTCTTCATCCGACATCACGTCCAATTCGCAGATCGGTGACTGCGGCGCCTGCTCCAGCGCCTGCGCCAATGTGCTCAACGCCTGTGCCATATAGCCACACACGCGCTGCGCTTCAATCGGCTGTCTGACCTGCGCCGTCAGGCCCAGCGAATCACCGCCGTCCTCGACCGACAGCACGAACGGATAGTTGGTACGTTCCTGGCTATCGAGCAGCGTCACGCCGGTCGGCAATGCGGTGTCCTCGCCGCTGTTATGCCGATAGTTCAACAGAGCACTGAACAGCGGCGTGCCCGCGGCAACGCCGCTGCAACGCTGCGCCAACGCCAGCGGCGCATGCTCATGGGCCAGCAGCCCGCTCAGCCGAATATGCGCCTGCAACACCGCCGATTCCGCGCCGATATCGTTGACATCCAGCCGTAACGGCAGAGTATTGATAAACAGTCCGAGCGCCCGCTCCGCCCCGTCTCCGGCCTGCATGCGGCCCAACAATACGGTGCCGAATACCACCTCATCGCGGCCGGTGGCGCGCGCCAGCACCTGCGCCCAGGCCAGGTGGCACAGGCTGGCCAGGCTGACGCCCAGCCGCCGCGCCTGCCGCCGCAGCTGCTGATTGAGCGTATGCGGTAATGCCAGGTGCGCCGTCGAGATATCTCGCCCTTCGCCATGTACGTCGCTCAAGCCGAACGGTAGCGAAGGTTCATCGATATCCGCCAGCAGCGTGCGGAAGAACTGTTCGTGTTCGGCATTGCTCACGCCGAGCCGCGCCTGTGCCACCGCGTTGCGGAACGGCGGCGCCTTGGCCAGTTCGTCCCCGCGCCCGGCCAGGATCAGATTGATTTCCTCCTGCATCACCGCCAGGGTCGAGTGATCGCCGATCAGGTGATGCCACTGCTGGAGTACGCACCAACTACCCCCCTCTTCCTGTGCAGCGACAAAACTCAGCAACGGTGCGCGCGTCAGGTCAGGCCGTACGCGGCGCGGATCAAACAACGCCGTCAGCCGCGCACCGATCTCGCCCTCTGCCGGATTGAGCCGCAGTTCTCGCAGCGACAACTCGGCCTTGCGCCACACCACCTGCACCGGCGCGGACACGTCCTGCGTGATGAACGCGGTGCGCAGAATGTCATGGCGATCGATCACCTGCTGCATCGCCGCCAGCCAGGCGTCCAGACGCGCACGGCTGTCGAAACGCAATACCGCAGACAGCTGGTACGGATCGCCCTGTTCCGCCAGCAGATGGTGGAACAAAATCCCCTCCTGCAGCGGCGGCAAAGCGTAGATGTCCTGTACGTTGGCCACGCCGCCCGGTACCTGCGTCACCACCGCGTCGATCTCCGCCTGGCTCAGCGTCGCCAGCGGCAACATCTCCGGCGTAATGGAGGCGCCGCCCGGTAGGATACCGTTAGCCGGCACGCTCACTTCTTGCTGCGTGACCAACGTCTGCGCCAGCGTCGATAGCGTCGGCGCGGTGAACAGCGTTTGCACCCCGGCGCTCAACCCGACACGGCGCAGCTGCGCCATCAACTTCACCGCCAACAGCGAATGGCCGCCCAGTTCGAAGAAGTTATCGTGACGCCCGACCCGCTCAATACCCAGTAGCTCGCGCCAAATCCCCGCCAACAGCGTTTCCAGTTCGCCTTCAGGCTCGGCGTAAACCTCACGCACGTAGGCGTCCTCCTGCGGTTCAGGCAGCGCGCGCCGATCCAGTTTGCCGTTCGGCGTCAGCGGTAGCGTATCCAGCGCCACCCAGGCTACCGGCAGCATAAACTCCGGCAACATACCCGCCAGATACTGCCGCAGCGTCACCGCCAACGTCTGGCGATCCGCATCAGACTCCGGTACCACCCAGGCCACCAGTCGCTTAGTGTCGGCTTCGCCGAGGACATCCACCACCGCTTCGCGCACCGCCGGGTGACCGGCCACTAGCGCCTCGATCTCACCGCATTCGATGCGGAAGCCGCGAATTTTCACCTGCCGATCGTTGCGTCCCAGATAGTCGATATTGCCGTCCGGCAGATAGCGCGCCAGGTCGCCGGTGCGATACATGCGCTCACCTGGGTTAAACGGATCCGCCAGGAATCGCTCTGCCGTTAGCTCTGCGCGGTTGAGATAACCCAGCGCCACCCCAGGGCCGGCGATGTAGATCTCGCCGGTCGCGCCGAGCGGCACCGGCTGCCCGTGCGCATCCAACAGATAAATCCGGGTATTGCCGATCGGCCGTCCGATAGGCAAACGCTGCCATTGGTCCACCCGCTCAATCGTGGCCGTCGTGGCGAACACCGTGCACTCGGTCGGCCCATAACCGTTGATCAGCCGTACCGGCCCAGCCTCTTTCAGCATGCGGGCAAAGGCGTGCGGATCCGCCGCTTCACCGCCGCTGAGCAGATATTTCAACTGCGCCAGCGTCGCGGCGATGCTATGGACATATTGGTTAAACAACGAGGTGGTCAGGAACAAGACGTTAATCCCTTGCCGCACCAGCGCCGCCGCCAACGCTTCGGCTTCCGTCAACACTTCCGGCGCAATGATCGCCAGACTGGCGCCATTCAACAGGGCGCCCCACACTTCCAGCGTGCTGGCGTCAAACGCCGGATTGGCGGCGAAAGCGAAGCGATCGCCGCGTTCAAACGACGCAAAACGATTGTTGATCGCCAACCGGAGGATGCCTTGATGCGTCACCATGACGCCTTTAGGCGTACCGGTAGAGCCCGAGGTATACATGACGTAGGCCGGTGCGTCGCCGGCGCGAGGCACCGCCGGATCGTGGGTTGGATTCTGCCGCAGCCGATCGATACGCAGGCATGCGATCTCACCGACTATTTCGCGATCGAGATCGCGATCGCACAGGATCAACGACGCCCCGCTGTCACCGATGATCCACGCCTGCCGCGCAACGGGCAGGTGTGGATCGAGCGGCACATAAGCGGCCCCCGCCTTGAGGATCGCCAACTGGGCGATGACCAGAGAAACGCTGCGTTCGAGCGACGTGGCCACGCGATCGCCGGGGCGCACGCCCTGTGTGATGAGTTGGTGCGCCAGTTGGTTGGCATGGGCGTTCAATTGGGCGTAGCTCAGGCTGTCCCGATCGTTCACCACCGCAACGGCATCCGGCGTGCGCTGCGCCCACTGTTCAAACAGGGCATGGGCGCTGCTCTGCGCCGGATAAACTTCCGCGGTTCGGTTCCAGCCGTACAACAGCAGTTCGCGCTCTGCAGCCGGCAACAGATCGAGATGCGACGCAGGCTGCGTAGCATTTGTCGCCATCGCCCGCAGCACCTGCACCAGATAAACGCCGTAACGCTCGACGGTAGCGCGGTCGAACAGCGCCGTGGCGAAGTTCAGCGTACCGCTGATTTGCTCGTCGCCCTCCGCCAGATCGAGCGTCAAATCATACTTGGCGATCTGATAGCCCAACTCGGCACTCTCGGCCTGCAGCCCAGGCAGCGAGATATCGCGCACCGAGCCGTCCTGCCAGGCCAGCATCACCTGGAACAGCGGGGTATAGCCCAGATGGCGCGGCGGATTGACCAGCTCCACCACCTGCTCGAACGGCAGATCGCGATTTTCCCGAGCCGTCAGCACCGTGTGGCGGATCCGCTCGATCAGCGTCGGCAGATCCGGATCGTCGCGAAGATCGATGCGCAGCGCCAGCGTGCTGACGAAGAAACCGACCAGCGATTCGGTTTCCAGCCGGCCACGGTTGGCCTCCGGCGTGCCGAT
>NZ_VOSN01000021.1:214905-218196 GCF_020858655.1 Serratia montpellierensis
TTCATCCGCCAGGCGGATCAGCGCGGCGCGCACCAACGGACCGGAACCCAAGTCGAAAGGCGCCTCCGCCAGGCGCTGCGCCAGTTGTCGCGCCTGGCTCTGGGCATCCTGCTGCCCACGCAGATCGTGAACCGTCAACGGCAGCGCATCTGCCGGCAGAATGTGCGCCTGAGGCTGTCCCTCGACGGTGACAAACCGGCTACGCAACGCTTCGTGACGGGCATAGATCGCATCCAGGCTCTGTCGCCAGGCGGGCAGATCCAGCTCGCCGCGCAGGCTCAGCGCCAGGGGAATATGGTAAGTTTCACTCAGGCCTTCCAACTGAGTCAGGAACCACAAACGCTGCTGGGCAAACGACAGCGGCAACGCGGCGTCGCGCGGCATAGCCTCGATCGGCGGCAGCGCCTCATCAGTCCTGCGCAGCTGCTGCGCCAACACATGCAGCGTCGGGTTGGCGAACAGGGTCTGCAACGGCAGCTGCCATTCCACCTGCTGCAGACGGTTGGTCAGACGCACCGCCAGCAGCGAGTGGCCGCCCAGTTCGAAGAAGTTGTCGTGGCGGCCTACCCGCTCCACGTTCAGCAGGTCGCGCCAGATCGCCGCCAGCAGCGTTTCGTGTTCACCCTGCGGCGCTTCGTACACCGCCTGGCTCTGCGTCCCCTGCGGCTCCGGCAGCGCCCGCCGATCCAGTTTGCCGTTCGGCGACAGCGGCAACGCCGCCACCACCACCCAGGCCGACGGCACCATATAGTCCGGCAGCGCCGCGCTCAGATGCTGCCGCAGCACGCCCGCCAGCGTCTCTTCCGCCACGTCCGCGGCCGGCACCACCCACGCCACCAGCCGTTTGTCGTCGCCCACCGCCCGCGCATCCACCACCGCTTCGCGCACCGCCGGGTGCGTTGCCAGCGCCGCCTCTATCTCGCCGCATTCGATGCGGAAGCCGCGGATTTTCACCTGCTGGTCATTGCGCCCCAGGTACTCGATGTCGCCGTTCGCCAGATAGCGCGCCACGTCACCGGTGCGGTACATTCGCCCGCCCGGCGCGAACGGATCGCTCAGGAAGCGCTCCGCCGTCAATTCGGGCCGATTCAGATAGCCCCGCGCCACCTGCACCCCGCCGATATACAGCTCGCCCACCGCCCCCAGCGGCACCGGCTGCCCGTGCTCGTCCAGCAGGTAGATGCGCGTGTTGGCGATCGGCCGCCCGATCGGCACCGACACCCGGTCCGCCTCCCGCGAACAGTGCCAGGCGGTGACGTCCACCGCCGCCTCCGTCGGCCCATACAGGTTATGCAACTCCGCCTGCGGCAGCCGGCGGTAAAACTCCGCCACCAGCGCCGCCGGCAGCGCTTCCCCGCTGCACATCACCCGCACCACCTTGTCGCAGCGCGTCGCCGCCTGCCCGTCCGCCAGGAAGCTTTGCAGCATCGACGGCACAAAGTGCAGCGTGGTGACGCCGTACTGTTCGATCGCGCGGCTCAGGTAGTCCGGATCCTTGTGCCCTTCCGGCTTCGCCATCACCAGGCGCGCGCCGACCATCAGCGGCCAGAAGAACTCCCACACCGAGACGTCGAAGCCGAACGGCGTTTTTTGCAGCACCGTGTCCGCCGCCGTCAGGCCGTAGGCCTCCTGCATCCACACCAGCCGGTTGACCACCCCGCGGTGTTCGTTCATCGCGCCCTTCGGTTTACCGGTCGAACCCGAGGTGTAAATCACGTACGCCAGGTGCGACGCCTGCGCGCGCCGTTCCGGGTTCTCGGCGCTCAGCGTCTCCGGCAATGCCGCCTCCAGCGCCAGCTGCGGCGTCGCAGGCTCGCCCAGCGCCGCCCGGCCGGCGGCGTCCGCCAGCAGCAGCACCGGGTCGGCATCCTGCAGGATGTACTGCAGGCGCTCGCCCGGATAGGCCGGATCGAGCGGCACATAGGCGCCGCCGGCCTTGAGGATACCGAACAGCGCCGTCACCATGTTCAGGCCGCGTTCGGCGCACACCGCCACCCGGCTGTCCGGGCCGACGCCGCGCGCTATCAGCGCGTGTGCCAGCCGGTTGGCGCGGGCGTTCAGCTGGGCGTAGCTCAGGCTTTCCGTTCCGCTCACCAGCGCGATGGCGTCCGGCGTGCGGCGCACCTGCTGCTCGAACAGCGCCGCCAGGGTCTGATCCAGCGGGTAGCCACGCTCGGTGCGGTTCCAGCCATGCAGCAGCAGTTCGCGTTCCGCCTCAGGCACCACCGCCAGTGAACATACCGGCGTTTCCGGTGCCTGCTCCAGCGCTTGCGCCAGCGAGCCCAGCGCCTGCGCCATATAGTCGCACACCCGCTGGGCATCGACCGTCTCTGTCACCTGCGCCGTAATGCCGAGCGAATCGCCGCCGTCCTCCACCGATAACACAAACGGATAGTTGGTGCGCTCTTCGGCGCTCAGCAAGCTGACACCTTCCGGTAACGACACTGCCTCGCCGTTGTTATGGCGATAGTTGAGCAAGGCACTGAACAGCGGCGCCCCAGGGCTGACGCCGCTGCAGCGCTGCGCCAATGCCAGCGGCGCATGTTCATGCGCCAGCAGCCCGCTCAGCCGCACATGCGCCTCCCTTGCCGCCGCCTCCGCGCCTCGCCGATCGATGTCCAGGCGCAGTGGCAATGTGTTGATAAACAACCCCAATGCCCGTTCCGCGCCTTCGCCGCCCTGCAGGCGACCCAGCAATACGGTGCCGAACACGACCGCGTCTCGCCCGCTGACGCGCGCCAGCACCTGCGCCCAGGCCAGGTGGCACAGGCTGGCCAGGCTGACGCCCAGCCGCCGCGCCTGACGTCGCAATCGCAGATTCAGCGCCGAAGAGAGCGCCTGGTAGCGGCTGACGATTTGCCGTCCTTCACCATGCACATCGCTCAGGCCAAACGGCAGCACCGGCTCGCTGATATCCGCCAACATGTCGCGGAAGAAGCTTTCATGTTCTGCTTCGCTGAGCGTCAGGCGCGCCTGCGCCACCGCATTGCGGAACGGCTGGGCGGCGCCCAGCTGTGCGCCACGGCCGGCGAGGATCTCGCTGACCTCTTGCTCCATGAAGGCCAGCGTGGAGTGATCGCCAATCAGATGATGCCACTGCTGCAAAGCGCACCAGCAGCCGTCTTCCTCCTGCGCGACGGTAAAATTGAGCAGCGGCGCACGGGTCAGATCCTGCCGCTGATGCAGCGGATCAAAACTGGCCGCCAGCTGTTGCCAAATCGTACCCTCAGCCGGATCGAAACGCCGCTCGCTCAGCGCCAGCTCGGCCTTGCGCCACACCACCTGCACCGG
>NZ_VOSN01000021.1:218206-218601 GCF_020858655.1 Serratia montpellierensis
TCGTCCAGGCGCGCACGACTGTCGAAACGTAATACCGCAGACAGCTGGTACGGGTCGCCCTGTTCCGCCAGCAGATGGTGGAACAAAATCCCCTCCTGCAGCGGCGACAAGGCGTAGATGTCCTGTACGTTGGCCACGCCACCCGGCACCTGTGCCACCACCGCGTCGATCTCCGCCTGGCTCAGCGTCGCCAGCGGCAACATCTCCGGCGTAATGGAGGCGCCGCCCGGTAAGATCCGGTTTTCCGGTATCTCGATCTCACCCTGCGCGCTCATCGCCTGCGCCAACGCCGACAGCGTCGGCGTTGAGAACAACGTCTGCACGTTCGCTCCCCAACCGGCACGCCGCAGTTGAGCCATCAACTTCACCGCCAGCAGCGAGTGGCCGCCCAGTTC
>NZ_VOSN01000021.1:218611-305413 GCF_020858655.1 Serratia montpellierensis
ATAGTCACGCTCGGTACGGTTCCAGCCATGCAGCAGATGCTCCCGTTCGGCGAGCGGCAGCAAATCGATATGGGATACCGACCGAGCGTTATTCAGCGTCATCGCCCGCAGCGCCTGAATCAGGTAAACGCCGTAGCGTTCAGCGGTGGCGCGATCGAACAACGCCGTGGCGAAGTTCAGCGTGCCGCTGATGCCTTCGCCGGTATCGGCCAAGTCGAGCGTCAGATCAAACTTCGCCGCGCTGTATTCCAGCCCGGCCAGCTCGGCCTGCAGCCCAGGCAGCGGAATATCGCGCACCGAGCCGTCCTGCCAGGCCAGCATCACCTGGAACAGCGGGGTATAGCCCAGATGGCGCGGCGGATTGACCAGCTCCACCACCTGCTCGAACGGCAGATCGCGATTTTCCTGCGCCGTCAGCACCGTGTGACGGATCCGCGCGATCAGCGTCGGCAGATCCGGATCGTCACGAAGATCGATGCGCAGCGCCAGCGTACTGACGAAGAAGCCGACCAACGATTCGGTTTCCAACCGGCCACGGTTGGCCTCCGGCGTGCCGATCACCAACTCCTGCTGCCCGGCCATGCGCGCCAGCACCAGGCTCCAGGCTGCCAGCACCGTCATGAACAGCGTGCCGCCATGCTGCCGGCTGAACTGCCGCAGCGCCTGCGTCAGCTCGGCGTCTATCGCGATCGGCACCTCCCCGCCGCTGAAAGACTGCACCGTCGGACGCGGCCGGTCGGTTGGCAGCGTCAGCAGCGCCGGCGCATCGCTCAGCGTTTCGCGCCAGTATTGCGCCTGCGCCGCCAACCGCTCTGGCGTCAGATAGCGACGCTGCCAGGCGGCGTAATCCGGGTATTGCAGCGTCAACGGCGGCAGCGGATCGCCATCGCCGCGGCGGAAAGCACCGTACAACGCCCCCAACTCACGCAGCAGAATACCGGTCGACCAACCGTCGGAGATGATGTGATGACAGGTGAGCAGGAACAGGTGCTCCTCATCAGCCAGGCGGATCAGTGCGGTACGCACCAGCGGCCCCTGCGTCAAATCGAACGCCTGAGTGGCCGCCTGGCGGCAAAGCGTTTCGGCTTGCGCGGGGTGATGTCGCAGATCGTGGAACGCGAGCGGTAAGCCGTTAGCCGGCAAAATCTGTACCTGCGGCCGATCTTCCCGGGTGATGAACCGACTACGCAGCGATTCATGGCGCGCATAGAGCGCGTCCAGGCTGTGTTGCAGCGCCTGCCGGTCCAACCGACCGCGCAGCCGCAACGCCAGGGGGATATGGTAGGTTTCGCTCATCCCCTCCAACTGGGTCAGGAACCACAGCCGTTGCTGGGCGAACGACAACGGCAATTCCCCATCGCGCGCCACCGGCAGTATCGGCAGCGGTTCCTGAGTCGGCGCAACCTCCAGCGCCTGCGCCAGCACGTGCAGTACCGGGCTGGCGAACAGCGCCTGCAACGGTAACTGCCATCCGGCTTGTTGCACGCGGTTAGCCAGGCGCACCGCCATCAGTGAATGCCCGCCCAGTTCGAAGAAGTGGTCATAGCGACCGATGCGCTCTACGCCCAACAGCTCGCGCCAGATAGCCGCCAGCAGGTTTTCCGCCTCGCCCTGCGGTGGCGCATAGGCTTCGCGCACATAGGCATCGACCTGCGGCACCGGCAGCGCCCGCTTGTCCAATTTGCCGTTGCCGGTCAGCGGCAACGCTTCCAGCCAAACGTAAGCCGCCGGCACCACATAATCCGGCAACCGCGCCTGCAGATGCTGGCGCAATCCGGTCGCCAGCGTAGCGCGTTCGGCCTCCGGCGCCGGCACCACCCACGCCACCAGTCGCTTACCCCCGTCGCCATCGTCAATCGCGTCCACGGCTACGCTGCGCACGCGCGGCTCGGTACTCAGCTGCGCTTCCACCTCGCCGCATTCGATGCGGAAACCGCGGATTTTTACCTGCTGGTCATTGCGCCCCAGATATTCGATATCGCCACCCGGCAGATAGCGCGCCAGATCGCCGGTACGGTACATGCGCGCACCCGGCGCCCGGTTGAAAGGATCATCGAGGAAACGTTCCGCCGTTAATTCGGGCCGGTTCAGATAACCCCGCGCCACCCCTTCACCGCCGACGTACAATTCGCCGATTGCCCCCATCGGCACCGGTTCACCGTCGGCACCCAGCAGATACAAGCGCAAATCCGGGATGCGGCTGCCGATCGGACTGGTGGTAATCGCCGTATCCTGCGCAGACAGCGGCCGATAAGTCACGTGCACCGTGGTCTCGGTGATGCCGTACATATTGACCAATCGGGTCTGCCGGTTCTCTGGACGAGCAAACCACGGCGCGAGATCGGACGGCTTCAGCATTTCGCCACCGAACACGATCTCGCGTAGCTGCTGGCGCGCTTCGCTGTGCGCCTGAGCCTGGATAAAGGCCTTGAAGGCGCTCGGTGTCTGGTTCAATACCGTGATGCCGCTGCGGCAGACGAAATGATAAAAATCCGGTGCCGAACGGGCGATCGCCTGCGGTACGACGAACAGCTGGCCACCATACAACCAGGCGCCCCAGATCTCCCAAACCGAGAAGTCGAAGGCGAATGAATGGAACAGGCACCATTTGTCGGCAGCGCTAAAGTTGAACCAGGCGTTCGTCGCGCTGAACAGCCGCGCGACCTGTCGGTGCTCCACCATCACCCCTTTGGGTTTGCCGGTCGAGCCGGAAGTATAAATCACATACGCCAGGTGCGACGGGCGTACCCCGACGTCCTGCAGATCGCCGTTTTCCCCCGTCAACGGCTGTTCCAGCGCCAGTACCGGCACCTCGCAGTCGCCCAGCGCTTGTCGGCCAAGTTCATCCGCCAACAGCAGCACCGGCGCTGAGTCCGCCAGGATGTACTGTAGCCGCTCGCCGCTATAGGCAGGATCCAGCGGCACATAGGCGCCGCCGGCTTTGAGGATCCCCAGCAGCCCGACCAGCATCGGCAGACCTCGTCCGGCGCACAGCGCCACCAGGCTGTCCGGCTGCACGCCAAGCGCTACCAGCCGATGGGCCCAACGGTTCGCCCGGGTATTCAATTCCGCGTAGGTCAGGCTGTCATCGCCGTACGTCACCGCGATCGCCTCCGGCGTGCGTTTGACCTGCGCTTCGAACAGCCGGTGCAGACAAGCCGCCGGCGAATGTGAAGCGACGGTGTGATTGAGGCCCTGCAGCAACTGCGCGCGTTCTTCCTCGGAAACCAGATTGAGTTCGCCGACAGTACGACGATGAGCACCCGCTCTCACTGCATCGTTGAGCAACATCAGCAAATGTTGTGTCGCACGCAACATCTGTTCGTCAGCCACGGAGGCGGCGTCGTATACGCAGCGGAAGGCACCGTCAGCCTTACAGATTTGCAACACCGCGCGCGAGCCGGAGTCTATAATGGCGGCAACGCCCTCGTCTTCCGGCTGCACCCCCTGCGCCGAGCGCCGGCTGACGATCGATACCGCCGTCGGCCAAACCTGAGACGCTCGCAGATCCGCATCGCGCGTCAGCAATGCGGGGTGATAATCGGCATGAGCGCGCAACTGGCCGTATTCCTGCTCCAGCGCGGCCAATGCCTGCTGGAAATTACCGGCGGAATCAACAGAGACCTGCAGCGGCAGCACGCGCGCGCTCAGGTGAGCCCAACGTCCCCAATCCCGATCGTCCGAGGTGATCCACCCCAGCTGAAAATCGGTTTCATTGCACATGCGCGCCAGATACAGGGTTGCTGCCGTCAGCACCTGCTCGCCGGAAATCTTCTCCAGGCGCTGCCAGGCCGTCGCCTGCCAGCGTGCGGGAAGGCCCGCCTGGCGGCCAGGTCCCGGCGGGAACGGCGCCGGATAGAAGCGCGTCAGACGTGGTTGCCAGAAAGCGGCGCTATCGGCGCTGGCGCCATACGCCGCGCCTAACCGCGAGGCTTCGGCCGCGTTAATCGTCGGCAAGACCGAGCCGACAGACAGGCCGCAGGCCTGCGCCAGCACATCGCCTGGCTGAACAGATCCGTCGGCGCGCAAGAACGGCCCGACGCGCACCACGCCGGGGTTCGCGGCGATCGCCCAGCCGTCGGCCTCGATGTGCAACAGGGTACCGGGTTCGGCCTGCCGTTCATCGCTCACCGCCTGCAGCGCCGTCACGCCCAGCACACGCTCCGCCAGCAGGATCTTCGTCGCGCATCCCGCGCCATGGCTCAGCGAGCTCACCAGGCGCTGCAGCGCCTCAGCCGGGCGATCCCAACGAATGATGCCGCCGGCAGGCGGTTGCCGACGGTTGGTGTAAAAGCTGCCGCCGGCCTCGGCATCCGCCAACGTTGCCACCTGCCGATCCAACGCTTCGATCGTTCCCGTCGTTGAAGCGTTCAGCGCCCGTAAAACAAACTGGAAACGGCGCTGTAGAACATCCAGATCGCCTAATGAATTCGCATAAGCGGCATCAGAAAAAGTGACATCCAGCTCATTGGCCTGCTGGTCTTCGTACAGCATAATCTGTAGATCGCCGGACGGAATATTCCCACCATAATACCAACGGGTGCGGCACCCCCAGAAAGGATCGCCGTGGTCGAAAGAAACAATGTTAATTGAAGGGCCAAACCAGGCGGAATCCGTCGCGCCATTATCACGCCGAATGTCCTCTCCCCGATATAACTGGTGGCGAACCACTTTCGCTATTTCAGCCGCCACTTTCTGGATAAATTCAGCCAGGCTCAGCTGGGGTTCAACCTTGATAATCAAAGGGACAACGTTGGAGGTCATACCAATACTGTTTCGTTCTCTTGTCCCGGTCACCGGCATGCTGAAATTAAGATATTCACTGCCGGTCAAACTGTAGAAACATAATGCTACGGCGGTGGCCAATATATGTGCGCGGTGTACGCCGATATTATCGGCTTGTTGTTGCAGCTGATCCAATGCGTCTTTTTCCAGCAGCTGCGTATTGCGGTGCATCGCGGCGTCCGGGGTCAATATCGCTCTGCGTGACAAACTCTGCGGTGCGGCGGCGGTATATTCCCGCCAAAAAGCCTGATCGGAAGAAAAGCGTGAGGAGTCGCGGTATTTGATGTCGTTTTCATAAAGCAGAGAGAAATTGCAGTTGGCGAACTCAGGGATGACGCCACCGGACGCCAGCGCATTATAGTAAGCCGCGATGCGCCGCATCACTTCCTCGGCGCTGCGGCCGTCGGTGATCATATGGTGGAAACGCCGATAGAGGACATAGCGCTGCGGAGCGAGCGTAATCACATAAAAACTAAAAGGTTCCTCTCCTGTGGCGCGGCGCGGCAGCGCCGCATCCGCCACCATCCAGCGTCTGGCCGCTTGCAGAGGGTCAGGTTCTTTACTGAAATCGAGTGTGAACAGCGGCTCATGTGTACGTGGCGCGCGGTATTGATAAAGCTCACCGTCTTTTTCCACAAAATGCGCTTGCAGAGCCGGCGTTTCTTCGACGATGGCATCGATGGCTTGCCGCAGGAGCTTAACGTCGAGAGGCCCGTCAACCTGCCCATAGCCCCAGATATTGAACGACAACTCTTTGGAGATGTTCTCCCCCAGCCAGAGTTCACGCTGCGCGGTCGTTATTTCGTGCAGTTCGACTTTCTCCGCCGCGGCCTGAGCACCCGTACGGAATTCCCCACTCTTCACATCAGTTTGTTTGTTCATAATATTCTCTAGCACGTTTTCATTACGTTAATGAAAGGGACCGTCCGGATTTAGGCAAAGCCTGGCCGTCCGACAGTTCAAGTCAGAATAAAAAACCGTAGAAAAGCTGGGTCTCCCCCAACTAAGAAAGAATGAAATGGTTAATCCAGAGGTTCCCCCCTGTGCCTCAATTTGTAGAGCTGTGAAGTATAGGAGAGGATATTTTTTTTGGCGAAATGTGCGAAAGGGAATAAATGACCATTTTATTTCCCCGATATTACTCAGGGATGACGAGCGAATTCCTCCTGTATTAATCCGATATAATTAGAGAGAAATTCATATTCTTTTGTATTATTCACCACAGTTAATGTGCAACAATACTTACGATAAGAGCCTCTCCATATCAATAAGTTATACTTTATTGTTTCAATAAAAATAATTTACCTATTAATTAATTCATTGCCATTTAAAATGGGCGGCGATTTTGCCTGCGGCGCATCTATCGTTTTTTGTTATAACGATGGGAAAAATTATGCTGAAAAATTTCTTCGTTTTTTCTGGCGTCCATCAACGGCACCGTTCCCAAAAATGGGGCGGCAGAGCCCGCCCCGAGAGGTCTTACCACATCAGCCGACCGATCAACGGCGCGGCCACCACCGTGATAATGCCGGCCAGCATCATCACCAGGCTCGACACCACGCCTTCCTGTGGCCCCAACTCATAAGCGCGAGCGGTGCCGGCGCCGTGCGACGATGCGCCAAACCCGGCTCCCTTGGCCAGGCGGCTACGCACCGCCAACCGCAGAAACAGAATATCGCCTACCGCCATACCGAACACCCCGGTGATCACCACGAACAGCGCCACCAGATCCGGCTGCCCGCCCATCTGTTTGGCGGCCTCCAGCGCGAACGGCGTAGTGATCGAACGCACCGCCAGGCTGCGCTGCACCTCTTCCGGCAGCGTCAGCAGGCGCGCCAGCCACACCGAACTGTACACCGCCACCAGCACCGCCGTCGTTACCCCGGCGGTCAGCGACAGCCAGTGGCGGCGGATGATATGCAGGTTCTCATACACCGGCACCGCGAAAGCGATGGTTGCCGGCCCCAGCAGCCACAGCAGCCAGTGGGTTTCACCGATATAGTCCTGATAGGAGATGTGGGTGACCACCAGCAGCAGCACCAGGATCATCGGCGTCAGTACCAACGGCATCAGCAGTAACGTGCGGCGGCGGCGATACAGCTTCTTGTTGGCGAAGTACAGCGCCAGCGTCGCCAGAAAACAGGCCAGGCTAAGGATAAAATCATTCATGGCGCTGCTTCCGTCGCTGCAGCCAAATCTCCAGCCGATACACCCTGTCCACCACCAGTCCGGTGGCGCCCAGCGTCAGCATGGTGCTGACCGCGATCACCAGAAAGATCTTCCAGCCCTCGACCATCAGCAGCTGGGCATAGTTGACCACCGCCACCACCGCCGGCACGAAGAACAGCAGCATTTCCGCCAGCAGCCAGCGGGAGCCGGCCTTGACCCAGCTCAGCGGCAGAATGCGCAGCAGGATCAGCGCCAGCAGCATCAGCATGCCGACGATATTGGCGGGGAGCGGCAGGTGGAATTGTTGCACCAGACGATCGGCGATCAGGAACAGCGCCGCATACAACGCCACCTGAATCGGCACCTGCAGGCGGGTCAGCAGGGAGGGGGCAACGCGGCGTAACGCCAGAGACATGAAAGATGACCTCAAACAATAAATTAACGGCCTACAGTATACGCAGCCGGGAAACCACGCCTGAAATGAATTAAAATTATCTACATCATGCCGTCCGGGAATAGTTTCCCGCCGGTAGCGTCCCCAAGGAGAACCCTAACGTGGATGTCCGCACCCTGCGCTACTTCGTTGAAGTGGTGCGCCAGCAAAGCTTCACCCGCGCCGCGGAAAAACTGTTCGTCACCCAGCCCACCATCAGCAAGATGCTGCGGCATCTGGAGGAGGAGCTGGAGTGCACGCTGCTGATCCGCGAAGGCCGCAAGCTGCGCCTGACCGACAGCGGCCAGGCGGTGTATCAGCGCGGCCTGACGATCCTCGACGAATTCCGGCAACTGGAGGCGGAGCTGGAAGACATCAGCTCGGTGAAAAAGGGCGTGCTGCGGCTGGGCATTCCGCCCATGGTGGGCAGACAGATCGCCGATCTGATCCGCCGCTTTCGCCAAACCTACCCCGGTATCGAATTGAAGATTTCCGAGCTGGGCGGGCTGTCGGTCGAACAGGCAGTGATGTCCGGCGAACTGGATCTGGCGATGACGGTGTTACCCTTCGATTCGGAACAGCCGCTGACCTTTCTGCCGCTGCTGGGCCATCCGATGTGCGTGGTGGCACCGCGCACGCCGCAGTGGCTCAACCGCACCAGCATCAATATCACCGAATTGGCCGACAGCCCGATCCTGATTTATAACGAAGACTTTGCGCTGTACAAGATGCTGATGAAGGCGTTTCGCCAGGCCGGTTTTGAACCGCAAATCGCGGTGCGCAGCGGCCAATGGGACTTCCTCGCCTCGATGGTACAGGCCGGCGTGGGCATCGCCATGCTGCCGGAGCCGGTCTGCCGCTGGCTGGACAAGGAAAACCTGGTCTGGCTGCCGCTGGAGCCGCGCATGGAGTGGAAAATCGGGCTGATCTGGCGCCAGGGCAGCTACCTGTCGCACAGCGCGCAGGCCTGGATCGCCTGCTGCCGCGACTACTGGCCGCCGCTCAAGTAGCCAAAAAACAAGGGCCGCACAGGCGGCCCTTCAGAACAGAAATAAAGAGGAAAAACGTTAATTCCTCCTCTGAGGTTTAGCCTTCGCGCTCGATCAACAGCGCTTCGAGCAGGTCGAGATCGTGCAGCAGTTTTTGCAGCGTCTCGTTGCTGATTTTCTGCGTGGCGCGCAGATGGTACAGCTCGCCGCGCTCGGCGCGCAGCGCCGTCAGGCGGAAACGCCGCTCGAGGTTTTCCATCGCCAACGCATTCTCGATATCGTCTTTCGACGCGATGCGCCGTCGCAGCATGCCCGTCACCCGCGAGCTGACCTCTTTCAACACCTGCGGGTCGAGGTTTTCTTCGGTATCGGCAACCAGGCGCTCTTCCATTTTATTCACGCTTTCGATCGCCACCTCGGCCGCCATGGCGATCGCCATGCGCTCTTCCTGCTTGCTGGCGCTCTTGTCGGCCACCTGCACGCCACGCAGCAGCAGCGGCAACGCCAGCACGCCGACGATCAGCGACAGCAGGATCACCCCGGCGGCGATAAACACCAGCTGATAGCGCGCCGGGAAGGCGGTGCCGTCACTCAGCAACAGCGGTATCGACAGCACACCGGCCAGGGTTATCGCCCCGCGCACCCCGGCGAACGACGCTACCCACAGCTCACGCGTGCTGTAATCGCCGAACTGCAGCGGGCGCTTTTTCATAAAGCGGTTGCTGGTCTTCTTCATTATCCACAGCCAGGTGAAACGCAGCACCAGCAGCGCGGCGTAGATGGTGGCCACGTCCGCGAACAGGTACCAGGTCTGGATGGTCGGATCCAGCTCCGCCTGCAGGATAGAGGTTTCAAGAATGCCCGGCAGCTGCAGGCCCAACATGATGAACACCATGCCGTTGAACACGAACTCCAGCATCGCCCATACGCTGTTGGCGCGCAGGCGCATCGCCAGCGGCGCGTTGCGTATCACGCCGGACTGGCTGATGGTCATCCCCGCCGCCACCGCCGCCAGGATGCCGGAGACGCCGATGTGTTCGGCGATCAGGTAAGAAGCGAACGGCAGCAGCAGCAGGAACACGATCTGGGTCGCCGGATCGTCGCCGCTCCAGCGGCTCATCACCCGCAGCGATTTACTGTAGGTCCAGGTGACCGCCACGCCGGCCAGCAGGCCGCCGATCGCCACTTTGAGGAATTCGAGGGTCGCGCCGCCCACGGTGAACACCATGGTGCCCATCGCCACCGCGATGGCGAACTTGAGCGACACCAGGCCGGAGGCGTCGTTCATCAGCGCCTCACCCTCGAGCACGCCCATGATTGGCTTCGGAATGCGCCCTTTGCCGACGATGCCGGACAGCGCCACGGCATCGGTTGGCGACAGCACCGCCGCCAACGCGAAGGCCGCCACCAGCGGAATGCCCGGCACCATGGCGTAGATCAGATAGCCGACGCCGACCACGGTGATCAGCACCAGCACCAGCGCCAGGCCGAGAATTTCACGCCCATGGTGCAGGAATTCGCGCGTCGGCGTTTTCCAGCCGTCGGCAAACAGCAGCGGCGGAATGAACAGCACCAGGAACAGTTCGGGATCAAAGTCGACGTGCAGCCCGAAATGCGGCCAGGCCAACAGGGCCCCGATGGCGATTTGCATCAGCGGCAGTGGCACCTGGAACGGCAACATGCGCGTCACCACCCCGGACAGGGAGACCACCAGGATCAAAATGAGGATTGTAAAAAAGATTTCCATGCTTTCCTTAGACTCTACGATTCAGACGACATCGGCTCAGGGCCTGCGTTGGTCCCGATAGTAGATCACTTTTTTTACAGCCGTTAAAGCTTGTTGTGCCTTTCAAAACGCGGTGCAGAGCAGAAGAAGACTTATCTTAAGAAGGGAAATGCCGTGACAGGTTCCCCCGCCCGCCGGGCGAGGGAACTCTGAGGGGCTTAAATCGCCCAGCCGCCGGCGTAGAACGCCACCAGCGCCACGGCGATCAGCACGGTGCCGATGTTCAGCTTGCGCCATTCACCTGAGAAGATGCGGCCGATGACCAGCGAGCTGAAGCCCAGCATGATGCCGGTAACGATGTTACAGGTCAGCACGATGAACACCGCGCACAGCAGGCCGGCCATCGCGTCGACGAAGTCGTTGAAGTCCAGCTTGGTGACGTTGCTCAGCATCAGCAGGCCAACGTACATCAGCGCCGGTGCGGTGGCATAGACCGGCACCAGATAGGCCAGCGGCGACAGGAACAGGATCAGCAGGAACAGAATGCCGACCACGGTGGCGGTCAGGCCGGTCTTGCCGCCCGCGGCGGTGCCGGCGGCGGACTCGATGTAGACCGCGGCGGGCGCGGCGCCCACCAGGCCGGAGAAGATGCTGCTCAGGGAATCCGAGGTCAGCGCCTTGCCGCCGTTGATAATCTGCCCGTCTTTATCCAGCAGGTTGGCCTGCCCGGCCACCGCGCGGATGGTGCCGGTGGCGTCGAATACCGCGGTCATCACCAGCGCCAGCACGCTCGGCAACACCACCGGCTGCAACGCGCCCATGATATCCAGGCTGAAGATCAACGATTTGCCGTCAGCGTCCGCCAGGCTCGGCATGGCGAACAGCCCTTGGTATTTCACCGCCGGATCGACGATCAGGCCAATGATGGAAATGGCGATGATCACCAGTAGAATGCCGCCGGGCACGCGCAGTTTCTCCAGGCCGAAGATCACCGCCAGGCCAACCAGCGTCATCACCACCGGGAAAGAGGTGAACGCGCCGAGCGCCACCGGCAGACCATCCAGCGGGTTCTTCACCACCAGGCCGACACCGTTGGCGGCGATCAGCAGCAGAAACAGACCAATACCGATACCGGTGCCGTGCGCCACGCCCATCGGCAGGTTGCGCAGGATCCAGGCGCGGATGCCGGTGACCGAGATGACGGTAAACAGCACGCCCATCACGAACACCGCGCCCAGCGCCACCGGAATGCTGATGTGCTGGCCCAGCACCAGGCTGAAAGCGGTGAAAGCGGTCAATGAAATCGCACAGCCGATGGCCATCGGCAGGTTAGCCCACAGCCCCATCAGCAGCGAGCCCAGCCCGGCCACCAGGCAGGTGGAGACGAACACCGCCGCCGGCGGGAAGCCCGCTTTGCCCAGCATGCTCGGCACCACGATCACCGAGTACACCATCGCCAGGAAGGTGGTCAGCCCCGCCACCACCTCCTGACGCACGCTGCTGCCGCGTGCGGAAATTTTAAAATAGCCATCAAGCCCGCCGGTTGGTTTTGCGGCGTGGTTCGCTTGAGAGTTCGACATAGGTTACTTCCCCTGTGTTTCATGAATCGGCCCGTCGCAGCAGGCCTGTAATCTCGCCCGCGCCCGATCGTCACGTAATCGTTTACGTCACGTTCCGCTTCCTTGCCCTTCCGTCGCATCGCCAACGGCAATGCGCACCAAGGCAAACGTTTAACTCGCAGCGCGCGGTACGGGTAATTTATGGTGGTTTATTCAAGGCAAACGATTATCCTGCCTTCCATAGCGTCTAATCAACTAAAGATCGCGGCAATTTATGCAGAAAGTGGCGAGAATGGCGTCTGCACGATAAAACCGGGGCGAGGGACGCCCCGGCGAGATTACTGCACCTGTACCGCAGCGGGATCCATATACATCAATTCCCAGATATGGCCGTCCAGATCCTGAAAGCCGTGGCCGTACATCATGCCGTAGTCGCGCGGCTGATGATAAGTGTTGCCGCCGCCGGCGACCGCCTTGCGTACCAGTTCGTCCACCGCCGCCCGGCTGGGTTGCGACAGGCATACCAGCACTTCGGTGGCCTGTTTGGCGTCGCCGATCGGGTTCGGGGTAAACATCCTGAATTTGTCGTGGGTCAGCAACATCACGTAAATCGTGTCGCTGACCACCATGCACGCAGCGGTGTCGTCGGTGAATTGCGGGTTGAAAGTGAAACCCAGGTGGGTGAAGAACGCCATCGAGGCGGGCAGATCGCTGACGGGCAGGTTAACGAAGATTTGCGTAGCCATGGGCTACCTCCGATGAAGAATGACCCCATCGAGTATAGCCCATCAGGTTAGCTCAGCAGGTCGTAAGGGCCGCCCTGCTCCAACGCCCGCTGGTAGGCGGGCCGGGCATGAATACGCTGCAGAAAGCCGCGCAGTTTCGGGCAATCATCCAACGCGCCGCGCGCCGCCATCGCCTCCAGCGGGAAGCTCATCTGAATGTCCGCCGCGCTGAAGTCGTTGCCGACAAACCAGCTGCCCTTGTTCAGGTGCTGTTCGAGGAATTCGCAGTGCGGCGCGATCTGCTTGTCGAGATATTCGCGCTGCACGCCCTTGCCGATCGCGCCGGCCACCGGCCGCAGCAGCCAGGGGATCGGCGGCTGGCCGAGCCGGCTGAACACCAGTTTCATCACCAACAGCGGCATCAGCGATCCTTCGGCGTAGTGCAGCCAGTAGCGGTATTGCTGGCGCGCGTGGAAGTCGGTCGGCATGAACATCCCTTGCGCGTCATAGGCTTCCTGCAGGTATTCGATAATGGCGCCGGATTCCGCCAGCGTCAGATCGCCATCGACGATCACCGGCGATTTGCCCAGCGGGTGGATCTTTTTCAGCGCCGCCGGCGCCAGCATAGTCTGCGGATCGCGTTCGTAGCGTTGCACCTGATAGGGCACGCCCAGCTCTTCCAGAAACCACAGAATGCGCTGCGACCGTGAGTGATTGAGATGATGAACAATGATCATAAAGAAGCTCCTGTGCGCTGCCACACCAGTTCGCCCACCTGTACGCCGTTGCCGAGCTGCAAGGGCACCGTGCGCAACGTCAGCCGATCGCCGCTGAAAGCGTATAAACGCACCTGCCGGCTGCCTACCCAGTTGGGGAACGAACAGCCTTCGACCTGATGCATCACCCGCTGTTCGCTTTCCTCCACCTGATAGCGGCCGAAGTAGCAAATCATATTGATGAAGGCCGCGCGGATCTCCCGCTCGGACCCCTGCGCCAAATCGTCGGCGGCGAAGCGCGGCCGCACGGCACTGTAAAGCTGCGCTGCCATCGTGCCGTTGGCCTCATAGTGGATGCGCCCCAACACCTGCTCGCCCAGCGGGTAATTCAGCTCGCCGTCCTGGTTTTCAAATGCCGAGGACACCAGCGCCCAGCTGCCGATAAACGCGTTTACCGTCATTACGCTTCTCCGGTTAAGGATCGTCTGTAAAGGGTAGTGGCGATTTTTACCGCGCGCCAGCGGGTGAAAAAATAATCAGTTTATTTGAATGAGATACTCAAAACTCTCCGGTTTTTTATTCCAACCTGCCGCACTATTATTTAACACATCGAGAGACAACGGGCTCTCACCCAATCAATACGCTGAGGAATACATCATGAAAAACGTCAAAATTTTTGCTACCGCTGCGCTGCTGGCTACCGCTTCTTTCGCTACCTTCGCCGCTGACCTGCCTTCCAGCCAACCCGCTGCAGACGCCCAGAAAATCGGCGTAGTCTCCGTTAGCGGCGCCACCAACCTGAGCGCGTTGGAAAGCGAACTGGCCAGCAAAGCCGCCGCGTCGGGCGCCAGCTCATACCGCATCGTCGCCGCCGGCGGTCAGAACAAACTGTACGGCACCGCAGAAATCTTCAACTGATCGTCGAACAGCCAACCGACGGAAGAAAGAAGCCCCGCAAGGGGCTTTTCTCGTTGTGGGCAGGCAAAGCTCTTTGTGAACAGTGGCCGCCAGACATTTCACCGATACTGGGAATCACGCCTTACCCTCACCCACTTTGGAGAAATAACATGACCACAGCACACCCTCTGCAAGGCAAAGTCGCGTTCGTTCAGGGCGGCTCACGCGGCATCGGCGCCGCCATCGTGAAACGGTTGGCGAACGAAGGCGCCGCCGTCGCCTTTACCTACGCCGCCTCGGCCGATCGCGCCGAAGCAGTGGCGAGCGCCGTTACTGTCGCCGGCGGCAAAGCCCTCGCCATCAAGGCCGACAGCGCCGATGCCGCGGCGCTACAGCAGGCGGTGCGCCAGGCGGTCAGCCACTTCGGCAACCTGGATATTCTGGTGAACAACGCCGGGGTATTTACGCTGGGCAGCACCGAGGAGCTGGCGCTGGACGATTTGGATCGCATGCTGGCGGTCAACGTGCGCAGCGTGTTCGTCGCCAGCCAGGAAGCGGCGCGCCACATGAACGACGGCGGCCGCATCATCCACATCGGCAGCACCAACGCCGAGCGCGTGCCGTTCGGCGGCGCGGCGGTGTATGCAATGAGCAAATCGGCGCTGGTCGGCCTGACCAAGGGCATGGCGCGCGATCTCGGCCCGCGCGGCATCACCGTCAATAACGTGCAGCCCGGCCCGGTGGACACCGAAATGAACCCGGACGCCGGCGAATTCGCCGATCAACTCAAGCAGCTGATGGCGATCGGCCGCTACGGCAAAGATGAAGAGATCGCCGGCTTCGTCGCCTACCTGGCCGGCCCGCAGGCGGGTTATATCACCGGCGCCAGCCTGAGCATCGACGGCGGCTTCTCGGCGTAACGTCCCTGAAATGCAAAAAGCCCCTTTCGGGGCTTTTTTATTGGCTGCAAACAGTGAGACCGCATAGATATATTGACACAGCCAAATTTTTGAAACTACAAATATACATAATCATATGTTTAGTATCTAGCTCGCTTTCAATATGATCATCAATATCTTTCGTTGACTCTCTAGCTTTATGAACAGCATTCAAGGTAAATAGGCAGCCTAACTCTACGTTAGAAAAACTGCCAAATATTAAAAAAAAAACCAGAACACCTTCAAAACTAGCCTGAAAGATACTCTAGTACAGCTGCAACTGCGGCATTACGCATTCTACGAGCTCTTATATCACCGATATAGTTTGCTTCTTTAAGCTTTGCTTCCGTTGCATTTAATACATCGCCAACAGAATTTAAGCCAAGTTCAGAAAGTTTGTCCAACTGCCATGTAGTCAAATCTAGTACATGGGCGGGCCTCTCCAACTGAATATTTAGAGCCAATGTCATTACCTCATCTGTAATTAACTCAGCCTGTTCAGTAAGTCTTCTATAAGATGGGTGATTTGAACCATATTCAGTCATCCGCTTTGGAGTTAACTCCTTCGCAACTTCAAATGAAGTACTAGTTGGCGTAGACTCTAAGGCAAAAAGGCAGCCAAGGTTAATTAAATACCGCTTACCAATCTCAGCACGAGTTGCTTTAATTCCAACAGCATGCTCAACCACAATACCTGTATATGCAAGTACACGTAGCGCTTCTTTTACTAGTTCAGGTGCATCCCGGTGAATCCAAAAGAATGCAGACGTTGCCTTATCAGACAAAAGATATTGATCATTTTTATTTTTTATATCAGGGATAACTTGAGACTCGATAAAATCCCTTCCCCAATCAATTAATGCTCTGTGCCCAACATACTTTTCAGATAAGGTAGAATGCTCCGCCCAAATATCAGTTCTATAGAACTCCCTAATGGTTTCATTAACCTGTTGAGAGTTTATTTTCGGGCACTGAGCTATTGTTTTTAATAACAACCGTGGATTACCCGTCGCAGCATAAGCCAATGTTGAAAAATTCTTTCCATTTTGAGCAATCTGAGTAAGAATATTGCTATCCGCTTGTTTTTGGACTATTTCCCTCATATTCTCAACATAATCAGTAGAGAGTATATCCCGATCTATTGTAAGCATCGTCGCATCATGTACTGGCTGGAAAGTCTCTCCAAATGTTGTCACACCAGGATAAACAGCAGCATTACAAGTAATGCAATGTGAACGTAAATCCCTAAACATCGTGAAAAATTGGCGTTGCTGTTCAGGTAAGAAAATATGTGCAGCTTCATCAAAAAGGAAAGCAAATCTGGAAATATTCAATTCATCAGCCAGATCCTCTAAAGCCTCTTTGAAATCATCAATGCTTGGAAGCCCTTCAACATCCACAGCAACTTGTGGTGTTTTCCAAGAAATCTCGTAAGAGTCAGCGATTTCCTCAACTTTCGTACGCTCTAATGTTGTGGAAATTTTGCCACCAGCAAGTAATCCAATACTCCTTGGTACACCACCGAGTAAACCAGCCTTTGTTAAACTTCTCATTACAGTTGAGCAAATTCGAGCAAGCATCCAATGCTTAAACTGATCTGGATCCGATGATTGAAGCAAAGAACTTCTCACAAAGCTAATATAGACAGGAAAAACACGTTCTTTTTCAATTGAATCTATGAGTTCCTTCTGCGCTACACGAAGAAGAAATGACTTACCTACACCTCGACTTCCTACCAATACAACAGGGTTTCTATTTTTCAGCGCATCGACAACCTGACGATCTTTTGAAGTTTCTACAAAATAATTAAGAACTTCATCGGGACGTATATCTTCTGTACGAAAGAAAAAATCTGCCATAATTACTTAGCTCCCAATGGGGTTGCAAATAATTCCTGAACTGGTGCCAAATCTCCGATAGTTTCCAAAACTATAGGTTCCAAACGTTCCACAGTTTCTTTACTAACATAATTCAGATAGCGAGCTGAAAAAGTAAAAATAATAGCCAACCTAATGATTTTCGCCTTATCATGCCAAGAGCAAAAAACATCATTCTGAAAATTCATATCAGCCGGTAGAAGCACATGAGTCCTAGCATTCCCATGAACGAACTCAGAACATTCGCGATAAACAGTTTCTGCAATCGCGGAGTACTGCTTTCCATAATCAGAAAAGCCGGGATTAAATGCTCGAATAAAATTGGTAGAAAACACACCTGTTTGCGGATCTTTTAAAGCACTCCAGTTTATATCTTTTGAATCTTTAGCCCATAATCGATAATCTATCTCATGAGCAGAAAACTGCACTGTTGCAAGCATAAGCTCAAAGAAAAGCCGCAAACCACCAAAAGCGTGCCTATATTGGCCAGAAACCAAGGCAAAAAGAGCAAACTGATACTCCCTCACAGCGGAGTCAAGAACAGCAGCTTCTGGACGACCTGAAATAGCCAACTTTAGCACATCATAGTCTAATAAATAATTATGAGAAACAGTCAAAGCCTCAGTTCCTGAGGCTTCGACCATTGCTCCCATAACGGTATTGGAATTTTGTATAAGTGACTGATAATAATGAATAACATCCATGAGTTTATTCCTATCGCAAGCTATGTATTATTAAATTATCATATTGCAGTTCTGTCGTACGAATGAGGTAACACGTAAATTTAATGAAGGTATTCTAGCATCGTTATTACCATGCAGTTTCCACCGACATATAATTAGTGAAGAATAATACAGAATACAATATTACTCAATGAAAAATATCGAAAACTTCATAATTAAGCCATGCCACTTTCATTAATTTAATTTACAATTATTCTCATTGCATTCACTCTCATATAATTCTTTAACGACTCCCCCTAATAAATAAACCCCCGCAATGCGGGGGTTAGGCTTAACATACTATAAAATTTCTATATTTTTAGAACGGGATATCGTCGTCGAAATCCATTGGTGGTTCGTTGCTGCTGGCCGCCGGAGCGCTGTTCTGCGCCGGGCGAGACTGCTGCTGGCCGCCGCTGAACTGGTTGCCGCCCTGTGGCTGCTGAGGCTGGCCCCAACCGCCCTGGCCGCCGGCAGATTGACCGGCCGGTGCGCCGCCGCCCTGACGGCCGCCCAGCATCTGCATGGTACCGCCAACGTTAACCACCACTTCGGTGGTGTATTTTTCCACGCCGGATTGATCGGTCCATTTACGCGTCTGCAGGGAGCCTTCGATGTAGACCTGAGAGCCTTTACGCAGGTATTCGCCCGCCACTTCGGCCAGTTTGCCGAACAGCACGACGCGGTGCCACTCGGTCTTCTCTTTCTGTTCGCCGGTCGCCTTGTCACGCCAGCTTTCGGAGGTCGCCAGGGTAATGTTGGCCACTGCGCCGCCGTTCGGCATGTAACGGACTTCTGGATCCTGACCCAGATTCCCGACCAGAATTACTTTGTTTACGCCTCTGCTGGCCATGAGCACTTCTCCCGATGATTGATTTCTACACAGTATAAACGCGTCAGTTTACCACGCTGAGTGCGAAACCACACCCGTGTTGATAAGTGCGAATTGCATTCCAGAATTGTCTTTTCGATCGACCTTGTTGCATTCGCATACTGGATATTCATTCAGGTTTTTTTGTGTCATAATTATGCGTTTCGACCAGGCTGTGCCGGTTTTTTGCGAGATCCATCACAAAATCCCCCGCAAAAATCGCGACAGGCGCGGTGTATCATCAAGACGGGAAGTGTAAATGGACAATATCGAAGTTCGTGGTGCTCGAACCCATAATCTGAAAAACATCAACCTGATCATCCCGCGTGACAAACTGATCGTCGTCACCGGCCTGTCCGGTTCCGGTAAGTCATCGCTGGCTTTCGATACGCTGTATGCCGAAGGGCAGCGGCGCTACGTCGAATCGCTCTCCGCCTATGCGCGCCAGTTCCTGTCGCTGATGGAAAAACCGGACGTCGATCATATCGAAGGCCTGTCGCCGGCGATCTCCATCGAGCAGAAGTCCACCTCGCACAACCCGCGATCCACGGTCGGCACCATCACCGAGATCCACGACTACCTGCGCCTGCTGTTCGCCCGCGTCGGCGAGCCGCGCTGCCCGGATCACCATGTGCCGCTGGCGGCGCAAACCGTCAGCCAAATGGTCGATAACGTGCTGAGCCAGCCGGAAGGCAAGCGCCTGATGCTGCTGGCGCCGGTGGTGAAAGACCGCAAGGGCGAGCACACCAAAACGCTGGAAAACCTGGCCGCCCAGGGCTATATCCGCGCGCGCATCGACGGTGAAGTGTGCGATCTGTCCGATCCGCCGAAGCTGGAGCTGCAGAAGAAACACACCATCGAAGTGGTGGTCGATCGCTTCAAAGTGCGCGACGACATGGCGCAACGCCTGGCCGAATCGTTCGAAACTGCGCTGGAACTGTCCGGCGGCACCGCGGTGGTGGCGGACATGGACGACGAAAAAGCGGACGAGCTGCTGTTCTCCGCCAACTTCGCCTGCCCGATCTGCGGCTACAGCATGCGCGAGCTGGAACCGCGCCTGTTTTCCTTCAACAACCCGGCCGGCGCCTGCCCGACCTGCGACGGCCTGGGCGTGCAGCAGTTCTTCGATCCGGATCGCGTGGTGCAAAACCCCGAGCTATCGCTGGCCGGCGGCGCGATCCGCGGCTGGGATCGCCGCAACTTCTATTACTTCCAGATGCTGCGTTCGCTGGCGGAGCACTATGAGTTCGACGTCGAGGCGCCGTTCAACACCCTGAGTGCCGACGTACAGAAGGCGGTGCTGAGCGGCTCCGGCAAAGAGTCGATCGAATTCAAATACATCAACGATCGCGGTGACACCACCGTGCGCCGCCATCCGTTCGAAGGCGTGCTGCACAACATGGAGCGCCGCTACAAAGAGACCGAATCCAGCGCGGTGCGCGAAGAGCTGGCGAAATTCATCAGCAACCGCCCTTGCGCCTCGTGCCACGGCACCCGCCTGCGCGAAGAAGCGCGCAACGTATTCGTCGAAGACACTACGCTGCCGGAGATCTCCGATCTGAGCATCGGCCATGCGATGACCTTCTTCCAGAACATGAAGCTCAGCGGCCAACGCGCCAAGATCGCCGAAAAAGTGCTGAAAGAGATTGGCGATCGCCTGAAATTCCTGGTGAACGTCGGCCTGAATTACCTGTCACTGTCCCGTTCGGCGGAGACGCTCTCCGGCGGCGAAGCGCAGCGTATTCGTTTGGCCAGCCAGATCGGCGCCGGCCTGGTGGGCGTGATGTACGTGCTGGATGAGCCGTCGATCGGCCTGCACCAGCGCGATAACGAGCGCCTGCTGGAAACGCTGATCCACCTGCGCAACCTCGGCAACACGGTAATCGTGGTGGAGCATGACGAAGACGCCATCCGCGCCGCCGACCACGTGATCGACATTGGCCCCGGCGCCGGCGTGCACGGCGGCCAAGTGGTGGCGGAAGGCACCGTCGACGACATCATGGCGCAGCCGGAGTCGCTGACCGGCCAGTTCCTCAGCGGCAAGCGCGAGATCGCCATCCCCGCGCAGCGCGTGCCGGCCGATCCGACCAAGGTGTTGAAGCTGAGCGGCGCGCGCGGCAACAACCTGAAGGACGTGACGCTGACGCTGCCGGTCGGTCTGTTTACCTGCATCACCGGCGTTTCCGGCTCCGGCAAATCGACGCTGATCAACGATACGCTGTTCCCGATCGCCCAGCGCCAGCTTAACGGCGCCACCATCGCCGAACCGGCGCCGTTCCGCGAAGTGACCGGCCTGGAACATTTCGACAAGGTGATCGACATCGATCAGAGCCCGATCGGCCGTACGCCACGCTCCAACCCGGCCACCTACACCGGCATCTTCACCCCGGTGCGCGAGCTGTTCGCCGGCGTGCCGGAATCGCGCAGCCGCGGTTATACGCCGGGCCGCTTCAGTTTCAACGTCAAGGGTGGGCGCTGTGAAGCCTGCCAGGGTGACGGGGTGATCAAGGTCGAGATGCACTTCCTGCCGGATATCTACGTGCCGTGCGACCAGTGCAAGGGCAAACGCTATAACCGCGAAACGCTGGAAGTGAAGTACAAGGGCAAAAGCATCCACGAAGTGCTGGAGATGACCATCGAAGAAGCGCGTGAGTTCTTCGACGCGGTGCCGGCGCTGGCGCGCAAGCTGCAGACCCTGATGGATGTCGGCCTGTCGTACATCCGCCTCGGCCAGTCGGCCACCACGCTCTCCGGCGGTGAGGCGCAGCGCGTCAAGCTGGCGCGCGAGCTGTCGAAGCGCGGCACCGGCCAGACGCTGTATATCCTCGACGAACCGACCACCGGTCTGCACTTCGCCGATATCCAACAGCTGTTGGCGGTGCTGCACCAATTGCGCGATCAGGGCAACACTATCGTGGTCATCGAGCATAACCTGGACGTGATCAAGACCGCCGACTGGATCGTCGATCTGGGGCCGGAAGGCGGCAGCGGCGGCGGCGAGATCCTGGTCGCCGGCACGCCGGAAACCGTGGCCGAGTGTGAAAAATCGCACACCGCACGCTTCCTGAAACCGCTGCTGGAAAAATAACGGCGGGTTATCCCTCTCAATGAGGCGGAATAGGCCGCCTCGTTGAGCGTTACCCCCTCACCACCCGAGTAACGGCAAATCCTCTTCTCTGCATCATTCCTTTAAAAACAGGCAGTTTCTTCCCGGCCAATAATAAACTTCTCTCATCATGCCGCTCGTTTGGCTGTTGTTTATTCCTCATGCGTTTCACTGTTGCGGTGAAATAACGCCAATGACGCGCCGTCGTCTGCCAATTAATCAATATAAACCTGGCGTTTATAAATAAGCTGTAATTAATCGCCGGCCTGCAGGCCGTATATTCAATGGGATGATATAAAAGGTGTTTAACGTGGATAATAAACTGGCTACCTCTGCCACCGCGCTGTTCTTTCTGTTTCCTCTCGCCGCTCAGGCTCAGGACGGCGAGGCCTCTTTAACGCTCGCCGGCGGCCTCGCCGTCGCCCCCGCCTATGAAGGCTCTTCTTTTTACAGCATTGAACCCTTGTATCAGGTGAACGCCGGCTATCAAAACGCCAGCTGGGGAGAGTTCAGCGCAGGCAGCGAAGGTGCACGCTGGCAATTCCCTCTCGCCGGCCCCGTCGGCATCGCGTTATTGCTCAACTATGACGTCGGCCGTGACGAGGAAATCAGAACCTTGCGCGGGCGCAACACCCGACTCAAAGGCATGGGCAAGCTGGGTGGCGCACTGGAGGCCGGCGCCGAACTGAGCTACCAACTCGATCCTTTTCGCGCCTACGTAAAAGGCATGCAGGCGACGCGCAAGCGCAGCTACGGCGGGGAAGAACTGGGCCACACGGCCTATGTGGAAACCGGGCTCACCGGGCAATATCCGCTCAGCGAACGGCTGACGCTTATCGGCAACCTTTCCACCACCTGGGCCAACAGCGGCTATCAGCGCGGCTATTTCGGCGTGACGTCACAACAGGCACAGCGCAGCGCTTTCAGCACTTATCGGCCGGGCAGCGGTTTCAAGGACGCGACCCTCACCGCCGCCCTCAATTACCAATGGCGACCAAACGTGGCCTTCCAGGCCGGGGTTGGCGTGACCCGCCTACTGGGCGACGCGGCCGACAGCCCTATCGTCGAAAAAACCACGTCGGGTATGGCCTTCACCAGCGCCAGCTACAGCTTCTGATGCTTTACCCAATGAGAGCGAGCGCGTACGCCAGACAGATAACGCAATAACGCGACGGCGAAAAAATAAACTATAGTTTAACGAATTGTGAGGTAAACAGGCGGATAATTAAGCCATGTCATATTTACCTGACAATATCTGGCGTTACTCGCCCTTATTAAGGATATTTTATGTGCCAACATCATTCGACAGAAAGTCGGAACTTCACGGCATTTCGCCACCGCTGGGAAATGCCCATGATCTGGCTATCGGCGATAATAACGCTTCTCGGTTTTTTATTTGGCATCGCCGCTATTGTCGCGTCCTCGGACGAGACGATTCGGGGCTTAGGCACGGAAGCCAAGGAAACATTGGATACGCTCAGCCTGTTCGCCTTATTACCGCTGATCCCCATCGCTTTCTATATTTATCGTTTCTATCTCGCCGCCCAGGCGAAATCCAACGCCTTGCGCGTCGGGCCGGCGCAATTTCCCGAGCTGTTCGCGCTGTATCAGGATATTGGCCGCCGCCTGGAGCTCAAGGCGCTGCCGAAGCTCTACCTGACCAACGGCAACGGCGTGGTCAACGCCTTTGCGCTGGAATGCAACCGCCGTCAGCGCTATGTGGTGATCCACGCTGAAATCGCCATGCTGATGCCCACCGCGCCGGAGATCGTGGAGTTCGTGCTGGCGCACGAGCTG
Source organism: Serratia montpellierensis (assembly GCF_020858655.1). Taxonomy (NCBI): domain Bacteria; kingdom Pseudomonadati; phylum Pseudomonadota; class Gammaproteobacteria; order Enterobacterales; family Yersiniaceae; genus Serratia; species Serratia montpellierensis. Next base: position 241,922 of record NZ_VOSN01000021.1, read on the forward strand.
GCCCACCACAAGCTGTGCCACGTGTCGCTGTGGCGCCTGGCGATCGGCGTCGTACCGCAGTCGCTGGTGCTGCCCGGCCTGGCGACCACCCGCGCGCAGGAGTATTCCGCAGACCGCGTGGCGCTCGCCGTATGCCCAAATTACGCCGACACGGTGCGGCTGCTGGCCGTCGGCCCCTGGATGCAGCACGGCGTGAATCCGCAGGCCTGGCTGGAACAGTGCGAAGAAGAGAATAAGGAGCTGTTTGTCCGCATCAGCAACCTGCTGTCGGATCATGCGGTGATGGTCAAACGCTTCAAGGCGCTCAAAGACATTGAGATGTACGGCTTCGAGCGCCACGGCAGCATGTTTTAATCCTCCCCACCGGGCCTACAGCGTTTTCAGCACGCGCGCGGGGTTGCCGCCCACCACGCAGTTGGCCGGCACGTCTTTGGTGACCACCGCGCCGGAGGCCACGACCGCATTATCGCCGATGGTCACGCCCGGATTGATCACCGCGCGCCCGCCGATCCACACGTTATCGCCAATCCTGACCGGCTTACCGAACTCCGCGCCGCCGACGCGGGTCTCGGCGTCCAGCGGATGGGTCGCGGTGTAGATATGCACGCCCGGCGCCAGCAGGCAGTTGTCGCCGATATGCACCTCGCACACGTCGAGGATCACGCAGTCGAAATTGGCATAGAAGTTCTTGCCGAGATAAATGTTATAGCCGTAGTCGCAGCGGAACGTCGGCTCGATGGTGCCGCCCTGATAGCCGCCCAGCAGCTCGTCCAGCCACTGTTTGCGCAGCTCGCCCTCTTCCGGCGAGGAGTGGTTATAGCGATGCGTCAACTGGCGCGCGCGCCGACGTTCGCTGCGCAGCAGGTCGTCGCCGGCGTCGTACAGCTCCCCGGCGATCATCTTGCGCTTTTCTTCGCTGATGGCCATGTCGGCCTCCTTAATTTTATCCGCGTATCTTGAATGCCCAAGCGTAGCCGCTTTTACCTGACGACAAAAAGGGAACGTTCCCAATTTAAAATCACGATCACGCTTTGACACGAAAAAACAGGAGAAAAACGGGCGGCGCCGCCGCCCGGCAGTCAGGCGCGCAGTTCCTGGCGCACGTGTTCGGGCAGGCCTTCCACCACCAACTGATAGGAGCTGTCGATCAGCGTGTAAAACTGCGAGTTCGGCAGGTTGCCGTCGAGAAACACCGTATTCCAGTGCGCCTTGTTCAGGCCGGCGCAGGCGACGATCTCCGGGTGGTGTTCGCGCAGGCTTTCCGCCAGCTCCGGGCTGGACTTGACCGCCAGCGCCGGCCGCCCTTCGACCTCGCACACCATGGCGAACATCACGTCGCCCACCTTGATCTGGCTGGCCTGCCACTGGTTCTGGTCGCTTTGTTCCGCGCCCGGCTTCGCCATGCAGTACTCCAGCAATGCGCTGTTATTCATTGGGTTATTCCCCCTGTAAAGTGGCCACAATACGGCGTGCTCCGCCGTGGATGCGGTGCTCCCCCAGCCAGATGCCCTGCCATGTGCCCAACATCAGCCGCCCGTGCCTGACGGGCAGCGTCAAGGAAGCGCCCAACAGCGAGGATTTGATGTGCGCCGGCATGTCGTCCGGCCCTTCGTAGTCATGCTGATAGGGTGCGTTTTCCGGCACCTGGCGCAGGAAATGCTGCTCCATATCGGCTCGCACCGTGGGATCGCAGTTCTCGTTGAGCGTCAGCGAGGCCGAGGTATGCTGCAGCAACAGATGCAGCAGGCCGGTTTGCAGGCGGTGTAAGTGGGTTAACTGGTTGACGATCTCGTCGGTAACCAGATGAAAGCCACGCGCTTTTGCGCTGAGGATTAGCGTTTGCTGATGCCACATGAGTGAGCGCCCCTCAATCAGTATATTCTCTCTCCGGTTTGCGGCAACTTCGGCAGCGCGCCGGCAATAAAAAAGGAGCGATATCGCTATCGCTCCCCGATGAACGTCCGTTCAGACTAACAGGCGTTACTGCACCGCGGCAAACGCCTCGGCCACCTGACGCACGTTGTTGTGGTTCAGGCCGGCCACGCACATGCGGCCACTGTGGATCAGGTAGACGCCGAACTCTTCACGCAAACGATCGACCTGCGCCGCGCTGAAGCCGGTGTAGCTGAACATGCCGCGCTGCGCCAGCAGGTAATCGAAGTTGCGCTGCGGCAGCGCGCTCTTCAGGGTGTCCACCAGCGCGTGACGCATCTCGAGAATGCGGGTACGCATGCTCTCCACTTCGTCCAGCCATTGGGTTTTCAACTGGGCGTCGTTCAGCACCTTGGCCACCAGCTGCGCGCCGAAATTCGGCGGGCTCGAGTAGTTGCGGCGCACGGTGGCCTTCAGCTGGCCCAGTACGCGCCCGGCCGCCTCTTCGCTTTCGCACACCACCGACAGGCCGCCGACGCGCTCGCCGTACAGCGAGAAGATCTTCGAGAACGAGTTGCTCACCAGGCACGGCAGGCCGGCCGCCGCGATGGCGCGAATGGCGTAGGCGTCCTGCTCCATGCCGCCGCCGAAGCCCTGATAGGCGATGTCGAGGAACGGAATGATTTCACGCTCGGCGATCACCTTGACCACCTCATCCCACTGGGCAGGGGTCAGGTCGGAACCGGTCGGGTTGTGGCAGCACGGGTGCAGCAGCGCGATGCTGTGCTTCGGCAGCTGTTTCAGCGCGGCGAGCATGGCGTCGAACTTCACGCCCAGGCTTTCGCTGTCGAAATACGGATAGGTATTCACCTTGAAACCGGCACCGCTGAAGATGGCGACGTGGTTTTCCCAGGTCGGATCGCTGACCCACACCTGCGAATCCGGGAAGTAGCTTTTCAGGAAGTCGGCACCCACTTTCAACGCGCCGGAACCGCCGACGGTCTGAATGGTGGCGATGCGCCCCTGCTGCAGCATCGGATGCTGCGCGCCAAACAGCAGTTGCTGGATGGCGGAGCGATAGGGTTGCAGCCCTTCCATCGGCAGGTATACCGAGGCGCCGTGCTCGACGCTGTTCAACTGCGCTTGCGCCGCAGCGACCGCCCGCATCTGCGGAATGATGCCCTGCGCATCGTAGTACAGGCCGATACTCAGGTTTACCTTGTGCGCGCGCGGGTCTTGTTTGAATTTTTCCATCAGCGACAGAATGGGATCGCCGGCATAGGCGTCAACGTTCTGGAACACGGGGTTTTTCTCCTGGTTTATTTATTGTGGTTTGGGCACAGCGTTACGTTCCTAATATAGACGGAAAACCGCATTCGGTTTTAGCTTTCTCGCGCCACCGGCAATAAACCGTTTTCCTTGATGCGATTGAGCACCACAGCCGTTTTGATATGCGCCACGCTTTTGTGCGGCGACAGCGTCTGGCTGATGAATTCGCTCAGCGCCGGCAGGTCTGCCACCGCCACTTTCAGCAGGTAATCGGCGTCGCCGGTGGTCTTGTAAGCGTCGAGGATCGCATCCACCTCCTCCAGCATCTGATGAAAGCTGTCGATCTGCTCCTGCGCGTGCGTGATCAGGCTAACCTCAATCAGCCCCACCAGCCCCAGGCCGACCGCCTCCGGCGCCAGCCGCGCGTGGTAGCCGCGGATCAGCTGCGCCTGCTCCAGGCTGATGCGCCGCCGCGAACACTGGGAGGCCGAGAGCCCGACCAGCTCGCTCAACTCCTGATTAGTCAGACGCCCGTTGGCCTGTAACAGCGTCAGGATTTTCATATCAAAATCGTCAATGTTGTACATAGCCACCTGTAAACTGTGTTAATAAATGTTGACGTTACAGCCTACCAGTTTTTTTACCGTTGCCGACGTCACACCCTGGCGCTTAAATCGCGTACAGCAGCAACGCCCGGCGTTTTCGCCGGTAAGCGGCATAAAAAACGGCTAACTCATGCAGGCAAACGACAATTAACGGCGAAGTAACGCATAAAACCACGAATGTATAAAAAGGACGCCAGATGAAAAAGCTACTCCCTCTCGCGCTGCTGCTCGCCGCCGGCAGCGCCGGCGCGCAATCCCACCTGGACAAGGTGCTGCAGCAAAAGACCCTGGAGGTCTGCACCACCGGCGACTACAAGCCCTATACCTTCCTCAAGGAAGACGGCAGCTATGAAGGCATCGACATCGACATGGCAGAATCGCTGGCCAAGAGTCTGGGCGCGAAAGTGAAGTGGGTGAAAACCAGCTGGAAAACCCTGACCCCGGACTTCGCCTCCGGCAAGTGCGACATCGCGATGGGCGGCATCTCCGTTACGCTGGAGCGGCAAAAGCAGGTGTTCTTCGCCGACAAGCTGGATACCGACGGCAAGATCCCGCTGGTGCGCTGCACCGACGTGAAGAAATACCGCACTCTCGAGCAGATCAACAAACCGTCGGTGCGTCTGTTGGAACCGGCGGGCGGCACCAATGAAGCCTTCGTGCACGCCTACCTGCCGAAGGCCAAACTGACGCTCACGCACGACAACATGAGCATTTTCCAGCAGCTGGTGGACCGCAAGGCGGACGTGATGATCACCGACGCTTCCGAGGCGCTGTACCAGCAGAAACGCTATCCGAAGCTGTGCGCGGTGAATCCGACAAAGCCGATGCAGTACGGCGAGAAGGCTTACATGCTGCCGCGCGACGATCTGAGCTGGAAACTGTATGTGGATCAGTGGCTGCACCTGGCCAAGGCGACCGGCGAGTATCAGAAGATTATCGATAAGTGGTTGGCGGTAAAGAAGTAACCCGCTGATAAACGGGGCCGACGCGCGTCGGCCCCTGCGGCGTTTCAGTCGCCGATGTATTCCATCGCCACGCGCTGCGTGAGCTTGGTGATCAGCTCGTAGGCGCTGATGCCGGTGCAGACGGCGATGCGCTCGACCGGCAGCGCCTGGCCCCACAGCACCGCTTCATCCCCCACCTTATCGGCGGCGTCCGGCCCGAGATCGACCGAAATCATGTCCATCGACACCCGGCCAACGATAGGCACTTCGCGGCCGTTGATCAGGATCGGCGTACCGGTCGGCGCGCTGCGCGGGTAGCCGTCGCCGTACCCCATCGCCACCACGCCCAGCCGGGTATCGCGCGGGCTTATCCAGGTGCCGCCGTAGCCGACCGCTTCGCCGGCTTTGTGCTCGCGCACCGCGATCAGGCTGGACTTCAGGGTCATCGCCGGCTGCAGCCCATGCTCGGCGCCGCTGCCGTTATCCAGCGGCGACACGCCGTACAGGATGATGCCGGGGCGAACCCACTCGTTGTGGGCGTCCGGCCACAGCAGCGTGCCGCCGGAGGCGGCGACCGAGCGCTGGCCCGGTTTGCCGCGCGCGAACTGCTCGAAGCAGGCGATCTGTTTCAACGTGGTGTCGGATTCCGGCTCGTCGGCACGGCTGAAGTGACTCATGATATTGACCGGCTGCGCCACGTTGCGGCAGGCGCACAGGCGCTGATAAAACGCCTCAGCGTGTTCGGGGCGCACCCCCAGCCGATGCATGCCGGTATCGAGCTTCATCCACACCGGCACCGGGCGCGCCAGCTCGGCCTGCTCCAGCGCTTCGAGCTGTTCGATGCTGTGCACCGCGGTTTCGATGTTGTTCGCCACCAGCACCGGCAGATCTTCGGCACTGAAGAAGCCTTCCAGCAGCAGGATCGGTTTGACGATGCCGCCGGAACGCAGCATCAGCGCCTCGTCGATGCGCGCCACGCCGTAGCAATCGGCGTCTTGCAGGGTGTGTGCTGTTTCCAGCAGGCCATGTCCATAAGCGTTTGCTTTCACAACGGCAATCAGGCGGCTTTGCGGCGCCTGGCGGCGCACCTGTTGCAGATTATGTCGCAGAGCGCGGCGGTCGATTACAGCGGTTGCCGCTTTCATTTCAGTTCCTTAGCTGATTATTCGTCATCGTATTGTGGCCCCGCGTAGTTGTCGAAACGCGACCACTGGCCGTTAAAGGTAAGGCGCACGGTGCCGATCGGGCCGTTACGCTGCTTACCGATAATAATTTCCGCGATCCCTTTCAGATCGCTGTTCTCGTGATACACCTCATCACGATAGATGAACATAATCAGGTCGGCGTCCTGCTCGATAGAGCCCGATTCACGCAGGTCGGAGTTGACCGGACGTTTGTCGGCACGCTGCTCCAGGCTACGGTTCAGCTGCGACAGCGCCACCACCGGCACCTGCAACTCTTTCGCCAGCGCCTTCAGCGAGCGCGAAATCTCGGCGATCTCCAGCGTACGGTTGTCGGACAAGGCCGGCACGCGCATCAGCTGCAGGTAGTCGATCATGATCAGGCTAAGCCCGTCGTGCTCGCGGAAAATGCGCCGCGCGCGCGAGCGCACTTCGGTCGGCGTCAGGCCGGAGGAGTCGTCGATGTACATGTTGCGCTTCTCCAGCAGAATGCCCATGGTGCTGGAAATGCGCGCCCAGTCCTCGTCGTCGAGCTGGCCGGTACGGATGCGCGTCTGATCCACGCGCGACAGCGACGCCAGCATACGCATCATGATCTGCTCGCCGGGCATCTCCAGGCTGAAGATCAGCACCGGTTTTTCCTGGGTCATCGCGGCGTTTTCGCACAGGTTCATGGCGAAGGTGGTTTTCCCCATCGAAGGACGGGCGGCGACGATGATCAGATCGGACTTTTGCATGCCCGCGGTTTTCTTGTTGAGGTCCTGATAGCCGGTATCGACCCCGGTCACACCGTCGTGCGGCTGTTGATACAGCTGCTCGATGCGCGATACCGTGTCTTCCAGGATGCGCTCGATGCCCTTCGGGCCTTCGTCTTTGCTGGCGCGGTTCTCGGCGATTTGGAATACGCGAGATTCTGCCAGGTCGAGCAGGTCTTCGCTGCTGCGCCCCTGCGGATCGTAGCCGGCGTCGGCGATCTCGTTAGCCACCGAGATCATCTCGCGCACCACCGCGCGCTCGCGCACGATGTCGGCGTAAGCGCCGATGTTGGCGGCGCTCGGGGTGTTTTTCGACAGCTCAGCCAGGTAGGCGAAGCCGCCGACCGAGTCCAGCTCGCCCTTCTGCTCCAGCGATTCGGACAGGGTGATGAGGTCGATAGGCTTGCTCATCTCCAGCAGACGCTGCATCTCGGTAAAGATCAGGCGATGCGGGCGGCTGAAGAAGTCGTTGGCGACCACGCGCTCCGCCACGTTGTCCCAGCGCTCGTTATCCAGCATCAAACCGCCCAACACCGACTGCTCGGCCTCCAGCGAGTGCGGCGGCATCTTCAGCCCTTCCATCTGACGATCTCTGGAACGCTCTCTGGTTTCGTCCGCGTTTGTTTTGTTGGTTGGTTTTTTTCCTGCCATGAAACGTAGTCTTTATCCGGTTGCGAATGAAGGATCTTGACGCGAGAGTATACGTGATTTTTGCGTCATAACCGATGCAAAAAAGGTATTGAATCCCGCACGGGTGAACTGGATCTCCGATACTAAAAAGAATAGGGTGAAATCAGACACCCAAACGAGGTAACGATATGGCCAAGCGCATTCAATTCTCCGCCACCGGCGGGCCGGAAGTCTTGCAATACGTTGATTTTACTCCGCTCGATCCCGCCGCCGGCGAAGTGCAGATCGAGAACAAAGCGATCGGCATCAACTACATCGACACCTATGTGCGCAGCGGGCTGTACGCGCCGGCGAGCCTGCCGAGCGGCCTCGGCACCGAGGCGGCCGGCGTGGTGGTCAAGGTTGGCGCCGGCGTCAGCGCGATCAAACCGGGCGACCGGGTGGTGTATGCGCAGTCGTCGCTCGGCGCCTACAGCGAGATCCACAACGTGCCGGAAGAAAAAGTGGCGCTGCTGCCGCATAACCTCAGCTTTGAGCAGGGTGCCGCCTCTTTTCTCAAAGGGCTGACGGTACACTACCTGCTGCGCCAGACCCACGACGTGCAGCCGGGTGAAGTGTTCCTGTTCCATGCCGCCGCCGGTGGGGTTGGGCTTATCGCCTGCCAATGGGCCAAAGCGCTGGGCGCGCGCCTGATCGGCAGCGTCGGCTCCGACGAAAAGGCCGCGCTGGCGAAACAGGCCGGTGCCTGGGCCACCATCAACTACCACAAAGAGGATATCGCCCAGCGGGTGGCAGAACTGACGCACGGCGAGAAGGTCGGCGTGGTGTACGATTCGGTGGGGCAAAGCACCTGGCAGGCCTCGCTCAACAGCCTGAAACGGCGCGGCCTGATGGTCAGCTTCGGCAACGCCTCCGGCCCGGTGACCGGCGTCGATCTGGCGCTGCTGAATCAGAAGGGCTCGCTGTACGTCACCCGCCCTTCCCTCAACGGCTACATCACCAACCGCGCCGAGCTGCAGTACGCCAGCAACGAGCTGTTCTCGCTGATCGGCAGCGGCGCCATTCGGGTGGAGGTGAAAGACGAGCAGAAATTCGCGCTGGCCGACGCCCAGCGGGCACACCAGGTGCTGGAAAGCCGCAGCACCAGTGGCTCCAGCCTGCTGATCCCCTGATAGCGGCAAAAGAAAAGGGCTCCTTACGGAGCCCTTTCTGTTACTGCGTTTTGTAGGGGTAGAGCAGAGTCCGCCAGAGACAGGGGGTTGCTTCAGCAACACGAATTTTGATTGTCTCTCACGGTGATGAAATCGGTCGCATCACTGCATCGACCCACATCCTAACAGCCCCGTCCGGCAAAAAACACGCTTTATGTGCCACATCGCGCGGTAAAACTGCCAAGCTGTGATCGCTGCCGCATTAGCGGGGCGGGCAGTTATGCAATTTTCATCGCGACTGACTGATTATTCAGCAAAAAATCAGTAACGCCTGATCTGTGGTTTCTGCATCGACCGGTAAATCCATACCCCGACGACCGCCAAAATCAGCCACGGCAGCAGCTTGATGACCACCGCGAACAACCCGCCCAACAGCATGAACGCCGCCGCCACCAACAGCGCAGCGAAGATCCCCAGCAGCGAGATGCCGGTCACCATCAGCATCATCACAAAGCCAATGAGAAAGAAGATTTCCAACATGATTGCTCCTTTGCAACTCAACGTATCTGCAGAGTGGATTACAAGAAGCGTGCCAGAACGGCGAAAGGGCTAACCTATTGAAAAAACGGGGCAGGCATCCGGCAATGCGCCGAATGCCTGGCGAAAAAGACTAACTGTTGGTCAAATTTTTGGTGGGTTACGCCATTTCGACACGCGGCTGACGCACCAGCGCCAGCGCCTGCTCCACCACCCGCGCATCGGCGCCCGGCTTGTGGGCGTTCTCGCTCAGGTGGCGACGCCACTGGCGCGCGCCCGGCACGCCCTGGAACAAACCGAGGATGTGGCGGGTGATGTGGCCGAGATAGGTGCCGTTGGACAACTCGCGCTCAATATACGGATACAGCGCTTCGACGATCGCCACGCTGTCCGGCACCGCGGTCTGCGCGCCGAACAGTTCGCCGTCGACCCGCGCCAGGATGCCCGGGTTCTGGTACGCCTCGCGCCCCATCATCACGCCGTCCAGATGCTGCAGGTGCTGCTGCGCCTCTTCCAGCGTTTTCACCCCGCCGTTGATGGCGATGGTCAGCGCCGGGAAATCCCGCTTCAACTGATAAACGCGCGGGTAGTCCAGCGGCGGCACTTCGCGGTTCTCTTTCGGGCTGAGGCCGGAGAGCCAGGCCTTGCGCGCGTGGATGGTGAACATATCGCACTCGCCGCGCCCGGCGACGGTCTGGATAAAGTCGCACAGGAAGGCGTAGCTGTCCTGATCGTCGATGCCGATGCGGGTCTTCACCGTCACCGGGATCGACACCACGTCGCGCATCGCCTTGATGCAGTCGGCGACCAGCGTCGCCTGCCCCATCAAACAGGCGCCGAACATGCCGTTTTGCACGCGATCGGACGGGCAGCCGACGTTGAGGTTAATCTCGTCGTAACCGCGCTGCTCCGCCAGCTTGGCGCAGTGCGCCAGCGCGGCCGGATCGCTGCCGCCCAGCTGCAGCGCCACCGGATGCTCTTCTTCGCTGTAGGCCAGGTAATCGCCCTTGCCGTGGATGATCGCGCCGGTGGTCACCATTTCGGTGTACAGCAGCGTTTCCTTGGTCAGGAGGCGGTGGAAGTAACGGCAATGACGATCGGTCCAGTCGAGCATCGGCGCGATGGAGAAACGATGGGCGGCGTAGGTTGGGGCGTGGTTGTCTTTCGTCATGCTGAGTTACTGGCTACCTGAGTCTGTCTGGGTTCAACGAACGGCGCGCGGCCGCAAACGGCTATTATAACGACAATCGGCGCCGTTGGGAAAACCCGCCTTCGCTTCCCCCCTATTCCAACGCGCGGATAACCCGGCACGGCTGCCCCAGCGCCAGCACATTGGCCGGGATGTCGCCGGTCACGATGCTGCCCGCGCCGATAGTCGTGCCGTCGCCGATGGTCACTCCCGGCAGGATCACCACGTTACCACCGATCCACACGTTGTTGCCGATGGACACCGGCTGTGCCGAAGTGCGGAAAGGAAAGGCCGGGTCGCCGGTAAAGCGTTCGCCAGCCTTCAGCGGGTGGCTCGGCGTGTAGATTTGCACGTTGGGGCCGATCAGCGTGTTGTCGCCGATGGTGATGGTATTGCAATCGAGGAACACCGCATTGACATTGATAAAACAGTTCTTGCCGATACGAACATGCTGCCCATAGTCGCACCAGAATGGCGTTTCAATCCAGCTCGCCTCGCCCCAGGCGCCGAACAGCTCACCGAGCAGGCGGTTTTTTTCGTCCGCCTGATGCGAATCCAGCTCGCCCAGGCTTTTGGTTAACGCTCTGGCCCGATGGTACATAGCAATCAGTTCTTCATCGCGGCTGTTGTACTCCAGGCCGCTTAACAGCTTCTCTCTTTCCGTCATCACACAAGGCTCCTGCTCATAGCGGGGTGAAACGCGTTATACCGCCCTCGCCCGCCGCTCTCCAGCGCTAAAACCGGCAATGTTGATTTGCCGCCCGGCGGAGGGGAAAAGTTGTGATGCATCTCTCTTTTAGCGACCTCGACGCGCTTTTCCCTGCGCTATCCTCAGGGGAAAAGGGGGCAACTCTCGGCGATTCGCCGTAATCATGGTAAAATCGGCTTTTTTACGTACCGGGATATTTGCGATGAACTCAACCACCCAGGAAAAGCTGTTGGCACAGGCGGAACGCCTCTGCCAGCAACGCAATGTGCGATTGACGCCGCAACGGCTGGAAGTGCTGCGTCTGATGACTCAGCAACCCGGTGCAATCAGCGCTTATGACCTGCTCGATCTGCTGCGCGTCGCCGAACCGCAGGCCAAGCCGCCGACGGTATACCGCGCGCTGGATTTTCTGCTGGAGCAAGGGTTTATCCATCGAGTGGAATCGGCCAACAGTTACGTGCTGTGCCACCATTTCGAACAGCCGATGCACACGTCCGCACTGTTTATCTGCGACCGCTGCGGCCAGGTGACCGAACGCACGACAGAAGGCGTAGAGGAAACGCTGCAGAAACTGGCGCAGGAAGCCGGATTTGCGCTGCGGCACAGCGTGGTGGAAGCACACGGTCTGTGCGCCGGCTGCGTGGAGGTTGAGGCGTGCGACAGCAAGCATGACTGCGCCGAACACGATCACAGCATCGCCATCAAGAAGAAGTAATACGAAGTCAGGTACCTCCCTGTACCTGCGGCCGGGGCGCCAGAGGATGAGAGCGACGCCGGCCTGCGCTGGGTAAGCCGCCTTCAATGGCGGCCCTGCAGATTACCAGCGGTGTTTGGTGTGATCTTCCCAGGCTTTCACCTCTTTCTCGGCCGCCTCTTTCTGGTAACCGTAGCGCTCCTGGATTTTGCCGACCAGCTGTTCGCGTTTCCCTTCGATGACCGTCAGATCGTCATCGGTCAGCTTGCCCCATTTTTCCTTCACTTTGCCTTTAAGCTGCTTCCAGTTACCGTCGGCTTGATCTTTATTCATAGTCTCTCCGTTAACCTGTGGTGAATCAGTGATCCCTGTCGCCGGCCGGGGTTAACCAGAAATTTTTCTGACCGATACCCCCTTCACCTTAAGGAATACCGTTCCCCTTTATTCTCCAGCCACATGATTCATTCTAGTTGAACATGGAAATAAAAAAGCCAAACATCAGAATAAAAAACCATTAAAAAACAAAATAAAAATAAAAAACGCCAACAAACAACGAACTAAGCCGGGAAAAACCAGGCTGAAAACATGTAAGCAAACATGAACCAAAACATAAGGGAAATTAATAATTAACCCAGCAAAGCGTCCGGTTTAGCGAGCGGCAAACCAGCTGCCGCGCACCTGATGGCGGTGCCAAATCCAACCCAGCGCCACGCCGCGCAACGTCAGAAACACCGCCAGCGCCAGCCAAAGCCCGTGGTTGCCAAGCAGCGGCACGCTGAACAGCGCCACGCCATATCCTGCCGCGGCCACCGCCATGCTGTTACGCATCTCGGCGCCGCGCGTGGCGCCGATAAACATGCCGTCCAGCAAATAGCACCACACCCCGACCAGCGGCAGAATGACCTGCCACGGTAAATAGTGGGCGGCCAACGCACGCAGCTCCGGTAAGGAGGTCAACGCCGCCACGATCTGCTGGCCTGGTGTATGCCATCACCGGCCGAAGGCCAACGCGACCAACCCCGCCTGCCTGCAGGCCGCGTGCCACACCTTACGCAGTTGGCTGTCGTCCCGGGCACCGTAGGCGTGGCCCGAATGGGCCTCCACCGCATAAGCGAAGCCGTCGAGCGCATAGGCGGTAAACGTCAGCAGGTTCATCAACACCGCGTTAACCGCCACCACGTCGCTCCCCAGGCGAGCGCCGAAAATGGTCAGCGATGCGAAGCACAGTTGCAGCAACAGTGAACGCAACATGATGTCGCGGTTAAGCGCCAGCAGCCGACGCAGATCGCCACGCCAGGCCTGACGCAGCATCGGCAGGGTGATACCGCGCAGGCGCATTACCCGCCACGCCAGCCACAGGCCAAGCAAGAACGTGGCATATTCGGCGATGGCGGTTGCCGCCGCCGCCCCTCGCACGTTCCAGCCCAGGCCCATCACCAGCCAGATATCCAGCACGATGTTCAGCAGGTTGCCGACGATCAGCAGGATCACCGGCGCCCGCACGTACTGCACGCCGAGCAGCCAGCCCAGCAGCACCAGATTAGCCAGCGCCGCCGGCGCACTCAGCCAGCGGATTTCAAGAAAACGCCGCGCCTGTTCCAGCACCTCGCCATTACCACCGACGATCCGCAGCGCCAGTTCGATCAGCGGGTAGCGCAGCAGGACGATCGCCGCCCCGGCCAGCAGCGCCAGCAGCAGCGGCTGCATAAAGGCGCGCGCCAGCGCCTGCGGGTTCTGTGCCCCCAGCGCCTGCGCCGCCAGGCCGGTGGTGCTCATGCGCAGGAACAACAGCAGCATGAACAGGAAGCTGGTCGCCACCGCGCCGATCGCGACGCCCCCCAGATAGATCGGGCTGTCGAGGTGGCCGATCACCGCGGTGTCCACCAGCCCGAGCAGCGGTACGGTGATATTGGAGAAAATCATCGGCAAAGCCAGGCGCCACAGGGCTTTATCGGTGTCGCTGGTGAAGACGGAAATCAAGCGCATGATGAAATGTTCCCGTAGCAGTGGCGAAGGACAAGGTCAGAAACAAAAACGCCCCAGAACAGGGGCGATTGATACAAGGGGTGGCACTGAGGGTGCGGCGATTAGATCCAGTCGCCGTTGCGTATCACGCCGACCGCCAGCCCTTCGATAGTGAAATTCTGCTGGCGCAGATCGACCACGATCGGTTGGAATTCGTTGTTCTCCGGCAGCAACTCGACCACGTTGCCGTGTTTTTTCAGGCGTTTGACCGTCACTTCGTCTTCGATGCGTGCCACCACGACCTGGCCGTTGCGCACGTCTTGCGTTTTGTGCACCGCCAGCAGATCGCCGTCCAGAATGCCGATGTCGCGCATCGACATGCCGTTCACCCGCAGCAGGAAATCGGCGCTCGGCTTAAACAGGGAAGGATCCACCTGGTAGTGCCCTTCGATGTGCTGCTGCGCCAACAGCGGCTCGCCGGCGGCGACGCGGCCGATCAGCGGCAGCCCCTCTTCTTCTTCCATCAGCAGGCGGATACCGCGCGACGCACCGGAGACGATTTCGATCACGCCTTTGCGTGCCAGCGCCTTCAGGTGCTCTTCGGCGGCGTTAGGCGAACGGAACCCCAGACGCATCGCGATCTCGGCACGCGTTGGCGGCATGCCCGTTTGCGAAATATGATCGCGAATCAGATCGTAGACCTCTTGCTGTCTGGTAGTTAGTGCTTTCATTCCGCCCCCTGTTTGTTTATACAGTCTTGCTGTGAGTATATACAGGTAAGCGCGGATTGGGAACCGAAGAATAAATAAAAATCAGTCAGTAGGCGCCTTTCGTCAGCCAAAATGCTGCCACAAGACCGTGCCCCAAACGAACAGCGCCAGTACGATCGCCAGCGACACCGCCGCCGACCCCATGTCCTTGGCCCGTCCGGACAGCTCATGGTGTTCGCTGCCGATGCGATCCACCACCGCCTCGATCGCGCTGTTCAGGATCTCGACGATCATCACCAGCGCTACCGATCCGATCAATAAAATGCGCGCTATCGCACCCACATCCAGCCAGACTGCCAGTATGATAGCCAAGAGGGTGACCACCAGTTCCTGTCGGAACGCCGCCTCGTGTTGCCAGGCGGCGGAAAGCCCTTTATAGGAATAGCCGGCGGCCTTGATGATGCGGGTCAGTCCGGTTGCTTGGTTTGCCATGTTTTCGTGCCTTTCTCAGAGGTCGGTCATAATAACAAGAGTCTAGAACAGTCCGCGCTGACGGCTCTCGGTTTTCGAACACCACAGATCTGCTACCCGGTTTCTGGTATGCTTGCGGCGCATTGCTAACAAGAGGCTTCACGTTGTTTATGTCAGGTTGGCGTAAAATTTATTATAAAATATTGAATTTACCACTTAAATTGTTGGTAAGAAGTAAGGTCATCCCTTCAGATCCGGTTACCGAGCTAGGGTTGGATCCCTCACGGCCGATTTTGTATGTTTTACCTTACAATTCCAAGGCGGATTTGCTGACGCTGCGCACCCAGTGCCTGGCGCAGGATCTGCCCGATCCGCTCAACTCGCTGGAGATCGACGGCACCGTGCTGCCGAGCTACGTGTTCATTCACGACGGCCCGCGCGTGTTCCGCTACTACACCCCGAAAGAAGAGTCGGTAAAGCTGTTCCACGACTATCTGGATCTGCATCGCAGCAATCCGGATCTCGACATTCAGATGCTTCCGGTTTCGGTCATGTTCGGCCGCTCGCCGGGCCGCGAAGGCCACGGCACGCCGCACCTGCGTCTGTTGAACGGCGTGCAGAAATTCTTCGCCGTGCTGTGGCTCGGCCGCGACAGCTTCGTGCGTTTCTCCAACACCGTTTCGCTGCGCCGCATGGCGACCGAACACGGCACGGATAAAACCATCGCGCAGAAACTGGCGCGCGTGGCACGCATGCACTTCTCGCGTCAGCGCCTGGCCGCGGTAGGCCCGAGCCTGCCGGCCCGTCAGGATCTGTTCAACAAGCTGTTGGCGTCCAAAGCGATCGAAAAAGCGGTCGAGGACGAAGCGCGCAGCAAGAAGATCTCGCACGAGAAGGCCCAACAGAACGCCATCGCGCTGATGGAAGAGATCGCCGCCGATTTCTCCTACGAAACCGTGCGCCTGTCCGACCGCGTGCTGAGCTGGACCTGGAACCGGCTGTATCAGGGCATCAACGTCACCAACGCCGAACGCGTGCGCCAGCTGGCGCAGGACGGCCACGAGATCGTCTACGTGCCCTGCCACCGCAGCCACATGGATTATCTGCTGCTGTCCTACGTGCTGTATCACCAGGGCCTGGTGCCGCCGCACATCGCCGCCGGCATCAACCTCAACTTCTGGCCGGCGGGTCCGATCTTCCGCCGCCTGGGCGCGTTCTTCATCCGCCGCACCTTCAAGGGCAACAAGCTGTACTCGACGGTGTTCCGCGAATACCTCGGCGAGCTGTTCACCCGCGGTTACTCGGTGGAATACTTCGTGGAAGGCGGCCGTTCCCGCACCGGGCGTCTGCTGGAGCCGAAGACCGGCACCCTGTCGATGACCATTCAGGCGATGCTGCGCGGCGGTGCCCGTCCGATCACGCTGGTGCCGATCTACATCGGCTACGAGCACGTGATGGAAGTGGGCACCTATGCCAAAGAGCTGCGTGGCGCCACCAAGGAAAAAGAGAGCCTGCTGCAGATGCTGCGCGGCCTGCGCAAGCTGCGCAATCTGGGCCAGGGTTATGTCAACTTTGGCGAGCCGCTGCCGTTGACCGCTTACCTCAACCAGCACGTGCCGCAGTGGCGCGAGTCTATCGATCCGATCGAGGCTCAGCGCCCAAGCTGGCTGACGCCGACGGTCAACGATCTGGCCGGCCAGATCATGGTGCGCATCAACAACGCCGCCGCGGCCAACGCCATGAACCTGTGCTCCACCGCGCTGCTGGCCTCGCGCCAGCGTTCGCTGACCCGCGAACAATTGCTCGAGCAGCTCGAGTGCTACCTGCAGCTGATGCGCAATGCGCCTTACGCGCATGACGTCACCGTACCGACGCAAACGCCGGACGAGCTGCTGGATCACGCGCTGAACATGAACAAGTTCGAGGTGGAAAAGGACAACATCGGCGACATCATCATTCTGCCGCGCGAGCAGGCGGTGCTGATGACCTATTACCGCAACAACATCCACCACCTGCTGGTGTTGCCGTCGCTGATCGCCAGCATTGTGATGCATCATCGCCGGGTGTCGCGCACCGAGCTGCTGCGCCAGATCGGCATGATCTACCCGATGCTGAAAGCCGAGCTGTTCCTGCATAACGATAAGGAACAGCTGTCGGAAGTGCTGCGGCCGATGATCGACGAGCTGATCCGTCAACAGCTGATCTGCGACAAAGGCGACGAGCTGGTGCTGAACCCGGCGCGCATTCGCCCGCTGCAGCTGCTGGCCGCCGGGGTGCGCGAAACCCTGCAACGCTACGCCATCACTATGTCGATCCTCAGCGCCAACCCGAGCATCAACCGCGGCGCGCTGGAGAAAGAGAGCCGCATCATGGCGCAACGTCTGTCGGTGCTGCACGGCATCAACGCGCCGGAGTTCTTCGACAAGGCGGTGTTCTCCACCCTGGTGGCGACGCTGCGCGAAGAAGGCTATATCAACGACAGCGGCGATGCGATCCGCGAACACACCCTCGAGGTGTACAACATGCTGAGCGATCTGATCACGCCGGAAATCAAGCTGACCATCGAAAGCGTCAACATGCCGGAAGAGACCAACGTTCTGCCGCAAGCCGATGCGGAAGAAGAGCAAGACGAGTGATTTCGTCCGGCGCGGAAACACAAAAGGCACCCCGAGGGGTGCCTTTTTTCTTGCTGCAGGAAACCGTTACGCCGGCAGATAGCTCAGCGCGATGCCGATAAACACCACCAGTCCGACATAGTTGTTCTGCAGGAAGGCCTTGAAGCAGGCTTCGCGCTCACGCCCGGCGATCTGTTTCTGCTGGTGAATGAACAGCGCGCCTGCCAGCAGCAGCGACCAGTAAAACGCCCCGCCGAGCTGCGCCAGATAACCGACCCACACCAGCAGCAGCAGCGTCGCGAACTGCAGCAGCCCGACGATCAGCTTGTCATAACGCCCGAACAGGATAGCGGTGGATTTGATGCCAATCTTCAGGTCATCGTCGCGGTCGACCATCGCATACAGCGTGTCGTAGGCCACCGTCCAGCAGATGTTGGCCAGCAGCAGCAGCCAGCAGCTGAGCGGCAGCGATTCGCTGACCGCCGCATAGCCCATCGGAATGCCCCAGCCAAACGCGGCGCCCAGCACGAACTGCGGCAGGTTGGTCACCCGCTTCATGAACGGATACACCCAGGCCAGCGCCAGCGCCGCCAGCGACAGCCAGATGGTCATCGCGTTCAGCGTCAATACCAGGCAGAACGAGATCAGCACCAGCACCACGAACAGCACTTTGGCCTCTTTGGCGCTCACCCGGCCGCTCGGCATCGGCCGCCCGGCGGTGCGTTTCACATAGCCGTCCACCGCGCGATCGGCGTAATCATTCACCACGCAGCCAGCGGCGCGCATCAGGAACACGCCGAGCACGAACACCAGTAAAATCGACAGCGGCGGCACGCCTTTCCCGGCCAGCCACAGCGCCCACAGCGTCGGCCACAGCAGCAACAGCGTGCCGATCGGTTTATCAATGCGCATCAAATGGCTGTAAGCCCGCCATTTACTTTGAGTCACGCTTCCCTCCAAGGTCTTGCTCTCCTCTCTTATGCAGGAACCGCTGAATACAGCGGTGAAGCCGGTAAAAACAGTTCGGTCAGCAACAGCGGTTTGCCCGCCAGCCGCAGCCGTGAACGGCGTGCCCACAGCGCGTCCTGTCGGCCGATATGGATATAGTCGCGGGTCAGATCGCCGCTGCTGAACAGGTAGCGCCCCAGCGGCAGCGTGCCCAGATCCACCAGCGCCTGGTCAGGGCCGGTCAGCGTATTTTCCGGGATCACCGTGCGCCCCAGCAGCCAGGGCTGGTCGTCACCCAGCAGCACCACTTCGCGCAGCCAGTAGCGCGGGCTGTTTGGCAAGTGCTTCGCCTCGTCGCCCAGCGCCTCGCGCGTGACGAAGCATTCGCGCTGCGGTTCGACGCGCACCTGGGCGCAATGGCGTTCAAATCGGCGGGTCATGGAGCCTAACTCCATCAGCCAATCGCTGACGGCGGCGGGCGCCGGAGGATCCTGTTCGGACAACCACTCCAGCGGCGGCAGGATGGAATCCCTGATGCCAGACATTGCTTTACTCCTCGCCTGAACCACAGCCGGTACGGCGCGCCAGACGATACAAACTGTTAACAGGCCCCCATTGTAGCGCAGAAATACGAAAGCGGCAGGCTGATTCGTGGCGAAAACGGCAGGCGCATCAGCCGGAAAAACCGGGGGGCTGTCATCTTTTTGCCATCCGCATTCTCTATCTTCATCTCCCGGCACGCTGACGATTCTGTGATCGCCCGCAAAGTTTCAGCTTCCTCGCGTTGTGTTATCTACGCGCGTAGATACTCTGACACCGCAGCGTTGAATCGCCATGCGTCCGACATGATTTGTCGGCACACCTTTGTTGCCGGCACCAGGGAAACCATCTTTAACCGCGCCCCTCCAGGCGCAGAACAAAAGAGGATAGCACTGCCATGAGCGAAACAACGCTTGCCCCTTCACAGACCGCCGACGCCGCGCTGGCGGCCGATGAACGCCTGGCGACCAAAGAGGGGCGCAGCCAATTTTGGCGCGCCACCTTCTCCTGCTGGCTCGGCACCGCGATGGAATACGTCGATTTTGCGCTGTACGGCCTGGCGGCCGGCATGGTGTTCGGCGACGTGTTCTTCCCCGAGGCCACGCCGCTGGTCGCCCTGCTGGCCAGCTTCACCACCTACTCCGTCGGCTTCGTCGCACGGCCGATCGGTGCGCTGGTGTTCGGCTGGATCGGTGACCGCAAAGGCCGCCGCGTGGTGCTGATCACCACCGTGGCGCTGATGGGCCTCTCCACCACGCTGATCGGCCTGATCCCGTCCTATGCGCAAATCGGCGTCTGGGCACCCACCTGCCTGGTGATCCTGCGCTTCGCACAGGGGTTCGGCGCCGGTGCGGAACTGTCCGGCGGCGCGGTGATGCTGGCGGAATACGCGCCGGCCAAACGGCGCGGGCTGGTGGCGTCTATCATCGCCATCGGCTCCAACAGCGGCACTCTGCTGGCGTCGCTGGTATGGCTGCTGGTGCTGCAGTTGGACAAGGAAGACCTGATGAGCTGGGGCTGGCGCATTCCGTTCCTCGCCAGCATTCTGATCGCCGGCGCGGCGCTGTACCTGCGTCGCCACGTGCGGGAAACGCCGGTCTTCGAACGCGAGCTGCAGCAAAACCACCAGCGCATGCTGGACGCCGCCCAGGCCGCGCCGGATACGCGCAGCTACCTGCAGCGCACCAAGGCGTTCTGGGTGATGCTCGGCCTGCGCATCGGCGAAAACGGCCCTTCCTACCTGTGCCAGGGCTTTATCGTCGGTTATGTGGCCAAGGTGCTGATGGTTGATAAATCGGTACCGGCGCTGGCGGTGCTGATCGCCTCGCTGTGCGGTTTTCTGGTGATCCCGCTGGCCGGCTGGCTGTCCGATCGCTTCGGCCGCCGCATCACCTACCGGTGGTTCTGCCTGCTGCTGGTGCTGTACGCCTTCCCGGCGTTCTGGTTGCTCGACAGCCGTGAACCGGCGATCGTCATCTCGGTGATCGTGGTCGGCATGTGCATCGCATCGCTGGGGATCTTCGGCGTGCAGGCGGCCTACGGCGTCGAATTGTTCGGCGTGAAGAACCGCTACTCCAAAATGGCGTTCGCCAAGGAGCTCGGCTCGATCCTCTCCGGCGGCACCGCGCCGCTGATCGCCACCGCACTGCTGTCCGGTTTCGGTCACTGGTGGCCTGTCGCCTGCTATTTTGTTGTAATGGCGGCCATCGGCTTAATCACCACCTTCTTTGCTCCCGAAACCCGCGGCCGCGATCTCAACCTGCCGCAGGATGCCGCGTAACGAGAAGGCGAACAGGATCCCAATTTGGATAATCACTCCGCGCGACGCGTTACCCGCGCCGACGTGGCCCGCGTAGCGGGCACCTCCGTCGCCGTGGTCAGCTATGTGATCAACAATGGTCCGCGCCCGGTGGCGGAAGCCACCCGGCTGCGCGTGCTGGCGGCAATCGAGCAGACCGGCTACCGGCCGAACGACATCGCGCGGGCGCTGGCTTCCGGCAGCACGCAAACCTACGGGCTGGTGGTGCCGGATATTTCCAACCCGTTCTTCGCCACGCTGGCGCGGGCGCTGCAGCAAGAGGCCTTCAGCCGCGGCCGCGTGCTGCTGCTGGGCGACGCCGGCGACGACCGGCAGCGCGAATATGAGCTGATCAACAACCTGCTGCGCCGCCAGGTCGACGGCCTGCTGTACACCAGCGTCGATCGCCACCCGTGGTTCGATCTGATCCGCGCCTCCGGCACGCCCTGCGTAATGATAGACACCATCGACAGCCAGGCCGGCGTCTGCGCCATTCGCGTCGACGAGCGCGACGCCGCCTGCCAGGCAACCCGCCACCTGCTGCAACACGGCTACCGCGATATCGGCATTTTTATCGGCCCGCTGACCATGCTCAACGCGCAGGATCGCCTGAACGGCTGGCGCGATGCGCTGCTGGAGGCGGGCATCGCGCCACGCGACGAGTGGATTTTCGAGGTGCCCTACACCCGCCAGGGCGGTTACCAGGCCACCCAGCGCCTGGTGCAAGGCCCACGCCCACGCGCCGTTTTCACCTCCAACGAACAGCAGGCGCTCGGCTGCCTGTCGGCGCTGGCGGAGCACGGGCTGCGCGCGCCGGACGATCTGGCGCTGATCTGTTTTAACGGCACGCAGCAAGCCGAATTCAGCGTGCCGCCGCTCAGCGCGGTCGAGCAGCCGATCGACGCCATGGCCAAGCGGGCCATCGCCATGCTGGCCGCCGGTGCCGCGCCCGCCGAGCTGCATGAATTCGCTTTTCAACTGCGCATCCGCCGTTCCTGCGGCTGTTAGCGGTTTTTCAGGACACCTTATATGCGTTTAATCATTGATTGCGATCCCGGCAACGGCGTTCCCGGCGCCAACGTCGACGACGGGCTGGCGCTGGCCCTGGCGCTGGCGGTCAAACCGCAGCTGCAGCTGGAGCTGATCAGCATCGTGGCCGGCAACACCCCGCGAGAAGTGGGCTTCGCCGTCGCCACCGATCTGCTGGCGCAGAGCGGCTATCAAGTCCCTGTCGCCCTCGGCGCGGCACGCGCCCTGAGCGAACCGCCGGAGCCGTGGCGCGCGCATCTGGACCGCCCGATCGCCGATCCGAAGCTGGCGGCGCTGTGGCGTGACCTGCCCGCGCCCTCGCAGGCCAACGCGCCCACACCGGACGCCGCCATCGCCATCGGCGAACTGATCTGCCGGCATCCCGGCGAGATCACGCTGGCGGCGATCGGCCCGCTGACCAACGTTGCGCACGCCATGCAGCTTTACCCGCAGATGGCGCAGGCGGTGAAAGAGATCGTGATCATGGGTGGCGTATTCAACGTCGATGGGTACATCAAGGACACCAATTTCGGTTTGGATCCGGAAGCGGCGCGGCTGGTGTTGAACAGCGGCGCCACTATCACACTGGCACCGCTGGACGTCACCACCCAGACCATGCTGACCCAGGCGGATCTGGCCACGTTGACCCAGCCGGATACCCCGCTGTGCCGCTATTTGCGCGCCACCACGCAGCCGTGGATCGACTATTCGCGCCATACGCGGCGCCTGCCGGGCTGCTGGATCCATGATGCGCTGGTGATCGCCTGGCTGTTGGAACCGCAGCTGGTCACGACCGAAATGTTCCATGTGGATGTGGCGCTGGAAGGAGCGTTGACGCGCGGTAGCTCACGCCGTTGGCGGCCGGGCGGCCTGCGCCTGACGGTCGGCATGCCGCCGCCGCAGGGCAAGCCGGTGCGCATCATGCAGCAGGTGGACAACACCCGTCTACTGGCGTTGATCGGCGCAACGCTGGCGCGCGGATGAAAAAAGGTGCGCCAAGGCGCACCAATCATCGAGCCAGCATCGGCAGCGCCGGGTGTTACCCCTTGCCTTTAACGCTGCTGATAAACGTTTTACGCGCGGTGGTCGAGCCCAGTTTCTCGGCCTCATTCATCAGTTTCAGCGCCTTGTCGATATCGCCCGCCTTCACCGCCTGCTTGATGCCATTATTGAAGTAGCTTTCGGTATCGTTGAGCATCGGCTCCGTCGGTTTCTCCGGCATCGGTGCCGGTGCCGCCATAGCAGCCGGTGCGGTCGAGCCCACCACCACCGGCGCCACGGTCGGCGCAGGCTGCAGCATGCCGATCATCACGTTGCCGGTGCCCTGTTCCGCGGTGACCTTAAGCTTCAGCGTGCCGGTCGTCGCGTGGCCGGCGATCGGATCCGGGATATCCGGCACCGCGTTGCCCACGCCCTGCGCATAGGCCTTGGCCGGGTTAGTCAGCTGCGTGGTTTTCGCCAAGTCCTGACGGGTGGTGTACACCAGCAGGTAAATCTGTTTTTGACCGAGCGCCGGCGTCAGTTTCAGCGTGCCTTCGAGGCGATCGGAGGACATCGCCCCCGGCGGCTGGTAAGGGAAGTAGCTGCTCGGGTAATACGCCGCCGGGCGCAGATGCTCGTCCAGCACCAGCACGCTCGGCGCATAAAGCGAATTGTTTTTGGCAAGGCTGCTCAGCGTCACTTCCAGCGAACCGCGATCGGCGGGCAGCGTATAGGCGGCGATCGCCCCCTGAATCTCGCCCTGATTGAGTTGCGGGCTGACGGCGTCGAGCTTCACCTCTTGCGACACCGGCGGCTGCAGCGGCTGCCACGGCAGGCTTTGCAGCGTGGCGGCGCTGATGGCCGGCGCGACGGAAACGTTGGCCGGCGTCTCGGCGTTGGCCGCCAAAGGCGCGCCGACGGTCAGCGCCAGCGACAGGCAGAGTGACAGCAGATTCTTTTTCATCGTTATATCCTCTTTCAGCGCCGCGGCGGATCAGGCAAGAGATCCGGCCGCGACGAATGCGGTTGGGGGAGAACCTGCGGCCCTCCCCGTCCTGTCGTCGTTACCACCAAATTTCCATCTGGGCGCCGAAGGTGACTTCGTCATCCTTGCCGCGGCTGAAGGTATGCATGCTGGTGTCGTTGTAAGCGGTGCCGGCGTTATACCCGGTGTCATCGCCGGTGGCGTAGCCCCACTTCTCGTCCCACTTGGCGTAGGTGGCGAACAGGCGGATGGCCGGACGCGACCAGATGCTGTTGCCGGCCTGCCACTGCTGCGCCAGGGTCACTTTATACTGGCCGTTGCGATCGCCGGTGCGCTGGGATTTAACGTTGTCATAGCCTGCTTCCAGCAGGGTGCTCATGATCGGCGTCCATTTGTACATCGGGCGCACGCCCACGGTGTACCAGGTGGTGCCGTTGTTGTTGTCGCGGTCGATGTCCTGGAACATGGCGACGTACATCAGCGCCCATTGATCGTTGAAGTCGATGGCGCCGTGATCCAGCACGCGGATCATCTTGCCGTTGTTATCGATGGTGGCGCCTTCGTTGCGGCCGTTGTTCTGCGAGGTCATCGAGTCAGTGGCGTACTGCACCACAAACTTGTTGTAACCGTTCAGGATGCTTTGGGTGTGTTCCGCGGTGAACATCCAACCGTCTTTGCTCGCGCCGTCGGCCAGGTGGTAGTGGTCCTGCGCATTGGCGCGGCCGTAGTCCACGCCCAGCTCCAGGGTGCCGCCCGGGTTCAACTCCAGCCCGGCCAAGCGCACGTCGAAGGTATCGTTGACGGTCGGACGCTGTTTCCATTCGTTATCCAGATAGCCGTAAGAGCCGCCGGACTCCGAGTTGCGGGTCACGGCAGCGGACAGCTTACCGAAGCCCAGATCGATGTTTTCCAGACCGGCGCCCGGGCCGGAGATATCCCAGTAGTAGAAGTCGATCATGTGAACATCATGACGCTGATAGAAACGCTTACCGGCCCACAGCGTGGAGCCCGGCAGCCAGTCGATCAGGTTTTTACCCTGCACGTTGACTTCGCGGAAGCCCGGCGTCACATCTTCCCAGTCGGAACGTTGCGAGACCGAATAGGCCAGGTTGGTGTCGAAATAGAAGCTTTTGTCGCCTTCTTTCCACACTTCCTGCCCCAGTTTCAGCTCGGCGTAGGTTTCGCATTCGTTGCCGAGACGGTATTTGCTCGCGGCGCCGGTGGCCTTGAAGCACTGTTGCTCACCGCCGCTGCCGGTCCAGCCGATGCCGGAACGGGCGTAACCGTGGAAATCCACGGCCAGCGCCTGGGTAGAGAGAACACCGGCGGCGACAGCCAGTGCCAGAGGAAGTTTGCGCAGAGTAGTCATCATTATTCTCCTGTTATACCGACTTTGATGCTTTAAACGCCCGGCTCCTGGTGCAGCCGTTTACATGCCGTACCGTCTTCACGGAACAGGTGGCAGCGGTGAGGCGGCAGGCCGATGGCGAATGTGGCACCTTCTTCTACCAGCACCACGTCATTCTGGCGGTACACCAGGTTTTGACGGATGGCCGGGATTTGGATGTGGATTTGCGTCTCGTTGCCGAGTTGCTCCACCACCTGTACGTCGCCGGTAAGCCGCACTTCAGAGGCTTCGCCGGGCAGCAGATGTTCAGGGCGAATGCCCAGTGACAGGTTGGCGCCGGGCTGAACGCCCGCGCCTTCCACCGGCAGCCACACCAGCTGGCGGTTGGGCAGTTCGACCTGCACCTGTTGCGGCTGCGCAGCGGTCACCTTGACCGGCAGGAAGTTCATCTTCGGCGAGCCGATAAACCCGGCGACGAAGCGGTTGGCCGGATAGTGATACAGTTCCAGCGGCTTGCCGACCTGGGCCACGCGGCCGGCGTCGAGCACCACGATCTTGTCGGCCAGCGTCATCGCCTCGACCTGATCGTGGGTGACGTAAATCATGGTGCGCTGCAGGCGCTTGTGCAGACGGGAGATCTCGATGCGCATCTGTACCCGCAGCGCGGCGTCGAGGTTGGACAGCGGTTCGTCGAGCAGGAATACGTCCGGTTCGGCCACCAGCGTGCGGCCGATCGCCACGCGCTGACGCTGCCCGCCGGACAGCGCCTTCGGCCGGCGGTCGAGCAGGTGCGCCAGCTGCAGCACCTCGGAGACCTGGTTCACCCGTTGGTTGATTTCCGCTTTCCTGGCGCCGGCCAGCTTCAGGCCGAACGACATGTTGTCCGCCACCGACAGGTGCGGATACAGCGCATAGGATTGGAACACCATGCCGATGCCGCGCTCGGAAGGCGGCACCTCATTCATACGTTTCTCGCCGATCAGCAGCTCGCCGGAGGTGATGTCCTCCAGCCCGGCGATCATGCGCAGCAGCGTCGATTTGCCGCAGCCCGACGGCCCGACAAACACCACAAACTCGCCGTCCTCGATGGTCAGATTGACGTCTTTGGAAATCACGGCCTCACCGAAGGCCTTATAAACGCTGCGCAGTGTCACGCTAGCCATGCGTTACTCCCCTGCTTTCGCAGTTAACATGTCGTGTGAAAATGGCGGAGGCAAAGCCCGCCAAAACCCATTGATGACCCTCTTGCTGCGCGCCGTGCTGCCATGCCAACGGCAAGGTCGCCTCAGACGGCGCGGCCGCCTGAGTATAAGGCTGCAGGTTTATCAGCGCTTCAAGGCATTGATCCTGATGGGTAATAAGTAAGCGCACCACGCCGTCCCGCTGGCTGACCGCGCTCAGCTCGCCGCGCTGGATGAGCGGCGAACGGCGCAGGGCCAACAGCGCCTGGCAGTAACGTAAGGTGGAGTGGCTGTCGTGCTGTTGGCGGCTGATGGCCAATGCGCGGTGTTCGATCGCCACCTGCTGATACCAGCTGATTTCCCCGGCGGTGACCTGTTCGGGGGCCTCATGCCACGGCATCGGCGTTTGCGCGCCGCGCGGATCCTGCAGGCCGGCGGCATGCGGCAGCCCCAGCTCTTCGCCCTGATACAGGCAGATCGGCGCCGGCAACATCGCCAGCAGCGTCAGAAAGGCGGCGGCGGAGCGCAGATCGCCCTGCCCCCAGCGGCTGACCACCCGGGGCTGATCGGCGTCGCCGGTGCTCCACAGGCTGTCCGCCAACGTGGCGCGGCGGGCCTGCAGCACCGCCACCAGCTTCTCCGCGCTGAACGGCATCACGTCCAGCGCCAATGCCCCCTGGACGAACCGCTGCAGCGCGGCCGCATTGCGAACGCGGTTGGCTTCATCGGCGTACCACAGCGTCAGCCCTTCGCCCGTCACCGTTGCCTCGGTCTCCGGCGCCAGCGTCTGCGGCAGCAACAGGCCGTCGATCGACAGCGCTTTCAGGTACGGCAGCGCCGCCAGCATGCCGTGCGCGTCGCCCACGCCGTCCCCGTTTCCGTCACGGAAACTGGCCGGATGGATCCGGTACAGGGTGGGCTGAGTGGCGATAGGCATTGACGACATAAATCCGGTATCCCTGCTGCGCGTGGCGTTGAAAATCAATGGGCCGATAGTGCGGGAGTCGC
The DNA here is from genome assembly GCF_020858655.1 of Serratia montpellierensis. Taxonomy (NCBI): domain Bacteria; kingdom Pseudomonadati; phylum Pseudomonadota; class Gammaproteobacteria; order Enterobacterales; family Yersiniaceae; genus Serratia; species Serratia montpellierensis. Next base: position 269,037 of record NZ_VOSN01000021.1, read on the forward strand.
CGGAAAGGGTAATCATCCGTAACAAGATTTTTCATGGGGGAGGAGACGGGAGGATGAGAGAACGACCGCAGCGATGAGAAGTTCCGCGCTTAAGGCAAATCTGTGATCCGGCTGGCAAAAATTGCCCCCCTATTTTGTGCCTGACGCCACAGAATAGAGCGCAACGTTAACTGGATCACACTCCTCATCTCAGGGGCGTAGAGGGGGGGAGGATGAGAATATGTCGCGTTGTGACCCACTATTACCGCGAAACGTCTCTCCTTGATTTATGTGCCCACAAAAAGAAGGACTGGATTATGACTCGCAGCATTACCCTCGCCCGCACGCTGGCGCTCTCGGCACTGGCCACCCTGGTGCTCTCTTCTTCCGCCTTCGCCAAGATCGAGGAAGGCAAACTGGTTATCTGGATCAACGGTGACAAGGGCTATAACGGCCTGGCCGAAGTCGGCAAGAAATTCGAAAAAGACACCGGCATCAAGGTCACCGTCGAGCACCCGGACAAGCTGGAAGAAAAATACCCGCAGGTGGCCGCCACCGGCGACGGCCCTGACATCATCTTCTGGGCCCACGACCGCTTCGGCGGCTATGCGCAGTCCGGCCTGCTGGCCGAAATCCACCCGTCCAAAGCCTTCCAGGACAAGCTGTTCCCGTTCACTTGGGACGCCGTGCGCTATGACGGCAAGCTGATCGGCTACCCGATCGCCGTCGAGGCGCTATCGCTGATTTATAACAAAGACCTGGTCAAACAGCCGCCGAAGACCTGGGAAGAAATCCCGGCGCTGGACAAACAGCTGCGCGCCAGCGGCAAAAGCGCCATCATGTGGAACCTGCAGGAACCCTACTTCACCTGGCCTATCATCGCCGCCGACGGCGGTTATGCCTTCAAGTATGAAAACGGCAAATACAACATCAAGGATGTCGGCGTCGCCAATGCCGGTTCGCAGGCCGGTCTGCAGTTCATCGTCGATCTGGTGAAAAACAAGCACATCAACGCCGATACCGACTACTCAATCGCCGAAGCCGCGTTCAACAAAGGCCAGACCGCGATGACCATCAACGGGCCGTGGGCCTGGAACAACATCGAGCAGAGCAAAATCAACTACGGCGTGACGCTGCTGCCGACCTTCAAAGGCAAGCCGTCCAAGCCGTTCGTCGGCGTGCTGACCGCCGGCATCAACGCCGCCAGCCCGAATAAAGAGCTGGCGACCGAGTTCCTCGAGAACTACCTGCTGACCAACGAAGGGCTGGCGGACGTCAACAAAGACAAACCGCTGGGCGCAGTGGCGCTGAAGTCCTATCAGGAAGCGCTGGCCAAAGATCCGAAGATAGCGGCCACCATGCAGAACTCGCAAAACGGGGAAATCATGCCGAACATCCCGCAGATGAGCGCCTTCTGGTACGCCGAACGCAGCGCGGTGATCAACGCCGTCAGCGGCCGTCAGACGGTGAAAGCCGCGCTGGACGACGTGCAGACCCGTATCACCAAGTAACGACGTCGTGCGGGGTGCCACGGTGCCCCGCCGTTGCTTCACAGAAAGGAACGCCCTATGCAATTCGCTCACGCCGGGACGCCTGCGCGTAAAAAATCGAAGTGGTGGCAAAGCGACGCGCTGAAATGGCTGGTGGTCGGCCTGTTCAGCCTAGTGACCTGCTACCTGATTGTGTTGATGTATGCACAGGGTGAATACCTGTTCGCCATCCTGACGCTGATCCTGGTCAGCGCCGGGCTTTACGTCTTCGCCAACCGCCGCGCCTACGCCTGGCGCTATGTGTATCCCGGCGTCGCCGGCATGGGGCTGTTCGTCCTGTTCCCGCTGATTTGCACCATCGCCATCGCTTTCACCAACTACAGCAGCACCAACCAGCTGACTTTTGAACGCGCGCAATCGGTGCTGATGCAGCGCCAGTTCCAGAGCGGCCAAACCTTTACCTTTGGCCTCTACCCGGCGGAAAACCAGCAGTGGCGCCTGCAGCTGACGCCACCGGACAGTGAACAGCCGCTGATCTCCGAGCCTTTCCGCCTCGACGCCGCCGCGCCGCAAACCCTGAAACTGACGGCGCAGAGCGCCGCGCCGCAGGGCGAACGCGCCACGCTGCGGGTGATCACCCAGAACCGGCAGGCGCTGAGTCAGCTGGTGGCGCAACTGCCCGACGGCGGGGAATTGCGCATGAGCTCCCTGCGCCAGTTCTCCGGCACCCGCCCGCTGTATGCGCTGGACAAAGACAGCAGCACGCTGACCAACAACCAGACCCAGGTGCGCTACCGGCCAAACGGCGACATCGGCTTCTATCAGGCGATCAACGCCGACGGCGGCTGGGCGCAGGAAACCCTGAGCCCGGGCTATACCGTCACCACCGGCTGGAAAAACTTCCTGCGGGTGCTGCAGGACGAGGGCATCAAGAAACCGTTCGTGTCGATCTTCATCTGGACCATCGTGTTCTCGGTGATGACGGTGATCCTCACCGTGGCGTTCGGCATGGTGTTGGCCTGCGTGGTGCAGTGGGAGGCGCTGAAAGGCAAGGCGATCTACCGCGTGCTGCTGATCCTGCCCTATGCGGTGCCGTCATTCATCTCGATCCTGATCTTCAAAGGCTTGTTCAACCAGAGCTTCGGCGAGATCAACATGATGCTCAGCCATCTGTTCGGCATCAAACCGGCCTGGTTCAGCGATCCGCTCACCGCCAAGAGCATGATCCTGATCGTCAACACCTGGCTCGGCTACCCCTACATGATGATCCTGTGCATGGGGCTGCTGAAGGCGATCCCGGACGATCTGTACGAAGCCTCGGCGATGGACGGCGCCAACCCGTGGCAAAACTTCTTCCGCATCACCTTACCGCTGCTGATCAAGCCGCTGACGCCGCTGATGATCGCCAGCTTCGCTTTCAACTTTAACAACTTCGTGCTGATCCAGCTGCTGACCAACGGCGGCCCGGACATGATCGGCACCACCACGCCGGCCGGCTATACCGATCTGCTGGTCAGCTACACCTACCGCATCGCCTTCGAAGGCGGCGGCGGGCAAGACTTCGGGCTGGCGGCCGCCATCGCCACGCTGATCTTCCTGTTGGTGGGCGCGCTGGCGATCCTGAATTTGAAAGCCAGCAAGATGAACTTCGATTAGGGAGAATAACGATGGCCATGGTTCAACCCAAGTCCCAGCGCCTGCGCCTGTGGATCACCCATATTTTGATGCTGTGCTTTATCGCCCTGATCATGTTCCCGCTGCTGATGGTGATCGCTATCTCGCTGCGCTCCGGCAACTTCGCCACCGGCAGCCTGATACCGGAAACCCTCTCCTGGGATCACTGGCGGCTGGCGCTCGGCTTCAGCGTCACCCACGCTGACGGCAGCGTGACGCCGCCGCCGTTCCCGGTGCTGCTGTGGCTGTGGAACTCCATCAAGATCGCGGCGATCACCGCCATCGGTATCGTGACGCTGTCCACCACCTGCGCCTACGCCTTCGCCCGTATGCGTTTTCGTGGCAAGAGCACGCTGCTGAAAAGCATGCTGATCTTCCAGATGTTCCCGGCGGTGCTGTCGCTGGTGGCGCTGTACGCCCTGTTCGATCGCCTGGGCCAGTACATTCCGTTTATCGGCCTGAACACCCACGGCGGCGTGATCTTCGCCTACATGGGCGGCATCGCGCTGCACGTCTGGACCATCAAGGGCTATTTCGAAACCATCGACAATTCGCTGGAAGAGGCGGCGGCGCTGGACGGCGCCACGCCATGGCAGGCGTTCCGTCTGGTGCTGCTGCCGCTGTCGGTGCCGATTCTGGCGGTGGTGTTCATTCTGTCGTTTATCGCCGCCATCACCGAAGTGCCGGTAGCGTCGCTGCTGCTGCGCGATGTGAACAGCTACACGCTGGCGGTGGGGATGCAGCAATATCTCAACCCGCAGAACTACCTGTGGGGCGACTTCGCCGCCGCCGCGGTGCTGTCGGCGATACCGATTACCGCCGTGTTCCTGCTGGCGCAGCGCTGGCTGGTGGGCGGCCTGACGGCCGGCGGCGTGAAGGGGTAATTTGTGCCACTGCAGTGCGTTTGATGTCTTTCCTTATCTTTTACCCTATGGATTTCAAGTTACAGCGAGTGCAGTCAACAACGCTGTAGCTTGAAAGACGACGGGTAATGATATCCTGTGTCTTTGGCGGCCATTGGCCGCCATTTTTATCTCCGCTACTCCCGTTTCAGCCGATCGGTGTTGGCCAGATAGAGCGTCACCACCAGCACCAATATCGCCGCGGCGTAGATCAGGGTATCGATGGGATTCTTGTGGTCCACGATAATCAAACGAATAATCGCGGTAATGCCGATATAAATAAAATAGCGCAGCGGGAAATGATAACCCGACTCAAAATACTTGACGATCAAGGCGATAAATTCAAAGTACAAGAAATAAATCACGATGCCTTCAATCAACAGGTAAGAAGAAGACTCTTCGTTGTTGATAAATAACACCTTCGCCAGGTGGAGGGTTTCCTTGACCAGAAACACCGCCAGAATTGCCGCCAGCAGCAGCAAGCCCACGTTCAGTACCCGCTGCAGCCCTTTCGCTATCATGATCGAACGCGACGTTTTTGCCATAAAACCTCTCTCAGAATACCGCTAATATGATTCAACCGTCCCAATATAGGCATTGTCTTAAAAATTATGCCCCGCGCGAAAGCACTTTAAACCCCATTTAATTCATAAAGTTATAATAAGATGTTTCTGGCTTATAGATTTGTAGCAAATCGAAATGTCAACTATCATGGGTCACAGAGATCTTTACATAAAACTAATAACCTCGAATTAACAAGGGAATTCTTTATGCGCGCTAAACTTAACGGACTGGTCGCTGCGGGCCTGTTTACCTGTGCATTGTCCGGCCACGCCGCCGGCCTGGTAACTCCTGACAACGATCTGCGTAACGATCTCGCCTGGTTGTCTGACCGCGGCGTCATCAACGTCAGCCTGTCCACTTGGCCGCTGAGCCAGGAAGAGATCAGCTCCGTTATCGCGCAGGCCAAGCCGGTCACCAATACCGAGAAAAACGTCATCGACCGCGTGCAGCGCCGTGTCGATGCCTTGAAAGCCAACATCCGCGTCAGCGGTTACGCCTCGACGGATAAACCCGGCACCCCGCAGGGCTTCGGCCAAAATGAGTACGCCGACGATCGCCTGACCATCGGCGCCGGCGCCAACGGCGAGTTCTGGGACGTGCGTCTGCAGGGCTCGGTGGAAGGCGATCAGCGCGTCAGCGACGGCTCCAAATTCAATATGAACGGCTCCTACGGTGCGGTGAAAATCTGGAACCAGTGGCTCTCCTTCGGTGAAGTTTCCCAGTGGTGGGGCCCTGGCTACGACGGCAGCCTGATCCGCTCCGACGCCGCACGCCCGGTGGCGGGCTTTATGCTGCAGCGCGCCGACCAATCGCCGTTTGAAACCCCGTGGCTGTCGTGGATCGGCCGCTGGCAATACCAGCTGAGCGCCGGCCAACTGTCGCAGTACAGTTCAGTACCGCACACCAAACTGATCGGTGGCCGTTTCACCATGATGCCGACCGACTTCCTGGAGCTGGGCGCTTCACGCATCATGATGTGGGGTGGCGAGGGCCGACCGCAGTCGTGGAGCTCGTTCTGGGACGGTTTCACCGGTAAAGATAACGATGATTCAGGTAAAGGCAACGATCCGGGCAACCAGCTCGCCGGTTTCGATTTCAAACTGAAAATGCAGCCGCTGATCGGCCTGCCAGTTAGCCTGTATGGTCAATTGGTGGGTGAAGATGAAGCGGGCTATCTGCCATCGCAAAACACCTATCTGCTCGGACTGGAAGGCCACCCGGAATGGGGCCCGACGACCATTAACTGGTATATCGAAGGGTCAGACACCCGTTCGGATATGAGCCGCAAAAACTATGTGTACACACACTATACCTACAAAGGCGGCTACTACCAGCAGGGTTACCCGCTGGGCCATGCGATGGGCGGCGACGGCCAGATGCTGTCCGGCCGCGTAGAGCTGGTGCTGGACGACAGCCAGCGTTGGAGCACCCGCTTGGTTTACGCCAAGGTGAACCCGCTGAGCCAAAGCATCAACCAGGCGTTCCCGAAATCCGATACGCTGAAGGGCATTCAGGTCGGCTGGGGTTACACCTTCCCGTCTCAGGTTAAATTCGACACCAGCCTGTGGTACACCGACAACGATCACAGCACCGCCGATGACGTCGGCGCGGGCGTCAGCTTCGAAGTGCCGATCAACCTGTAATTTTTTGCCGACGTAAAAAAACCCGCCGCGGCGGGTTTTTTATTGGCTTCAGCTCAGGCGATTAGCGCCATTCCTTGAAGCGGTTGATCAGCGCATTGGTCGAGCTGTCGTGGCTGCTGATTTTCTCGCTGCCCGCCAGCTCAGGCAGGATGCGGTTAGCCAGCTGTTTGCCCAGCTCCACGCCCCACTGATCGAAGGTGAAGATGTTCAGGATCGCGCCCTGGGTGAAGATTTTGTGCTCGTACAGCGCAATCAGGCTGCCCAGGCTGAACGGGGTGATTTCGCGCAGCAGGATCGAGTTGGTCGGACGGTTGCCTTCAAACACTTTGAACGGCGCCACGTGCTTGACCTGCTCAGGGGTTTTACCCTGCGCCGCGAACTCGGCCTCCACCACTTCCAGCGACTTGCCGAACGCCAGCGCTTCGGTCTGGGCGAAGAAGTTGGACAGCAATTTGGCGTGGTGATCGCCCAGCGGGTTATGGCTGATGGCCGGCGCGATGAAGTCGCACGGCACCAGCTTGGTGCCCTGGTGGATCAGCTGGTAGAACGCATGTTGGCCATTGGTGCCCGGCTCACCCCAGATGATCGGGCCGGTCTGGTAATCCACCGGATTGCCGTTGCGGTCGACGTACTTGCCGTTGGATTCCATGTTGCCCTGCTGGAAGTAAGCGGCAAAACGGTGCATGTACTGATCGTACGGCAGAATGGCTTCGGTTTCGGCACCGAAGAAGTTGTTGTACCAGATACCGATCAGCGCCAGCAGCACCGGCAGGTTTTTCTCCGCCGGCGTTTCGGCGAAGTGCTTATCCATGGCATGCGCGCCGCTCAGCAGCTGCTCGAAGTTGTCATAACCGATGGACAGCGCGATCGACAGACCGATCGCCGACCACAGGGAGTAACGACCCCCTACCCAGTCCCAGAACTCGAACATGTTGTCGGTATCGATGCCGAACTCGGCCACCGCTTTGCCATTGGTGGACAGCGCGGCGAAGTGCTTGGCCACGTGCTGTTGATCGGCGGCGCTGCTCAGGAACCAGTCGCGCGCGCTGTGGGCGTTGGTCATGGTTTCCTGAGTGGTGAAGGTTTTGGAGGCCACCAGGAACAGCGTGGTTTCCGGGTTCAGCGGCTGCAGCGTTTCGGCGATATGGGTGCCGTCAACGTTGGAGACGAAGTGCATGTTCAGATGGTTTTTATACGGGCGCAGCGCTTCGGTCACCATGTAAGGGCCGAGATCCGAGCCGCCGATGCCGATGTTCACCACGTCGGTGATCGGCTTGCCGGTGTAGCCTTTCCACTCGCCGCCGATGACGCGCGCGCAGAACTGTTTGATCTTGGCCAGCACCGCGTTCACTTCCGGCATCACGTCTTTGCCGTCGACCAGGATCGGGCTGTTGCTGCGGTTGCGCAGGGCAATGTGCAGCACCGCGCGATCTTCGGTACGGTTGATCTTCTCACCGGCGAACATCGATTTGATGGCGCCTTGCAGATCGGTTTCTTTCGCCAGCGCCTGCAGCTTCTCCAGGGTTTCCTGCGTGATACGGTTCTTGGAATAGTCCACCAACATTTGGTCGTTGAAGGTCGCGGAGAACCGGGAGAAACGATCGCTGTCCTGGGCGAACAGGTCGGCGATCCGTACGTCTTTCATCTGTGCATAATGTTGCTGCAGGGCTTGCCAAGCAGCGGTTTGACTAGGATTGATATTTTTCATAGCAACACTCTTAGGCTTGAGAATAAAAATGACGCGTTTGTCCGATTGTAGCCTGTTCGACTGTGATTATGATCTCTTTTCTTGCGATAGGCGCTAACTGTCAACGCATTGCCGCCTCGTTTCAGCTTTCACTCTATACTTTTGGCTAACGGCCTGTTATCGGGGTTGCCGAATTGTCATCAGGCTGTGTCATCGTCGCTCATTTCGTCATTTGAAAGGGATCTCGCTTATGGAATTATCCGCCCCGCTCATGTTGGTGCTTATCGGCCTGGCGTCGCTGCTGGCGCAGTGGCTGGCCTGGCTGCTGCGCCTGCCGGCCATTTTGCCGCTGTTGCTGTTCGGCATCGTGCTCGGCCCGACGGTGCATCTGGTGCAGCCGGATCTGCTGTTCGGCGATCTGCTGTTTCCGCTGGTGTCGCTGTCGGTGGCGATCATCCTGTTCGAGGGGGCGCTGACGCTGCGTTTCGAGGAGATACGCGGCCTCGGCGGCGTGGTGCGCAATCTGGTCACCGTCGGCATGCTGGTCACCTTTTTGGTCATCAGCCTCGCCAGCTGGTGGCTGCTGGATTTCCCGCCGGAGCTGGCGGCGCTGATCGGCGCGGTGACGGTGGTGACCGGACCGACGGTGATCGCCCCGCTGATGCGCGTGGTGCGGCCGAACGCCAACATTAACCAGGTGCTGCGTTGGGAAGGGATCGTCATCGATCCGGTCGGCGCCATCTTCACCCTGCTGGTGTTCGAATTCATCGTGCTGAAACAGAATGCGGAGTCCTATACCCATCTGTTTTGGACGCTGGGCGTGACCGCCGCCGTCGGCCTGATCGCCGGCGCGCTGTTCGGCTACCTGCTCGGCCTGGCGCTGCGCCGCGTCTGGCTGCCGCGCTACCTGCAGAACCTGGCGGTGCTGGCGATCATGCTGGCCGCCTTCGGCGTTTCCAACGCCATCGCCGACGAATCCGGCCTGCTGACCGTCACGGTGATGGGCATCTGGCTGGCCAACATGCGCGACGTCGATACCAGCGATATTCTGGCGTTCAAAGAGGAGCTGTCGGCGATCCTGATCTCGGCGCTGTTCATCATTCTGGCGGCGCGGCTCGACATCCAGGCACTGTGGAACATGGGCTGGCCGCTGCTCCTGCTGCTGCTGGCGGTGCAGTTCATCGCCCGGCCGCTGTGCATCGCGGTGTCGACCTGGCGCTCTTCCCTGCACTGGCGCGATCGGCTGCTACTGTGCTGGATCGCCCCGCGCGGCATCGTCGCCGCGGCGGTCAGCTCGCTGTTCGCGCTGACGCTGCAGCGCAGCGGCTATCAGGGCGCCGACCGGCTGGTCACCGTGGTGTTCGCCATCATCATCGGCACCGTGGTGCTGCAAAGCCTGACCAGCGGTATGATGGCCCGCTGGCTGCGGGTGCAGCAGCAGAAACCGCGCGGCGTGCTGATCGTCGGCGCCAACAGCGTGGCGCGCATGCTGGCGCAGGCGCTGATCAAGCTGAACGTGCCGACGATCAGCACTGACAGCAGCTGGGAATACTACCGTCAGGCGCGCATGGACGGCATTCCGGCCTACTATGGCCATGCCTATTCCGAACACGCCGAGAACTACCTCGACCTGAGCAATATCGCTCAGGTGTTGGCGCTGTCGCCCAACCGCCACCAGAACGCGCTGGCGGTCTACCACTTCGGCCATCTCTTCGGCGAGGATCACGTGTTTGCCATCCGCTCGGGAGCGCCGTTGAAAGGGCGCGGCGCCAGCGCGGAAAGTTCGCGTTTCCGCCGGCATGAAATTTTATTTAATCAGGAAGCCACCTACGGCCGCCTGAGCAGCCTGCTTGCCAGGGGGGCCACCATCAAAGCGACCAAATTGAACGAAAATTTCGGTTGGCTGGAGTATTTGGAGAAACATCAGGGCGTTATCCCGCTATTCAGCCAAAAGGAAGACGGTTCTCTGCAACCGATTGGCGCCGGTTCCACGCCCGCGATGCCCTGTACGCTTATCGCGCTGGTACAAGATGAAAATCCCTCACCGTCTGTACGTTGACAGAATGGCGATAACCGGCTATTCCTAACAGCCTACTTGCGCACCCGGTGCGCAAGCCAGAAGAGGCGCGTCGCCCAGGTAGAGTGTCAGAGGAGCCGTTTCTCCGTTGACGGCACCCGAGGGGGAGCGACGCCGAGGTACGATAATGGCCGGCCATTATCGTATCGACTACAGGGGCTGAATCCCCTGGGTTGTCACCAGGGGATCGCCCACAGGGCGATCGACAAGGTGGGGCGCTTCTGGGTGTATCGTAGCCTGACCTCTACGCCTGCCCCCTGTTTACCGCTCTCCCCTTGTGCCAAGGCTATGGAATTACAGTGCCCCCAAACGGGCATCCCTGACACGAGGTTTCTACATGAACCAAGCAGTACCCCAGAATTCCACCGTGGTAGCCAAGTTCGGCGGCACCAGCGTCGCCGACTTTGAAGCCATGAACCGCAGCGCCGACGTCGTGCTGGCCAACCCGCAGGTCCGCCTGGTGGTGTTGTCCGCCTCGGCGGGCGTCACCAACCTGCTGGTCGCCCTGGCCGAAGGTTGCGAGGCCGACAAGCGCAGCTACCAGCTTGATGAAATTCGTCGCATCCAGTACGCCATCCTCGATCGCCTCACGGCGCCTGCGGTGATCCGCGACGAGATAGACCGGCTGCTGGAAAACATCGCCATGCTGTCAGAGGCCGCGTCGCTGGCCACCTCGACGGCGTTGACCGACGAGCTGGTCAGCCATGGGGAGCTGATGTCCACCCTGCTGTTCGTGGAGATCCTGCGCGCCCGCAACGTGCAGGCCGAATGGTTCGACGTGCGTAAAGTGATGCGCACCGACGATCACTTTGGCCGCGCCGTGCCGGACAGCGCCGCGCTCAGCGAACTGGCCCGGGCGCAGTTGCAGCCGCGCCTGCAGGAAGCGCTGGTGGTCACCCAAGGCTTTATCGGCAGCGAGCCGAAAGGCCGCACTACCACGCTCGGCCGCGGTGGGAGCGACTATACCGCCGCGCTGCTCGGCGAGGCGCTCGGCGTTGGCCGGGTGGATATCTGGACCGACGTGCCAGGCATTTACACCACCGATCCGCGCGTGGTGCCGGCGGCCAAGCGCATCGACAAAATCGGTTTCGAAGAGGCAGCGGAAATGGCCACCTTCGGCGCCAAAGTCCTGCACCCCGCCACCCTGCTGCCGGCGGTGCGCAGCGACATTCCGGTATTCGTCGGCTCCAGCAAGGATCCGGCGGCCGGCGGCACGCTGGTATGCAACACCACCGAAAACCCGCCGCTGTTCCGCGCGCTGGCGCTGCGCCGCAAGCAAACGCTGTTGACGCTGCACAGCCTGAACATGCTGCACGCGCGCGGTTTCCTGGCCGAGGTGTTCAATATTCTGGCGCGCCACAACATCTCCGTCGATCTGATCACCACCTCGGAGGTCAGCATTGCGCTGACTATGGACACCACCGGTGCCACCTCCGTCGGCGGCAGCCTGCTGACCACCTCGCTGCTGACCGAGCTGTCGTCGCTGTGCCGGGTGGAAGTGGAAGAAGACCTGGCGCTGGTGGCGATCATCGGCAACCAGCTGTCGCGCGCCTGCGGCCTGGGCAAAGAGGTGTTCGGCGTGCTCGATCCGTTCAATATCCGCCTGATCTGCTACGGTGCCAGCAGCTATAACCTGTGCTTCCTGGTGCCGGGCGAAGAAGCCGAGCAGGTAGTGCGTACCCTGCACCACAACCTGTTCGAATAAGTCATCCTGATTGCGGGCGCAGCACGCTGCGCCCCTGCATCTAAAAAATCTGTTTAAAACCGGCAGGGGTTCAGCATGTTGAACCCGCAAAAAACACAACCACACCCACCGTTCTCACTCTGGCTAAGGAAAACCTGCATGTTGGCACTCTTCACGCGCTTATTCCCCCTGTGGGCGATACTGCTGTCCGTCACCGCCTATTACACGCCGACCACCTTTACCGGCATCGGCCCCTACGTCAGCCCGCTGCTGATGCTGATCATGTTCGCCATGGGCGTCACGCTGCGGCTGGACGACTTCAAACGCGTGCTGGCGCGCCCCGGCCCGGTGGCGGCCGGCATCTTCCTGCACTATCTGATCATGCCGCTGGCGGCCTGGATCCTGGCGATGCTGTTCCGCATGCCGCCGGATCTGTCCGCCGGCATGGTGCTGGTGGGCAGCGTAGCCAGCGGCACCGCGTCCAACGTGATGATCTACCTGGCCAAGGGTGACGTGGCGCTGTCGGTGACCATCTCGGCGGTCTCGACGCTGGTGGGGGTGTTCGCTACGCCGCTGCTGACCCGCCTGTATGTCGATGCCAAGATCAGCGTCGATATCATGGGCATGCTGCTGAGCATTCTGCAGATCGTGGTGATCCCGATCGGCCTTGGCCTGATCGTCCACCACACTCTGACCAAGGCGGTGAAACGCATTGAGCCGCTGCTGCCGGCGCTGTCGATGGTGTGTATCCTGGCGATCATCAGCGCAGTGGTCGCGGGCAGCCAAAGCCACATCGCCTCGGTCGGTTTGGTGGTGATCGTCGCGGTGATCCTGCACAACGGCATCGGTTTGCTCAGCGGCTACTGGGGCGGCAAGCTGTTCGGCTTTGACGAATCCACCTGCCGCACGCTGGCGATCGAAGTCGGCATGCAGAACTCCGGGCTGGCCGCCACGCTGGGTAAAATCTACTTCTCGCCGCTGGCCGCCCTGCCGGGTGCGCTGTTCTCGGTCTGGCACAACCTCTCCGGTTCGCTGCTGGCGGGTTATTGGTCCGGTCGTCCCATCAAGAAAAAATAAACCGCCTGTCGGGACGCAAACAATTGCGTCCCGTTCTTCCCTGCGAAATTTCGTATTTCCCACTGGTCGGATTGTCATAATTCCTCTCATCCCCTATCATCCGTGAAAAATAAAAATTCAGATTCTTCCTATCCATGCCGATAATGTTGGCAAGAGAAAGAGACGTTCTACTTTTTTTAATTAATTAAGTCACCAGGGTTGCCCGCCACAAAAGAAGCAGCCTAATTATTATTTAGATATATACCCACCGTCTTATTTGCTGCGGCAAATCAAGATACCTCGCAATGTGCATGTCGCTCATTATTTCGGGCCGGCCGTCGGCCGCCCGTGGTTAACCTCATGGATTGGGCTGGCTGCCCCGGCGGCCTCTCATAATGGATTACAATGATAAAAAAAATCACCGCCTTGACGCTGTTGGTCAGCACGGCCCTTTCCGCCGAAACCCTGCCGGATTCCCACATGATGCGGGATATGTCGATGGGGGAGTCGCGCCGCGCGCTGCAAGACAGCACGCGTGAAGTCAACCAGTTGATTGAGCAACGCCGCTACCAGCAGCTGAAGCAGCAACGCTTGCTGGCGGAGCCGGAACCGGCCGCGCCCGCCCTGCCGCAGTCCGCGCAGTGCCTGCCGATCGCCGGCGTTTATCTGCAGGGCGTTACCCTGCTCTCGCCGGGCGATTTATCCGCCCTGAGCGCGCTGCCGGAACAGTGCATCAGCAGCAACGATATCAATCGCCTGACCCGTGAATTAACGCGCCTGTATGTACAAAAAGGCTATATCACCGCGCGCGTGCAAATTGTTCGCCCTAATTCACAGGGAGAATTGGGGTTAAGCGTCACCGAAGGATTTATCGAGAAAATAGAAGGCGGCGATCGCTGGGTCAACAGCCGTTTATTATTTCCGGGGCTGGAAGGCAAGCCGTTGAAATTAACCGAACTCGACCAAGGATTGGATCAGGCCAACCGTTTGCAATCGAATACCACCAAGCTGGATATACTGCCCGGTCGCCAGGTTGGCGGTTCGGTCATTCGTTTGCGCAATCAGCATGCCAAGCCCTGGCTAATTACCACCGGCACGGATAATTACGGCCAAAAAAGCACCGGCCAGTGGCTGGCGCGCGCCACCGCCACGCTGGACAGCCCGTTCGGCCTGTCGGACTTCGTCAGCCTGAACGCCAACAGCACGCTGGAAAACCCGGCCCACCGCTATAATCGCGCCTATACCCTGCTCTATTCGCTGCCGTACGGCGCGTTCACCTTCAGCGGGTTCGCCAGCTTCTCTTCCTATGAGAACCACCAGCAGCTGCCGCACAACGTGGTCAAACTGCACGGCCAGACCCAACAGTACGGGCTGCGCAGCGACTATGTGTTTTATCGCGATCACGATCAGATAGACAGCCTGAGCGGCCAGTTGACCTACAAGCGCATCGACAACTACTTCGAAAGCGTGCGCCTCGAGGTCAGCAGCCCCACGCTGACCCTGGCCGAGCTGAGCGCCAGCCACCTGCAGATTCTGCCCAACGGGGTGTTCAGCGCCAACCTCAGCGTCGAACAGGGTCTGCCGTGGGTGGGCGCCGATCGCCACCCGAGCTCGGTGCACCTCGACAGCCAGTTCACCAAGGGCAAGCTGTTCGCCAACCTCAGCCAGCGCCTTCACCTGGGCGATGCGACCTATCAGCTCAATAACCTGTTCTATGGCCAGTACAGCCGCGACCCGCTGCCCGGCGTGGAATGGCTGAGCCTTACCGATCGCAGCGCCGTACGCGGCTTTAGCCGCAGCACCCAGTCCGGCGACAATGGCTGGTATCTGCAGAACACGCTGTCGCGCAGCTTCAATCTGGGCGCCACCACGCTGACGCCGCGCCTCGGCGCCGACGTCGGCCGCATTCTGCCGCGCCAGGACAACTCGGGCTGGCGCAGCAGCGCCGGGCTGAGCAGCGGCGCCACGTTACGCTACCGGCAGGCGTTGGTCGATCTGGAGGTCAGCCGCGGCTGGATTTTGTCGGACCACGCCACACCCGAGGATCCCGTTCAGGTACTGGCGCGCTTTTCTTACACCTTTTAATCAGCAGTTTTGCAGGACCCCACGGCAATATACGGAGATACATGGATGAAAAATAATAACTTCAGGCTTTCAGCAGCGGGCAAACTGGCCGCCGCGCTGGCGATAATTCTCGCCGCTTCCGCCGGCGCCTACGCCGGAGAGATTGTGGCAGCCAATGGCGCCAACGGCCCCGGCGTTTCCACCGCCGCGACCGGTGCCCAGGTGGTCGACATCGTCGCGCCGAACGGTAACGGGCTGTCGCACAACCAATATCAGGACTTCAACGTCAACCAGCCCGGCGCGGTGCTGAACAACTCCCGCGAGGCGGGACTGTCGCAGCTGGCGGGCCAGCTGGGCGCCAACCCCAATCTGGGCGGACGTGAAGCCAACGTGATCCTCAACGAAGTGATCGGCCGTAACCCTTCTCTGCTGCACGGCCAGCAAGAGATCTTCGGCATGGCGGCCGACTACGTGCTCGCCAACCCGAACGGCATCAGCTGCCAGGGCTGCGGGTTCATCAACACCAGCCGCTCCTCGCTGGTGGTCGGCAACCCGCTGGTGGAGAACGGCCTGCTGCAGGGCTACAGCACCCTGGGCAACCGCAATACCCTGAGCCTCAGCGGCACACTGAACGCCAGCGGCGTGCTGGATCTGATCGCACCGAAGATCGACAGCCGTGGTGACGTGATCGTACAAGACTTTACCCACCGCAACGGCAGCGTGACGCCGGCGGCGATCAACGCCATCAGCGGCCTTAACCGCGTGGCGCGCGACGGCAAGGTGCTGGCCAGCGAACAACCGACGACCGCGCTGGACAGCTACTACCTCGGCAGCATGCAGGCCGGGCGCATCAACATCATCAACACCGCGCAGGGCAGCGGCGTTAAGCTGGCCGGCACGCTGGCCGCCGGCGATGAGCTCAAGGTGAAGGCCTACGATATTCGCAGCGAAAGCCGCCGTTAGGATGCCAGCAGCAACCGCAACGGCGGCGACAACTACCAGAACTACCGTGGCGGCATCTATGTCAACGATCGCAGCAGCAGCCAGAAGCTGACCCGCACCGAGCTGAAAGGCAAAAACATCAGTCTGGTGGCGGATAACCACGCGCACCTCACCGCCACCGATATTCGCGGCGAAGACATCACCCTCCAGGGCGGCAAGCTGACGCTCGACGGTCAGCAGTTGAAGCAGACTCAGGGTCACACCGACGACCGCTGGTTCTATTCCTGGCAATACGACGTCACCCGCGAGCATGAGCAACAACAACAGGCGGGCAGCACCGTCGCCGCCAGCGGCAACGCCAAACTCATCAGCACCCAGGAAGATGTGAAACTGCTGGGCGCCAACGTCAGCGCCGATCGGGCGCTGAGCGTCAAAGCGGCGCGCGATGTGCACCTCGCCGGGCTGGTGGAGAAGGATAAGTCCACCGAACGCGGCTACCAGCGCAATCACACTTCCAGCCTGCGCACCGGTAGCTGGAGCAGCAGCGACGAAAGCGAAAGCCTGAAGGCCAGCGAACTGCGTAGCCAGGGCGAACTGACGTTGAAAGCCGGCCGCAATGTCTCTACCCAGGGCGCCAAGGTCCACGCCCAGCGCGATCTGACGATCGACGCAGATAACCAAATCCAGGTCGGGGTGCAGAAAACCGCCAACGCCAAAGCGGTGCGCGATGACAAAACCTCCTGGGGCGGCATCGGCGGCGGCGACAACAAAAACAACAGCAATCGCCGCGAGGTCAGCCACGCTTCCGAACTGACCAGCGACGGCACGCTGCGCCTGAACGGCCAGCAGGGCGTTACCATCACCGGCAGCAAGGCGCGCGGCAAGGAAGGCGGCCAGGTCACCGCCACGCAGGGCGGCCTGCGCATCGACAACGCACTGAGCACCACCGTGGACAAAATCGACGCGCGCACCGGCACCGTGTTCAACATCACCAGCAGCTCACACAAGGCCGACAACAGCTATCAGAGCAGCACCGCCAGCGAGCTGAAGTCCGACACCAACCTGAAGCTGGTCAGCCGTAAGGATACCGACGTCATCGGCAGCCAGGTTGCCAGCGGCGGCGAGCTGAGCGTGACGTCGCAGACCGGCAACATCAACGTCAAGGCCGCCGAACAGCAGCAACACATCGATGAGCAGAAGACCGCGCTTACCGTCAACGGCTATGCCAAAGAGGCCGGCGACAAGCAATACCGTGCCGGTTTGCGCATTGAGCACACCCGCGACAGCGAGCAAACCACCCGCACCGAGAACCGCGGCGCTACCCTCAGCGGCGGCAGCGTGAAGCTCGAGGCGGATAAGGACGTGACCTTCAGCGGCTCCAAACTGGTCGCCGACAAAGGCGACGCCAGCGTCAGCGGCAACAAGGTCTCGTTCCTGGCGGCCGACGACAAAACCACCTCGAACACCGAGCAGACCAAGATCGGCGGCGGTTTCTACTATACCGGCGGCATCGACAAGCTCGGCAGCGGCGTGGAGGCCGGCTACGAGAACAGCAAAACGCAGGCGCAGAGCAGCAAGGCGGTCACCTCCGGCAGCGACGTCAAAGGCAACCTGACTGTCAACGCCCGTGACAAGCTGACCCAGCAAGGCGCGCAGCACAGCGTCGGCGGCGCCTACCAAGAGAACGCCGCCGGCGTCGATCATTTGGCCGCTGCCGACACCGCCAGCAGCACCACCATCAAAACCGACGTCGGCGTGAACATCGGCGCCAACGTCGATTACAGCGCAGTGACCCGTCCGGTCGAGCGCGCGGTCGGTAAGGCGGCCAAGCTGGACGCCACCGGCGTCATCAACGACATCGGCGGCATCGGCGCGCCTAACGTCGGCCTGGATATCGGCGCACAGGGCGGCAGCAGCGAAAAACGCAGCAGCAGCTCGCAGGCGGTCGTCAGCTCGGTGAAAGCCGGCAGCATCGACATCAACGCCAAAGGCGAAGTGCGCGATCAGGGCACGCAATATCAGGCGAGCAAAGGCGCGGT
The DNA here is from genome assembly GCF_020858655.1 of Serratia montpellierensis. NCBI lineage: Bacteria > Pseudomonadati > Pseudomonadota > Gammaproteobacteria > Enterobacterales > Yersiniaceae > Serratia > Serratia montpellierensis. The sequence continues at coordinate 286,838 of NZ_VOSN01000021.1, forward strand.
CACGCTGACGGCGGACAGCCACCGCAGCGAAGCTGCGACAAACCGACAGGAAGAGCAGAACCGCGATACCCGCGGCAGCGCCGGCGTACGCGTCTACACCTCCACCGGCAGCGATCTGACCGTGGACGCCAAGGGCGAAGGCGGCACCCAGCGCAGCAACAGCAGCGCCAGCCAGGCGGTGACCGGCTCGATCGACGCGGCCAACGGCATCAACGTCAACGTGAAAAAAGACGCGGTCTATCAGGGTACCGCGCTAAACGGCGGCAGCGGTAAAACCACCGTCGACGCCGGCGGCGATATCCGCTTTGATCAGGCCAGCGACAAACAGAGTGAGAACCACAGCGGCTTTAACGTCAAAGCCTCGGCGAAGGGCGGCTTCACCGCCGACAGTAAAAACTTCGGCGCCGGCTTCGGCGGCGGCACCAACAACGGCGAAAGCAGCAGCAGCACCGCACAGGTCAGCAACGTCAACGGCCAACAGGGCGTTGAGCTGAAGGCGGGCCGCGATCTGACGCTGCAGGGCACCGACGTCAAGAGCCAGGGCGACGTCACTCTGAGCGCGGGCAATAAGGTCGCGCTGCAGGCGGCGGAATCGACCCAAACGCGTAAGGAGAGCCAACTGTCCGGCAATATCGATCTGGGTGCCGGCAGCAGCGACAGCAAGGAAAAAACCGGCGGCAACCTCTCCGTCGGCGGCGCCTTCGACATCGCCAAGGTGAATGAGTCCGCGACCGAGCGCCAGGGCGCCACTATCGCCTCAGACGGCAAAGTCACCCTGTCCGCCAACGGCAAAGGCGATGACGCGCTGCATCTGCAGGGCGCCAAGGTCAGCGGCGGCAGCGCCGCGCTCGAGGCGAAAAACGGCGGCATCCTGCTGGAGTCCGCCAAGAACGAGCAGCACAAGGACAACTGGAGCCTGGGCATCAAAGCCAACGCCAAAGGCGGCCAAACGTTCAACAAGGACGCCGGCGGCAAGGTCGATCCGAACACCGGCAAAGACACCCATACGCTGGGCGCCGGTCTGAAGGTCGGCGTGGAACAGCAGGATAAAACCACCCACGCCAACACTGGCATCACCGCGGGCGAGGTGGCGCTCGACAGCGGCAAAGACACCCGTCTCGCCGGCGCGCGCATCGATGCCGACAGCGTACAAGGCAAGGTGGGCGGCAATCTGCACGTTGAAAGCCGCAAAGACGTTGAGAACGCGGTGAAGGTCGATGTAGATGCCGGTCTGAGTCACAGCAACGATCCGGGCAGCAGCATCACCTCCAAGCTGTCGAAGGTCGGCACACCGCGCTACGCCGGTAAAGTGAAAGAGAAACTGGACGCCGGGGTGAACAAAGTGGCCGACGCCACCACCGACAAGTACAACAGCGTGGCGCGTCGCCTCGATCCGCAGCAGGACACCACCGGCGCGGTCAGCTTCAGCAAAGCCGACGGCAAAGTCACGCTGCCGGCAACGCCGGCCGGCGAAAAACCGCAAGGGCCACTGTGGGATCGCGGTGCACGCACCGTCGGCGGCGCGGTGAAAGACAGCATCACCGGGCCGGCGGGCCGCCAGGGGCAGCTCAAGGTCAATGCCGACGTGGTGAACAACAACGCGGTCGGCGAGCAATCGGCGATTGCCGGTAAGCACGGCGTGGCGCTGCAGGTCGGCGGCCAAACCCAACTCACCGGCGGCGAGATCCGCAGCCAGCAGGGCAAGGTGGAGCTGGGCGGCAGCAAGGTCAGCCAGCAGGACGTCAGCGGCCAACGCTATCAGGGCGGCGGCCGCGTCGATGCAGCGGCCACGGTAGGCGGCTTGGCCGCCGGTGCGGCGAAACAGGGCGTTGACGGCAACGTGCCGTTCGTCAGCGGCCATGCCTCAACGAAACAGGCGGATGCCAAAGCCGGCGTGTTCAGCGGCAAATAACGCGCCTCCCTTACGCAATGCCCCCGGTTAAAACCGGGGGCATTTTTTTTACATCGTACTCGGGGTGTCTTCCCAGTCGCGATCGTCGTCCTTGGCATCCTGATCCAACACGTTGTAGGCCACGGCGCAGAACAGCGAGTTCAGGCGCTTCATGTCCCCCAACAATCCCAAATGCAACGAACTGGTCTCGATGCTCTGCACGTTTTGCTGATGCAAACGATCGACGTGCGCGTGCGCGTAGCGGCGATCCAGAATGCGGAAGCGGTGCTTGGAACGGCGCAGGCGTTTGGCGCTGGTGACGTCGCCGGACAGGAACACCGACAGCCCCAGGCGCAGGTTGCCGATCAGCCGTTCGTGCAGCCCGTCCAGCTCCGCCAGCCCTTCCGTCGAGAAGGCCCGGCGCGCGGCGTGCGACTTGGCGCCCACGTCGCCGGCCATGCGTTCGATGATGTCGCCCGCCTGTTCCAGATTGAGCGCCATTTCGATGATCTCCGCCCAGCGGCGCGAGTCCTCCTCGCCCAGATCTTCCTTCTGGATCTGCGCCAGATAGAGCTTGATGGCGGTGTACAACACGTCGACGTCATCGTCCAGACGCCGCACCTCTTTATCCACCCCTTGCTTGCCGTGCAGCACTTCGCGCTGCAGGATCATCATGTGTTCCACCACGTCGCCCATGCGCAACGTTTCGCGCGCCGCGTTGGCCAACGCCAGCGTCGGCGTGTCCAGCGCGCTGGCGTCCAGATGGCGCGGCCGCATGCGCGGATCGTCGGCCGCCACGTCGACAATCAACCGCTCGCACAGCGTCGCCATCGGCCCGGCCAGCGGGATCATCACCAGACAACGGATCAGGTTGTAGAACACATGGAAATAGATCACCAGTTCTTCGCTGCCGCCAGGCAACTGAGCCATCACATCCGCCAGATAGGCGACGAACGGCAATACCAGGATGCAGCCCACCAGTTTGAACAGCAGGCTGCCGAGCGCCACGCGCCGCCCGGCGGCGTTCTGCCCGCTGGCGTTGATCATCGCCAGCAGGCCACTGCCGAGGTTGGCGCCGATCACCAGGCAGAGCGCCACCTTCAGCGAAATCACGCCGGACGCGGTCAGGGTGGCGGTCAGCAGCACCGCCGCCAGGCTGGAATAGCTGACGATGGCAAACAACGCGCCGGTCAGGGCGTCCAGCATCACGTCGCCGGTCAGCGACGAGAACAGCACTTTGACCCCGGCCGCCTGGGTGATCGGCGTAGCGGCGGCCACGATCAGCTCCAGCGCCAGCACGATCAGCCCAAGGCCGATCAGGACGCGTCCGATCTGGCCGATCCGCATCTGCTTGCGGCTGAGGAACAGGAAGACGCCGACCAGGATCAGCAACGGCGACAGCCAGGAAAGATCGAAGGTCAGCACGCGCGCCATCAGCGCGGTGCCGACGTCGGCGCCGAGCATGATCACCAGCGCAGGCGCCAGCCCCACCAGCCCCTGAGCGACGAAAGAGGTCACCAGCAGCGCCGTGGCGTTGCTGCTTTGCACCAGCGCGGTCACGCCGATGCCGGAAACGAACGCCAGCGGTTTTTTCTCAACGCTGTCGCTCAACACGCGCCGCAGATTGGCGCCGTAAACCCGCATGATCCCGGTGCGCACGATGTGGGTGCCCCACACCAACAGCGCCACGGAGGAAAGCAGGTGAAGAAGGGTCAGCACGGAAGATACGCTCCATTAACGCCCGGCCAAAGGAGGCTGATACCCGATGCTTGTCACGCGACGCAGAGAGGCGAGCCAAAGGATGACGGGTACAGCGCGCGGTCCCGCCTGCCGGGCGTGGGTCTGGCAGGACAGCGGGCGGGCGGCAGACCGCAGAAGAGAAGGGTTAATGCGGCGGCGGAAAGGCCCCGGCGCCGCGCTGCGAAGTCATGCAACTTCCCGCAATACAACAGGTTCCAAGTGTAGTCCAATTTCCGCGCCGTCGGGCCGCAGGTCGGCCACCGAACGGTTGAGCACGTCAACCAGCAATTCTACACCGCAAACCTGAATCCGATAGCGTACCACATTCCCGAGCAAACTGTGGCCCAGGATCACCCCGCAAATCCCCTGCCCGGCCGGTAACAGGCCGATGGACTCTGGGCGGATCGCCACCTTGCCGGCATAGCTGCGCCCGGTCAGCTGGGCGGCCTGTTCGGCGGTCAACAGGTTATAGTTGCCGATAAATCCGGCGGCGAAGGCGTCCGCCGGCTGGGTATACAAGGTTTCCGCGTCGCCGCTCTGCACGATCTGCCCCTTGTTCATCAGCACGATGCGATCCGACAGGGTCAGCGCCTCTTCCTGATCGTGGGTGACGAAGATCGCCGTCAGGTTCAGCTCGCGTTGAATGCGCCGGATCTGCTCGCGCAGGTGTTTGCGGATACGCGCGTCCAGCGCCGACAGCGGTTCGTCGAGCAGCAGCAGACGCGGGCGAGTGACCAGCGATCGCGCCAGCGCCACGCGCTGACACTGGCCGCCCGACAGCTGATGCGGATAGCGCTTCGCCAGATCGCTCAGCTCCACCAGCGCCAGCACCTCCTGCACCCGCTGGCCGATCTGCCCGGCCGCCAGCTTCTGCATTTTCAGGCCGAAGGCCACATTGCCTTCCACCGTCATATTGGGGAACAGCGCATAGCTTTGGAACACCATGCCGATGCCGCGCTTTTGCGGCGCCAGCGGTACCAGATCCTGGCCCTGCAATAAAATGTGCCCGCTGTCGACCGGGGTCAGGCCGGCCAGGCAGCGCAGCAGCGTCGATTTGCCGCAGCCGCTTGGCCCCAGCAGAGTGACGAACTCCCCCTCTTCGGCGGTGAAATCGATATCCTGAAACACCTGGGTCTGACCATAGTGTTTGTTCAGGCGGGTGACGTTGAGATAAGCCATCGGGTTAACCCTTGTTTTTATTCAGCAGGTTCGCCAGCCAGGTGACGAGCAGCACCACGGCGAAATAGGAGATGACCAGCGCGCTGGTGAAATGCCCGCTGCCGTTGCGCATATTAAACAGGTAGACCTGCAGCGTTTCATACTGGCTGCCCACCAGCAGGTTGGCGAACACGAACTCACCGATCAGGAACGAGAATGACAGCAGCACGGCGATCGTTCCGCCCTTGCGCAGGTTCGGCAGCACCACCCACAGCGCCGCCTGCCAGGTACTGGCGCCGAGCAGATGCGCGGCGTCCATCAGATCGCGCAGGTTGATCGCCTGCATGTTGTTGCTGATGGCGCGGTAGATAAACGGCAGCGCGATGGTGAAATAGCAGCCCACCAAAATCCAGGGAGTGCCGAGCAGCGGCAGCGGATCGGCGGCGAACAGCTGCATCAACCCCACCGCCGACACCACCGGCGGCACGGCGAACGGCAGCAGAATCAGCACGTTCATCACCGCGTCCAGCTTGGGGAAGTAGTAAGCAATCACAAACATCGCCGGCAGGATCACCACCACCGACAGCAGCAGCGTGCCGAAGCAGATCAGCAGCGAATGCCACAGCGCCTGCAAAAAGCGCGGGTCGCTCCACAGCGCCGTCAGCCACTTCAGGGTAAAACCGTCCGGTAAAATGGTGGCGCCCCATTGGGTTGCCAGTGCGTAAATCAGCGTCGCCGCCAGCGGCAGCAACAGGATCAGCAGCAGCAGGCCGGTCACCGTGCGGTGATAGAGGCGTTCAGCACGCGACATGCGCATTCTCCATTCGGTTATGAGCGCGCATTGAGATAGCTCCTGCGCAGCATCCATTGGTGGATCACCGTAATAAACGCCATCATCACCACCAACAGCATCGCCAGCGCGCTGGCCAGGTTCGGATCGAGGGAGATGTCCCCCGCCACCAGCGCCGAGATGCGGATCGGGATCACGTTGAAATTGCCGGTGGTCAGCGCGTACACCGTGGCGTAGGCGCCCAGCGCGTTGGCCAGCAGGATGACGAAGGTACCCATCAGCGCCGGCGCCAGCACCGGCAGGCCGATATGCCGCCAGTAGCGCCAGGGGCCGGCGCCGAGCAGCGCCGCCGACTCGCGCCAGTCGGCGCGCAGCGCATCGAACGCCGGATACAGCAACAGCACCCCCAGCGGGATCTGGAAGTAGGTATACAACACGATCAGACCGCTCTTCGAATAGAGATTGAAACTCTCCATCAGACCGTATTTACGCAGCAACAGCGTCAGGCAGCCGTTCAGCCCCAACAGAATGACGAAGGCGAACGCCAGCGGCACCCCGGCGAAATTGCTGGTCATGTTGGTGAACGACATCACAAAGTCATGAAATCGGGTCTGGCCGAGCTGGCGCAGCGAGTAACTGCCCACTAATGCAATCAGCAAGCCGTAGACGCTCGACCACAGCGAGATCTCCAGCGAGAACTGAAAGGCCTGCAGGTAGAACGGCGACGTGAGGATATCGACATAGTTGCCCCATCCCCAACCGCTGCTCTCGCTGAAAAAGCTGTGAACGGCGATCCACACCAGCGGGGCGATCTGAAACGCGCCGAACAGCACGATAAACGGCAGCAGGCACAGCGCGGCGATCCATTTGGTTTTGCTGTTCATCGCGCATCCTGCACCAGCAGCGCCCGGCAGCGCGGCTTGTCGTGCGGCGCCTGCAACAGATCGCAGATCGTGCCGCACAGCTCGGTTTGCTGCGGATCGGCGTCGTCCAGGCTGAAGCCCGCGCCGAACACGAACAGCGGCACCTGGCGCTCTTCCGGCAACACGCCGCCATGGCTGCGATCGTCGTTCATGCCGTGGTCGGCGGTAACCAGCACCTGATAACCGGCGGCCAGCCACTCGGGCAGGTAACGCGACAGCGAACCGTCGGCGCGGCGCGCCGCGTTGCGGTACTGCGGCGAAGAGAGGCCAAAGCGGTGCCCGGCGTCGTCGATGTTCATCGGGTGGATCAGCAGGAAGTCCGGTTGATGACGCTGACGCAGGCTTTCGGCGTCGTCGAACAGATGGCTGTCGGGATAGCCGTCGTCGTAATAAAAATGCCCGTGCTGGATAGGCAGCTCGGGGGCGTCGGTATGGCGGTCGCGCGCGGCATCGAACGGCGTGCGGTTATACAATTCGCTGAACCAATGATATGCGGCGGCGGCAGTGGTCAGCCCGGCGGCGCGCGCGTAATGAAACACGCTTTGTTGATGAGAAAGGCGCGAGACGTGGTTGTGCACCACGCCGCTCTCCACCGGCGTGACGCCGGTGAGGATGCATTCATACAGCGGCCGGGAGAGCGAGGGCAACTCGCTCTCCAGCAGGTACAACCGCCCGCGTCCCGCCGCACATTCGGCCTGCAGATACCCCATGGCGTCATGCGCCACCCGGTAGTTGAGACCATCCAGCAGCACGAGGATCGTTTTCATGGTGCGTTAACTCACTGCTGCATAAACATAATGACGTTTTCCTGCCACAGGCGCGGCAGCGCTTTGGCGCTCTGTTCCCAGGCCGCCGGATCGGCGATCGGGTGCGCGTTCTTGTACTGCTCGGCCGGCAGCAGCTTGGCCTTGACGTCGTCCGGCAGCGTCAGATGTTCGGCGCGGATCGGGCGGGCATAGCCGCGCGCCAGGTTGATCTGGCCGGCGTCGGAGAAGATGTATTCGCGCGCCAGTTTGGCGGCGTTCGGGTGCTTGGCGTATTTGTTGATGATGGTGGTGTAGCCGGAGGTGATCGAGCCGTCCGACGGGATCAGCACTTCAAAGCGGGTTTTGTCGATCTGGTCGCGGTAGTTCAGCCCGTTGAAATCCCACACCACGCCAACCTGCACTTCCCCTTTCTCCAGCGATGCGATCACCGGGTTACTCAGGCTCAGGCGGCCGGCCTTGGCCAGCTTGCCGAAGAATTCCAGGCCCGGCTTGAGGTTTTTCTCGTTGCCGCCCATGGCGTAGGTTGCCGCCAGCACGCCGCTGGCCGCCTGCGATGCGGTGCCAACGTCGCCGATGGTGACCTGATAGCTGCCCTTCAGCAGATCGGCCCAGCTGTGCGGGATGTCTTTCACCTGCTGTTTGTTGATGATAAAGGCGATGGTGCCGGTGTAAGCCAGCGCCCAGTGGCCGTCTTTGTCTTTCGCCCAGTCCGGCACCTGATCCCAGGTAGAGGGTTTGTAGGGCTGCGTTACACCCTTCTGCACCGCCACCGGGCCGAAGGCCGCGCCGACGTCACCGATGTCCGCCGTAGCGTTGTTCTTTTCCGCATCGAATTTGGCGATCTCCTGTGCGGAGCTCATGTCGGTATCGACATGCTTCAGGCCGTATTTGCTCAACAGATCTTGCCAGGTGCCTTTCCAGTTGGCCCAGCTATCCGGCATGCCGACGCTGTTGACTTCGCCTTCTTTTTTAGCAGCCTGCTCCAGCGCCGCCAGATCGGTATCCGCGGCCCAGCTCATCTGGCTGGATAACACGATGGCACTGGTTAACACAGAAGCGCACAAACGTTTCATAACTGATGCTCCAGGTGGTAGTGTGGGGATGGCTGGACTAGTCCAGCAAGGACCAAACCAATCTAACGGACGAATGTGATAATTATATGTCAGCTTAAAAAAGCGACAGTTTTATCACCCATTGCAACGGCGAAAACGCGACGCTGGTCTACCTTAAGGAAGGCCAAACGCACTGAAACGGGACACCCGCTGTATGAGTGAAGCACCGACGACCGTCGCCACCATCTGCCAAACGCTGAACGCCCGCATCACCGCGGGCGAGTTTGCCGTAGGCGGCAAGCTGCCCTCCGAACGCGCCCTGAGCGAACAGTTCGCCACCACCCGCATTACCTTGCAGGAGGCGCTCGGCCAGCTGGAGGCGCAGGGCGTCATCTACCGTCAGGTGCGGCGCGGCTGGTTCATCTCGCCTCCACGTCTTATCTACAACCCGCTGCAGCGCAGCCATTTTCACGCCATGGCGCAGCAACAGGGGCGCGCCGCCCATACCGAAGCGATCGACAGCGCGGTAGTCACGCTTGACGCACCGCTGGCCGGCCGCCTGGCGCTGCCCTCCGGCGCCGAGGCCTATCGCATTCGCCGGCTGCGCTACATCGACGGACGCGCGGTGCTGTACTGCGAGCACTACCTCAATCCAGCCTATTTCCCCGGCATTCTGGACGAAGACCTGACCCAGTCGCTGACCGCGCTGTACGCCGCGCGCTACGGCATTCACTACGGGCGGGTGCGTTTCGACATGCTGCCCACCCTGCTGCCGCAGCAGGCCGCCGTCATGCTGAAGGTGACCTACGGCAGCCCGGCGCTGTTCATTACGCGGGTGAATCGCGATCAGCACGACAGAGTGATCGATTGCGACCTGGAATATTGGCGTTACGACGCGCTGCATATCGATGTGGAAGCGCTGTAAATGACAAGGGCGCATCGCTGCGCCCTTGAAGAGGAAAATCAGTCGGCGTCGTAGCCGAGGTTTGGCGCCAGCCAGCGCTCGACCTCGCTCACGCTCATCCCTTTACGCACCGCGTAGTCTTCCACCTGATCGCGCTGGATCTGCGCCACCGCGAAGTACTTGCTCTCAGGATGGCTGAAGTACCAGCCGGATACCGCCGCCCCCGGCCACATGGCGAAGGACTCCGTCAGTTCCATGCCGGTGTGGCGGTTGACGTCCAGCAGCTGCCAGATGGTCGCTTTTTCAGTGTGCTCCGGGCAGGCCGGGTAGCCCGGCGCCGGCCGGATGCCCTGATAGTTTTCGCGGATCAGCTCTTCGTTGCTAAGACTCTCGTCGGCGGCATAGCCCCAGTGCAACTTGCGCACCTGCTCATGCAGGTATTCGGCGAAGGCCTCCGCCAAACGATCCGCCAACGCCTTGACCATGATTTTGTTGTAATCGTCGTGCTGTGCGTCGTACGCCGCCGCCAGCGCGTCCTCCTCCAGCCCGCCGGTCACCGCGAAGGCGCCAAAGTAGTCGGCCTTGCCGCTGCTTTTCGGCGCCACGAAGTCCGCCAGGCAGTAGTTCGGGAAGTCGGTTTTTTCCGTCTGCTGGCGCAGATGGCGGCTCACTGCCAGCACCTCGTCACGCCGTTCGTCGCGGTACACTTCCACGTCGTCGCCGACGCGGTTGGCCGGGAACAGGCCGTAAACGCCGCGCGGGTTGAGGCTGCGCTCGGCGGCCAGCCGATCCAGCATCTGATTGGCGTCGTGGAACAGGCGCTTGGCCTCTTCCCCCACCACCTCGTCTTCCAGGATGCGCGGGTATTTGCCCGCCAACGACCAGGTCATGAAGAACGGTGTCCAGTCGATGTAGTGGCGCAGCGTCTCTATGCCGGCCGCCACCGGAAACACGCCGAGTTGCCGCGGCGCTGGCGGCTGATAATCGGCCCAGTCCAGCGCCATGGCGTTGGCGCGCGCCTTCTGCAAATCGACCGGCGGCGTGCGCGGTTTTTTGCGCGCGTGCTGAATGCGCACCGTTTCATACTCTTTGCGGGTGCGCGCCACAAACTCGTCGCGCTGGGTGGCGGACAGCAGTGCCGACACCACGCCCACGGTGCGCGAAGCGTTCTGCACGTAGGTGGTCGGGCCGCTGTAGTTCTGCTCGATTTTCACCGCGGTGTGCGCCTTGGAGGTGGTGGCGCCGCCGATCAGCAGCGGCAGCGTAAAGCCCTGGCGCTCCATCTCTTTGGCCACGTTGACCATCTCGTCGAGCGACGGCGTGATCAGCCCCGACAGGCCGATGATGTCCACGTTCTCCTCGCGCGCGGTGCGCAGGATTTTCTCCGTCGGCACCATCACGCCCAGATCGACGATTTCATAGTTATTGCACTGCAGCACCACGCCGACGATGTTCTTGCCGATGTCATGCACGTCGCCCTTCACCGTCGCCAACAGGATTTTCCCCGCGGAGGTGCCCTGCTGCTTGCTGGCCTCGATGTACGGTTCCAGGTAGGCCACCGCCTGCTTCATCACGCGGGCGGATTTCACCACCTGCGGCAGGAACATCTTGCCCTCGCCGAACAGATCGCCGACCACGTTCATCCCGGCCATCAGCGGCCCTTCGATCACTTCGATCGGGCGTTCGGCCTGCTGCCGCGCTTCTTCGGTGTCCAGCTCGATAAACTCGGTGATGCCCTTCACCAGCGAATATTCCAGCCGCTTCTCCACCGGCCAGCCGCGCCACTCCGCCTGCTGCACCGCCGCTTCGCCGTCTTTGCTGCCGCGGTACTTTTCCGCCAACTCCAGCAGGCGTTCGGTGCCGTCCTCGCGACGGTTGAGGATCACGTCTTCTACCGCCTCGCGCAGCTCGGTAGGCAGATCGTCATAAATCGCCAGCTGCCCGGCGTTGACGATGCCCATGTCCATGCCGTTGCGAATGGCGTGATACAGGAATACCGCGTGGATCGCTTCGCGCACCGGATCGTTACCGCGGAACGAAAACGACACGTTGGACACCCCGCCGGAGATCATCGCGTGCGGCAGGTGGGTTTTGATATCCGCGCAGGCTTCGATAAAGTCGACGGCGTAGTTGTTGTGCTCGTCGATGCCGGTGGCGACGGCGAAGATGTTCGGGTCGAAAATGATGTCTTCCGGCGGGAAGCCGACGCGTTCGGTCAAAATTTTATAGGCGCGGCGGCAGATCTCGAACTTGCGCTCGCGGGTGTCCGCCTGGCCCACTTCGTCGAACGCCATCACCACCACCGCGGCGCCGTAGCGGCGCACCAGTTTGGCGTGATGGATAAAGGCCTCTTCGCCCTCCTTCATCGAGATCGAGTTGACGATGCCCTTGCCCTGAATGCACTTCAGGCCTTTCTCGATAACGGACCACTTGGAGGAGTCGATCATGATCGGCACCCGGGCGATATCCGGCTCGCCGGCGATCAGGTTGAGGAAACGCACCATCGCCGCTTCGGCATCGAGCATCCCCTCGTCCATGTTGATGTCGATGATCTGCGCGCCGCTCTCGACCTGTTGGCGCGCCACGTCGAGCGCCTCGTTGTATTTCTCTTCTTTAATCAGGCGTTTGAAGCGCGCCGAACCGGTGACGTTGGTGCGTTCGCCGACGTTGACGAACAGGGTGTTGGCGTCGATGGTCAGCGGCTCCAGACCGGCCAGGCGGCAGGCGACCGGGATCTCCGGCAGCCGGCGCGGCGGCACGCCTTCGACCGCGTTGGCCATCGCGGCGATATGTTCCGGCGTGGTGCCGCAGCAGCCGCCGATGATATTGAGGAAGCCGGCCTGCGCCCACTCCCCGACCTGGCGCGCCATCTCGGCCGCATCCAGATCGTACTCACCGAAGGCGTTCGGCAAACCGGCGTTCGGGTGCGCGGTGACGTAGGTCTCCGAGATGCGCGCCAGCTCGGCGACGTACTGGCGCAGTTCGTCCGGCCCCAGGGCGCAGTTCAGGCCGAAGGTCAGCGGCTTGACGTGGCGCAGCGAATTGTAAAACGCTTCGGTGGTCTGGCCGGACAGGGTGCGGCCGGAGGCGTCGGTGATGGTGCCGGAAATCATGATCGGCAGCTCCACCCCCAGTGCTTCGAATTCGGTTTCCACCGCAAAAGCGGCGGCCTTGGCATTCAGGGTGTCGAAGATGGTTTCGATCATGATCAGATCGACGCCGCCTTCCACCAGCGCGCGAGTCGATTCTCGGTAAGCCGCCACCAGTTCATCGAACGAGATGTTGCGGAACGCCGGATCGTTGACGTTCGGCGAGATGGACGCGGTGCGGTTGGTCGGCCCCAACACCCCGGCGACGTAGCGCGGTTTTTCCGGCGTGCGCGCCGTCCATTCGTCGGCGCAGGCGCGCGCCAGACAGGCGGCCTGATAGTTAATCTCGGCGGACAGCGACTCCATGTGGTAGTCGGCCATGGCGATGGAGGTGGAGTTGAAGGTATTGGTCTCAAGGATATCGGCGCCCGCCTCAAGATAGGCGTAATGAATGGCGGTGATCACTTCCGGCTTGGTCAGCACCAGCAGATCGTTATTGCCTTTCAGATCGCTGCGCCAGTCGGCGAAACGCTCACCGCGAAAATCGCGCTCGTCCAGGCGATAGCTCTGGATCATGGTGCCCATGCCGCCGTCCAACACTAAAATGCGCTGCGCTAACTGGCGGCGCAGTTGTTCTACTCGATTCGTCACTGTAACCCCTTCCATTGCCATCCAGCCCATTGCTCAACTGCCGCAAAAACCAACGAGTCATCCTAGCACAGCTTGTAAGGACAAAGGGCCAGGCGACAATTGAGAGTTTTTCAGGTTGTGCGTCAACACCTCCGATGAGCTGGCGGCGACTTGCAATTCATCGACAAAAAACGAAAATGAATTCCATCATACGGAAAAAGGAATCTCACCCATGGCCACCCCTGCTCCCGCCAAGCGCGGCAAGAAGCCCCGCACAGCAGCCCCCGCCGCCAGTGCGGCGACCGGTCAGGTACAATCGTTGACCCGTGGCCTGAAACTGTTGGAATACATTTCGGAAGCCCAGGGCAACGTGGCGCTGACCGATCTGGCTCAGCAGGCCGGCCTGCCGAATTCCACCACTCACCGCCTGCTCACCACCATGCAGCAGCAGGGATTCGTGCGCCAGGTCGGCGATCTCGGCCTGTGGACCATCGGCTCGCACGCCTTTGTGGTCGGCAGCAGCTTCCTGCAAAGCCGCAACCTGCTGGCGATGGTGCATCCGACGCTGCGCCGCCTGATGGAAGAGTCCGGCGAAACGGTCAACCTGGCGGTGCTGGATACCAGCGAGTACCAGGCGATCATCATCGATCAGGTGCAGTGTACGGCGCTGATGCGCATGTCGGCGCCGATCGGTGGCAAACTGCCGATGCACGCCTCCGGCGCCGGCAAAGCGTTCCTCGCCACCCTGCCGGACGATCAGGTGACCAAACTGCTGCACAAGAAAGGCATGCACACCTACACGCCGCACACTCTGACGCCGCACAACCTGAAAGAGGGGCTGGCGCAGATCCGCAAACAAGGCTTCTCCTTTGACGACGAAGAGCACGCGCTCGGCCTGCGCTGCGTGGCGGCCTGCATCTTCGACGAACACCGCGAAGCCTTCGCCGCCATCTCCATCTCCGGCCCGGTGTCGCGCATCACCGACGATCGCGTGATCGAGCTGGGCGCGCTGGTGATCCACGCGGCGAAAGAGATCAGCCTGGCCTACGGCGGCGTGCGCTAATCCCGCTCATCCGAGGGGCGCCCCAGTGCGCCTCTGCTCCCCTGTTATGCTCTGTTGTCAGCATGTAACAGGCTGTCGGCATCCTGTTTAGCACACGGGAAAAAAGCTTGAAGCCGATCACAGTTAACGATCCTCACGGCGAAAGCCCATTGCAACCGCTCACACTTCCTTCGACAATGTTACCGATAACATGTTACCGGTAACAATCAGGCTGAACGAAGGTAACGTCACCCGGTGTTTTGGAGCCAAGCCATGACCAACAATCAAAATCGCATTTACGTCGTTATGGGCGTTTCCGGCAGCGGCAAGTCCGCCGTCGCTGCCGCCGCGGCCCGCCAACTCTCCGCCGGTTTCCTCGACGGCGACTTCCTGCACCCACGCAGCAACATTCTGAAGATGGCCGCCGGCGACGCGTTGAACGACGACGATCGCGCGCCGTGGCTGGCCGCGCTCAACGACGCCGCCTTCGCCATGCAGCGCACCAACAGCGTGTCAATCATCGTCTGCTCGGCGCTGAAAAAGCAGTATCGCGACCGCCTGCGCGCCGGCAACGGCAACCTGTCGTTCATCTATCTGCACGGCGAGTTCCCGGTGATCGAATCCCGCCTGGCGGCGCGCAACGGCCACTTCTTCAAGCCGCAGATGCTGGTCACCCAGTTCGCCGCGCTGGAGCAACCGGGCGCCGACGAGAGCGACGTGATGGCAATCGACATCAATCAACCGCTGGACGCGGTGATCGCCGATACCGTACGCCATATCCAGAGCTTCCTGCCGCAGGACGTGTGCGCGTGAGTACCGTAACGCTGGTCGGTACCGCAGTCGGCTCGGTTTTACTGCTGTTATTCCTGGTGATGAAGGCGCGCATGCACGCCTTCGTCGCGCTGATGCTGGTGTCCATCGCCGCCGGCATCTTCTCCGGCATGCCGCTGGACCGTATCGCCGACACCATGCAGAAAGGCATGGGCGACACGCTGGGTTTCCTGGCGATCGTGGTGGCGCTCGGGGCGATGTTCGGCAAGATCCTGCATGAGGTCGGCGCGCTCGATCAAATTGCGGCGCAATTGCTGAAACGATTCGGACAAAGCAAAGCGCACTACGCGCTCGGCATCGCCGGCCTGATCTGCGCGCTGCCGCTGTTCTTCGACGTGGCGGTGGTGCTGCTGATCGGCATCGTGTTCGCCGTGGCGCGCCGCACCGACGGCAATATCGTCAAACTGGCGATCCCGCTGTTCGCTGGGGTGGCCGCCGCCGCCTCCTTCCTGCTGCCGGGGCCGGTGCCGATGCTGCTGGCTTCGCAGATGAAGGCCGATTTCGGCTGGATGATCGCCATCGGCCTGGTGGCAGCGGTGATCGGCATGCTGATCGCCGGCCCGCTGTACGGCAGCTTTATCAGCCGCTTCGTCAACTGGCCAATGCCGCCGGAAGAGAACGAGCCGACGCTGACCAAGGGCAATCTGCCGTCGTTCGGCTTCAGCCTGGCGCTGGTGCTGTGCCCGCTGGTGCTGGTCGGCATGAAAACTATCGGCGCGCGGCTGGTCACCCCGGGTTCGCAGCTGCAGCAGTGGCTGGAGTTTATCGGCCACCCGTTCACCGCCATCCTGCTGGCCTGCCTGATCGTGATTTACGGCCTGGCGAAACCGCGCGGCATGAGCAACGAACAGACGCTGGCCATCTGCTCCGCCGCCGTGCAACCGGCCGGAATCATCCTGCTGATGACCGGCGCCGGCGGGGTGTTCAAACAGATCCTGGTGGATTCCGGCGTCGGGCCGGCGCTGGGTGACGCCATGATCGGCGCCGGCCTGCCGATCGCCGTGGCCGCGTTCGCGCTGTCCGCCATGGTGCGGGTGATCCAGGGCTCGGCCACCGTCGCCTGCCTGACCACCGTCGGCCTGGTGCTGCCGGTGACCAGCCAGCTCGGGCTGAACGGCGGGCAGTTGGCCGCGCTGGCCATCTGCATCGCCGGCGGCTCCATCGTGCTGAGCCACGTCAACGACGCCGGTTTCTGGCTGTTCGGCAAATTCACCGGTGCCAACGAGCTGCAAACGCTGAAAACCTGGACGGTGATGGAAACCCTTCTGGGCAGCGTCGGCGGCGCCATCGGCATGATTGCATTCACGATGTTTTAAATCCTAAATCGCCCCCGGCCTTGCACACCAGGGCTGCAAATCATCCCCGGGGGCACCGCCACAGGCGGCGACGACTATAACAACAGCAATGTGAGGAAGGCATGATTAACCCAACCTTGTCCCGTGTCACACAGCGCATCATCCACCGTTCCCAAGCCAGCCGCGCCGCCTATCTGGCGCGCATCGAAGCGGCCCGCGCCCAAACCGTCCACCGCGCGCAGCTGGCCTGCGGCAACCTGGCCCACGGCTTCGCCGCCTGTCAGCCCGATGACAAGACGTCGCTGAAAAACATGGTGCGCAGCGATATCGCCATCATCACCGCTTATAACGACATGCTGTCGGCCCACCAGCCGTATGAGCACTACCCGCAGCGGCTGAAGCAGGCGCTGAAAGCGGTCGGTGCCGTGGGCCAGGTGGCCGGCGGCGTGCCGGCGATGTGCGACGGCGTGACGCAGGGACAGGACGGCATGGAGCTGTCGCTGATGAGCCGCGACGTGATCGCCATGTCGGCCGCCGTCGGCCTGTCGCACAATATGTTCGACGGCGCGCTGTTCCTCGGCATCTGCGACAAGATCGTGCCCGGACTGGTGATGGCCGCCCTCTCCTTCGGCCACCTGCCCGCGCTGTTCGTGCCGGCCGGCCCGATGAGCAGCGGCCTGCCGAACAAGGAAAAGGTGCGCGTGCGCCAACTGTACGCCGAGGGCAAGGCCGACCGTCTGGCGCTGCTGGAGGCCGAGGCCGCGTCCTATCACGGTATCGGCACCTGTACCTTCTACGGCACCGCCAACACCAACCAGATGGTGATGGAAGTGATGGGCCTGCACCTGCCGGGCGCCTCTTTCGTGCATCCGGACACGCCGCTGCGCGACGCACTGAACGATGCCGCCGCGCGCCAGGTGACCCGGCTGACCGACACCGCCGGCAACTACCTGCCGATCGGCCGTCTGGTGGACGAGAAAGTGGTGGTGAACGGCATCGTCTCGCTGCTGGCCACCGGCGGCTCCACCAACCTGACCATGCATCTGGTGGCGATGGCGCGCGCAGCAGGCATCATCATTACCTGGGACGATTTCTCGGAGCTGTCGGAGGCGGTGCCGCTGCTGTGCCGCATCTATCCGAACGGCCCAGCCGACATCAACCAGTTCCAGGCCGCCGGCGGCGTGCCGCTGGTGGTGCGCGAGCTGCTGCAACACGGGCTGCTGCACGAAGACGTGCATACCGTGGCCGGTTTCGGCCTGCACCGCTACACCCAGGAACCCTGGCTGGATAATGGCCAGCTGGTGTGGCGCGAAGGCGTGGCCAGCTCGCTCGACGCCAGCGTGATCGCCAGCGTCGCTCAGCCGTTTGAGCATCACGGCGGCACCAAAGTGATGGCCGGCAATCTGGGCCGTGCGGTGATGAAAACCTCGGCGGTGCCCGCCGACAACCAGATCATCGAAGCGCCGGCGGTGGTGTTCGACAGCCAGCACGACATCGTGCCGGCGTTCGAAGCCGGCAAGCTGGATCGCGATTGCGTGGTGGTGGTGCGCTTCCAGGGGCCGCAGGCCAACGGCATGCCGGAGCTGCACAAGCTGATGCCGCCGCTGGGCGTGCTGATGGATCGCGGCTTCAAAGTGGCGCTGGTGACCGACGGCCGCCTGTCAGGCGCCTCCGGCAAGGTGCCTTCCGCCATCCACGTCACCCCGGAAGCCTATAGCGGCGGCCTGCTGGCGAAAGTGCGCGACGGCGATCCGATCCGCGTCAACGGCCGCAGCGGCGAGCTGCAGGTGCTGGTCGACGCCGACGAACTGGCCCAGCGCGCGCCATGCCAGCCCGATCTGAGCGCCGAACACATCGGCTGCGGCCGCGAGCTGTTCGGCGCGCTGCGCAACCAGCTGTCCGGCGCCGAGCAGGGCGCCTGCTGCATCAAATTTTAATCGATAGCCTGGCCGCATCGCCGCCTGGCGGCGGCCACAGAGGAGAACGTCATCATGAACAAGTGGAAAACAAGCGCCGAGCAGATCCTGACGGCGGGGCCGGTGGTGCCGGTCATCGTTGTCAACAAGCTGGAACATGCGGTGCCGCTGGCGAAAGCGCTGGTCGCCGGCGGCGTGCGGGTGCTGGAAGTGACGCTGCGCACCGCCTGCGCCATGGACGCCATTCGCGCCATCGCCCAAGAAGTGCCGGAAGCGATCATCGGCGCCGGTACGGTGATCAATCCGCAGCAGCTGCGTGAAGTGACCGAAGCCGGCGCGCAGTTCGCCATCAGCCCAGGATTGACCGACGAACTGCTCAAGGCGGCCACCGCCGGGTCCATTCCGCTGATTCCGGGCATCAGCACCGTTTCCGAGCTGATGCTGGGCATGGATTACGGCCTGCGCGAGTTTAAATTCTTCCCGGCGGAAGCCAACGGCGGCGTGAAGGCGCTGCAGGCGATCGGCGGCCCGTTCCCGCAGGTGCGTTT
>NZ_VOSN01000022.1:0-12607 GCF_020858655.1 Serratia montpellierensis
CACTTTCCAGGCGTGCTCCTTCAGCCACTCGGACACCTCACCATATTTTTTTGTTGCGAAATCATCGCTGCAACGGGGCGCTACTATAGGGAGTGGGGCCGATCCGGTCAAGAATAATTTCTGTGTTTTTGTTTGTCCGCTCAAGCCGTGTGCACTTTGCTGAAAACTGCGGCGAACGGTAGGGCAGAAGTCATGAAAGGGTGAGAAAATCAGAAGTAAGGCTTGTGGATAACCGGCGGAAATGGGAATCACGGTTGCTGAGGGTGGGGAGATGCGCAGAGCACCATGCAAAAAAAAGCCTGGATTCGCGTCCAGGCTTTCTCTTTAAATTTGGCGGTGAGAGAGGGGTTCGAACCCTCGATACACTTTCGCGTATACACACTTTCCAGGCGTGCTCCTTCAGCCACTCAGACACCTCACCGTTTTGTTGTCGAAAACGCGTTGCGCTGTCGACGGGCGCTAATGTAGGAGAATCTGATCTCAGCGTCAACCCTCTTATTTCATTCTCAT
Organism: Serratia montpellierensis; assembly: GCF_020858655.1. Taxonomy (NCBI): domain Bacteria; kingdom Pseudomonadati; phylum Pseudomonadota; class Gammaproteobacteria; order Enterobacterales; family Yersiniaceae; genus Serratia; species Serratia montpellierensis. Next base: position 511 of record NZ_VOSN01000022.1, read on the forward strand.
GACTGTTTAGCCAAACTTGCAGCAATTTGCTGATTTACCGAACGATATTCCCACTCGTGGCCACGCGTTGGCAGGGAAGACCGCAGTCGGAATCGGTGAAAGACGATTGTTTGACCTTTTTCTGTACAGGTAGCTCAATATATCGCCAATAACGTTAGGTTACCTGCTGTTATATGCATTAATACTGGATTATTAGTCAGATGTGTCGCTAAATGGAATCATGTCGGCGCGGCGTTTTTGGCAAGGAACATCACAACGCCGCGCAGATTGCCGGGTGACAGGCCGGCGATATCGCAGACAGGGACAGACTCATTACATAATAATGCAGTAGAGGTTCGTTTTGACTCCTTCAGATGCCATGCCGGCGCCGCAAGCGCGCCATGCCATTCCCCCCGGTGCGGGGGCGCTGTTCTTCATCCAGATCTTCGCCACGCTGGGCTTCGCCGTGCTTTACTCCACGCTGGTGCTGTACGCCACCAAGCGATTGGGCTTCAACGAAAGCAGCGCCAACGCCATGATGGGCGTGTTCGGCGCCTTCAACTATGGCCTGCACATGTTCGGCGGCTATCTCGGCGGCCGTTTCCTCAGCAACCGCAACCTGTTCGTGCTCGGCATGGTGCTGCAGGTGATCGGCTGCGCGCTGATTGCCGTCGCGGGCGTGTGGGGGCTGTACTGGGGGCTGGCGATGTTCCTGACCGGCAGCGGCCTTAACGTGACCTGCATCAATATGATGCTCACCCAGCGTTTCAAGCCGGACGATGATCGGCGCGAATCGGCCTTCCTGTGGAACTACGCCGGCATGAACCTCGGGTTCTTCGTCGGCTTTACCGTCGCCGGTTATTTCCAACTGACGGAAAACTACCGCGCGCTGTTCCTGTTCGCCACGCTGGGCAACGCGGCGGCGATCATCGTCGCCATCTGTCGCTGGCGCATTCTGGCGGATCTCAATACCCCGCTGCACGACGCCAGCCGTAGCCAATACCGTTGGCGCATGCTGGTCGGGCTGGCGGTGCTGGTGGCGCTGGTGCCGATCATCCGCGTGATGCTGACCCACGCCGAATTCAGCGGCCACTTCGTGATCGTGCTCGGCGCGCTGATCTTCCTGATGCTGTGCGTGGTGACGCTGCGCCACCATCCGCGCGATGAGCGCCGCAGAATGGCGGCCTATCTGATCCTGGCGCTGGGCTCGCTGGTGTTCTGGGCGCTGTACCAGCTGGCGCCGATGGGGCTGATGCTGTTCTCCGAGCACAACATCAACCTGAACGTTTACGGCATTCAGGTGGCGCCGCAGTGGATCCAGAACATCAACACGCTGGTGATCGTGGTGGGCGGCCCGCTGCTGGCCTGGTGGTTCAACCGCCTGCGCGCTCGCGGTTGCAACATCGACATTCCGCTGCAGTTCTCCGGATCGCTGTTCTGCATCGGCTTGGGCATGCTGGTGCTGCCGCTGGGTATCAGCATGGCGGGCGGCGACGGGCTGGTGGCATTCAAATGGATCGTTATCAGCTATGTGCTGCAAAGCGTCGGTGAATTGATGATCTCGCCGATCGGTTACGCGATGATCGGCAAGCTGGCGCCGCCGCGCTATCAGGGCGTGATGATGGGCTGCTGGATGATGGTGACCGGCGTCGCCTCGGTGCTGGCGGGCTATGTATCCGGCCTGATGCCGGAAAACAGCGGCAGTACGCCGCTGCAAACCAACCCCGGCTACAGCGAAATCTTCAGCGCGCTGGGCTGGGGGGCGACGGGCGTCGGCGTGGCGATGCTGATTCTCATTCCGCTGCTGCGGCGCCTTATCCGGCGCGACGGCCCGTCTGCCGCCTGATTGGCGAGTATGCGCAACAGCCCCACTGGTCGGGGCTGTTTTTATTTTGGGCTTTAACGCTTGCATCCGGCGGTGAATCGCGGAAGGCTGGAGGAAAACCAATAAAAACAAACGGGAGCCCGCAGTATGAACATCATTTATTACCACCCCTTGTTTAACGCCCAGGAATGGCTGGCCGGCATCAAGCAACGCCTGCCGCAGGCCGAGATCCGCGAGTGGCAGCGTGGCGACGAGCGGCCGGCCGATTACGCGCTGGTGTGGCGCCCGCCGCACGAGATGCTGGCCAACCGCCGCGATCTGAAAGCGGTGTTCGCCCTCGGCGCTGGCGTTGACGCGATCCTCGATCAGGAGCGAAAGCACCCCGGCACGCTGCCCGCCGGCGTACCGCTGCTGCGGCTGGAGGATACCGGCATGGCGCAGCAGATGCAGGAATATGCGCTGAGCTATGTGCTGCGCTATTTCCGCCGTTTCGACGAGTATCAGGCGCTGCAGCAGCGGCAGGAGTGGCAGCCGCTCGATCCGCACTCGCTGGATGATTTCACCATCGGCATTCTCGGCGCCGGCGTGCTGGGGCAGAGCGTGGCGCGTAAACTGACCGAGTTTGGCTTTAGCGTGCGCTGCTGGAGCCGCAGCGCCAAACAGATCGATGGCGTGCAAAGCTTCGCCGGGGAGGCGCAGCGCGCGGCCTTCCTCGACGACGTCAAACTGCTGATCAACCTGCTGCCCAATACGCCGGAGACCGTCGGCATCCTCAACCGCGAGCTGTTCGCACAGTTGAGCACGGGTGCCTATCTCATCAACATCGCGCGCGGCGCGCATCTGGTGGAGGCCGATCTGCTGGCGGCGCTGGAGCAGGGGCAGCTGGCCGCCGCCACGCTGGACGTGTTCGCCCGCGAGCCGCTGCCGCAGGATCACCCGTTCTGGCGTCATCCGCGTGTCACCATTACCCCGCATATTGCTGCCATCACGTTGCCGCAGCAGGCGATGGATCAGATCGCCGCCAATATTCGCGCGCTGGAGGCGGGGCGCACCCCGGCCGGCGTGGTCGACAGGCAACGGGGTTACTGATCCTTCAGCCGCCGTTCGGTAACTGATAAGCTGTTATCGTCATCGCGCCTGCCCGTACCTTTGCGGGCGGGCCCTCTGGAAGGAGAAACAATGTACCCCGTTGATTTGCATATGCACACCGTCGCCAGCACCCATGCTTACAGCACGCTGCACGATTACATCGCCGAAGCCCAGCAGAAGGGCATCAAGCTGTTCGCCATCACCGATCACGGCCCGGACATGGCCGATGCGCCGCATTACTGGCACTTCATGAACATGCACGTCTGGCCGCGGCGGGTGAACGGCGTGGGCATCTTGCGCGGCATCGAAGCCAATATCAAAAACCTGCAGGGCGACATCGACTGCACCGGCCCGATGTTGACCGCCACCGACGTGATCATCGCCGGTTTCCATGAGCCGGTGTTTGCGCCGCAGGACAAAGCGTCCAATACTGAAGCGATGATCGCCGCGATGGCGCAGGGGGATGTGCATATCATCAGCCACCCCGGCAACCCGCGTTATCCGATCGACATTCCCGCCGTCGCGGCGGCGGCGGCCAAATACGAGGTGGCGCTGGAGCTGAATAACTCGTCATTCACCCACTCCCGCAAGGGCAGCGAGGCCAACTGCCGGGCGATCGCCGCCGCGGTGCGCGATGCCGGCGGCTGGCTGGCGCTGGGTTCGGATTCGCACGTCGCCTTTTCGCTGGGTAACTTTGAGCACTGCGAACGCATCATCGACGAGGTGGGCTTCCCGCAGGAGCGCATTCTTAACGTCAGCCCGCGCCGGTTGCTGGACTTTCTCGAACGGCGCGGCAAGCCGGCGATTGCGGAATTGGCCGATTTGTGACATCGTCCCGGCAAAATTTTCCGTATTGTATAAGGCCTTATCATGAATGAGTTTTCCATTGTCTGCCGCGTGCTGGGTACGCTGTTCTACCGCCAGCCGCAGGATCCGCTGTTGGTGCCGCTGTTCGAGCTGATTAAAGAGGGCAAGCTGCAGCAGCACTGGCCGCTGGAGCAGGATGACCTGCTGAAGCGCCTGCAGCAGGGCTGCGACGTCAACCAACTGGCGACCGACTTCAACGCGATGTTCGTCGGCAGTGAGTGTAGCGTGTCGCCGTTCCGCTCCGACTACGTCGAAGGCGCGAACGAAGCGGAAGTGCGCACTTTCCTGCAGCAGCGCGGCATGCCGTTGGCGGAGGCGCCGGCTGACCATTTCGGCCAGCTGCTGCTGGCGGCGTCCTGGCTGGAAGATCAGTCGCAGGAAGATGAAGCGCAGGCGCAGATCGCCCTGTTCGACGAGTTCCTGCTGCCGTGGTGCGGCCGCTTCCTCGGCAAAGTGGAAGCGCACGCCACCACCGGTTTCTACCGCACGCTGGCGCTGATGACCCGCGACGCCATCCAGGCGATGCGCGACGAGCTGGCGGAGTACGAGCAGGACGACGAAGACGCGTAACGCCGCAGCCATCCCGGCGGGCCGCCCGGCCCGCCGATCCGCTAAACACAGGTTTGCATCCCCCAGACGTAAATTGACAAAAGATCCCCTAATCTGGCGGTTTACCGTCGGTTCGGCCGCGCCTGCGCGCCGCGTTTTTTCACGCAAGGGGTAGATGATGAAAAGTAACTGGATGCAGCAGATTCAAACGTTGATCGGGCAGAAGGCCGGCGCGATGGGCGGGGCGGAAGGCATTGGCAAGCTGCTGGCGCCCACGGCGCTGGGCGGCCTGGTCGGCGTGCTGTTGGCCAACAAGTCCTCGCGCAAGCTGGTGGGCAAGTTCGGCAAGAATGCGCTGATTATCGGCGGCAGCGCGGCGGTGGGCGCAGTGCTGTGGAACAAGTACAAACAGCGGGTGAAAGAGACCCATCAGGACGAACCGCAGTTCGGTTTCCAAACCACGCCGGTGGATCTGCGCGCCAAACGCCTGGTGCAGGCGCTGGTGTTTGCCGCCAAGAGCGACGGCCATATCGATGCCGACGAGCAGCGCGCCATCGATCACAGCCTGGCGCAGTTGCAGGTGGGGGAAGAGGCGCAGGGTTGGGTACAGGAAGCGCTCGATCAGCCGCTCAACCCGGAATTGATCGCCCGCAGCGTGCAAAACGAAGACGAGGCGCTGGAGGTTTACTATCTGAGTTGTCTGGTGATCGACGTCGATCACTTTATGGAGCGCGGCTACCTCGATGCGCTGGCGCAGGCGCTGAAGATCCCGGCGGACGTCAAGCAGGGCATCGAGAGCGACGTCAACGAGAAAAAGCGCGAGCTGGCGTAGCGCCGCTTGGCAAGCCGGGGGGAATCGTGTCACTCTTGCCGCAATCTATGTAAGCGGATGATTTAGCAATGATGACCCCACCGAAAGCGGAAAAACGTCCTTATCCCATTACTATCCACGGCGATACGCGCGTGGATGACTATTACTGGCTGCGCGACGACGAGCGCGCAGACCGCCAGGTGCTGGACTACCTGCAGGCGGAAAACGCCTACACCGATGCGATGCTGAAGCCGCAGCAGGCCCTGCGCGAAACCCTGTACGAAGAGATGGTGGCGCGCATTCCGCAGCAGGAACATTCGGTGCCTTACGTGCGCCATGGCTATCGCTATCAGACGCGCTACGAGCCGGGCAACGAATACGCGATTTCCGTGCGCCAGCCGCAGGCCGAAAGCGAGCACTGGGAGGTGCTTATCGACGGCAACCAGCGCGCCGAGAACCACGAGTTTTATACCCTGGGCGGGCTGGACGTCAGCCCCGACAACCAGCGGCTGGGGGTAGCGGAGGATTTCCTGTCGCGCCGCCAGTATGACATTCGCTTCAAGAACCTGGCCGACGGCAGCTGGGCGGACGAAGTGCTGGAGAACACCTCCGGCAGCTTCGAGTGGGCCAACGATTCCTCGACGGTCTACTACGTGCGCAAGCACGCCAAGACGCTGCTGCCGTATCAGGTCTATCGCCACGTGGTGGGCAGCGATCCGCAGCAGGACGAGCTGATTTACGAAGAGCGGGACGATACCTTTTACGTCGGGCTGGAGAAGACCACCTCCGAGCGTTTTATCCTGATCCACCTGAGCAGCACCACCACCTCGGAGATCCTGCTGCTGGATGCCGATCGCGCGGACGCCAAGCCGCAGCTGTTCGTGCCGCGCCGCAAGGATCACGAGTACGCCATCGATCACTATCACCAGCATTTCTACATCCGTTCCAACAAGGACGGCAAGAACTTCGGCCTGTACCAAAGCGAACAGGCGGACGAAGCGCAGTGGCAGACGCTGATCGCCCCGCGCGCCGACGTGATGCTGGAGGGCTTCAGCCTGTTCCGCGACTGGCTGGTGGTGGAGGAGCGCAGCGCCGGCCTGACGCTGCTGCGCCAGATCCACTGGCAGACTGGCGAAGAGAAGCGCATCGTCTTCGACGATCCGACGTACACCACCTGGCTGGCGTATAACCCGGATCCGGAGACCGCGCTGCTGCGCTACGGCTATTCGTCGATGACCACCCCGACCACGCTGTACGAGCTGAACATGGACAGCGGCGAGCGGACGATGCTCAAACAGCAGGAAGTGAAGAACTTCACGCCGGAAAACTACCGCAGCGAGCGGGTGTGGGTGAAGGCGCGCGACGGCGTCGAAGTGCCGGTCTCGCTGGTGTATCGCCAGGACAGCTTCCAGCGCGGCGCCAACCCGCTGATGGTCTACGGCTACGGCTCTTACGGCAGCAGCATGGATCCGGCGTTCAGCGCCAGCCGCCTGAGTCTGCTCGATCGCGGTGTCGTGTTCGCGCTGGCGCACATTCGCGGCGGCGGTGAGCTGGGGCAGCTGTGGTATGAAGACGGCAAGCTGTTCAACAAGCAGAACACCTTCAACGACTTTATCGACGTGACCGAAACGCTGGTCGCCCAGGGCTACGGCGACGGCAAGCGGGTGTTCGCCATGGGCGGCAGCGCCGGCGGCCTGCTGATGGGCGCGGTGATCAACCAGGCGCCGCAGCTGTTCCACGGCGTGGTGGCGCAGGTGCCGTTCGTCGACGTGGTGACCACCATGCTGGACGAGTCCATCCCGCTGACCACCGGCGAATACGACGAGTGGGGCAACCCGAACGAGCAGGCCTATTACGACTACATCAAGCAGTACAGCCCGTACGATCAGGTGAAAGCGCAGGCATACCCGCATCTGCTGGTGACCACTGGCCTGCACGATTCGCAGGTGCAGTATTGGGAGCCGGCCAAGTGGGTGGCCAAGCTGCGCGAGCTGAAAACCGACGATCGGCAGCTGCTGCTGTATACCGACATGGATGCCGGGCACGGCGGCAAGTCCGGGCGCTTCAAGGCCTATGAGGATATTGCGCTGGAGTACGCCTTCATTCTGGCGTTGGCGGAATAACGGCATTCGGCGGGCGGCCTCTGTGCCGCCCGCCGTGTTAGCCAATCAGATAGTATTTCAGCGTGTGCTTCATGTCCGGGCTCAGATCGTCGATGGATTTCAGCATCCAGCGCAGATAGCCGGGGTCTTCCTGGGCGATGCGATCGATCTCCTGCCCGCGATACTTGCCGAATTTGAACTTCTTCAGCAGCACCGGTTGTTCGGTGATCTGCACCATTTGCTCCGGCGTCCAGCCCGAATCCTTGATGATGCGTTGCAGCAGCGCGGCGGTGACGTAGCAGTCATACAGCGCGCGGTGCGGGTACAGCGTGGCGTCTGCCGGCAGCTGCACGTCCAGGTTCAGCGCGTAGCGCAGATACTGGTTGCCGTACTTGATGTCCGGATACAGCGTGCGCGCCAGCTTGAGGGTGCAGATCCAGGCGCCGTTCATCTCCGGCAGCACGCCGCGATCGAAAGCGGCGTTGTGCGCCACGTAGTAAGGGCTGCCCTGATAGCGGCCGATCGCCACCGCAATGCGCGGTTTGCCTTCCACCATTTGTTCGGTGATGTGATGAATCGCCATTGCGTCGAGGCTGATGGGGCGATCCGGGCTGACCAGATCGCTCATCGGGTTGGTTAACTGGCCGTCGAGCAGATCGAGGGAGGCCACTTCCACCACGCCGCCGTCCAGCCCGCAGGTCTCGGTATCTATTACGCGTAACGTCATGTTTTCCTCCGCGTTGCCGTCAGGCTTCAGCTTAACCGGCACAGGCGGCCGTGCCAACCGTCGGAAGTCTTGTCGGCGATGATCAGCCCAGGAGCGTCATCCGGCGCGGCAACCAGAAGCTCTCCCGTTTCATCCCAGATGGCGCTGCGGCCTGCCGGGATCCAGCCACCGGTTGGCGCCGTATGGTTGGCCATCAGCGTGACCATGCCATAACGCCGGGCATAGCCTGCCAGCGCGACGCTGTCTTTTGCGTAACCGGCTTCAGATATCAGTACGCCGGCGGCATAAATGTGCGCACCCGCCTGTGCGGCGGCACCCGCGTGGCCAGGTTCCGAAGTGTCGGCACAGATAGCCAGCGCGATGTGTTGCCGATGCAGCTCCAGCAACGGGCCACCCTCTCCGGGCGAGAAGTATTGCTGTTCCGTGCCGTGCAGATGCTGTTTGGAATAGACGGCCACCGTGCCGTTGGGGTGAAAGATCAAGGCGGCGATGTGCAACGCCTGGCCACTGCGCAAGGGCGCTCCGACGATGATCGTCATCTGCCGCGATTGCGCCGCCGCACTGAGCGGTTGCAGACGGGGATCGTCCAGCGTCAGCGCCAGTTCGGCAGCATTGGCTAACTCATAGCCGCTCAGCGACAGTTCGGGAAACACCAACAGTTGCACCTGCTTATCTGCTGCCTGCGCGATAAATTCAAGGTGACGTTCAAGGTTGCAGGTGATATCGGCCGCAGCGGCGGGGTATTGGGCGGCGGCAAGGGTGAGGCAGGACATCGGCCATCTCTCCTGTGAGGCAATAAAAAACCCGCCTTGGCGGGTTTAATGACGGATGGAAGGACGCTTACTCACCAGACGGATGCGCTTTTTTGGCGCGTTTCTCCGCACGTTTCTCGGCTGGGGTTTTCAACGGCTTCTTCTTCGCATTCTTTTTGCTATCCATTCCCTTACTCATGATGGCCTCTCGTTACCTATGATTGGGTGGCTTGCTCAGCCATTAACCGCCTAAAGCCAAGAGGATGCAAGCGACAAAGTGCGAGCTGTTTTTAACCTGCTGTTTAAATTTGTAATTTTGTTTTTAGGTGACCGGGTGCTAAAAATAAATATTATGTTATAATATTACACTTTTGGTGTTGGGAGAGCGCAATGACAGTCATGACGTTACCGGATGCGCAGCAACTGCTGGCCATGCCGGATTCTGATTATATGAACTCGGTTCAACGGGCGTTTTTCCGCCAGCTGCTGCAGGACGAGCGGCAAAAACTGCTGCTGCACATCGATGAGCTGAAAAAAGAGATCGACAGCGGCGAAGCGACGGGCGATGAAGCCGACAAGGCGGCGCGCGAAGAGGATCTGCGCCTGCTGTTCCGCCAGTTGGATCGCGAAAGCCGCCTGCTGCCGAAAATCGATGCGGCGCTTGCGCGATTGCAGAACGGCGAGTACGGCTACTGCCGGGAAACCGGCGAACCTATCGGGCTGGCGCGCCTGCTGCTGCGCCCGACGGCGGAGCTGAGCATCGAGGCGAAAACCGCACAGGAGATGCGCGAGCCGCATATGCGTAAAGGCGGGTAAGGTTTCAGCCGCCGAGCGTATCCACCAAGAGATCGAGAAAGCGCCTGACGCGGGGTTCCAGCAGGCGCTTATTCGGATAGAGCGCCACAATCCTGACTTCTTCACCCTCCACGGCGCGCAGCACCTGCTGCAGACGACCGGCGGCCAAATCCTCCGCAATCATAAACTCCGGCAGATACGCGATGCCCAACCCGGCCAAGGCCGCATCGTGCAGCGCTTCTCCGCTGTCCAGCCGCAGGCGGCCGCGAACTGGGGCCTTGACCCATTCGCCGCGCTCGTCACGCAGCCGCCAGGGCTGTTTTTGGTTGCGGCTGCTGAACAGCAGAGCCTCGTGCCCGGCGAGCGACTCGACGGTATGCGGTTCGCCACGGGCACGAGGTAGGCGGGGGAGGCGCACAGCAGGGCGCGATACCTGGCGAGGGTTCTGGATACCAACCGGGTATCCGGCGCCGTGACGCCGATCCGTACTGCCAAATCAAATCCTTCTTCCACGACATCCGCCAGGCGATCGGAAAAACTGATCTCCACCTGCACCTCAGGCCAGGCGACGAGAAATTTCGGCACCAGCGGTAACAGGATCCGTCTGCCGAAGGCGGAAGGGGCGGTCAACCGCAGCACTCCGCGTGCGGTGCCCTTGTCGCCGGCCACGCTGGCCTCGGCATCGTCGACCGAAGCGAGGATCTGCAGGCCACGTCGATAAAACTCTCGTCCCTCGTCGGTCAGGCCAAGCGAACGCGTGGTGCGATGCAACAGCCGCACGCTCAGCCGCTGCTCCAGACGCGCGATGGCCTTGCCCGCCGCCGAACGCGATAGCCCCATCGTCTGTCCGCCGGCGACAAAACTGCCGGCGTCGACGACGGCCATGAAAACCTGAATGTCATTGAGATTCGCCCGTAGCATGCTGCCCTCTGAGAACCGGTGAAAAGACAATAAATTCAACATATTCAATATATTAAATGCATCGTCAACGTCGTTTCAGTGACGACATCCATTCGCCAATCAAACGATTATAGTCGTCATGGAAACGATAAACGGTTGGAGAAACAACATGAAAAATGGCATCACGCACTACCACCACGGGGTCATTTGGGAAGAGGAGAATGGCGTGTCCCAAGGCTATCGCGTCAAGGATACCCTCTACATCTCGGGGCAGTTTTCCCATGATATGCAGGGGGAGTTTATCGGCGCGGGCGATATCGAACGGCAAACCCAACAGACGTTGGACAATCTGGATCGGGTATTGGCGGGATTCGGTGCCGAACGTTCGAACCTAGCGTATGTGGAGATCTACCTGACCGATGTACTGGCGCACTTTGAACCGTGCGTTGCGTTGTTCAAGCGCTATGTCGGCGATCACCGGCCCGCCGGTTCGCTGATCGGCGTCACCGGGCTGGCTTCGCCCGAGCAATTGGTGGAGATCAGTGCGATCGCGCACCTTAACTGATCGGGCCTGTGGGCATTTTGCAGGCAGGTCGATGTGATTTTGAGCAAACGCGCGCTGAGTTCTCGGCGCGCGTTCGAGTTTTCGGGTTTTACCGTTGACCTGCCGGGCGGCTTCCGCTTTGATGAAAGCATGACTCACAGAGAGACGGAAAGCGCCATGGAACAATTACGAGGTTTGTACCCGCCGTTAGCGGCATACGACAGCGGTTGGCTGGACACTGGGGATGGCCACCGGATCTACTGGGAGCTGAGCGGTAACCCGAACGGTAAACCGGCGGTCTTCATTCACGGTGGGCCGGGCGGCGGCATCTCCCCGCATCATCGCCAGCTGTTCGATCCCGAACGCTACAAGGTGCTGCTGTTCGATCAGCGCGGCTGTGGCCGTTCCCGCCCGCACGCCAGCCTGGACAATAACACCACCTGGCATTTGGTGGCCGATATCGAGCGGCTGCGCGAAATGGCCGGCGTCGACCAGTGGCTGGTGTTCGGCGGTTCCTGGGGATCGACGCTGGCGCTCGCCTATGCGCAGACTCACCCGGAACGCGTCAGTGAAATGGTGCTGCGCGGCATCTTCACCCTGCGCAAACAGGAACTGCATTGGTATTATCAGGACGGCGCTTCGCGCTTCTTCCCGGACAAATGGGAGCGGGTGCTGTCCATTCTGTCGGATGACGAGCGTAAAGACGTGATCGCCGCCTACCGGCAGCGGCTGACCTCGGCCGATCCGCAGGTGCAGCTTGAAGCGGCCAAGCTGTGGAGCGTGTGGGAAGGGGAGACGGTCACGCTGTTGCCGAGCCGCGAATCCGCTTCGTTCGGCGAGGATGATTTCGCGCTGGCGTTCGCCCGCATTGAAAACCACTATTTCACCCATCTGGGTTTCCTGGAGAGCGACGACCAGCTGCTGCGCAACGTGCCGCTGATCCGCCATATTCCGGCGGTGATCGTCCACGGCCGCTATGACATGGCCTGCCAGGTGCAGAACGCCTGGGATCTGGCCAAGGCCTGGCCGGAAGCGGAGCTGCATATCGTGGAAGGGGCGGGGCATTCGTATGATGAGCCGGGCATTTTGCACCAGCTGATGCTCGCCACCGACCGGTTCGCCGGCAAGTGACGTAAAAAACCCGCCGTAATGGCGGG
>NZ_VOSN01000022.1:12730-19716 GCF_020858655.1 Serratia montpellierensis
CTTCCGGGATCACCGGCATGTTGTAGCGCTCTTTGTACGCCACGCTTGAGGCGGCGAGATCCACATTCACCCTGTCCATCTCTTCTTTGGACAACTCGGCCAGATTGTAAACCACCTTATGCTCCTTACTTTGCCGCATTGAATCTGCGCAGAAGGTAATCCACCCGGCGGCGCTTGGCAAGCCCGTTGCGCCGCCGTCGCGAGCGATATTTATCCAGGAGTAATGCAATCTATTTATTCTTTTAAATAAGAATGATTCGCTTTTTGATTAAAATAAAAGATGGAAATAATTATCATGTTAATTCTCAATGCGAGGTTAATATTTTAACTTAATGATATTAAAGTGTTTTATAATAAATGTGATTTGAGTGTAAATAAGGTGTTTTTATTTTTACGGCGGCAGGGCATAATGCGCGGAAATTAAATTCATGACCTGCAAAATAAAAGGAATCATTATGCTGACGCAAGAAATGACTCAAAAGCTGAATGAGCAACTGAATCTGGAGTTCTACTCCGCCAACCTGTACCTGCAGATGAGCGCATGGTGCAGCGATAAAGGCTTTGAAGGCGCCGCCGCATTTCTTAAAGAGCACTCTCAGGAAGAGATGCAGCATATGCAACGTCTGTTCGACTACCTGAGCGACACCGGCTCTCTGCCGCTGCTGGGCAGCATCGCCGCGCCGCCGGTGGCGTTCGAATCGCTGGCGGACGTGTTCCAGCAGACCTACGAACACGAACAGCTGATCACCCGTCAGATCAACGAACTGGCGCACGCCGCCATGACCGCGCACGATTACTCCACCTTCAATTTCCTGCAGTGGTACGTGGCGGAGCAGCACGAAGAAGAGAAACTGTTCAAATCCGTGCTGGATAAGCTGGCGCTGGTGGGCACCAGCGGCAAAGGCCTGTTCTTCATCGACAAAGATCTGAAGAAAATGGGCGCGATGGGCCAGGGCGGCAACGGCCAGGTTTAATCCGCATCAGAACATCGAAAAACCGCGCGCGGGCGAGCCTGACGCGCGGTTTTTTTTACCCTGAGTTTATCGCGGTTATGCGGCGATACGTGCTGCCGGATCGCAAAATGCCAGTGATGCGCTCGACTTGCCGCAGCGTGGTCGTTATGATTTACCGCGATACGCTACAGGGATGGTAGAGTCAAAACAGCGGGTTAGCCGATATAACCCGTTTTTCTGTTTACCCGTGGCGCAATCATTTGCGGTGGGTTGGGGCCGCTGATACATCGCCTTGGCTGTGGCCTTAACCCTTATGACCCTCTTTATACTGTTAAGGGATACCACTGTGATCGGTAAAATTCGTTCCTCCTGTCGCCTGCTTTCCACCGTTTTCGTCCTGTTCGTCGGCCTGTCTTCGCAGCAAGCGCTGGCGCACGCCCACCTGAAAGTGGAAACGCCGAAGGCCGACGCCAGCGTCAGCCCGGCGCCGAAGGCGCTGACCCTCAGCTTCTCCGAAGGCATCGAGCCGAACTTCAGCGGCGTGAAAATCACCGGCCCGGACAACGCCGTGGTGAAAACCGGCAAGCTGCAGCTCGATCCGAACAATAACACCCAGGTCAACGTGCCGATCGACGGCGAGCTGAGCGCGGGCAAATACAACGTCAGCTGGCATGTGGTTTCGGTCGACGGGCACAAAACCAAAGGCCAGTACAGCTTCACCGTAAACTGATCGTGAGTCTGGCGACCCTGTTCGTTCTGTGTCGCTTGGTGCACTTTGCGGCGGTGATGCTGATGTTCGGCATCAGTCTGTTCACCGCCTTATTGTCACCGCAGCGCCTCTCCCCGATCCTCTCCCGCGATGTGCGACCGCTGCTGCTTGCCGGCACCTGGATTGCCGGGCTTTCCGCCGTGGCGCTGCTGGCCATTCAGGCCGGGCAAATGGGCGACGGTTGGCAAGACGCTTGGCGGCTGGAGGTCTGGTGGGCGGTACTCGGCACCACCTTCGGCGAAGTGTGGCGTTGGCATTTGGGCCTGTCGCTGCTGGCGATCCTGAGCCTGCTGCTGCCGGAAAGGCCGCGCGCGCAGGCGTTGGCGCTGTGTTCGGCACTGCTGCTGGTGAGCCTGGCGTTTATCGGCCACGCGGCGATGCACGAAGGTACGCTGGGCGCGCTGCACCGCGCCAACCATGCGGTGCACCTGCTGGCCGCCGGCTACTGGTTCGGCAGCCTGGCGCCGCTGCTGGTTTGCCTGCGCTACCTGCAGCCGCCGCAGTGGCGCAGCGACGCCATCACCACGCTGATCCGTTTCTCGCGCTGGGGGCATCTGGCGGTGGCGGCGGTGATCGTCACCGGCATCGTCAACAGCCTGATCATTCTCGGCGGTTGGCCGCTCAACCTCGGCTCGCCTTATCAGCGCCTGCTGCTGATCAAAACCGCGCTGGTGGCGCTGATGGTGATGGTGGCGCTGGCCAATCGCTACGCCATCGTGCCGGCAATGAGCCGCGTGCCGGCGCTGGCGCAGCGCGGCGTGGTGCTGGCCTGCTGGCTCGAAGTCGGGCTGGGGATGGCGGTGCTGCTGCTGGTCAGTTTATTTGCAACCTATGCGCCGGTTTGACATTTCAGCTTGCCGCAGGCCGGCAAGCTGCGGGAAAATCGACGCGAATAGCAACCTTAAGGCCAACACATGAAATCGGTATTACTCGGCATTACGCTGCTGGCAACCGCGACCGGCGCGCTGGCGGCAGACAAACTGGTGAACATCACCAAACTGGAGTACGGCAAACAGTGGGCGTTCACCAAGGAAGAAGTGACGCTGCAGTGCCGCAGCGGCGGCGCGCTGTTCGTGCTCAACAACAGCACCCTGATGCAATACCCGCTCAACGACGCAGCGGAGCAGCAGGTGAAGAAGGGCCATCAGCGCGCGCAACCGCTGGAGGTGCTCCTGCTGGACGACCCTGCCGAACCGGGGAAAAAAATGAGCCTGGCGCCGTTCATTGAACGCGCTGAGAAGCTGTGCGCTGACTAACCGCTTGTTTGCCAACGCCTTGCCCAACGTGCGCGGATTGATGCGCATTTGCCGCATAGTTATTTCGTCACGAAACTATCACGCGGCCGCCGGGCGGCTGGCAAAACTGGCGCGGTAGGCTACTCTTAAAGTGCACGGCTGAACAAGCCCTGCATTAAATGCCAACTTTTAGCGCACGGCTCTCTCCCAAGAGCCATTTCCCTAGACCGAATATAGGAATCGTATTCGGTCTTTTTTTAAGTTATTGATTTTATTATGTTATTTTCGAAAAACTCGAATTTACTCGAAATTTACTCGAATTTTGATATTCGGTCTTTTACAGCATTACGTACTCTTTCCCCCTCGTATTGAGATATTTCAGCGTCATCATCTCTGATGTATGCCCCAGCAGTTTCTGCGCAAAATCCCTTCCTCTTTCCTTCTCATACAGCCGGCCGGCCAAACTTCTGATCTCGTGAAATGTCGGCGGATTTTCCTCGAACGACAAACCTGAAGCCTTCCGCGCCGCAACAAATTTTTTCGTTAGTCCATCAGGATGCAGCGAGCCATCTGGGCTATTTTTGCGGATGCCGGCGCTGATCATAAAGTCTGTAGTGCTGACCAACCTGCAGCGATCGATCACTGTCCCGAGGCGGAGGCCTACGATCTTCAACTCTAGATCCAGGGGTAGGGAAATCATGGCGCCAGTCTTCCCTTGCTCGACAAGTAATCTGCCGTCTACGACATGGCTAAAACGCATCTGTGTCAGATCTTCGCGGCGCTGGCCAGAAACCAAGGCCAGATCCATCGCCAAGCTGAACCAGGGCGGCATTGGGTCTGCTGCATAACGAATAGGCCCATATTGCGCCAGTTCCAGGCGTTCGCGCTTTACCACGACTTTTGCGGCGCGGGTAGGCGTTACGGGATTGTTTTCTATATGACCTTCGACGATTGCTTCGCGGAAGATATCGGACAGCACCGAACGCATGGTGGCGGCCATTGTTTTTTTGTCCTGGGCGATCCAGAACTCCAGAAACTCGGCGACGTGTCGAGTCGTGATTTTTGAAAGTACCATGCTGCCCAAGCGCTCGCGGATAATGTCTAGTTGGCCGGCGCGCACCTTGTAAGTGTTTTCGGCAAGCTGGCGGCGTTTGAATATTACCTCGTACCGTTCGATCCAAGAATTCAGTGTGTACTCATGGCTGCCTTTGATTTTCTCCAGTAACAGGACGGGAGAGTAGTTCTGTTCGATGTAGTGGTTAGCTTCGATCGCCTGCGCAATGGCGTCACGGCGCGCAATCTGCCCCAGGGATATCTCCCTCTTGGTGACCGGGTTGCGCCAATAGAAGGATTTGCCCTTGCTGCGAAACGTGAGGTTTTTTGGCAAACGCATATCATACCCCTCCCTTCGCCGTGTCATTGATCACCTTCTCCATAAACGCCGCTCGAGCTGGCTCGATGCTTCGCGCTTCCTTTATTTTTCTACCCAAATTGAGATCTTTGGGATTGATGTAAATAGTCCCTGGTGTCAGCCGATATTCGCGGCCTTCTTTTTCCGCTGCCGGGTAAAAATTTCCGTTCCTGGCCCAACGCTGTAAGGTTTGCCGAGACGGTTTTTTACCTGGGTAAATCTCGTTGCACCATTCTTCTAAAGTCAGTTTTTGAGTCATTTGGTTATGCTCCTGCGCACAACCGGCCACGATCTTACCTTTGGCCCGCGTTGTGTTTTGATTTTCGAAAATCATTTCTCAGTGCTGTAAACGCCGTCGCAGTACAGAACGGCGCGCGGGCGGCGCAATTGGATTGCTTCCCTCATTCGCTCGCACTGGTCGAAGCTCGAGTAAATTCGCTCAGATACCGGCAGCGCGTCGCACGCATCATGGCCGCACGGGCTTACCAGCAGGAGGAAGCCGATAAGTGTCAGCATGCCGCCTCCTGCGCCGGCGACAGGTCATCGATCGCCTGCTGATAGCGCTGAACCTCATCAGCGCTCAGGAACCGCGCAGAGCGATGCAGAAGGGCGCCGAGCTCTGCCCGTTCCTGGCTTGTGGTGCCGCCGTTCTTGCCGGCCGCATCGATCGACGCACCCAGGCCGGCAATCGCGTTAAGGCGGTGGTGTTGCAGTACGATTTTGTTTTTCAACTCGGTGTACAGGGTGATCCCCAGCTGCGCTTTCATATCTTCAACTGAGGCGCGGAGGTCTGTCGCCTGAGCAGTGGTGGTGATCTTGTCGATGCTGCCGCGAATATCTTCAGCAATCTTTTCTGGTGCTGAATTTTCTGTAACTGGCTCGGGCGCCTTTTCAGCCGCCTCGATCAGCTGTCCGGCGCTTACGCGAGTGTCCGGTGTGACGTCTTTTTCTTTATGCCAAACCATCTCTTGCCCGCGCTCGAGCATTTCCATGATCTCGGAGTTATTCGGCAGCCGCCGGCCAAGACGGTGCATGACGGATTTGCGAGACATTGATTCGTACCAGTTAACCCACGGCCCGCTGTCACTGTTCCTGCTTGCGGCGCGGACTTTCTCGATATCCTCGATATTCATCACTTCAAACTGCAGCTCGCCGGTGCGCATCTTCGCGTAGGCGAACGCACCAATCATCTCGCCACGGTCGAGCATGTTAGGTTCATAGAAAATGTGTTCGCCGTTCTCGTCCATCCAGACGCGGAATTTATCGTTTTTGTACAACACGCGGGTGGCGATGATAGATACCTCGCCAGACTGGCGTACCCGCTTCATTACGCCATCGATCATTGGCAGGTACTGTGCGCGGCGGACCCGTTGACCATTTGGGAGCTTGGTTTTGTAAACGACGAGCGCAGCTTCGCGTCCGTCTGGAATGAGTCCGTCTTTTGCACAAGACGAAAGGGCGTTGATAACGCTCTGGCGATCGGCATCGAACAGATCAGGATTCGTTGATAACGCCACTGCCGCGGCGTTGGTGAATTTTTCAAAGCTGACGTGGCTCGGCAAAATCTCCTTTGCCGGTGCCAGCTGTTCTGCCAGGTCTTTCTGGATCAGTGCAAGTTGGTTGCTCATTGGTATGCTCCTTAGGCTACGCGCAGCGCTTCCATGCGGCGCTGGTCAAAGTCGTTAATGTCGTCCACGATTTCTTCGGTGATCGGTTCTGGCCACACGCCGGTATCCTGTGCCTGTTTGATATCCCGCAGGGTTTTGCGGTACTCAAGGCGGCCGAGTTCGAGCAAGTCAGCGGAGGCCTCAACGATGGCGACCCAGTGGTAGTGCTCATCCTTGTTGACGAAAATCCAGAAGAACTGATCCAGCGCCGCAACATCGCAATACATGCCCGCGCTCAGGTGGTAATCGCGCTCGATGATTTCACGGTGCAGGCGGGCGCGCAGGGCGCTTTGCTTGACGTTACCCATGCTGACGGTTTTAAGGTCAAAGCCGGTACGCAGGCCGCCGGCCTCAATCTCAAGATCGGGACGTACGCGCAGCTCGAGGCCAGTTTCTTCATCGATGCCGAAATAGCTCACCTCAACCGCGCGTTGTGGGTGCTGCAGCAACTGCCCGGCCGATGGGTGGGTGAACAGGGCGCGCTGAATTGCCTTGGCATGTTTCATCTGCGCCTGCGTGATCGTTTGGCGCTGGTCGCTGCTATTTTTCCAGGCGCTGATCACTTCGTCGGCGAATACCGCCGTTGGCAAAATCGTTTTGATCCGCGCGGCCATATCCTCTTTGCTGCCGCTTACCGGCAACGGCGCCGGAATCGCGCGCTCTTTCTCGACAAACTCCGGATCGATGGCTGCCAGTTGTTCCAGCAGTGCGTCGCGGCCGCCGGTGGTTTTCAACGGCGCCGGCAGGGTGGCGTTGTACTTCTTGATGCAGGCTTTCATCGCCGTGGCGGTGATTTTTGCGTCCTCTGGGATGCTCTGAAATTCCGGCGGCAGCAGCATATAGAACTGGCCGATTTCGTCAGCGTTGCCGCCCAGCGCATATGGCGCTTGCAGGGTGGCGTTATGCTTCTCGATCACGGCGCGCAGCGTATCGGCGTCGGTCTGTTTCGGC
>NZ_VOSN01000022.1:19726-31693 GCF_020858655.1 Serratia montpellierensis
CGATGCTGTATCTGTGAATGCCCCCTCGGGGATCACAGGCTCAACGCTGAATTCCTCGTCCAGCTTTTCAGGTTCTAGCGCCAGCGCGTGAACCAACGAGCCGAACGTCAGCGCATCGGTGCGCTCGCGCTGGATGGTTTTGATAACGTGGCGGCCGTGGTAATACATCAGACTGATCCGCGCGTCCTTTGCCATCGTGCTGCTGATGCCGTTGGCGCTGTGATAGACCTCGTTCGGAATATCCAGATAGCGCCCAGGCTCGAAGTATGCCGGGGCTGCCGGTTCTTCCCGGCGCGGTGCGTCGTCGACTGCCGCGGTAGCCTCGCTCTGTACTTCGGCTGGCGCCGCGGTATTTACGTTCTCACCTGACAACTCCGCCGTTTCGCCTGACACATCGGCCGTTTCCGTTGACGAATCCAGGAATTCGCGAACATCGTCGCCGGTTGTGGCGCCCGCGGCGTCGACCTTGGCCAGTGGTGATGCGGCGAACATTTCGGCCGGGTCATAGCTAAAGTGCCCGCCACCGATGCTGCGTAATTCACCTTTTGCAGGGGCTGCAATTTCCGTTTTTTCGCCTTCATTTGAGGCGTCAACCCGCGTTGACTCAGGGTTTTCTGGCTGGTCAGCGGTGGCGTCGATGGTCGCTGCAATTTCCTGACATTTTCGCTCCGACTCCCGGCGCGCTTCCTGCAGGTTATACTCAACTCGCTGGTCAAGGAACGCGACACGCTGCTCTTTGTCATCAGTCCAATTCTCCAACACATCGCAGGTAATGTGGTGAACATCATCGGCAACCAGCTGATTGAACGGATCGCATGTTTCGATCTCCTTGGCCAGCAGGCGGGCGATAGAGCCGCGCGAAACATCTCCGATGGCAGCAATCAACTCAGAAACGTCGCTTTCGCCCATAACGGTAGTTGTCCCGTTCAACGCTGCGCGAATCTCAGTGCGGAGCCACGCGCGACGCTCTGTCTCGAACACGGTGACCACTTCATCTTTTTCACCTGCATTTGAGGCCGTATGTTGCACGATTTCCGTGTTTTGTTGCGCCGGTTTAGCGTCGACCTCGATCAGATTGGCGTTGATGTAGGTGCGTAGCGCGCCGGGAGTCATATAAATATTCTCCGGCGAATTGCGGATCAGTGCGCCAACAGCCTCGCGAGAAAAATTGAGAATGCCGGGAGTCTCGCGCAACTGACCAAACCAGGTTGCAGGGGATTCATCCTTACGCTTTTTTGCTTCGCCGATCGCATTAACAATCGAAGAGGGCGGGTTGCCGATGTTGAAGTCAGAAGGGTAGTGCGCGAGGTAAACAACCGTCTCGAGCTCTTCAAATGAGGCGATAGGCGTACCAGATTTGGGCGCATGAGTGCTTGCCAGTGCACCGGAATTGGTGCGCAGTTGCTCACTTGCTAGAGTAGCTGGCTTGCCGCCGGCAGTTGAGGTTTGCCACTTCGTGATAACGCCCGCGCGCTGCTCTACCGTAGCGTCGAGGTATTCGGTGGCGAATTGGCACAGTTTGCCCAGCTCCGGCACCTTGCCGAATGGTGGCCAGATGGCTTTCATGCCCGAGATCGCAGTGATCGGCATTTCCGGGTAGGTGTGTGCGAACTGTTTAAGGCTGGTCAGCGCCAGAATGACGTTTTGCGGGTAGCGCTGCGCATCGTCCATCACCAGAGCTTTGGCCGCGGCCAATTGCTCGTCGTTCAGCTTCAGGCAGTTATTGCCGTAAAGCCACGCCGCGGCGATCACGGTGTGCTTGTCGAGGCTCGATGCGAAGTATTCACCTGCTGTTTTCTGCTGCTCCTGCACCACCTGCGTTTTTTCAGTGGTCCTGCTGTTTTCTGCTGCGCCTGCACCACCTGCAGGTTTTGTCATGTAGGGGTACAGTTTCGGGAATGCCACGGACGGATCGAGCGTGTCGCGCGGCACACAGGTTTTGCTGGCGTCGCTTTCCAGCGCCCAGGTAAGCCAGAATGTTTCGCTGAATTCGCCCTCGGCGGGCAGTTCGTCCACGACTGGAAAATCGATGCGTACCGGCGCGAAGTAGTCGGCTTTTGAATGTCCAGCTTCCATGAAGAGAAAATCACGTTTTGTCTCCGCGTGATCGTCAGACTTTGCCTCAAAGTACGTAAAAAGATGGTTTTTCCCAGATTTCTGTTTTGCCCTGTAAAGATAGGCTGCAACATTTTGCATTGTGTAGTTCTCCTAGGTTTAGGTACAATGCCAGCCGATCAGTGATCTGCTTCGGTTGGTCATTGGTTATGCTCCGGTTATTGGGGGTGGTTCCCCGGTAACCCGTCGCCGGGACGTAAAGCCGGTAGACTGGCCCGCCTTGTGCGGGCCTTTTTACTTTCTAATCGCAATAACTGCGGTTGCAGTGTGGGCAGTAAATAACATGGGTGTTTTTTGCTTCGTCCAGCGAAATACCGGTTTCATACCCACGCAATCCGTGTTGCTGGTAAATATCTTTTTTGCAACGAAAACAAATTCCATCGTATGGCGCGAAATGTGGAACGTGTTTATTGTTGCAATATTCCACCTGTGCCTTTCGTGCCGCGACAGGGGAAAATAACTTTTCCATAAATAACCTCTCGTGGTGATTGATATTGAAATGCGCCCTGCGAGTTGACGCCCCGGAAGGGAAACGCTGGACGCATTTCAATATTCTAAAAAGCCCCGCCAGCAACGGCGGGGAAGACTACACACAGCAATTTTCGACGATAGGAGTCCGTGCCTGAATTAATCAGACGTTGGTATGGATTAAAATGAGTTACTTACTGGTGAATTTGAAAAAGCCTTTTAGTTTTTCCTTTTCAGTGGTTGCAACGTAAATATGAGAGAGCAGGCCACTAATGAAGTCAAATTCCCGAATGTCGATTTTCTTTTCCTCTTGGTGGCGTCCTTCTCCATCGTCAGCTTGGCAAAAACGGATTGTATTGCTGCCGCCATTTATCGATACCACCTCAATGCTATAAGATTTGTAGCTCATGCTTCCCCCGATTATGGTTGAACATTGGTAATGCTCCTATGTGTGGTTGCCGGTCTTCCCCGGCTGCCAGGTTTTTCCTCTGGCTACTAAGCTCCTGTACTGATGGCCAAAGGTCTTGAATAGGTGCCCGTCTTTCCGGGCTGTCATATGCTCTACCAGTCTTTCCCGGTGGCCAGCCTGCTTTACTTCTCCACCTCAGGCGGCAGTGGTATGCTGGTTGCTCTCAACCAACCAACAAAGAGGTAACTACATGTCAAATCCGTTTTCTTCATACGGGGCAGAAGCTGCGCAAGAGATTGTCATCGAGTTAATCCGTGCTGGAAAAATACATAACTCAGCTCAAGCCAAGGACAGCTTCACGGAATTACTTAATCATTATCGTTCTGAACTTGATCGGGTTGCTGAGGAAAATAGAGAGAAACAAACGCGTTAGCGATAGCAGCAGAACATTGGTTTAAGTCATTCTCATTGCAGGGTAGGGCTCCTTGCTCTGCAATTTTCGAAGCAAGGCTTTGAGCCGCGATAATTTGAACTTCTGTTGGCAAATCTTGGAATTTCATCTTAATTACCCCATTAACGTGTCGATTATTGGTTATGCCCGCTGTCTTTCCAGCCGTCCCCGGTCTTTCCCAGCGTCAGAACGTTGTACCTGCTGCGCGCCTGATTCTGTCATCTCACCCGGTGTTTCATACGCTCGCCGGTAGCTACTTCGTGGGCGTCCTGCCTTGATGACTCGTTGCTGCGATGGATGTATTAAACACAATGTTTATTCTGGTGTCAACTTTTTGAGTTCGCAATGTTAAACATAATGTTTATTGGATTGAGCTAGAAGATCGCAGGCACAAAAAAACCGGCTCGTGGCCGGTTTGGTATGGGGGGGGGTGAAAAAGGCCAGGGGCTGAGCTAGCCTCTGGCTTTCGGAGTCTCAAAATTTACTCTTCGCTCGGCTTATACCGCCCTCGAAGGTACTTCTCAACGTAATCATCAATCTCTTTCAGCCGCAACTGGAAAAGGTCGATCATTCGCTCTTGTTCTGCCGGTGGAAGTTGGCGGAATAGCTCAAGCATCTGAACTTCACTGGGTGCAAGGCCGGTATTTTCATCGACATCTTCGCCAAGCAGCCAAGCAACAGAAACGCCAAGGGCTTCGGATAGTTTTAACGCCGAGTTTTTCCCAACCGTCCCTCGTAAAAACCAATTATTAACCGATTGTGGACTCACGCCAGCTATCCTGGCCATCTCCGCCTTGGAGATACCTTTCAGCGTCATAAGCTCATTTAAGCGCCTTATCTGAGGGTGCTCAATCTGGTGGTTTTTTCCTTTCATTCCCTAATATTAAACCAAAAGTTTATTTACACGTACACTCATTATGTTGACATTCAAATAAACAATATGTTTAATTTGGTGGGTCAAACCTATGGAGATACCTATGAGTGCTTTAGAAAAAGCCATTTGTGCAGCAGGCAGCGCTACCAAACTGGCGAGTCAACTTGGGATTTCGTCCATGACGATTAGCCATTGGAAGAATCGTTACAAGGGGCTAGTACCCGCTGATCGAGTGTTCCCGATTTTTAATGTTACCGGCGTAACTCCTCACGAACTGCGCCCAGATCTTTACCCAAACCCGACTGATGGGTTACCCCAAAACGAGGCTTAACCATGTCTTTAACATTTCAAGATGTTATCAGGGCTGGTGGCCAGCGGCTGAGTTCAGGAAATCAGTCTGTAGTCCGCCGCCGCACAGTGAAACCTGACGCCGTCCGCCAGGCTGTTGATGAATGGCAGGGCACGCTGCCGGGCCGGGCGCAGGAGACCATCGCCAAGCTGGTCACCGATGAATGGTTCCGGCGTGGCGGAAAAGGCCTCCAGTTGGGCGACATTGAGCGCAACAACCGGCAGAACATCTTCCGCTGGTTAGACAACCCGAACCGTACAGAGAAATACGCCGGCTATGTCCTGCAGCTGGCGCCGGTGATCGCTGACGTGATGCCGATCGAGATCGCCAGAAAATACGGATTGAAGCAGGGGAAAACCAAGCTCGAGCTGGTGGCCGACGCCATCAAAGAATGCGCGGATGCCAAACAGGCGGCATTACTCGGCGCACCACTGCGCGAGTTGGAGAAAGAGATCCGCGAGGGTATCGAATCGCTGGTGCGCCTGGCACCACCGGACAGATGGGCGGCCGTTATGGCCAGCGCCGCGGCGATGTTCAGCGGCTGCATGTAATAACCGGAGCATAAACCAATGGCTAATTTTTCAAGAACACAGATCGAAACGCAAATCCGCGCCCAACTGGTACGCGAGGGAATTCCCGACGACGTGGCGCGCTCGGCTGCCGGCCGTGGCGCCGATCATTACCTGTCCAGCCCGAACGCGACGATCGCCAGCAGTATCGCTATCGCAAAGACGTACGCAAAGCCGCTAAAGCGGGTGAAGGGCAAGCCGGATCGCCCGCATGTGCCTGGGCGCCGTATGGGGCGTCGTTGATTATGCTTTGGGATAAATTCTTCCGCTGCTATGTCGGTGATTGCGTGGATCTCATGCGCGAAATGCCTGAAAAGGCATTCCATACCTGCGTAACAAGCCCGCCATATTACGCGCTGAGAGACTACGGCGTTGAAGGCCAGATCGGCCTGGAGCCGACGCCGGCGGAGTTTATCCAACGATTGGTTGAAGTCTTCCGTGCAGTGCGTCGCGTACTCCGTGATGACGGAACGATCTGGGTAAATATCGGCGACAGTTACGCGGCGAGATTTAGTGGCAATAACGGATATTCAGACGGAAGAACCAATCGGCAAGAGCGGCGCGCGGCAGGAGTGCCAGCAGGGGTTAAGCCGAAAGATATGCTCGGCATGCCGTGGCGTCTCGCCTTCGCCCTACAGGACGATGGTTGGTATCTGCGCCAAGACATCGTTTGGCACAAGACTAACCCGATGCCGGAGAGCGTACGTGATCGCTGCACAAAGGCTCACGAGTACGTTTTCTTGCTGAGCAAGAGGCCAAAGTATTACTTCGACCACGAAGCCATCAAGGAGCCGGTAACTGGGAACTCGCATCCGCGCGGGAAAGGTGTCACGCCTAAAAGCCAAGCCAACGCATTCGGAAATCGCAACAACGCATCGTTCTCGGCGGCCGTCTCTGGATTGGTAGAGCTCCGTAATCGTCGGACGGTGTGGTCAGTGCCAACGCGACCATTCAAAGGCGCCCATTTTGCAACGTTCCCGCCGGCGCTGATTGAGCCGTGCATTTTGGCAGGATGCCCGGCCGGTGGCGCCGTTATAGACCCGTTCGGCGGTAGTGGCACTACTGCGGGCGTTGCTGCGGCATACGGCCGTAAGGCGGTGCTGTGCGAGCTGAATCCTGAATATGCGGCTTTAGTGCCGGGCAGGGTTAGCGACATAGCGAACTCAATCACCGAAACACGAAATACCAGGAACAGCTAATGGCTCGAATTCGTACAGTTAAGCCTGAATTTTGGACGGATGAGAAGGTGGTGGAGTGCTCCATTCCAGCCCGATTGCTGTTTATTGGCTTATTTAATTTTGCCAACGACAAGGGCTGCCTTGAGCGTTCGCCGCGCCGAATCAAAATGCAGGTTTTCCCCGCGGACTCGATGGATTGTGAACCGCTACTCCAAGAGCTTATTACTCATGGATTGCTCACTGAGTACTCAGTGAATGATGTGCAGTATTTGCATATTTCAGGATTTTTAAAGCACCAAAAAATAAACCGGCCGAGCCAGACAAATATCCCTGTGCCGCCTGGTTTCAATGAAAACTCAGTGAGTAATGGGAATCAATGCGGGAACAATTCACCGAATGGTCATGGAGGACTCAGTGAGGACTCAATGAGTAATCACGGAGGATTCACTGACGGAAAGGAAGGGAAGGGAAAGGATCTAAAAGATAAAACCACTCTCTTAGATCGCGCAGGCGCGAATGATTCGAATACTGATGATTCGGCGCCGCCGGCGTTCGAGGATGAAAATTGGTTGGACGAACCCAACGATAAATTCCCGATGACCTCCGACTGGCAGCCGTCGCCTGATTTCCAGCAGCGGGCTGCACTGTGGAATCGTGCTTTGGACGGGCCAGCGCCGGGATATACCCCTGGCGAACTGGCGGGCTTCGTAGCGTACTGGCAGCCCGAGGGGCGGCGGTATCACCAGGTGCAGTGGGAGAAAAAATTTGCCGACAGCGTATTGCACGAACGTAGGAATGCGCCGACCGGCAAGGAACGCCACCCCCGCCGGGGACGTTTCGAGCCTTCGGGCGAATACGGCGAAAAACCGCCGGGATTTAACTGACCAAGAGGTGAACCATGAAAACACCAGAGTCACTGATCAGCAGGCTGCAGCGCATCATGCCGCCGGGAGTTAAGCCGAAGTTCAACACCGCTGAAGAGCTGCTTGCCTGGCATCGTACGGAAGGGGAGAAGCGCAGCGCCGAGCTTGAGAAGGCGAACCAACGCGCCCGCGCAGAGCGGATTTTCGGACGCTCGGGGATCTGCGACTTGCACCGCAACTGCACGTTCGCGAATTACCAAGTGAGCAATGACGGGCAGCGCCACGCCCTGAGCAAGGCCAAAAGCTATGCGCAGAATTTCGGCATGGGGTTTGGCTGTTTCGTCTTCAGTGGCGGATGCGGTACCGGAAAAAACCATCTGGCCGCCGCGATCGGTAACCATCTGCTGGCGAAGAATCACACGGTGCTGGTGGTTACCATCCCCGACCTGATGCTGCGTGTTCGGCGCTGTTACGACGGCGGAGAGTCCGAAGGGGCATTACTCGACGACCTGTGTAAGGTCGATCTGCTCGTTCTCGACGAAGTCGGCGTGCAGCGCGAAACACGCGGCGAGTGGGTGATTTTGAATCAGATTATCGATCGCCGGCTATCGTCGTTAAAGCCGGTGGGAATTTTAACCAACCTGAGTTCGAGGGAGTTAACCGATGTTTTAGGCGCAAGAGTCATGGACAGATTAACGATGGATGGCGGGATCTGGGTGGAATTCACCTGGGGAAGCTATCGGAAAAATGTAAGCCACCTTCGGGTGATTAAGTGATCGGAGCATAACCAATGACCAACAGAGTAACCGAAAAGCACAGAGTAACCGCAAAGCAGCTCGTGGATATCATCTTCGGCAAAGAAATGAGCACAACTGAAATATGGGAAGCGGTCAAAGCCGCGCACCCGGCAAACACGATGACGCGGCAGGAGCTGGCGCTCAGGCTACGGTCGATGATCAGATCACCAGACGTAAAAATCACAAAGAAGGGCTGCGGGCCGAGGGCGCTCTACAAGCTTACAAGCGTGTCCGACAAATTTGTTGAGCGCGCCGAGGTGAATTATCGTGCCAATCCCCGTACCGGCACGCCGGATAAAACGCTGTGGCACTTCCACCCCAAAGAGCTGCAGTTCTGCAATGTCCACAAGATGTTTGACCAGGCGCTGGCCAACCTGCGCGGGAGGATTTCATGATGCCAGCAAATGAACTAAAGCCGTGCCCAACTATGGGGAGCGAGTGCCGAGGTTGTCCTGATTGCCCTAGGGCCAGTAGCACAGGCTTGAAGAGTGGTGATATCACCAATGAAGCAGCGCGCAAGGAGTTGGAGTTGTGGACCGAGGCCCAGGAGAAAGCATTA
This sequence comes from Serratia montpellierensis, assembly GCF_020858655.1. Taxonomy (NCBI): domain Bacteria; kingdom Pseudomonadati; phylum Pseudomonadota; class Gammaproteobacteria; order Enterobacterales; family Yersiniaceae; genus Serratia; species Serratia montpellierensis. The sequence continues at coordinate 28,359 of NZ_VOSN01000022.1, forward strand.
TGAGCAAAGCTACATATCTAAAAGATTTGAACCACGCGCACTTCATCGAAAGCTCATCCAGGAGCAAAAAAGCCAGAGCGCCATACAAAAACATGGATAAAGACCGCTGGCTTGAAGTCTGTAACGCCCATAACCGAAAAGTAATCCGCAAAGCCAAGCGCTCTGTCGGCAAAGCAAATAAAACCGGCTGTCGTCGTACTGCAATGGGCCTGCGCGGCTTTCTCAACGAACTGAACATGTGGGCGCAGTTTACCAACGTTAATAGACAAGGTTCAGGGATACCTAAACGTGTGTATCGCATTAACCACCGTGGGGTGATCACCCATGCCTAAGCATAACTTTTCACCTCGACTGGTGCGGGGTGTGAATTTGACGACAGAACAGGACATGTGGCAATGCAAAAAGCATTATCGCTTTCGCTCAGGTATGTACTACGGACGGATCAGATATGCGGAGTTGCGTGATGAAAAGTGAACTGAAGCCATGCCCGTTCTGCGGTGTGCATGGAAATGGGAACGTGCAGCTGCAGCACCGCTGCAATCTTCTCGGATGGCAAGTCCTCTGCTTGTCGTGCGGCGCCCGTGGTCCGAATGGGTATCATGACGATGCTGTAGACCTTTGGAACAACCGCACGACTGACGGCGCTAACGGTATAAATTCAAAAGAAAATGATTGAATTTCGTCCTGTAGCACATCAAGGCCCGCAAAGGGCCTTTTCTTTGCTTGCAAACTCAAATTATTCTAACCATAATTATACTGTATAAATAACCAGTATCACGGAGGCGCATGATGAAAGTTGAATTAGTAATCCAGAAAAACAAAGAGTTACCGGCAGGCGCAGTTGCGGCGATTGAACAGGAGTTTCAGAAACGACTGCTGAAATCGTACCCCGATTGCCGCGTCGCCGTGTGGCTCGGCGCCCAGGATAATCTGTCGGTGCTCGGGGCTGAAAAAGGCGCAAAAGAACGAGTAGAGAACATCCTTCAGGAGACCTGGGAAAGCGCGGACGACTGGTTTTATTGATGGCACTCTTTGCCGACAAATCACACAGCAAAGGAGGTTGAGGTGACCGGATTACAAGACACGCCCCCAGGAGGGTACAAAGTCGTGCGCTGCATGGATGATGCGGTGGTTGCCAGATTCAAAAATTTCCCCGTCTGCGAGCGGGCGTTGATGTACCGACGGGGCGATCAGCTCTCCTTCATGCCGCTACAGCCAGAAGACATCGTTGGCACGCCAAAGCTGATAACACAAATTTTAGAGCGGGCCGGCTACCGTAACCTGAATTCTGATAGACTCACTTAACGGGCCTGAACACCCCGTGCCTGCTGCGCCACAGGAGAGAACATGGCGCAGTTACAACTCATCAAGCAATCACCAGGAATACTGATCCCGGCCACGCCGGAGACCAGTGAATTTCTGCAATCGAAATGCAAGCTCGGCGCCGTGCTGGTGGCCGATTTCAAACAGGTGCGCAACCCGGCGTTTCACCGTCGTTTTTTCGCGCTTCTCAATCTGGGCTTCGAATACTGGGAGCCTACCGGCGGCGCCATATCGACTAACGAGCGCAAGCTGGTTACCGGTTATGCCAGATTCTTGGCCACGTTCGGCGGCAATGAGCCGGCGCTTCTGAATGCGGCTGAGCAGTATCTCGAGCGCATCGCTGATCGGCGTGCCGGCAGCATCAGCGCGTGCAAATCCTTTGACGCGTATCGCGCGTGGGTGACGGTCGAGGCCGGCCACTATGACGCGATCCAACTCCCCGACGGCACTCTCCGCAAACACCCCCGCAGCATCGCGTTCGCCAACATGGACGAAACAGAGTTCCATCAGCTGTATCAGGCCGCACTCGATGTTTTATGGCGCTGGATCCTGCACAAGCCGTTTCGCTCCCATGAGGAGGCCGAGAACGCCGCGGCGCAGCTGATGAATTTTGCGGGGTGAGACGATGAAAATTTACCGCAGCAAAAAATGGTTGGCGGCCGTCGGGCAAATCGAACAATGCGTGTTGTGTGGAAACTGGGGAACCCAGGTCGCGCACCGGAACGAGGGGAAGGGCATGGGGCTGAAAACTGACGACTGCGCCACCGCGGCGCTCTGCGTTTATTGCCACACCGCGATCGATAACGGCAAAGATCTCTCACGCGAAGAGCGGCGCCAGATGATGGACCGCGCGATCGTTCTGACGATTATTCAAATCGCCCGCCGCGGGCTGGTGGTGCCGCAATGATGAACGCACAGCAATTGGAATATATACGGCTGGAGTTAACCAATGCGCTGCATGATGACTCAGGCGGCACTAAGGGGCAACTCCAGGCATTTATCGAGCACCCGCCGGCGGATAAAAATCACTATCCGCGCCAGCGTATCCACAAGGTCGAACTGGAGGGGGAGCGCTGGGCCGATGCGGAAAATTCCGCCGTTTATGCGCTCGAAACACGCAGCCGCAGGCGACCAATGCCACCGATCAACGATCATGTCTTTTCGTCGTGCGCGTGGCGCCGAGCAGTGATGACGTTGGGCGAACATCAAATCGCATGGCTACGCTACTGCTACGGCTTCGATCTGCAGTTCAAATACCAGACCGAAATTTGCAAGCACGTGTGGGAGAGATACCAGGCGTACAAAGTCGGCAAACGCCTCCAGTCAAAAATTATTAAGCGCCTGGTGTCGTTAGTCTGGCTGGCCGTGCAGGAAACGGCGGCAAAAAACAAAAATGAGACATACAAGGAATACGCCGGCAGCGCACTGGCCAACTTGATGAGCGTCGATCGTTCAACCTGGTCACGGGTATATGCGCCGCACTGGGCGCGCCTGAAAGAGGTTGCGGAGAAAATGGACGTAGAAGCCTTGCAACTGGTGTCGACACGTCGCGAAGAGATTATTTATCGGTTGGAATTGCAAAATGCAACAAAATAGGGCATATTCTACGCTAATTTGATAAATTGCCAAAATTGTGTTAACCCGCCCGCGCGCGGGTTTTTTATTTCCCGCTCCAGATGGGCGCCCCGGAAAGTTGCCGCTCTCCGGGGCTGTATGCCCGCGTCAACAGTCACGAGCACACCCGCCTATTGGAGTGCCGAGACCTTGAAAAATCACGTTAATGCAGTTGTATCACGCGCCAGCGGAAAGCCGGCGCCGATCGTCTACGCTGGCGAAACCGTCGGTTTTGGATGTGACGATCTCCACGTAGCAACGATCCCGGTTTGGCTTGCCCGCCTGGTGATCAGCCATTTTCACTACAGCAAGCGCGTAGTGAACAACTCCTATTTGCATCTGGGTATTTTTGACGGCCGCGAGCTGGTGGGCGTCATGCAGTGGGGCTACGCGATGAA
>NZ_VOSN01000022.1:31703-60648 GCF_020858655.1 Serratia montpellierensis
AGGCTCTGGGTGCATGACCGGATGCCGCGTAATACCGAATCTCGCGCAATCAGCTATGCGCTTAAAACCATCAAGTTGCTCTATCCCGCTGTGGATTGGGTGCAGACGTTCGCCGACGAACGCTGTGGCCGGTTCGGCGTCGTGTATCAGGCGAGCAATTTCGATTACGTCGGCAGCCATCAAACGACGTTCTACGAGCTCGACGGAGAGTGGTATCACAAGATCGCCATGACAACGAAAGGGCGCAAAGCTGGCGCCCGAGGTAGTTTCTTGCAGGCGAACGCACACCGCGCCACCGCCCACACATTTAATCAGTTCAGGTATATCCGCTTTCTGAACAAGCGGGCGCGCCGGCGGCTAAACACGAAGCTGTTCAGCCCGAAGCCATACCCGAAACCTGAGAATTCTCCCTAGCCCGGCACCCGCCGGGTTTTCTTTTTCATCACCCGACGATCGGGCCAGCCCCGACAGGGGGAGGACATGAAAATGCCTGACAAAAACCCCGACTTGTGGGCGCAACTGATTGCATGGCTTGCCGCTCACAAGGAGGGCGGCGGCTATGCGGCCACGGCCGCGCTAATGGCGTTACTGCGCAGCGCATACGTTGGCCAGCAGGGATGGACACGCCGACTAATTGACGCCGCCATGTGCGCGATGGTCGCGTATTTCATCAAAGATTGCCTGGCTGCGATCGGCTGGGATTCCACATACGCCTATCTCGGCAGCATGTTTATCGGCTATGCCGGCGTCGACTATTTCGGAAACATGCTGCGCCGCATCGCCAGCAACCGCACCGGTTCCCCACGACAGGAATAATTCATGACTCAGGATCAATTCAAAGAGGCGGCCGGTATTGGCGCCGGACTGGCTGCGCGCTGGTTTCCACATCTGGAGGCGACGTTCGCCGAGTTTGGTATCACGTCGTCAGTGGCGCAGGCAATGTTCATTGCTCAGGTAGGGCATGAGTCGGCCGGTTTCACCGCGGTCGCGGAATCGTTCAACTACAGCGTGTCCGGCCTGCAATCGACCTTTGGCAAGCGGCTAACTGCGGAGCAATGCAAAATGCTTGGGCGCCAGCGCGGCGAATCGGTGGTGCCGGTGAACCGCCAGGCGGCGATCGCGAATCTCGTCTACGGCGGCCGCCTGGGTAACAAATCTACCGGGGATGGTTGGAAATACCGCGGGCGCGGCCTGATCCAGATCACCGGCGCCGACAATTATCGCGCCTGCAGCGCCGGCATCAAAACCGATTTGCTGTTGGTGCCTGACCTGCTGGAAAAAGACGAGTACGCGATGCGCTCCGCTGGCTGGTTCTGGAAATCGCGGAGTTGTGGCCAATACACCGGCGACGTCGAACGGGTGACGCTGCTAATCAACGGCGGAAACAACGGGCTGGCAGATCGCAAAGAACGATTTGAGCGTGCGCGACAGGTGCTGGTATGACTCAAGAAAAAATCAAAGTTCCAGTCCAGAGGCCTATGGCGAGCACCGTGGATGCTGATATCGCGCGTGCCGCATATGAAGAGTATGCGATCCAATGCGGCGACGGACAGTCATTTGAGCGACTTCATCAACGGGGTGGATTTTGCTGGGCTGAACTGGCAGCGCTTCTTTATGCCCGGATAAAACGCCTAGAGGGTGAGCAGAAATGACTTGGCTCTCGAGGCTCACTGGCGGCGGGTTGCTGCTCCTGCTGGTGGCGTCAATTTGCCTCGGCGGTTACAGCTCGCTGTTGTTGCACCGGTTGGAGCTGGCACGCCAGCAAGTTGCAGAGCAGAAAAAGACGCTGGCGCAGCAGGCAGGACTGATCACCACACTGCGCGCGGATGACGCCCGTAATCGCGCAATGATGGCCGAACAGCAACGGAGAGAGCAGCAGCTGCGCCAGCAGGGCGAAAACTACCAGAGGAAATATCAGGATGCCATTAAAAATGACGAGTGCGCCCGCCGCACTGCTCCTGGTGCTGTTCTTGGCCTCCTGCGCGGAACGGACACCGCCGCCGCCGCTCGTGCTGTTTCCCCCTGAATCGGTGTTCACCCCCTGCGAGCAACCAAAACTGCAGGGTGATACCTGGGGCGACATTGGCAGTCATGCGCTGGCGCTTCAAACAGCGTTATCAATCTGCGCCGGCCAGGTGGCCACACTGAACCAATGGCGGGAAGGTATCAGAAAAGACCCATAGCATTACAGGTGGCCTTTGCGAGGGCCATCGATAATGCAAAATAACCAAAGTCGTCTACCTGCACCCACCGCGCACCCAGCGCACCGGCAGGCTGATGGCTTTTTTTATGGAGAATGCTATGTCACAACCGGAAGAAAGCGGCCTCGAGCGCGATTACTGTGCCGGTCAACTTTCTCTCCGCGACTTGGCAGAGATATACGGCATCAGTGAGGGGGCAATCAGGAAGCGGGCCAAAAAGCATGGCTGGGTACGCAAGGGAAAGAGCGGTACGCAAAAAGGTACGCAGGTACGCAAAAGCGGTACGCAAAAATCAAAGGTGCGTACCGGAGGACGTAGCGCCAAATCTGGAAGCATCCAAGAAAGCGACGAAGCCCCAGAGTCAAAAACGAAACCGATTCGTGGCAAACGCACAGACCCGCCTGTTAATCCCTTCGGTGCAAACAACCGAGCTGCTTTGAAACATGGTGGCTATGCCCGGCGGATGCTCCTTCCTGACGATGTGATTGAAGATGCCGAAGCGATGGGGCTGGAGGATGAACTGCGCCGGGTGCAGGCGTCCAACCTGATTGCAGCGGCGAATATTGGCCGATGGGGTGAAGCGCTCCGCGATGAAGAAAACGAAGAGCGAAAAAAAATCCTCCGCGAAAACATCCGCGGCGCTGAACAGGCAATGGATCGCAACACGGCGCGCATCGAGTCGATTTTGCGTACCTTCAGCCAGCTGGCCGTTAGCGAGGCGATGCTGCCAAAAATTGAAGCAGATACCGATTTTCGCCGCGCGGCAACGAACAAGACCCGCCTGGAGTGCGAAAAGCTGGGTAAAGAGCTGGCTGACGATGACGACAACGACACGCCGAAGCCTGTGGCGATCAACATCAACGTGGTAGACGCCAGGAGGTATGATGATAGCGCCGACGCTTAATATTCCTCAGGCTCGTTTTCTGGCGATGCCGCACAAGTTCAAAGCCTACGTCGCCGGGTTCGGTTCTGGCAAAACGTGGGTAGGGTGCGGCGGTATCTGCAAGGGCATGTGGGAGTTTCCCCGCATCAACCAGGGCTACTTTGCGCCGACTTATCCGCAGATCCGCGATATTTTTTACCCGACGGTCGAGGAAGTGGCGCACGATTGGGGGATGCGCGTCCAGATCAACGAGAGCAACAAAGAGGTGCATTTCTACGCCGGCCGGCAGTACCGCGGAACGACGATCTGCCGCTCGATGGAAAAGCCGGAAACTATCGTCGGTTTTAAAATCGGTAACGCGCTGATCGACGAGCTCGACGTGATGAAAAAGGAGAAGGCACAAAAGGCCTGGCGAAAAATCATCGCGCGTATGCGTTACAAGGTGGACGGGCTACGCAACGGGATCGACGTCACCACGACGCCGGAAGGATTCAAATTCGTTTGGCTCCAGTTCGTCAAAGAGGTACGCGACAAGCCGGAGTTGGCGACGCTGTACGGCCTTGTGCAGGCGTCGACGTTCGACAACGAAAAGAACCTGCCGCCGGACTACATTCCCTCGCTGATGGGGAGCTATCCGCCGGAGCTGATTAAAGCCTACCTGCGCGGACAGTTTACCAACCTGACGAGCGGCACCATTTACCACCAGTTCGATCGCCGTTTGAACAACTGCGACGAGGTGGAGCAGCCCGGCGAGCCGCTTTATATCGGGATGGACTTCAACGTCGGCAAGATGGCCGGCATCGTTCACGTTCTGCGCCTGGGGCTGCCGTGTGCGGTTAACGAAATCATCAACGCGTACGACACCCCCGACATGATCCGCATCATCAAGGAGCGTTTCTGGCTTTACGATGGCGCCGATTATTGCAAGGTGAGGGAAATTTACATCTACCCGGATGCGTCCGGCGATTCTCGCAAGTCGAACAACGCCAGCAAAACGGATATTGCCCAGCTGCAGGATGCCGGATTCAACGTGATAGTCGATAACGCCAACCCACCGGTGAAAGACCGCATCAACGCGATGAATGCCATGTTCTGTAATGCCAACGGCGAGCGGCGCTACAAGGTCAACGTGGCGCGCTGCCCGGTTTATACCGAATGCCTTGAGCAGCAGGTGTGGGATGAAAAAACCGGCGAGCCGGATAAAAAATCCGACAACGACCACCCCAACGACGGCGCCGGCTACTACATCCACAAAACCTTCCCGATCATCAAGCCGGTTACCAACCTCAACATAGGATTCGCATACTGATGTCCACGCAAAACATCGATTATCGCCACCCGGCATACCGCGAGTTTCTGCCCGAGTGGGAGCTCGTCGGTGACTGCGTTGATGGTGAGCGAAAAATTAAAAAGCGCGGCAAAAAATACCTGCCGCACCCTAGCAGCGACAGCGTCAACGACGACCCACAGGATATTCGCTACAAGGCGTATAAGCAGCGGGCGCCATTTATCAATGCGACCGGGCGGACGCTCTCCGGCCTGCTGGGTATCGCCTTCAACAAGCCGGTAAAAATCACGTTTACTGGCCGCGTTGCGGAACTGGAGGCGGACGCCGACGGCGAGGGGCAACCACTCACGCAACTGATCCGCGATAGCGTCAGCCAGAACCTGCAGCGCGGGCGCGCCGGTATCCTGACGGACTACACCGCCTCAGGTAGCCAGACGCTGGCGCGGCTTGGCCGTCCAATCCTGCGCCTGTTCACCGCCAAAGAAATCATTAACTGGCGCGTGACCGCCGGTAAGACGTCGCTGGTGGTGGTTCACTACGTCGAACCCGTAGATGACCCGCAGAATTTCGAGCTGTTGCTGCAAAAGGTGTGGATCGAGCTGCGCCTGGTTAATGGACTGGCGTACGCCCGCCGTTGGCAGCAGAGCGCCGCCGGCATGATGGAGGGAAAGCTGGTCGAGCTGAAAGACAGCGCCGGCAAGCAGCTTACGGAGTTGCCGTGGTCATGGATTGGCTCGAGCAACAACGATCACACCCCTGATGCGCCGCCGCTGGCTGATATCGCCAACGTGAACGTTAAGCACTACCAGGCGGAAGCGGATATCGCCGAGATTTCGCACCTCACCGGGCAGCCAACAATTGCAGTAGGTGGTCTGGATCAGCAATGGGCCGATAAATATCTATCGAGTGGCGTCAAAGTCGGTTCAACGAAGGGCATTTTACTGCCCAAAGACGGCGTGATCAGCATCGTGCAGGCCGAAGACCGCAATCTGCCGCTGACGGTGGCCGAACGCCGCGAAAAGCAGATGGCCATGCTGGGTGCGAAGCTGGTGGAACGTAACACCTCCGCCCGTACCGCAACGCAGGCCACGGACGAGGCGCAGACAGATAACAGCATCCTGTCCTTGTGCGTCGGCAACGTGGAGCAGGCCATCAACCGGGCGCTGACGTTCGCGGTGATGTTTGCCGGCAGTGGTGAGGCTACGATCGAGCTGAACAAACGCTATGAAATTTCCGCGCTGGATTCCGCGGCGCTGGCGGTACTGATGCAAATGGTGCAGTCCGGCCAGATGCTGCTGGTCGACTTTATCCGCTACCAGCAAAGCATCGGCTTGATTGACCAGAGCATGACGCCGGAAGAGGTGGAGGATTTGCTGCGCAACCAGGCGCCGGACCTGACAGGAGGCGGACGTGAGGACGATAAACAGCCGCCTGCATGATGAGACGCTCGCGCACGCGCTGTTTGTCTCTCGCTATTCGACCGGCGTCGCCCGGCGAATGGTGAAAATTCTCGACCAGGCGGACGCCGAGCTTTCTTCAAAATTGCTGATGGCGCTGGATGACCTGGACCCGCAGAGCTTCACTGTTCGCCGCCTTGATTCACTGCTGGCCGGTGTGCGAGATATCAACCGGCAGGTTTACCAGCGGCTTTACGGGGCGCTGAGCGACGAGCTGGGCGATTTTATCGGGTACGAGGGCGGTTTCCAGTTCAGCCTGTTCGATTCTCTGCTGCCCGACCTGGTGAAACAGCGTTACCCGCTTATCAGCCTGACACCGCAGCAGGTTTACGCCGCAGCGCTGGCGCGGCCGTTTCAGGGGCGTTTGCTGAGCGAATGGGCCGACAAGCTGGAAAGCGACCGACTACAGCGCATCAGCAACGCCGTGAGCCAGGGTTATCTGCAGGGGGAAACGACAGACCAGATTTATCGGCGGATCCGCGGCACCCGCACACGAAATTATCAGGACGGTGTTTTGCAAACCGGCCGGGCCAATGCAACCAGCGTGATAAAAACCGCCGTCAGCCATATGGCGGCTGTAGCGCGCACGGAATTCGCCCAGGCCAACGCCGACGTTATCGACTGCAAGCAATGGCTGGCAACCCTCGATAACAAGACGACGCCGACCTGCATCGTGCGCGATCGCCTGCGCTACACGCTGGACAACAAACCCATCGGTCACAGGGTGCCTTATGGCGCCGGCCCGGGGCGGATCCATTTCTGCTGCCGGTCGGTGGAAACGCTGGTGGTGAAATCGTGGCGAGCGCTGGGTATCGATGCCGACGAAATGCCGGCGGGTACTCGCGCCAGTATGGATGGCCAGGTCCCGGCGGAAACCAATTATCGGGACTGGCTGCAACGACAGCCCTACCGGCGCCAGGTAGAGGTATTGGGCGAAACCCGTGCCCGCCTGATGCGCGACGGCGGTATGCGGCCGGCGGAATTCTTTTCCGACAAAGGGGAGTGGCTCAGCCTGCAGCAGCTGCGAGAAATTGACGAACGGGCGTTTTCGGACGCCGGACTATAGCGACCGCCACACGGCGGTTTTTTTATGCCCGCGGCCTGGGGCCGCAACATCACAACGGGGTTGATGATGAAATTCAAAATCACGAAAGACGAGTACAACGCGCTGAATGACGTGCAAAAGGCGCTCTATAAAGAGTCCGGCGACGGCTACCAGGTGCAGATCGAAGGCATGCCCGACACGTCAGAACTCGACGGCCTGAAAAAGAAGGTCGACGAGCTGATGACCGAAAAGAAAACGGAGCAGGCAGCGCGGCGTAAGGCCGAGGAAGACGCCAAGAAAGCGGCGGAAGAGCAGGCCAAGAAAAACGGCGACGTTGAGGCGCTGGAAAAATCCTGGGCGCAAAAACTGGCTGATGCCGAAGCGAAGTCGAAAGCGGAAATCGAGTCGCTGAATACCAGCCTGCATGGCCTGCTGGTGGACAACGTGGCGCAGAAACTGGCGACTGAACTGGCGGGCGACGCCGCGCCGGTGATGCTGCCACACATCAAGTCACGCCTGGCCATTGAAGAAAAAGACGGTCAGCACGTGACGCGCATCCTTGACGGTGCCGGCAAGCCGAGCGCGGCCAGCATTGATGAACTGAAAAAAGAATTCGTCGGTAACGCGGCCTTCAAGGGCGTGATTATCGGCAGCAAAGCCAGCGGAACCGGGGGTAACGGTGGCGGCAACCCTGGCGCCGGGGGCGGCGGGAATGGAAATGGCGACAACCCAGATTCACTGGTGAGCCGTGCACGACAAATTATCGAAAACAATCAGGAGTAACGCATGTCCCTCATTATTTTTCAGCAGCAAGTTTCTACCGCCGCGACTGAGCTGGTGGATCAGGAAGTGCAGAAGTTTAACGCCGCCTCGGGCGGCACTCTCATTTTGGGTAACGGCGATCACATCGGTGATTTTATCGAACAAACCAGCTGGCAGTTGATTGGCGGCCTCGCTCAGCGCCGTAATGCGTACGCGGATAAAAAATTAACGCCGGATGAGCTGGGCCAGCTGCTGGATCGCATGGTTAAAGTTGATGGACGTATTGGTCCTGTCAGCGTCACCCCTACCATGATGAAGCGCCTGGGGAAAGACGTCTCAGAGGCGGCAGCAGTAGTTGCAGCACAGGCGGCTGAGGCGATGATTCAGGACTACCTGAACACCACCTGCGGCGCACTGAAAGCGGCGATTTCCACCAATAGCGGAATGATCACCGATCTCTCCGGTGCCGCCGGCAGCGCGGTAAAACCGTCACTGCGTGGCCTGAACAAAGGCGCCCGACCAATGGGTGATGCGTTCTCCCGACTGCTGGCCTGGGTGATGGATGGTGCAACGTACAACGACTTCATCGATGAGGCGCTGACGAACGCCAACAGCCTTTTCAAAATCGGTAACGTGAACGTGATGCAAGATGGCCTGGGCCGCCGTTTCATCATTTCCGATATCCCGGCCCTGGCTGATGACAACTTGCAGCATGTGCTGGGCTTGACCTCTGCCGCCGCGGCAGTACAGACCACGCCGCTGATCATGAAAGCGCAGGACGTTCTGGGTAATGAAAACCTGAAAGCCCTGATGCAGGGCGAGTACGATTTCACTATCGGGCTGAAAGGCTATCAGTGGAAAAACGATAACCTCAAGTCACCAACGGACGCACAACTGACCACCGGCGCAAACTGGAACAAGGTGCGCACCAGTAACAAGGATACCGCTGGCGTTATGGTTACGTTCGGGGAAAAGGCGGCCAAAGTCGGCGGCTAATCTATTCGGGGCTTCGGCCCCGTTTTTATTGGGGGTGATCATGCTGATAACGGATCCCGCTTCGCCGGATTTCAACAGCTACGCCAGCGTGCGGGATGCTCGTGATTTTGCTACGACACGCGGCTATTCGTTGCCTGACGATGACAGCGAATGCGAAACGCTGCTGATGCAGGCGATGGATTACCTGGCAGGGCAAAGCTGGCGTGGTTCCCGTTCATCGCCGGATCAGGCGCTGCCGTGGCCGCGCTCCGGTGTGATAGTGGACGGTGTGCCGCTGGCCAGTGACAAAATCCCGCGCCAGCTGATCCAGGCACAGTGTCGCCTGGCGGTAGAAGCGCAGGAAACCGACCTGACGCCGAGCTTTGCTGGTGGCGGCGAAGTGGTAGCGGAAAGCGTCTCCGGCGCGGTGGCGGTGCAGTATGCCGAGGGCTCAAGCGGAAACGCGCCATATTTCTCGTGGTTGGCCGGCCTGCTTAATGGGCTGCTCGGCGAGGGCGGCGGCATTAATTTTGACGTAATGCGGGGCTGACATGGCAATCAACTATACCCGGATGCGCGCCACCGCCACACGGTTGCTTACCGAGAACGGGCAAAAGCGCGTGCTAACCCGGGGCGGGAAAGTGACGCGGGTAAACGGGAAAGAGGTGCGATTACCCGACGAAAAGGCGGACGTGATCGGCGTTGTGACGGAATATAAGCCGGGCGAAATTGACGGCACGCTGATCCAGAACGGCGATGTGCTGTTGGTGGCAACCTACCAGACGGAAATCCGTATCGATGACCGCATCGAGATCGACGGGAAAAAATATCGCGTGGTTAATCCGCATCCGGTTAAGCCGGCAGCGGTGCTGATCTGCTACCGCGTACAGCTGAGGGCATGACATGGCAGAAAACGACGTGTTCATGCAGGCGATCACTGCCTTCGTGGACAAGGCAAAGGCCAATCAGGCGCAGGTAGTCCGCGCAACGGGGATCCGTATTCTCACTCAGTTGTTGGATAAGTCACCCGTTGGCAATCCCGAATTGTGGGAGGTGAACGCCACGGCCAAATCCTATAACGATGCGGTTGCAGAACACAACGATGCGCAGCGCAACGATCCGGCCAACCTGACACCGACCGGGCGCCTGAAAAAGCGCGCCAGGGTATCCGACAGCATGGATATCAAGGCGCCGGCCGGTTATACCGGCGGCCGGTTCCGCGGCAACTGGCAGGTGGGGTTGGATGCGGCACCGCAGGGTGAAACCGGCCAGGTGGATAAATCGGGCGGTAAAACGCTGGCCGCCGGCACGCTGGTGATCGAGCGTTTTCGTGTCGGCATGCAGGCGGTGTACTTCACCAATAACGTTCCCTATGCCTACCCGCTGGAATTTGGCCACTCGTCGCAGGCGCCTGGTGGCATGGTGCGGATCACTGCTGCCGATTTCCAGCGCCATTTCCAGGCAGCCGTATCGGAGGTGAAATCGTGAGTCATACCCGCATAGCTGAATTGCTCGAGGCGCGCCTGGGTGAATGGGCCAATGCTAAAGGCGTGCCTGTGGTGTGGGAGAATATCTCGGAAAACCCGCCGGATACGCTCTATCTTCAGGCCTACGCGATGCCGGCGACCACGACGACGATCGACCTGGCTGAAAAGCTGCAGGTGCTGCCGGGCATCTGGCAGATCAATGTCGTGGCGAAGGCCGGCGAAGGCGTCAGCGTCAATGGCGCCCGCGCGCTAGCCGATGAGGTGGCCGCTTTGTTCCCTGCTGGCCTGGCGCTCAGCGATGGGGGGCTCACCTGCTACATCAGCACGCCGCCGACGGTTTACCGTGGCATCACGTCGGACACCCGCTATTCCATCCCCGTCAGCATGAGCTATCGCGCTCACCTCATCACACACTGACCGCCGCGGCGGTTTTTTTATGCCCAAAATTGGAGAATCCACTATGGCATTTGCATTACCAAACGGCGCCACGGTTTTCGCTGGTTCCAAGATGGCGGCAGCGCTGCCAACATCAGCGGTTAGTAACGCCAAGGGCGCGGTGTTTACCGTGGCAAATGGCACCCTGGCCGCCGATGACATTGTGCTCATCAAATCAGGCTGGGGAAACATCGACAACCTGGTCGCCAAAGTGACAGCGGCGACGGCAACGGCGGTGACGATCGGCGCACTGGATACGTCGAATACCAAATTTTTCCCGGCTGGCGGCGGCGCCGGCGCGCTTATCAAAATCACCGAATGGACGCAGATCCCACAAATCACCGAAGTGGGGGCGTCTGGCGGCGATCAGCAGTACGTGCAGATCCAGTTCCTTGAGGACGACCGCCAGCGCAACCTTGCGACGTACAAGGCAGCCAAGACCAAGACGTTTACCTTTGCGCATGATTCGACGTTGCCGATTTATAACGTCCTGATCGCTGCCGATCGCGTTGGCGACATTCTGCCGTTTTACATGTACGCACCAACGTCGAAAGAAACCCGCTACTGGTCCGGTACGCCATCCTTTGACCCGCAGCCGACATCGGCCGTGAACCAGGTGGAAACGGTGCAGGTATCGATCGCGGTACAGTCCCGCACCATGACGTTCTACAAGGACAAGTAATTTTAACCCTCGGGGCGCAAGCCCCATTTTTTCGCAGGTTCCGACATGACAGCAAAATTTACCCTGGTCCCAAACTCGACGTTTAAAAAAGACGTCACAATCCCGCGCGCCGGCGCAGAAGATGGCGTGCTGACGTTCACGTTCAAGCATAAGACCCGCAGCCAGCTGGAAGCGCTGGAAAACACCCTGCGCGAGGCGACGGAAAAGCAGATTGAGGCCGGCAGCCACGGCAGCGCGCCGATGGTGGCATTCATCGAGGAAATCGCCGTTGGCTGGGCGCTGCCTGACGAGTTCAACAGCGAGAACGTGCTGGTGCTACTGGAAAACTACCCGCGTGCGTTCGACTCCATCGCCATGACTTACACCCGCGAGCTGATGGCGATTCGTGAAAAAAACTAACAGCGGTTGCCTCGGCGTTCTATACGCCTGATCCGTCGCCGGAAGAACTGGCCGCATTTGGGTTTACGCCCGAGGACGTCAAAGGGGAGCCGATCGACGTGCTCCCCGACGTGTGGCCAGTGTTCGAGGTGTTCCGGGCAATGGCGACGCAATGGCGTACCGGTATGGGCGGCGTCACCGGGTTGGATTACAACTGCCTGCCCTGGGTGATGAAATTGCACGGCGTCGACGATGAGGCAACCGCGTTAACGGATATCAGGGTGATGGAAGCCGCTGCGCTTGCCACCATCCATAAAAAATAAAGCCAAAAGGCAGGAGTGAAATATGAAATGCGATTTAAAACTTGGCGTAAACGTCGACGCCTCCGAACTGGATAAAGTCGAGGCACAGTTAACGCGGATCGTTGATTTGTTGGACAGGATAAATAAACCGAGAAAAATTTCATTTTTTGATGGTGAAGGGGCGTTGCGTCTTGTTATTTCCCCGTTTGTTGTTGAACAAAATCATGTGCTGATAAACGATGCCAGCATTGATTCGGCGAAAATTTCCAATGCGATTATTGCTAAGGCAGAAACCGTTAAAGCCCAAGATGACGCGGTGAAAAACTCGATTCGCGAGGCGATTGAAGAGTTTCTGGATAAGGCAAGTAGACCCGGCGGCGCAATTTGGCGGGCAATTAAGTCCTAAAACATAGCCAGCCTAACGCTGGCTTTTTACTGCACGGAGCCCCGCATGACAGACATTGCATCGATCTCCCTGCGCGTCGATACCGGCGACCTGCAGCGCGGCAACAGCGAGCTGGATAAATTCCAGAAAACCGCTGCAGGCGCCGCCGGCGCGGCTGACGGTTTCAATGCCTCTGGCAAAGAGACGGCCAAAGTATCGAAAGAGGTGGCGCACGAGGTCGAGGAAACGCACAAACGGGTAGCGGAATACAGCCGCCGCCTGCGCGAGACCCAGACCACGGCGACGGCATCCGGCCGGGCGCAGGACCAGCTGACCGAATCCTACTTCCGCCAGATTGACCGAATCAAACAGCTCGGCACCGGCACGCAGGAATTGCGCGCCATTCAGTCGCAGGTGCGCGCCGCCCGCGCCGCCGGCAATATCACGCAAAACGACTATCTGACGCTCACCAGCCACGCCGCGGAAAAAATGCGCGAGCTGACCAAAGCCGAAGAGGCATCGGCGGCCGCCAAATCGATCTTCATCCAAAAGCTGAAAGACCAGGTGGCGACGCAGAGCCTTTCGCGGGAAGAGCTACTGCGCTACCGTGCCGCGCAGTTGGGCGTTGGTTCCGCAGCGGACATTTACATCAAAAAGCTGTCCACCGCTGGCGACGCCACGCATAAATTCAGTTTGCAGACGTCGGCCGCCCGCCGGGAGCTGGGCGTTATGCTCGGAGAGCTGGCGCGCGGGAACCTGGGCGCTTTGCGTGGCTCCAGCATCACCCTGACGAATCGTTCCGGGCTGATCGACCAGTTGATGACGTTTCGCGGCGCAGCGGTCGCAGGATCAATAGGGCTTGTTGTAGCTGCGTTTGGCGGTCTCGCCATTGCATACGAGAAGGGAAGTGCGGAAGCCAGAGAATTTAACCGCTCGATCATCCTGACTGGTAACTATGCTGGGCTGACGTCCGATCGTTTGGCTCTCATGGCCGACAAGGTTGCGGATTCAACCAATAGCACTGTAAGCAAGTCCGCCCAGGCTTTGGCAACCCTCAACTCTTCGGGCGAATATACAGCTTCACAGCTAAGCATGATCGCCACAGCAGCGATCAATATGGAACAGGCTACCGGCCAATCCATAGAGAAAACCGCCGAGCAATTCAAGTCATTGCAAGGTGAGCCACTGAAAGCTGTCGTGGCACTCAATGACCAATATCACTTCCTGACCTCGACGGTTTACGACCAGATCGCGGCGCAAATTGAAGCAGGAAACACCCGGAAAGCCCAGGAAATTGCGGAGCAATCCTATGCGCGCGCCATTAATGAGCGCGCGATGGAAATTAAAGAAGGGCTAGGGGTGCTTGAGTCTGCCTGGGATGGCATTGGTCGGGCTGCCTCGTGGGCGTGGGATAAAATGCTCGGGATAGGACGAGATGATCCGGTCGCCAGGTTGGAGAAAGCGCGTGCAGTTCTCAATTCTCCTGTAACGTCTTCGTCTGCAAAAGATAAGGCTATGGGGGACATACTCAATAGCCTGGTGGGTAATCTGCAGGCGGACTTGCAAGGTGCTCAGCAGCAGGCCGCGAACGACAGAATTAAAGCGTTGCAAAAAGTTGACTCCCTTGAAAAATCCATGGAGTCGAACGCAGAAAAACGCGTAAAGCTCCACAAGGAAATTAACGAGCAACTCCGATTAGGCTACATCACCCAAGAACGGGCTGACAAACTCAATGCCCGGATCGATGAAAAATTCAAAGACCCGAAAACACCGAAAGGGCGCCAGTATACGGCGCCGGCCGGTGATCGTGCCGACGAAAAAGCGCAGGCCGATTTGTTGGCGCTCCAGGCACAGCTCAAAGTGCTGCAGGACCACCGCAGCATCAATGACACCATCAGCCAACAACGCAAGGATTTGTGGGCGGAGCAGGCGAAATTTGCCGTTCTGGAGCAGGCCGCCGATAAACGGAAGCTGACAGCTCAAGAAAAATCGCTACTTTCCAGCAAAGATAGCGTGCTGGCGCAAAAGGAACGGCTGGCTGTTCTCGGCGACGAGATCGCCAAGCAGGAGCGGCTTAACAAACTTCAGGACGCTTCGTCCAAGTATGTCACCCAGATGAGCGAGAAGCGTCAGGCGCTGCGTGAAAGCGCCGGCTTGAGCGATCGGGATGCGCGGCGCCGCATGGAAGAGGCGCAGCTCGCGCAGGGCTGGCAGAATCAGGGCGGTAGCCTGCAAGATGACGGTTACAAGCGGCAGCTGCAGGCGGCACGTGATTTTTACGCCGAAGAGGACAAACTGCGGGCCGACTGGAAAAAAGGCGCATTGAAAGGCTGGAATGAATATCTGGACTCAGCGACCAACGTCTATTCCTCAGTCGCTAACGTCGCCAATGCTGCATTCACTGGGCTGAGCGACACGCTTACCAGCCTTGCGACAACCGGATCGGCCAACGTTAAAAGTTTCGGCGTCTCTATGCTGAAAATGGTGGTGGACGTCATCAACAAGCTGTTGGTGGCATACGCCGTTCAGGCGGCTATGGGGTGGATTGGCAACTCGCTCAGCGCGCCATCTGGCGGCAATAACCCCGGCGCAGTTCCAATGGGGCTGCATTACGACGGCGGATATACCGGCGACGGCGGCAAGTACGAGCCTAAAGGCATCGTGCACGGCGGTGAATTCGTGTTCACCAAAGAGGCGACTCGCAATATTGGTGTTGGCAACTTGTACGCCATGATGCACAGCGCCCAGGGTTACGCGGACGGCGGCTATGTAGGTAACGCGCCAATGCACGGGCTCACGGCGGCGGGAGGTAATTCGATCGTTGTTCATGCGCCGGTCACCATCACGCAGGAAAGCAGTAATGGTGGCGACGTCAGCGCAGCTAATACCGCCAACACAGCCCGGCAGTTGCAGGGGATTGTCCAGACCGAAATCACCGATCGCCTGAAGCGCGAGATGTCGCCGGGGGGATTGTTATATTCAGGACGCAGATAAACGGCCAGCCGCAACGCTGGCTTTTTTATGGGGGACAAATGGCCGTTGATACCTTTACCTGGCGAACGCAGGCGCAGCCGACAGGCTCGGAGAATATGAGCGTGATCGCCGTTCAGTTTGGCGATGGCTATAAGCAGGTGGCCAGCAGCGGCCTGAATGCCACGGCTCAATCGTGGACGTTGAGCCTGACCGACACAAAATCCAACGTGGCGCCGATCCGCTCGTTCCTGCAAAAACACGTCATCACGTCGTTTTTCTGGGTAAACCCCTGGGGTGAGAAAAAGCTCTATCGGGTGAAAGCGGATTCGATTTCCTCGACGTTTCTCGCCGCTGAGGTGATCACCTTGTCATTCACCTTTGAAGAGGCCTTTGCACCATGAGTTTAACGCAGGATCTACAGTCGCTGGAGCCAGGGCAGCTAATCCAGCTGGTTGAAGTCGACGGTACGGCGTTTGGTATGGACCGCGTGCTGCGCTTCCATGCGCACAACATACCGGCTGACGGCTGGGCATCGTTCGCCGCCGAGAACATGCCATCGATCATCTGGCAGGGCAACGAATACGACCCTCACCCGTATGAATTTAAAGGCGCTGAGTTGACGAGCACCGGAGCGCAGCCAATGCCGACGCTTTCTATTGGCAACATCGGAAACTATGTAACGTCCTTATGCCTGGCTTACGACGATATGGTTCAGGCGAAGGTGCGCATTCGAACGACGATGGCGAAGTATCTCGATGCGGCCAACTGGAAAGCCGGCAACCCCAGCGCGATGCCGACCGAAGAACGGGTGCAGCTTTTCTACATCAACGCCAAAAAGGCCGAGACGCGCGCCCAGATCGACTTTGAGTTATGTACCCCGTTCGATATCCAGAACCTGCAGCTGCCGACCCGGCAGATCACACCGGTTTGCACCTGGTGCATGCGTGGCTGGTATCGCACCGGTACCGGGTGCGACTACAACGGCAATCGGTATTTCAAGAAAGACGGCACTCCAACGGACGATCCTGCGCAGGATGTTTGTGGCGGCCGCCGGCGCGATTGCGAGGATCGTCACGGAAAAGGGAATCCGCTGCCTTATGGGGGCTTTCCAGCAGCGAACCTGCAGGGGAAATAACGATGCGAGAAAAAATACTGGCGGCCATCCGCCGACATGTGGCCGCTGAATACCCGAACGAGGCCTGCGGGGTGATCATCGAGACGGGAAAGCAGCAGCGGTATATCCCCTGTAAAAACATTGCCGACAAGCCGACGGGCTATTTCACGCTTTGCCCGCTTGACTATGCAGCTGCCGAAGCGCTGGGCGAGGTGATTATGGTGGTTCACTCTCACCCTGATGTTGTGCAGCTCATTCCCTCGGAGTTCGACCGCATCCAGTGCGACCATTCCGGCGTGGAGTGGGGGATCATGTCCTGGCCGGACGGTGACTTTTGCACAATCTCGCCGCGGGGCGAACGCTCGCTGGTTGGCCGGCGCTGGGTGCTGGGTTATGCCGACTGCTGGACGCTCATCATGGATTATTACCGCCAGCATCACGGCATCCTCTTGAAAAATTATTCGGTGCAGCGCGAATGGTGGATCGATGGGAAAGAAAACATCTATGACGACAACTGGCAGGCAGAGGGCTTTGTCGAAGTGTCGTCCGATGCTATCAGACCGGGCGACATGGTGATGATGCAGATCAGCGCGCCGGTAACCAACCATGCAGCGATTTACCTCGGCGACAACACCATTCTGCACCACAACTTCGGGAACCTTTCGGCGCGGGTACCGTACGGGAAATATTACCGTGATCGCACCGTGCGGGTGGTTCGACACAAGGAGCTATTGGATGCTTAAAAAAATCACACTCAAGGGAGCGATGGGTAAAAAGTTCGGCCGGCATCATGAGTATGCGGTCGCGGATTTGCGCGAAGCGTTGCGCGCAATGTGCGCCACCATCCCAGGCTTTAAAAAATACATGTCCACGGCTCACATCGACGGGATCCGCTTTGCATTTTTCAGCGGGCGGGAAAATATTGGCATCGAAGAATTCGACATGGCAAAAGGCGCCAATGAATTCGTGATCATGCCGATAATCGAGGGTGCCAAGCGTGGCGGTGTGCTGCAGGTGGTGATTGGCGCTGTGGCATTGGTGGCCGCGTTCTTCACTGCCGGTATGTCTATGGCTGCCTGGGGTGCGGCAATGACGGCCACGACGATATCAGCCACGTCAATTTTGACGGGCGTCGGCCTGAGTATGATGCTGGGCGGTGTGGTGCAGCTGCTTACCCCTCAGCCCAGCATGAACGTTGGTGCTTCCTCAAGTACCGACAACAAACCCAACTATGCTTTCGGCGCGCCGGTGAATACCGTGGCGATGGGGTACCCGGTACCGGTGCTTTACGGCGAACGGGAGATCGGCGGCGCTATCATCAGCGCCGGCATTTTCTCAAGCGACCAGCAGTAACTGCTTGTTAAACGGTTTATGGCTGCCTCCGGGCAGCTTTTTTTATGGGTGAAAAATGAGACTACTTGAAGGGCAAACGGTCATCAGTGGCCGCAAAGGTGGCGGTGGAAGCCCACATACTCCGGTAGAGCAGGCTGACGATCTGCTGTCGGTCGCCAAACTGAAAATGGTGATTGCGTTATCGGAAGGAGAAATCCAGGGCGATCTCACGGCGCAGCAAATTTTCCTGAACAATACCCCGCTGGCGGATGATGCCGGCAATTACAACTTTTCAAACGTGAAGTGGGAGTATCGCAAAGGGACGCAGGATCAGACCTATATCCAGGGCATGCCGGAGATCGACAACGAGATTTCGGCGAATATTGTAGTTAAAGTTGCTTCGCCGTGGGTGCGCCAGTTCTCCAATCTGACGATCGATGCGGTGCGAATCAAGCTCAGTCTGCCTATCCAGTACCAGTACAAAGACAACAACGACATGGTCGGGACGGTCACGCAATATGCTATCGATCTCTCAACAGACGGTAGCGCCTACCAAACCGTCGTTGATGGGAAATTTGATGGCAAGACCACCTCAGACTATCAGCGCGACCACCGCATCGACCTGCCGCGGGCAACGTCTGGTTGGTCTATCCGGGTGCGCCGCATTACGCCTGATTCGACGTCCAGCAGACTGATCAATGCCTTCAAAGTGTTCTCTTTTGCTGAGGTTATCGACAGTAAGATGCGTTACCCCAATACGGCGCTGCTGTATATCGAGCTCGATTCCAGCCAGTTTAACGGCAGCGTGCCGAAAACGACCTGCAAGCCGAAAGGCAAGTTGATCCGCGTGCCGGACAACTACAACCCGGTCACGAGAACCTCAAGCGGGACGTGGACCGGTAATTTTAAGCTGGCCTACAGCAATAATCCGGCCTGGATTTTTTACGATCTGGTGCTGGATGAAATTTACGGCATGGGCGGGCGCGTTGATGCCAGCATGATCGATAAATGGCAGCTATACAGCATTGCCACATACTGCGATGAAATGGTGTCTAACGGTGCCGGCGGGAAAGAGCCACGCTTTACCTGCAATGTATTCATTCAGAACCAACAGGACGCCTATACGGTACTCCGCGACCTGGCCGCCGTGTTTCGCGGTATCACCTTCTGGGGTAACGATCAGATCTACGTGAACGCGGACGTGCCGCAAAGCGACGTCGATTACGTGTATCACGTTTCAAACGTGGTTGACGGCGTTTTCACCTATGCCGGTGGTTCGTATAAAAACCGGTTCAGTTCATGCCAGGTGTCTTGGTCAGATCCGCTTAACCACTACTCGGACACCATCGAAGGCGTCTATGATTCCGAGCTGGTCGAGCGCTACCGCGTGAATCAGATGCAGCTGACGGCAATCGGCTGTACCTCGCAGAGCGAAGCGCACCGCCGGGGCCGGTGGGCTATTTTGTCCAATGCCAAAGACGGATCGATTTCCTTCAACGTGGGGCTGGATGGTTACATCCCGCTGCCCGCGGAAATCATCGGTGTGGCTGATCCTTTCCGTGCGGGCCGGGAGAATGGCGGCCGTATCAGCCAGGTTGGCGGCCGGAATATTACCGTTGACCGTCCGGCAAACTATGCTGTTGGCGACCGCCTGGTGGTGAACCTGCCAGATGGCACTGCGCAGAGCCGCACAATCAGCGCTATTAGCGCCGACAAAAAGACGCTGACCGTTTCAACGGCTTATCGGCAAACACCTGTGCCGGGGGCGGTGTGGTGCATCGACAGTGACAAGCTGGCGATCCAGTATTTTCGCGTCACGTCTATCTCAGCAAACGATGACGGCACATTCACAATCGCCGGGGTGCAGCATGACCCCAACAAGTACCGCTATATCGATGACGGCGTGCGTATAGATCCGCGGCCGATCTCAGTCACGCCGCCAAACGTCATGCCGGCGCCGAAGGGAATCGCTATCACCGAAGTCGACCATCAGGCGCAGGGGCTGACGGTAGCATCCATGCAGGTGACCTGGGAGCGCGTGGAGGGCGCCATCGACTATCTGGCACAGTGGCGCAAGGATAAGGGGGACTGGGTAAACATCGGGCGCACCAGTGCGCAGGGGTTTACCGTTCAGGGGATCTACGCCGGGGTGTACGATGTGCGCGTGCGCGCCGTGAATGCGGTCGACGTGTCATCGCCCTGGGGTTATGCCGACTCGACCACGCTCAGCGGTAAAGTGGGTAAACCCGGCACGCCGGTGAACCTCATGGCCAGTGATAATGTCGTATGGGCCATCGATATCACCTGGGGCTTTCCCTCCGGCGCCGGCGATACAGCCTACACCGAGATCGAGCAGGCAACTACCGCCGACGGCCAGAACCCTCTGTTGCTGGCAAACGTTCCCTACCCTGGGGTGAGCTATCAGCACGGCCCTATGCCGGCGGGTGTGCGCCGTTGGTACCGCGCGCGGCTGGTTGACCGGATCGGGAATAAGGGGGATTGGACGCCGTTTGTTGCCGGCATGTCGAATGTAGATGCCGATGACCTGATCGGCTCGGTGGTTGATGAATACCTCAATTCCGAGGACGGCAAGGCGCTGCTGGAGCCGCTGAAAACCAGCCCAGAGGCTATTTTGCAAAGCGTGCTGGCGGAATACGGCACCGCTAACCAACAATGGGCCAACTATGGCGAAAACCGGGCCGGGATAATTCAGGCACAGAAGGTGGCCGCTGATGCTCAAAGCTCAGTTGCGCAGCTGGAAACCGACGTCACCGCCAAATTCAACGATCAGGAAGCCGCCATACAGGAGAAAATGACGGCCTACGCAGACGCTTCCGGCCCTTCGGCGATCTGGACGTTGAAAACCGGCGTTAAGTACAACGGAACGAATTACGACGCCGGCCTGGCGGTGGCCGTGACCGTCAACGGCACACAGGTTGATACACGCGTCGCCGTCAATGCTAACCAGTTCGTGGTTATCAGCGGTAGCAGCGGAAGCTATTACTCGCCGTTCATTATCAAGGATGGACAGGTGCTTATTAGTCAGGGCTTTATCGGCAAGGGTTGGATAGAAAACGCGATGATTGGCGATTATATCCAGTCGAATGATTATGTTGCTGGAAGGCAAGGATGGAGGCTTGATAAGAGTGGCGTCTTTGAAAATAACGGGACGGGTAGCGGCGGAAGAATGATCCAAAGAAATAATTCAATCAGGCTATATGATGGCAATGGAGTGCTGCGTGTAGCTATAGGCGAATATTAAGGAGAACATGTGGCGTGGGGTTTTCAAACGTGGGATATGAACGGCACTCCGAATAATACAGGCATTGTTAAGGTTTTCACAATTGGGACAATTAGAGTTGAGCAAAATCAAAAATCTGGTAGCTGGAATTTCAATGTCCCAAGTGGGTATAGAATAGACTTTATGAGCCTTCAAGATGGGATAGGTTTTACTCAAGAAAGGAGAGGGCTAAGAGTTGTTAGCAATAACACCATAGAAATGTTTGATGCAAATGGTGTCTGGGGCGGTGGTACTGCCCCTGCATACTCTGGTTGGGTTATTATTTATCTTGTGAAGGTGTGATTATGTCATGGGGAGCGTTATTTGTAGATAACGATGGGGTACCGTGGGCTACGCCAGATAGCACGCCGATGAGCTTGGTTAAAAAATATCGTATAGCTCGCGCTGGAGCAGGAAATGATCAGCTCGATGTTGATTTTACTAAGCCAGTTGTTTTGGCAATGGTGGCAAATACAAACGGAGTTATCGCCTCTGTATCCAGATCTGCGAGTGGTGGTGCATCTGTCACATCTAAGTTAATAATTGGCAATGGTCCATATGCTATAGATGTTTACGCTTTCTCGACACAATTTCAACCAGCGGTAAAATTTGGAATTAACATATTTGATGCGCAGGGCAGATGCATTCAAACTAATGAAACTAAAGTTATGCCTGCGCCGCGGCGGCTTGGCGAGCCTGGGAGCGATGGGGCCGGTTACAATGTGAGAGAAACCTTGGCGGGCAGATGGGCGATAATACCAGCCACTACAGGTTACATTACGGCTGTTATTGGTCATCAACAACCAAGGCCGTTCCAGCAACCAATATCGAGCTTTTCAGCTTTTGATGGGAGCAATACATCAGTGTATTCCGGCGCATGGGACACTCCCGGCGGTGAAGCGCACAATATAACTTATTACAACACAAAGGATTCAGTGTACGTAATAGATGTATCTGGCTTTTGATTGCCGATATGATCGACAATGCCAATTGATTTTGATGATATTGATCGTTGCAAACGATCGTTAGTCAAGGCTATCGATGATAGGATATGGATATCACAGCAAGGGAGATAATAAAGGGATGAAAAGGTTAGCTGTTTTATTATTGGTTTCAGCATCTATCACTGGCTGCGCAGGCATTTTGGAAAAGCAAGAACCTATTTGCTATGGGACGGCCATTATCGCTGGGCAGGAGACATCAGTTCCTATCTATGGCGTTCGCAAGCAGGTTGAACAGACACAATATAGAGCTGGTGGACCGTTCGGTTGGCGTTGGGTTAATAAAACCAACTTCACTCGCACGACCTGCGATAAATAAAAGTCACTCAACACCAAGCAACCCGGCCACTGCGCCGGGTTTTTTGTTGCAAAAATTCAGGAGAACACCATGCCAGCAGGCACGATTACCCTTAAAAACAACTCGTCAGCGGTTACCGGCAGCGGTACTGCGTTCAGCACAGAACTCAAGGCCAACGACTTCATTGTGGTGACAGTTGGCCAGACCGTTTATACCCTCGGGGTTAAGTCGGTGGAATCGAACACGGCGCTTACTCTGGTGCGTAATTTCGATGGACCATCTGCCAGCGGTCTGGCATGGACGCCGATCCCCTATGGGGCGATGGTCACGATTACAGCGCAGACGCACGCCTATACCGCAGAGGCGTTGCGTGGGCTGCTGCTGGATAAGAAGAACTGGCAACAGGTATTCAGCGGTACCGGAAACATCACGGTGACGTTGCCTGACGGCAGCACTTACACCGGCCCGGCCTGGAATAGTATTACGGCTTCGCTGAATAATAAATTAGACAAGACGCTTACTAATTCTCAAGAAATCAGTGGCCCATTAATTTTGAAGAGTAATGCCACTCTTGACGCTGGTGGGTATTGCCAGTTTCGCAAGTCAGTCACATTTAATGACGCCGTCGCGGCAAAAAAGAGCATAACCATCACTGGCGATGCCAATGACGCATCACCATCGATCCATATTAGCCAGCAACATACCAACAGCAGTGGCACAGTCGCTGGCGGCGGTGCCTATTGCCGATTGACGGCACAAGGCACTGAAAAAATCTTCATGATGTCGCTACGGCAAGAGCTAAATATTACCGATTACGGTTTTTTATCCTATCGGGATTTTCGTGGAAATTGGCATGAGGTGAGACTACAGAATAACGGAGACTTTAATAACTTAACGGGCCAATGGGTTAACGGTTCCGATATTCGAATGAAGTCAGACCTAGTAGAAATACAAGACCCTCTGTCACTGATTCGCGGGCTTAAGCTATATACGGGCAAGCGGGATGGACAACCATTCATCGGTGGAATAGCTCAGGAAATCGAGCAGCAGATACCCCTTACCGTAAGTCAGTGTGGTTCATTCAAGCTTCGTACAGGCGAGACAATAGAAAATATCAAGGCGGTTGATTACGCCACGCTGGGATATATAGCCCTGGCAGCCCTTAATCAGGCGGTTGAAAGAATTGACCGTCAGGACGAGATAATCAAAAAACTTATGGAGAAACTGCAATGACATTAATCAGCGATATTTTGCGTGGCCCTTATGGAGACCCTCAGCCTAATGTTATTATCACCATGCGTGCAAAGGAAACTAGCGCGCGTGTTTTAGTGAGCAATTCATCCGCAGCGATTACCGCGGACGACGGTAAATATTCAATGCAGGTTTTCCCCGGTAAATATGAAGTAATGGTATCTACTCTGGGGAAAGTTGGCGAAATTCGTGTATATCCAGACTCGAAAGACGGCACGCTTAACGATTTCCTCATCACGCCGGGCGAAGAAGAGATTACGCCTGAAATCGTTCGTACTGTAGAGACATTGCGAACGGAGGCAGCCGCGTCTGCGGGGAAGTCTGCTGTATCAGCTTCGGCAGCCAAAGTCAGCGAACAGAATGCGGCCAGCAGTGTGAAGCCGGTTACAGCAGCAGGCTTTGGGGTAGGGCCAATTCACCGCCCTGATGTTTACGCGCAGGAAAATACGTCGTTCATCAACCGGTTTAATGGCACTTCGGCTAATGCACCTGCCAATGTTCTGGGGGGCGTGATATCGATGCCGATGGATGGTGGCCCAACGTGCGGATATATTGCGGTTAGTTCCGCTCGCGCAGTGTGGGCTGGTATATCAAATTTTTCAGGTAAAACGGTCTCATGGGTTTCGCTGTGGTCATCTGTCAACACAACGGTTGACGCCAACGGCTTCATTAAAAAGGCATCCCCGGTCGTGAAGCTTTTCCGTGATGGCGCCTGCGAACTCAACGACGAAAGTCAGGGCGTGACTACTGAGCGTGTGAGTGAGGGGGTTTACCGGATTTCCGGCACGCTCGGGTTTAATGCAGATGCGCAATGGGGCGGCCCGGATGGCGGAATCGAGGTTCCGCTCGACCGCAACAAGCAGCCGCTGATCTGGGTGGATTACGAGGTAGAGCCAACCGGCGACCTACTGATCAAAACCTATCACCGCACACACCCGGCGGCGCCGGCGTTCGCGCGCAATGACGTTCTGGGCTATGACGAGGGGATGCCGATCGATATCCCCGATGGGCGCTGGGTAGATCTGCGTGTTGAGATGCCGGCGGTCGACGAACCAGGTACGGAAGAAGAGGCCACAGCATAAAGCAGGAAATCACGCCGGAAACAATCCGGCGTATACTTTCTTCCTTTATCGATCATAGATCTATCATTTCTGCGGTGAAACGAACTTCACATCGGTTTTTTTTTACGCTTATACTGTGTATGCATACAGTATTTGTTGTGAGGTAAAACACCATGGGAATGATGCCAAAATTTGCCAGCCCGGCAGCAGACTACGTTGAGTGCCGCTTGAGCCTTGACGAGATCTGCATTTCAAAGCCGAGCGCTACTTATCTGCTCCGCGCCGCCGGCCAGGCGATGGCGGTCGGTATCCACGCTGACGCGTTGCTTGTTGTCGATTCGTCGGCGACGCCGGTACACGGCAGTATTATCGTAGCTGCGGAGGAAGGCGCGCATGTGTTGCGCCGGCTACGTCTTTACCCGTATCGCGCGCTTGAGTTTCTCGATGGCTCCGGCCGGGAAACTGAACTCGGTAACGAAGACTCGGAAGAAGGGATCGAGGTGTTCGGCGTGGTGATGTACTGCGTCAATGATATGCGGTCGTGCGAGTGGGATGATCTGCCGGTTATTTGATGACCGGTCATGCTTTCTGGTCTTATGATGATTTGGGAGAGGTGTGCAGGATTTTGCGGTATAAAATCGCTCGAACTTTTCCCGAATCGAATCGAGATTCTTGATAACTATTTGAATGCAAAAGACGGTTAACGAAGGTATTTTTGATGGCTTTATAATCCATGCCTGAGTTATCTATATGAAAAAATTGAATTTATTTGTTTTCGCTCGATTAAAGGAATCGTATTCGGTCTTTTTTTGAGTTGTTGATTTTAAAGGATTTATTTTCGTTTGTCCGAAAATGTCCGAAATATGTCCGAATTTTGATATTCGGTCTTTTACAGCATCACGTACTCTTTCCCCCTCGTTTTGAGATATTTCAGCGTCATCATTTCCGTTGTATGCCCCAGCAGCTTTTGAGCAAATGCCTTGTCGTTCTGCTTTTCGTACAGGCGGCCGGACAGGCTTCGGATCTCGTGGAACGTCGGCGGGCTTTCCTGAAATATCAAACCTGATGCTTTCCGCGCGGCGACAAATTTTTTCGTTAACCCGTCGGGGTGGATCGAACCATCTGGGCTATTTTTCCTGATGCCGGCGCTGATCATGAAGTCAGACGTGCTGACCAATCGGCATCGGTCGATAACGGTGCCAAGTCGCAGGCCCATGCATTTCAGTTCAAGATCAAGGGGGAGGGAGAGCAAAGCCCCCGTTTTGCCTTGTTCAACCTGCAGGCGGCCGTCAACGATATGGCTAAAGCGCATTTGTGTCAGATCCTCGCGGCGTTGGCCGGAGACCAGCGCAAGATCCATCGCCAGGCAGAACCACGGCGGCATTGTCTCCGCGGCCTCTCGAATCGGCCCGTATTGCTTCAGTTCCAGACGTTCGCGCATCACGACAGCTTTCGCCGCGCGGGTAGGGGTCACAGGGTTGTTTTCGATGTGACCTTCCACGATCGCCTCGCGGAAAATATCAGACAGCACCGATCGCATGGTTGCGGCCATTGTCTTTTTGTTCTGGGCGATCCAAAACTCGAGAAATTCGGCGATGTGGCGTGTCGTGATTTTTGTCAGCACCATGTCGCCCAGGCGTTCCCGGATAATGGCAATTTGGCCGGCGCGCACTTTGTATGTGTTCTCGGCCAGTTCTCGCCGCTTGAAT
Source organism: Serratia montpellierensis (assembly GCF_020858655.1). Taxonomy (NCBI): domain Bacteria; kingdom Pseudomonadati; phylum Pseudomonadota; class Gammaproteobacteria; order Enterobacterales; family Yersiniaceae; genus Serratia; species Serratia montpellierensis. The sequence continues at coordinate 58,003 of NZ_VOSN01000022.1, forward strand.
AGGACATCGTACCGATCGAGCCATGCGTTTAGCGTGTATTCGTGGCTGCCCTTGATTTTCTCCAGGAGCAGAACGGGAGAGTAATTTTGTTCGATATAGTGGTTGGCTTCAATCGCCTGGGCAATAGCCTCGCGTCGCGAAATCTGGCCGAGAGAGATCTCCTTTTTGGTTACTGGATTGCGCCAGTAGAACGCGTTCCGGTTTCGGCGGAATGTCAGGTTTTTCGGTAAGCGCATGTCATAACCCTCCCTTCGCCGTGCCATTGATCACTTTCTCCATGAACGCGAGCCTCGCGGGATTATGGCTCTGCGCTTCCTTTATTTTTCTCCCCAGGTTGAAGTCCTTGGGGTTGATGTAAATAGTCCCTGGTGTCAGCCGGTACTGCTTGCCGTGCTTCTCCGCCGGCGGGTAAAAGTTTCCGTTGCGCGCCCAGCGCCAGAGCGTCTGGATGCTTGGTTTTTTATCGGTGTAGTTATCATCTCGCCATTCTTCGAGAGTCATCCATTTAGCCATTGGTCATGCCTCACTACTCAGCACAACCGGCCACAATATTAGCCGTGGCCGGCGTTGTGCGTTGATTTTCCAAAATCAGCCCTGAAACTCTGGGCGCATATCGTCGAGCGCTAGCTGGAAACGCTCCATGTCATCAGCGCTTAGATCTCGCTCTGACCGTCGCACCAGCGCCTCTACCGCGGCGAACTCATCGGCGCTCCGGCAGTCTTTCAGCTGGCTGCTGATGCTGCCGCATGCGGTGATCTGCCGGTGGCGCTTAATCACTTTGTTTTTCAGCTCGGTGTAAGCGGCGATCCCCAGCTTTTGACGTAACTCTTCAACCTGTGCGCGGATATTTGAGGCTTGGTCTGTTGTTTCTGCATGATCGATAGCTGTCCGAATGCCGCCGGCAATATCATCCGTATCGACAGGCGGAGCGCTCTGCTGTACAGGTGCGGCAACAGGTCCGTCCGCAAGCTGGCTCACACTGACGCGCGAGGCGCCGCGCTGCGGGTTAATTTCGCGTTCTTCCGCCTTTTCCAACTCGTCGATCGTGTAGACGCCGAGAATCACTTCCGGGCAGTACAGGCGCGCCCAGCGCTTCACTGCCAGATAGGCCAGTTGTTGGCGCGGATCATCAGCCCAAAGCGTAGAGTTGCGGGTGCGGGCCTGCGCCAGCATGAGCACTAACTCCCGCGGTTTATCTTCCCCCCTCAGCGTTGCCCAGACGCGGATCCCGATCCCTTCTTCATCAGCCAGGCGCCAGCCAGGAATGCGATACTCCCCTTTATCCCCTTTGCGAATATCAAATTTGCCGATCACCTTTTCCCACGGACCGAACCAGTCATAGTTGATGCGGTCGACCAGCGGCCCGCGGGTGGAAATCACCGCATTAACCAGTTGCGCCTCGTACCCGAGAACGCCGCTCACGATGAAAGTTTTCTGAGCCACCGCGAATGGGTTCATTTGCCACTGGGCGGCCTGCATGGCGATCGCCATGCAGTCGGCCGGGTTCCCTCGCAGATGGGCGGGGATCGTCGCTGTACCGCTCGCCATGACCTGCGCAAATTGGTTGATTGCGGTCAGGTATTGCGGGTTGAACAGCGCGATGTTCGAGTCAGTGACCGATGCCGTTTTTTCTTCAGGAATGCTGATATTGCTCATAATGTTTTTGCCCCTTACGCAACGCGCAGCGCTTCCATGCGGCGCTGGTCATAGTCGTTTAAGTCGTCGACGATCTCTTCGGTGATCGGTGCCGGCCAGGTGTCGGTGTCGAATGCGTTTTTGATGTCTCGCAGCGCCTTTTTGTACTCAAGCCGGCCAAGCTCAAGCAGGTCAGGAGAAGCCTCGACGATAGCTACCCAGTGATAACCCTCGTCTTTGTTGACGAAAATCCAGAAGAACTGGTCAAAGGCGGCGATGTCGCTATACATGGCGGCGCTGAGGTGGTAGTCCCGATCGATAATTTCCCGGTGCAGCTTGGCGCGCAGCGCGTCTTGCTTTACGCGGCCCATGCTGACTGATTTCAAATCCACACCTACGCGCACGCTGTTAAGATCGATCTCAAGGTCAGGGCGAACGCGGACCTCGAGGCCGGTTTCCTCATCAAAGCCGAAATAACTTGCTTCAACCGCACGCTGCTCATGCTGCAGTAGCGGACCCGCTGAAGGATGGGTAAACAGCGCACGCTGAATGGCTTTGGCGTGTTGCATTTGCTGCTGGGTTACCAGCTGACGGCCGTCATCAGAGTTTTTCCAGGCATCAAGCAGTTCGTCGGCAAAGATGGCTGTTGGCAGAATCGTTTTGATGCGCGCCGCCATGTCTTCTTTGTTCCCGCTGACCGACAGCGGAGCCGGGATCGCGCGCTCTTTCTCGACAAACTCCGGATCGATGGCTGTCAGTTGTTCCAGTAGTGCGTCGCGGCCGCCGGCGGTTTTCAACGGCGCCGATAGGGTGGCGTTGTACTTCTTGATGCATTCCTTCATCGCTGAAGCCGTAGGTTCGGCCGTTGCCAGGCTTTGAAACTCAACCGGCAGTGAAACATAAAATTGCGCGGTTTCTTCGTAATTGCCGCCCAACGCATACGACACCGGGAGGGTGGCGTTATGCTTCTCGATCACGGCACGCAGCGTATCGGCGTCGGTCTGTTTCGGC
>NZ_VOSN01000022.1:60658-191307 GCF_020858655.1 Serratia montpellierensis
TGAGGCGGTATTCGTGAAAGCGCCGTCCGGGATAATCGGCTCTACGTTGAAATCTCGCTCCAGATTCTCTGGCTCAAGCGCCAGCGTGTGCACCAGCGAACCGAACGTCAGCGCGTCGCTGCGTTCCCGGCCGATCGTTTTGATGACGTGGCGCCCGTGGTAATACATCAGGCTGATGCGCGCGTCCTTCACCTGAGTGCTGCTGATGCCGTTCGCAGCGTGATAGGCTGTGTTTGAAATATCAGCGTAACGGCCTGGCTCGAAATACGCCTGTGCGCAATCTGCTGCTGGCTCACTTTCTTGCCGCTGCGCTACTTCCGCTTTTTCATCGTCGTTTGAGGCGTCTTTGCATGTCTGCTCTGGCGCCGGCTGCTGCTCGGTATCTTCGCTCAGTTCGCTATCAACCTGCACTGCAGCCAGCGGGGAGGCTTTGAAAAGACTGTACGCATCGAAGTGGGCACCGCCTAAGCTGACAAGCTCTGGCTCTGGCTCTGGCTCTGGCTCTGGCTCTGCAGCCAACTGCACGGCGTCCGGCGCCGCGCCAAATTCATAAACGCCATGCTCAGACAAATATTTCTCAATCCAGCCGCGGAGTGTGGCGGGGAAGTGGTACATATCAGACGATGGAACATTGCGGATCACACCGAAAATTGTCTCACGGCTGTATTTTAGGATGTTCGGGGCAGCGCGCAGCGCCATTGACCAACGCTTAAAGTCTTCGTCATCGTTTTTTATTTTTTTCTGCGCCCAGCGATCGATCTCACCGGCGATATTTTGGCAGTCGACATCACCGACCCACAGCGCGCAGGCGATCTCACGGTCAAGGGCGTCATGCGTTTGGGTATAGCCGCGCTTATGTACAGTTTTCGTCGTTTCTGCTTCCGGCTCCGGGGCCGGTTTCAGCAGCTGCTCAACGTATTTGCGGATATTGATGAAGGTCGATTCAGGATCGGTTTCTTCATAGCGACGCGCGACCCCGGCAACGAAAGCCGCGAAGCGCTCGGGATCCATGCAGGAAACGGCAGGCAGGCGTAGAGCCTGCAGCATATCGGCGATATAAGCGGATTCGCCGCTCAATGCGGTGTTTATGACATTGGTCATCTGCGATTTACTCAGCACGGTATCGATCACCTCGAAGCCGTGCAGGATGACGGCGACAGCCCGCGTGTCAGCGCTCATTTTTGCGAAGTACGCTCGCGGCTCTTGCCCGTGAGCTGGATCCCCGCCGTCATTGGTCTTCTGGTCTATCTGTGGCTTTTGGCTGCTGCTGGTTTCTGATGCACCAGCATCACCTGCAGGTTTATGCGGCTCGCGCTCAGCCGCAGGGATGACCTGCCACGACAGGTTATCGTCCAGTTTGTAGCGCAGGCACCAGGTATCACAGAACGCCGCTTCTGGCGGCAGATCGTCAACAACGGGGTAATTGGTGCGCACCGGCTTGAAGTAAGCGGATTGATCCAGCTCGGCGTCCTCGATGTGGTTTTCGAGGTCACGCTTTGCCCGCGCATCGTTCTTTGCTTCAAACCAGATGAAAAGCGAGGGTTTCCCTGACTTTTGCTTTGCCTTTAAGTGATAGGCGTAGACGTTTTGCATTGTGCAATTCTCCTGAGTTTTAGGTAGAATGCAGCCCGATCGGTGCTGCATCCTCGATGTGGTCATTGGTCATGCCTCGGCTGTTAGGGTTGGTCCCCTGGCAGCCCGTCACCGGGACGTTAAGCCGGTAGACTGGCCCGCCTTGTGCGGGCCTTTTTACTTTTAATCGCAATAACTCATTCGGCAGTGCGGACAATCAATAATGTGGGTGCTCGCTGCCTTTTCTACGGAAATTCCGGAGACAAAGTCGCCGTATTTATTCTCAACTGGAACATAAACATCTTTGTTGCAGCGGTAACAAATCCCGTCAATTGGCGAGAAATTCGGAAGGCGGTTGTCATTGCAATATTGGCTTTGGGCCTCAATTGCTAATTCAGTGTTGAAAGTTTGCATTATATAAACCCTCTCTTTGATTTATTGAAATGCGCCCTACGAGTTGACGCCCCGGGAGGGAAACGCATGACGCATTTCAATATTTGAAAAAGCCCCGCCATCGCTGGCGGGGAAGACTACACACAGCAATTAGTGGGTTGTGCGTTCTGCTGAGCCGCCAAGCATTGCCATCATGAAGGCCAAAAGCATTTCTTTCTTGTCGTCGCTGGTAATTAAATGCCCGTCAGTAATATTGTTTGCTTTGCGGTAAATTTCTTTTACTGCGCAGTCAGGGCAATCAAATTCACCGAGATCGGTTCCGTCTGCTAAAACTGCACCAACAGGTAATTCTTCGTTTTTGGTCTTGGCGATATATCCAATGACATTGTCGTTTTCAGATACGGAATGAATACCTGCGTGGATTTTTTCACAAACTAAAGTTGCGCTAGTTACTTTCATGGTCATGCCTCATTTGATTAAAGTGCGTGTTTGGTCCTGCCCATTAATTCGGGCATTTTTTACTGCTGTTTCAGGTGGTGCTTTAGTGCGTGCCGGCTGGCTCGAATTCCGGCGGGATCCGCAGGGATTCAAAAGGGCGCTTGATGGCCCGTAGATTGCCGACAGGTTCGAACCGATAGCGGCCGCGGATGTAATCGAACGATGCTACCCACGGTGCGCCGGTGCGCGTGTTGCGGAGGCTGACGGCCTTACCGCTGTTTGGGACGATCTTGCTCATTGCCATGCCCCTTTAAAAATCAGTGCAGCTACGATGACTCCCGTCCAGAACAGGCCGCAGGTGCCGACGACAATTACAATCCAGAAACCTCTGTCGCTCATGATTGCCTCGGTGGCGCCCCGTAGGGCGCGGTGAGTGTTACTGGAGAGCTGCGTTAAATTCTGCTTCTGACATGGCCTCTTCGCCTTCCGCCAGACTGTCGAAATACTCTTCGTATGATGTGAACATCGTGTTGCCCTCTGCTGTGTGGTCTGTTGGTCATGCCTCAGTGCTGTCTTTCCAGCTGTCAGAACGTTTTTCACCTGCTGCGTTAGCGAATCATCCCGGTCTTCGTGCGCCCCGGGCGGCTACTTCGTGGGCTTCCTGCCTGTTCGCTGCTGCTTGATGAAATGAATTGTGAGCTAAAAGCTAACATGTGTCAACATTTGGCTAACTGGAAAATTTTATGAGGGCATAAAAAAAGCCGCTTTTTAAGCGGCCTTCGATAGAGGGTTCTATGTATATGATTGATTATTCTTTATTTCTTAAAACGTACCGAGTGTAGAATTCTTTTAATTCATTCAGGCGCATTTCAAAAGCAGCCAACATGTTAGCCTGCTCAATTCCCGGTAATTGGCGATATAAGTCGAGAAGCTTTCTTTCTTCTTGGCTGAGATCACCACTTCCTTCTGTGTCGTCACCGAGCAGCCAGGCTATAGAGACACCAGTAGCGCTCGAAAGCTTGGAAGCAGCCTCTTTACTGATGCTCCCCCTTTTAAACCATCCGTTAACTGATGATCTGCTGACATCAGCAATTCGTGCCAAGTCAGCTTTTGAAAGATGCTTGGCTTCCATCAATTCATTTAGGCGCTGGGTAACCAGCGAGGTCTGGGCGTCGTCTGTATTTTTCATTATGTGAGTATAAGCCACCGGCTAACACCCCTCAATTTCTCTTGTTGTTGACAAGTGTTAGCTTTATGCTCACACTTGTTGTGTTTTAACTTCAAGGAGGTCTGCAATGACCGGACTAGACAAAGCCATCAAGGTTGCAGTTAACCAGCGTCGTTTGGCTCTTATGTTAGGGATCAAACCCTCTTCTCTGAACCGCTGGGTAAAGAAATATAACGGCCGTGTCCCAGAGGCTCATTTGCTGAAAATTTATGAACTAACAGGCGTCACGCCGCATGAAATTCGGCCTGACATTCACCCAAACCCAACCTCTGGCTTACCACCAGAACCTCAGGATAACAAACCTGGGGCTTAAGGATTGATATATGGAAATCAAACACGAGCAGATCCGCGACGCGCTGCGCGGATGGGCCACGGAGGCCACTCAGCGCACGGTCGCGGCGGAAATCACCCGCGCTTACTTCAAGTTGAAAATGCAGGCACCGCAGTTGGCGCAGATCGAACGCGCCGACGGCAGCGTTGATGATGCTGCATGGCACAACAACAAGCAGCAGATCTTTCGCTGGCTCGACAGCGATAGTGCTGGCGCCCGCCAGAAAATCCAGGAACTGCAGCCGGCGATCCTTGCTGCGCTGCCGGCGGTGCTGCGCGCCCGGCTGGTGGCGGGGAACAGCATCGAATACCTGGCAATCCGCGCGCTGAAGGAACACCAGGAGGCGATCGCCGCCGCGCTGCTGCACGCATCACCGGCAGATTTTGAAAGAGAGTGCGACGAGGCAGAGCGCAGCTTCTACGAGCTGCGGCGAGCCTACAGCGCACTGCATTAACCGAGGCATGACCAATGACCATTAATCACGACGATTTCCTGCAGAAGCAGATCACCGCGCAGCTGCGTGAGGCACGGTTCGACGAGGCGGTCGCCACGACGTCGGCGGCGGCTGCCGTACAGCACCAGCGCCACAACCCGAACATGAAACTGCCCGACCTGTTGGTCTGGGCGCGAAGTTTTGCAAAGCACTGCCAGCGTTTGAAAGGGAAGCCAGCGCCGCAGGGAACACGCGCGACGGCGCGAAACTGACCTTTTAGAAACGCAAACCGTAACGCTGTCGGCGTTACAGATTACAGAAAGTTGAGGCACATATGGCGGCAAGTTGGATCAAGGTTGAAGTGATAACCCCGGATAAACCGGAGGTGTTCCAGCTGTCGGAAATCCTGAATCTGGACCCGGACGCCGTGTTAGGCAAGTTGGTCAGATTATGGGCGTGGGCCGATCAACAGACCATTGACGGTAACGCAAAGTGTAACGCTGCGAGCGTTACAAAAAATGCAGTTGATCGGATCACTTTCGTTTCCGGTTTTGCAGATGCGCTGATCAGCGTTGGCTGGCTGGCGCTCGATGGGGAGACGTTGGTTTTTCCGAACTTTGAAAGGCATAACGGGAATTCATCGAAAAAACGAGCACTTACGAATAATCGCGTTGCAAATTCCAGGAAAGTGAAACGCGGGAGTAACGCAAAAGGTAACGCAATTAGTAACGCTGCGAGCGTTACAGATGCGTATCAAAAAGCGTTACCAGAAGTAGAGGAAGAAGAAGATCTAAAAGATAAACCCCTCTCTCTATTGGGAGCGGGCGAAATTTCACCAGATGGACAGGGATCACCGCCGACACCCTGGGAAGACCAAGACGACGAGAACCCATGCGGAAAGTTTCCGATGAGCGCCAACTGGGCGCCGACGGTTGATTTCCAGCGATTGGCGGCGTTGTGGGGCCGAATTATCGACGGCCCGGCGCCGGGATATACCCCGCAGGAGCTGGCGAGCTTCCAGGCGTACTGGAAAGCCGAGGGCAGGGTATTTAACCAGACGCAGTGGGAGCAGAAATTCGCCGACAGCGTGCTCTACGAGCGCCAGGCGGCGGCCAAACGAAAGCAGCATGCAGGAGGTTCAAATGCGACCAGATACACCGCAGCAGCCGCTACCGCTCAGCAGCAGGTCAGGGCCGCACGAAACGCAGAACGGGAGCGACAGGGCTTGGCTCCTCTGGGAGACGATGGCGGGGATCTACGCCAACCGCTGGGTGACCAAAAACGGGGTGGCACCCTCCACGATCTGGGGCCAGACGATTTCGAAATTCTCAGATGACCAATTGGCCTACGCCGCGCGCCGGTGCATGGAGCGCTGCAGCGTCGGTAACCACTGGCCGCCTGACCTTGCGGAATTTACTGCGATCGTCGGCGAGTGCATGGCCAACCCGTTCGGCCTGTCGGCGGACGACGTCATGACCGAATACCGCCGCTGGCGCAACGAGTCTTGGCGTTTCGACGGCGCAGATAGTTTCGACTGGCGCCACCCGGTGCTTTTCCAGATTTGCCCGGAGCTCCGCCGCGCCGGCGTAGAGCGCAAGCTGGGACACAACGAACTCGCCGCACTGGCCGGCCGGCTGCTGACGAAGTGGGCAAAGCAGGTGGAAATGGGATTCTCCATCCCGCCAGTGCGAAAAGCGAATGCGCTGGAGAACAGACCGCCGGGCGACGCACAAGTCGCTGACACGGACGGCCGCTATCAGCGAAAGGGCATGGAAATGATAGAAAAAATAAGGAGTGTTATTAAACGAGATTGTAGCTAATTTTTACTGGCGCCATATTCGATGGCGCCAGTGCTAATTATATTAAAACTCCTTGAGCAGTCTCTTTCCAAACCGTAGAAAATATTGAGCTATCATCGATCCCATCTGCCTTATCCCAATCTAAATAAACTTCAATATAAAACGGCTGTTCTACTCTGGATAGCTCATTTATAACCCTGGCTATTTTCTCATTTACAGGTGGTACATTCCCAATGCTGAGTATTTTCCATTCTTTATTTTCCCATTCTGTCTTTAATCGCGCCCAACTAGTTCTTGGGTAATTATTCGGTGATACCAAGTCATCTATTTCTGCTTTTCTAATAAATATTCTTTTCCCTATTGTTGGGAATGTTTTGAAATAACCCGATCTATAACTATTATCATCAAGGATTCCTCTCAAAAAGTTAACCTTACTACTTTTAGAACCTCTTCTCGAGTGATATGGTATATAACACTCAACAGAATCCATTAGCGTTTGTGATTGCCAAGAACCTAGTTTGTCTGAGAGTACAACAAAATCAATTGAAACCATTTTGGGTTTTAATTCTTTAAGTAGGCATGCATTTAAAGGAAGTAATTTTTCATTAAAAATAATCAACTGGGAAAAACCATCATCGGCAGCATTGTTATTTACTAAGATATCTATCCCAGGCATTATTAATTTTTTTATTAACTCTTCATTTATTTTTCTATCTTCATTCTCAAATTTAGAGATAATAATTTTACTAAGGTACTCTGATACATCCTTCATTAACTCATCTTTAAATTGAAGGTCTCGCGTTGTGAGACTATCCCTTTGAAGATTTAAAGGCATGTGCCCATCCTGATCGTAGACGATAAGTGTTGGGTAATTTGCATTCATATCATGTCTGTTGGTGCTTAAATTTATACTATAAAAGTGGTTGTTTCTAAGTACTTTTATTCCATTGCATATTAGGTTTGTGGAACGATTCCTCCTTTCTCTGAGTTCAACATATCCCCAAATTATATCATTAAATTCCGGGTGATGAGTTCTATTCCATGGTGTATCACTTAGATCTTCTTCGTTCATAGGAACGGTGATGGATTGTTCTAAAATAACTTCTTCCGACTCGTTGCAAATCAATCTATTAACCTTGGGGTGAGGTAAGCAGTACCAGTCCCAATAATCTTCATTAGAATAATTGTCGGAGTTTGTTAAGTCTTTAAAGACTTTGTCGTTGATTGTTATAGAAATCTCAGTGCCAATACGAAAATCTATTGGTTTTACACAGATAGCATCGCTGTCTTGTCGGCAAGAAAACTCATATCCTGTTTGGTCTGTAACATGACGAGTTTTAACATGTATTTCATCACCAAGAAGATATGCAGCCAGAAGTCCGATGCCAAATCTGCCTGTTCTATGCACACTCGACTGTCCATCTCTCTCGTGAATAGATTTCCATGAGTCGCTTTTCCTAAATGAAGCACCAATATTTAAAAAGTAGTTTTCAATTACTGATAGCGTCATTCCTATTCCATGGTCAGATATAATTAATGTATTTTTATCTCCCGTTTTTATTAGTTTAATAGTGACATCAATGTTATTGCTGCTAATTTCTCGCTCAGCTTTTTTGTAGTAATAGTCGATTAATTCATTACATGCATCAACAGCATTTTGCATCAACTCTCTAATTCCAACACCGGGAGAGTTACCATAAAGTGGGGCAATGAGAAGATTAATCATCTCACTATCTGAGGTCTTTAATTTTAATGTTTTTGGAATGAAGTTGGGCTTTTTGTCTTTTATAAAAACGCTAGTGCTATCTAATGATGAACGAACTCTTCTGATATTTATACCAATATTCTTTAAGCTATCCATCCTTCCATATACTTCACCAAGTATAGACCAGGTTACATCTAGTTCTTTTTGAATGTCTTTAAATAAAGCTGATAATGACTCATACACTATTGCATCTTGAGGTTCTGCATCAATATATAATGCTTCAGGATCATCATGCGTCTGATTTATCTCTTTTATAGCGTTGTGCTTTTTCCATTCTTTTTTTGAAATTGGACTCGAAAGAGATTTTATTTCTAATAACTGATTTTCTGCCCTCGTACTGTGTATTTGTATATAGTCTGATATTCTCAGAACTGCCATAATGAATGGTACATGCGTATTGTAGTGGACTCTGCGCTTCGATTGTTCAAGTAGATCAATTGCGCTTCTTAGTCCCATATTATGACTTCTTGCTATGAATCCAAAGAGATCGAGAATATCGTTATCGAAACCTTCAAGTCGTACTCTTGATTCTGAGGGGCCTGGTATCCCGTTAAGGGCGATGTGGTGTGCAAGTGTGGCATGATGTCTTCTTAAAAACTCGCCAATAAGTAGTTTGTCTCGCAAGTTCAAATCTAGTTTATTGAGTGGGATGTCTCTTACTGGTGTATCATCACCAAAAAGGGATCTTAGTTTTTTTCCATCGAATCTCTTTGCCTCTGCAAAAAATTCATGCCAAGCATGACTCCAGTCAATGTCATTTTCAAAATATCGTGATTTACCAGGGGGGTATTTTTTATTTATTAGTGAGTAAAAACCATCTTCACTGAGATGCATTGCACAGTCATGCAATAGTGTTGAAGTTATTATGGCTGCTGCATCATTGGCCGTAATGGATGGCCAACTCTCATCTGTAATTAGGCTATCTGCAGTATTAATTACTTCCTGCAAGTGAGTAATGCCATGGTCGGTATATTCAGGGAAGAAAACTGTCTTGTTATCGCTGAACCAAGGATTAAGTTTAGACAGTGAGGAATAGACCGCGCCACAAAGAGCTGGATTTTTTTCAAGCTTGGTTTTAAGCCGATCAGGAATAGTGATCATGATTTCTCCATTTTCATATAACTAATAATGCTAATTATCATCTTTGATTATTATTTTAGTGTTTGCAGAACCAATTTATAACATAAAGATATCTTTACTTTAATACTCGCTACGCAAAATTGAGAGCAGTGTTCAAAAGCTAAGTGGCTCGGATGCCTGATAGCGATTCAAAATCACTGTTTATTTGTACAGTATTTTGGTGTAATAATTGTGGTACGAAGTAATCCGAGAATGTCGGAGAAAAAATAATGGATTTAAAACAAGATGTTGCTCGTGTTTTGCCCGAGAATGGTCGGGCGCTGGTTTACATGACCCACGGGGCGATAACTGCGGTTTTACCGCTGAAGGAGAGCCAGATTGTCGCCGATACTGAGCTCATGATTGTGCTGCTCCGACGTATGGGCTACGACGTCCGGAGAAAGTGATATAATCCTCTTCATCAGCCTGAACAGCTGATCACCTGCTGCGCCACCACGGAGACGAAAATGGCGCAGTATTCGTTTTACAAATCCCAAGGCGGGATCCTCGTGCCGGCAACGCCCGACACGGTCGATTTCGTCATGAACAAACTCAAGCTGGGGGCTGTTGTCACTGGCGAGTTTAAGCGCGCCCGGAATCCCGGACTGCATCGCAAATTTTTCTCACTCCTGAATCTCGGTTTTGAATACTGGGCGCCTTCTGGCGGAGCAGTATCAACGTTTGAGCGCCAATTCCTCCGCGGGTATATCAATCGTCTGGCTCGCCATGTTGACGATGCTGGCGTGTTCTATGCGCTGGCGGACGAATACCTGCAGCTGGTGGCCGAGAAGCGCGCCGAACGACTGACGATTGCAAAATCCTTCCACGCTTTCCGCCGATGGGTGACCGTCGAAGCGGGGCATTATGACCTTTTTGAACTCCCCGACGGTTCGACCCTGCGCGAGCCGCGATCGATCTCATTCGCAAAAATGGATGACCTCGAATTTAACGACCTGTACCAGGCAGCGCTTAACGTGCTGTGGACCTTCATCTTAAACAAATCCTTTCCAACCATCGCCGAGGCAGAGAACGCCGCGGCTCAGCTTATGGATTATGCAGCATGAGCAAACTGACAGACGAGGCCCGCGGCCGTGATTGCCAAATCAGGATCCCCGGCATCTGTAACCGAAACCCAGAAACAACCGTCGCCGCACATTATCGGCTGGCCGGCACCTGCGGCACGGCAATAAAACCAGACGACACACAGGCCGCTTGGGCCTGCAGCGCCTGTCACGATGAAGTAGATCGCCGCACGCGCTTTATCGACGCGAACGACGCCCGACTGATGCACGCCGAAGGCGTCATGCGCACGCAAGAAATTTTGAGAAAGGAAGGAAAGCTATGAAATTGGACATGTACGAAGTGCTGTCCCGTTGGGGAGTGTGGGCACGAGAAAGTAGTGGCATTGATTATTCGCCAATCGCTGCAGGCTTCAAGGGGCTATTGCCTCACCCGTCCAATGGTAAGCTGTCCTGCTGCGATGATGATGGGTTGGTGATAGACGGATGTGTGGCAAGGCTGAAGCAGTACAAGCCAGACGAGTACGACCTAGTGATTGCGCACCATGTTTACGGCATGTCATTGCGAAAGATAGCAAGAATACGTAAATGCTCAGATGGAACTGTCAGGAAGGAGATGCAAACTGCTGAAGGTTTTATCAGAGGGTGCCTAGCTATACTGGATATTGAACTGAATATGATCTAAACGGATGCCCGGAGAGATCCGGGCATGTATTACGCTAAAAGGTAACGGTATGACTGTGGAGGGGTAATATTGTTACCAAGAGCGGATAACGGAAGAGGGGCATCAAACTTATCGACGGAGCCGATCTTAATCGCAAATGCCTTTTCCCTTCCTTCATAGTACATATCGAAAAATTCTTTTGTAATTCCAGCAAATTTCTTTGTTTCAGCCCATACAGCATCAGGACTGCCAGTTAATACAGAATCAACCTGGAATTCACCAACAATTTTACCAATCGGCATGGTCGCATAAATCACTACTGTTGTGATTTTTTCATTCTTGAATATCCCTTTTCTAAACTCGAATTTTTTGCTTCCGTCTAGAATTTTCTCGGCATATTCAGGTTTAATTGATAATAAAACTTTCATCGACTTTGCCTAAATCAATTATTTCGTTAAACTGACGATCTGTTAGTTCAAAATGGCTCCATCTAAAACCTTTGGTGCCATTTAAACCAACATCTTCAATCATTTTACCACGCGTTGGACGTTTAGGTAAAGCTAGATTATATGTGAAGCGCAGAACATATGGATACCGCTTGTTTTTGTAAAATTTTCTTAATTCCTCTTCACTGAATACGCTAAACTTTCCGCAGTAATTTACAAAGCTTTCCTCGTCATTAAAGTCATCAATTTTTCTTACGCTTTCGATGACACATATAGAAGTGGCTACAGCTCTAAAGAATGCAGGGCCTTTACCATCTCCTGTGCGGTATATAACTATTATATCCCCACGTTGCATTTTTGATACAGTTGGCATTCCGCATATGTAAATTTTGTGAATGCTATTTGTATGTGATACATCCTGTACAATATCTGGTGAGTCAGTGACTAGCTTTGAGTCAGGAAATAGACGTGTGTGAAACTCAGGGTATATGGCAAGTAAATACTTTCTAGTGTTGCGGTTTAATATTAATGGGTAATCAAGTAGAATATCACCATTAACCTCATTTAATGAGCGGACATAGACAAACTCCTTTCCGTTTGGAGTGTCTTTCTGACCATGGCGATAAAATCCATACGTTTGAAAAAGCCTAATCAGATGGCCGTGCTTTTCAAAAACGGTTACATATATATCATTCGAACCAGAGCTTATAGCTCTATCAAATGCTTTTTTAAGGAACCGCTGCCCACGTAGTGTTCTCTTAGATTCGAATTTAAAAGTGCCAATCTTTAGATGATTTCCAGCTGGAAGTTGAGGATCAAGACCACCCCCGTCATCATTTTCTTTTAAATACATGAACCCTTCTATTAGTCCCTCGTCTCCGTATAAGACATAAGCAGACTCTCCTTCCTTTGCTTTTTTAGTAAGCCAAGAAGGGAATTCTTTATAATCAGCTTTCAAAGAATCAAAAAACGGATCTTTGTGATCGAAATCACTAAATTTTTGATAGATAAGGTTATCCATAGGTATCCTTTTTTTTCTTATAATGCTTCAACTGTTTGTAGTCACTTGCTAAATATACGAAATAACTCACGCGTACGCAAAAACTGTTGTAACGTGATAAGAGTGGTTACGCAGACAGGTAGCTTACTCATTCAGAAACCTCGCTCCGGCGGGGTTTTTCACTTCTACGTTCTGATGGGCGCCCCGGAGAGTTGCCGCTCTCCGAGGCAGTATGCCCGCGTCAACAGTCACGAGCACACCCCTCTATTGGAGTGCCGAGACATTGAAAAATCACGTTAATGCAATTGTGTCACGCGCCAGCGGAAGGCCGGCGCCGATCGTCTACGCTGGTGAAACCGTAGGTTATGGATGTGACGATCTCCACGTCGCAACGATCCCAGTTTGGCTGGCTCGCCTGGTGATCAGTCATTTTCACTATAGCAAGCGCGTCGTAAACAACTCCTATATGCACCTAGGTATTTTTGACGGACGCGAACTTGCGGGCGTCATGCAGTGGGGCTACGCGATGAACCCGAGCAGCGGGGCGCGCGTCGTGGCCGGCACCGGCAACCGCGAATACATGGAGTTAAACCGGCTCTGGGTACATGACCGGATGCCGCGTAATACCGAATCACGGGCAATCAGCTATGCGCTGAAAACCATCAAGTTGCTCTATCCCGCTGTGGATTGGGTGCAGACGTTCGCCGACGAACGCTGTGGCCGGTTCGGCGTCGTGTATCAGGCGAGCAATTTCGATTACGTCGGCAGCCATCAAACGACGTTCTACGAGCTCGACGGTGAGTGGTATCACAAGATCGCCATGACTACGAAGGGGCACAAAGCTGGCGCCCGAGGTAATTTTTTGCAGGCGAACGCACACCGCGCCACCGCCCACACATTTAATCAGTTCAGGTATATCCGCTTTCTGAACAAGCGGGCGCGCCGGCGGCTAAACACGAAGCTGTTCAGCCCGAAGCCATATCCCAAACCTGAATCACCATAGCGACCGCCTCCCGGCGGTTTTTCGCTTTTATCACCCGATGATCGGGGCATGCCCCGGCGAGGGAGAAGGATGAGATCCATGCCGGAAAAAATCGCAGATAGCGCCACGCATGGCGGCTGGCTGGTTGGCCTGCTGCTAGGGGCAATAAATTATTTCTCGCCCAGTGAGTGGATGGTGATCGGCATATTTGTCGGCATCCTCAGTTCCGTTATTGGGTGCATCGTGGGTATTTGGTTCAGGTGCCGGCGAGAAAGGTTACTGAAAATGTACCTCATTGACCGCTCAAACAAGAACATTAACGCGCAAGACGTTGACCTGATAGGGGGCGAGTAGTGGCTTCGGTAAAGACCAAACTTAGTGCTGCTATGCTGGCGTTGATTGCTGCCGGCGCATCGGCCCCGGTCATGATGTCGCAGTTTCAGGAAGAAAAAGAAGGACAGCGCCTGACTGCATACCAGGACGGAGTCGGCATCTGGACAATTTGCGGCGGCGTGACGATGGTCAACGGCCAGAAGGTTGTGAGGGGGCTGCGCCTGACCGCCGAGCAGTGCAAGCAGATTGACGCAGCAGAGCAGAAAAAGGCGCTCGACTGGGTAGAGCGCAACGTCAAGGTAACTCTGACCGAACCGCAAAAAGTCGGGATCGCTTCGTTCTGTCCGTGGAACATTGGCCCCGGAAAGTGCTTCACTTCCACTTTTTACAAAAAGTTGAACGCCGGCGACCGCATTGGCGCCTGCCGCGAAATCCGCCGCTGGATATACGACGCTGGCCGAGATTGCCGCATCCGCTCGAATAACTGCTACGGGCAGATCGTACGGCGCGATCAGGAAGCCGAACTGGCTTGCTGGGGATTGGACAAATGAGCGGCTGGATCTCAAAACTGGCCGGCGGGGGAATGTTGCTCCTGCTGGTGACGGCCATATGCCTAGGTGGTTACAGCTCGCTGTTGTCGCACCGGTTGGAGCTGGCACGCCAGCAGGTTGCAGAGCAGAAAAAGACGCTGGCGCAGCAGGCAGGACTGATCACCACACTGCGCGCGGATGACGCCCGTAATCGCGCAATGATGGCCGAACAGCAACGGAGAGAGCAGCAGCTGCGCCAGCAGGGCGAAAACTACCAGAGGAAATATCAGGATGCCATTAAAAATGACGAGTGCGCCCGCCGCACTGCTCCTGGTGCTGTTCTTGGCCTCCTGCGCGGAACGGACACCGCCGCCGCCGGCGCCGCTCGTGCTGTTTCCCCCTGAATCGGTGTTCACCCCCTGCGAGGTGCCAACATTGCAGGGTGACACATGGGGCGACATTGGCAGCCATGCGTTGGGGCTGCAAACGGCTTTATTAATCTGCGCCGGCCAGGTGGAGACGCTCAACGCCTGGCGGCGAGCTACCACTAGATTAAAGTGATTGAATAACAATTGCGTGGTTATTGAAAATCATTATCATTTGTGAGGGGCTACTACTATACATTTTGTCAAAAGGATTTTGTCATGCTCAAGTTTTTATTAACCATACTAACGGTCTTCTCCCTCAACGCTTGTGTAGCTGAAGGGCCTAAACCGAAGCCTGTATCCAGAGTTAATCCTGTATACCCAATTTATGCTTATGACAATAAGATAGAGGGATATGCAAAAGTAAAATATGACGTTGATAAAGATGGAAAAATTAGTGAGATAAGAATCATAGAGTCAAGCCCTCGGGGTTTGTTCGATAATGCGCTTGTTATGGCGATGTCTAAGTGGCGGTTCGAAAAAAATAAACCATATAAGAACCTGGAGATTACCGTTCGTTTTAAAATGAGCAGCCCAATCTCCCAATGAGTGAGCCCGCTTCGGCGGGTTTTTTTATTGCCCATCACACAGCATCTATCCAGGTGCTGCGTAATGCGCAAGCAAAGCCACAGGCGACACCCACCGATCACTCAGATCATGGTTGCCCGTGGCTTTTTTTATTCTCGGAGAACGTTATGTCACAACCGGAAGAAAGCGGAATTGAGCGCGATTACTGTGCCGGTCAGCTTTCTCTCCGTGAGATGGCAAAGATATACGGCATCAGTGAAGCAGCCATTAGAAAGCGGGCCAAAAAGCATGGGTGGGTACGCAGTGAGAAAACTGGTACGCAGGTACGCAAAAAAGGTACGCAAAAAGCTAAGGTGCGTACCGAGGAAAAAATGCAGAACTCAACACCTGAAAAGGTGATAGAGGAACTGCATTGTGATGCTGTAGAAGGAGAGGATGAATTTTCTATAGACTCGCGTAAGTACGGGCTCAGTGATATGCAGTGGCGTTTCGTGAATGAGTACCTCATCGATCTGAACAGGACGGCGGCATACAAACGCGCGGGTGGGAAGGGCGAAGGCAACACGGCCTATGTCAGCGCCAGCCGCATTTATAGAAACGCTAAGGTGAGCCGGGCTATCAACGACGCGCTGGCTGCTCGCGAACGTCGCACCCAGATCACCCAGGATGAAGTCTTGAAACTGTGGTGGGACATCGCTACCGCCGACGCCAACCAGATCACCGAGTACCGCCGGTTGTGCTGTCGCCATTGCTGGGGCTTTGGGTTTCAGTACCAGTGGCGTGACGCTGTTGAGTATGAAGAGGCGAGCGAGAAGGCCAAGACAGCGAAGAAACCACCGCCGCGAGACAAAGGTGGCTACGGTTTTGACTCCACGCTGGATCCAAACCCTGATTGCCCACGTTGCAATGGTGCCGGTGAGGGCCGCGCCCACTTCCACGACACGCGTGATTTAAAAGGGGCTGCCCGCCGCCTGTTCGCTGGCATCAAGGAAGGTAAATTTGGTATTGAGGTGATCACCCGCAATCAGGACGACGCACTGAAAATGGTTGCCCAGCATCTTGGAATGATAAAAACCAAGACTGAATTGAGCGGTCCTGATGGTGGCCCGGTTAAAACCGAGAGCGTCAATATGACGACGGAAGAGGCTGCGGAGTTTTATCGGAAAATGATGGGTTGAAAAAAAAGGGGCGATATTGCACCCCCTTGTATGTGAGCAATTTATTAACCGCGGGCATTTCTGCCTGGCTCATCCTCGGCAACTCGATAGCGCCAGTAAAACCCGGAACGAACCCAAACAACATCATTTCTCGTTAAGTTGAGAAATTCATTCAGGAGAGGGCGTCCCAAAACTTGGTTACCATCTGTATTTTCGGTCAAGTGCGATTCGTCATTATTTTTGATCAGGTAATCAACAACATCATCCTGATAAAGACACTTATCGCGTCGTAGAGCGGTTAGCATCCACTGAGCGACTTCAGCTCTCTCCATTTTCAGCTGATTCCAAAGAAGCTTCCGAGAAATTGCCGCGCTCAAGCTTGCGCCCAGCAAACCATTGACACCAATATGAATATGAGGTCGATGTTTCACTTACTGACTGAATAGTCATGTCTGGACCGCCAGATTTTAATTTAACTAAGTCACCAACATCAAAAGCATTGTTCATAAAAATCTCCTTTGTTAATAAGCACATCTAATATGTGGCTTTTGCATGCAAACATCAACAAGGTCGTTTTCATTATGCCGATACCATTCCCCTTCGACTTCAAAAACCCGGACTACACCCAGGTGTTCGAATGGCGGATGGAACGCCTGCAGCGTATCAGGGCTAATCCTGAATCGCTCCCAATCATGAAGGCCTTTTATAAGGACCACCCGGCCCAGTTCATCATTGATTGGGGAATGACGGTTGACCCGCGCAACGTCGAGCGTGGCTTACCGGCTCGCATCCCATTTCTGCTGTTCCCAAAACAGGAGGAGTGGATCCAGTGGTTTGTAGAGCACTGGCGGGCATCAAAACCCGGCATCACGGAGAAAACCCGCGACATGGGCATGTCGTGGCTGACGGTGGGGATGGCGTCGTCGCTCTGCCTGTTTAATCGGGGCGTTTTCGCCGGCTTCGGCTCTCGCAAAGAAGAATACGTTGATAAAATCGGCTCACCGAAGTCGCTGTTCGACAAAGCCCGTAACTTCATTAGCCTGTTGCCGGTAGAGTTTCGCGGCGGCTGGAGTGCCAAACAGCACGCGCCGCACATGCGCATCCTATTCCCGGAAACCGAATCAGCAATGACCGGTGAGGCCGGCGACGGCATCGGGCGTGGTGACCGCACCAGTTTCTACATCGTGGACGAATCCGCGTTCCTGGAGCGGCCTTATCTGGTTGATGCGTCGCTGTCTGCCACCACCAACTGCCGGCAGGACATTTCAACGCCGAACGGCATGGCCAACTCCTTCGCTGAGCGCCGTCATAGCGGCAAGATCGACGTGTTTACGTTCCACTGGCGTGATGACCCTCGCAAAGACCAGGCTTGGTACGACAAGCAGGTAGAGGAACTCGACGCGGTCACCGTGGCACAAGAAATCGACATCAACTACAGCGCATCCGTCGAGGGCGTGCTGATCCCGTCTGCATGGGTGCAGGCGGCGATCGACGCTCACATCGCGCTTGGCATCGAGCCAACGGGCGTGCGCATGGGGGCGCTGGATGTTGCCGATGAGGGCAAGGACACCAACGCCTTTACGTCCCGTCACGGTTTCCTCCTGGAGGATATCGACGAGTGGTCGGGGAAGGGCGACGACATTTTTGGAACCGTTCAGAAAGCTTTTACCATTTGCGATCAGCAACTGCTTGATCACTTCAGGTTTGACTCAGATGGTCTGGGGGCCGGGGCGCGCGGCGATGCACGGGTAATAAACGAAAACCGCGAAGCTGAGGAGATACCGACAATTGTCGCCGTCCCATTCCGCGGTAGCGGAGCGGTATTCGATCCCGAGGGCGAAGCAGTTCGGGGCGATAACGGACGACCAGCTCGACTTAACAAGGACTTTTTCGCCAATGCAAAAGCACAGGGGTGGTGGTCATTGCGTACCCGGTTCCAAAAAACCTACCGCGCAGTGACTGAAGGGATGGAGTTTGATCCTGACGAAATTATTTCCATCTCTGGGACGATGAAAAAAAAGGACAAGCTGGTTATTGAATTATCCCAGCCCACTTACACGGTGAATGGTGTGGGGAAAATCGTGGTTGATAAAAAGCCTGACGGCACCAAATCACCGAACCTCGCCGACTCGGCAATGATCGCCTACGCCCCAATGGAAATGCCTATGCTCATTTCCGACGACTTTTTGGAGAGTATTTGATGTGGCCCTTTAAGCGAAAAAAAACGAGTGACGAGGCGCCGCCAGTGCAGGAGGCGCCAAAATCGCCAGGGATTGCGATCAGCGACGAGATGCTCGCCGAGGTCGGACACAAAAAGCGGCGTGAGTTCGAGAAGTACGAACCGCCGGCCGGTGTTATCCCTGACGATATCCGCAGTGGAATTCTTGCGATGGATGCAACGCCATACGATTCACTGAACGGCAGCTACCCTGACTACGTTTTCGGCGGCTTCCCAGGCTATCCCTATTTGGCTCAACTCGCCCAGCTGCCGGAATATCGCCGGATGGTGAGCGTGATCGCCGAGGAAATGACCCGCAAATGGATCAAGGTTAAAGCGGCCAGTGACGGGGATGAAAGCAAGGCTGACCGCATCGCGCTACTCGTTAAGGCGATGGAGCGCTACAAGGTGCAGGATGTTTTCCGCCTGTCTATTGAGCACGACGGATTTTTCGGCCGCGGCCAGATATACATCGATGTGCGTTCCCCGCGCGGTTTGTCCGCATGGACGGATCCGGAGGAGCTGCAATCCCGGCTGTTTCTGTCCAACAAAAAAATCACACCCGGCTCGCTGGTGGGCTTTCGCGTGATTGAGCCGGTATGGACCTACCCAGGCATCTACAACGCCGATAACCCGCTGAGCGATGATTTCTACAAGCCGGCGGAGTGGTTCGTGATGGGTAAGACCGTACACGCCAGCCGCATGTTGGATCTGATTTCCAGGCCGGTGCCTGACATGTTGAAGCCGGCCTATAACTTCGGCGGCTTGTCGCTGACACAAATCGCTGAGCCTTACGTCAATAACTGGCTGCGTACCCGCGATAGCGTGGGGGATGTGCTTCATTCCTTTTCCCTGAGCGGCATCAGCACGAACATGACGAATGCGTTAAGCGGAAAGAACGATCCCAACTATGCCAAGCGCGCGGAGCTGTATAACCGCACGCGGGACACGCGCGGCTTGTTGATTCTGGACAAGCAACAGGAGGAGTTCTTCCAGTTCAACACACCACTGAGTGGGCTGGATACGCTGCAGGCGCAGGCACAAGAGCACATGTTCTTTGTCAGCGCGATCCCGTCGGTGAAGTTCGCCGGCCTGAGCCCCACGGGGTTGAATGCCTCGAGCGAGGGCGAGATCAAAGTGTTCTACGACACGATAGCGGCCAGCGCGTCCAGGTTACTCAAGCACCCGATAAAGCGCGTGATGGACATTATCCAGTTGTCGGAGTTTGGCGACATCGATCCGGACATCACCTTTGAATTCGAATCCCTGCACGAAATGACACGTGAACAGCAGGCCGCCATCCGCAAAACAGAAGCGGAGACGGACCAGATTTACGAGGCCATTGGCTCAGTGACGAATAACGAGGTGCGCGAAAAACTGGCCTCTGATCCGAACAGCCCCTACAGCGGTCTGGATTTAAGCGGGGAGATTGAGATTGACGACGAAGACGACGAAAACTTCAACCTCGAGGAAAGCGCGTCGGAAAAAGACCCTCCGTCAGATCCGACCCAACGCGGGAATTGAGGCCTGGTACCGGCGGCAGCTGGATAGGGCGGTGCAGGAGCTGCACAACAGCACGCTTTATTGGTTGCGCGCCGAATACCGTCAGACCGGGCTGGCGCAGGATGCCTCACCGGCGATCATGATGCGCGATGCCATGCGCAAATTGTCGCGGCGCTGGCGAAAAAAATTCGATGTGCTGGCCGGGAAACTGGCTGAGCGTTTCGCTTCTGATGTGATGAAAAATAGCGATGCGTCGCTTTCCACTGCATTGCAGCAGGCCGGTTTCACTGTGCCATTCAAAATGACGGCGGAAATGAACAACGCGCTGCAGGCGACCATCACCGAGAACGTCAACCTGATCCGCTCCATTTCGCAGCAGTACCTCACGCAGGTCGAAACGCTGGTAATGCAGTCGGTATCCCGTGGGCGTGATCTCGGCACCCTTACCAAAGAGCTGCAACAGCGCTATGGCGTCACCCGGCGCCGGGCGGCTTTTATCGCGCTGGATCAGAACAACAAGGCAACGTCTGCCATGCAGTCGGCGCGCCAGCGTGCGCTTGGCATCCGCCGCGGGCGCTGGCGCCATTCCCACGCAGGGAAAGAGCCGCGCCCCTCCCATGTGAAAGCCGACGGCAAAGAGTTCGATCTGGACAAAGGTATGTTTATCGATGGCGAATGGATCATGCCAGGCGAAAAAATACGTTGCAGGTGTGGATGGGAGGCGATTTTACCGGGACTGGAGTAATGAATGACGACTGAACGACTGGCATTTGACCGGGGTTCGGTGCGGCAAATTGATAAGGTCGGACGGCTGCAGGTAGAACGCAGCAACATCAGCAAGGCCAACGTGTGCGGCTATTACGGGCGAGAAATCCCGAATTCCGAGGCGCTGGGGCTTGAGCCCGATCGGCTGTACATGCTGTACCGCGACCCCGACGAGCTGCGCAAGGCAGCGAAAACCTTCAATAACATCCCCATCCTTTGCCGACACAAGCCTGATTACCCAGGCGCGCCCGCGCGTGAGCTTCGGGTGGGGACAACGCACGCCAACAGTGATTTTGATGGCACCTACCTAACAAACGGATTGTCGATTTGGGACAACTCCGCCATCGCCGGTATCGAGACCGACGAGCAACGAGAACTGTCATCGTCGTATGCGTACGTCGCTGACATGACCCCAGGCGTTACCCCGGATGGCGTCAAATTTGACGGCGTGATGCGGGATATCGTCGGTAACCACGTGGCGCTGGTCGGTGACGGCCGGGCCGGATCCGATGTGCTGGTATTTGATTGCCTCCCGAAGGAGTTACAAAACATGAAATTAAATCGTAAGGGTGTCGCCATGCGCGCAGCGCTGGGCGCCTATCTTAAACCTCGCCTGGCGCAAGACGCCTCGCCGAAAGACCTCACGCAATTGGTGGGCCAGCATAAACGCCCCAACGCGATCGCGAATGCGGTCAAATCCGCGTTTTCCGGCCGCCTGGCGCAGGATATGGAAATCGAGCCGGCCGAGCTTGCCGAACTGATGGAGGCCGCCGAAGAAGTGGTCGAGCCGGAAGAGAACGGGCCAGCGTTTGATACCGAAAACCCACTGGAAAGCATCCTGGCGCTGTTGTCCGACAAAGTGCCGGAGGAAGTGCTGGAAAAAATCAAAGCGGTACTGATGCCGGCTGCGGATGACACCCCGGACGATCCAGCAAAAGACCCGGTAAAACCGAATCCCGATACGGTCAGCAAACCGGCGATGGACGCGGCTATCAGGCTGGCGGCTGACAACGCCACCAAGGCGGCGGCGAAAAACTTCCAGGCGGTTCGCACCGCTGAAAGTGAGGTGCGCCCCCTGATTGGTGACGTGGTGGCGATGGACTCCGCCGAGGAGGTTTACCGCACCGCGCTCGAACAGGCCGGGATCGATATCACCGACGTACACCCAAGCGCCTTCCGCGGCATGGTGAAGTATGCCGTAGAGCAAAAACGGGCCGTTAAGGCGCCGAAACTGGCCCATGACTCCGCGGCTGCATCGTCTTTCGCTGCCGATTTCCCTACCGCCAGCAAACTTAAAAAAGGTTATTAACATGTCAGGATTTCAGACGAGCATTAACCAATACCCGGCTCCGGGTATTGAGGGGGCTTTTGCCAGTAACAACCCGTACACCAGCTATGTGGCCGGTGAGGGGGCATTGGTCACCGGCGCCGACGGGTTAACCATTGGGCGATTTGCCTGGGTGGTGAAGGGCGTGGCATCGAACAAAGGCACTGGCGCGCCGTCGGGGTTTGTTCCTCGCGATGGCCAGGCGTCAATCGTTGAATGGCTGGGCGCGGCGTCTAATGTGATCCAGCCGGGGCGAGAGTGCACGCTGCACACCGGCGGTGATTACTGGGCGGTTACCACGACGGCAGCCACTGTCGGCCAAAAAGTGTTTGCGTCACTGACCACCGGCGAGATTGCTACCGGTGCCGCCGGCGCGACCATTGAAGGCTTTGCGGAAACGGCATTCTCGGTGGCCAGCGCCGCGGCGGCCAAAGAACGTATCAAAATCAGCACCTGGAGCAAGTGATGAATAAATTTAAGCAGCATTACGCTACCGCCAGCCGCGATTACGGCATCATCCTGCCGGGCGCGCAGGCTTACCTGCCGCCGGAGTATGCGAGCGATTTCGCGCTGGCGATGGATGCGCAGCCTAATCTGGTAACGGTCTCAAACTCCGGCGTGCCGGCCTATTTCACCAACTACGTTGATCCCGAATTAATTCGCGTGCTGGTGACACCGATGAAAGCGGCTCAAATCCTGGGCGAAACCAAAAAAGGCGACTGGACGACGCTGACCACTCAATTCCCGATCGTGGAGTCAGCCGGTGACACCAGCTCTTACGGCGACTACAACAACAACGGCATGGTAACCGCGAACGCAAACTGGGTGCCGCGCCAGAGCTACCACTACCAGACGCACACCCGCTGGGGTGAACGCGAACTGGATATGTACGGTGCGGCGCGCATTGGCTGGGCGGCGGAGTTGAATGTCGCGTCTGCGCTGGTGCTGAACAAGTTCCAGAATAAATCCTACTTCTACGGCATCGAGGGCTTGCAGAACTATGGCCTGCTGAACGATCCATCGCTGTCGGCGCCGATTACCCCGATTGACGTCGGCGGTAAGTTGAAATGGGACGATAAGGACGCAGAGGCGATTTATAACGACATCGTCAAGCTGTACAAGCAGCTCGTCAGTCAGACCAAAGGGCATGTCGAACGTACCGACGCGATGAAGCTGAATATGTCTCCGTTGTCGGAAGCCAACCTGACGAAGACCAACCAATACAAGGTCAACGTTGCAGACCTGCTGCAGAAAAACTTCCCGGGTATGACCATCGAAACGGCGGTGGAGTATTCCAGCGACGCGGGTGAAGTGGTTCAGCTGATTGCCGAGCGTCTGGGGGAGAACGACACCGGTTACTGTGCGTTCACCGAGAAAATGCGCGCGCACGCCGTGGTGACGGAGTCTTCAGCCTGGCACCAGAAAAAATCCGCCGGTACCTGGGGGGCGATCATTCGCCAACCGCTGGCTTACGTACAAATGTTGGGGGTTTAAAAGATGGCAGAGCAAGTAACAGTGGGCTGCAAATTGCCGAACGGTTTGGTGTTGGAAGTCGACGGCCATCAGCAGGCGGTCGCGGGTTACCGCGGCGAAGATGTGCGCATTATCGGCGGCTATGGCCTCACACAGGTCGATAAGGAACTGTGGGACGCCTGGCTGAAGATCCACAAAGATCAGCCGTATGTAAAAAAAGGCGTGATCTTCGCGCAGGACAATGGCAACAGCGCCCGTGCGCAGGCTAAAGAGCAGGAAAAGTTGAAGTCAGGCCTTGACCCATTGCCGCAAAAAAACCCGGCACCGGGGATCAAGCGTGATGATGAAGCGATGAATAAAAAGGAGTAATGCATGGGCGCCGTGGTTTTCAACATCAAGGCATTTCGGGCGCTTTACCCGGCGTTTGCAACGGGATGCGGATCGGCGCCAAGTGATGACCTGCTCGAGGCGCTGTTCAATCAGGCCTCGACCCTCTACCTCGATAATACCGATGAAAGCAAAGTGCAGGATCTGAAAGAGCGCGAGCAGTTATTTTTCCTGCTTGTTGCTCATCTCTGTGCGTTGCGCGGATTTGGTTCAGGACAGTCGGGCGGTCAGGGAAGCGGCCTTGTTGGCCGCATTACCAGTGCCTCAGAGGGATCGGTTTCTGTATCGGTGGACAGCGCCGGCAGTAACGATCAGTCATGGTGGTATCTGCAGACTCCCTATGGCGCGGATTATTGGCAAGCGACCGCGCCCTACAGGACGATGGTTTATCACCCGGGCTCATCGCCATCTCGCTATCCAGACCACTACTATCGGCCGGTCAGGCGGGGGCGCTAAATGGGTGCCAGTGTTCGCGGCGGTGCCGCGTTTAAAGCGCGCCTGGCGCAAATTGCCGAAGGGCTGTCTTCGGGCAAGCGCCTCAAGGTGGGTTTTTTGGCCGATGCGACCTATGAGGACGGGACCCCGGTTGCGCTGGTGGCCGCCGCGAACGAGTTCGGAAAAATGGTGATGACCAAGGCCGGGGAGTCCTATTTTCAGCTGCCGCGGCCTTTTTTCCGCAACATGATTTCAGCCAACAGTACGCAGTGGCCCGGTGAGTTTTCGCAGCTTATCTGTTCATCAAATTATGACGCGCGGTTAGCGCTTGGATTGATGGGGGAGCGGATAAAAAGCCAGCTGCAGGATTCTATCCGGGAGCTCAATTCTCCGCCGTTGGCGGAGTCGACCATTAAGCGCAAAGGGTTCGATAAGCCGCTGGTCGACACTGGCCACATGCAGAACAGCGTCGACTATGCCGTTGATGGAGGTGATGAGTGAATTTGCACGGTATTGTTTCGCGCGCCGTCGGCGCAGTTAATCCCTTCGTTGAGGCGCAGATTTATCGATCGCTAGGTGCCGAAAAACGTGAGGATTATTCCCGGGCGCCGGCCTATGACGCGCCTATTCCGATGATGGTACAAAAACAGGCTGTTACCCAGGGCGATATCCGCCACCTGGACAACCTGAATATTCAGGGGGTGTTCACGTCCATCTATACGAACGGGAACTGGTGCGGTGTGAGCCGACCGAAGCAGGTCGGCGGTGACAAATTCGTCATCGCGGGCGAAACGTGGCTTGTGGTGGCGGTGCCGGAGAACTGGCCGGATTGGACGAGGGTTGTTGCATGTCTGCAAACGTAACGCTCTCGATCACTGAAAGCGATCTCTATAAAGCCCTTGGCGATTTTCTCCAGGGGCTTTTTGTTGATGCGCAGATCGAGCGCACTCAGCAAAACGGGGTGCCGATGCCACAGGGCGAATTTATCGCGATGACTTCGCTGAATTCCGCCGGTTTGTCTACGGCGGTGGTAAAGTATTCGCCGCCACTGGAGGCCGGACTGGGTACGCAACACATTACGCGCACCACGCGCTGGGAATGTCAGCTTGATTTCTTTGGCGACAACGCGGAGCGAAATTCCCTGATGTTCGCCACGCTGATCCGCTCGGAGTTTGGCACCTCCGCTTTTCGCTGCTCCGGGGGCGTCTTAACGCCGCTCTACTGTAGCGATCCCCGTCAGACCACGATGATTAACGGCGAGTGGCAATACGAGCCGCGCTGGACGCTGGAATTCATCGCGCAAATCAAACCGGTGGTCAGTGCGCCTCTGGCGTTCTTCGACAACGTGACCATCAAAACGACCACAACGGAGTCCATCGATGGCAATTCCAATCAGTAAAGACGTAAAAATCAAACCGGGCGTGCTATCCGCCGTGGGTAATGCGGTCGACCTCAACGGCCTGCTTTTAACCGACAGCCCTTACGTACCGATCGGCGACGTCCCTTCGTTTTCGTCACCCTCGAGCGTGGCCGATTATTTCGGTGGTGACTCTGACGAATACGTTATGGCATCCATGTATTTTCAGGGCTACAACAACGCGACAAAATCTCCGGGGGCGTTGCTGTTCGCCCGATTCAACCGCGCGCCGGCGGCCGCATGGTTGCGCAGCGGATCGTTTAAAGGGGTGACGGTCGAGGAGCTGAAAAAAATCTCCGGTACGCTCACGATCAGCATCAGCGGGAAGAATGCCAGTGCGGAAGTCAATTTCAGCGCGGTAACCAGTTTTGCGGAGGCGGCCGCCGCGTTGCAAACCTCATTGACGGCCGCCGTGGCGACGGTGGTATATGACACCACGCACAATGCCTTCATCATCACTGCTGCAGGCACCAAGCCGGAAGCGACGACTATCGCGTATGCGACCGGCACCGCAGCGGCACCCATGAAGATGACCAGCGATCTCGGCGCCAAGATCTCCCAGGGGGCGCCGGCGGCAGTGGTTCCCGCGCTGTTCACGGCAATCATCGCCAAGTCGCAGCAGTGGGCCTCATTCTCGACCGTTTTCGAGTGCAAGGATGATGAACACCTGGCGTTGTCCGCATGGGCCAGCGCGCAGGAGGAGCGCTTTTTCTATGTGGCGTGGACCACCAACGAAAAAGCCCGAATTACGGGCAATCAGGATCACATCGCGTACAAGATCATCACCGTGAACAATTACGGGAGTGTCGTGCCGGTGTTCTGCACTGACGTGAAAAAACCTGCATCCGTATTGGGATATGCCGCTGCGCTGGACTTTACTCGCACAGAAGGGCGCGTGCCGTTCAAATTCCGCGAATACAACGGGCTGGCGGCCGATGTGACCAGCGGGGATGAGTACGACGTGCTGATCGCCAATGGCTATAACTTCTACGGCAAGTACGCCGCCAATAACATCGTCGAGGATTATTGGGCAGATGGCTCGATCACCGGCGATTTCAAATGGCTGGACAGCTTCGCCGGGCAAATTTGGCTGAACGCCAACCTGCAGGGCGCGGTGCTGGCGCTGTTCAAATCCAACAAGACGATCCCCTACAACAACGCCGGGCGCGCGCTGGTTGCAACCTCGATGACCGATGTGATCGAGCAGTTTAAAGCATGGGGCGGCATTCGTGCCGGGGTGACACTGTCCGCGGCGCAAAAACTGGAGATCAGCAACGCAGTAGGGGAAGACGTGTCGGCGACAATTTTCGCGACGGGGTACTACCTCTATGTCGGTGAAATGCTGCCGGCCCTTCGACCAGGTCGCACCAGCCCGAACTGCGCGTTGTGGTACAGCGACGGCGGCAGCATCCAGAAATTGAATATTGCATCGACGGAGGTTCAATAATGTCCAACACCATCACTTCTGCCGACGCCATTATTACGCTGTCGGTAATGAACCTGTACCCGTCAGGCGTGCAGCTGCAGGGCTTCGCTGCGGATAATATCTACGGGACCGACGCGCTGAGCCTGGCGGAAACGGTGCGCGGCGCCGACGGCAAGTTATCGGCCGGCTTCATTTACGGCAACATCAACCAGACGATCTACATTATGCCGGATTCGGAAAGCCGGGACGTGTTCGATACCTGGGCGACCACATCGCGCGCCAGCGTGGCGGTGTTCCGCTGCAATGCAACGGTTATCTTGCCGGCGCTCAAGCGCAAATATAAATGCGTGAACGGCGTGCTGAAGCAGTGGAAGGCGCTACCGGATGCCGGCCGCATTCTGCAGGCCAGCCAGGCGATCATCGAATGGGAATCCATCACTCCGGAGGCGTTTAACTGATGGCACGTAAAGAGACGTTTATCACTATCGACGCCGCCGGGCGCGATCAGGGCAAGGTTTTCTATATCAAGGAAATGTCGGCGTCACAGGCTGAATGGTGGGCTTTGCGGGCGCTCATGGCGATGGGGCGCGGCGGCGTCGAGATCCCCGATAATTTACGCAGCATGGGGATCGCGGCGATGGCTGTTGAGGGCTTAAAGGCGATTTCGAAGATCCCCCCGGATGAGGCCAAGCCGCTGCTTGATGAGTTGATGACCTGTGTTCAGGCCGTGCCGAATCCAGCGGATAAAACCGTGGTTCGCCCTTTGATTGAAGCCGATATCGATGAAGTGGCCACACGCCTTAACCTGCGCGCGGAGGTGTTCAAACTGCACGTGGATTTTTTCGCTACCGCCGGCCGCTAGATATACCGCCTCGTTTTGCCAATCCTGACAGGCCGTTTGGGCTTGTCGATTACACCAACGTTCCGCACACCATCGCTACCGTGATTTCCGCCGGCAAAGCCTCCAAGGCCGAGCTGGATGCGGTGCTTGGTGTGCAGGACTTGTGGGATTTGTTGGAAATCATCCAGGTGGACGCCCATAACGCACGCGTAATGCAGGAGGGGAAATAGTGGCAATGGTACTTGACGAGCTCGTCCTCGCCCTGGGTATTGATGACAAAAACTTCAGCGCTGGCGAGCAGGCGGTAGTGGCAGGGCTTGACCGCCTGACAGCGGTCATGGAGAACGTTGCGCAGGCGTTCGACACCGGCGAGAAGAAAAGCAGCGAGGCGCTGGATAAAACCGGGAAAAAAGCCGACAAAACCGCCAAAGACATGGAAGCCAGCGGCAAAAAGGCGGCGTCGTTCTTTTCCAGTATTCGCGCCCAGGTGCTGGCGCTGGCCGGCGTCACGTTGTCGCTGGGCGGCCTCAAAAGCTTTGTTACCGGGTTCACCAGTAACCTGAACCAGTTGGCGACGGCGGCCGATGCTTTTGGCATGTCGGCCAAATCGCTGGATGGCTGGACCAAGGCGGGCGAGGCGTTCGGTGTCAGTGCCAATGAGATTGTTGGCGCGTTCTCCCGCATCAACGATGCAAAGGCACGCTTAAAATCTGGCCTTGGGCTGGATCCACAACTTCAAAGCCTGCTACTGGCCGCCAACCAGGCGGGCGCCAATATCGAACTGGGCCGGGATGGGACTGAAGATATTGTCCGCAAATTGGCAGCCGCGTTTCCAAACCTGAATAAGGATCAGCAGCAGGCCTATGGCAGTGAGCTGGGGTATGGCTACGCCGCGCAGCAATGGTTCGGCTCTGGCCATGCGTTGCGCGATGTTGACCGATTTACAGCGCACTCAGGCGTTGACGATCAGTCAATCGCGGCGGCGCGAAAGTTTCGCCAGCAGTGGGCAGAGATCAGCCAGGCCTTTGAGAAAACGGGATACATCCTCTTTAACGCGCTGCTGCCTTACATCAAACAGTTCAACGCGTGGCTGAACGATCTGGCGAGCTGGATGGCACAGCACCCGGATGAAATCAAAGCCGCAGTGCAGGGCGTGTTCGATGTTCTGTCGAGCATTGTCGGTATCGCCGGTGAAGCCGCCAATGCGGTAGGAGGCTGGCAGAACGCCATTCTGCTGCTGGTTAGCGCATCGGTGGGTGGCAAGCTGCTTTCCCTGTTTAAAGGGCTCAGCGGGGCGCTGATGGGGCCTGCCGGCCTTATTGCAGCTCTGGTGGCGCTTGAGGAGTTTGTCATTAAACCCCTCGAGGAAAAATACCCTGCGCTGAAAAATAACCCCGTTGCGGATGCCCTGAACAATCTGCCATTCAGTGACAAGGTAGAGGGGTGGGGAAAATCCGCTCACGATTGGGTTAAGGATACATTCGGGATCAATCTTCCGCGTGGTGATGGTTACGGGCAAGACCAGGCTCCGACGCAGTTTGCTCAATCTGTACGCCGGCCACAGCCAACAAAGGCCGGTGAGGAAATGCTGGCGTGGCTGCAGCCGAAACTCAGCAAGCTGGAGGAAACGTTCGGGCTCCCTGCCGGGCTGCTGCGCAGCATGGTGATCACGGAGTCAGGCGGCGATACTCAGGCTATATCGAAAGCGGGCGCCAAAGGGCCGTTTCAGTTCATGCCAGGCACGGCGAAGGACTTTGGGCTGGTCGGCGATGACGTTTTTGATCCGGAGAAATCAGCCTATGCCGCAGCGCGCTACATGTCGCAGCTGCTGAAAATGTTCGATGGTGATCTGGGTAAGGCGCTGGCGGCGTATAACTGGGGCCAGGGTAATGTTGAGCGCAAAGGGCTCGGCGCGGCCCCGCAGGAAACGCGGGAATACGTGCCGAAGGTGTTGTCGAATTTGCCTCAGCCGGGCGCAGGCATGGCGGCGCAGGCGCGCCAGCCGGTCGGCGGTTCGCAATCCACGATCACCGAAACAACCCATATCGGCACTCTGCAGGTGAATTCGCCGGCGGACAGCACGAAAGGGATCATCGACGACGCAAGGCAAAAAATTAATCGCTCCAGCTTTGTGGGCGCGTATGCATCGGGAGTGTCGACATGAGGTTTTCCCTGAATCAGGCCACTGTACTGAATGCTGTGCGGGGCGGTGGCCTGCTGTCTGTCGTTAACAGCGTGTTGGCACCGGGATACGGAGTTTATTATGCCTCCGGCGCCAGTGTCGGCACGAAGCCCTTTTCGCCAACGTCATTTGTCGTTATCGAAGTGGGGGGCGAAGCGTCGATCACCACGGCGCCGATCGAGCGAGGTGGTTACACCTCATTCAACAAGGTGCAGCGGCCGGCAGAATTACACATTACGTTTACCGTGGAAGGCTGGACAGGGTTTTCAGGCGGGCTTACGAACCTGACCAATCTCACGCTGACATCCCGCTCGGACGTGCTGGCCACCCTGGAGACGATGCGCACAACGGCGGAGGTTTATGACATCGAAACCCCCGACAAAACCTATTCGTCCTATGACCTGACCAAATACGATTATCGGATCCGAAGCGACGGCGGCCCGACGTTGCTTACGGTAACGGCGGTTTTTCAGGACGTGCAGGACGTGGCCGAGGTGACCGTCAGCAGCGAGACATCGCAGGCCGACACTACCAATAATCAAATCACCCAGGGAGCGAGCGCCAAAACGGAGCTCGTTACCTCTTCAACGAGTGGTTCCACCCTTTCTGATGTGAAGAAAGCGATCTCCGGCGTGCAGCGCTCGGCGTCGGAATTGGTTGGGAACATTGCCGATAAGGTTTCGTCAGCGGTCGAGGATGTGACCAAACCTCTCGGAGAGGTCACCGTCAGCGCGACGCAAAAGTTGGATGCGGCGGTTAAGCAATTGGCGCGGAGTTTAACCTGATGCTGGAAATTGTACTCAAGCCCCTCAAGTCTCAACGATTCACCGTCTCCCTGAATAATCAGGCCTGTGAAATTCGTCTGGCACAGCGTACCACGGGGCTATATATCGATCTGACCGTTAACGGCACTCCCTGCCTGCAGGGGGTGTTGTGCCTGAACGGCAACAAGATCGTGCGTTACGTCTATCTGCCATTCGCCGGCGAATTATTTTTCGCTGACCTGGCGGGAAACGCGGATCCTGAATGGTCCGGCCTGGGTGAGCGTTTCAAACTTTACTACCTTGCGCCGGAGGAAATGCCGTGAGCTATCAACAACGGGATATCAGGGTGGAGTTTACCCTGGCAGAGGGGCGAACGTTTGACGATCGGGGTAACGTGCTTACCGTCAAGAATGCGCGCTGCTATATAAGCCTGGCGGCGTATGGCGGGATTGCCGGCACGCAAATTACCCTTTATCTGTGGGGGCTCGTGGCCCAGCAGATGGCGGCGCTGAGCTACAAAGGGATTTGGATTGATGGGGCCAAGCCTAATCGGATCCGCGTATGGGCTGCTGACCGTCTGATTTTCGAAGGGTTTATCAGCGATGCATATGCGGATTACAACCAGGCTCCGGATGTGCCGCTGATTATTACGGCGAACATGATGTTTTATCTGCGGGCGAAAAAGGTGTCGCCAT
This sequence comes from Serratia montpellierensis, assembly GCF_020858655.1. Taxonomy (NCBI): domain Bacteria; kingdom Pseudomonadati; phylum Pseudomonadota; class Gammaproteobacteria; order Enterobacterales; family Yersiniaceae; genus Serratia; species Serratia montpellierensis. The sequence goes on from NZ_VOSN01000022.1 coordinate 92,254, forward strand.
TCAGCGCGAAAGGCCCCGTCTCGATCGATGACATTTTGATGCCAATGGCATCATCAGTGGGGCTGAAATATGAGAATCAGGGCGTTAAACGCACGCTGCCCGATCCGTATTTCCAGGGAGATATCACGCAGCAGATGATCGAGGCGGCACGGGCTGTTGATGCCGAAATCGATATCAACGTGGAGAAGGTGACGATCTGGCCAAAGGGAGTATCCCGAAAAGAGTCGGTATTGCTCGTTTCTCCCGACCACGGATTAATCGGGTATCCCATTTTTACCAATGTTGGGCTGAGCATTTCGTGTCTGTTCTGTCCTGATATTTTTATTGGTCGCAAATTGTCGTTGGTGACCTCACTCCCGAACGCCAGCGGCCGCTATGCGGTGCTCGGTGCAATGCACACGTTAACCTCATGGATTGAGGGCGGCCAATGTTCAACATCCTGCGAATTGTTGCGGCAACCCGGGGGCTGATATGGAAAATTTTCATGTAAACGGCTCCGATCTGAATGGTGATATCAACGCGCAGGACTTCGTTATGCGCCAGTTTCTGGGGCGTCATGCGTTTATCACGTTGGGTAGGGTGATCAATGCCAACGGGGAGCACGTGGACATTCGCCCTATGGTGATGGCCGTCGCTGGCGACGGCTCACCTATCCCGCATGAGGTAATTTACAACGTGCCGGTGTGGCGTCTACAGGGTGGTCAAAGTGCGGTGATCATGCCACCGAAAGCCGGTGATATTGGGTTCATAGCGATTTGCGATCGGGATATCAGCGGGATTAAAGCCACGCGCCAGCCCGCTATGCCGGGATCAAGGCGCACGCACAGCCTGTCAGACGCGATCTATCTGGGTGGTGTGCTGAATGGCGACCCGGTGCAATTTGTCGAGTTTGCCGATCAGCAGATCAATGTAACTTCACCCTGGAAAATCACGCTGAATGCGCCGGATGTTGAAACCAATGCATCGAAGCGCTTTGCCGTTAACTCGCCGGAAATCGCACTGAACGGCGCGACCGAGGTGAGCCAGAAGTTTACAGCCAAAGGCAAAGCGGACCTGTCCGCCGGCGCCATGATTAGTGGTATCGAGTTTGGTGACCACGTGCATGGTGGCGTGCAATCAGGCAGCGCGCAGACGAATAAACCGCAATAGGGGGCATGATGCAAACTCGCTCACTTCTTCTCGATACGAATACCTGGGATCTGATGCTGGACGACAAAGGCAACCTGGCGGTCACAGACAATCCTTATGCGGTGGCGCAGGATGTGGCGTGCGCCTGCAGCACTTTCCTTGGCGAGTGTTGGTATGACAACACGCTCGGAATTCCTTATTACCCGCGGATCCTCGGCCATTGGCCCGGCACGCAGCTGATTAACACCAAAATGCAGCAGGAGGCGATGAAACTGCCGACGGTCTCCAGCGCGCTGTGTACGGCAGTCTCTGATGGCGATCGCCGTATTGGTGGCGTAATGACGATCACCGATACCAATTTCAACGATTACACGGTGCTGTTATGACGGATGAAAACACCAATTATACAACTGCGGTACCGGCGGTTACGTTTTCAAAAACGGGGCTGCTGGTACCGGATGAGGTGGACATACTAAACGGCCGGCTAACCGATTTCTCCACCGCGCTGGGGAGCTCGATGGGGACCAGCCTGACAAGCCCACAGGGACAGCTGGCGATGAGCGATTCGGCCATCATCGCCGATAAGAACGATCAGTTGCTGGCGATCGCGAACCAGGTGAACGCGGACTACAGCAGCGGCAGGTTTCAGGATGCGATTGGCCGGGTTTATTTCCTCGACCGCATCGGTGCCACCGGCACGACAGTAACCGGGACGTGCTCAGGGCTGGTGGATACGCTGATCCCTGCTGGAAGCCTGGCACAGGATGAAGCAGGGTATCTCTACGCCAGCCTGTCCGACGCCACGATCGGCGCCGCCGGTAGCGTTGATGTGGTTTTCCAGAACCTCACGACAGGCCCGATCGGTTGCCCCATTGGTGCGCTCAGCAAGGTCTACAAAGCGATCCCTGGCTGGTCTGGTGTGACGAACCGCGCCGCCGGGGTGCCGGGCAACAATGAGGAGAGCAGAGCCGACTTTGAGCACCGCCGACGCAATTCCGTTGCCAACAATGCCCGGAATACATTGAACGCGATCCGCGGCGAGATCCTCGCAAAAGTTCCCAACGTAGTGGATGTATACGTTACGCATAACCCGACCCCGGTAGACAGACAAGTCGGCTCATCCAAATATACATTGAAGAAAAACTCGTTCTACGTTGGCGTATATGGCGGAAAGGCTGAGGATATCGCGGATGCTATCTGGCGCAAGGCGCCGCCCGGTGTCGACATGAACGGTGATTCTTCATACACGATTGCAGATACCGACGGCTATGAGCCGCCATACCCGGAGTATGTGATCACCTGGCAAGGGTTGAAGCCGGTGAGCGTGTCAGTGAGGGTTATCCTGAAAAAAAGCGAATATTTACCATCGGACATTACCGATCAGGTAAAGGGTAAAGTGATCGCGGCATTCAATGGCGCTGATGGGGGCAATCGTGCGCGTGCAGCGGCTGCGCTGGCCGCCGGGCGATTCTATGCGGGCATTTACAGCATTGACCCTTCAAACATCGATATTCTCAGCCTGGCGCTGAGCAGGGATGGTAACGCCTTTTCCTCATCCCTCCAGTTTGGAATCGACGAAATTCCGACGCTGGATCCGAACAATATCAGCGTAAAGCTGCAGGAGGTCTAAATTGCAGAATGTGGCCGCCACTGTGCTCGCACAGTACGCCGCCAGCCCCCGCCTTAACGCCCTGATAGGCAGCTTCAACGAAGCCGTTTCCCCCGACAAGTTCGTCGATGATTTTTACGATCTGATCTGGAACATCGAAACCGCAGAGACCTATGGCCTCGATATGTGGGGAAAAATTGTGGACGTAAGCCGGCGGCTAACGGTCGACGACGACTTTAATTATTTGGGGTTCAGTGAGGCGCGGCTGGATACGCCAACGCGGACAGATCCCCGCCCATTTGACCAGGCGCCGTTCTATAGCGGTGAGAGCACAACGCAGACCATTGAACTTGCGGACCCGATCTATCGCCGTCTGATCATGATGAAAGCCATGAGCAATATCACCGATTGTTCAATACCGAATATCAATCGGATGTTGCGTTACATGTTCGGCGATCGGGGGCGCGCCTATATCCAGAACGATGGCGGAATGAAGATGAGCTATGTGTTCGAGTTTGAACTGTCGACCGCAGAGCTGGCTATCGTCCAGTCCTCCGGCGCGCTGCCGGCGCCGCCAGGTATTAACGTTTCAATAATTCAGAAGGCATAAAATGAAACTGACAGATAAACCGCGTCAGATTGCAGTGCCGTTCGCCAGCGGTACAGCTGACAAAAACACGATCCCCAATAATGCCACGCAGGAAACCAAGGAAAAGGGCAAAGCTGCCTATGACTCTGGCTTTCCGCCACTCACAATGACAGCAATCGCGGCCGGCGGTATCCCACCGCACGGGAAGGATTTTAACGGACTGCTGAACGACATCACTGCGGCAATTCGTTTTTCTCAAGCCGGCGGCCATTATACCTTTGATTCTGCTTTTGCTCAGGCTATCGGCGGATATGCAAAAGGCGCAACGGTATTAAGCGCTGACGGCTCGAAAATCTGGTGGAATACAGTTGAAGCGAACACAACGGATCCGGATGGCGCCAGTGCAGCGGGCTGGAAAAATCTGTTGGCGGATCCCAATGGGCTGTTTCTTCAAAAGTCACAAAACCTGGCGGATTTACAAAATAAAGCGGAGGGCCGGAAAAATCTTGAGCTCGGTACTGCTGCGACGAAAAACGTCGGCACTGGCAGTGGTAATGTAATGGAAATGGGCACGGCGGGTTTGGGTGTCGGGCCAATAGCCAAAAGCGACGCTTACAGTAACATCGCGCAGTTTTTCCGCGTAAATGCTTCGTCAGCCAATAAGCCTCCTGCAGTGTCCGGAAACGTATCAGCTGGCGTTGTATGCTTGCCTATGGATGCGGCACCATCCTCAGGCTACGTAGCTGTTGTTGGCGGTAATTTGGCGGCGTATGTCGGCATTTCACAAGCAGAGGCTGGCGGGATTACCTGGGCGAGAATTTATACCGATAGGTTTAAACCTACTGCTGCCGATGTAAACGCTGTTGCTAAGACTGGCGATAGAATGAGTGGTGCGCTAGGTTCGACTTATACCGACACCTATAGGATCGTTGCAGGTCAATACGGTACATTCTGGCGTAATGACGGCAATGCCCTCTATCTCATGCTCACCAATGCTGGTGACCAGTGGGGGACATTTAATAACCTGCGACCGCTTGCTGTCTCCACCAGTGACGGCTCCATAAATGTAGGTACAAGTTTTTCGGTTAATTATACCGGATATATTAATAAGTTAGGGGTTAACCCCTATACAAGTAACGGGCAAAGTTTTAACCAAACAAACGGACTGCATATCCAAGGTGCTGGTGACCAATATGGAGATATTTATTATCTTGAGACTGTAGGGAAATATGGTTCATTATCATTCCATATCCACGGAGGGGGACTGGATGCCTATCCGGCATTTAACAATAATGGTTCGCTTTCTCTTAATGGGAGCTGGCCTGCTATAAGCAACTCCGCCGGGACTACATGGCACCCAGACGGCAATGTCGAAGGCCCTCAATGGGGAGGCTACCTTAGCAACTGGCTGAATCAAAATATATCGAACGCGCAAAATAACGCACAAAGATGGGCTTATCAAAATCTTGTCCAAAACGTCAGGCTCACTGGACGAATTAACCAGCCTGATACTGGCGGGCAAGTTAGAGCTCCTGACGGTTGCGTGTTTACTGGTATGTCTGGGGCCAACTATAACCCATCTATTTGGGCTTCTTATTCATATATCCAAGTTTTAATTAATGGTTCTTGGCGAAATATAGGGACTTCTTAATCATGGTTAAATTTGAAAACTTTGCTATTTACAAGCCTGATTTTAAATCCACCGAAGAGAATGAGCCAGCATATAGACCTGATATTCTTTACGCCAGAGATAAAAATGGGCGAGACTGGTACGCCTGTCAGGCGGATTTTAGTCCAGACACGCTGAAGGTCATGTATGACGAGAATGGTATTATCGTCTGTATATCAAAAGACGTCACAGCAATTTTCCCTCCTGGTTACTCAGTAGCAGAGGTGGCGATTAGCGAAACCCCACCTGAAGCGTGCAACGATATGACGTGGGTATATCGTGACGGAAGGGTGATTAAGCGCACCTACAGCTCTGCTGAAAAGCGCAAGATGTTACAGGGGGAGAAAGAACGTCGTATCGCACGTGTTAACCAGGTTACGCAAACCCTCAATAGCAAGTTGCTATTGGGTATGGCTACCGATGAAGAGAAAGCCAAATTGCGGGTATGGATGGACTACGTTAACGAGATCGAGAAGATCAGCGATGACACAGATCTTGAAAAAATCGTGTGGCCGGAACCGAAAATAAAGCCCTCATGGTAGAGGGCTGAATAGATCAATTATTATCCGTTCCCAATGATACAATGGCTGTATTACCTGAAATGAACAGAGAATATTCCTTATTAGTTGAAATTGGTTTAATCCCACTGCTAATCATACGAGAAAGCACATTTTTATTGTTTTGTTCATCTCCATAACCATGCAGAGTCTGCGGGAATCCTTTGTTAATTAGTTGAAAAGAAGCTAAAAACTCAGATGCAGGGCTAAGGAAATACCCTATTAATGGTTTGTTGTCCACTAACAATTTAGCCCTTTCATTTATATTGACCTGGCCAACTGTTCCGATGGTGGTAATTTCATTATGAGTGAGCAAGTCACGACTGATCATGTTAAAAATAAAATCTTCATACTCGCGCTGTGATTTAATGGCACTGCCTAATTGTGCGCTGAATGCAATTGCTGTAATAACAGGAATTAGTGATAAATATTTCATTTTTGGTAAAAAATAAACAATGGGAATCGAAATTAAAACAAGACACGCTGAGAAGGAAACCAAAGTCCTGGGGAATAGCGGAGCATCTTTAAGAAATATGGTTGGCCCCATCAGTGAAACTAAAAATATAAATAGGGAAATAACCCAATAAAGACTGAATGATAATATAGATTTTTTCTTATGGCGATTTGCAAACAACATGAAAATCAAGCCAGCAATAACTGGAATCAAAAAATAAATATAAACTGGGCCATGGAAATATGATAGCGCCATGTTTTTTAATGAACTAAGCGTAGAGGCTAAATGCTCTAGCCCTTCAGTATTAGCTGATATGATCTCTGCGCGTGAATTACTTTTTGCAGCAAAGAATAACATGTAAACCATGTAAAAAGAGACGAATAAAGCCGTTTTGTTAAGTATTATTTTTATAATGTCAGTAGCTTTACAGTCATTTTTTACTGCTGCGATCATTACGTCTACAGCAAGTAAACCAATAAATACATTTGCACATGGTTGGTATATGGTTAAAGATAGTACGCCAGCGAACAGTTTTACTAAAGTTTGTCTTGTAGGATTACTGGCTGTATAGGTATAAGCCATAACCGCTAGGAAAAAAGCGATGGACATGCCTAAAGAGTCATATCTGTAAGCGATATTTTGCAGCATGAATGGATTGAAAATTAGAAGAGCCGCAACTAATTTGTGTGAAGGAACTTCTAACCTCCATAAATGATCGCTAAGTAAAAGCGATGCCCCACCGATAAACAAGCAGGAAGCAATCATAGTATAGGGGTATAGATCAAGGTTATAGTGGCCACTGGCGGATAAAACTTTCATGAGAATATCTGCAACAGGCCGACCTAATCCTCTCCATCCATACTGACCAGTTATGGCTCTATCTAGATCATCCCTATAAAAAATACCAGCTTGGATTAATGGATAAATAAAAAGAAGAGCAATCCCTGAGTAAAGGAGCAGTGCTTTTTTGTCGATTTTACAAAACATTTTAATTCTCATCTCACTTCTTTATTATATAGCGTGGGCGACGTTTGGTTTCAATGTATATTCTACCAATATATTCCCCAAGCACTCCGATTCCTATAAGCTGTACACCGCCAAGGAAAAGAATGGAAACAATAATTGAAGGGTAGCCAGCTACCGGGTTTCCCCAAATAACCTTATCTATGATCATCCATGCGCCATACATGAAGGAAATTGCAGCAACAAAAAATCCAATGTAAGCCCAAACACGAAGAGGGAAGGTGGAAAAGCTTGTAATTCCCTCTATTGCCAAATTCCAAAGCTTCCAGCCATTAAATTTGCTGGTTCCTGCGACTCGCTCGGCTCTAGAGTATTCAACAATTTCAACATTTCCGCCAACCCAGCTAAGGATACCTTTCATAAATAGGTTTCTCTCTGGAAGTAATTTAATGCTTTCTACCACTTCCCTGGTCATCAGCCTAAAATCACCTACATTCTCTTCTATGGCCGGTTTACTTATTTTATTGTGTACTCGATAAAACCATTCTGCTGTTTTTCTCTTCATTCGGCCATCGCATTGCCTATCCATACGTTTAGCCAACACCACGTCTGCACCATCTTGCCACTTATTCAATAATAGTGGGATAACATCAATTGGATCTTGAAGGTCAACGTCAATTGGGATAATAGCATCGCCGGTAGCGGCTTCCAAACCAGCAAATAATGCAGGTTCTTTCCCGAAATTCCTGGAAAAATTTATCGATTTAACATTTTGATCATCATTAGATAAGGAAGACAGTATTTCTTCCGTTCTATCTGAGCTACCATCGTTGACGAAAACGATCTCTACATCTATATGCTGAAAAGGTTTAAACTGACGCACAGATTGGTAGAATAGAGGAATTGCTTCTTCCTCGTTGAATACGGGAACTACAAGTGAAATTTTCATTTATCTTCCCTGAAGACAACTAACTTAGAATAAATGAAGCCACAGATTAGGCTGATCACTGAAAAAGTAACGAGAGTTACAATTGGGTTTGCATGTAGCGTATCTGCTGCCCAACCGACAGAGAATGCCATACCTCCCATAAACAACACATACACCATATAGCGGTAAGTTGTAGCTTGTGCCTTGAACGTCCACTTGGCGTTAGCAAAGAACGAAACGGTTACAGCGATGCCAAAAGCGACAACATTTGAAACTGATTGTGAGAAACCGCTAAAGAGCATGAGCCCAAAAACAGCCCAGTGAGCCAGGGTATTCATTACCCCTACAGATGCATAACGTATAAAAGTATTCAATGCGTAAAATTCTTAAATGTTGGTTTGCCATATTCTGCCATCGCATGATATTGATGGCAAAATTTTCTAGCCCATCAAGATGATAAGTAAGCACAATCACTATCGTTGGGGCATGGTGACATACTGTAGTAACAACGTATGACTCCCAGCACGCCGTCCGTCAGCGTTGCCTCACGCCACCTGATAGTTGGGTTCTGGCGCTCCTCTCAGACTGATATCTCAAGGGATAATGTCGCGATAAACATCGGCATAGTGTTCTACTTGTGGACGCGAAAACGCGCTGAAGGTCGAACTTCGATCGTGAGTTGTAGCCTGGAGGGAACTCGGCCATTCATCGAAACTATCTTTCTTTACCGATCAATATCCTACCTTTCTAACAAAAATCCGAACTTTCCCCCGTCAAAATCTTGCGCATATACTGTATAAAAACACAGTAACAAGGCAACATTATGACTTTCTTTTATCCAACACCAAACCCAACCAAGCTCAAAATCCCGCTTTTCGCCGACAAGGTGCCGGCGGGGTTTCCCAGTCCTGCAGCAGATTACGTCAGTTCGCGCATCGATCTGAACGAGTACTGCATCAGCCATCCCAATGCGACCTATTTTCTCTATGCGACAGGTGATTCCATGCTTGAGGCCGGGATCACTGAGGGCTCTATGCTTGTTGTTGACCGCAGCATCAGCCCAGCCCATGGAGATATTGTTATTGCCAGCATAGCCGGCGAGTTCACCGTGAAGCGTCTCTGTTTGCATCCTCGCGCGCAATTGGAACCCATGAACCCGAAGTATGAGCCGATCCTGCTTCATGATGGCGGTGACGATCTGGAGGTGATGGGCGTTGTTGTGTCTTCGATAACGAGGCTCAAGTGATGTACGCGCTTGCTGATGTGAACAGCTTCTACGCGAGCTGCGAAACGTTGTGGCGCCCAGATCTGCGAGGGCGTCCTGTCGTCGTTCTGTCGAATAATGACGGATGCGTCGTAGCCAGGAGCAAGGAAGCGAAGGCGTTAGGGTTAAAGATGGGAGAACCCTATTTCAAAATTAAGCGGGAATTTGAGCGCGCAGGGGGCATCGCGTTCAGCAGCAACTATGAGCTATACGCCGACATGTCTCAGCGTGTGATGGCTGTTTTAGAAGAGATGGCGCCACGCGTAGAAGTGTATTCAATTGACGAAAGTTTTCTTGATCTGACTGGAGTTCGTAACTGCATTGATCTGGATACTTTCGGCCGCCAGGTGAGGGCCAAGGTACTGCGCAACACTGGGCTAACTGTAGGCGTTGGCATTGCCCAAACCAAGACGTTAGCCAAGCTGGCAAACTTCGCGGCGAAGAAGTGGGACAAGACTGGCGGAGTAGTGGATCTGTCCAATGAAGGGCGCCAGCGCAAATTGATGGGCCTCGTGCCTGTCGATGAGGTCTGGGGTATCGGACGCCGGATATCGAAAAAGCTCAACATGATGGGTATAGAAACGGCACTCCAACTGGCCGATGCAAGCACTACGATGATCCGCAAGCATTTCAGCGTTGTGATAGAGCGAACCGTCCGCGAGCTACGTGGTCAGCCTTGTCTCGAGCTGGAGGAGTTTGCGCCGACAAAACAACAGATCATCTGCAGCCGCAGCTTCGGAGATCGGATCACCGAGTATGACCAGATGCATCAGGCTATTTGCATGTACGCGACGCGTGCAGCGGAGAAGTTGAGGGAGGAGCATCAGTATTGCCGGCATGTCAGCGCGTGGCTCAAAACCAGCCCATTTGCCATCAATGAGGAATACTATGACAACACCGCAAGCATAAAACTGAGCACGCCAACGCAGGATACTCGGGACATTATCGCTGCGGCTATGCGTTGCCTGGATGCGGTTTGGCAACCTGGCCATCGATATCAGAAAGGCGGGGTGATGCTGCAGGATTTTTACAGTCAAGGTGTGGCTCAGTTGGGGTTGTTCGATGAGTACAAGCCACGGCATAACAGCGAGCAACTGATGGGGGTGCTTGATCGGATCAATAACTCGGGAAGGGCAAAACTGTGGTTTGCAGGACAAGGGGCGCATCAGGTGTGGTCAATGAAGCGTGAGCTACTGTCGCCGGCATACACGACACGGCTGAGTGATCTGCCACGTGCGCGAGTATATTAGCGTTTGTGATTGAGAGTTTTAGTACCTAAATTATTCCGAATTGCTCCGAGGGTTCTGGTAACTATCTGAAATTAAAAGCATGGAATGCAAGGTATAGCAAGGGATTGCAAAGGCTGAAAGGTTGATAAGGCATTGTTAAAAAAGGATATTTTCATTCTTTTTCGTATAAAGGAATCGTATTCGGTCTTTTTTTGTGTGATTGATTTATAAGTAAATTCCTCTTAATCCGCAAGCAACAATCTCCGCTCCTCTTTTCGAGTCACAGCCACCAACCCGATCTCCATCCTTATTCCCCACCCGCACATATCGCTAATTTAGCCGCACCAAAAGTCATTACGTCATGTATGGCGCTGATAAGCTCCGGTCATTGCTCCCATCACCGGTTAAGCGAGAGCGGCATTATGGGGAATATCAAGATATTAGGCGTTGTAGTTGTAAAAGGACACCTGCGTTGAACGATCGGCTGAGTCGGTTGAAGAGGGCGTTGCCCGGCTATCTCGAGGCGTGGCGTGAGGGGATTTTACCCTCTGACTGGGGGCAGGTGGCTAATCCTGAAGTGGTTGCCGCCCTGTTGGCGGAGTGGGAGGCGCTAAGCGAATTGGCGTCTCGGTTCGAAACCGCCACTGAAACTCCCTCCGAACCGGCTGCATTTTGGCAGGCGCGTGCCGAGCAGATGGCGCAGCGCAATCGCGAACTCAGTGCCCAACTGGCGACGCCAGTCCGTTTGCCCGGCGCGCGGGTGGCATTCTTTGGCTATGTGAAAACGGCGGTGATGGACGCCAGGCAGGTGAGGGCGGCGATTCGTGATGCCGGTTTTCTCATCGATACTGATGATATAAACGACAACGTACCGTCATGACCGCTGTCCTGTAACGTATGAGAATAAGCGCGAGCGAATAATGTCGCCTCTGTGATACGGAGCAAGGTTCAATTCATCCAGTCAATTTGTTAGGATCGTCTGACCTACATGACTATTGGTGCAGTACATTGAAAATCAAAGCGTTGTTATTTGTTGCGTTGGCCGCATTGGCCGGCTGCAGCCAGGAGGGAACCTCAATGAATCAGCCCGCAAATGAGAAAGGCGGCCAAACGGAAGTGTTGCTGGTAAACAGCGCGCTGGTGGACTGCGTGGGCGTCGGCCCGATGAAGTGCATGCAGGTGCGTCGCTCCGCGCAGCAGCCGTGGGAGTTGTTCTATACCGGCATCGAGGGTTTCACCTTCGAACCGGGTTATCAGTATCGGCTGAAAGTGCTTGTTACCCCGGTGGAGAACGTGCCGGCCGATGCCTCATCGCTGCGTTATACGCTGATTGAGCAGCTGGAAAAGAACAAGGCGTAATGGATCTACCTTGTCACCACCAAATGGCGTTTCATTTGGTGGTGACGACTTCAGGAAAGTTTGTCTTTTTTCTTTCTTCTGGAGGATTCGAAAGTGGCGAAGGCATGTGCAAGAGCAAACCCCAACGCACAGTAGCGTAGAGGCCAATTTTCTTTGGTCCATGTTTCAGAGTCAGCAATAAACATCGCGTTGCCGTTGGCAAAAAGGGTAAATTGCCAGCAAAGGATTAAAAAACATATCGTAACCAGAACGACATAACCCTTGGAACCCAGAGGCGGTCTGAAGCCGTATTTCACGGCCAGACAGGCCGCGGCAGCGAGAGTAGAAAGAATATAATATAAAGTTGGTTCCATCACTGTTCCTGGTGATTTTATCTTCCCTGATATTCGACCGAAAAACAGCCACACCATAACGCAACGCCAGAAGCATGATCAACTTTTGCTGATTTAAGAGGGAAGGCTTGAACGCGCTGAGGGTGCGAAGCGTGGCGCGTGGAGGCATCACGATGCGGAGTTGGGCAACCCTGATCCCTCGACTAAACTGGTCTGTTCACTGCGCTTGTTTTCGCACTTTCTTAAGTATATCGAGAAAATCAGGTATATTGTCCTTCGGTTTTTAGCTACCAAGAAAAAATTACTATGATTATCAAACCTAAAATTCGTGGTTTTATCTGCACCACCGCTCACCCGGCAGGCTGTGAAGCCAACGTCCGTGAGCAAATCGCCTACGTTAAGTCGCGCGGCGAACTGAAAAACGGGCCTAAAAAGGTGCTGGTCATTGGTGCATCCACCGGTTACGGTCTGGCCTCGCGCATCAATGCCGCTTTCGGCAGCGGTGCGGCCACCATCGGCGTATTTTTCGAGAAGCCTGGCAGCGAAGGCAAAACCGGTTCCGCCGGTTGGTACAACTCCGCCGGTTTCGACAAGGCAGCTAAAGAAGAAGGCCTGTACGCGAAAAGCATCAACGGCGACGCATTCTCCAACGAGTGCCGTCAGACCGTGATCGATCTGATCAAAAAAGACCTGGGTCAGGTTGACCTGGTGGTTTACTCGCTGGCTTCGCCGGTGCGTAAAATGCCGGAAACCGGCGAAGTGGTGCGTTCCGCACTGAAGCCGATCGGCGAGCCGTACAAATCCGTCGCGCTGGATACCAACAAAGACGTGCTGGTTGAAGCCGTGGTCGAGCCGGCCAACGAGCAAGAAATCGCCGACACCGTGAAGGTGATGGGCGGCCAGGACTGGCAGCTGTGGATGGACGCGCTGGACGAAGCGGGCGTGCTGGCGGATAACGCGCAGTCTGTCGCTTACTCCTACATCGGTACCGATTTGACCTGGCCAATCTACTGGCACGGCACGCTGGGCAAGGCGAAAGAAGATCTGGATCGCGCGGCGCAGGCCATCAACCAGAAGCTGCAGGCCAAAGGCGGCGCGGCTTACGTTGCGGTGCTCAAGTCGGTAGTGACTCAGGCTTCCTCTGCCATTCCGGTGATGCCGCTGTATATCTCCATCGTGTTCAAAATCATGAAGGAGCAGGGCATTCACGAAGGCTGCATCGAGCAGATCCAGCGTCTGTTCGCGACCAAGCTGTACAGCGGCGTGGCACCGGACACCGACGAGAAACACCGTCTGCGCCTGGATGACTGGGAACTGCGCGACGCCGTGCAGGAAACCTGCCGTGAAATCTGGCAGCAGCTGAACGACAGCAACATCAACGAACTGACCGATTACCAGGGCTACAAGGCGGAATTCCTGCGCCTGTTCGGCTTTGGTCTGCAGGGCGTTGACTACGACGCCGATCTGAGCGGCGAAGCCAACTTCGATGTGATCGAGCTGGTCTAAGCGCGGCGAGCAGTCAAACAAGGTCGGGTTAGCCCGGCCTTTTTTATTGTCCGCGCGTTGGCGACCACCGTCTGACTCATCAGTCCACTTGATCATTGACAGCAATAAATTATCGTTTTACGATAATTTATTGCTGTTATTGCTGTTGATTAAGGGATAGAAAATTATGGGCGCTGCGCCAAGGATCCATCTGCCGCTGTATGTGCGTTGTCTGTGTTTGCTCATTATGGCGATGCTGATCGTCAGCACCGGCGTTGAGATGTTCATCATCGTGCGGGACTGGCTGCAAGGCGTAGCCTATCGCGATATCGTCGCCTCTTACCGGGAATATTACCCGGAGCTGCTTGCCTACGCGATCCCGCAGCAACGCTGGGCGCTGTTCGCCACGCTGGTTATCGACATGCTCGGTTATTTGCCCTATTACAGCGCGCTGCTGTGCGGCGCCGGGCTGTTTTATCAATTTTTCCGCGGCAACGTGTGGCATCGCAACAATATGGTGCTGTTGCAGATCATCGGCATCTTGCTGATCGTCGATGTGTTGTTCCCGTCGTTAGCCGGTCTGCTGCAGGTGATGGTATTGACCGCCGATGAAAAAATGCTGTTTATCCTTTATTATGGCGTCAATAGCGAGTCGGTGCGCTCGCTGATCGTAGGCTGCGCAATCCTGGTATTTAGCCGGGTATTTCTGGAAGCGTTGCGGCTGAATGAAGAACAGCTTTCTTTCGTGTGAGAATAGAGTGGCAATAATCGTAAGTCTTGATGTCATGTTGGCCAAAAGGAAGATGCGTTCAAAGGAGCTGGCGGAGCAGGTGGGGATCACTGAGCAAAACCTGTCTCTGTTGAAAAACGGCAAGGTCAAGGGAGTCAGGCTGGAAACGCTGGACAAGATCTGCCGCATTCTCGACTGCCAGCCTGGCGATCTGTTGGCCTGGCAGCCGGACGGCGAAGAGTAAGATCCCAGCGCACTCGGAAGTGCGCTGAACCTGTTGGCCCATTTCTGCGATTAGCGTTATCTTATTGAGCGATATTTGTTTTATTCAGGTTAATTAAAATAACGGGTGATTAACACCGGCGTATTCTTTTTGTCGCAGGCGATGGCATGCGGCGAACGTTATTAAACTAAATAAACTCATTTTTCATTTACCGTCACTGCCAATGGCGTTATTTTAAGGGGAATAGTATGACATGGCGTAATTATCTTCTGGCATTGTGTCTGGTATTAAACGGATGCAGTGCCATTTACCCCACTGTTTCATCCTCATCCTCCTCCACTCACTGGGGGAATTGGGGAGCACCGCAGCCCGCAACGCGAGAACAAAAACAGCGTATTATCGCCGGCGAATCCGCTGCTTCCGTGCTGAATGAAGGCCGGGTCGGTATCGGCGGTAGGCTGGACTGGTCGAAAATAGAGGGGCGCTAATCACCACTCTTTATTCGGCGTGGCGCCAGACGTTATCTCAGAGATATTGTGGAACGGTTTATTATTAATTCGCTACTCTGTTTTTCCGATGCGTTATTTATCTTTAAACGATGAATCTCTGCTTGTTGAATTTATATCGACATACCCAGACATCATTACAGGAGTTTTCAATGGCAAAGCGTATTGTCGCCATGTTGATAATGTCGTTGTTGAGTCTGCAAGCAAATGCGGCCCGTTACGATCGGCAATGCGAGGGAATTTCTCCCGTGCTGTTTCAGAAGAAATTGAAAGAGCTGGCGCATGGCCTGCGACAAGAGATAGCGGTGCCGAGCCCACCCACGGAGAATGAGGCTGAAACCTTGGCGCGTCTGGTCGAATGCGATGCCGAAAACGCGAAAACGCCGGCGACGGGAGGGCAACATGCGCCAGATCCCGCAGAGCCTCATGTGTCTTCACTCAATGGTTGTTGAACGGTTCTCTGCGTCATTTTTCGTGGCGCGCCCCAGTCGGCTTATTCATGGAGCTTGTGTATTGAAACTACCCTCGTTAATCGCTGCGGCGCTGGCACTGTTGGCCTCATTTTGCAGTCAGGCGTTCATCGATCGTCATTCCTCGCCCGGCGCTTCGACGGAAAGTTCTTCGGCGGCGGGATGCCCGGCGCGGCTGGATGGCTTGTTGCAGCATATTTGGTTGGCTGAACAGATTCAGGCGGAGCGCATGCAGCTGGCGCGGCTGCGTGCGGAGCGGGAAGCGTTGGAAATGCGGTTGCAAATGCAGAAAACGGCGAGACGTTCTGCGCAGGGGCACCAGAGCGCCCGATCGGCCTGTGAACAGGGAGCCGATATTGTCCGCTGCCTGTCGCTGCGTCTGCGGCGGACGTCCCTGATGGGGCCGCATCGGCCGTTTGTCGGCGCATATTGCCGGGCATGGCTGAATGGTCGACCGCTGAATTGCTAAAGATGAGAACAGGGATTTGTCAGGAGTTTATCGATGAAAATGATAGTGTTGGCCGGCATGGCCTTGTGTTGCGCCAGCTTCGCGCAGGCGCGGGTGGATCTGGAATACCATGCGGCGGCGCCGAAGGACAGTAAGATCACCGAGGAGTACCAGAAAAAGCGCGACGCATTGCGTCACAAGGTGTGGAATGTCGATAACCTGACGCTGGTCAACGAGCAGGCGATTGCACGGGAACAGCAGCGCGAGGCCGCAGAGGCCGCCGAGCGGCAGCAGCGGAACCTGGAACAGCAGGAGAAAAAGCAGCGTTGCCTGCGCAGACACTCGAAAGATCCTCACCCCGAGGCGAAGTGTTACATGCACAACTTCTAGCCTTCAACGTCCGGGCGCTTTCTGCGCCCGGCGTCGTTTAGGCCGGGCGGCAATGCTCTTTCAGCATGGCGATCGCGTCCGGTTTCAACTGATACAGATAGACCGGTCGGCCGGTGGCGCCGTACAGAATACGGGTGCCGAGAATGCCGCTCTCCGCCAGATAGATGAGGTACTTGCGGCAGGACACCCGCGAAATGCCGATGGCGTTGGCCAGGTTGTCGGTGGAGAATTCGCTGTCGTGCTGCTGTTCGATCCACTCGCACACCGTGCTCAGGGTGATGCTGGTCAGCCCCTTCGGCAGTTTCTTGCTCTCCTGGCCGCCGGGCTGGCGGCGCAGCAGGCTGTCGACGTCGGCCTGCGAAAACTCGCGCTGCGCCAAGAGCTGCGACTGTTGCCGGTAGTGGCTCAGCGCCTCCTTGAAGCGGCTGAACTGGAACGGCTTGATCAGGTAATCCACCACGCCGTAGTGCAGCGCTTTTTGCACCGTGTTCACGTCGCTGGCGGAGGAGATGATGATCACATCGGTCTTCTCGCCGAGCTCGCGCAGGCCGGGCAGCAGATCCAGCCCGTTCTCCTGCTGCATGTAGATATCCAGCAACACCAGATCGATGCTGACGCTGGCATCGGCCAGCAGGGCGCGCGCCTGGCTCAGAGTGGCGACCGTCGCCTGGCAGTGAAAACCGCCGACCTGGCTCAGGTAGTATTTGTTTAGCTCTGCCACCATCGGGTCGTCGTCGACAATCAGTACGTTAATCATGGGCTCTGCTCTTGGCCTGATAGGGAAGGTGCACGAAAAATTGGGTCAGCTCGCCCGGTTCGGATTCGAAATCGATGCTGCCGCCCAGTTTCTCCAGATGGCTGCGGATCAGCGCCAGGCCGATGCCGCGTCCCGTTCCCTTGGTGGAAAATCCGTGTTCGAAGATGCGCGCGCCGATCGCCGGATCGATGCCGGGGCCGTCGTCGCTGACGATACAGTGTAATTGATCGTCGTGGTGATGGAAGCTCAGGCCGATCTCGTGGCCCTCAACGCCGTCGATGGCGTCGATGGCGTTTTCGATCAGATTGCCGAGGACGCTGATCAGCACATGGGTGGTTTCCGCGTCGTCGGTTTCCGGCAGCAGGCTGGTCTCCTCGATGGTCAGCTCAACGCCGGCTTCGTGGGCGCGGCTGATCTTGCCGATGAAGAAGCCCGCCACTTCCGGCGAGTGAATTTTGCGCAGCAGCGCGCCGATCTCTTCCTGGTAGTTGCTGGCGGTATTGATGATGTAGTTTTCCAACTGCTGATAAGCCTTCATGTGCAGCATGCCGAGTATCACGTGCAGCTTGTTCATAAATTCGTGCGACTGCACCCGCAGCGCATCGGCGTAGTGCGCCATGCCGCTCAGGCGTTGCAGCAGGCGGCTGACCTCGGTCTTGTCGCGGAAGGTGGCGATGGCGCCGGTCACCTGACCATTGACGATCACCGGCACGGTATTGGTCAGCAGTTCGCTGCCGTTGAAGCTGATCTGCCGATCGCGTAGCGGCTTGCCGCTGGCCAGCACTTCCGCCAGATGCAGCTGCGCCGGCCAATGTTTGCTGGCGGCTTCCAGCAGCAGGTTTTCCACCGGGCCGCTTTGGCGCAGCAGGCGCTTGGCCTCGTCGTTGACGATGGTGATGCGGGATTCATTATCGACCGCGATCACGCCTTCTTTAATCGATTGCAGCATGGCGTTGCGCTGTTCGAACAGGTTGGAGATTTCGTAAGGCTCGAAACCCAGCATGATGCGCTTGAGCGCGGAGACCAGGAAGAAGGTGCCCAGGCTGCCGACCAGCGCGGCGAAGGCGATGGTCCAATAGATGATCCAGCGGCTTTCCGACACCACCCGCTGCACGGTGTCCAGCGCGATGCCGAGCGCCACCACGCCGATTTGCTGTTTCTGCGCGTCATACACCGGCACGAACACCCGCAGCGCCGGGGCCAGCGTGCCGCGGTTGATGGCGCTGTTGACGTTGCCCTGCAGCGCCGGCGCCAGATCTTCGCCGATAAAATGCTTACCGATCAGCCAGGGTTTGGGGTGCGAATAGCGGATGCCCTGCATATCCACCACCACCACGAACAGCAGCTCGTTTTGATGGCGCACCTGCTCGGCGAAGCGCTGAATGGCGCCGCTTTGGTCGCGCCGCTGCAGGCCGTCAACCACCGTGCTGGAGAGCGCCAGCGTATTGGCGACGGCGATGGCTTTCTGCTGCAGCTGATCTTGCCCCTCGCGGCTCATCTGCACGAAAAACAGCGCGAACACCACCAGCAGCACCGAAGCGATGATGGCGGACACCATCAGCGTGATGGCGGTGCTCAGCTTGAGCGGCACCCGTTGTTTTGGCATGGCGGTTCTCCGAATGGCGATATCACGGCGTATTCTAGCGAGGAATGAGGCAAGCTGCAGTTACCGGCAGCAGGTTATAGCATGCTGCCGGAGTGCGGAGGGGTTATTTTAGTTACAAAAGCGGGTCACTGCTGGTGGTAGATCTCCAGCGCCTGTTGGCCGCTGGCCCCCTGATGGATGATCGCCATCAGGGCGCGCACCACCTGCGACGGATTGCTGTGTTGATAGACATTACGGCCATAGACCATGCCGGATGCGCCCTGGGCCATCAGCGCGGCGGATTTCTCCAGCACCGGCCCCAGCTCCCCTTTACCGCCGCCGCGCACCAGCGTCGGGCAGCGCGCCGCTTCCACCACGCGGTGGAAGTCTTCCACCCGTTCGGTCGGGTCGGCCTTGATGATGTCGGCGCCCAGCTCACGCGCCAGCCGCACCAGCGGCACGATCTTCTCCACGTCACCCAGTGAACCGTAGGCGGCGCCCTGGCCGGCCGGCGCCATCACCAGCGGTTCGATCATCAGCGGCATGGCGTAGCGATCGCAGGCGTGGCGCAGGCGGCCGATGTTCTCCACGCACTGGCGGAAAATACCGGGCTCATCCGGGATCATATACAGATTGACCACCACCGCGGCGGCGTCCATTTGCAGCGCCGCCAGGATCGGCGCCTCCGGGTTGTGCAGCACCGCCCACATTTCGCGGTGGCGCGCGGCGTTATAGGCGTTGCCGACGTCGGTGCGCATCACCAGCGCCGGTTTTTCGCGCTGCGGCGCGCACTGCAGCAGATCCGCCTGGCCGTAGTTGACCTGAATGGCGTCGGGGCGCGCGGCGATCAGGTTGCCCATCACCCGTTCGATATCTTCCAGACCGATCAAGAAATCCGGTTCGTTGGCGATGCCGTGATCGATCGCCACATCCAGGCATTTGCCGTTATTGAACAGGCGGTTCATCCGCACCTTACTGCTGAGCTGCATGTCAGGTCCTCCTGAGATAGGGATATGTCCATTATTGCCGAGTAAGGATGGTCGGGAAACGCGGAAACCGCAAACTGCGTGGCCGCTCGCAGTTTTTGCCGGCGCACGAAAGGGGAACGCTTGCCGGCGGCTTTCATTTCATTTGTTAGATCCGTGTCATGTTTTTGTTAATAAGCCATTCCAAAATGCATGTTTCGCTTGTTTGGGTTAAAAAGTTTCAATAATCTCAATTATGAAATAAACATTTAAAAGCGCGCTAAAGACGCCGTTTGTTATGCCAGGGGTTTATTTCAATTGATTGTTTTTAATCTATTTTGAGATATCGATCACCATTTTGTCTACGGCCTTAATACGGCGATAACACGGTAAATTCGCCGTATCAAAGGGATAACACCGACCGTAATGTTGTTTGAATGTAAAAAATATTTTTCATTAGCTGTCAACCAACAGACCTCTTCATTCTAACGATTAAAGGGTAACGAACATGAAGCTGAAGAAACTGATCGCCGCCTCGGTATTGATGTGCATGCTGCCGGCCAGCGTGTTGGCGAAAGACATCAAGATCGGCGTTTCCATGGCTTACTTCGATGACAACTTCCTCACCATTCTGCGCCAGTCGATGCAAAGCAAAATGAAGGCCGACGGCAACGTCAGCGGCCAGTTCGAAGACGCCAAGGGCGACATCGCGCAGCAAATTCAACAAATCGAAAACTTCGTCAGCCAGGGCGTCGACGCCATCATCCTCAACCCGGTGGATACCCAGGGCGTTAAGCCGATGATCAAGCTGGCCGAGAAGGCCAAGATCCCGCTGGTGTTCGTCAACCGCAAGCCGGAAGTGGCGCTGCCAGCCGGCATGGCCTACGTCGGCTCCGACTCCAAGCTGGCCGGCAAGCTGCAGATGGAGGCGCTGGCCAAGCTGATGAACGGCAAGGGCAACGTGATGATCCTGATGGGCGAGCTGTCGAGCGAAGCCACGCGCGACCGCACCCGCGGCGTGGAAGAGGTAGCGGCCAACTACCCCGGCATCAAAATAGTCGACAAGCAAACCGCCAAGTTCTTCCGCAAAGAGGCGGTGGACGTCACCACCGACTGGATTTTGTCCGGCCAGCAGATTGACGCCATCGCTTCCAACAACGACGAAATGGCCATCGGCGCTATTTTGGCGCTGAAGCAAGCCAAGAAATCCGGCGTGCTGGTGGCCGGCGTTGACGGCACGCCGGACGCGCTGGAGTTCATCAAGAAGGGCGATCTGGCGCTGAGCGTATTCCAGGACGCCAAAGGCCAGGGTGAGGGCGCGGTGCAGACCGCCGTTCAACTGGTGAAAGGCGAGAAAGTGGAGAGCAACGTGCTGATCCCTTACCAACTGATCACCCAGGCCAATTACCAGCAATTCGCCGATAAAAACAAGAAATAAGCCTTGAAGCCCGCCGCGGGCGCCGGTGTGGGGCGAGCGCGGCGGAAAACGTGGGTCAGTGCGGAGGTAAGCGGTATGTACCCTTATGTTCTTGAGGCCGAAGGCATCAGCAAGCAGTTCCCCGGCGTCAAAGCGCTGGATAAGGTCTCGATTAAAATCAAACCCGGCAGCGTGCACGCGCTGATGGGGGAAAACGGCGCGGGCAAATCGACGCTGATGAAATGCCTGATAGGCATCTACCACCCGGACGAAGGCTCGATCAAAATCAAAGGTCGGCCGGTCACCTTCAGCGACACGCTACAGGCGCTGCATTCGGGCATTTCCATGATCCACCAGGAGCTGAACCTGGTGCCTGACATGACGGTGGCGGAAAACATCTGGCTGGGGCGCGAGCCGGCGCGGCTGGGGTTCGTCAACCACGAGCAGCTGAATGAACAGACCCGCGAACTGCTGGCGCGGCTGAACATCAAACTGCAGCCGGATACGCTGGTGGGCGAGCTGAGCATCGCCAACCAGCAGATGGTGGAGATCGCCAAGGCGGTGTCCTACAACGCCGACGTATTGATCATGGATGAACCGACCTCGGCGCTGACCGAAGGCGAAGTGGTGCACCTGTTCGCCATCATCCGCGAACTGCGCGAGCAGGGCAAAGGCATTATCTATATCAGCCACAAGATGGACGAGATCTTCGCCATCACCGACGAAGTGAGCATCTTCCGCGACGGCACCTTCATCGCCTGCGACAAAACCGAAAACCTGACCAAACAGTCGCTGATCACCATGATGGTGGGGCGCGAACTGACGCAGATGTTCCCCAAATTCAACAACAATATCGGCGAGGAAGTGCTGCGGGTGGCGGGGCTGCGCCGCAGCGGCTGGTTCCACGACGTGTCGTTCAGCGTCAAGCGCGGCGAGATCCTCGGCGTCGCCGGGCTGGTGGGCGCCGGGCGCAGCGAAGTGATGGAAAGCCTGTTCGGCATGCACCCGGCGGACGGCGGTGAGATCTTTATCGAAGGCCAGGCGGTGAAGGTGGATTCCCCAGCGAAAGCGATCGAGAGCGGGCTGGCGTTTCTCACCGAAGACCGCAAGAAATCCGGCCTGTTTCTGGTGCTGTCGGTGGTCGAGAACATGAGCATCGTCAACCTGTCGGAATACATCGGCAAGAACGGTTTCGTCAGCCACGTGCAGATGGCCAAAGACTGCATGGATCAGATTAAAAAGCTCAACATCAAAACGCCGACCATGGATCAGATCATCAATAACCTCAGCGGCGGCAACCAGCAGAAGGTGCTGATCGCGCGCTGGCTGCTGGCGCAGCCGAAAATCCTGATCCTCGACGAACCGACGCGCGGCATCGACGTGGGGGCGAAAGCGGAAATCTACCGCCTGATCAGCGAGCTGGCCAACCGCGGCGTCGCCATCATTCTGGTGTCTTCCGAGCTGCCGGAGATCCTCGGCATGAGCGACCGGGTGATGGTGATGCACGGCGGCCGCATCACCGGCATTTTGGACAAAGACGACGCGGACCAGGAGAAGATCCTGGCGCTGGCCTCAGAATAACGAAGGGTGAACATCATGAGTAACGTAAAGATTGAGAAGCCGCTCTCCGCCGATTCAACGGGCAAGGGAGGGCTGTTCTCCGGGCTGAGCGGCAAAATGCCGAAGGATACCGGCATCTTCATCGTGATGATCGGCATTGCGCTGATCTTCGAAATCCTCGGCTGGTACATGCGCGATCAGTCGTTCCTGCTGAACCCGAACCGCCTGCTGCTGATCGTGCTGCAGGTGGCGATCATCGGCATCATCGCGGTGGGCGTCACCCAGGTGATCATCACCACCGGTATCGATCTCTCCTCCGGCTCGCTGATTGCGCTGACCGCGGTGGTGGCGGCCAGCCTGGCGCAGACCTCGGACAGCATCTCGCCGATGTATCCGGGGCTGCTCGATCTGCCGGCGGCGATCCCGATCGGCGCCGGGATCGGGGTGGGCATCGTCTGCGGCT
Organism: Serratia montpellierensis; assembly: GCF_020858655.1. Lineage (NCBI taxonomy): Bacteria > Pseudomonadati > Pseudomonadota > Gammaproteobacteria > Enterobacterales > Yersiniaceae > Serratia > Serratia montpellierensis. Next base: position 115,334 of record NZ_VOSN01000022.1, read on the forward strand.
TTATCAACGGCTTCCTGATCACCCGCACCGGCATTCCGCCGTTCATCGCCACGCTGGGGATGATGGTATCGGCGCGCGGTCTGGCGCAGTACTACACCAAGGGCAACCCGGTCAGTTTCCTGTCGGACGGCTTCACGTCAATCGGCCAGGGCGCAATGCCGGTGATCATCTTCCTGGTGATTGCGGTGATCTTCCATATCGCACTCAAACACACCCGCTACGGCAAATACATCTACGCCATCGGCGGCAACATGACCTCGGCGCGGGTCTCCGGCATCAACGTCAATAAGTACCTGGTGACGGTTTACACCATCGCCGGCGGCCTGGCGGGGTTGGCGGGCGTGGTGCTGGCGGCGCGCGTCAGCAGCGGCCAGTCGAGCATGGGGATGTCGTACGAGCTGGACGCCATCGCCGCGGCGGTGATCGGCGGCAGCAGCTTGATGGGCGGCGTCGGGCGCATTACCGGCACGCTGATCGGCGCGGTGATCCTCGGCCTGATCAAAAGCGGCTTCACCTTTATCGGCGTCGACTCTTACATTCAGGACATCATCAAGGGCGTGATTATCGTCGCCGCCGTGTCGATCGACATGCGGCGCAACCGCAAAAAACACTGATTGCCGTGAATTGCCGCCGGTGCCAAGGTGGGCCGGCGGCATTTTTTTATCCGGGGGACACATCATGAACTACCTGAAAGGGCTGTGGCTGGCGGTGGCGCTGTGTGCGTCCACTCCGGCATGGGCGCAAACCATCGGCGTATCGATGGCCTATTTCGACCAGAACTTCCTCACCATTATCCGTCAGGCGATCGACAAGGAGGCCAAAGCGCGCGGCATTACCGTACAGTTCGAAGACGCGCGCGGCGACGTCGGCCGCCAGACCGATCAGGTGCAGAGCTTTATCAGCGCCGGGGTAGACGCGATTATCGTCGATCCGGTCAACTCGGCCAGCACCCCGGTGATGACCAAAATGGTGCAGGCCGCCGGCGTGCCGCTGGTGTACGTGAACCGCACGCCGGGCGACGCCAAACTGCCGCAGGGCGTGGTGTTCGTCGGCTCCGACGAGCGGGAGTCCGGCACGCTGCAGATGGAGGAACTGGCGCGGCTGGCCAACTATCAGGGCAACGTGGCGGTGATGATCGGCAATCTGACCGACGCCGGCGCGCTGCAGCGCACCAAAGACGTGGAGCAGGTGGTGGCCAGGTACCCGAAAATGAAGGTGGTGCAGAAGCAGAGCGCCAACTATTCACGCAGTGAAGGCATGGATCTGATGATGAACTGGCTGACCAACGGCGAAGCGATCGACATCGTCGCCGCCAACAACGACGAGATGGCGATCGGCGCGATCATGGCGCTGCAGCAGGCGGGCAAGGTGGACCAGAAAGTGCTGATCGGCGGCATCGACGCCACGCCGGACGGCCTCAAGGCGCTGGCTTCCGGCAAGATGCAGGTCACGGTGTTCCAGGACGCGGTTGGCCAGGGCAAGGCTTCGGTCGATGTGGCGCAGCGCATGATTAACGGTGAAAAACTCGAGCCGTATTACTGGATCCCGTTCGAGCTGGTGACGCCGGCCAATCAGGGGAAATACGCGGCCAGGCCGTGAGTTAACCGCCAGGTTCGCGTTGCCGGGGCGCTGCTTGCAGCGCCTTTTTCATGCGCCAATTGCATGTCCGCTTGCGGCCAGCGCGGCGCCGAATCTTGCCTCACACTGAGGATCTTTAAACCGCGTGAGGATGAGCGATGAACGCATTGAACGGCAAGGTGGCGGTGATCGGTGGCGCCAGTTCGGGGATTGGCAGAGCAGCGGCGCTGCTGTTCGCCCGGCAGGGAGCTGCGCTGGTGTTGGGCGCGCGGCGTGAGCCGCTGTTGGCGGCGCTGGTGGAGGACATTCGGCGCGAGGGCGGCCGGGCGCTCGCGGTGGCGGGCGACGTGCGTGACGAAGCCTTCGCCGAACGGCTGACGGCGGCGGCGGTCGATGAGTTCGGCGGGCTGGATATCGCTTTCAACAACGCCGGCACCTTGGGGCCGCTGGGGCCATCGCTGGCGCTCACCGCCTCAGCGTGGCGCGAGGTGTTGGAAACCAACCTGTCCAGCGCCTACTACGGCGCCAAATATCAAATCCCCGCCATGTTGGCGCGCGGCGCAGGCTCGGTGATCTTCACCTCCACCTTCGTTGGCCACACCGCGGCGTTTCCCGGCACGGCGGCCTATGCGGCCGGCAAGTCGGGGCTGATCGGCCTGACGCAGGCGCTGGCGGTGGAGTTCGGCGGGCGCGGCATTCGGGTGAACGCGCTGCTGCCGGGCGGCACCGATACGGCGATGGGCCGACAGATGAGCAATACCCCGGAGGCGCTGGCGCAGGTGGCCGAACTGCACGCGCTGAAGCGGCTGGCGATGCCGGAGGAGATCGCGCAGGCGGCGCTGTATCTGGCGTCTGACGCTTCTTCATTTGTCACCGGCACCGCGATGTTGGTGGACGGCGGCGTATCCATCCAGCGCGGCTGAGGTTGGCATGGCCCGTGGCCGGGTGCCACGGGCCCTACGCGAGGCGTTACCAGCCTTTGACGGCGTCACCCTTGTAGATGTCGGCGGCGCTGGCCGCCACTTCGTCGGTCTGATAGGCCTTGACCAGATCCTTCACTTTCTCGCTGTCTTTATTGTCGATGCGGCTGGCGAAGATGTTGACGTACGGCGAGTTTTTGTCTTCGACAAACAGCCCGTCCTTGGCCGGCGACAGGCCAATCTGGCTGGAGTAGTTGGTGTTGATGACAGCCAGCGTCACTTTCTGATCGTCCAGCGCGCGCGGCAGCTGCGGCGCTTCAATTTCGACGATCTTCAGCTTTTTCGGGTTGCCGACGATGTCGAGCGCGGTCGGCAGCAGGCCGACGCCGTCTTTCAGGGTAATCAGCCCCTGTTTTTGCAACAGCAGCAGTGAGCGCCCCAGGTTGGTCGGATCGTTCGGCACCGCCACCTGCGCGCCGTCCGGCAGTTGGCTGAGCGCGGTGATCTTCTTCGAATAGCCGGCGATCGGGTAGACGAAGGTGTTGCCCACCGCCGCCAGCTTGTAGCCGCGCTCCTGCATCTGCTTGTCCAGATACGGCTTGTGTTGGAAGGCGTTGACGTCCAGATCGCCGTTATTCAGCGCTTCGTTCGGCAACACGTAGTCGTTGAAGGTCACCACCTCCACGTCCAGATCGTATTTCTGCTTGGCCACTTTCTGCACCACCGCCCACAGCGACTGATCGATGCCGGCGCTGATGCCGACCTTGATGTGGTGATCGTCCTGTGCCGTCGGGCCGCAGGCGGTCAGCAGCAGCGTGCCGGCGGCGGCCAGCGCCAGGGTGAGGTTTTTCAGCGTAAATGTCATTTTCCCAGGGTCCTTGTCAACATTGCCTGCTAATTTTGGCGGGCAGAATAGTGGCAGTGACTGTAGGTAATCGCTGGGCTAAAACAAAATACTGATTCACTATGACTCATAGCGATTAGCTATGAGCGGCCGCCGCCTGGCGCGGTGCGGATTGTTTTGACGGCGAATCGGCGGGCTTATTATGATAGCCGTTGGCCTGCGAGGGCAGACTGGGTACTGAAACGAAGGAAAAGACAATGCGATTGAACACTTGGAGCAAGGCGCTGTTGCCGCTGGTGGTGTTGGCCTGCGTCTCGGCGACTCAGGTTCGGGCGGCGGAGAGCGATACCGGGCCGATCCCCAAACAGCTGCTGGGCAACTGGCGCGTCAGTAAAATTGTGCCGACCCAGACCACCGGCTGCTGGGATCAACAGCAGGCGCAGAGCCTGATCGGCGGCAAAATCAGCTACAAAGCGGATGCATTCAGCTGGAACGGCACGGCGCTGAAAAGCGAAGGGGCCACCGTTAGCACCGTAGAAGCGCAGGAGTTTGTCGAAGACAATTCCGGCAGCAGCTCCTACATCGATTTCCCGATGCTGGGCATCAGCACGCCGTCGGTCGAACGCGTGGCCATTCAGCATGCGGATACCACCATCAAAGGCATTACCGATCAGGGCACCGATGGGGTGCCCGGCGATAACGTGCTGGTGAAAGACGCCAACACGCTGATCCTGTCGCTGTGCAACGTCTGGTTTGAGGCGCAGCGCGAGAAGTAATTTTTGCCTTCAGCCCCGGCAACGGGGCTTTCCCACCGCGTCGCCACCCGTCATACGCGCCATTTCTGAACTAAAATTAACCATAACGATATGACCCTGACGTGATATCGGAGCCTCGGCTCTACCGAGTCCATGACAGGAGGCGCTATGTGTTACCACCATATTGTCATCGCCACCGATCTGAGCGATGACGGCAAACGGCTGGTCGAAAAGGGGGCGCGGCTGGCGGAGGCGCTGCAGGCCAAACTCTCGCTGATCTATGTGGACGTCCACTACGACACCTACCATGCGGCGATCGGCTTTTCGGAGCGCAGCGATAACGGCGTGCCGTTCGAAGAGAAGATCTGCAAAGAGCTGGAACCCACTACGCAAAACGTCAATTACCCGATCGCGGAAGTGATCATCGGGCGCGGCGGCTTCGTTGACGAACTGCGCACGGCAGTCGTGGATAAGAACATCGATCTGCTGGTGTTCGGCCATCACCACGATCTGTGGAGCAACCTGTTTTCTTCCACCCGCAATGCCATCAACCAGCTGAATATCGACGTGCTGGTGATCCCGATCCGCTCATAAACGCGGGCCACCGCCGGGCAAACGATGGCGGTGGCCGCTGCGGCTTATTGCGTGAAGAAGTCGTTATACAGCATGTACAGGTGCGCCGCGCTCCAGGAGAAGTTCGGCGCGCCTTGCTGCTTGCCGGTGAGCGGGTTGTAGTTCTCGCGGATCGGCCCGTCGGCGACCAGACCGTCGGCGTGGCGGAAGAAGGCCTGCGCCATCGCCACCGCGTCGTCGCGATAGCCGTAGCGCTCCATGCCCTTGAGACCGAAATACACCTGATCGACCCACACGCGGCCGCGCCAATAGATATCCGCGCCGAACGCCGGATTGGTCAGCGCCGCGGTGCCGAGCGGCACGTAGGTATTGAACTCGCGCGGATCCTTCATCACCTTGACCACCGCATCGGCGTGCGGCTGGCTGGCGGCGCCGTTGAACAGCGGCGACCAGCCCTCCGGCCCTTTGCCGCGTTCGACGATCGGTTTGCCGGCGCAGCCGTTGGCCAACGGCTGGCTTTCGATGCGGATGTCATAGAAGAAACCGCTCTGCTTGTCGAACATGCAGGTGTTGATGTAGGTCGCCAGCCGGTCGGCTTTGGTGCGGAAGGCAGCGGCCTCGGCACCGCGGCCCAGAATATCGGCCATCTCCGCCAGGTAGCGGTTGTCGCTGTACATGTAGCTGGCCTGATCCACCGATTCCTGCAGCAGTGAGTAACCGAGCAGCGTGCCGTCCGGCGCGCGGTTTTCGGCGAATTTTACCTGCCAGTCTTCGCGTTTACCGCCTTGTGCCACGTAGCGCGCCAATTGATCCGGATCGATAAAGCCGAATACCGCCGCGTCGTCGCGGCCCGACTCCCAGGAGGCGGCGGTCTGCGCCGGGATCTCGATGCTGTCGTACCGCCCCTCGCGCACGATGCGATCGTAATTGTCGAGGCCGGCCAGCGTTTGCTCGCGCTGCCCACGCTTGACGGTGAACAACATGCGCCCGTCGGGGGTATTGTGCGCTTTGTCGCGAGTGGCGCCGTACTCCGGCACGCCGTTGCCGTTGTGGTCACGGTTGCGCAGCCACCAGTCATGGTAGGCCACCAGCTTCGGGTACATCTCCGCCAGCCAGCCCTTATCGCCGGTGACGCGATACACCTCCATCACTGCCCAGGCCGCCAGGCTCGGTTTGGTGTTGCGTTCGTTCCAGTTGCCGCCGTCGCCGCGGCGCTCCGGGCTGGGGTTGTAGGCGATAAGGTCGGGCAGAAAACCGGTATCCCACGGGCGCAGGGCGTCGCCCGGCCGGATCTGGTAGGCGAACACCGCGCGAATGTTGTCCTTGGCCACGTCCGGGTTGAAGTGCGCCATGGCGTAGGCCTGCTTCCAGGTGTCCCACGGCCAGGTCTGGTTGCCGGAGAACCAGCGTCCGGTGACCGACGGGGTGACCGAGTCGAACTTCATCGCCCCGGCTGCGCCGCGCCAGTTGCCGTTCAGCGTTTCTATCGCTTTGACCGCCACGCGGGTTTGTTCCGCCGTGGCGTGCGGGTTGCTGAGCCCAGTGGCGAGATAGCGTTCCCAGCGCTGCGCCGACGCGGCCATATAGCGCTGCGGGTGAGCGAGGATGTCGGCGATAGTGCGCTGTTCGCGCTGCGTTTCTTCGGCGGTGAGCAGGTGCGAGTAGGTGGTATACAGCGTGGTGGCGCCAGCGATGCGCGCCGTGGCGCGGAAGCGGTGGCCGTCGACCGTGGTGCGCTGCGGCAGCGATTTGTGGATCTGATACTCGGACTGCCCGGAGGTCATCAGCTGCGACTGCGCGCGCACCTTGCCGAAGGTGACGCGCAGGCCGTCCGCCGTCGGCACAATGCGGCGCGTGTAGTTCGGGAATGCCTGCTCGAGGGTCGCCGGCGGCAGCGGTTTTTGCTCTTTGGCGGCGTAGCGCTCCAGCAATTCGCCGTCCCACACCAGCTCCAGCGGCGCGTCGGTCAGGATCTGGGTTTCCAGCAGCGAGGTGCGCGCGGCAGCGAAGCGCAGCGTCAGGTTGACGGTCACGCCCGGCGCGCTGAGCCGCTGCACCAGGGCGCCGGGCAGGCTGTAGGCCGTCATGGTGAAATGCACCGGTTTACCGTTTCGATAGACGGTGAGCCGATCGAAATTGTTGGCCATAAAGTTGATGTACTCTTCGGTCAGCAGCGCCGGGCCGGGGAAGCCGCCCATGCCTTCCGGCCCGCTCGGCAACAGGTGGCCGTGCCAGGCGCCGAGATCGAAGAACGGATTGAAGCGCTGGTGATCGTCGAAGTCGTAGTCGAGCATAAAATGCGGCGCACCGTGGCGGTCGATCACGTTTGGGTAGCGCTCGGCGAGCGGGGCGTCGGGCGTTTTCGGCGCGCAGCCCGCCAGCATCAGCACGAGGGCAGTGGCCAGCGGGGTCAGGGGAGTCATGTTCATCGTAGGAGCCTCAACGGTTACCAATAGAAATATTGCATCAGAAACACCGAGTTGCTGGCGCCGGTGCTGTCATTGCGCATAAAGAATTTGCTGTCCAGTGCGGTGGCCAGTTTGCCGCCGGCGTATTCGTACCAGACGCCAAACTGGGCGTAGGAGGTGGCGGTATCCGCCGTGTTATCAAACCGGTGGCGGGCGTAGCTGTAGGCGGTGGAGAGATACAGCCCTTTGGCGGTTTCCGTCATCGCGCTGAGCATCAGGCCCGACTCGCTGCCGGGGTGGCCGCCGCTGTCGCCTTTGCCGGTGTGGTGCCAGATGCGGCCAGCCAGGTGTTTGCCGCGCAGCCCCAGCAAAAACAGCTGCCCCAGGCCGTCGGTCACTTCCAGGCCGTTCAGCAGCGTCAGATTGTCCTGCAGATCGTATTGGGTGTAGCCGTTGACCATCGCCCGGTAGGTATATTTGTCGGAATAGCGGTCGTATTTGCCGAAGTGCAGCAGCGCCTTGCTCTCGTCGATGCGGCTTTCCGGCGCCGCCGTCACGCTGTAGCGAAAGCGCCCGGTCAGGTTTTGCAGCTTGGCGGCGTAGCTGAGATCGCGGGTATTGGGGATCACGTAGCCGTACTCCGGCGTGAAGTCGCCCCACCATTGCAGATCGTCGAGCGACGAATCGTTGCGTACGCTAAGCATCATCTCGGTGCCGTCGTCGGTGCGGTAACCGCCGTAAAAGCGGTTTAACCCACCCTCGAAGCCACCCCAGCCGTGGCCTGGCGTCCAGGCATGGCCCTGGCTGTCCGCCTGCACGGTCCAGCCTTCACCGTAAATCAGGCCGAACCAGTGGCCCCGTTTGATCTCCAGGCCGCCTTCGATATAGGTGCCGTCGCTGTATTGATGCTGATGTTCGCCGTTCAAATAGACGCTGCCACCGATGCCGAGCTCGCCGTAAAAGCGCAGGGCGGTCGCGGCGGTTTCGGACAACGGCGGCGGCGGCAGCTGATTGCGCTCCGCCGGGGTGACAGGTTCTTGCTCCGCCCAGACGGGCGCGCTAACGAGCAGCAACCAGGGCAACAGGGCGTGATGATTTAGTGATTTCATGGGGCATAGGCCTGGTGTTGGATGGAACGGAACGTCAGCCGAGCGGCGGCTCACGCGAGGTCGCTCCCGGATCCCTGGGAGAAGAGAAAACGTCCGCCCGTAGAGAGCGGTAAACGGCAGGTATATTAGTAAAATATTTAGTAAAAAATACGCTTTAATCAGTAAAGCGTTAACTTGATCACAGCGGACGAAATGGGTATCTTTCGCTGCAGGCGCCCGGCAACGGCTGGCATGAGCGTGCTCTGGCCCGATTTGGGAAGGAGAGGGCGCGGGCGGCGCTGTACGCCGCGGCGCTATCCGATTAAGCTACCGTTTTTCGTCTGTGCATTGGGACTCTATGGCCACACTGAAGGAAATTGCTGAAGCCGCTAATGTGTCCGTCGCCACCGTTTCGCGCGTGTTGAATGACGACCCCACCCTGAGCGTGAAGGCGCAAACCCGCCAGAAGATCCTGGAAGCGGCGGAGCGCCTCGAATACAAGATTGCGCCTTCCAAACGGCAAAGCGGGCAACGCCTGCAATTCGCCGCGCTGTTCACCTATACGCAGGGCGTGGAGATCAACGATCCCTATTACCTGGCGATGCGTTACGGCATCGAAACGCAGTGCGAAAAGCTGGGCGTGGCGCTGAGCGCCGGTTACGACTTCAACGGCGACAAGGCGCTGCCGTCGGCCGACGGCCTGCTGGTGATCGGCCGGCCGCAGCCCGCGTTGTATGAGCAGCTCAGACAGCAGGAAACGCCGGTGGTATTCATCGACGGCGTGGTGGACGACGAGCGTTTCGACTGCGTCAATGTCGACCTGTACAAGATTAGCCGCAAGGTGATCGACTACTTCATCGGCCGCGGCTATCAGCGCATCGGCTTTATCGGCGGGCGCGACGATCCGGCCGGTATCGACCAGCGCGAGCAGGCGTTCGTCGAGTATGGGCGGCAGCAAAACGTGGTACGGGCGCAGGATATTTACCACGGCGATTTCAGCAGCCAGTCGGGCTACCAGTGTGCGAAAGCGATGTTGCAGAGCAAGGCTGGCTATCCGCCAGCGCTGCTGGTGGCGACCGATTCGATCGCGATCGGCGTGCTGCGCGCGCTGCATGAACACGGCATTCAGGTGCCGGGGCAGATCGCGCTGATCAGCGTCAATGATATTCCCACCGCCCGCTTTATTTTTCCCGCCTTGTCCACGGTGCGCATCCCCTCGGAAACCATGGGCGCACAGGCCGTCAACCTGCTGGCGGAGCGACTGCGCGATGAGCGCACCGTCCCGCTGTCGATCTTTGTTCCCAGCTCGCTGCAGCTGCGCGACACCACCGTCGCCTGATTGGCCCCCGCCTTGGCGGGGGCGTTGGCGCTCAAAATTAACGTCATGATAAAAAAAGGCATTTGAGATTTATTGTGATCCTGTCGTCATTTGGTAAATATCAACTGTAGTTTTTACTAAATATTTACTATCGTTTCCGCATTGCACAGGTGTCGGGAGACGTGACGTGAATAATTGGGAAAACATTGAAAAACAGTCTGAGCACCGGTTGCCGCCGCGCGCGAGCTTCTTCAGCTATGCGGACGCCGGGCAGGCGCTGAGCTTCGATCGCAACACCAGCAGACGCTTCCAGCTGCTGAGTGGCCGCTGGCGCTTTCGCTTCTTCGAGCACCCGGCGCAGGTGCCGGCGGCGTTTTACCGTGAGCCGATGAGCGACTGGGGCGATATGGCGGTGCCGGGCATGTGGCAGTTGGAAGGGCATGGCCACCTGCAGTACACCGACGAGGGCTTCCCGTTCCCGATCGACGTGCCTTACGTGCCGACCAATAACCCCACCGGTGCCTATCAGCGCCACTTTACGCTCGACGCCGGCTGGCAAGATCAGCAGGTGCTGATCAAATTCGACGGCGTGGAAACCTACTTCGAGGTGTACGTCAACGGCAACTATGTCGGCTTCAGCAAGGGCAGTCGGCTGTGCGCCGAGTTCGATATCAGCCCCTATGTGCGGCAGGGCGAGAACCTGCTGTCGGTGCGGGTGATGCAATGGGCCGACTCCACCTATATCGAAGATCAGGACATGTGGTGGATGGCCGGCATCTTCCGCGACGTCTATCTGATTGGCCAGAGCGCCACCCACATTCACGACCTGACGCTGGTCACCACCTTCGATGAACGCTACTGCGATGCGCTGTTGGCGATCGACGCCGAACTGCATCATCTCGGATCGCAGGTCGCCGAGGGCTGCCGCCTGCAGGCGCAGCTGTTCGACGGCGATCGCTGCGTGGCGGAGCAGTGGCGCGACGATCTGCGCATCGAGCAGGCGTTGAACTGCCGTTTCGAGCTGCCGGTCAGCCGCCCGCAGCAGTGGAATGCGGAGAATCCCTATTTGTATCAACTGCTACTCAGCCTGTATGACGGCGTCGGCAACCTGCTGGGCGTGGTGCCGCAGCGGGTGGGCTTCCGTGAGATCGCGGTGCGCGACGGGCTGATGTACGTCAACGGCCGCTACTTCAAACTGCACGGCGTCAACCGCCACGATCACGATCACCTTAAAGGGCGCGCCGTCGATATGGCGCGAGTGGAGCGCGATATCGTGCTGATGAAGCAGCACAACATCAACTCGGTGCGCACCGCCCATTACCCCAACGATCCGCGCTTTTACGAGCTGTGCGATCTCTATGGCCTGTTCGTGATGGCGGAGACCGATCTGGAGAGCCACGGCTTCGCCAACGTCGGCGATCTCAGCCGCATCACCGATGATCCGCGTTGGGAACATGCCTACGTCGAGCGCATCGAGCGCCACGTGGCGGCGCAGAAAAACCACCCGTCGATCATCATCTGGTCATTGGGCAACGAGTCCGGCTACGGCTGCAACATTCGCGCCATGGCCCGGCGCTGCAAGGCGCTCGATCCGACCCGTCTGGTCCACTATGAAGAAGATCGCGACGCCGAAGTGACCGATGTGATCAGCACCATGTATTCCCGCGTGGCGATGATGAACGCCTTCGGCGAATACCCGCACCCCAAACCACGCATCCTGTGCGAATACGCGCACGCGATGGGCAATGGCCCCGGCGGGTTGTTCGAATACCAGTCGGTGTTCAACCGCCACGCCAGTTTGCAGGGGCACTACATCTGGGAGTGGTGCGATCATGGCCTGCTGAGCCACGACGAGCAGGGGCGCGAGCGCTACCAGTACGGCGGCGATTACGGCGACTACCCGAACAACTACAACTTCTGCATGGACGGCCTGCTCTACCCGGATCAGCGCCCCGGCCCCGGCCTGCGTGAATACCAGCAGGTGCTGTGCCCGGTGGAGGTGACGGCGGAAGAGGGCGCAGGCGACGTGCTGCGGGTGAAAAACCGCTATTGGTTCAGCTCGCTGGCGGACATCACGCTGAAGGTCAGCGTCAAGACCGACGGCCACCAGGTGGCAAGTTACGAATTCAAGTTGCCGCATCTGCAGCCGGGCGAGAGTGAAGACATGCACCTGCCGGTATTGGCGCTGGGGCAAGGGGAAACGCTGATCGACGTGGCGGTGCATAAGGACAGCGCCACCCGTTACAGCGAGAGCGGCCAGCGGCTGGGGCATTATCAGCATCTGCGCCAGACGGCGACGCGGCTGCCGGCTCCACCGCTGGCCGATGCGCCGGCGCTGCAATGCCGCGAGGAGAATCATCAGCTGATCGTCAGCGGCGCCCGGTTCCAGCTGGCGTTCTCGCTGCTGAGCGGCGAACTGCTGTCGTGGCGGGTAGACGATGAAGAAATGGTGGGGCGCGCGCCGCGCATCACCTTCTTCAAACCGGTGATCGATAACCATAAACAGGAATATGAGGGGATTTGGCTGCCGCAACATTTCCCCATCATGCAGCAGCACTTCCGCCGCCTCAGCCGGCAATGGCAGGGCGAAGATCTGCTGCTCGAGGTGCACAGCCTGATTGCGCCGCCGGTGTTCGACTTCGGCATGCGCTGCACCTACCGCTGGCGCATCTCCCCGCAGGGCCACGTCAGCCTGGATCTGTCCGGTGAGCCTTACGGCGATTTCCGGCAGATTATCCCGAAAATCGGTCTCGATTTCGGCATCAGCCGCCGCTTCGAGCAGGTGGAATACTACGGCCGCGGACCGGGCGAGAACTACCGCGACAGCTGCCGGGCCAACCTTATCGGCCACTACCGGCAGCGCGCCGACGCGCTGTTCGAACACTATCCGTTCCCGCAGGACAACGGCAACCGGCAGGATGTGCGCTGGCTGAGCCTGCTGGACGCGGCGGGCAAGGGGATCTTCATCCAGCCGCGGCGGCCGATCAATTTCAGCCTGTGGCCTTACAGCGCCGAGAGGCTGCACCAGGCCCAACACATCAACGAGCTGGAACCGAGCGACTGCCTGACGCTGAACCTGGACGACCAGATCCTCGGCCTTGGCTCCAACTCCTGGGGCTCCGAAGTGCTGGATACCCACCGGGTTTATCTGGCGCCGTTCAGCTACGGCTTCACGCTGGTGCCGTTCGACGGTCGGCAAACGCAGGGCGCCATGCTCGCCGGTTATGACTTCACGCCCGCTCATCACCACCCGCAGTCTGCGGAGGAAAACGCATGATCATTCTCGAATCCCTGGCGGAATTTCAGCGCATTTATCACAGCGGCAAGAAGTGGCTGCGCTGCATGGAGGCGATCGCCAATGTCGATCGCATCAGTCCGAACGTATGCCATTCGATCGGCGACTCGCTGACGTATCGGCTCAGCGTCGGCGCCGGCCGGCAGCACGGCTGGCTGGAGGGCAACCGCCGTTACTTCGACGTGCACTATTACCTCGACGGGGAAGAGACCGTCGAGATTGCCGACAAACGGGCTCTGGTGACGGTGGCGCCCTATCAGGACGAAACCGACCGCGAGTTTTTCAGCGGCGAAGGCGAGCGGCGCCGGGTCGGTAAAGGCAACGTGGTGATTTTCGAAAACCACCAGGCTCACCGCTTCACAGAAAGCGGCAAGATAAAAAAAGTCATTTTAAAAGTGACGGTGGAAGACAGCTATTTCGTCAATAAATAGCGCGCCCGCCGAACAATAACAACAAACCGAAGTCCCCTACACCATTCGGAGAATCTCTATGGCTGCGTCGAACAGAAACACCATCGGCAAGTTTGGCCTGCTGTCGATGACGTTTGCGGCAGTGTTCAGTTTCAACAACGTGATTAACAACAATATTCAGCTCGGGGTCGCTTCGTCGCCGGTATTCCTGGTGGCGACGATCATTTACTTCATTCCCTTTTGCCTGATCATCGCCGAATTCGTCTCGCTCAACCGCAATTCCGAGGCCGGCGTCTATGCCTGGGTGAAAAGCGCGCTCGGCGGGCGCTGGGCGTTTATCACCGCCTACACCTATTGGTTCGTGAACCTGTTCTTTTTCACCGCGCTGCTGCCGCGCGTCATCGCCTACGCCTCTTACGCGTTTTTAGGCTATGACTACGTGTTTACGCCGCTGACCACGGCGATCATCAGCATCTTCCTGTTCGCCTTCTCGACCTACATCTCCAACAGCGGCGCAAAACTGCTGGGGCCGATGACCTCGGTGACCTCGTCGCTGATGCTGCTGCTGACGTTTTCCTACATCATCTTGGCGGGCGCGGCGGTGCTGGGCGGCATTGAGCCGGCCGATCCGATCAACGTGCAGGCGATGACCCCGAACTTCAACTGGGCGTTCCTCGGCATTACCGCCTGGATCTTCCAGGCGGCGGGTGGGGCGGAGTCCGTGGCGGTGTACGTGAACGATGTGAAAGGCGGCAGCCGCGCCTTCGTGAAGGTGATCATCGTTTCCGGGCTGTTCATCGGCGTGCTGTATTCGGTGTCTTCGCTGCTGATCAACGTATTCGTCCATCGCACCGACCTGCACTTTACCGGCGGTACGGTACAGGTGTTCGAAGGCCTGTCGGCGCACTTCGGCCTGCCGACGGTGCTGATGAACCGCTTTGTCGGCATTGTTTCCTTCACCGCCATGTTCGGCTCGCTGTTGATGTGGACGGCGGCGCCGGTGAAGATTTTCTTCACCGAAATCCCGAAGGGCATTTTCGGCGAGAAAACCATTCGCCTGAACCGGCACGGCGTGCCGACGCGCGCGGCCTGGATCCAGTTCTTCATCGTTATCCCGCTGATGCTGATCCCGACGTTGGGTTCCAGCAGCGTGCAGGATTTGATGAACACGCTGATCAACATGACCGCCGCCGCCTCGATGTTGCCGCCGCTGTTCATCATGCTGGCCTACCTGAATCTGCGGCTGAAGTACGACCGGGTAGCGCGCGATTTCAAAATGGGCTCGCGCCTGCAGGGCATCGCCATCGTCAGCGTGCTGATCGCCATCTTCACCGTCGGTTTCTTCGCCTCGACGTTCCCGACCGGCGCCAGCATCATGACCATCGTGTTCTATAACGTCGGCGGGTTGGTGGTGTTTCTGGGCTACGCCTGGTGGAAGTACAATCGCTACTCGAAGACCCTGAACGCCGAGGCGCGCTACCACGAAGACATGCCGCTGGCGCGCCTCGCGCTGGAAGCGCAGGAAGGGGCGCCGGCCGGGCAACCCGCGCTGACCACGCCCGCTTGCAATAAGCCGCTGTAATCTCTCCTCTATCGGCTCCGCGCTCCGGCGCGGAGTCTCGTTTCGCGTAAAAAGTCCACGTCTGCGTTTGCATAATACATAAGTGAATACTAATGTATTTATATGAACGAAAATGACATCTTCAAGGCGTTGGCCGATCCGACCCGCCGCACCATCTTCGACAAACTCGCCGCCGGCAGCATGAATGCCAGCGCGCTGCGCGAAGGGTTGCCCATCAGCCAGTCGGCGATGTCGCAACACCTGGCGGTGCTGCGCAATGCCGGGCTGGTACGCGAGGCGAAGCAGGGGCGCTGCGTCAATTATCAGGTCGACCCGGACGGGCTGGCGCAGATCGCCCAGTGGCTGGCGAAGTACCGCGCCTGGTGGCCGGCGCGCATCGACGCGCTGCAAACCTTGCTGAAGGACATGGACCAATGAACAAACGGGCTGAGCCGCCGCCGCACGATCGGCTGGTGTTGGAGTATGCGCTCGAGGCGCCACCGGAAAAGGTGTGGCGGGCGCTCAGTATTCCTGCGCTGCGCGAGCAGTGGCTGCCAACGGGCGACCTGGCACAGGCCGAGCCGTTGGCCACCACGCCGGGCGAGGCGGTGAGCTATCGTCTGCGCGACGACCAACCGCCGTTTCTCGAAAGCGTCGTCACCCTGCAGATTGTGCCGGGCGTCGGCGGCGGCAGCCTGCTGCGGGTGATCCACCAGCTTGACGCCGCCAACGACGGCCCGACGATGGTGATGCGCGCCGCCTGACGCATTCCGATCACTTCCTTTTTGCCAACCCAGGAGTTTACCGATGCGTGAGAAGATGATGCTCGTCCCGATGGTGGTGGAGCAGACCAGCCGGGGAGAACGCTCCTTTGATATTTATTCGCGCCTGCTGCGCGACCGGATCATGTTCCTCAATGGCGAAGTCAACGACGACGTGGCCGAAATGCTGTGTGCCCAGCTGCTGTTTCTGGAGGCGGAAAACCCGGAAAAACCGATCCACCTGTACATCAACTCACCGGGCGGGGCGATCACCAGCGGGCTGGCGATTTACGACACCATGCAGTACATCCGTGCGCCGGTGCATACGCTGTGCATGGGCACTGCGCGTTCTATGGGCTCGTTCCTGCTGATGGCCGGCGAGCCGGGACACCGCATGGCGCTGCCCAACGCCAGCCTGCACGTGCACCAGCCGCTGGGCGGCTTTCAGGGGCAGGCGTCCGACATCTTGATCCACGCCGAAGAAATGAAGCGCACCAAAGACCGGGTGATCCGGTTGTACGCCCAACATTGCGGCCTGAGTGATGAAGCGGTGGAGCAGGCGCTGGATCGCGATCGCTTCATGACCGCCGACGAAGCGGCGGCCTGGGGGCTGATCGATAAGGTGCTGCGGGAGCGGTAAAACGGCTCAGCGGGGCTCGGCGGCCTGCGGCGTGTGCCAAACCCGTTCAAGCCCGCATTCGACCATCGCGAAATAGAGGCTGAAATAGCGCTCCGCCATGATAAAGAACGAGCTGTTGAGTTCGATCACCACGTTATTGGTGGTGGTCAGCAGGCCGGATTTTTCCGCCGCCTGTAGGATGCGGTTTACGTGCGCGCGTGAGACGGAGCACGACTTGGCAATTTTCGCCGAGGAGAGCAGCAGAAAGGGGGAGTCCTGCCGGATGCTTTCGATATGCAGCATCAGCAGCACCATGTGGCCGGCGTCCTTGCTGATAAACAGTCCGGATTGCGGCACCAGATCGATCAGGTAGATCTCCTTGAGCATCAGCTGCCCGTAGGCGGCGAAAAAGGCGGGGAGAAAGTCGGGCGCCGCCAGCAGCGCCGCGATGGGCATCTGTGGCGCCAGCGCCTGATAGGGCAACGCCATTGAGGCGATCAGCGCCTGGGTTTCCGCCAGCGCGTGTGGCGTAGGCTTATAGCGCAGCTGGCGTTTGTCATGTTCGCAGGGTTTGACCTCCAGTCGCCGGCCGACCCGCAAAAAGAACAGAAAGGAGTCCAGGGAGTTCTCGCTGATCACATTCTTTCCTTTAAAAAAGGCTTTGACGTCTTTCAGCCCGGCGTCGGGCTGGTGGTAATAAATGGACAGGATGGTGGAACAAATGATGAACCGGCTGTTCCTGAAGATGATTTTGTAAAACAGCGGATGTTTCTTGTAGGTCTCTTTCAATAACTCCCCGTGTTTGACGATGGCGGCGTGAAACGCCGGTGACTGCCTGATGATGTTGGCCTGTTTCTCCAGGTGAAACTGTAGCTGGAATCTGCTTAGACTCATTTTCCCTATTTCCTGTACTTAAAAAAAATGTGCTGCTTTTTATCGTTATGGGTTTGCTGTGTATGATTTGACGATCTGTTGGCCCTGGTCGTTGATGAGGGTGGCCTGAACGGCGACCTGTGAAGGGAGTGTCAGCGCCGCAACGCCATCGAGGGGGTAATCTCGCACGCTGAACGGCGCGGTCATCATGTCGCTTTCTTGCCGCACCGGGTAATCGCGCCTGTCGGTTTGCACGGCGATGCGGGCGAAGGAGAGATAAAACGCCGACCGGTTGTGGCAGCGCAGCAGATAGCCGCCCGGCGATTTTTGCAGCGAGAACGAGACGGCCTCGGCCGCGTTGTCGGCGTTACCCTTCAGCGCTTTGGGGCGGTAGAAGATTTTCATCTGCGTGTTCATCGCCAGCGTCACGTGCGACGCCAGCGGCGGCGTGGTCGGTCGGCTGGGCGGGATCTCATACAGGTTAAGCCAGAACACCGATTCTCTGTCGGTGGGCAGGGCCGCGCCGGCAAACAGGATCCGCAGCCCTTTCAGCGCCGAAGGCTGCAGGGCGAATACGCTGGGCAGGGTGACAAACGGCGCGCGGGACAGTTCGGGTGCGGCGTTGACATCGCCGTTATCGACCCAGGTTTGCGCTACGATCGGATAGCCGTTGGTGTTGAGCAACATCAGGGTTTTTTCCGTGTCTCCCTCGCGGAAAATCACCCGGGTGGCCGAGGCGATGATGCCCGCCTGCGCGCCCATGGCCGTCAGCGCCAGCAGCAGAGCGCATCCCATCGTCAGATATTTCTTTCTCATCATTATTGCACCTTAACCCAGACGTAGGCCCTGGCGTCCACTTTGCCGGCGGTGACAGTTTGCCCGGGCAGCCGGGCGAGCGTGGCGGTCAGTTGAGTGGTGTAGTGGGTGAATCCCGCCGCGGTGCTGCCGCCGCCGCTGGCGCCGTTGAGCACCGGGTACCAGCCGGCGCCGTTGCCCTGCGGGCATTGCCCGGCGCTGCAGCGCGCCCAGCCGACGAAGTTCATCGGCGCGCCGTTGCCGGCGTTGGCGAGCGCGATACCCACGCCGGTGGCGACGCTGCTGTCGGTGCCGTAGCCGCTGGAGAGCAGGTAGCTCACGCCGCCGTTGGCACTGACCAGCCCGAGTTGCTGCGCCGCGACATAGCTTTCATACGGCACTTGCAGGCCGAGGGCGGTATTGTTGCTGCTGACGCCGGAGACGGCGGCGTTGTCACATTCGATATTGATGGTGAACTGCGCCTGTGAGGTTTGCCCGGCGGTCAACTGGCTGACGGAAATGGTCGGCAGGATCACCAGCGGCGTGACGTTGCGCGCCACGCAGGTGGCGGTATAGGTCAAGGAGGAGATCGGTGCGGTGCCCATGCCCATCGCGTTCCAGCGCCCGGTGCCCCAGGTGGCGTAGTTGGTGGCGGAGTCGCTGCCGATAGGATCCGAGGCGATGCCGGGCCCCTGAAAGGTAACATAGCCGTTCGGCTGCGTGCAGGTATAGTTCGAATTGCCGGTGGTCGAGGCCATGCCCACCAGCGGGTTGCCGGCGCTGTAGCCACAGTAGTTGCTGGCACCCGCGCCCGGCAGCGAACTGATGCGGATCAGGTCGGCACGGATGGCGCTGAAGTCTTTCACCCGGATCTGAATTTTGCTGCCGACGGTGGCGTAGCGGGTAATCGGCGCCGACTGCCAGTAGCGGGTAAAAACCTTGCCGGAATCCAGGTGGGTCAGGCGGATGCCGACATAGGGGAAATAGGTGGCGTAGTAGTTGGGGTTGCCGTCTTGGGCGCCCAGATCGTAATAGCCGCCGACGCGATCGTCGCCGTTGGTGGCGAAGACTTCATAGATCTGCCCCGCATCGCTGGCGTCGCACTCATACAGCACCTTGTTGGGATCCGGATAGCGCGTGCCGGACGTAAGATCGAACACGCTGGTGCCGAGCGGCGTACCGACGGGCTGCAGGTAAGTGCTGGTCAGATTGACCCGGCCCAGCGCCGTGCCCACCCCGCAGGGATCGCAACCGGAATCGATCCAGGGGGCGACTCGGGTGCATTGGGCCAGCGCGGCGGGCGCGCCGAACAGCGACAGAGCAAGCAGCGCCAGGGCGGCGATCGGGTAAGCAATACGTTTCATCGTCTCTCCTGAGAATACGTTTAATGGGCTAGCGACATGGGGCGCTGAGCCGCTGAATCGGGCCGTCTTCCCCGGCGGGCAAGCGGTAATGCAGCGTGCACTGCTGGCTGGGCGCGTCGCCCCAGTTCAGCGTCAGTTCCCCGGCGCGCTTATCGCTGCGCAGATATACCTGATTGGCCTGGCCGACCATGCCCACGCTGTTGCCTGCCGTGTCAAGGACGTTGGCGCCCATCGGGATCGGTGCGTTATCGGGCCGCTGCGCGGTGATCAGCAGCGCCTGGCCGCGCACGGTGTTGAAGTGCAGGCGCACCGTGGCGCCGGCGTACGGGGCGACGCGGCGCTGGCCGTCTTCCAGTTCCGCTTTGTCGTTCATGCCCTCGGGGTTCAGCGCGACGGTGTTGTAGTGATAGGGCACCAGCGACGGCGCCAGGGCGTAGCCGAAGCGATCGACGCGCGCGCCCTGGCCGTCCATCACCCGTGCGCCGCTGGCGCCGGGCGCATCGATCAGGGCGAAGGTATCGCCGACATACGGCCCTAATGTCACGCCGCCGCGGTGCGCCACCACGGCGCCCTGCAGCGACAGGGAGCCTTGTCGGTACTGGCGCGCGGTGGAGAACGAGCCGGTGACGTTGGCGTAAGGCAGGCGGGTTTGCAGGTTGCCGCCCCAGATGCTTTGTTGGCGATCGTCGTCGGTGGTGAAGTTCAGGCCGTAGCTGACCGGCTGCTCGTCGCCGACGCTGCCCGACAGCGCAGCCTGATAGTTGCCGCCCTGACCCTGGCTGTGGTTGGCCAACAGCGAGACGCTGGGGGCGGATGATGAACGTCCGAGCGGGAAGCTCAGCGACAGGGCGGTGACGGTTTGCGTGTTCTGCGCCAGCGGCGCACTGTAGACGTTGTCCAGCGGCCCGTAGCCGCGGTAGTCGCCGTTGCTGTAGCCCAGGCTGCGGGTGCGGGTGACGGAGAGGTTAAGCGCCACGCCGTTGCCGAAGGTTTTCCCCCAACCCAACTGGAGCTGATTATCGCGGCCGCGCTGATCGCGGTAGTCCTGAGTCGAGCCGGACATCGTCAGGCTGCCGAGTGCCCCCATCCCTTGATTGACGGCGACCTCGAAACGCGAACGCTGGCGGTAGGAGTCGGACTGCCAGTTTTGGCCGGTAGTGGCGGCGCGCCGTACGCCGAGCACGTCGCTGAGATCGCGAAAGCCTTCGGTAGAGTAGCGGTAGCCGGCGATGGATAAGGTGGTGTCCGTCGGGCTGAAGGTTCGGCTGTAAGAGAGGTGCAGCATCCAGCCGGAGGCGCCGCCGTCCGGCAGGCTGGCGTGGGAATAGGTGGTATCCATGCCGAAGGCGCCCAGCCAGCTGCTGTACACGCCGCCCAGCATCATCGCCTGGTAGCCGTCCGCCAGCTGGTTGCCGAGGTTGAAGGTCAGGGCGTTGGTCAGGCCGTGCTGCCAGGTCACTTCGCTGAACAGATCGTTGTCGCCAACGTAGCGGGAACGGCCGACGATCGCGGAGTAGCGCGACTGGCCGGGGCGGATGGATTCCGGCACCGCGGCGAACGGCACGGTGAAGGTGCTGACGCTGCCGTCGGCTTCGGTCACCACCACGGTGAGATCGCCGGCGTAGTTGGTGGCGTACAGATCGTTGATGGCGAACGGCCCCGGCGCGACGGTGGTTTCATACAGCGTGCTTTTGCCCTGCAGCACCGTCACGCGCGCGTTGCTTTTCGCCACGCCGCGCACCACCGGCGCATAGCCGCGTTGTGAATCCGGCAGCATGCGGTCGTCCGAACTGAGCTGAATGCCGCGAAAGCCCAGGCCGGAGAAGAAGTGCCCGTCGGTAAACCCTTCGCCCAACAGCATTTCGCTGCGCCAGGGCAAGATCGCGCGCTGCACGTAGCGGCGGCTGGTGTCCAGGTGGCCGCCGAACTCCCGATCGTAGCGGTAGCTGGACTGCTGGCGGTAGCGCCATAGTCCGAGGTTGAACCCACCGTTCAGGTTGGCGTAGGTCGAGTCGAGATCGCGGGTTTGCCCCTGTCGGTAGCTGACGTGGTACTGGTTGAGGTTGTAATTGACGAAGGCCATCGATTCGCCGCTGTCCAGGCTGGCGGGATTGACGCTGCCGCGCGGCTGGCCGTTCAACAGCGCCTGCGGAATGCTCAGATCCAGCCGCAGCCGCGAAATGTCCGCGCTCACCGTGATGTCCTTCAGATCCCGCCCAGGCAGCAGGCATTCTGCTTCGGCGGCCGCCGGCGGATTTTTCAGCCCGAAGCGCGTCAGCTGCGGCCGATCGAAACAGGGCAGCACCTGCTTGCCTTCGCGCACGAAGCGAATTTGATCGCGCTCGAGAAACTGGCCGTTGAGGTACAGATCGATCTGATAGCTGCCGGGGGCGACGGCGTCCTGTTGGTTGAACTGGCTCAGGGCGCTGTTGCTCAGCACGCTGCCGCGCAGCAGCGTGGGATCGAAGGTATAGCCGTCGGCGGCGGCGCAGCCCAGCGGCAGCGCCAGCAGCGCGCAACACCAGCGTGCGGGCAGCGGCGTCGCTTTGCGAGCATCGAACATGAAAACCTCCCTGTCTGGTGTCAGCGCGCGACGCTCAGGGTGCGTGTGATTTCCACCCCATAGTCATTGATGACGCGCAGTGCGACCTGCCGCACCTCCCCGTTCACCGGCCAGCTGGCCTGCGAAAACGGCGGGATCAGATCCGCCTGCGGGATCACGGTGCGTTTCGCGCCGCTGAGGATCGCGGCCTGGCTGACGTTGGCGTAGTAGCCGGTCGGGTTGTCGACGTGCAGCGCGTTGCCGGCCTGGCGCAGGCTGAGCCGATCGATAACGTGGTTGGCGTCACCGGCCAGCCCGGCGGGGCGATAGAACACCTTCAGCCGATTGGTGACCACCAGCAGCAGTTTGTTCTTGTCGCTGTCCGTTTGGCGCACCGCGGGCACCTGCAGGAAGTTGAGGTAGAACAGCGATTCGCGATCGCGCGGCAGCGGTTGGCCGACGAACGACAGCCGCACCATCTGCCCGCTGTGCGGATTCATGCGGAAGATTTGCGGCGAGGCGACAAAGGGCGCATCGGCGTTTTCCGGCGTGGATTTGGGGTTATTGATGTCGAGCCAGATTTGCATCAGCGCCGGGGTGCCGTCGTCGTTGGTGAACTGCAGCGTTTTTTCCCGTGCCTCGGCGGGGTAGATCACGCGGTTGCCGAGCAGCGTCACGCTGGCCGACGCGTGGGTAGCGGCAAAACTTATCAGGCAAAGCGACAGGGCGGCCCATCGGCGGGCGGAGCGGGTTATCTGCGGCATAAACGTGAACCGATAAAGGGAGCGAGTCATACAGCGCCGTTCGCTAAGGAACGGCGCTGGCATCAACAGGTATGGCGCCTGACGCCGGCTTATTTGTAGCTAATGGCGAACTGTGCGGTGGCGATCACCGAACCGGCCGCCACGCCGGTGTCTTCCGCGTAGTAGCGGGCCACCAGGTTCTGCGAGGTGGAGGTGGCGTCTTTCGCCAGCGTCATCGCAGAGGTAGTGACGGTCGAACCGCTGGCGAACGACAGCGGCGTGGTGGCGTCGCTGTCCAGCAGTTGAATGGACACTTTGGCCGCATCGCCCGCGTTGCCCAGGTTGCCGTTTGTGGTCGGATTATTGCCCGCCAGCACGGTTTTGATCGCCGTATCGCTGGTTGCGGCCGCACAGCCGGTCACGTTGACGGTAAACGTGGTGTCGCCGGCGGTGGCGCCTTTGGCGGCGAGCTTGCTGGCGGCGACGGTCGGCAGCAGAACGACCGGGTTGGATTGGTTGCCGTTAATATTTACCGAGCAGGTTTGCGTGCTGACTTCGCCTTTAAATTGCACCGTATTGGACGAAGCGGCCGCACAGGCGCCGGAGAGAGCCAGCATGGATAATGCGACTAATTTAACATTCATGTGAAATGCCCTTTAATTTACTTTAGAGAAAAGCTTTCCTGACAGTAATAAATTACTGACGTGCGGTTGTGGGTTAATCATGTTGCGCAATTGTTTTTTAAACGCCTCGGCAAGCATGGATTTTCATCCTAACAAACTAAGAATTTTCCCTATAGGTGTTTTGAATAAGGCAATAAGACGAGAAAGCCTGCTGTTACATTTTTTTTCATTTGCGCTTATATCATACAAAATAGAAAATAGATCTATATCATTGCGTTGCGATTTTATTGGATTGGCAGTTTTTGTGATTGAAATAATTTGAAACATTCATGCCTTTTTTGCGTATTAATCAACGTGCTGACGGTTGCCTGATTATTTGAAAAACATGTTATCAAGATGTTTTATATCGGTGTGCTTTGCAGGCGAATTACCCCAAAAAAGAGCAGCGACAAGCCGCCTGAGGTGTGGAAGCATGCGTCCATGCTGATAAGGAGAATTAAAGTGAGAGTGATTTATATCGACGGTTCACCGCTGTGCCGGTTGGGCATGAAAACATTATTAGGCGGTGGGGTGATAACCTTATCTTCGCCCAATATTAACATCGTTAAAAATATAAGCCCGGCGCCTGATTTAATTATCATGGATTTTCCCCATGAAATTTATCGATTCGAAGCCTATTTGACGTTTATTCACCTTTGCCGCGCTGAATATAAAAATGTCCGGATACTGTTCTTCGTCGATAAGACTTCGCCGCTGATCCTGGCATTTATCGCGGCGGCGCAGCCGGATGCGATTTTGCACAAACGGGAAGCGCTACAGGTGGTGCGAGAGACCTGCGCAACGCTGGCCCGCCAGGAGACGAGCGAACGGCACGTGGTGAACCGGCAGCGGGCGGCGGCGATCACGCCTGGCGAAGCGGCGGTGCTGTGTGAAACCGCCCGCACCGAAGATATCCGCCTGACCGCTCGGCGGCTTAACCTGCACCCGAAAACCGTTTATTCGCACCTCAATAACGCCGGCAAAAAGTTCGGCATCCGCAATCGGGTCGAACTACTGAAGATGATAGCGCTGTTGTAGCGCACCGTTAGCGGGTTTTGCCGACGGCCAGCCGCCATCGCGTGATCTCATCGGCGCCGGGCCCGGCGGCCAGCGCCAGGTTTTGCGGCGGCAACGATTCGCCGGTCACGCCATCCACTACGCGCAGGGTGGCCGGGTGGCCGGTCACGCGGTCAACCACGCGCAGCGGCGGCCCGGCCAGCTCGGACAGATTCCATTTATCGCCAATCTGAATCATCGCCATCACCAGCAGCCCGAGATCTTTTCCCTTCTCCGTCGGTAGGTACTCGTAACGATCGGGGCGCGTCTGGTATTGCCGCTTTTCGATAAGGCCATGGTTTTCCAGGGCCTTGAGCCGATCGGTCAGCGTATTGTTGGTGATACCGGTCGACTGGCGCAAATCGTCATAGCGCGAGAGCCCCAGCAGCAGATCGCGCATGAGGATCGCACCCCAGCGATCGCCCAATGCCGACAGCACGTGCGCCACCGAGCACGTCATGCCTTCAAACCCTTTTGCTTTCACGTTGCCTTACCTCTGTTTGACGCCCGAATGCGGATAATTTTATCGCCTCGGCTTGATAACTTCAATAATTGGAGTTATTACTCTTATTATTGGAGTATATATTTAACAGCGGCTGATGGCCTGAACGCCGGCCGGAAACCCACGCCTTCACCGAGGAGAAAACGTTATGCCACTGTGGCAGATTTACCACCCTGAGCCGGCCTTCAGCGCCGCCGATAAACGCGCGATTGCGCAGAAGGTCACCGCCCTGTACCAGGATTTTTTGCCGCGCTTTTACGTCAACGTGTTCTTCCACGCGCTGCCGCCAGGTTCGGCCTATCTCGGCGGCGAACCGGCCGATGATTTCGTGCGGGTGACCATCGACCACATCGCGCGCGCCATGGACAACGACGCAGAGCAGCAGCAATTCCTGGCGGCCTGCACCCGCATCCTGCAACCCTACATCGCCGCCCGCGGGTTGCGCTGGGAACTGCACGTCGACGAAACGCCGTTCTCGCTGTGGACGATTGACGGATTAAAACCGCCGGCGCCGGGAACGGTGCCGGGCGAGAAGTGGCGTAGCGAGAACCGGCCTTCGGCGTGGGAGGGGGAAATAGGGTGAGACTGGGGATACTCAGGACAAAAAAAATCCACGCCGAAGCGTGGATTTTTCCGTTTCCGGCAGCGGAGAAAAACGCTGCGGGGAAGGGCTTAGACGTTGAACAGGAAGTTCATCACGTCGCCGTCTTTGACGATGTAGTCTTTACCTTCTGAGCGCATTTTGCCGGCTTCTTTGGCGCCTTGCTCACCCTTGTAGGTGATGAAGTCGTCAAAGGCGATGGTTTGCGCGCGGATAAAGCCTTTCTCGAAGTCGGTGTGGATCTTGCCGGCCGCCTGCGGGGCGGTGGCGCCGACCGGGATGGTCCAGGCGCGCACTTCTTTCACGCCGGCGGTGAAGTAGGTCTGCAGGTTCAGCAGCTCGTAACCGGCGCGGATCACGCGGTTCAGGCCCGGCTCTTCCAGGCCCAGTTCTGCCATGAACTCGTCGCGATCTTCGTCTTCCAGCTCGGCGATGTCGGATTCCACGGCGGCGCACACGGCAACCACCACGGAGCCTTCGGCGTCGGCGATTTTACGTACGGTGTCCAGGTACGGGTTGTTCTCGAAGCCATCTTCGTTGACGTTGGCGATGTACATGGTTGGCTTCAGGGTCAGGAAGCTCAGGTATTTGATCGCCGCTTTGTCTTCGTCGCTCAGATCCAGCGCGCGCAGCATACCGGCGTTTTCCAGGTGCGGCAGGCATTTCTCCAGCGCCGCCAGCTCGGCTTTGGCGTCTTTGTCGCCGCCTTTGGCTTTCTTCTGCACGCGGTGGATGGCGCGCTCGCAGGTGTCCAGGTCAGACAGCGCCAGTTCGGTGTTGATCACGTCGATGTCTTCGGCCGGATCGACCTTGTTGTTGACGTGGATGATGTTGTCGTTCTCGAAGCAGCGCACCACGTGGCCGATGGCTTCGGTTTCGCGGATGTTGGTCAGGAACTGGTTGCCCAAGCCTTCACCCTTGGACGCGCCTTTCACCAGGCCGGCGATGTCGACGAATTCCATGGTGGTCGGCAGAATGCGCTGCGGCTTGACGATCTCGGCCAGCTTATCCAGACGCGGATCGGGCATCGGCACCACACCGGTGTTCGGTTCAATGGTGCAGAACGGGAAGTTGGCTGCTTCAATGCCCGCTTTGGTCAACGCGTTGAACAGGGTGGATTTGCCTACGTTAGGCAGACCGACGATACCGCATTTGAATCCCATGTTGTAATCACCTTAAATATCTTAACTATCAGTCGGTTAGATTTAACCAGCTGCATAAAGGGCAAAATAATGCCGCCATTATACACGTAATGGGCGTTTATCTCGATCAGACTTGCTTGGCCGGGGCGAGCGCAACGCGGGCGACCGGTTTTTGATTGAGATTTGGATCACATTTAACCATACTGGCCGTTCCGATTAACCGACAGGAAACGCGCCGGATGTATTTCTTGCCTACGCCACCCTGAGCTGTGCCCGCCTGCAGTCTGCCGCTCCTTGCGGTACCCCATACCCGCTACGCGGGGAGATGATGTCATCTGTCATAAGTGAATAATGCATGTTTAACCTGAGTAACGTCAGGATCGCGGACGTTAAAAATGAAGTCCTGGCGGGCTTTGTGGTGGCGGTTTCGATGATCCCCGAGGCGGTCGGCTTTTCGCTGGTCGCCGGTCTTTCGCCGATCGTCGGTTTACATACCGCGTTTATTATCGGCCTGGTCACGGCGCTGTTCGGCGGTAAGCCGGGCATGGTTTCCGGCGCCGCAGGTTCCATTGTGGTGGTGCTGATGAGTCTGGCGGCGCAGTACGGCATGGGTTACGTGCTGTGGGCCACGCTGTTTGCCGGGGGGATTCAAATCCTGATCGGCGCCTTCCGGCTGGGCAAGTTCATTCGCCTGGTGCCGCTGCCGGCGATCCACGGCTTCGTCAATGGCCTGGCGATCGTCATCATGCTGGCGCAGCTGAAGATGATCGCCGGGCAGGGGCCGCTGATGTACGGCCTGGTGG
This sequence comes from Serratia montpellierensis, assembly GCF_020858655.1. Taxonomy (NCBI): domain Bacteria; kingdom Pseudomonadati; phylum Pseudomonadota; class Gammaproteobacteria; order Enterobacterales; family Yersiniaceae; genus Serratia; species Serratia montpellierensis. The sequence continues at coordinate 142,547 of NZ_VOSN01000022.1, forward strand.
CGCTGGCGATTGCGGTGGTGGTGCTGTTCCCGCGCCTGACCAAAGCCATTCCGTCTTCGCTGGCGGCGCTGCTGGTGGTTTCGGCGTTGGCGATCGGCCTCAATCTGCATACGTTGCGGGTGGGCGATCTGGCGGACATTTCCGGCGCGCTGCCGCACTTCAGTCTGCCGACGGCGCCGTTTACCCTGGAGATGGTGCGGGTGGTGCTGCCCTATGCGGTGGTGATCGCCCTGGTCGGTTTGATTGAATCGCTGCTGACCATGACGGTGCTGGATGAAATGGGCGGCAAGAAGGGCAACGGCAACCGCGAAAGCATCGCGCAGGGCGCCGGTAACGCGGTGTGCGGCCTGTTCGGCTGCTTCGCCGGCTGTGCGATGATCGGTCAGTCGATCATCAACTTTACCTCGGGCGGGCGCGGGCGCATCTCCGGCACGGTGGGCGCCATCCTGCTGATTTTGTTCGTGGTCAGCCTGTCGCGCTATATCGGCCTGCTGCCGGTGGCGGCGTTGGCCGGGGTCATGCTCGTGGTGTGTTACAACACCTTCGAATGGAGTTCGCTGCGCCGTTTACGCCGTATGCCGAAGGCAGACGCGCTGGTGATGGTCGCCGTCACGTTGATCACCATCTTTACCGATCTGGCGGTGGCGGTGATCAGCGGGGTGATTATCTCGGCGCTGGTGTTCGCCTGGCAGCAGGCGCGCATTCGCGTGCGCCAGCGGCAGGTGACGGGCGACGTGGCGGTGTATCAACTGGATGGCCCGCTGTTCTTCGGCTCTGCCGCGGCTTTCGCCGAGCTGTTCGAGCCGCAAAGCGATCCGCAGAACGTGGTGCTGGATTTTGCCGGCACCCGGGTGATGGATTCCAGCGGCGTAGAAGCGATAGATAAGCTGACGGCGCGTTATCTGGCGGCGGGGAAAAGCATTCGTCTGCGCCACCTGAGCGGTGACTGCGTGCGCCTGCTCAAGCGCGCCGGGCCGTTCTGCAGCCATGAGCTGGACGATCCGCAGTATTACGTGGCGGAAGAGGGGTTCGCCGCCGATGACCGCCGCGTGAGCGAGGAGACCTTCAACCCACGCGGCTAGAAGCCGGCAGCGGGCAGGGCGCCCGCTGCGGCAAAGTTCAGGCCTGCGCCTTGAAACTGTGCAGGCGCTGAACGGTTTTTTCCAGCCCGTCCTTCATCAGCATCTCGGTGCAGCGCAGCGATTCGTCGATCGCTTCGTCAATCATCTTCTGCTCGCCGGCCGGCGGTTTGCCGAGCACGAAGCCCACCACCTTGTTCTTGTCGCCCGGATGGCCGATGCCGATGCGCAGGCGGTAGAAGTTCGGGTTATTGCCGAACTTGTTCTGGATGTCTTTCAGGCCGTTGTGGCCGCCGTTGCCGCCGCCGAGCTTGATTTTGGCCACGCCGGGCGGCAGATCCAGCTCGTCGTGCGCCACCAGGATCTCGTTCGGTTCGATGCGGTAGAAGTTGGCCATCGCCAGCACCGCTTTGCCGCTCAGGTTCATGAAGGTGGTCGGCACCAGCAGGCGCACGTCGTTTCCCGCCAGGTTCAAGCGGGCGGTGTAACCGAAGAACTTGCTCTCTTCTTTCAACTGCTGGTTGTGGCGCTGGGCCAGCAGATCGACGTACCAGGCGCCGGCGTTGTGGCGCGTCTGGGCGTATTCCGCGCCCGGGTTGGCCAGGCCGACTATCAATTTAATACTGCTCACTGGAAGATTCGCTATGATCAGGATAATGGAAAGGGCCTTAGTCTACCTGCCGGGACGGCGAATGACAAAATCCGATCTCCGCCGTCGCTTTAGGTAAGAAAGACGAGTGATTCATTAGCTGAATAATTCAATTTGTCCGCTAATTTTCAGCGGCGTGTTAAGAAGTGTCAATAATTCTTTACCATTTGTGATCGCCTCCGCAATCCCCTTGCCGCCACAAGGACTATACTTAACTTATCAAAGTGGGTTAACAAGTTGCAGCGTTATCCCGGTTGGCACATGGCAATCATGGAGGTGGCATATGAAACGTAGAAACGCGGACAGAATGGGCAACTTTTTTATGGGGCTGGGCCTGGTCGTGATGATCGGTGGCGTCGGATACTCCATTATTGCTGAAGTATCCCAGTTCGATTTACCGCAATTTTTCGCCCACGGCGCCATCATGAGTATCTTCGTCGGCGCGCTGTTGTGGCTGGTAGGCGCGCGTATCGGCGGTCGCGAGCAGGTAGCGGATCGCTACTGGTGGGTAAAACACTTTGATAAACGGTGCCGTAACGACCAACATCGTTCGTCGCATTGATTAAAAAATCAGAAGGGAAGCGAGAGCAGGGCAAGGGAATATCTGCCATGCATTAAGGTCTGAGGTCATGTTGGACTACGAGTAGAAAACCCGTTGTTGCTCACGCACCAACGGGTTTTTCTTTTTCTGCTGTCGGGCTCGCTATCTTTCCGGCACGGTGGGCGCCGCACCGGAAAGACGACGAATCAATGCTCGAACATCGCAGAGATCGACTCTTCGTTGCTGATGCGGCGGATGGCTTCAGCCAGCATGCCGGACAGGGTCAGAGTGCGAACGTTTTTCAGTGCCTTGATTTCCGGCGACAGCGGAATGGTGTCGCAGACGATCACTTCATCAATCACCGAGTTCTTGATGTTGTCCACGGCGTTGCCAGAGAAGATCGGGTGCGTCGCGTAGGCGAATACGCGCTTGGCACCGCGTTCCTTCAACGCTTCAGCCGCTTTACACAAGGTACCGCCGGTGTCGATCATGTCGTCGACCAGCACGCAGTCGCGGCCTGCCACGTCACCGATGATATGCATCACCTGAGACACGTTCGCACGCGGGCGGCGTTTGTCGATGATGGCCATATCGCTATCATTCAGCAGTTTAGCGATGGCGCGGGCACGCACGACGCCGCCGATGTCCGGGGAAACCACGATTGGGTTTTCCAGGTTCTGCTGCAGCATGTCTTCCAGCAGGATCGGGCTGCCGAACACGTTGTCTACCGGTACGTCGAAGAAGCCTTGAATCTGTTCAGCATGCAGATCCACCGTCAGAACGCGGTCAACCCCCACGCTGGAGAGGAAATCGGCAACCACCTTGGCAGTGATTGGCACGCGCGCGGAACGCACGCGGCGATCCTGGCGTGCATAGCCGAAGTAAGGGATAACGGCGGTAATACGACCTGCGGAGGCGCGACGCAGGGCGTCGACCATCACAACCAGTTCCATCAGGTTGTCGTTGGTCGGGGCACAGGTGGACTGGATGATGAAAATATCACCGCCGCGTACATTTTCGTTGATTTGCACGCTCACTTCGCCGTCGCTAAAACGACCTACAGCGGCGTCACCAAGGCTGGTGTACAAACGGTTGGCAATACGTTGTGCTAGTTCCGGGGTGGCGTTACCAGCAAAAAGCTTCATATCAGGCACGAGAAGAACCTCAGGCTTGCGTCCAGAGAAGATATTGTCATACGACATCGCCAAGGGGCAGTCGGCGACGCCGGCGCAATATACATATGGGTATGTAAAACTAAAATTGAGACCGCAGGCAGCGCAGGGATAACAGGGCCAGGTGTGCATGACCCTGCGCAGCGAAACGTTGAGCTACGACTCAAACCGCCCGGAACGAATGCGATGTAGTGGGGAGACGTTAACGCCGCGCGCTACAAAACCACACAACCACTCCGGGGCTTGATTTAACACCTGACGGGCGGCGATTTCTGTGTCGAATTCAGCAAACACACAAGCACCTGTGCCAGTCAGGCGTGACGGGGCGTATTCTAACAGCCATGAAAGAAGCTGTTCAACCTCGCGAAAACGTTTTCTTGCGATCGGTTCGCAATCATTTGCGTACGGCGCCTGCAACAGCTCACTTAAGGAGCGAACCGGGGTGTTTCTTTTTAATTCGGGGTCGCCGAAGATAACCGGCGTCGGGATGCCGACGCCAGGATGCGCCACCAGATACCATTTTTCCTGCGGCTCGGCCGGCTGCAGGCGCTCGCCGATGCCTTCGGCGAAGGCGGCGTGGCCGCGCACGAACACCGGCACGTCGGCGCCGAGTCTGAGCCCCAGCGCTGCCAGTTGGTCGTCGCCAAGACCGCAGCGCCACAGTTCGTTCAGCGCCACCAGCACGGTGGCGGCGTTGGAGGAGCCGCCGCCCAAACCGCCGCCCATCGGCAGGCGCTTGTCGATGCTGATATCGGCGCCGCGCGGCGCGGTCTGCAGGCCGCGCTCATCGCAATAGCGCTGCAGCAGGCGGGCGGCGCGCACGATCAGGTTCTGCTCGTCCGGCACGCCGTCGACCGGCGTCAGCAGATGAATGCGGTCGTCCTGGCGCGGGTCGATGGTCAGGGTGTCGCCGTAGTCCAAAAACTGGAACAGCGTCTGCAACAGGTGATAGCCGTCTTCACGACGGTCGGTGATGTACAAAAACAGGTTGAGTTTCGCGGGGGAGGGCCACTGGCGGATCATTTGAGCGTCCAGTTATCCATCTTCAGCTTGATGCGCTGGTCACCCTGCTGCAGCTCCAGACGGTTCGGCAGCGTCGGCTGCACGTCGTTGCTGTAGCCCTGGTAATCCACCTTCCAGGTCTGGCCGCCTTGCTGATAGGTCAGCTTGTTCAGGCGATATTGATCGTCCAGCGCAAAATCGTTGGCTTCGCCCGGCAGGCCGAGCATCCACTGGCGCAGGTTGTTCAGCGGGATCGCCATGCCGGTCAGCTTGCGGATCATCTCTTCCGGGTTGTCGCTGACGTAGCGTTTGCCCTGGTTGTCGGTCAGCTGCACCACGTTTTTCTGCACGTTGAGATCCATTTCCGTGCTGCCCAGTGGGTTGGTCAACAGCAGGCGGTAGCGCTCCGGCGAGAACTGCTGCCAGAAGAAGCGGGCGTAGACTTTTTTCTGATCAGACAAGTAGGCGAAGGAGCCGCGGGTCTGATAGGTGCTGAGCTGCTGCACCGCCTGCTCATGGGCGCGCCACTGCGGTGAGGTCGGGCTGGTGGCCGGGCCGGTCGGCTTGGTAGTGGTACAGGCGGCCAGCACCAGGCTGGCCAGCGGGATCAGACGGAGCAAACTAACTTTGCGTATTGGCATAACTTTCTCTTGTCCTTTTGTCCTTGCGGGCATGCGCGACGAAACCCGGATTCAGCGCTCACGCTAACGGGGCGGCGGCGACGCGTCAATTTTTTGCTGCATCGCGTTGAATCTTGCCGCTTTTACCGGCGCAATGCCAACCGGCGCGCGCGTCGGGGTCGGCATTAAGATTAACACAATCGTTTCGTAGCGCTGCCCGGGCGCAACAATTTTCGTTACGGCAGGGGGCCGCCGTTAGCGTTTGGTTGATGTTTGTCTCGGTATGCTGCCGGGGGTTTTTGTTGCGGGAAATAATCGAATGAAGATAGCGGTGCGGATAATCATTTCGCTTCTGTGCTTTGCCGGCGCGGTATTTTTTTATTTTCAGGCCAAGCAGGTTTTTTGCCAGCAGGTCTCTTTTATCCTGGATCCCTCCTACCGTTGCGGCACGCTGGGTGGGTAAACGCGCGGATTATAAGCGGATAACCTGCAGATTTTACCGAATCCTGCGCGGGATATCACATCTTGCGCTAAAATTCAGTATGTTATGTCGTCAAATTATAAATCATCCCACTGTATTTATTGGTTATTCATCGATTGATGCCGTCTATGGCAACGATTGAACGGAAGATGCGGTTGTTACTTTTATTGATCCTGCGCATCAAGTAGAATGCCGTTCAACGAGAACCCGTACCAACAGAAGTATTACTCGAAGCAATGACCCTGCTGGCGTTAGGTATAAATCACAAAACCGCTCCGGTTTCTCTGCGTGAAAGGGTGACCTTCTCGCCAGAGTCCATCGATGAGGCGCTGACCAGCTTGCTCCAACAACCGTTGGTGCAGGGCGGCGTCGTGTTGTCCACCTGCAACCGCACCGAGCTGTATCTCAGCGTGGAGCAGCAGGAACACATGCACGAGCAGCTGGTCGCCTGGCTGTGCGCGTACCACAACCTGCGCCCGGAAGAGGTGAAGAAAAGCCTGTACTGGCATCAGGGCAACGACGCAGTCAGCCATCTGATGCGGGTGGCCAGCGGGTTGGACTCACTGGTACTGGGCGAACCGCAGATCCTCGGCCAGGTGAAAAAGGCCTTCGCCGAGTCGCAACGCGGCCAATCGCTGTCCGGCGAGCTGGAGCGCCTGTTCCAGAAATCCTTCTCCGTCGCCAAGCGCGTGCGCACCGAAACCGACATCGGCGCCAGCGCGGTCTCCGTGGCGTTTGCCGCCTGCACCCTGGCGCGGCAGATCTTCGAATCGCTGGCCGATCTCAACGTCTTGCTGGTGGGCGCCGGTGAAACCATCGAGCTGGTGGCGCGCCACCTGCGCGAGCACAAAGTGCGGCACATGATCATCGCCAACCGCACCCGCGAGCGCGCGCAGCTGCTGGCGGACGAGGTGGGCGCGGAAGTGATCACCCTGCCGGAGATCGACGAACGCCTGGCGGACGCCGACATCATCATCAGTTCCACCGCCAGCCCGCTGCCGATCATCGGCAAGGGGATGGTGGAACGCGCGCTGAAGGCGCGCCGCAACCAGCCGATGCTGCTGGTGGATATCGCCGTACCGCGTGATATCGAGCCGGAAGTCGGCAAACTGGCCAACGCCTATCTGTACAGCGTGGACGATCTGCACGCCATCATTCAAAGCAACCTGGCGCAGCGCAAAGCGGCGGCGGTGCAGGCGGAGTCGATCGTGCAGCAGGAAAGCACCAACTTCATGGCCTGGCTGCGCTCGCAGGGCGCGGTGGAAACCATCCGCGACTACCGTTCGCAGGCCGACCAAATTCGCGCAGAGATGGAGGCCAAAGCGCTGGCCGCCATCGCGCAGGGTGCCAACGTGGAGCAGGTTATTCACGAGCTGGCCCATAAACTGACCAACCGTCTTATTCATGCCCCCACCAAATCCCTCCAGCAGGCCGCCGGCGACGGCGACGTGGAGCGGTTGCAGTTATTACGCGACAGCCTCGGGCTGGATCAGCATTAGTTTTCTCTATTAACAGGGTTTATTACCACGCATGAAGCCTTCTATTGTTGCCAAACTGGAAGCGTTACAAGAGCGCCATGAAGAAGTGCAGGCGCTGCTCGGCGATGCCGGCGTCATCGCCGACCAAGACCGGTTCCGCGCGCTGTCGCGAGAATACGCGCAGCTGACCGACGTCAGCCGCTGCTTCCTGGAATGGCGTCAGGTGCAGGAGGATCTGGAGACGGCGGAAATGATGCTGGACGATCCGGAAATGCGCGAGATGGCGCAGGAAGAGCTAAAACAGGCGCGGGCGGCCAGCGAAGAGCTGGAACAGCAGCTGCAGGTGTTGCTGCTGCCGAAAGATCCGGACGATGAGCGCAGTTGCTTCCTCGAAGTGCGCGCCGGCACCGGCGGCGATGAGGCGGCGATCTTCGCCGGCGATCTGTTCCGCATGTACAGCCGCTATGCGGAAAGCCGCCGCTGGCGCGTCGAGATGATGAGCGCCAACGAAGGTGAACACGGCGGCTTCAAAGAAGTGATTGCCAAAGTTTCCGGCGACGGCGTGTACGGTCAGCTGAAGTTTGAATCCGGCGGCCACCGCGTGCAGCGCGTGCCGGAAACCGAATCCCAGGGGCGCATCCACACCTCCGCCTGCACCGTGGCGGTGATGCCGGAAGTGCCGGAAGCCGAGCTACCGGACATCAACCCGGGCGATCTGAAAATCGACACCTTCCGCTCCTCCGGCGCCGGCGGCCAGCACGTTAACACCACCGACTCGGCGATCCGTATCACCCACCTGCCGACCGGCATCGTGGTGGAATGCCAGGACGAACGTTCACAGCACAAAAACAAAGCCAAGGCGATGTCGGTGCTGGGCGCGCGCATTCGCGCCGCCGAGATGGCCAAGCGCCAGCAGGCCGAGGCGTCCACTCGCCGCAACCTGCTGGGCAGCGGCGACCGTTCCGACCGCAACCGCACTTACAATTTCCCGCAGGGGCGGGTAACCGACCACCGCATCAACCTGACGCTCTACCGTCTGGACGAAGTGATGGAAGGCAAACTGGACATGCTGATCCAGCCGATCGTGCAGGAGTATCAGGCCGATCAGCTGGCTGCGCTGTCCGCCGAGCAAGAGTGATGGACTATCAACACTGGCTGAAAACCGCCGCCGCGCGTTTGATCCATAGCGACAGCGCCCGGCGCGACGCGGAAATCCTGTTGGGTTTCGTGACCGGCAAGGCCAGAACCTTCCTGATGGCGTTCGGCGAAACCCTGCTGACGCCGCCGCAGCAACAGCAGCTGGAGACGCTGCTGGCGCGCCGCGAACGCGGTGAGCCGGTGGCCTATCTGGTGGGCGAGCGCGAGTTTTGGTCGCTGCCGCTGTCGGTTTCACCCGCGACGCTGATCCCACGCCCGGATACCGAATGCCTGGTGGAACTGGCGTTGGCGCGCCTGCCGCCGCAACCCTGCCATTTCCTCGATCTCGGCACCGGCACCGGCGCCATCGCGCTGGCGCTGGCCAGTGAGCGCCCGGATTGTTCGGCTATCGGCATCGATGTGCAGCCAGAGGCGGTTGCGCTGGCGCAGCACAATGCGCGCAAGCTGAAGATCGACAACGTCCGATTTCTACAGGGCAGCTGGTTTGCGCCGGTGGCGGGGCAACGCTTCGCACTGATCGCCAGCAATCCACCCTATATCGACGCCGCCGATCCGCATTTGTCGCAGGGCGACGTGCGCTTCGAGCCCGGCAGTGCGCTGGTCGCCGCGGATCATGGGCTGGCGGATCTGGCCGCCATCGTGCGCCAGGCGCCGCACTATTTGCAGCCGCAGGGCTGGCTGCTGTTGGAACATGGTTGGCAGCAGGGTGAGAGCGTGCGCGCGCTGCTGCAGGCCGCCGGATTTTCCGCTGTCGCCACCCACCGTGATTACGGCGACAACGACCGCGTGACGCTCGGCCAATGGCCGGGGTAAGCGCCTCTCATAATAACGACGCCCGAGCCATTTAAGGGAGCATCATGACTGCATACACCGCGTTGAAACATTTCCATTTGCTGACGGTCGCCATCAGTATTACCTTGTTTGTGCTGCGTTTCTTTTGGCAGTGGCGCCGCTCGCCGATCATGGGCCGCCGCTGGGTCAAGATAGCGCCGCACCTGAACGATACGCTGCTGTTCGTCAGCGGCATCGCGCTGGTGGTGACGTTCGGGTTTTATCCGCTGCTGGGTATGGACTCATGGCTGACCGAGAAGCTGTTTGGCGTTATTATCTATATCCTGCTTGGCTACGTCGCATTGGGCAAGAAGACCAAAAGTCAGCGGCTGCGAACCGTGGCGTTCGTGCTGGCGTTGGGCTGTCTGTATCTGATAATTAAACTTGCCACGACGAAAATACCGTTTCTGATGGGATACCTATGAGTAGCATTGCTGATTTTGAATTTAACACCTCGCCGCTGAGCGAAGGGGTGATCCTGGTGTCGCAGTCGGTGCGGCGCGATTTTCCCGCTGCCGACGTGGAGCGCAAGCTGCAACAGCTGGTGGATGAAGCGCGCGCGGCGGTGCCGGTCGATATCACTCAGGAGCAGCAACTGGATGCGCTCATCGAACTGTTCTACAAGACCTGGGGGTTCGGCGGCGCCAGCGGCGTTTACCGCCTGTCGGACGCCATCTGGCTGGACAAGGTGCTGGAAGGGCGGCAGGGCACGCCGGTTTCGCTGGGCACCATTTTCCTGCACATCGCCAACGCGCTGGATCTGCCGCTGTTGCCGGTGATTTTCCCCACTCAGCTGATCCTGCGTGCCGATTGGCTGGACGAAGAGCTGTGGCTGATCAACCCGCTGAACGGTGAAACCCTGAGTGAGCACCAGCTGGAAGTGTGGATCAAGGGCAACCTGGGGCTGGGCGCCGAACTGGAAGACGACGACCTCGACGAGTCGGAGAACATCATGGTGGTGCGCAAGATGCTGGATACGCTGAAGGCCGCCCTGATGGAAGAAAAACAGCTGGAAATGGCGCTGCGCACCAGCGAAACGGTGCTGTGCTTCGATCCGGAAGATCCGTACGAGATCCGCGACCGTGGGCTGATTTACGCCCAGCTGGAGTGCAACCATATCGCGATTTCCGATCTCAACTATTTTGTCGAGCAGTGTCCTGAAGACCCGGTCAGCGAAGTGATCAAAGTACAGATCCACTCGATTGAGCCGAAACAGGTGACGCTGCATTAATTCAATGACTCCGTGCAGTTTGCAAGGCGACGGTTACAACCTTAACAAAGGCGAAAGCATGAAACAGAAAGTGGTTAGCATTGGCGATATCGACGTAGCAAACGATCTGCCGTTTGTGCTGTTTGGCGGTATGAACGTGCTGGAATCGCGCGATCTGGCGATGAGCATCTGCGAGCACTACGTTACCGTGACGCAAAAACTGGGCATTCCTTACGTATTCAAAGCCTCTTTCGACAAAGCCAACCGTTCTTCCATCCACTCGTACCGCGGTCCGGGCCTGGAAGAAGGGATGAAGATCTTCGAAGAGCTGAAAAAAACCTTCGGCGTGAAAATCATCACCGACGTGCATGAAGCGGCACAGGCGCAGCCGGTTTCCGAAGTGGTGGACGTGATCCAGCTGCCGGCCTTCCTGGCGCGTCAGACCGATCTGGTGGAAGCGATGGCGAAAACCGGCGCGGTGATCAACGTCAAGAAGCCACAGTTCGTCAGCCCGGGGCAGATGGGCAATATCGTCGACAAGTTCAAAGAAGGCGGCAACGACCAGGTGATCCTGTGCGATCGCGGCAGCAACTTTGGCTATGACAACCTAGTGGTCGACATGCTGGGCATCAACGTGATGAAAAACGTGACCGGTGGTCATCCAGTGATCTTCGACGTAACCCACGCACTGCAGACCCGCGATCCGTTCGGCGCCGCGTCCGGCGGCCGTCGTGCTCAGGTGGCCGAGCTGGCGCGCGCCGGTATGGCGGTTGGCCTAGCCGGCCTGTTCCTCGAAGCGCACCCGGATCCGAAAAACGCCAAGTGCGACGGCCCGTCCGCGCTGCCGTTGGACAAGCTGGAGCCGTTCCTGGCGCAGATGAAAGCCATCGACGACCTGGTGAAGAGCTTCCCGGAGCTGGATACCAGCAACTAAGCGCTCGTCGCCATAAAAAAAGCCCGACTCGTCGGGCTTTTTTACGTTTAGGCGCCGGTGGCCGCCAGCGCTTCCGGCAGCGTCGGGTAGAACTGCAAGCGGCCCTCGATCGGCTGCACCCGCGCACGCGCCAGGGTTTTCAGCGGCTGGAACGGCACGTCGGTGATCACCAGTTTCTTGTCCGCCGGCAGCACGTCGATAAAGCGACGCAGGGCGCTCAGACCGCCGGCATCGAGCACCGGCACCGCATCCCATTGCAGCACGATCGTGCGGTAACCTTCGCTGCGCGCCAGCAGTTCGGTAAAGATGCGCTCGGCGGCGGCGAAGAACAGCGGGCCGTTCACCCGCAGCACCAGGCGGCCGTCGCCGGCACTCAGCTCGCTCAACCGCGTCATGCGGGCGATGCGGCGCATAAACAGCAGCGAAGCCAGCACGATGCCCACGGTAATGGCGATCACCATGTCGAACAGCACCGTCAGCGACATGCACAGCAGCAGCACCAGAATGTCGTCCTTCGGCGCCCGGCGCAGCAGGTAAACCACCTTGTGGGCCTCACTCATGTTCCAGGCGACCATCAACAGCAGCGCCGCCATGGCCGCCAGCGGCAGATAAGAGAGCCACGGCGCCAGCACCAGCAGCGCCAACAGCACCAGCAGCGCGTGGATGATGGCGGATACCGGTGAGGTGGCACCGGCGCGCACGTTGGCCGCCGAACGGGCAATCGCGGCGGTAGCGGTGATGCCGCCGAAGAACGGCGCGATGATGTTGCCCGCGCCCTGGCCGATCAGTTCGCTGTTCGAGTTATGCTTCTTGCCGGTCATGCCGTCGAGCACCACGGCGCACAGCAGTGACTCGATCGCGCCGAGCATTGCCATCGAAAACGCCGCCGGCAGCAGGGCGGAGACGGTTTGCCAACTCAGAGTGAACGGCTGCCCGCCGCCGCCCGGCAGATCCCAGGGCAGCAACAGCTGCGGCAGGATCGGCGGAATGCCTTGGCCGCTGCTGCCGTCGGCCAGCAGGTAGCTGAAGCGCGAGCCGATGGTTGCCACCGGGTGGTCAAACAGCGCCAGCAGCCCCATCAGCGCGGTGCCCGCCAGCAGCGCCGGCAGGTGGCCCGGCACCCGCAGGCCGAGCTTGGGCCAGAAGATCAGGATCAGCAGCGTCACCGCGCCGATCAGGGTATCGCCGAAATCCAGCGTCGGCAGCGCCTGCAGCAGGGCGTACAGCTTGCCGACGTAATTTTCCGGTGTGTGCGCCAGCTGCAGCCCGAAGAAGTCCTTGATCTGCATGGTGGCGATGGTGATGGCGATGCCGGAGGTAAAGCCCAGCGTCACCGGCAGCGGAATGTACTCGATCAGCCGGCCAAGGCGCGCCAGCCCCATCAGCAGCAGAAATACCCCGGAGATCAGCGTGGCGACCAGCAGGCCGGCCAGGCCGAACTGCTGCGAGACCGGATAGAGGATCACCACGAAGGCGGCGGTGGGGCCGGAGACGCTGTAGCGCGAACCGCCGCTGACGGCGATGACAATGCCGGCGACGGCGGCGGTATACAGGCCGTACTGCGGCGGCACGCCGCTGGCGATCGCCAGCGCCATCGCCAGCGGAATGGCGATAATACCGACCGTCACCCCGGCGATAGCGTCTTTCAGCAACCGCGCCAGGCTATAAGGTTCCCGCCAGCAGGCATCTATCAGCGCGCTGAAGGGGCGAATTTTGTTTATTTCATGCGTTTTCATCTACGGTGCGTACCAAATCTTCAAAAGTGAAAGGAATGGCGGGCCCGATGAGGTCCGTCTTGTCACGTGACAGATACCATACGCCTTTTGTTCAGCGGATTACCAGACCTGTGTCAATTTGGCACAGGAAATCAGAGAGTCGTCGTTTTATCCGGCGCTAAATGCCGTTAACAGGTAAGTCAGCCGCAGATTCTGCGGCTGAAAAAGAAAGGAATAATCAAGGTTTTGACGGTTAGTGCAGAGCGGGTAGGGATAAGCCGAGAAAGTGGGCTAAAGTGCTTACCAACAGCTGGTGATCTTCCTTCTGCGGCGCGCCGGAAATGCTGATGCTGCCGACGCAGCCGAGGCCGGTCAGGGTGAGCGGGAAGGCGCCGCCGTGCACCGAATAGTCGCGCACGCTCAGCCCGTAGCGCTCCTCCAGCGACGTTTGCCGCTGCTGCAGACGCAGGCCGATGGCGTACGAACTTTTGTGAAAATGGTTCACCAGATTGCGCTTGCGCCGCACCCAGTCGGCAATGTCCGGCGTGGCGCCCGGCAGGGCGTAATAAAACAGCGTTTGCCCGGCCAGTTGGATTTCGATGGCGATGCTCAGGCCGCGTCGCTCGGCGGCGGTTTTCAGCGCCGCGCCCAGCTCCCAGGCGGTGGTGGCGTCAAAATGGGTAAAGGCCAGCGTCGCTTCCTGTTCGCTGAGCGCCTGCAGTTCATCGTCGATATTCATGCGTTTCTCCCCCGATATACAAAGGACAGAGTAGCCTGAAGCGAGCGTCGTGAGATAGACGGCTTGGCGATAAGATAGAACTGCTACTCTATTAATAGACCGTGTAAAATGGCCGCCGCTGAAGCGGAGACGACAGGGATGCGTTATTCAACGTCTGTACATTACCCCTGGCGACCCCGAGGAGCGCGCTGACTATCTATGACTTACATTGCGTCCATTTCCACCCTTTACAGCGACGCTTGCATTACCTATGCCACGCTGTCGGTAAGCTATTTCATTCTCAGCAAGAGTGCCCCATTTTCTTACCGTTCCGCGCTGTGGAAACGCGTCGTTTTCGGCCTGCTGGCCGGGGTGGCGGTGCTGTATTTGAGTCAGGATCGGCTGGCGTTGACCGATAAGGTGCATTACAGCTTTGCGATGATCCCAATGATACTGGTGACCTTCTTCGGCGGCGGCGTCAGCGGGCTGGTGAGTTTTCTGTTCGCCATGGCGCTCACCGGCGGCGTCACCGTCGATAACCTGTTCATCGCTTCAATCATTGCGCCGCTGTTGCTGTCGCGGGTGTGGTTGAAGAAATCCCATCGGACGTTTTACCTGACGATCGGCGTCATCGCGCTGTATCGCATCGCGGTGGTGTGGCTGCTGGTGGACCTGAGCGGGCTATGGACGGATGTGTTGCTGTACCAGGCCGTGTCCGCGCTCTGCCTGGCGATTTGCTATCATGCGCTGAATTTCAAAGAGCGTCATATCTACGCCTATTTCGCGATGCGCGCGCGCGCCACGACCGACAGCCTGACCCACATCAACAACCGCGCCAGCGTCGATTACCAGCTGATGCTGCAGCGTGCCGAACGTCGTCCGTGCGGGCTGATGATCCTCGATTTGGATAACTTCAAAAGCATCAACGATACCTACGGTCACCCGGCCGGTGACGTGCTGCTGGCGAGCGTCGGCCGGCTGCTGCAAAACAGCGTGCGTAACGAGGACTTTGTCGGACGCTACGGCGGCGAGGAGTTTATGGTGATCACCGCCAGCTACGATCCGCAGGTCATCGGCGGAGTGGCGGAGCGCATTCGCAGCGCGGTGGAAAGTTCGACGTTCTTGCTGAATGCGCACGACGAAGCACATATCACGCTGTCCATCGGCGTGTCGCTGTATCTGCCCGGCATGACGCTGGACAAGGCGATCGCCATGACCGACGAAGCGTTATATGAGGCGAAGCGCAGCGGCAAAAACCGGGTGGTAACCAGCCGCGTGATGCAGCTGGCGCCGCTGGGGGCCGGTTTTCCGCGCGAATAAGCCGCCTCCCGCCGTGCAGGTGGGAGGCGTTGGTTCAGGCCGCCAGCGTGTGTTCGCGGAAGGCGTCCAGCAGCTCTTCGGTGAACGTCAGGCGTTTCTGGCGATCGGCCAGATCGAGCGTGAACTTCAGCTTGCTCGGGCCGTCCAGGCGGTAAACCTGCGGATTGCCCTGCAACAGGCCGATCAGATAACCCGGGTCGACGCGGTTGTTGTCGCCGAACTCGATAAAGCCGCCGCGCTCGTTGCTCTCGATGCGTTTGATCCCCAGCTTCTGCGCATGCAGGCGCAGCGCCGCGCACTGCAACAGGTTGCGCGCCGCATCCGGCAGCTGGCCGAAGCGGTCGATCAGCTCGACCTTCAGCTCATCCAGCTCGCCGTCGTTCTTCGCGCTGGCGATGCGCTTATACAGTGACAGGCGGGTATTGACGTCGGGAATGAAGTCTTCCGGCAACAGCGCCGGCATGCGCAGCTCCACTTCGGTCTGGCTGCTGGTGAGATCTTCCAGCGACGGCTCGCGGCCGTTTTTCAACGCGTCGACGGCGCTTTCCAGCAGCTCCATGTAGAGCGAGAAACCGACGGTGGTCATCTGGCCGCTCTGGTCTTCGCCCAGCAGCTCACCGGCGCCGCGGATCTCCAGATCGTGGGTCGCCAGGGCGAAACCGGCGCCGAGATCTTCCAGCGACGCGATGGCTTCGAGCCGTTTATGGGCGTCGGTGCCCATGGCTTTCGGGTTTGGCGTCAACAGATAGGCGTAAGCCTGATGGTGCGACCGCCCGACGCGGCCGCGCAGCTGGTGCAGCTGCGCCAGGCCGAAGCGATCGGCGCGCTCAATGATGATGGTGTTGGCGCTGGGGATATCGATGCCGGTTTCGATGATGGTAGTGCACACCAGCACGTTGAAGCGCTGGTGATGGAAATCGTTCATCACCCGTTCCAGATCGCGTTCGCGCATCTGGCCGTGGCCGATGGCGATGCGCGCTTCCGGCACCAGTTCCGCCAGGCGCTGCGCCGCTTTCTCGATGTTTTCCACGTCGTTGTAGAGGTAGTAAACCTGGCCGCCGCGCAGCACTTCGCGCAGGATCGCCTCGCGCACCACCAGGCTGTCGTATTCGCGCACGAAGGTCTTCACCGCCAGCCGGCGCGCCGGTGGGGTGGCGATGATCGACAGATCGCGCATGCCGCTCATCGCCATGTTCAGCGTACGCGGGATCGGCGTGGCGGTCAGCGTCAGGATATCGACGTCGGCGCGCATCGCTTTGATGCGCTCCTTGTGGCGCACGCCAAAGCGGTGCTCTTCATCGACGATCAGCAGCCCCAGGTCTTTCCAGCGCAGATCGCTCTGCAACAGCTTGTGGGTGCCGATGATGATGTCCACCTTGCCTTCGGCCGCGTCGTCCAGCACCTGCTGCTGCTCTTTGGCGCTGCGGAAGCGCGACATCATCTCGATGCGGATCGGCCAGGTGGCGAAGCGATCGCGGAAGTTGTCGAAGTGCTGCTGCGCCAGCAGGGTGGTCGGCACCAGCACCGCCACCTGCTTGCCGTTTTCCACCGCCAGGAAGGCGGCGCGCATCGCCACTTCGGTTTTGCCGAAGCCGACGTCGCCGCATACCAGGCGGTCCATCGCCAGCGGTTGGCACATATCGCTCAGCACCGCATTGATCGCCTGTTCCTGATCCGGCGTGGTTTCGAACGGGAAGCTCTGGCAGAACAGCTGGTACTGTTCGCGGTTGTGTTTGAAGGCGAAACCGGCCTTGGCGGCACGCTGGGCGTAGATATCCAGCAGCTCCGCCGCCACGTCGCGCACCCGTTCGGCCGCTTTCTGCCGCGCGCGCGTCCAGGCGTCGCCGCCCAGTTTGTGCAGCGGGGCGTTTTCGTCCGCGCCGCCGGCATAACGGCTGATCAGATGCAGCGAAGAAACCGGCACGTACAGCTTGTCCTCACCGGCGTAGGAGAGGATCAGGTACTCGGCCTTGATGCCGCCGGCCTCCAGCGTGGTCAGGCCGACGTAGCGGCCGACGCCGTGCTCCAGATGCACCACCGGCTGGCCGGGATGCAGCTCCGCCAGGTTGCGGATCAGAGTATCGGTATTGATGGTGCGTCGGTTATCCTGCCGGCGGCGGCTGACGCGCTCGCCGAGCAGATCGCTTTCGCAGATCAGCGCCCGCTGGCGCAGGCCGTCGAGGAAGCCGTGTTCGGCGGCGCCGACCATCATGTAACGGCCCGCCGTTTCCGCCTGATCGAGGCGCTGAATCAGCGCCGGCGCCAGCTTGATGCGGCCGAGCAGATCCTGCAGCGTTTCACGCCGCCCCTCGCTCTCGACGGAGAAAATCACGCTGCCGTCGAAGCCTTCGATAAAGCGCCGCAGATTATCCAGCGGGGATTTATGCTGCGCCTGCACCGCCAGATCGGGCAGGGCATGGTAGTCCAGATTGGTATTGCCGGCCTTGGCCGGCAGCTCATCGGTTTTCAGCGCGATGCGCGGCCAGGCCTTCAGCTCGCCGAACAGCGCGTCAACGCGCAGCCACAGCGTATCCGGCGCCAACAGCGGCCGCATCGGATCGACGCGGCGGCTTTCGTAACGCTGATTGACGTCCTGCCAGAAGCGCTCGGCGGCGCCCTCCAGATCGCCGGTGTTGACGATCAGCGTGTTGGCCGGCAGGTAGCTGAACAGCGACGGCAGCGGTTGGCTGAAGAACAGCGGCTGCCAGTATTCGATGCCGGCCGGCCAGGCGCTTTTGCTGACCTGCTGATAGATATGCTCGGCGTCGCGGCGCACCTCAAACTGCTCGCGCCACTGGCTGCGGAACAGCTCGATGGCGTTCTTGTCGGTGGGGAACTCGTGGGCCGGCAACAGATTGATGGCCTCAACTTCGCTCAGCGTGCGCTGGGTATCGACGTCGAAGATGCGCAGACTGTCGATTTCGTCATCGAAAAAGTCGATGCGGTAAGGCTCATCGCTGCCCATCGGGTAGAGATCGAGCAGCGCGCCGCGGGTGGCGAATTCGCCGTGCTCCATCACCTGATCGACGCTGCGGTAGCCCGCCTGTTCCAACTGCGCGCGCAGCTTGTCGCGCGACAGGCGCTGGCCTTTTTTCATTACCAGGGCGTGGCCGTGCAGGAACTCGTGCGGGCAGACGCGCTGCATCAGGGTGTTGACCGGCAGAATGATCACGCCGCGCGCCATGGTCGGCAGGTGATACAGGCTCGACAAACGATCTGAGATGATTTCCTGATGCGGCGAGAAGCTGTCGTACGGCAGGGTTTCCCAGTCGGACAGCGTGGTCACCATCTGGTCGGTGAACTGCTGGAGCTCGTCGCGCAGCCGCAGGGCGTTTTGCATGTCCGGCGCGATCAGCATCACCGGGCCAGGGTGGCGTTCGACGATCTCGGCGCACTCCACGGCGCAGGCTGCGCCGGTCAGTTGCCCCAGCTGGCGCAGATCGCCCGCGCGATCGGGCAGAGAATAACGAGGGGATGAAGAACGGTTACGGCTATCGGAAGTGCTCATTCAGGTATCTTTAATCAATGTGTTGGATGGCGTCCCGGCACGGATAACCCAGCGCCTTTATGCTGTTTATAGTAGCCCAGCGGCCGCCAAACTGACACAGCAAAAAGCGCTATACCCTGATGTTCCGTCTGCTATTTAACCGATGCGCCGCGTTAATTTTCGCCGGCCAGGGCGAGATAGTGCGCAATCTTGTCGACGTCGAGATTGCCGCCGCTGACGATAACGCCGACCTTTTTACCGCGCAGATCGAGCAGGCTGTTCATCGCCGCCGCGGCCGCCAGGCAGCCGGTCGGTTCGACCACCATTTTCATCCGTTCCATAAAGAAGCGCATTTGCCGACACAGCTGAGCGTCGCTGACCGTCAGAATGCCTTCGACATATTCTTGAATGATCGGGAAGGTCAGCCGCCCGACCTGTTGGGTCTGCGCGCCGTCGGCAATAGTTTTCGGCACCGGGATGTGCACCGGTTCGCCACGCAGAAAGGCTTGCTGAACGTCGTTGCCGGCTTCGGGCTCGACGCCGAACACGCGGCAGCCCGGTGACCAGTGATGCGCCGCTACCGCGCTGCCGGCCAGCAGGCCGCCGCCGCCGGTGCACACCAACAGCAGATCCAATGGCCCGGTCTCTTCAAACAGCTCCTTGGCGGCGGTGCCCTGGCCGGCGATCACCTGCGGGTAATCGTACGGTGGCACCAGCGTCAGGCCCCGCTCTGCGGCCAGGCGTCGGGTGATTTTTTCACGATCTTCGCTGTGGCGCTGATAGATGACCACGTTGGCGCCATAGCCGCGCGTGGCCGCCTGCTTGGCCGCAGGGGCGTCATGGGGCATCACGATGGTGGCGTTGACGCCCAGCTCGTGTGCCGCCAGCGCTATCGCCTGCGCGTGGTTGCCGGATGAAAAGGCGATCACTCCGGCCCGGCGTTGCTCTGCACTGAGTTGCGCGATGGCGTTATAGGCGCCGCGAAATTTGAAGGCGCCGATGCGCTGAAAATTTTCGCACTTGAAGAACAGCTGCGCGCCGGCGATCTGATCGGCCTGACGCGAAGTCATGACCGGCGTGCGCAGGGCATGCCCGGCGATAACGTCGGCGGCGGTGGCAATATCGGCGGCGGTGATGCAGTGTGGGACTGAACTCATGACGACCTCGCGCGGCTAAGGGATGGACGATAAATTGCTTGATAGGGATTTTTAATTTACTCTTTGTAAAGTTATTGTCAAATGGTTAACTCAATGAGCGATATCAGGCAGGAAAATGCGCTGTTGCTGCGCGAAGCTGAAAAAATTGTTCAGGCATTGGGCGTGATGTTCGCGCCCGGTTGCGAAGTGGTGCTGCACGATCTGACCCAGCCCGATCGCGCTATCGTTGCTATCGCCAACAACCTGTCCAACCGCCGTATCGGCGACGCCGCGACGGAAATGGGGCTGGAGCGCATCGCGTCGCCGGAGTTTCCAGACGTGGTGCAGAACTATGCCAGCATGTTTCCGGACGGGCGGCCGGCCAAAAGCACCTCGATCGGCCTGCGCAATAGCCAGGGCCGCTTTGTGGCGGCGATTTGTCTCAATCTGGATGTGTCTATCTTTAACAGCGTCACCGCTATCCTGCAGCAGTTGACGGCGGTGGTGCAAAGCGCCGCGCCCCAGGCGGCAGAGAGCGCGCGTTCGCTGTCGGACATCGCTGCGGCGATCAATGCATTCGCCGCGTCGCACGCCACCCAGCCACGCGCGCTGTCATCGGAACAGCGCTTTCAGGTGGTGCAACAGCTGAAACAGCAAGGGTATCTGCAGCTGCGCGGCGCGGCCACCATGGTGGCCGAAGCGCTCGGCATCTCGCGGGTGTCGGTCTATAACCTGCTCAAGCGAGACGCGGGATGAGGGGCAGCCCGGCGCAATAAAAGGCCGCCGGGTGTTCCCTAAACGAGGGAGAGCCTTTATTATCCATGATCACTTTGCTTAAGCCACGGCTATCAAACGGATTTCATGTATCAACCTGTCGCGTTATTCATTGGCCTGCGCTACATGCGCGGGCGAGCCTCAGACCGCTTCGGGCGGTTTGTTTCCTGGCTTTCCACCATCGGCATTACGCTGGGGGTGATGGCGTTGGTCACCGTGCTGTCGGTGATGAACGGTTTCGAAAAGGATCTGGAGAACAACATCCTCGGCCTGATGCCGCAGGCGTTGGTCACCAGTCCGCAAGGATCGGTCAACCCGCAGCAGCTGCCGGCCTCTGAGGTGCAGAAGCTGCAGGGCGTCACGCGCGTTGCGCCGCTGACCACCGGTGACGTGGTGCTGCAAAGCGCCCGCAGCGTGGCGGTCGGGGTGATGCTCGGCGTCAATCCCGACGAGGCCGATCCGCTGACCCCGTATCTGGTCAACGTCAAGCAGCAACAGCTGCAACCGGGCCAATACAACATCATCATCGGCGAACAGCTGGCGGGGCAACTGGGCGTCAAGCGCGGCGATTCGCTGCGCGTGATGGTGCCGAGCGCCAGCCAGTTCACGCCGATGGGCCGCATTCCCAGCCAGCGATTGTTCACTATCATCGGCACCTTCCACGCCAACAGTGAGGTGGACGGCTATCAGCTGCTGGTCAACCAACAGGACGCCTCGCGCCTGATGCGCTACCCGGCCGGTAACATCACCGGCTGGCGCCTGTTCCTGCAACAGCCGCTGACGGTCGATACCCTCAGCCAACAGGCGCTGCCGGCGGGCACGGTATGGAAAGACTGGCGCGACCGCAAGGGCGAGCTGTTCCAGGCGGTGCGTATGGAGAAAAACATGATGGGGCTGCTGCTCAGCCTGATCGTGGCGGTGGCAGCGTTTAATATCATTACGTCGCTCGGCCTGCTGGTGATGGAAAAGCAGGGCGAGGTCGCCATTCTGCAGACCCAGGGGCTGACTCGCCGCCAGATCATGTCGGTGTTCATGGTGCAGGGCGCCAGTGCCGGCATCATCGGTTCGCTGCTCGGCACGCTGCTCGGCGTGCTGCTGGCCACCAACCTGAATAACCTGATGCCGATCCTCGGCGCCTTGATCGACGGCGCTTCGCTGCCGGTGGCGGTCGATCCGCTGCAGGTGACGATCATCGCCGTGGTGGCGATGGCGGTTTCCCTGTTGTCCACGCTTTATCCTTCATGGCGCGCTGCCGCCGTACAACCCGCTGAGGCTTTACGTTATGAGTAACCATCTTTTGCTGCAGTGTGACAACCTGTGCAAGACCTATCAGGAAGGCAATCTGCA
Source organism: Serratia montpellierensis (assembly GCF_020858655.1). NCBI lineage: Bacteria > Pseudomonadati > Pseudomonadota > Gammaproteobacteria > Enterobacterales > Yersiniaceae > Serratia > Serratia montpellierensis. The sequence continues at coordinate 164,199 of NZ_VOSN01000022.1, forward strand.
CACCGACGTGCTGCGCAACGTCAGCTTTGCCATGCAGCAGGGCGAGATGATGGCGATCGTCGGCAGCTCGGGTTCCGGCAAGAGCACCCTGTTGCACCTGCTGGGCGGGTTGGACTCACCGACCTCCGGCGAGGTGATTTTCAAGGGCGAATCGCTGAACGCCATGTCTTCAGCGGCCAAGGCCGAGCTGCGCAACCGTCAGCTGGGCTTCATCTATCAGTTCCACCATCTGCTGCCGGATTTCACCGCGCTGGAAAACGCCGCCATGCCGCTGTTGATCGGCGGCACCAAACCGGCGCAGGCGCAGGAGAAAGCGCGGGAGATGCTGGCGGCGGTCGGGTTGGAAAAACGCAGCAAACACCGCCCGTCCGAGCTTTCCGGCGGCGAGCGTCAGCGCGTGGCGATCGCGCGCGCGCTGGTCAACAACCCGGCGCTGGTGCTGGCGGACGAACCGACGGGTAACCTGGATAAACGCACCGCGGACAGCATCTTCGATCTGCTGGGCGAGCTGAACGTGCGTCAGGGCACCGCGTTCCTGGTGGTGACGCACGATCTGCAGCTGGCCAAGCGTCTGAGCCGCCAGCTGGAAATGGCCGACGGCCACCTGCAGGCGCAGCTGACCCTGATGGGGGCCGAGTAATGGCGGGAGCCTCACTGTCCTTCCTGACGGCCCTGCGTTTCAGCCGCGGCCGTAAACGCGGCGGCATGGTGTCGCTGATCTCGGTCATCTCCACCATCGGCATTGCGCTGGGGGTGGCGGTGCTGATCGTCGGCCTGAGCGCGATGAACGGCTTTGAGCGCGAGCTGAAGAACCGCATTCTGGCGGTGGTGCCGCACGGCGAACTCGAGCCGGTCAATCAGCCGTTCAGCGGCTGGCCGTCGATTCTCCAGCGGGTGGAAAAGGTGCCGGGCATTGTGGCCGCCGCGCCGTACATCAACTTTACCGGCCTGATGGAGAACGGCGCGCAGCTGCGCGCGGTGGAAGTCAAAGGCGTTGATCCGCAGCAGGAGAGCCGGCTGAGCGCGCTGCCGCAGTATGTGCAGGGCGACGCCTGGGCTAACTTCAAGCCCGGCGAGCAGCAGGTGATCCTCGGCAAGGGCGTGGCCGACGCGCTGGGCGTCAAGCAGGGCGCCTATGTGACGGTGATGATCCCCAACAGCGACCCGGAAATGAAGCTGCTCCAGCCGAAGCGCATCCGTCTGCACGTGACCGGCATTTTGCAGCTCAGCGGCCAGCTCGATCACAGCCTGGCGCTGGTGCCGCTGGCCGATGCGCAGCAGTATCTCGATATGGGTGACAGCGTCACGGGCATCGCCCTCAAGATGAACGACGTGTTCGCCGCCAATAAACTGGTGCGCGACGCCGGCGAAGTGACCAATTCTTATATCAAAATCAAAAGCTGGATCGGCAAATACGGCTACATGTACCGCGATATCCAGATGATCCGCGCCATTATGTACCTGGCGATGGTGCTGGTGATCGGCGTGGCCTGCTTCAACATCGTCTCCACGCTGGTGATGGCGGTGAAAGACAAAAGCGCCGACATCGCGGTGCTGCGCACCCTGGGTGCCAAAGACGGCTTTATTCGCGCCATCTTCATCTGGTATGGGCTGCTGGCCGGGCTGCTGGGCAGCCTGAGCGGCGTGGTGATCGGGGTGATCGCCTCGCTGCAGCTGACCAACATCATCCGGGGCATCGAGAAACTGGTCGGCCACTCCTTCCTGTCGGGCGATATCTACTTCATCGACTTCCTGCCTTCCGAGCTGCACTGGCTGGACGTGCTGATCGTGCTGGCAACCGCCATCGTGCTGAGCCTGTTGGCCAGTTGGTATCCGGCCAGGCGCGCCAGCCGCATCGACCCAGCGCGGGTGCTGAGCGGACAATAAAACCCACGGGGAGGCAGCGATGCCGCCCCGTTTTTTTAGCCTGGGGATGGGTTATGTACTACGGTTTCGATATGGGCGGCACCAAGATTGAGCTGGGGGTGTTCGACGACCACCTGCAGCGCATTTGGCAAAAGCGGGTGCCGACGCCGCGTGAAGATTACCGGCAGCTGCTGGCCACGCTGTGCGATCTGACCCTTGAGGCGGATGCGTTTTGCGGCCGGCGCGGCAGCGTCGGCATCGGCATCCCGGGCCTGCCCAACGACGATGACGGCACGCTGTTTACCGCCAACGTGCCGGCGGCGATGGGGCGACCGCTGCCGCGCGATCTGGCGGCGCTGATCGGGCGCGAGGTGCGGGTCGATAACGACGCCAACTGCTTTGCGCTGTCGGAGGCCTGGGACGACGAGTTTCGCCGCTACCCGACGGTGCTGGGCATCATCCTCGGCACCGGCGTAGGCGGTGGGCTGATCGTCGACGGCAAGACGGTGCCTGGGCGCAACTATATCGCCGGCGAGTTCGGCCATTTGCGCCTGCCGGTGGATGCGCTTGAGGTCTTGGGGCGTGATGTGCCTCGCGTTGCCTGCGGGTGCGGCCATCAGGGTTGCATTGAAAACTACATATCGGGCCGCGGTTTCGAATGGATGTACGCCCATTTTTATGGCCGGCACTTGCCCGCCACCGAGATCATTGCGCATTATCAGGCGGGTGAGCCGCAGGCGGTGGCTCACGTCGACCGTTTTATGGACGTGCTGGCGATCTGCCTGGGCAACCTGCTGACGGTGCTGGATCCGCATCTGGTGGTGATCGGCGGTGGGCTGTCGAACTTCGACGCCATTTACCAGGCGTTGCCGCAGCGACTGCCGGCGCACCTGCTGCGGGTGGCCCGGCTGCCGCGCATCGAGAAGGCGCGCTATGGCGACGCCGGCGGCGTGCGCGGCGCAGCGTTCCTCAATTTGGCTCGCCCAAAGTAATGGGCGTTGAGGCTAGGCGGCAATGGCATTCACGTCAGGTGCTTACTCGAGTAAGTGACTGGGGTGAATGTATGCAGCCAACAACGCCGCAACGTCCAGTAAGAAGGGTAAACAGGGAAAAGTAAGGAGAGAGTTAATGCACACTCGCCATCGGCTGTGTCAGTTTCGCAAGAGTAAGCATGTGCTGCATCAGCGCTTTCGTTCACGTATTTTTCACCGTGACACCATGGCGGCGGCCGAGCTGAAAAAGCCGTTTGTGGTGGTGTTGACCGGTGCCGGCATTTCGGCCGAGTCGGGCATTCGCACCTTCCGCGCCGCGGATGGGCTGTGGGAAGAGCACCGGGTGGAGGACGTCGCCACGCCGGAAGGTTTTCAGCGCGATCCGGCGCTGGTGCAGGCGTTCTACAACGAACGTCGCCGCCAGCTGCAGACCGAGGAGATCGTCCCGAACGCCGCGCACCGCGCGTTGGCGGATCTGGAAGAGTGGCTGGGGGACAACTTCCTGCTGGTCACGCAAAACATCGATAACCTGCATGAACGCGCCGGCAGCAAGCGGGTGCTGCACATGCACGGCGAATTGCTGAAGGTGCGCTGCACCCAGTCGGGGCAGGTGTTCGAATGGCCCGGCGATCTCAGCGTCGACGATCGTTGCCACTGCTGCCAGTTCCCGGCGCCGCTGCGGCCGCACGTGGTGTGGTTCGGTGAGATGCCGCTGGGCATGGACGACATCTATCAGGCGTTGAGCAAGGCCGATTTCTTCGTCGCCATCGGCACCTCAGGCCACGTCTATCCGGCGGCCGGCTTCGTGCATGAGGCGCGGCTGGGCGGCGCCTACGCGATGGAGCTGAACCTGGAGCCGAGCCAGGTGGAGAGCCAGTTCGACGAGAAACACTACGGTCTGGCCAGCGAAGTGGTGCCGCGTTTTGTGCACAAATTCCTGGTGGGCAAGGTGGCGAGGGCCGATAAGCCCTGAGAAAGCCATCAGGGCGCACTGCGCGCCCTGATGGGATGGCGGGGCGTATTAGCGCCCGGCTTTCAGCTTTTGGAAGTAGCTTTCGTACAGCGTGCTGGCGTCGCCGACGTCGTTTTGCCACTCGCCGTGCTCAATCACCGCCTTATCCGGGTAGAGTGACTTGTCGTTGGCGATCTCCGGCGACAGCAGCTTCTTCGCCGCCAGGTTCGGCGTCGGATAACCGATGGTTTCCGCTACCTGCACCGCGATTTCCGGCCGCAGCAGGAAGTCGATCAGCTTCAGCGCGCCCTCGACGTTGCGCGCGTTGGCCGGAATGGCCAGGCTGTCCATCCAGAAGATCCCGCCTTCCTTCGGCCAGACGATCTCCAGCGGCGTGCCGGCCTGGCGCGCCACGAAGGCCGAACCGTTCCACACCATACCGACGTTGACTTCCCCTTCCATAAACGGGTTGCCCGGGTTGTCGGAGTTGAAGGCCAGCACGTTCGGCATCAATTTCTGCAGTTCGTGGTAGGCGGCTTCGATCTCTTTCGGGTCGGTGGTGTTGCCGGAATAGCCCAGCTTGAGCAGCGCCATCTGGAACACTTCACGCGCATCGTCGGTCAGCAGCAGGCGGCCTTTATACTGTGGCTGCCACAGATCGGCCCAGGACGTGACGGTGGACGGCTCCTGCGCGTCGCTGTTAACGCCGATGGCGGTGGCGCCCCAGATATAGGGGATGGAGTAGTCGTTGTTGGGATCGAACGGTTTGTTCAACAGGGCAGGATCGAGATCCTTGAAGTGGCTGAGTTTGCTCTTGTCGATTTTTTGCAGCATGCCTTCCTTGCTCATCTTGGCGATGAAGTAGGTGGAAGGCACCACCAGATCGTACGCGCCGTCTTTATAGGTCTTCAGCTTGGCGTACATGCTTTCGTTGGATTCATAGGTGGAATAGATCACCTTGATGCCGGTTTCCTTGGTGAACTGCTCCAGCAGCCCCGGCGGAACGTATTCAGTCCAGTTATAGAAATACAGCGTTTTGCCGTCAGAGGCGTTTGCAGAGCAGAAACTCAGCGCCATCATCCCGGCTGCGAGCAGATGTGACCACTTTTTCATGCAGCGTATCCTTCAGCAGTAGTGAGCCGAACCCGTATGGGCAAACCGTTTGGCGGCTGCGCCATACCCCAGAAAGGGGCCATTATAGGGGCCGGGGCGGGGTGGGTAAAGGCGGTTATCCCAGCGGCAAATCAGCGGGTTAACCGAGTCTGGGCGTTCAAGAACGGCCGCAGTCATATCACTGCGGCCAATGAAAGAGGCGGGCGCTGCCTCGCCCGGTGGTAATGATTACTCGGCCTTGGCGGAGCGATCGCGCATCACCCACTGGCTGGCGATCACCAGCACCAGCGACAGCAGCAGCAAAATGGTGGCCAGCGCGTTGACCTCCGGCGAGACGCCGACTTTCACCATCGAATAGATCTTCAGTGGCAAAATCTCGTAGCTCGGCCCGGTGACGAAGGAGGAGACGACCACGTCGTCCATCGACAGGGTAAAGCTCAGCAGCCAGCCGGCCGCCACCGCCGGCATCGCCAGCGGCAGGATGATTTTGCGCAGGATGGTGAACTCGCTTGCGCCGAGATCGCGCGCGGCTTCCAGCATCTTCACGTCGAAGCCTTTCAGGCGCGCGTAGACGGTCACTACCACGAACGGCAGGCAGAAGGTGATGTGCGAGAACAGCAGCGACCAGAAGCCGAGCGAAATGCCGAGCAGCATGAACAGCACCAGCAGCGAGATGGCCATCACGATGTCCGGCGACATCATCACCACGAACAGCATGCCGCCGACGAACGGCTTGCCGCGGAAGCGGTAGCGGTACAGCGCCACCGCGGTCAGCGAGCCGATCAGGGTGGCGAAGGTAGCGGAGAGCACTGCCATGGTCAGCGAGTGCCCCGCGGCCTGCAGCAGGCTGTCGTTATTCAGCAGCGTGCCGTACCACTTGGTGGTGAAACCTTGCCAGTTGATGCCAAAGCGCGAAGCGTTGAAGGAGTTGACGATCAGGATGACGATCGGGATATACAGATAGGCGTATACCAGCGTCATAAAGCCGCCGCGCAGCAGACGTCCGATCATGCCAGATCCTCCTTCTTGTTCAGCAGACGGGCGGCCCGGTAATAGACCAGCAGCAACAGCCCCATCACCAGCGTCAGACAGATGCTGGTGGCCGCGCCGAATGGCCAGTCGCGGATATTGAGGAACTGGCTTTTAATCACGTTGCCGATCAATAGATTCTTGGCGCCGCCCATCAGATCGGCGACGAAGAACAGCCCCATCGCCGGCAGCACCACCAGCAGGCAGCCGGCGATAATGCCCGGCATGGTCAGCGGCACGATGATGCGGATAAAGGTCTGCAGCTTGCTGGCGCCGAGATCGCGCGCCGCCTCCAGGCAAGACTTATCGAGCTTTTCGATGCTGGAGTAGAGCGGCATCACCATAAACGGCAGCAGGATATACACCAGGCCGAGGATCACCGCTTCCGAGGTGTACATGATGCGCAGCGGCTTGTCGATGACGCCGATCCACAGCAGCGCGTCGTTGAGATAGCCGCGGGTGCTGAGAAACAGCTTCAGGCCGTAGATGCGGATCAGCGAGTTGGTCCAGAAGGGGACGATCAGCAGAAACAGCAGCAGCGGCCGCACCTTCTGCGGCAACCGCGCCAGGATAAAGGCGAACGGATAGCCAATCACCAGGCAGCACAGGGTGGCGATCAGCGCCATGTTCAGCGAGTGCAGCAGCACCTGGGCGTACAACGGATCGAACAAGCGCCGGTAGTTATCCAGCGTGAACACCATCTGCACCAGATTGGCGTCGTCGCGGGTCAGGAAGCTGGTGCCGATGATCATCAGATTCGGCATGAACACGAACAGCAGCAGCCAGGCGACGACGCCGACGATCACCACATTCTGGAAGACTTTACGCGATTTCTTCATCGGCCAGCACCACCTCCCAGCTTTCAACCCAGGTCACCGCCATTTTCTGATTGAGCGAGTGATCGACGTCCGGATCGTCTTCGTTGAAGAACTCGCTGACCATCACCGTTTTGCCATTCTCCAGCTCGACCACCGACTCCAGCGTCATGCCTTTGTAGTTGCGCTCGCGCACGTAACCGATCAGCCCGTCGTGCTGCGCGCTGTCGTTCACTTCTTCCACCCGCAGATCTTCCGGGCGCAGCAGCACCTTCAGCCTTTGGCCTGTCTCCACCGGCAGATCGGCGTAGATGTCGCACTCGCGGCCTTCGACGTTGGCGCGTACCCGCTGCGGATCGAGACGTTGCAAAACCACCGCGTCGAAGATGTTAATCTCGCCGATGAAGCTGGCGACGAACAGATTCTTCGGCTCTTCGTAGATCTCACGCGGCGTGCCGTCCTGTTCGATGCGGCCTTCGCGCATCACCACGATGCGGTCCGACATGGTCAGCGCTTCTTCCTGATCGTGGGTAACGAACACGAAGGTGATACCCAGCTTGCGCTGCAGCGCCTTCAGCTCGTTCTGCATCTGTTTGCGCAGCTTGTAGTCCAGCGCCGACAGCGATTCGTCCAGCAGCAGCACCTTCGGCTTGTTGACCACCGCGCGGGCGATGGCCACGCGCTGCTGTTGGCCGCCGGAGAGCTGCCCCGGCCGCCGTTTGGCGAACGCATCCAGCTGCACCATGCGCAGCGCCTCTTCGACGCGCGGCGTCAGTTCCGCCGCCGGCACCTTTTGCATGCGCAGGCCGAAGGCGACGTTGTCGAACACCGACATGTGCGGAAACAGGGCATAGCTCTGAAACACGGTGTTGACGTGGCGATGTTCGGCCGGAATGGCAGTGACGTCCTGGCCGTCGAGCACGATACGGCCCCGATCGGCGTCTTCCAGACCGGCGATCAGGCGCAGCACCGTGGTTTTGCCACAGCCGGAGGGGCCGAGAATGGTGAGGAATTCGCCGTGGTTAATCGTCAGTTCAAGATCGGCAATGATGGTTTTGCCATCGAACGCTTTGCTCAGGGCATGCAGTTCAACAAGGGGTGCTCGAGAGGATGTCTCAGTCATTTATCGTATTACTCTATCCCGTGGGCTAATGCAGATAGAACCGCAACTGGAAAAGACTGCCGGAGCTTGCGGGATGCCCGCTGATCAAATGAAGCTCAAACCAGTTGCGCCAATGGAAATTTTTCGAGCGCGCATGATAGACGCTGAATGCCGGAATTGAAAGCCGATCCGGCCCAGATGCCGCGTTTTTCATCATGATAGCGACAAATGACCCTGTGATGACAGTGTTATTTCCCTCAGAAATCATCACAAAGATTAATGATATTGGCGAATTCTGGTTAAAAATGACCTGACGCAATATTTGATCCTGATCGGTTCCGCATAATGAAACGCGATATTCTGAGGGGCCGCTACCATGGACAAATTACTTGACCGCTTTTTCAACTACGTCTCTTTCGACACCCAGTCCAAAGCGAACGTAAAGCATGTGCCGAGCACCGACGGGCAGTTGAAGCTGGCGCGCGCGTTGCAGCAGGAAATGATCGCGCTCGGTTTCGAGCGGGTGTCGCTCAGCGAACACGGCTGCGTGATGGGCACCTGGCCGGGTAACGTCGCCTGGCCGGTGCCGGCGGTCGGTTTTATCGCCCATCTGGATACCTCGCCGGATTTCAGCGGCAAACACGTCAATCCGCAAATCGTCGAGAACTATCGCGGCGGCGACATTGCGCTCGGCATCGGCGATGAAGTGCTGTCGCCGGTGATGTTCCCGATCCTGCACCAGATGCTGGGGCAGACCCTGATCACCACCGACGGCAAAACGCTGCTGGGCGCCGACGACAAGGCCGGCATCGCCGAGATCCTCACCGCCATGGTGCGCCTGCGCGCGCGCAAAATTCCGCACGGTGACATCCGCGTGGCCTTTACCCCGGACGAGGAGGTGGGCAAGGGGGCGCAGCTGTTCGACGTGGCGGCCTTCAATGCCGAATGGGCTTACACCGTGGACGGCGGCGGCGTCGGCGAGCTGGAGTGCGAGAACTTCAACGCCGCCTCGGTGACGATCAAAATCCTCGGCAACAGCGTGCACCCCGGCAGCGCCAAGGGCGTGATGGTCAACGCGCTGTCGCTGGCCACCCGCATTCATCAGGCGCTGCCGGCGGACGAAGCGCCGGAGACCACCGAAGGCTACCAGGGCTTTTATCACCTCAGCAGCATCAAGGGCAGCGTAGAGCGCGCCGAAATGCACTATATCCTGCGCGACTTCGAGCGCGAGGGGTTCGAGGCACGCAAACGCAAAATGGTGGACATCGCCCGCGAGGTCGGCAAAGGCTTGCCGCGCGATTGCTATATCGAAGTGAGCATCGAAGACAGCTATTACAACATGCGCGAACAGGTGGCGGAGCACCCGCACGTGATCGCGCTGGCGCAGCAGGCGATGCGCGACTGCGACATCGAACCGGTGATGAAACCGATCCGCGGCGGCACCGACGGCGCGCAGCTGTCGTTCCGCGGCTTGCCGTGCCCGAACCTGTTCACCGGCGGCTACAACTACCACGGCAAGCACGAGTTCGTGACGCTGGAAGGCATGGAGCAAGCGGTGGCGGTGATCATGCGCATCGCGGCGCTGGCCGCCGAGCGGGCGCGGTAAACACCCTCGTTCCCCGGCCGGCTTACGCCGGCCTGAATTCCCTTTTCTGATACGCCCGGCGGGGCTCCGCACACTCGCCGTTCTCTTTTACAGCTCAATCAGCACACGGAGGTGGTGCGCGACGCCGGCGCGATGCTGACGCTTCGGGTGTGCCTGATGTTCGCTTTATGACCCCCTTTCTCACGGTTGTCTTGCTCGTCAGGAGCCTGGCCGCTTTTAGCAGCAGTTCCGAGCGTGTAATAGATAAAAATTAAACGAGCAACTTTTTGCTTGGTTAAAAACTATTTATAAACAATCGCGGTTCCGCGTGAATTACTTGCCACTTCCAATGAGGTTATTTTGAAGTAAGTACCCCCCATTTTATCTGTCTGGTCAGATAACCCCTGAATAATCTCTGATGTGGAAGCGTTAGGGTTACTGTAACTGACACTACCAATTTTATCTTTTCCAGCAGGAAGCGGTGTTGAAGATGTCACCTCAGTCGCAGCTATGCTGGCAGCAGAGAAAATGATTGCGCTGAAAATAATTATTTTCTTCATGGTAAATTCTCCATTTGTATGATTTCTTGAATGTGTAAGTATTGTACGATGAAAGTTTTATTTGTGATAAACAAAAGCAGACATCGTATGAATATTAACGGTCAATATGGGATAGGATTCATATTCTGTTTTTAGCTTTGCTGTTTTAAAATCCTCTATGGTTGAATGAAGAGGTTTTTACGATATCGGTCAGGTGTGGTTCCAGATATTTTCTCAAACATGATAATAAAGGAAGATGGATTTCCATATCCCAATTGCCAGGCGATTTCTTGAATGGTCATGCTGGTTTTCAACAAAGACAGTGAGTGAATAAAACGCAGGCGCGAACGCCATTCACGAAATGGCATGTGCAATTTCTCGTTAAACCTTCTGGAGAGCGTTTTTTCTGAGGCGAAGACTTTCTTACCCCACTGCTGGAGCGTACAGTTATCGCCCGGGTTATTGTGCAGGTGTTCAATGATCGGACTTATATATTTATCTGTAGTGCTCGGCAAGTAAGTTAGCCTTTTAGAACTCTCTTCCAGTTGGTCGATAATGACATTCGAAAGATTGAGATCTTTATCATTGGCCAGGATGTCCACATGACGGTCTAAGAGGTCGTTAATGATAGCACGATTTATTTCTGAAACCTCAATAATGCACGGCGTGGCAGATAAACGATGGCAATATTTAGCGGGAATTGAGATTGAGCAGTAGTCCGTATTTTTCTCGTTATAGCTGGAATGCAGAATGCCAGGTGGGATCCACACTGAGTATTGCCATGGCGCGATGAGGTTTTCCTCATTGTTAATGTTGATCTCCATAACGCCAATATTGATGACATTAAGCTGACCCCAATCGTGTTTATGCAGTACCACTTCGGTGTTCGCCGTTAGAGAAGCGCTAAGTACGCTAATATACTCATCGGATATTTTTAATCCTTCCAGCAGCGAATTATGGTAGTTTTTGTTCTTCATAAACGGCTCCAATCTCATCTATAATTGAGAGAATACACAGGGAAACTCTCTTTAACTCACCACTCTCTTCTGCTATCTGTGCCTGTATCGCGCCTGCACAGTCTGGGTTCACATGAAGAATGCCCTCTTTGGCCCACAGCTGCAACTGACGGATTAACGGTACAAGCGGCGTATTTTCAAGCCTGTGAAATTTTACATGACATATGATGATGTACAACGACATGAGGTCGGCTAAAACGCTAAAGTCATCACGGGTGTGCGCGATCAACATTGCACTTCTGCGCAGTTTATCGTGCATGCTTTTTAGCTGGGCATGGAGATCAAAACTTTCCTTTTTAATGTCCTGGAGAATGAGTGTTATTGCATCTTTTATCAGATCGCGGTTTTTGATTTTTTTGCTCTCTGGAAACAGCATAACCAGCCCCAGACCTGCAATGCCGACGCCGGCAATCCCCCCCAGAGAACTCTGCATAAAGACGGAGAAACTGGCCGGCTCGCCGTTGGAAGGTTGAACAGAGAAGTAAAACTGTGTCAGGAAGGTGATACCGATTAAGAATGTCTTACTTTCGACCAGCAGCCTGCCGCCGTAAATCATAAATGGCAGTTGAGAAAAGAAGTAAATGGCAGGCTGCGTATAGGCATAGCTAAAACCATAGATGAAATGAATATAAACCCACGCGCCAATGGCACCCTGGATCGTACCGTTAAAAATCTCTTTGGCTGCACTCAATGGTGCAGGGAAAGATGAGAGCAGGACGATATAGACAATGCCCAGAATGGTCATATCACTCCCGCCATCCCACCCTGACAGGTACCACAACGTAAACAGCAATCCGGATACCAACAAGGTTCTGATTCCACGCTGTAACGCTTGGGAAACCGACTTGTACTCCGGAAAGCGATGAGGTCGGTCAATCGCCTTATCGCGAAATTTTCCCCATTCTCTTTTATAACGTACCGATTGGGTCACGATGTTGTCGTAGTCGCGCTGAATATTGACAGAGATTTCACCGCCAATACGCAACGAGTGTCGCAGTGTGTTGGCGTAGAAAAATGCCATCAGGGCCACATAGGAAAAGCGGTCAAACAGGTTTGCGGAACGCAGGCTAAATGCGGACTCATATTTGATAATGGTTTTATTGGCGATAAGTTCCGAGACATTATTGAAGTTACCTTTAAGCTCATCGAGAGATACCTCTTGCCTTCTGGCGATCTTTTTGTGCAGTAGCAGCGCGCCTCTATAGATGGACAGGATCCTCTCGTTCACATTGAAGTTGCTGTAGTGCATAAACATAAGCAGGGAAGTGATCACGAGTATCCCCATACCCATCGTGACATCGGTAGCGCGAAAAATTAAGTTATGGAATGCCCTCTGCGGGTCTCCCAGTACCGGGATGGATATGAATGCGTATGTATATCCGGCAAGCTGATATATATAGGCATTTTCGCTCATGACAAAGCTCGATATCACGGTCATGGTCGTTACCCACAGAAGCGAGAGGCCAATAAAAAAGAATGGATTTTCCGGAAACAGGAACGCAGCAATAAAAGAGAACAGTATCCCCAACCCGGTGCCGATCAGCCGGTTTCTGGCCTTGAGATATAGGGTGCCGACAAAAGACTGTGAAACGACAATTGCGCTCATGATGGAGGTGGCGACACCATCGATGCTAAAGTAAAAGGAGCACAGTTGAATAATAAATATGGCGATACTGAGATGGATGATGCGCAGCGCGCTTAGTGATATTTTCATTGTTCCTCGACGATTTCCACCGTGCAGGTCATGCCGGAGATCAGTGCTTCGTAGCCTTTTTCGTGGGGATCGATAACGATGCGCACGGGGATCCTCATTGGCAGGCGAACCCACTCAAATGTCGGATTGATATCGTGCAACTCACCGGTGCTGCTTTTATCGCTACTGTCAATGATGCCGCGGGCGATGCTGTCGACTCTCCCGTCATATTGACTATTTTTATTCAGTAGGATGATTTTTGCTTTCTGACCAAGCTTGATTCTTTGGATCTGATCCTCTTGAAAATAGGCATACACATAGAAAGAGTCCTTTTTTACGATTGAGACAATGTTTTTTCCCGCATTCAGATAATCACCGGGGTGAACAAGCAGGTTAGTAATATAGCCATCGGCGGGGGCATAAATTCTAGTTTTACTTAGAGCAAGTTCTGCTTTGCGGGTTTCCATTACCGCTGATGAATAGTTCGCCAGTGCCATTGCGTAGTTCAGTGCGGCGTTTTCTACATCTTCTTGGCTGATGACCTCTCCGGCCAGACCCTTACGTCGGTTATACCTATTTTTTAGACGACTGACTTCAACCTTTTTTGACTGCATGGCGTGATAACTTTCTGCGGCGATGATCTTGTATTCGCGTTCATCAACGACAAATAACAACTGCCCTTTTTTAACGGGTTGGTTATCATGCACATAGACATTTTCCACATAGCCGTTGACCTCGCTCGACAAGGCAATGACGTCACTCCTCACTCTGCCATCACGGGTCCATAGACCGTATACTTGTTTCGAATAAACAGCGTAAACAGAGATACACCCTAGAACAAATATCAGTAATGTCAGGTAAATATTTCTGGTGGTTTTCATTTCAAATCCAGCGGGTAAATAGTGAAAGGCTCATTAAGTAGAGCGAAAAACAGAAAAGGGGTTTATGCCACACGTTTTTCCAGAAGCTTAAATGCTTAATTACAGACAACACTATTTTATACAACAACCAAGATTCGATTAATGTCTTGAGAATATTTGGAAAGGCCATACCTAAAAGCACTGAATCTTCCATTAGTTAAGTTTTACGTTAATCAGGTTTGGTGTTTATTATCACATGTCTTTTTTTGTTTACAGTAAACAAAACCGGACGCTGGGTTAACAATACCGGACAAATAGTCATTAAGACGGCTGCGATATCACTGCTATAAGTATGGGTATCACGTGTAAAGTATAAATCGATCCTCTTAACCCCATGCGCTTTAGCCATCCTCGTTAAGTTCGGTGCCGGCCGATATATCCGCTGGTGTCATGTTGTTCAGAGAGTTGTATAAGTTTTAAGCGTTATATTCAAACGTGGTCATGGGATAAGTTGCCACCTTGCTAGAGGCGTAGTGATGTGATTTTGGTGCGGGGCGCTATTGGAAGCGATAAATAACGGCCCGCTCTGGAGGGCCGTTATTGTGGTTTAGTGGGGGTATTCCAAGAACTCAGTCGTTAAAGTACCAATAGCCGCTGTTGACCAGCGCGGTCAGCAGCGCCAGGAACGACGGATCGTCCACCGCGTCGCCGAGCAGGGCGGCGTCGACGCTGAAGTGCTGGCACAGAGCGTCTGCGGCCTGCAGCTGGTCGGTGTCGATCAGTTCGCCGTTCACGAAGCAGCGATCGCCGACGCGCAGCACGCGCAACCCGCCCAGGCGCTGCAGCGCTTCACCCTGCTGCAGCAGTTCGTAGATTTCCCCGGCCTGATACGGTGGCTCCGGCGGCGCCAGATCCAGCTCGTGGCGCGACTGGGAGATAAACTCGCCGAACCAGTGCTGGAAGTGTTCCGGCTGTTGCACCAGATCCAGCATCATTTGCCGTAAGGCGTCCACTTCCTGCGGCAGGATCTCCGCCGGATGTTCGCGCAGTTTAACGTCCGGATCGCCGTAGCGCTTGCTGCCCAGCTCGCGCGCCAACACGTAATCGGCGAAGCCGCTCACCAGCTCGCGGCCGTTCGGCGCGCGGAAGCCCACCGAGTAGTTGAGCGCGTTTTCCAGCGCGTAGCCTTCGTGCGGGAAGCCCGGCGGAATGTAGAGAATGTCGCCCGGCTCCATCTCTTCGTCGATGATGGCGTCGAACGGCTCCACCTGCAGCAGATCCGGATGCGGGCAGTGCTGTTTCAGCGGCGTTTTTTCCCCGACGCGCCAGCGGCGGCGCCCGGTGCCCTGAATGATGAACACGTCGTACTGATCGAGATGCGGGCCGACGCCGCCGCCCGGTACCGAGAAGGAGATCATCAGGTCATCCATCCGCCAGTCCGGCAGTTGGCGGAACGGGCGCATCAGCGCCGCGGAAGGCTCATGCCAGTGGTCCACCGCCTGCACCAGCAGCGACCAGTTGTTTTCGCTCAGGTGGTCGAAGCTCTCGAAGGGGCCGTGTGCGACCTGCCAACGGCCGTCCTGGTGGCTGACCAGACGGCTGTCCACTTCGTTTTCCATCGCCAGCCCGGCCAGCTCATCCGGGGAGATCGGATCGATAAAGTTTTTGAAGCCGCGCTTCAGAATCACTGGACGCTTTTGCCAATAACGTTGCAAAAAATCGTTCCAGTCCAGGTCTAATTGATAATCCATGTTCTATTCCAGGAGAGAGGAGTGAGCCTGAGTGCGATTATAACGGAAGTTTGGCCCCGTGGATCGGGGCCGCAGAGGCATAATTTACTCGTTGTGGTGGGTGTCGTGCTGGCGGGCGAAGGTGACCTGCATGCGCGCGCCGCCGAGCGGACTGTCGCTGATGACGATTTCGCCGTCGTACTGCTCGATGATCTCCGCCGCCACCGACAGGCCCAGGCCCTGGCCGGGACGCAGGGTATCCACCCGCTGGCCGCGCTGGAAGATCAGCTGGCGCTTGCTTTCCGGGATCCCCGGGCCGTCGTCGTCGATGACGATGGTGAGGTTTTTCTCGGAGTGCAGCGAGGTGATCTCAACGAACTCCAGGCAGTATTTGCAGGCGTTTTCCAACACGTTGCCCATCACTTCCATAAAGTCGTTCTTCTCGCCCATAAAGGTCACCTCCGGCGAGATGTCCAGCGTGATCACCACCCCTTTGCGCTGATAAACCTTGTTCAGCGCCACCACCAGGCTGTCGAGCAGCGCCGGCACCGAGTGGATCTCGCGCGTCAACACCGTCTGGCCGGAGTTGATGCTGGCCCGGTGCAGGTAGTAACCGATCTGCTGCGAGATGCGGCCGATCTGATCCAGCATGATCGGCTCGGCTTCTTCGATGGTGGTCTGCTTGCCGCTGCGCAGCGAACGCAGGGTACTTTGCAGCACCGCCAGCGGCGTTTTCAGGCTGTGGGTCAGATCCGACAGGGTGGTGCGATACTTGGTGTAACGCTGGCGTTCGTTGCGCACCAGAATGTTCAGGTTGCGCACCAGCCCGCGCAGCTCGCTGGGCGGGTTCTCGTCCAGTTGATCGCGTTCGCCGTTCTCCAGTTCGCCCACCTGATTGACCAGCGCCTTGATAGGCCGCAGGCTCCAGTAGGCCGCCAGCCACAGCAGCGGTACCACCAGCAACAGGTTGGCCAACAGCACGTAGCTGAACCACTCCCACACCACGTCGGATCGCTGCAGCTCCTGTGGAATGCTGTCGACCACCACGATGGTCAACGCCGGCAGCCGAGGCGTGGCGGCATAGGTGTTGACCGCCACCGAGTGGGTCAGCGCGTTCTGATCGGTATCGTCGTAATTTTTCAGCTGGTTTTGCGCTTTGGGGTTGTCCCCCAGCACTTCGCTACTGACGCGGGTATCGGTGTCGATTTCGTAGAAGCCGGACTCCTCCAGCCACTCCTTGTTGATCAGCTTCTCCAGCTCCGGCACTTTGCGCTGGCTCCACAGCAGGTTGCCTTTATCGTCGTAGATAAACACCAGCGTGGGGAAGTTGAGATCGATATCGGGGGGAATGGCGATGGTGAGCTTGTTGTCTTTCCACTGCGCCAGGCTGAAGAACAGGTTGCTCTCGCCGCGCAGCAGGCGGAAGGCGGTCTTGTCGAAGCTGACGATGTAGCCGACGACCGCCACCAAACCGTAAGAGAGCGACAGCGCCAGGATCACCCCGGCGGTCGCCATCAGGAAGCGGGCGCGCAGCGAAAACGGTTTTTTATTCTTGTTGAACATCATGTTCACTTCGCGTCAAAACGATAGCCCTGGCCACGTACCGTGGTGATCACTTCATGCGGGTATTCCGCCTGCACCTTTTTACGCAAACGGCCCATCAGCACGTCGATAGTGTGGCTTTCGCGCAGTTCGGCGTCCGGGTAGAGTTGCAGCATCAACGAATCCTTGCTCACCACCTTGCCGGCGTTGCGGATCAGGGTTTCGATGATGGTGTATTCAAAAGCGGTCAGCTTGATTTGCTGATCGTTAACGCTCAGTTCGCGGCGCGACAGATCGATCTGGAACGGCGGCAGCACGATCACCTGCGAAGCCAGACCGCTGTTGCGGCGCATCAGCGCCTGCATGCGGGCGATCACTTCTTCCAGGTGGAAGGGCTTGGTGACATAGTCGTCGGCGCCGGCTTCCAGCACCGCCACTTTGTCCTGCCAGCTTTCTCGGGCGGTCAGCACCAGGATCGGCAGTTTGGTCTGGTGCGCGCGCCAGCGGCGGATCAGGCTCAGGCCGTCTTCACCCGGCAGGCCGAGATCGACGATGGCGATATCCGGCGCGTGTTCCTGCAGGAAGTAATCGGCTTCCTTGGCGTCTTCGGCCGCGTCGACCTGATGGCCCATCTCGCGCATCTGAACGGAAAGGTGGTGGCGCAGCAAACCATTATCTTCAACAACCAGTACTCGCATGGCGAACTCCTGTGACTGTGCGGGTGAACGTCCTGTCACCCACGCGATAAAAGGGAACACGCTCTGCGGCGTGTCAGGGGATAACGCGGCCACCTGAACCATTTTGGCAAAAAATGCTGAGGTTATGGTAGGTATAACCCGCTCGGCCCGCAAGAGAGCCGAAGCAATGTATTAAAATAAGCGTTATCAATTTGTTCGCCGACATTATCGGCAAGCTCTGATAAACGTCGGATAAACAGCGGCGGGGCAACGTTAAACGCACCTTAAACGCGGTGGGCATTGCCGGCAGGCGGAAGGGTGAACCGGATCGCTTGAGAAGCTTTAATGGTACTAATAAGGTATTATTGATGTATCGGCACACTTTTCAGGAGCGACGGATGAAGCAGTTAACCCAGGCAGAACGCATAGCGGGCGCACTTTACGGACAGATGCTGGGCGACGCGCTCGGCATGCCTTCCGAGCTGTGGCCGCGTGAGCGGGTTAAGCGCCACTTCGGCTGGATAGACGGCTTTCTCGATGGGCCGAAGGAGAACACCGCCGCCTACTACTTCAAGGCCGGGCAATATACCGACGATACCGCGATGGCGTTGGCGCTGGCCGATGCGCTGCTGGAAGCGGAAGGTGAGGTGGTGCCGGAACTGATTGCCCGCAACGTGATCCGCTGGGTGGACAGTTTTGACGCCTTCAACAAGAACATTCTCGGCCCCAGTTCCAAACTGGCGCTGAGCGAGCAGAAAGCGGGCACGCCGATCGCCGAGTTGGAAAACAATGGCATCACCAACGGTGCGGCGATGCGCATTTCGCCTTTGGGCTGCGTGCTGCCTTCCGCACCGCTGGAGGATTTCTGCCAGCAGGTCTGGCTGGCCTCCAGCCCGACGCACAAATCCGACATCGCCGTCGCCGGTGCAGTGGCGATCGCCTGGGCCGTCGCACGGGCGGTGGAAGGGGCGGACTGGGCTTCGATTCGCCTGGCGTTGCCGAAGGTGGCGGAGTATGCCCAGCGCCGGCAGGAAACGACGTTCAGCCCTTCGCTGGCGGCGCGCATCGAACTGGCGTTTCAGGTGGTGGATGAAGCCACAGACACCGAGCAGGCTGCTGAGCGGGTGTATCAGCTGATCGGCGCCGGGGTGAGCACCATCGAGTCGGTGCCTGCGGCGCTGGCGATGGTGCAGCTGGCGCAAACCGATCCTACCCGTTGCGCGGTGCTGTGCGCCAACCTGGGCGGCGACACCGACACCATCGGCGCGATGGCCACGGCGATTTGCGGCGCGCTGCACGGCGCAGAAGCGATCGAAGCCGGGTTGCTGGCGGAGTTAAAACGGGTGAATCCGCTGGATATCGAGGCTTACGTTCAGGCGTTCGCGCGTTTTCGCCGCCGCCGGCAGGGCGAGGCGTGAGCCGCCCCGCGTGACGCACCGGATCAGCTTTCGCTGGTAAATTCGAACATGTCGCTGCGGCAGAAGCTTTCGCTGTATTCGATCGGTTTTTTGTGGTGGTCGAACAGCGTCTGGCGCACGATCAGCAGCGGCATCGGCTCCGAGAGCCGCAGCGCCTGACGGATATCGTCGTCGGCCATCGCCGCGCTGACCTGGCTGCGCAGCGATCCCATTTCGACGTTATTGCGACGGAAGTAGTCGTACAGCGAGATGCCGATCTCGTCGACGTTGGCAATCGCCGCCACCACCACGTAGGACACCGCCACCGACATCGGCCGCCGATCGATCAAGTGAATGCGTTTGAGTTTGTAGATCGGCGTTCCGGCCGCCAGCTGCAGCTTTTCAGCCAGTTCAGCGCCGGCGAGCATCCGTTCGCGGCTGATCCATTGCGTATCCGGCCGGCGCCCCTGCTGTATCACCTCGCGCGAGAATCCTTTGACGTCCGCCAAAGAATAGAACAGCTTCGGTTCGGGCCGTTGCGGTTGGATAAAGGTGCCGTAACCGCGCGAACGGCCGATGAGGCCGTCCTGCTCGAGGCAAGCCAACGCTTTGCGCACCGTGATGCGCGAGATGCCGAGCCGTTCGGTGAACAGCCGCTCGCTGGGCAAAAAATCCCCCGCATTCAGCAACCCTTGTTCGATGGCCTGGCGCACCGAGGCGTTGAAGCGCAAATACAGCGGCATTGCGCCCGCGCTGGCCAGATCCTGCTGCAGTTTGTCCAGCAGACGCTGGTTGGTCTCCTTGCTCATAGCCGACGGAAGTCCTTTAGCCGCAATGCGATGGCTTATTTAAGGGGATTTCGCCGGGCAGCGCAACTGCCGCCGCCCGGCGATAACGATGGGTGGGCATAGGATGCCCACAGGTTCATGGCTGAGACGGGTTATCGCCGGATCGAATGTTTTTCACCTGATCGGCGCTGACCGCCGGGGCGCTGTTACCCCAACTGGTGCGCACGAAGGTCGCGAGCTGAGCGACCTGTTCATCGCTCAACCGCCAACCGAAGTCCGGCATGGTCAGGCCGGTAGGCGCACCGATGGTTACCGGCGTCCGTGAGCCGTGGAGGATGATGCTGATCAGCGACGACGGATCTTCGCTCAGCAACGCCGGATTGCGTGCCAGCTGAGGAAACGTGTTGCGATACCCCTGGCCGTCGCTGCGGTGGCAGGCAGCGCAGTTGTCCAGGTAGGCTTGTGCGCCGGGCGTGTTGACCTTACCGTTGAACAGCGCCTGGGCGATGCCGTCGTTGCGCGGCGGCGATGACTTCTCATCACCGGCAGGCAGCGATTTCAGGTAGACCGCGATCGCTTTCAGATCGTCATCGTTCAGATGTTGCGTGCTGTCCTGTACCACCTCCACCATTGAGCCGAAGGCGGCGAAACGTTGGGTATGGCCGGTTTTCAGGAAGCGCGTGATCTCCTGCGCACTCCAGTCCCCTAAGCCGCTGGCGGTATCGGCGCGCAGGTTAGCGGCATGCCAGCCCTCCAACGTCCCGCCGCTCAGATAGGCTGTATCGCTCTGGCTGAGCGCCTTTTCCTGGAAGCCGATACCGCGCGGCGTGTGACATGTGCCGCAGTGACCGAGCCCCTGAACCAGATAGGCACCGCGATTCCACTCGGCGCCGCGCTGCGCATCCGGCTGATAAACACCGTCTTCGCGAAAGATCAGATCCCACAATGCCAGCGGCCAACGCATGCTGAGCGGCCAGGGAATGTCGCTTTCCCGATTCGGCTGCGCCACTGCGCTGACCTTTTGCGTGAAATACAGATAAAGATCGCGGATATCGTCATCGTTGATTTTGGCAAACGACGGGTAGGGCATGGCCGGATACAGTCGCCTGCCGTCGCGCGCGATGCCTTTGCGCAGGGCATCGGCGAACTCGGGCAGGCTGTACCCGCCGATACCGGTTTGGCGATCGGGCGTGATGTTGGTGGAGTAAATAGCGCCGATCGGCGTGGTCATCTTCAGGCCACCTGCGAAGAGGGCGCCGCCGTGCGCGGTGTGGCAGGCCGCGCAATCCCCTGCGCGCGCCAGATATTCACCGTGTTCAATTCGCGCCGTGGAAGGGAGGGCGTCGGCCGCCTTAACCGCACCTGCGGCGAGCAACAGCAGCACCGACAATGTGGGCGTAAATCCTTTCATCTTGAGCTCCTTAGGCGTTATGCCTGCACCAGCGGGCCAGGGTTTTTCAGGTATTGCTCGCGGATCGCTTCGGCAGAGTGATAAGCCAGTGCGCCGACGATGCCGGTTGGGTTGTAGGCCAGGTTCTGCGGGAATGCACAGGCGCCGGTGACGAATACATTGGGCACGTCCCAGCATTGCAGGTATTTGTTCACCACGCTGGTGACCGGATTGTCGCCGATGATGGCACCGCCGGTAGTGTGAGTGGATTGGTAGGGGCGCACGTCATAATGATCGCCGGTTTTTCTTACCGAGATAGCCATCTGCTTTGGTTTCATAGCGTTGGCGATGTCCGCCATTTTAGCGGTGATATGCTGGGTCATTTTGATCTCATTCGATTTCCAGTCGAAGGTCATACGCAGCAGAGGCTGACCGTAGGCGTCTTTATAGGTGGGATCCAAATCCAGATAGCAATCGCGGTATGGCATCACCGATCCTTCCGAACCGATGCTCATTGAGTGCGGATAATTGTCGCGGATGCCTTGTTTCCAGCCGCTGCCCCAGTTCGGCGTGCCCGGCGGCAGCATCATTTGCTGGATAGGCCGACCGCCGGTGCGGGTGGCTGAGATGTAGGCGCCGCCGATAAAACCGAGATCGGCGTGGTCGAAGTTTTCCCCGTTAAGATCGTCGATCACCGTTCCGGCGGCACCGGCGCCGATAAAGGGATTGAAATGGGTATCGCGATCGTAAAACAGAGAAATGCCGCTGTTCATTTGATAGGCGTAGTTCTTGCCGACCACGCCCTCACCAGTGACCGGATCATAGGGTTTTCCGATGCCGGAAAGCAGCAGCAGGCGAACATTATGGAGTTGGAAAGCGCTGAGGATCACCAGATCGGCGGGTTGCTCTACTTCACGCCCTTGCTCGTCGATGTAGGTTACGCCGGTGGCCTTTTTGCCGCTGCTGTCAAGATTGACCTTGATCACCTGCGCCTGGGTGCGCAGCTCAAAGTTTTTACGCTGTGTCAGTACTGGCAGGATGGTCGACTGCGGCGAGGCCTTGGAGTACATGAAGCAGCCGAAACGTTCGCAGTAACCGCAGAAGTTACAGGGGCCAAGCTGCACGCCATACGGGTTGGTATAGGGTTCGGAGCAGTTGGCGGCGGGGACAGCAAACGGATGGTAGCCTAGCGATTCGGCGGCTTTGCCAAACAGTGAGCCCGAGTAGAGCTGTTTAAGCGGCGGCGTCGGGTAGTCATTGCTACGCGGCCCTTCGAACGGATTGCCGCCCTTGATGAGCTCGCCCTGCAGATTACCGGCTTTACCGGCGGTGCCGCACACCTTCTCGAACTTGTCGAAGTAAGGCTCCAACTCCTGGTAGCTGAGGGGGTAGTCCTGTAACGTCATGCCTTCCGGGATCCAGTTGGCGCCGTATTTTTCAGTAAGGGTGGTGTGCAATTTGAGATCGGAAGGCAGGGCGCGCCAGTGCATGCCGTTCCAGTGCACGCCGGCTCCGCCGACGCCGTTGCCCGGCAAAAAAGAGCCGAGCTGGCGATAAGGCACCGCGAAATCCGCCGGCGTATGGCGCACGGTGACGGTTTCATGCGCCATTTCCTGCGCCAGCTTGAGACGAATGCCGTAAGTCAGTTCATCGGCGATACGCGGATAAGCGAAATCAGGGTAGGTATCGCGCCGTTCACCGCGTTCCAGCGCCAGCACCTGCAGGCCGCTGTCGGTCAATTCCATTCCCATAATGGCGCCGGTCCAGCCAAAGCCGGCGATCACCACATCTACCGGTGGTTTTTTTATTGTGCTCATGATTATGCATTCCTTTTGCTGGAGATACTGACCGGGTGAAGAGGATAGGGTTGGTTGGGTTTGTTGACCCAATCGGCGAAGTCCGCGCGCGCACCGGGGAAGCCTATCAATTTCCATGATGCCAGCGTTTGGTTGCCGCCGTGGCTCGGATCGGCCAGGTAACCTTCTTTGGTGTTTTGCAGCAGCTGTTCGAAGAAAGCTTTACCCGGCAAGGTATCCGCATCGAGTTGGCCGCTTTCCAGCGCGGTCAACAGCTGTTCTTGCTCGCCATGAGACAGCTCGGCGAAAACTTTGCCGAACTGACGTTGACAGAGCTCATTGAACGCGAGGATGCCGTTGCGATAGGTCTCGCGCGGCGTCAGTTTGGACTGATAGCCCAACTCCGGCGCCGATGGCACGAACGGCGGGTGCATGTACCACAGGCCGCCATGGCCGTAGGGTGTTTCCATTTGGCGATCGATGAATACCGGGACCCCTTGATCGACGGCTCCGGGGCCGTTCTCGTCGCTGGGGATCAGCCGATCGCAGGCCGCCAGCAAGAATCGCCACTCTTCGTTGTTGAAATAAACCGGAACGTAATTCGGCGAGATGCCCGCAGCCGGCGCTGCCTGGGCGTTTACCATCATGAGACCGTTACCGGCAGCGGCTAACGGGATCAGCGCCAGCGTTTTTTTCAAAAATTCACGCCGGGGCGGCGTAGGGATATGCTGTTGCGACATAATTCCACCTTGAACATGCTTCACAGTAATGCCCGCGCAGGTTTTGCATCACCTGCGCCGTCGCTCTCCAGCGACGGTAAACAGGCGGGGAAAGGAGAGGTCGTCTATCACCATATATAGTTAGCAAGCTACTTGTATGGTAATTAAGTCTAAGATCGAGAAGTGTGAAGAAACAATAAATGATCTGTTTCAAAACGTTTTTTTTACATTTCAGTTGATCGGGATCAATTTGTTAACATTCACGGTGAGCCGGCGAAGTGCAATAAGGTCGTGTTCCGCTTAACTCACATTGGAGTGCCATGGAAAACTGCATCAACGAGCCGTATGCCATAGAAGAGGCGATCGCGGCAGCTTTTTCGCCAGGTCTGCAACAAGGCCTGACCCGGCGTTCGGCGCTGCATCAGGCCCTGTTGCAGCTGATTGCCGCGGGGGAACTGCCCTGGCGGACGAAGCTGCCGCCAAGCCGTGCGTTGGCGGCCCGGCTGGCGGTGGCGCGCGACACGGTGGAACAAACCTACGCGCGGCTGGAGGCTGAGGGATTCATCAGTCGAACGGTGGGGCGCGGCAGCTT
This sequence comes from Serratia montpellierensis, assembly GCF_020858655.1. Classification (NCBI taxonomy): domain Bacteria; kingdom Pseudomonadati; phylum Pseudomonadota; class Gammaproteobacteria; order Enterobacterales; family Yersiniaceae; genus Serratia; species Serratia montpellierensis. Next base: position 188,392 of record NZ_VOSN01000022.1, read on the forward strand.
TGTGCGTTACCGCTGCGACACGCTGCTCGGCCGCGAACTGCTGGAGACGGCGACGGGGCAAGAGGCGCAGCTGGCGGAGCGCGAGCTGAGCGATCGCGGCCGGGCGCTGCTGGCGGTCAGCCATACGCCGCACACCTGTCGCCAGGCTTCGCTGACGCCTTCGCTGGCGGATCTGCGGGCGTTTCCCATCGACCAGTGGCTGCAGCGGGAGAAACAGGCGCTGCGGCGGCACGGCGAGCGGCTGTTGGGGTATGCCGATCCGCAAGGGTTGCCGGAGCTGCGTGCGGAGATCGCGCACTACTTGCAGCGGGAGCGGGGCGTCAAGGCGACGGCGGAGCAGGTGATCGTGGTGACCAGCTCTCAGCAGGCGCTGGCGCTGTGTACCCAGGTGCTGTTCGATCCCGGCGATGCGGTGTTCGTCGAAGAACCGGGTTACCAAGGGGCGAAAAAGCTGGTGCAGTCGGCGGGGCTGCAGGCGCGGCCGATCGGCATCGACGATCAGGGGCTGGACGTCGAGCAGTTGATGCAGGCCTCGGGCGGCGGACGGGGCGTTTACATCACGCCGTCTCATCACTATCCGCTGGGGTATTCGCTGAGCCTCGAGCGGCGGCTCGCGCTGTTGCAGTGGGCGCAGCGCCGGCGGGCCTGGATCATCGAAGACGATTACGACGCCGAGTTCAACTATGACCGGCAAACCAAGGCGGCGTTGCAGGGGCTGGACAGCGGCGGGCGCACGCTGTACATCGGCACCTTCAGCAAGACGCTGTTTCCGGGGCTGCGCATCGGTTTCATGATTGCGCCGCCGCAGCTGGTGCGGCCCTTGGTCGCCGCCCGGCAGTTTCAGGACGGCTACACGTCGGCGCTGACGCAGATGACGCTGTTCCACTTCCTGCGCGAAGGCGGCTACGCCGAGCATCTGCGCAATATGCACATGCTGTACAAGGCGCGGCTGGACGTGCTGTACGACGCGGTGCATCGTCACCTGGCGGCCTGGACGCGTCCGGCGCTGCCGCAGGGCGGGCTGCAGCTGGTTTGCCCGCTGGCGGATGCGGCGACGGAGCGGCGGCTGGTGGCGGCCGCGGCCGAAAGGGGGATACGGCTGTACGGTCTGGCGGACTTCTACACCGGCACGCCGCAGCGCGGGGCGTTGGTGCTCGGCTTCTCGGCCTATACGCCGGATGAGATTGTGCGCTTTATTACGACGCTGGCGCAGGTGTTCAACGCGCTGCCGGTGGCAAGCGACGGCTAAAATTGGTCTGCTCTGTGTTTCGGATTGGTCCGTATTGCGCTGCCACCATGCGGTGTATTCTGCCGCTATCCGATTATTTCCCTAATGGAAATAATATCTTACACCGTGAGGCGCTATGAACCCATCAAACCCTGAAGTGACTATCCGCAGAATCAATGGCGACGACAAAGCGCAATGGCTGGCGCTGTGGCAGGGCTATCTCGATTTTTACCGCGCCGACGTGGCGCCGCAGGTGACCGATCGCACCTTCGAACGCCTGGGGCAGGATGAACAGGTGTACGGGCTGGTGGCGGAGGATGCCGACGGCCGGCTGTTGGGGCTGATGAATCTGGTGTTCCACCCGTCCACCTGGAGCGCAGTCGGCTATTGTTATATCGAAGATCTCTATGTATCGCCGCAGGCGCGCGGCCATAAGGTGTCGGAAAAGCTGTTCGAGCAGGCGTACCGATTGACAGAGACGCGCGGCAGCGATCGGGTCTATTGGATGACCCAGGAGTACAACGCGCCAGCGCGTTCGCTGTACGACAAAATCGGCAGAAGAAGCTCGTTTATCGTTTATACCCGTTAACCGCAGGAGGCGTGTATGGCAATGAATCGTTATGGTCAGCCGGTTGGGGAATCGATGCCGGATTGGCAGCCGGCTCGCCGTCCGGGCGGCGCGACGCTCGGCGGGCGTTTCTGCTCGCTGGCGCCGCTCGAGCCGCAGCGGGATTACGCCGCGCTGTTCGAGGCGTTTCAACTGGCGCCGGACGGCCGCGACTGGACCTATCTGTCTATCGAGCGGCCCGATACGCCGGCGGCGATGCTGCAGCATCTGGAGACGCTGCAGGCCAACCCGACGCTGGTCAATCTGACGGTGTTCGACGCTGCCAGCGACGCGCCGGTGGGTACGGTGGCGCTGATGCGCATCGACGAGGCCAACGGCGTGCTGGAGATCGGCCACGTCAGCTGGTCGCCGTTGATGAAACAGCGCTCCAGCGCCACCGAGGCTATCGCGCTGCTGCTGCGTTATGCCTTCGACACGCTGGGTTACCGCCGCTGCGAGTGGAAGTGCGACAGCCATAACGCGCCCTCCCGCCAGGCCGCGCTGCGCTTTGGCTTTCGCTACGAGGGTAACTTCCGCTTTGCGGTGATCGTCAAGGGGCGCAGCCGGGATACCGACTGGTTCGCCATCACCGCTGACCACTGGCCGGCGGTGCGGCAGGCGCTGGCGCGCTGGCTGAGCGCGGACAACTTCGATGCGCAGGGGCGGCAGATAGCCCGGCTGCAGGTGTTGCGCGGCGAATAATAAGCAAAAAGGCGGCCCCAGGGCCTAATGCTTGTCAGTTAGCGTTTTTCTGAACGTATTTGTGCAGTTTTCGGTCGATAAAGGTGAGGTGCATCATGAGGCTCCAGCACCTCGACCGAGCCAGGGGGCCGAAGGCGCGGCCCCTGGCAACCCGCGCCTTTGCCCTATCAGACGGTTGGCTGCGCCAACGACTCTCACTTCATCGCGCCGCATCACGGCCGGCTACGACAGGCGTCCCTGCCTGTCTCGCCTGAAACCGCCGCCCATGGCGGTTTCGCCTATGCATCGCGACTGCGTTCGACGCCTTCAAGGGCGCTCAACACCGCGCTCATCTCCAACGCCTCTACCCTAACCTCATAAGGGACAGGTTGCCCGGTAG
>NZ_VOSN01000022.1:191390-244683 GCF_020858655.1 Serratia montpellierensis
GCTACGGCATCAGAGAAATGCGAGGTTTTTACGGCAATTCCCCTGCACAGAACGCCCAGAGGATGGATAAAAAAATGCCAGTCAGGCTTAACTGACTGGCATTAGGCCCCAGGGCCGCCTTTTTATCTTATCGGGCTAAAGCGCTTACTTCAGCTCGTCGACCATGGTGGTGGCGCGGCCGATGTAGTTGGCCGGGGTCATCGCCTTCAGACGGATTTTCTCTTCTTCCGGCAGCGCCAGGCCATCGATAAATGCCTGCATGCCGGCAGCGTCCACGCGTTTGCCGCGGGTCAGCTCTTTCAGCTTCTCGTAAGGCTTTTCGATGCCGTAGCGGCGCATCACGGTCTGGATCGGCTCAGCCAGCACTTCCCAGTTGTGATCCAGTTCGTCCAGCAGGTGCGCCTGGTTCACTTCCAGTTTGCTGATGCCTTTCAGGGTGGCCTGGTAGGCGATCAGCGCGTAGCCCAGGCCCACGCCCAGGTTACGCAGCACGGTGGAGTCGGTCAGGTCGCGCTGCCAGCGGGACACCGGCAGTTTGCCCGCCAGGTGGCCCAGCACGGCGTTGGCCAGGCCCAGGTTGCCTTCGGAGTTTTCGAAGTCGATCGGGTTAACCTTGTGCGGCATGGTGGAAGAGCCGATTTCGCCTGCGATGGTCTTCTGCTTGAAGTGGTTCAGGGCGATGTAGCCCCAGATGTCGCGGTCGAAGTCGATCAGGATGGTGTTGAAACGCGCTACGCAGTCGAACAGCTCGGCGATGTAGTCATGCGGCTCGATCTGGGTGGTGTACGGGTTCCAGGTGATGCCGAGCGAGGTCACGAACGCCTCGCTGAACTGGTGCCAGTCCACTTCCGGGTAAGCGACGATGTGGGCGTTATAGTTGCCGACCGCGCCGTTGATTTTACCCATGATCTCCACGCGCTCCAGCTGGCGGTACTGGCGCTCCATGCGGTAAGCCACGTTGGCGAACTCTTTGCCGACGGTCGACGGGGTCGCCGGCTGGCCGTGGGTGCGCGACAGCAGCGGGATATCGCGGTATTCCAGCGCCAGCCCTTTCAGCGCGTCGATGAGCTTGCGCCAGTATGGCAACACCACGTCCTGACGGGCGCTTTGCAGCATCAGCGCGTGCGACAGGTTGTTGATGTCTTCGGAGGTGCAGGCGAAGTGGATGAACTCCGACACCGCGTGCAGCGCAGGCACCGCCGCCACTTTTTCCTTCAGGAAATACTCGACCGCTTTCACGTCGTGGTTGGTGGTGCGCTCGATGGTTTTGATGCGCTGAGCGTCTTCTTCATTGAATTCCGCGACGATTTTGTCGAGGAAAGCGTTTGCGTCGGCGTCAAAAGCGGGAACTTCCTTGATTTCTGCGCAGGCCGCCAGTTTTTGCAGCCAACGTACTTCAACCTGTACGCGGAATTTCAGCAGACCGTATTCGCTGAAAATGGGGCGCAGTGCGCTGACTTTATCACCGTAGCGTCCATCAACGGGGGAAACGGCGGTCAGTGAGGATAATTCCATCGGTAGCAACTCCTGGGATCGATTAACAATGAGCAACGATATTTTGCGCCTGCTTGAACAGACGATTACGGGAAAACATTAACTGCAGGCGGCTGCCGCCGACCTGTTGCCACAGCACGGCGGCGCGAATGCCGGCCAGCAGCGTGGCGCGAACTTTGGCCTGCACCTGCGGGTTCTGCAGGATTGCCGGCGAGCCGGTCACCTGGATGCGCGGCCCGAGCGGGCTGACCACGTCGACGTAAATGCCGGCCAGCGCGCTGATGATGGTGTCCGACTCAAGATCGAAGTGCGCCAGCTGGCGCTCGAGCTGGCCGAGGCGTTCGCCGAGCGTGTTCATCGCCTGTTTGTTGGCGTTGAGCTTGCGCTCCAGCACCATCAGGCTGATGGTGTAGCGGGTCAGTTCCGCACCCGGCCCTTTGTTGTTGGCGTTAAGCACGCCCATCAGGGTTTCGAGGCCGACCATCAAATTGCGTTCTTCACCGCCGAACACCGCCAGCGTAGAGGGCGGGTCCATCTGCAGCAGGCTTTTCAGCGAGGTTTGAAAGGCTTCGCGGTTGCATTGCCCTTCATGGGCCAACTGCTGAACCAAACGCGCCGCCTGGCTGATACCTGCCATGGCCAGCGTGATGTCATAATAATTCTTCGCCACGATGACTCCTGTAAACGCGGTGAACGGTACATGGCTTACTGCATAAGGTTGTGTGTATCGCCAGGGTAACGGCGGCGGCCGCGAACGGGAACGATCGGGCGTGGCTGTAACAACGATGACAACGAATGCCGCGGATCATGCCACAAAATCGAGGGTAAACCCAGCGTCTAATACGCCCGTAACGAGGCGGAGGCGCCGTGCGGCGCAGAACTGCGCAAATAGGCGGCGAAAATCGCCGGCGTGGCGACGCGAACTTATTGTTGCGGCGGCAAATAAAGTGCGGCGGCTGCATCTATACTGCCAACGTGAGCCCTCAAATAAAGACCTTTATATGCACGTAAAAAACAAGCAGCCGCTGCCGGCGGTGACGCTGGCGGCCATCGGCGTGGTGTACGGCGATATCGGCACCAGCCCGCTGTACACCCTGCGCGAATGCCTGACGGCAGAGGAGGGCATCACTATGACGCCGGCCTCGATCTACGGCTTTCTGTCGCTGATCTTCTGGCTGCTGACGCTGGTGGTGTCCATTAAGTACATTTGTTTCGTGATGCGCGCCGACAACGACGGCGAGGGAGGGATCCTGACGCTGATGTCGCTGGCGATCCGCAAGCTGGATGCGCGCTGGGTGCCGGCGGCGGTGCTGATCGGGCTGGTGGGGGGCAGCTTCTTTTATGGGGATGGGGTGATCACCCCGGCCATTTCGGTACTGTCGGCCATCGAAGGCCTGCAGATCATCGCCCCCGAGCTGGACAGCTTTATTGTACCCCTATCGCTGCTGGTGTTGACCGCATTGTTTGCGATCCAAAAGCACGGCACCGGCAGCGTCGGCAAGCTGTTCGCCCCAGCGATGGTGATCTGGTTCCTGACGCTGGCGCTGCTGGGCATCGGCGGCATTCTGCATCATCCCGGCGTGCTGCGGGCGCTGAACCCTTTCTGGGCGGTGAATTTCTTCCTCGAGTACAAGGCGGTGTCGTTCTTCGCGCTGGGCATGGTGGTGCTGTCGGTGACCGGCGCCGAAGCGCTGTACGCCGATATGGGCCACTTCGGTAAAAAGCCGATCCGCCTGGCGTGGTTTACGCTGGTGGCGCCGGCGCTGGTGCTGAACTACTTCGGCCAGGGGGCGCTGCTGCTGGCCAATCCGGCGGCGATCAACAACCCGTTCTTTCTGCTGGCGCCGACCTGGGCGCTGATCCCGCTGCTGGTGATCGCCACGCTGGCGACGGTCATCGCCTCGCAGGCGGTGATCTCCGGCGTGTTCTCGCTGACGCGCCAGGCAGTGCGGCTGGGCTACCTGCCACCGATGCGCATCATCTATACCTCCGATCAGGAGTCCGGGCAGATCTACATTCCGGTGGTGAACTGGCTGCTGTTCGCGGCGGTGCTGATCGTGATTATCAGTTTCAAACACTCCAGTAACCTGGCCTCGGCTTACGGCATCGTGGTGACCGGCACCATGCTGCTGTCGTCGATTTTGCTGAGCATCGTGGCGGTGAAAAACTGGGGCTGGCCGCGCGCGCTGGGCGGACTGATGCTGGTTGTCATGCTGTGCATCGACGTACCGCTGTTCGGCGCCAACCTGATCAAACTGGCGACCGGCGGCTGGCTGCCGGTGGCGCTGGGGCTGACCATTCTGTTGATCATGCTGACCTGGAAGACCGAGCGTTCGCGCCTGATCCGCCGGCTGCGCGACAATCAGGAAGGGCTGAGCGCGCTGATCGAGTCGCTGGAGAAGGCGCCGCCGAAGCGGGTGCCGGGCACCGCGGTGTTTATGGAGCGCACGCCGCACGCGGTGCCGCTGGTATTGTTGCACAACCTGAAGCACAACAAGGTGCTGCATGAGCGCGTGGTGCTGCTGACCATCGTCACCACCGACATGCCGTACGTGCACAACGTGCAGCGGGTGGCGATCGAACAGCTGTCGGCGAGCTTTTGGCGGGTGGTGGCAAGCTACGGCTGGCGTGAGACGCCCAACGTGACGGACATTCTTTACCGCTGCGGCCTGGAAGGGATGAGTTTCACCATGAACGAGACCTCGTTCTTCATGTCGCGCGATACGCTGGTGCTGGGCAAGCGGCCCTGGTATCTGCGCGTGCGCGGCAAGGTGTTCCAGCTGTTGCAGCGCAACGCGCTGCGGGCGCCGGACCTGTTCGAAATCCCGCCGAACCGGGTGATCGAGCTGGGGGCGCAGGTGGAATTTTGAATAAAAAAAACGCTGCGGTAAACGCAGCGTTTTTCTTGGGCGGCAGGCGAATTACGCCAGGCGCTGTTCGATGATGCCGCCGCCGAGGCAGATTTCGCCCTGGTAGAACACCGCCGACTGGCCGGGGGTGACGGCGGAGACCGGCTCGTCGAAATGCACTTCGATGCGTTCATCGTCGAGCGGGGTCACGGTGCAAGGGATATCCTGCTGGCGATAGCGGGTCTTCACCGTGCAGCGGAACGGGCCGCTCAGCGGCAGGCGATCAACCCAGTGCAGCTGCTGCGCGATAAGGCCGACGGACATCAGGCGCGGGTGATCGTGCCCCTGCGCAACCACCAGCACGTTGTTGGCCACGTCTTTATCCACCACGTACCACGGATCTTCGCTGCTGTCTTTCATGCCGCCGATGCCCAGCCCTTTGCGCTGGCCCAGGGTGTGATACATCAGGCCCTGGTGTTCGCCGACGGTCTGGCCGTCGACGCTGACGATCGGGCCCGGCTGGGCCGGCAGGTAGCGGCCGAGGAAGTCACGGAACTTACGCTCGCCGATAAAACAGATGCCGGTGGAGTCTTTCTTCTTGGCGGTAACCAGCTCCAGCTGCTCGGCGATGCGGCGCACCTCCGGCTTCTCCAGCTCCCCGACCGGGAACAGGCTCTGCGCCACCTGTTCGTGGCTCAGGGTGTAGAGGAAGTAGCTCTGATCTTTGTTGCCGTCGACGCCGCGCAGCAGGCGGCTCTTGCCGTCCACGTCCTGGCGGCGCACGTAGTGGCCGGTGGCGATAAAATCGGCCCCCAGATCTTCGGCGGCAAACTCCAGGAAGGCTTTGAATTTGATCTCTTTATTGCACAGGATGTCCGGGTTCGGCGTGCGGCCGGCCTTGTACTCTTCCAGGAACAGCTCAAACACGTTGTCCCAGTATTCCGCCGCAAAGTTCACCGTGTGCAGTTCGATGCCCAGCTTGTCGCAGACCGCTTGCGCATCGGCCAGATCGGTCGCGGCGGAGCAGTACTCTTCGTCGTCGTCTTCTTCCCAGTTCTTCATGAACAGCCCAGCGACCTGATAGCCCTGTTGCTGTAACAGATAGGCGGTAACGGAAGAGTCGACGCCGCCGGACATACCGACGATTACTTTTTTCTGGCTGTTGTCTGACATGGGGATCTCACGAACTTGAACACGAACCGTGCTGATAAAAACAAGCGCAGGATTTTACCACGTTGGCCGCGCCGGCGCACTGGTCATCTTGTGCTGCCCGGCGTCCTTAAAACGGCCAGGCGAAGCTGCCGACCAGCGACAGCGGGTAGCGCTCCGGCTGCTGGTAGCTGCGAATGCTCTCCGCCACCAGCGCGGAACGCAGGTTGGGCGCCTGCAAAATCTCGTCGGCGCTCAGCCACAGGCAGCGATCGATGTCGCTGTCGTGCGGCTCGGTCGGCAGCGGCTGTTCCAGCTCGATAACGAAGCAAAAACGCAGGAACGGCGTGCGGTCCGGCGCGATCCACTGGTGCAGGCGCAGGAACGCCTGCGGCGTGGCGCGGATGCCGGTCTCTTCCCACAGCTCGCGTTCGGCGGCCTGTACCAGCGTCTCGTCGGCCTCGAGGTGGCCGGCCGGCTGGTTCCACAGCGCTTTGCCGTTGATGGTCTCTTCGACTACCAAAAATTTGCCGGCGGCGTGCACTACGCAGGCCACGGTGACGTGCGGTTTGAACATGCGCTCTCCTTTCCTTACAGCGGTTTGTCGATACGCCGGTAGATGTCGTCCAGCTCGGCGATGCGGGTGCGGTAGCTTTGCAGCAGGCAGGCGGTATCGCCGCCGCACCGCTGGCGTTTTGCCAGCCAGGCCTGTTGGCTGTCCTGCATCGCGCCGCGCGCGCCCATGGCGAACAGGCCGCGCAGGAATTGGTACTTGGTAGCCATTTGCACGTCCAGATCGTTCAGCGTGCGGTTGGCGCAGATGGCTTGCTCATCGCGGTTTGCCGCCTTGGCGCAGTCGAAGCTGGCGGCCTGGGCGGCGAACGGGGCCGCCAGAGCGGCGAGCAGTAGCGTGATCGGCGTGAATTTCATGGCGACTCCATCAGTTATCGGTCTACAGAGAATCGATGCTTTTCCATTCACCAGGCTGCAGTGAACCCAGCGAAAGATTACCCATACTGTAGCGAATCAGGCGCAGGGTAGGGAACCCGATATGCGCCGTCATGCGACGCACCTGGCGGTTTCGCCCTTCGAACAGGGTGATTTTCAGCCAACTGGTGGGGATGGATTTACGTTCGCGGATCGGCGGGTTGCGCGGCCACAGCCACTGCGGCTCAGCTACCAGCTCCACCCCGGCGGGCAGCGTGGGGCCGTCTTTCAGCGTAACGCCGCAGCGCAATGGCGCCAGATCGCTTTCCTGCGGCGCGCCCTCGACCTGCACATAATAGATTTTGCCGGTGCGCTTGCCCGGCTGGGTGAGCTGCGCCTGCAGCTGGCCGTCGTTGGTCAGCACCAGCAGCCCCTCGCTGTCGCGATCCAGGCGCCCGGCGGCGTAAACGTCGGGGAAGGGGATGTACTCTTTCAGCGTGGCGCGGCCGGCTTCGTCGGTGAACTGCGGCAGCACGTCGAAGGGCTTGTTGAATAACACAATTCGGCGCGGCCCTTTCGGCGCGGCAGGTTTGGCGGCATTCGGCTTGCTGAATCGTTTAACGTTGTGATTTCTAACAGAGAATTTTTTCATAACAGTTGAGATTACGGATGATAAGCGCATTATAACCGAATCCGTTTCGGATTGGCGCGGACCGAATATTCAAGTAGTATCTACACGCATCTTACAAAGCATTAACAAAATTGCGCTTGAAGGAGAGGTTGATGGAAAGCAAAGTAGTTGTTCCGGCAGAAGGTAAAAAAATCACGGTTGACGCCCAGGGTAAACTGGTTGTTCCTCATAACCCGATCATCCCGTTCATCGAAGGCGACGGCATCGGCGTTGACGTGACTCCTGCCATGATCCACGTGGTTGATGCGGCCGTTAAAAAGGCTTACCACGGCGAACGTAAAATCTCCTGGATGGAAATCTACACCGGCGAAAAATCTACCCACGTTTACGGTAAAGACGTGTGGCTGCCGGACGAAACTCTGGACCTGATCCGCGACTACCGCGTCGCCATCAAAGGCCCCCTGACCACCCCGGTCGGCGGCGGCATCCGTTCTCTGAACGTGGCCCTGCGCCAGCAGCTGGACCTGTACGTGTGCCTGCGCCCGGTGCGTTACTACCAGGGCACCCCAAGCCCGGTGAAACAGCCTGAGCTGACCGACATGGTGATCTTCCGCGAAAACGCCGAAGACATCTACGCCGGCATCGAGTGGAAAGCCGGCTCCGCCGAAGCGGACAAAGTGATCAAATTCCTGCGCGACGAAATGGGCGTGAAGAAAATCCGCTTCCCAGAGCAGTGCGGTATCGGCGTGAAGCCATGCTCCGAGGAAGGGACCAAGCGTCTGGTGCGTGCGGCGATCGAATACGCCATCACCAACGACCGTGACTCCGTGACCCTGGTTCACAAAGGCAACATCATGAAGTTCACCGAAGGTGCCTTCAAGGATTGGGGCTATGAGCTGGCGCGCGAAGAGTTCGGCGGCGAGCTGATCGACGGCGGCCCATGGCTGAAGATCAAGAACCCGAACACCGGCAAAGAGATCGTGGTTAAAGACGTGATCGCCGACGCCTTCCTGCAGCAGATCCTGCTGCGCCCGGCGGAATACGACGTGATCGCCTGTATGAACCTGAACGGCGACTACATCTCCGACGCCCTGGCGGCCCAGGTCGGCGGCATCGGTATCGCACCGGGCGCCAACATCGGCTCCGACTGCGCGCTGTTCGAAGCGACTCACGGCACCGCGCCGAAGTACGCCGGCCAGGACAAAGTGAACCCAGGCTCTATCATCCTGTCCGCAGAGATGATGTTGCGTCACATGGGCTGGTTCGAAGCGGCTGACCTGATCGTTAAAGGCATGGAAGGCGCTATCGCTGCCAAGACCGTGACCTATGACTTCGAACGACTGATGGAAGGCGCTAAGCTGCTGAAATGTTCAGAGTTTGGCGACGCTATCGTTAAACACATGTAAGCGTGTTTGGCGCTTGAATGAGAGCGGGAGCCTTAGGGCTCCCGTTTTTTATTGTTCAAAGATGAGTGAGGTATCGGACAGGCTCACTGAGCGGCGTTAGCCGATTCACGTACGACCAGCACCGGGCAATTGGCGTGGCGGACGACGGCGGTGGCATTGGAGCCAAGGAGATAAGTGATCGCAGAAGGGCGGTTGGAACCCATCACGATAATCTCCGCGTTAAGCGCATCGGCGAGTTCCAGGATCTGATCTTTAGGATCGCCGACGGCGACATGCGTGGTCACTCTATCTTCAGGCACGCTGAATTGTTTTGCCGCTTTTGCCAGCCCCTCGCTCGCTAGCGCAATGGTTTCATCTTTGGTTTCTATCGCCGCTGTGGCGGCAAAGCCGAAAGCGGCGTAGGTGGCGCGTGACGGGATCACAGCCAGGAAATGGACGTGGGAGTCTTCGAGCCTGGCGAGCGCGTTGACATGCGGGATGACCTGCTGTGTTAATTCCGGCTCGGTAATATCCACGGGAACCAAGATAGTTTTATACATACTCCCTCCTTATCATTATCAAATAACTCCACTTTCTGGATTATAGCTGCTTGATGCAGGGAAAGGAGAGATCCCTATGGCAAACCTGAGAATGTTGGTGCTGAAATGTCAGGTGGTTATCGACGTTCTCGTTAAACGCGGCTAGGAGCGTTTGGTGTTTGAGTAGAAAGGGAGCCATCGGCTCCCTTGGTTTTAGCTGGCTGAGATGATCGGAACCTTAATGCGGGATCTCTGAAACCTCTTTAACTTCCGTCTTGTTGATTTGCTGTTTGACGCCATTGGCATCGGTATACCCGATCAACCCGGCAGAGGTTTCTTTCGGTTTGCCGTCACTGATGATCGTTCTGCCATCGTGGGTATGAATGGCGTAGCTGGTGCGTGTGCAGCCTGACAGTGCGGCGATAGCAATCAGGGCGATCGCGGGAAGAACAAGCGCTTTTTTCATTTGAAGCTCCTTTTAGTTATCCAACTCACTCATGTTTGCAATCTGGTCTCGATTGATCTGTTCCGTTTTGCCCGTTTCTGCATTTCGATAGGAGACTAACCCGGTATCTTTATCGACCTGAGGCTTGCCGTCGGTGACAATGGTCTTGCCATCCGTTGTTTTGATCGCCTGATTGGAAGCGCAGCCCGCCATGAACATCACCGTAGTCGCAGCAAGAAGTGCGGCAAAGAGTCGTTTGTTTTTCATACTTACCATCCTGGTTACTTAAATGAATTTAATAGCAGGAAAGTAAGTATAGGCAGAATCTCCAGATTGTTAGCGTTGAAACGCTTTTAATGCGATAAAAAATTAAGAATTTCTTAATTTATTGATGGGGTGATTGATCGTTCGGATAACAACGTTATCGATAGGTCAGGATACGCAGACGTACTGCCCGGTGAGGGCGCTATGGCTTCATGTCATCATCGGCTCACGATACTCCGCATGCCGATGCTTGATGCTAACAATGTCTCTGGTGGTTGGGCGTTAATTATGTATAAGTATGCACTGGGAATACCACGTTGATTTCGGCTGACTATCATCCATAAGGACAGGGATATGAAAATCACGTATTCAGGCTACAAAACCGGCGCCGCCACATTATTGGCGGCGATGCTCGCACTGGCATTAACCGGGTGCGCGAAGCACACAGCCCCCAGCCAAAACGATCCGGTGAATAAAGAGGTCGATGATCTTTTCGCCAACCTTGGCGACCCAAAGACGCCTGCGACGGGGAAAGAGAAATTACATTACATGACTCAGGTGCAAGCTGAGATTCAACGCCATTTAAAAGACGCCGCCACCTACTCAGGCCAACGCTGCACATTGCGTATCACGCTGGCGCCGGACGGCCTGCCAATCGGTGTTCGAACTGAAGGTGGCGATCCGGCTCTTTGCCGTGCGGCGATGAAAGCGGTTACCGATGCGCGTCTGCCTAAGCCGCCAACGCCAGAGATCCACAATGCGTTCCAAATAATCACATTGGAATTTCGCCCGCAGTGAAATAAAGGGCGGCAACTGCGATGCTAGATAATTAAATCAAAGTCACAGGCCGTACTTTCATGCTGCCTGTGACTTTGCGGCTTTGCCACGTTCCGTATCGCGCTTTTCTACGCTGAACCTGGATTTTTGGCACTATTTCACGGCATATGTTGCCAGGGCTTACCGATACATCATCGCGCTCACGCGCTCTGCTCGATCTTTAAAACCGTTGCTGCGCATCGTTACCACGTAATAGCGGTAGTGGTGTTTCTGTGCGTATTCGCGCACCAGATCTTCGGCAAACAGGCCGCTGAAGGTGACGGTGGTGACGAACGTCAGCCCTTTCACTTCGTAGGTGCTGATCTCTTGCGGGGTGCCGATATACGGCGGCGGGAACACGGTTTTGTGGAACTGGCAGCCCGCCAGCAGCAGGGTAAACAGCAGGGCGGCGGAGATTTGCGGTATTCTCATCGGGAAATGCTTTCCTTCCTTGGCGTGTGTTTTAGTAACTCTATAATAGGATTACAAAATTCGGCGGGGATGTAAAAATTATCCCGCTTCGGTTGCCGTTTCGTTGAAGCGGTGTCGCCGCTACCCATAAACATAAGGGGGTAAACATGCCTGTTCGTCTTGCCACTGAAACCGATGCCGCAGCCCTGATCGCCCTCGACAGCGTCGCCGAATACGAGCCGCAGCGCGCGGCGCAGATCCGCACCTGGTGCGCACAGAGTGTCTGCTATCTTGCCGAAGAACGGGGCGTGGTGATGGGCTACGGCGTGCTGCACTATCACTTCTTCGGCTGCGGCTTTATCGAGATGCTGATGGTCGGCGAGCGCTATCGCCGCCGGGGCGTCGGGCTGGTGCTGATTACGGCGTTGAAGTCCCACTGTCGGCACCCGAAGCTGTTCACCTCCACCAATCGCTCTAACCTGCCGATGCAGCGGCTGCTGTTGAACGCCGGCTTTGTCGCCAGCGGCCAGATTGACAATCTCGATGACGGCGATCCGGAGCAGGTCTTTTTTATCCCGGCGCGCTAATCGCTAATACAGCCGGACATCGACCGCCTGCTGTTGCAGCCAGGTGCTGACGTAGCCATAAGCGGCATAGAAGGCCAGCAGCGCGAAGAGCAGCACGGAAAGCGAGGCCAAAAACTTGACGTCGCCGTGCTTCGACAGCTGATAAGCGCAATAGAGAAAGGCTAACAGGCACAGCAGAGTGAAGGCGATAGCCAGCGTGGCGTAAAAAATAAGCATAACGAAACCCGTTCTTCCTTGTAAGCGCGGCAAGGATACCACAGACAAAAAAGGGGCCCAATTGGGCCCCTGTGTGATTCGCTGCGAGAGGGTTACTCCGCCGCGTCGGGATGATTTTTGCCTTCCTCGATGAATTCTTCGTCGATCTCTTCGATATTCTCCTCGCTGTCGCGGCCAGACAGGATGTTCCAGCAGGCGATGAACAGCGCGGCGATCAAGGGGCCGATGACAAAGCCGTTGATGCCGTAAATCTCCATACCACCCAGGGTGGAGATCAGGATCAGGTAGTCCGGCATTTTGGTGTCTTTGCCCACCAGCAGCGGGCGCAGGATGTTGTCTACCAGGCCGATCACCACCACGAAGAACACCACCAGGAAAATGGCTTTCCACAGCATGCCGGTGGCGAAGAAGTAGATCACCGCCGGCACCCAGATAATGGCAGAGCCCACGGCCGGGATGATCGACAGGAACGCCATCAGCGCGCCCCACAGCAGGCTGCCGTCGATGCCGGTAAAGTAAAAGGCCAGCCCGCCGAGCGCACCTTGCACTACGGCGACCACCACCGTGCCCTTGACGGTGGCGCGGGAGACGGCGGCGAATTTCACGAACAGGTGGTGCTTGACGTGCTGGGAGAGCGGCAGCGCTTCGAGCGCCAGGTTCACCAGATAGGGGCCGTCTTTCAGCAGGAAGAACAGCAGGTAGAGCATCACGCCGAAGCCGACGACGAAGTTGAAGGTGCCTTTGCCGATCAGGAAGACGCTGCCCGCCAGGTATTGTCCACCCTTGAGCGCTACGTCAGAAAGCTGCTTTTGGATTTCGGCGGCGTTGTTGAGGTTATGCTCCGCCAGGAAGCGCTGCGCCCAGCCGGGCAGGTGGCGCATAAAGTCCGCCAGCATGGTCGGCAATTGGCTGTTGTTGGTTTGCAGTTTGGTGTAGATCACGTTGAATTCCATCGCCAGCGACGAGGCGATGATCGCCAACGGCGTGAACACGATCAGGCAGATTAGCGCCACCGTCAGCAGCGACACCACGCCGTTGCGTTCGCCAACGTACTGCTTCAGCTTCTTTTTTACCGGATGGAAAATCACCGCCAGAATAATTGCCCACAGCACCGAGGAGTAGTAAGGCCCCAGCACGTCAAGAAAGGCGGCGGTGACGATAAACAGGATCAGAATAAAGAATCCTTTGGAAATGCCTTTAGACATCATAGTCGTCCCTCAAAAGATGAATTTTCAGCATAGATGAACTGAATGAAAACAACACTATCATCACCTTTGCTTAACCGGTAGGGGATTTTTAGTGGCGTATTCCATAGGGTTATTAAGGGCAAGGCGGGCGCTACAGGGTGAACAGGCGGCGGTGCGAGAAAAGAAAGAGGGCTAAATAATTAACAAAATTTATAGATTGTGTTTCATTTTGTGAGCCGCGCTTGTCGTCTGGGCCAGGCTTTCCTAGTGTTGATGAGGGCGGCCGTTCGCCCGATATCACGCAGGAGTATGCAAATGACTGAACATAAACGACTTGCCGTAATCGAAAAGGCATTGCTGATCGCTTTCGCCGGCGTGCTGGTTTATCTTGCCGCGACCGGCGCCTTGTCATTATCGGGCCTTGATCATCACTGGCCTTATCCTTCGCGGTAGCGTGGTTGCTCTAGCGATGCAGGCCCGATAACGATAATTAGCGGCTGTACCCTACGACAATACATTCACATAATGAATCATCCGTTATCCGCGCCGTTCTTTGGCGCGCAGGGTGGTTACGCTCTCTCCGCCGACGCCCCAGTTGTCGGTGGCCACCTCGTCAATCACCACGAAGGTGGTGTGGCGCGGTTTATTCAGCACCCGTTCCAACAGCGCGGTAGCTCCCTCGATCAGCCATCGTTTTTGTTCGGCACTGATCCCTTCATCGGTCACTTTAATGTTGACGTATGGCATGTCATTGCTCCATGGGGTCACCAGACCCCGGCGGTTGCGCCACCGTCCACCGCCATCGCGGTGCCGGTGACAAAATGGGTATCGGTCAGGTACAACACTGCGTCGACGATATCCTGGGGTTGGCCGATGCGGCCGGTTGGCGCCAGCTGCCGCATCTGCGCCAGGTTCTGTTCATCGTTCTGGTGCATCGGTGTGGCGATGATGCCTGGCGCCACGGCGTTGACCATCACGTTATGCGGCACCAACTCCAACGCCAGTTCGCGTACGGCCTGATTCAGGCCGCCTTTGATCAGCACCGGCAGCAAGGCGGGCACTTTGCTGTTGGGCTGCATGGCGATCGACGCGGTGATGGCGACGATATGGCCGCCGCCGACTCGTTGCATATGCCGCGCGGCGGCCTGCGCCGGGTAGAAGAAGCCTTTCAGGTTGGTTGCCACCATGGCGTCGACATCCTCCGGCGCATAGTCGGCGATCGGCTTGGCGATAAATATGCCGGCGTTATTGATGAGAATATCCACCTGGCCAAACCTTTGTACCGCTATGCTGAACAACCGTTCGGCGGTTTCCGGCAGCGCAACGTCTCCCGGCACCAGCAGCAGATTGGCCGGATGGCCGAGTTGGTCCGCCGCCGCCTGCAGCCGTTCAAGCGAACGGGCGTTTGCGACAACCTGATAACCGCGTGCCAGATAGGCTTGTGCAATGGCGAAGCCCAATCCGCTGGACGCACCCGTTACGATGACCGTTTTTACCTTGTTCATGTCCCCTCCTAGACAGGGCAGTGATTTAGCGTAGGTGAACGGTAATCCATACCTGTTGATTGAAAAATGAGGAGGAAAGAACTTTAATTTATACCTTATGTAATGAATAGGCAGAGGCAGAGAGATATGCAACGTCATTTTGACGATGTCCAAGTGGGTAGCATCGAGCTGTTTTGCCTGACCGTCGAGACCGGCAGTTTCACCGCCGCGGCCAATGCCGCCGGGATAACGCCTGCGGCGGTCAGCCGTTCCGTTGCGCGCCTGGAGGCACGTTTACAGGCTAAGCTGTTTATCCGCACGACACGCCAGATGCGCGTCACGGATGCCGGCCAAAGTTATTACCTGGAGTGCCGCAGGGCGCTGAGCCAACTGATTGAGGCCGAAGCGAAAATTTCCGGCGAGCGGCAGAAACCGGTCGGTACGCTCAGCATCAGCGTACCGACGCTATACGCACATTTTAGGCTACTGCCGCGCCTGCCCGCGTTTGCGCACCGTTATCCCGATCTCACGCTGAATCTGCACGTCAGCAATCAGAACATCGACTTTTCCGAAGATAAATTCGACGTTGCCATTCGTGGCAGCGAGCTGAACGATTCAGGCCTGGTATCGCGGCGATTGGAGGAGGCCGAACTCATCGTCGTGGCGTCACCGGGCTATTTGCAGCGCCATCCTGCGCCGCTTACGCCGGCGGATTTAGCCCAGCACGACTGCATTCAGTATGCATTGCCCAGCACCGGCAGGAAAACCGCCTGGACCTTTAACATTCAGGGCGAAAAGAGCAAAGTGGACACCCGCGGGCGTTGGCTCTGCCAGGAAGATTATCTCGCCACGCTGACGCTGGTGAAAAATGGTGCCGGGCTGATGCAGGTTTATCGCTTTAGCGTCGAACAAGAGCTGCGAAGCGGGGCGCTGGTTGAGGTGCTGAAAGATTACGCCGGCGCCTCACGCCCCTTCATTCTGCTTTATCCCTATGCGCGTTTTGTCCCGCTTAAAGTGCGGAAATTCATCGATTTTCTGACGGAAAAATAGTTGCCAGCGCCAACAGCGCCCCCGACAACGCCGCCGCCAGCACCAGCCACGCCGGGGCCGCCCAACCGGCCGCAGCCACGATGGCGCTCAGCGCGACCGGGCCGATCACCTGACCGAGGTAATTCCCCTGCATCACCAGCCCCAGGCTCAGCGGCAGCAGCGTCGGTTCCGGCGTCGCTGCCGGCGTGGCGGCCAGAATGGTGGCGGGCAGTATGCCGGCGGTGGCGCAGAACAGGAAGCACAAGGGGATCAGCAGGCCGTTGGGCGTCACCGGCAGGAAAATGCCGATGCCGAAGATGCCGATGACCAGGCTGGTGGCCGCGAGCAGCGTTCTGGCGCGCAGGCCACGCGACAGCAGTACGCCGGCGGCGAGATTGCCGATGATGTTCGCCGCCACCGCCGCCGCGCTGATGCCGCCGGCGGCCGCCAGCGACAGGCCGATGCGCTGCATCAGGAAGATCGGCAGAAAGGTCATCACCGAGAAAAACTGCAGGTTGTAAGTGGTGAACATCAGCGCCAGCAACAGCGGCCGGCGCGCTCGCAGCAGGGTGCCCAGCGCTTGCCGTATCTGCAAAGACGGGGTATGTGCGTCGGCGGCGCGCCGGGAGGTGGTCAACGGCAGCAGCAGGGCGGCCAGCAGCGTCAGCGCCGCACCGGCCTGCCAACTCTGTTGCCAGTCGGCCAGGTGCGGGCCGAAAAACAGCGAGATGGCGATGCCCGCCGGCATGAAGGTACTCCAGATGCCAAACACCAGGCTACGCTGCGCCGGGGCGACGATGCGGTTCAACACTGCCGGCGAGGCGACCACCACGATCACGAAGCCGAGGCCTTCGACAAAGCGGCTGACGATCAATCCGCTGAAGTCGAGCAGCGTGGCGCCGGTAAAGCTGGCGGCGCTGATGATCAGCAATCCGAGCGCCAGCAGGCGCCGGTCGCCCCAGCGGCGCACCAGCAGCCCGGCGGCGATGCCGCCGAACACTCCGACGAAGGGAAAGGCCGAAATAACCCAGCTTAGCGCCTCGAGCGAACGGCCGAACTCGGTCTGTAGCGCCGGCAGCGCGATGGTGGCCTTGCCCACATGCAGCGCCGCGGCGATGCCGGCGAACAGCACGTTGATGACGGCTAGCCAGGGCGTGGCGGCAGGGGAAACGCGGTCGATGGCGTCCGGTTTAATGGCGGTCATAACACTCTCCAGTGGCGGTAACGCCATCACTATGTGCTCTTGCAACGGCTGAGGTCGTTCAAATGCTGCGCTATCACGCGGGGAAATTATTCATTTCGAGCTTTATTGATTGCGCGCCTTCGTTGTTTGGTTTGCCAGCGTGCCGCCCGGCGTGGACGCTCGCCTCCCTTCAGCGGTTTACTGTTCCGACACGCAGCAGGCGTGTTGTATTCATTTTATTAGGAGCAGTGTATGTCAGAGATGATGAACGAGAGTGGGGCGCCGGCCATTGAATGGAGCTATGGCGGCCGGGGTGATGATATCAGCAGCAGCCTGAGCCTCGACACGGTCGAGGAGCAGCCGCAGGGTTTCTTGATGACGGTCGATCGGCCGGTGCAGATCTTTAAAGACGCGCTGTCGCCGATGATGGCCTTTGTCACGCTGCTGCGCCCGCTGTACGCCAAGACGGGCGAGGGCTTCCAGTACGTGCCGGTTTCCAATCCCTGGACCGACGTGCAGCGCCTGCCGGCCAGCGCAGGTTATCTGGGCGTGCAGGTCAACGCCGGGCTGTTCTTCCACGGCGCCAAGCCGACGCACTATAAAGATCGCGACGGCCAGATGAAGCCGATCGACGGCGGTACCCTTTTGCAGAACATCACCGTGCTGCATCAGGTGGCGCAGCCGCTCGGCCCGGGGGAAGGCGCCGTCTGAGTCGGCTGCGTTATCACGGGGGCCGGACGCGGCCCCTTATCGCGCCTTGAAACCGCGTGCAGGTTGGGTAAAACTGGCTGCCTATTCAAGGAGAAGAGCATGTACAGCGACAACGAGAAAAAGTTTTATATCATCCTCAACCGCAATCACGAACCGGCCACGCTGTTTAACGCCTCCTGCCATCTGACGGCAGGCATCACCGATCTTATCGAGCAGCGCGAGTTTCACCATTATCCGAGCAGCCTCGACGGCGTCAGCGCCAATATGAGCCACTATCCGATCGTGATCCTGCAGGCCAAGAACAGTAGCCAGCTCAGCAACCTGATTCTGAAGTGCAAGGAAGAGGGCGTGCTGGCCAACTTCTTCACCACTACCATGCTGTCGCACTCCGCCGAACAACAGATCGCCGACACCGCCAACACCCCTTACGAGCAGCTGGATTTCGTGGCGGTGGCGCTCTATGGCGACACCGAACAGCTTAAGCCGCTCACCAAAAAGTTCTCCGTCTACCGCTGAAAACGCGGGATCTCAGACGCTGGCGCCGTCGTAGGTGTGGATCTGCAACGCATCCAGCGCGACGTCAGGCACGCAGCGCAGGTTAACGGCGCACATCGCGGCGCCGTCCGGCGCGGTGCCGTAGGCGAAGGGCTGGGCGCCGCAGACTCGGCAGAACTGATGGCGGATCTTGTGGTGATTGAAAGTGTAAGTGCTGAGCTGGTCCTGGCCGCTGTTGAGCGTGAAAGCGCTGATGGGGAAGAACGACAGCAGCAGCCCTTTGCGGCGGCAAATGGAACAGTTGCAGCTGAGGGCTTCGGTGGGCAGTTCGGCGTCTACGGAGGTGACGGCGCCGCAGTGGCAGCTTCCCTGGAATGACATAGCGATGATCCTGTAACAGGGGAGAGTGTTTGCCGAGTATAGTGCAATTTATCGTCACTTGGCCGCGCAGGGCCTGGTTTCCTTAGTAAATGCGCGGTTTTCTGGTAGGTTAAAGGTTAACGTCATCAAAAGGAGAGCGCGATGTTAGAACATTATTATCCGGCCAATATGGGCGCCGAACCGGTCACGGACGAACAGCACAAACGGCTGGTGGCGGTGCAGGCGGCGCTGGAACTGATCAAGGCCACGCTGTCGGATACCAACGACGGTAACGGCGTGGACTTCCAGCTGAAGGCGGCGGAGAAGCACATCGGCCCGATGGCCGACGCCATTCAGGAAGCCCTGAAGTAACGGTTCGCCGTCGCCTCAACCGCCCGCACCGGGCGGTTTTTTTTTGCGCTGATTACTGCGATTTTTTTAGTGGCGCATTGCCTTTTTCCCGGCTGGTGCCGTGAGCGGCGCGATCCTATTCTAGCGATCCGAGTCCTCATCAGGGTCATGCTCATGTTCCGCTTTAACCTCTTTTCTTTCTTATTTCAGCGCCGCCGGCGCGTCACCCAGTTAGCCGGCGTCGCGCTGTTTCTCAGCGGCGTGATGCAGGCGCAGGCCGTGCAGCGCATCGAATTCTCGCCGGATGCCGCCGGCGCTTACCCTGAGGGCATTGCCTGGTCTCCGCGCGCCGGTGCGTTCCTGGTCTCCTCCCTGCGCGGTGGGCAACTGGGTCTGGTCTACCCGGATGGCCGCTATCGGCGGTTTTCCACCGGTAAGGGGCTCATCACCACCTCCGGCATGCTGGTGGACACCGAGCGCAACCGGGTACTGGTGTGCAACGAAGACGTGGGCGTTTCCCTCAGCTCTGCGCCCGGTACGCATAATCGCGTGGCGCAGGTGCTGGAGTTCAATCTCGATACCGGCGCGCTGCAGCAGACGTACGATCTCTCATCGTTAAGCCGTGGGCCGACGCTGGCCAACGATCTGGCGCTCGACCCGCAGGGCAATATCTATGTGACCGACAGCTTCCAGCCGCAGATTTACAAGATCGACCGGGCAACGCGCCAGGTGTCGATTCTGGTGCGCGCAGCGCGTTTGATGCCGGCCGACGCACCCGCCGCTGCGCAGGGCACGCAGCCTTATCTCAACGGCATCGTGTATCACCCTGATGGCTACCTGATTGCGGCGGACTACACCCGCGGCCTGCTGTGGAAAGTGACGCTGGATAACACGCCTGCGATAAGCGAAATCAGGCTGCCGCAGCGGCTGAAAGGGCCGGACGGGCTGCGGCTCAAAACCGCCAACGAATTGGTGATCGTACAGTCTTTTCCGGGTGAAAAGGGGAGCATGTCCGGCGACGTGACGCTGCTCTCCTCTCACGACGGCTGGGCCAGCGCGCGTATTGCGGCGGTCGCCACGCCGCCGGGATTGGATGGGGCGACCGGCGCCGCGCTGCGCGATGGCGAGGTGTGGGTCGTCAACTCGCGTTACCCCCGGCTGTTTTCCAACGTCGCTCAAGCGGAAAGCACCAGGACGTTCAGCATCGTCAGGGTGGCGCTCGAACCGCCCGCGGCTGATGCGCGCTAATCGACGACGATTGCCAACCCTGCCGGAATAGGGTTAAATGCTGCCCTGGCTGTATAAATAAACAGGGGTGTTGCAATGGGCCTGGCGCTGCAGGGTGAAAAGATCGCGCGTAACCGCTTTACCGGCGAGAAAATTGAAAACGGCAGCTTTATGCTGTGTGATTTTTCGGGGGCCGATCTGACCGGGACCGAATTTATCGGCTGCCAGTTCTACGACCGCGACAGCCGACAGGGCGGTAACTTCAGCCGCGCGATACTGAAAGACGCGAGTTTTAAAAGCTGCGATTTATCGATGGCCGATTTTCGTCATGCCAACGCGTTGGGCATCGAGATCCGCGAATGCCGCGCGCAGGGCGCCGATTTTCGCGGCACCAGTTTTATGAACATGATCACCAGCCGCACCTGGTTTTGCAGCGCCTATATCACCAAAAGCAACCTGAGCTATGCCAACTTCGCCAAGGTGGTGCTGGAGAAATGCGAGCTGTGGGAAAACCGCTGGCACGGCGCACAGGTGCTCGGCGCCAGCTTCAGCGGCTCCGATCTGTCCGGCGGCGAATTCTCCGGTTTCGACTGGCGTGCCGCCGACGTCACCCAGTGCGATCTGAGCAACGCGGAACTGGGCGAGTTGGATTTACGTACCACCGATCTGCAGGGCGTTAAAATGGACAGCCACCAGGCCGCGCAGCTGTTGGAGCGGCTCGGGATCGCGATCATCGGCTGAGCAACTGCCGCAGCCCCAGCGCGATGATCAGCGTGCCGCAAGCGCGATCGATCCAAGCCTTGCTGCGGCGGTAGGCGCCGGCGACAGGGGCGTGCGACAACACCAGCGCCACCAGCCCGTACCACAAGCTGGCTATCATCGCGACTTCCAACAGCATGGCGAGGAAGGTCGGCGTAGAAACATGGGCGGGCGCCGCTGATGAGAAGACGGCGGCGTAAAACGCAATGGATTTGGGATTGGCGATGTTGGTGGCGATGCCCTGCAGAAAAGCGACGCGAAAACCGCTTTTCCCGGTCACCGCGGAGGGGGCGGAAGAAGGCGCCGCCTGGGCGATAAGCCGATAGCCGAACCACAGTAAATAACCGGCGCCGGCCACTTTTACCGCTAGCGCCAACCAGGGGAACAGGGCGAAAATTATACCGATACCGAGGAGGGCGCTGCTCGCCCAGAACAGGTTGACCAAGACAATGCCCGCCACCAGAGCGAAAGCCTCGCTGCGGCGCGCGGAAACGGCTTTGTGGGCGACGGCGACAAAATTGGGGCCGGGGATCACCACGCCGACGATATAGACGGTGAAAACGGCGAGCACGGCTGGCATATCGATCATCGGTTAACGGCCTGTAAGCAGCGGGTTAGCCTTAGTTTTATAATGAATCGCCGATGTGATCCAGCAGGGCGAAACCTTTTTTTACCTGCCCGTAGCGGCAGGCGCCAGCGGCCTTTTGCGATAATAAATTTATGAGCCATATGAATATAATTTAAAATATATCTTGCTTAAATAATTTGGCTGTGTGTAAATAGCGTCATCGGTTTGTCATACAGACCTTATGAAAGCAGTTTTAGTAAAGCAGTTCTCAGTATTAGCGATATCCCCCAGATACCTCTTCTTCCGCGAATTTTCTTCTCTAGTGCCCCATAAGTTTCCAATAAAAACAGACCTCTATCGCCCTATGGCGTCGCAAAAATAGAAAGGAAATATCTCTATGTCTACTAAAATGACGGGTTTGGTAAAATGGTTTGATGCAGGTAAAGGCTTCGGCTTTATCACCCCGGCAGACGGCGGCAAAGACGTGTTCGTACACTTCTCCGCTATCCAGAGCAACGATTTCAAAACGCTGGACGAAGGCCAACAGGTTGAGTTCACTATCGAAAAAGGTATGAAGGGTCCTTCTGCCGGCAACGTGGTCGCGTTATAATTTTCGGCTAAGGTGCGGTTTCTTACGACAGCGATGAAGGTTTAAGCCGGAGCAGTTAAGAAATAACACCCTCAGCCTGAATAAACTCCGGGTTCGCCCGGAGTCTTTATCGATACGTCATTAGCTCAGCAGGAAGAGCGGCAGGGAAATATTCGTTGGCGGACTGGGGTTCGATTCCTCGATGACGTTCCAATAATTAATTATTATTGGCAACAGAAAAACAGATTGTCGCATAAATAATAATGCCGCTTTCCAGTCTGTTTTTCTGTTGTGAAAAAGTCGCGCTTAGGCTGCGTAATGTTGGAGTGTTGGATGGACGCTTACGCCATAACATGACAGCCGGGAAAGTCACCGGCACATGATTAATAGCCCCGGCCCTGGCCGGGGTTTTTTGTGCCCGCGATCTTAACGCTGCGAGTCCAGCAGTTCGTTGTTTTTCACCACGTCCTGCGCCTTGAGGTAGCTCTCGATCAGCAGCTGATAGGCCGGGAAGATTTTGGTGTAGACCTCGGCCCACTGCTGAGCGTCGGCGCGGTTCCAGCTGCCCTGCAGCTCGGAGGCCACGCCGGCGGTGTCGATCGGCACTACGCCGGCCTGTACCACACGCGCCAGGGTGATTTCCTGCGCCATTTTCGAGTAGGTGCCGGAGGCGTCGATCACCGCGAACACTTTATAGCCTTCGGCCACCGCGCTGATGGACGGGAAGGCCATGCAGACGCTGGTGATGGTGCCGGCGATGATCAATGTTTTGCGGCCGGTGGCTTTGACCGCCGCCACGAAGTCCGGGTTGTCCCAGGCGTTGATTTCCCCTTTGCGTGCGACGTACTGCGCGTGCGGCGCATTTTGGTGAATTTCCGGGATCAGTGGGCCGTTCGGGCCCTGCGGCACCGAGGCGGTGGTGATCACCGGCAGTTTGCTGAGGGTGGCGATGCTGGCCAGAGCGGCGGCGCGGGCGCGTAGTTCGGTCATCGGCATGTCGGCGACGGTCTGGAACAGGCCGCTCTGGTGGTCGATCAGGAGCATGACCGCGTCATTGGCATCAATAACAGGACGCTGGCCGTTGAAGTTGGCTGGAGTGCTCATGGTGTTTTCCTTTTCTCGTCGTGAGGTCAGTGGGTATCTTCTTTGATTGATAAGGCTGAAACTCAGCGCTTGCCTACAGTGTAGGGAGGGGAGAAAAATCCGGTAGACCGTGCAGGCGGGATGCATCGTTCCACAGATGGAACGACGGTGCGGCAGGCGAGTGAACCCGCGCTGGGCTAAACTTAAGATGCATGAGAAACATGCGGCAAGGAGCGCCATCCTGTTTACGGAGTTGACGAGGAGGGCCGCCATCATGGCTTACCGGCATATCGTTGTCGCCACGGATCTCAGCGAAGACGCCGAGTTCCTGCTGGGCAAAGGCGCCAGACTGGCCGCTGCGCTCAAGGCTAAACTTTCCCTGATCTATATCGACATCCACCGCGCCGGTTATTACGTCGATCTGGGCGTGGGCGATTACAACTACACCGATCGCACCTTTTCGGAGCGGGTGAAGAATATGCTCAATGCGATCAAAGGGCAGTCGTCCTACCCGGTCGAAGAGGTGATCGTCAGCCGCGGCGCGTTGACGGAAGAGCTGAACCGGGCGGCGAAGGAAAAAGGGTTCGACCTGGTGATCTTCGGCCACCATCACGATGTCTGGAGCCGGCTGGTTTCTTCGGCGCGTCAGGCGATCAACGAACTGAACGTCGATCTGCTGGTTGTCCCCATCGAGAAAAAATAGTCGCGGCCGCCTGCGGGCGGCTGCCGTTTTTCATTCACATCACTTATCTCTGATTGGCCATGACTGCCTTTCCGCAATAATCCCGCTTGCTGACAATCCGCCTGACGAATAGTGACTCACCGTAATTTTATTTTATCCATCAATATGTTGGCCAAAATCCGATAAAGGTTAATCCAGCGCATTGAAATCACTGACATACCTCCTTTTGGTTAATAAACCGCACGTTTTGACTGGCTCTCAGGGGAGGGGCGTCTTATCCTCGGGGTAATGAGATTTGTATGACTTATATAAATACGTTCACATGGAGGAGGTCTCATGCGTTTTGACAATAAAGTCGTGGTTATCACCGGTGCGGGCAACGGTATGGGGGAAGCGGCGGCGCGGCGTTTCTCCGCCGAAGGCGCCATCGTGGTGCTGGCCGACTGGGCCAAAGAGGCGGTAGATAAGGTCGCCGCTTCGCTGCCGAAGGGCCGGGCGATGGCGGTACATATCGACGTCTCCGATCACGTCGCGGTTGAAAAAATGATGAACGAGGTGGCGGAAAAACTGGGCCGCATCGACGTCTTGCTGAACAACGCCGGCGTACACGTGGCGGGCAGCGTGCTGGAAACCAGCGTCGACGATTGGCGCCGCATTGCCGGGGTCGATATCGACGGCGTGGTGTTCTGTTCCAAATTCGCCTTGCCGCACCTGCTGAAAACCAAAGGTTGTATCGTCAATACCGCGTCGGTGTCCGGCCTGGGCGGCGACTGGGGCGCGGCTTATTACTGCGCGGCGAAAGGCGCGGTGGTCAACCTGACGCGCGCCATGGCGCTGGATCACGGCGGTGACGGCGTGCGCATCAACTCGGTCTGCCCGAGCCTGGTCAAAACCAACATGACCAACGGTTGGCCGCAGGAGATCCGCGACAAGTTCAATGAGCGCATCGCGCTGGGGCGTGCGGCGGAGCCGGAAGAAGTGGCGGCGGTGATGGCATTTCTGGCCAGCGACGACGCCAGCTTTATCAATGGCGCCAACATTCCGGTCGATGGCGGGGCGACCGCCTCGGACGGCCAACCGAAGATCGTTTAAGCGTTAGCGCCCAGGCCCGGTCAGGATGACCGGGCCGGTTGTTTTAGACGCCGATGCGGTCGCGCAGCGTGTAGTAGGCCGCGCCAATGGCGGTGAACGGGATCTGCAGATTGCGCCCACCAAAGAACGGCAGATGCGGCAGCTTGGCGAAGGCGTCGAAGCGTTCGGCGTCGCCGCGCATCAGTTCGGCAATCAGCTTGCCCGCCAGATGGGTGCAGGTTACGCCGTGGCCGCTGTAGCCCTGCATGTAGTACACGTTATTCTCCAGCCGGCCGAACTGCGGCATGCGCGACAGCGTCAGCAGGAAGTTACCGGTCCAGCGATAGTCGATACGCACCCCTTTCAGCTGCGGGAAGGTCTTCAGCAATTTTGGCCGGATCAGATTGTCGATGTCGTCCGGATCGCGCGCGCCATACACCACGCCGCCGCCGTACAGCAGACGATGATCGGCGGTGATGCGGTAGTAATCCAGCAGGTAGTTGCAGTCCTCCACGCAGTAGTTCTGCGGGATCAGCGCCTGCGCGATCTCCGGCGCCAGCGGCTCGGTGGTCACCACCTGGGTGCCGCACGGCATGCTGCGCTTGGCCAGCCGCGGCTCCAGCTTGTCGCCCAGATAGGCATTGCCGGCGACGATGACGAAACGCGCCTTCACCTGACCGTTGGCGGTGCTGATGAGCGCCGGTTCGCCGTGGCGAATGTTCGTCACCGCCGATTGTTCGAAGATGCGCCCGCCCTGCAGGCGGATCGCCTCGGCCTCGCCCAGCGCCAGGTTAAGCGGATGGATGTGGCCGCCGCTGTGATCGAGCAGCGCGCCGACGTAGCGATCGCTGGCAACCTCCTGGCGCAGCCGATCCGCATCGAGCAGCTCGAGCTGGGTATTGCCGTAGCGTTCCCAGTTGCGCTTTTGCTCGATCAGCGCATGGAACTGCTTGTTGTTCAGCGCGGCGAAGATGCCGCCGGGGCGGTAGTCGCAGTCGATGGCGTAGCGGCTGATGCGGCTGCGAATGATCTCCGCGCCTTCAAACATCATGCTGCCGAGCAGGCGGGCGCTTTCCGCGCCGTAGCGCTCTTCAATCACATCGATGTCGCGGCTGTAAGAGTTGACCAACTGGCCGCCGTTGCGGCCGCTGGCGCCGAAACCGATGCGCGCCGCTTCCAGCACCACCACGTTATAGCCGGCTTCCACCAGAAACAGCGCGGAGGAGAGTCCGGTATAGCCGCCGCCGATCACGCAGACGTCGCACTCGATAGATTCATTCAGTTGCGGATAGGGCTGATGTGCGTTGGCCGTGGCCGCATAGTAGCTTTTTACGTGTTCAGTCATGAGATAAGCCCTTATTCCAGCGAGATCCAGGTGGTTTTCAATTCGGTGAATTTGTCCAGCGCGTGCAGCGATTTGTCGCGGCCGTTGCCGCTCTGCTTGTAGCCGCCGAACGGCACGGTCATGTCGCCGTCGTTGTAGTTGTTGACGAATACCGTGCCGGCTTTCAGCTGGCGCGCCATGCGGTGCGCACGCGCCAGATCGCGGGTCCAGACCGCGGCGCCGAGGCCGTAGTCGCTGTCGTTGGCCAGCTGCAGTGCCTGTTGCTCGCCGTCGAAGGTGGTCACCGCCAACACTGGGCCGAAGATTTCATCGCGTGCGACGCTCATGGCGTTGTTCACCTGGGTGAGGATAGTCGGCCCCAGGTAGCCTGCGTGGTCGCCCTGCGGATGGTCGCGTCCGTCGAGGAACAGCGCGGCGCCCTGGCTCAGCCCCCGATCGATATAGCCGGCCACTTTTTCGCAGTGGCCGCTGTCGATCAGCGTGCCCATCACCGTGTCGGGATCGAGCGGATCGCCGGGGACGAAGGCCGCCGCGTGTTTGCGCAGCGCTTGCAGGAACGCTTGCTCAATGCTCGCTTCGACCAGCAGGCGAGTGCCGGCGATGCACACCTGCCCCTGATTGTAGAAGATGCCGGCGGCGGCGCTGCGTGCGGCCTGATCGAGATCCGGACAGTCGGCGAAGACGATGTTGGCGCTCTTGCCGCCGGCCTCCAGCCAGACGCGTTTCATGTTCGATTCGCCGGCGTAAATCATCAGCTGTTTCGCCACCAGGGTAGAGCCGGTGAAGGTGAGGGCGTCGACGTCGCGGTGCAGCGCCAGCGCCTTGCCGGCGTCGTGGCCATAGCCGGGCACCACGTTCAGCACGCCGTCCGGCAGCCCGGCCTGCTGCGCCAGTTTAGCGAGCAGGATGGCGCTCAGCGGCGATTTTTCGGAGGGTTTAAGCACCACGCTGTTGCCGGCGGCCAGCGCCGGGCCGAGTTTCCAGCAGGCCAGCAACAGCGGGAAGTTCCAGGGCACGATGGCGCCGACCACGCCGATCGGCTCGCGCTCGATCAGCGCCAGCGCCTCGCGGCCGGTGGGGGCGATTTCGCCGTAGACCTTATCGATCGCTTCGGCGTACCAGCGGATGCAGCGGATGGCGCCCGGCACGTCGTCGCGCAGGCTGTGGCGGATGGGTTTGCCGGTGTCCAGCGTTTCCAGCAGCGCCAGCTCTTCGTGATGCTGCTCCATCAGATCGGCGAAGCGCAGCAGCGTGGCTTTGCGCTGCGCCGGGGCGGCCTGCGCCCAGTCGCCACGCTCAAAGGCGGCGCGCGCCGCGCTGACCGCCCGATCGATGTCGGCGGCTTCACCACGCGCGACCTGCGCCAGCTCACGGCGGCCGGCGGGATCTTCCACGGCGAAACATTTCCCCGCGGCGGCCGGCTGGTAGCGGCCGTCGATAAACAGCTGGTGCTCAATCTTCAGGGCCTGCGCCCGTTGTTGCCAATACTGCAAGTGGTGAAAGTTCATGCGTGGCTCCGTTGATCAGAATGTCGTCGGCGTATGGGCGCTGATAATCCGGCAAATGCGCGCCGACGTGTTGCTGAAACTGTGGGGGATGCCGGTATTGATGGCGTAGCTCTGCCCGGCCAGCAGGTGATAGCTCTGGCCGTTGACCTGCAGCACCACTTCGCCCTCCAGCAGCGTGCCAATCTCTTCCCCTTGGTGTTTGATGCGCTCGCCGGTGGTGGTGCCCGGTTCGTAGGTCTCGATCATCATTGCCAGCGTGCGGTTCGGGTCGCCGTTGTGGATCAGCTTCATCGAAACGCCCTGGCTGCCGATTTCGATCAGGTCGTCGCTGTCTATCACGATCTGTGGCTCAGCCGGTTTTTCCGGCTCGGCGAAAAACGCCGACAGCGACAGACCGTACACCGTCAGCAGCTTTTGCAGCGTGCTGATGGCCGGGCTGACCTTATCTTGCTCGATAGTACTGATGGCGCTGTGGGTTAACCCAGACAGTTCGGCGACCCGGCGCTGCGACAACCCTAATTGTTGACGGATCTGCGACAGACGTTTTCCCGGTGCCAAGCTGACGTCGCTCATGGGCGTTTTTCCTTTTGATAGTTCCGACAGGCGGTAATGAAACCATCAAACAACAGGCGCGACAGGGCGTACTCGTCGCTGTTCCACTCCGGGTGCCACTGCACGCCGAGCGCGAAGGGCTGATCGCGCACGCTGATCGCCTCCACCAGCCCGTCGGCGGCGTGCGCCTCGATGCGAACGCTCGCGCCCAGGGTTTTGGCGCCCTGGCCGTGCAGCGAGTTCACCCAGAATCTGTTGCAATCCGGTATCAGTTGCGAAAGCAGCCCCCCTTCCTGAACGATGACTTCGTGGGCGGGGGCGTATTGCTGTTCCAGCGGCAGGTCGTGATCTTCACGATGCTCCAGCAGCTCGGGCAGTTCGTACAGGCGGCGATGCAGGGTGCCTTGGGTGGCGACCACCATCTCCTGCATGCCGCGGCAAATGGCGAAAAGGGGAATGCGCCTGTCGAATGCCTGGCGGATCAGCGCCAGGCTCAACGCGTCTCGGCCAGGATCGGCGTCAGGCTCATCGCCGTTTTCACCATAAAGGTGCGGCTGCACATTACTGGGGCTGCCCGGCAGCAAAATGCCGTCGAGGCGCGGCAGAACTGCTGCCAGCATTTCCGGCTCCGCCAGCGCGTGTGGCAGGGCGATCGGCAAGCCGCCGGCGGTGATAACGGCATTCAGGTACTTTTCTTGCAAGGTCTGTGTGAGGTGCCCGTTTAACCTATACCTGCACATGACGACGCCAATGACTGGTCTGTTAAATATATTGTCCATGCTATCCCCTTGGTACGTTCGAAATTATGAACGATAAGCTTCTCCACCGCCGATTTCGTTCAATATTCTATAAATCTAGCAGTCGATTGGGCAATATTCAAACCAAAAGTAACACTTGCAAAACAAATTTGTTTCATCTACGTTTCATTTGTGGGCATTATATTGAACAATACGGTCAATAAACATCGACGACAGCAAAACACAAACGGCGGGTGAACCATGCAGACCAACATCGTAGAAGTGGAAAACTTTGTTCAGCACAGTGAAGAGAGACGAAGTAGCGCGTTCCAGCGCGAAGTGAAGAAGTATCTGGAACGTTATCCGTTAACCCAACATGTCGACGTACTGTTGACCGATCTGAACGGCAGCTTCCGCGGCAAACGCATCCCGGTCGGCGGCCTGAACAAACTGGAGAAGGGCTGTTACTTCCCGGCATCGGTATTTGCGATGGATATTCTCGGCAACGTGGTGGAAGAGGCCGGGCTGGGGCAGGAGTTGGGCGAGCCGGATCACGTGTGCGTGCCGGTACCGGGCACGCTGACGCCGTCGGCGGCGGACCCGCAATATATCGCGCAGGTGCTGCTCACCATGTTGGATGAAGATGGCACTCCCTTTGACGTTGAACCGCGCAATGTGCTGAACCGAGTGTGGCAGCGTTTGCGTCAGCGCGGGCTTTCCCCCGTGGTAGCGGTAGAGTTGGAGTTCTATCTCATCGATCGTCAACGCGACGCGGAGGGCTATCTGCAGCCGCCGTGCGCGCCGGGCACGCAAGAGCGCAACACCCAAAGCCAGGTGTACTCCGTCGATAACCTCAACCATTTCGCCGACGTGCTGAGCGAGATCGACGAACTGGCGCGTTTGCAGGGCATTCCGGCGGACGGCGCGGTGGCGGAGGCGTCGCCGGGGCAGTTCGAGGTCAACCTGCACCATACCGACGACGTGCTGCAGGCCTGCGATCACGCGCTGGCGCTGAAGCGGCTGGTGCGCATGGTGGCCGAGAACCACAACATGCAGGCGACCTTTATGGCCAAGCCGTATGAGGAGCACGCCGGCAGCGGCATGCACGTACACATCAGCATGCTGAACGCGCAGGGCAACAACGTGTTCGCCGACGACGACGGTGAAGATTCGGCGCTGCTGAAACAGGCGCTGGCGGGCATGATCGCCCTGATGCCGTCTTCGATGGCGCTGCTGGCGCCGAACGTCAACGCCTACCGTCGCTTCCAGCCCGGCATGTATGTGCCGACCCAGGCTTCCTGGGGGCATAACAACCGCACCGTGGCGCTGCGCATTCCCTGCGGCGATCGCGATAACCACCGCGTGGAGTACCGCGTGGCGGGTGCCGACGCCAACCCTTATCTGGTGATGGCGACCATTCTGGCCGGCATCGTTTACGGTCTGGAAAGCGCGCTGCCGCTGCCTGAGCCGGTGACCGGCAACGGGCTGGAGCAGGACGGGCTGCCGTTCCCGATTCGCCAGAGCGACGCGCTGTACGAATTCGAACATCAGCCGGTGCTCAATGCACTGCTGGGCGAACGCTTCAGCCACGTCTACCTGGCCTGCAAAACCGATGAGCTGGTGCAGTTCGAGCGCCTGATCACCGAAACCGAAATCGAGTGGATGTTGAAAAACGCCTGATCCCGCTCACTCTGCGACGACCGCGCGCGTCCGGCGCATTTCATCGGCTCTCCTGTGGCCGGCGAGGCTGCGCGCTGCGGTACAGAATTTCTTCTATCACGGCGTACAGGACGCCGACGAGGAAATAACCATGACTCAGTCATCCCCCTGCGCAGACGTTTGCCTGTGCCGCAGTGCCTACGGGCCGGTCGCCGGCCGCCCGACAGCGATCTCAACCCGTTTTTCCCGCCGCCTGAGCAGCAGTTTCCCTGCGGCCTCTCTGAATGACGTTGCACGGTTGACAGCAGAGGACCAAGAGGGGAAATGCCATGACGATTAAAGCCATCGACGGCGGCCCGGCGGGCAAACCGCAGCTGCGCAAATCCCTCAAGCTGTGGCAGGTGGTGATGATGGGCCTGGCCTATCTGACGCCGATGACGGTGTTCGATACCTTCGGCATCGTTTCCGGCCTCACCGACGGCCACGTGCCGACCTCCTATCTGCTGGCGCTGGCCGGCGTGCTGTTCACCGCCATCAGCTACGGCAAACTGGTGCGCCAGTTTCCCACCGCCGGCTCCGCCTATACCTATGCGCAAAAGGCGATCAACCCGCACGTCGGTTTTCTGGTGGGGTGGTCGTCGCTGCTCGATTATCTGTTCCTGCCGATGATCAACACGCTGCTGGCGAAAATTTACCTGACCGCGCTGTTCCCGGAGGTGCCGCCCTGGGTGTGGGTGGTGGGTTTCGTTATCCTGATTACCGCCATCAACCTGAAAAGCGTCAATCTGGTGGCCAACTTCAATACCCTGTTCGTCTTGGCGCAGGTGGCGATCATTCTGGTGTTCATCTATCTGGTGGTGCGCGGCCTGCACAACGGCGAGGGGATGGGCACGGTGTGGAGCCTACGACCGTTCCTCAGTGAAAATGCGCACCTGCTGCCGATCATTACTGGCGCCACTATCCTGTGCTTCTCGTTCCTCGGCTTCGATGCGGTGACTACGCTGTGCGAAGAGACGCCCGACGCCGCCAGGGTGATCCCGCGCGCCATCTTCCTGACCGCGCTGTACGGCGGGGTGATCTTTATCAGCGTGTCGTTCTTCATTCAGCTGTTTTTCCCGTCCATTCAACGCTTCCACCAGCCCGACGCGGCATTGCCGGAGATCGCGCTGTACGTCGGCGGCAAGCTGTTCCAATCGATCTTCCTGTGCGTGACCTTTATCAATACGCTGGCCTCCGGCCTGGCGTCGCACGCCAGCGTGTCGCGCCTGCTGTACGTGATGGGGCGCGATAACGTGTTCCCGGAGAAATTCTTCGGCTACATCCACCCTAAATGGCGCACCCCGGCGCTGAACGTGCTGATGGTCGGGCTGGTGGCGCTGTCGGCGCTGTCGTTCGATCTGGTGACGGCCACGGCGCTGATCAACTTTGGCGCGCTGGTGGCCTTTACCTTCGTCAACCTGTCGGTGATCAGCCACTTCTTCATTCGCGAAGGGCGCAACAAAAGCTGGAAGGATCGGTTCAACTTCCTGTTCCTGCCGCTGGTGGGGGCGCTGACAGTAGGGGTGCTGTGGCTGAACCTGGAGAAAAGCTCGCTGACCATGGGGCTTATCTGGGCGACGCTGGGCTTCGGCTATTTGGCCTGGTTGACCCGACGCTTTCGCCAGCCGCCGCCGCAGCTGGAGCGGCAACCGCAGCAATAAATTCACAGGCGGGAGTTTCCCGCCTTTCTTTTTGGCGCGTGCGGCAGTAGAGTGAAAAACCTGATAAAAAATAACCCATTGGACCTGTCTTATGCCTGCTTTGCCCTCGCGTACCCGCGCCACGCTGTTCGGTTTGTTGGCCATTGTGTTGTGGAGCAGCGTGGTCGGCCTGATCCGCAGCGTCAGCGAAGGGCTGGGGCCGATCGGCGGTGCGGCGATGATCTACAGCGTCAGCGCAGTGTTCTTGCTGGTGGCGCTCGGCGTGCCGAAATGGCGCAGCTTTCCGCGGCCTTATCTCATCCTCGGCAGCCTGCTGTTCGTCAGCTACGAGATCTGCCTGTCGCTGTCGCTCGGCTACGCCAATACCCGCCTGCAGGCGATAGAAGTGGGCATGATCAACTACCTGTGGCCCTGTTTCACCGTGCTGATGGCGCTGGTGATAAACGGGCAAAAGGCGAAATGGTGGCTGCTGCCGGGGCTGCTGCTGTCGCTGTTCGGCATCGGCTGGATCATGAGCGGCGAGGGCGGCTGGTCGCCGGCGCAAATGCTGGCCAACGTGCGCAGCAATCCGCTCAGCTACGGGCTGGCGTTCAGCGGCGCGGTGATCTGGGCGCTGTACTGCAACCTGACCAAGAAGATTGCCCAGGGCAGCAACGGCGTGGTGCTGTTCATCGTGCTGACCGCGCTGGCGCTGTGGCTGAAGTATGCCTTCAGCGCGGAAAGCGGCATGCAGTTCAGCCTCGGCGTGACCGTGACGCTGCTTTGCGCCGGGGTGGCGATGGGGGCGGGGTATGCCGCCTGGAACGTCGGCATTCTGCACGGCAACATGACGCTGCTGGCCACCGTCTCTTATTTTACTCCGGTGCTGTCGGCGGTGTTCGCCGCGCTGGTGTTGCACACCTCGCTGACCGCCAATTTCTGGCAGGGCGTGGCGATGGTGACTCTCGGCTCGCTGATCTGTTGGCGGGCAACCCGTGGAAATTAACGGAAATTATCCGCCGTCGGCGCAATGTTGAACTAGAATTTAACTAGCCATATTGCCTGAAGGAACGACGACGATGAGAAGCGACATTCAATTTATTCAGCAACCCGAAATCGACGCGCATCATTATGAGCGTGGCGATACCGTGCGCCTGACCACGGCGAATCTTCGGCATGAATATCAGCTCGACGTTTATATTTTGCGTCGCGACGACAAGCTGATTTACGGTTCCGTCGTCGCGGCGGCGCCCAAGACCGATATTCCGGTCGCCAGCTGGGAGGTGAAAAACGGCGAGGAGGTGGCGTTCCGCCAGGAAAACATCGCTAAGGCGGTGCCGGCGGTGAACTGATCTCAGCCTTTGCGCCGCAGTTGTTTACTGAGAAACATTTTACGATAGTCCGCCGGCGTTACCCCCAGCCGGCGGATAAATGCCCGCCGCATCAGCTCCGTACTGGAAAACCCACAATGTGCCGCCACCTGTTTTGGCGCCAATACGCCTTGTTCCAATAGCCTGCGCGCTTCGGCGATGCGGGCTTCCTCGAGCCATTTAGCGGGAGAGGTGCCGACCTCGTTGCTGAACAGCCTGCTGAAATGCCGCGGGGTGACGCCGGCGCGTTCCGCCAGGCTGGCGACGTTGTGTGGCAACCCGATATTGTCGATCGCCCAGCGTTGCACTTCCTGCAGCATTGAGCGCCCGGCCAGGGTCGCCTGTTCCCGATAGCTGAATTGCATCTGCCCGCCGGGACGGCGGAAAAACATCACCAGCTGGGCCGCGACTCGCTGTGCGATCTCACGCCCTAAATCGTCTTCCACCATCATCAGCGCCAGATCCAGCCCTGAGGTCACGCCAGCGGCAGTCTGCAGGCGCCCATCGCGCACATAAATGGCGTCTTTATCCACCGAGACCTGGGGATAGCGGCGAGACAATTGGTCGGCCACCGCCCAGTGGGTGGTAATTTGCCGCCCATCCAGCAGGCCGGCCTCCGCCAGCAGAAAAGCGCCGCTGCACACCGAGCCGTAGCGGCGGGCGCGGGGTACCACTCTGCGTAGCCAGTCCAGCGTGCGCGTTTCGCTTTGGCCGTCGGCGATACCCGGTGCGCCGGCGATGAGCAACGTGTCGATCGCCTGTTCACGCCATTGAGTGATGGCGAGATCCGGTACGAGTTTGACGCCGGATGAGGACACGATCGGTGCCAGCGTCTTTCCGACTACCTGCAGATGATAGGCCGTATAGCCGGCTTGCAGATTGGCCTCGGCGAAAACATCCAGCGGGCCGGAAACGTCCAGCAGCTGCACCTGTGGCACGGCGAGAATAACGATGGTTTTACTCATGGCATGCGATATCCCGATGAATGGGGGATGTCCTTAATCGTTTATTAATGATGATTGAGGACATTCAGTGTAACGCCTAATCTGACCGGGTTCCAGACAACGGGAGAATAGAATTATGAGTTTAACCCTCAACGGCATCTGCGTGCCCGATAGCGCGATGGCGCGCCAGGCGACTGAGTTAGTGCGCGACACCGAATCGGAGCTGCTGTTTCACCACTCCAGCCGGGTGTATTACTGGGCGGCGCTGGCCGGGCGGCAGCGCAAGCTGGCTTACGATCCTGAACTGCTGTACGTCGGCTGTCTGTTCCACGATATGGGACTGACGCACGATCATTGCAGCTGCGACAAACGTTTCGAAGTGGACGGCGCCGATGCAGCGGCCGAGTTTTTACGCGAGCATGGGGTTAGCCGTCAGGATATCGATCGGGTATGGACGGCGATCGCGTTACACACCACGCCGGGGATCCCGGAATACATGCACCCGCTGATTGCGCTGGTGACGGCGGGGGTAGAGATGGATGTGCTGGGGATCAATTACCAGGGCTATGACTCGGCGCTGCGAGAGCAGGTAGTGGCGATGCATCCCCGTGGGGAAAACTTCAAGGAAGCGATTATCCAGGCATTTTACGACGGGATTCGACATAAGCCGGACAGTACCTTCGGCAACGTCAAAGCGGACGTGCTGGCGGATAAGGAACCGAGCTTTGTTCGCGGTAATTTTTGCAGCCTCATTCGTCGTTCGATGTGGCCAGCGTGATCGGCTGCTGCTTCTCTCTCGCCGGCGAGTTTTCGCCGGCATTTCCCCGCTTGAATGCTGTACTCCTCTCCATTGCCGGTTGATGACAGTTGGCTCAAAAATTGCGCTAAAAATCGATGTGCATGACTAAAATCACAGCGAATGTGAATTTGCATGAAACATAATTTGACAAATGTGAACGCAATCGATTACCTATTCGCGAAATGCGTAACTGGATCACAGATTCTTACAGTCAGTGGTTTCTATAATGCGCGCGTCATCCGAGTTTCTGTGTGAAGACAACGCCAGGTGTCGGCAGACTCATTGTCATCTTTTCTAAACGGGCAGGAAATGGCCCTTTAAGCATGTGGTAATAAAATGAAAAAAATAGCTCTCGCAGCAGGTGTACTGCTCGCAGCGTCTTACAGTGCATCATCAATGGCTGATAGCAAAGACAGTCAATATGTCTCCGACTGGTGGCACCAGAGCGTCAACGTGGTGGGCAGCTACCACACCCGCTTCGGGCCGCAACTGAATAACGACGTGTATCTCGAATACGAAGCCTTCGCCAAGAAAGACTGGTTCGATTTCTACGGCTACGTTGACGTGCCGAAGTTCTTCGGCGTGGGCAACACCCCGGATCGCGGCATCTGGGACAAAGGTTCCCCAATGTTTATGGAGATCGAACCGCGTTTCTCCATCGACAAGCTGACCGGCACCGATCTGAGCTTCGGTCCGTTCAAAGAGTGGTACTTCGCCAACAACTACATTTATGATCTGGGCCACAACGCCGACGGCCGTCAGAACACCTGGTACATGGGTCTGGGCACCGATATCGACACCGGCCTGCCGATGAGCCTGTCGATGAACATCTATGCCAAATACCAGTGGGAAAACTACCAGGCTGCCAACGAGAACAGCTGGGACGGTTACCGCTTCAAGGTGAAATACTTCGTGCCGTTGACCCAGGTGTGGGGCGGCAACCTGAGCTACATCGGCTTCACCAACTTCGACTTTGGTTCCGATCTGGGCAAGGACAGCCATTGGGTTGACGGCACCGGCAAACAGGTGCGCACCGGCAACTCGATCGCCTCCAGCCATATTTTGGCGCTGAACTACGATCACTGGCACTATTCTTTCGTGGCGCGTTATTTCCATAACGGCGGCCAGTGGCAGGATGGCGCGGATATCGGCACCCCGCAGGGCCCGATCAAGTCTACCGGCTGGGGTTATTACCTCGTGGTTGGCTATAACTTCTGATTTTCCGTGCTATCAGAAACAGAAAACCCCGCTTGGCGGGGTTTTTTTTCGTCATCACTGGGCTTGTTCGACCGGGAGATGCTTCACCGGCATAAACAGCCTGCCTTTGATCACGTGACATTCATTATTTATCCAACTAATGATTTGTTCACGGCTGACGCCTTCCGACTGCGCGTAACGATGAAGATCGCCGTTAAAGTGTCGAGTGATGTATTCCATGAGGGTCATTTGCACGTCTTTTGCTCCTGAACGCCCACCCGTTGCCAGCCTGGCCACCGCGGGAGGTTGAGGTTTCTCAGACAGCGAATGTAAATTATCGGCAACTAAATCTCAACATAAAGCACCCGGTTAGGGCGACTTCGGCGGGAAAAAGAATCCCGCACGGAGAGGCGGGAAGTGTTCGCTATTATCATTATGGATGATAAGAATAAGATTTGAGGTGCGACGAAAAAGAGCATGCTAACTCTTTTTTGTTACCTTCCCACGCTAGCGCAAGGCTTATTTTTCTTCAAGAAAAATCTGAGGTAAGTATCGGCATTTTCGAGGTGTTTTGCGTTAAAACAAGATTTTGGCGCGTCTGCCGTCACGCGCGCCATCATCTCGGAGTTTTCCTTATACTTCGTCTGGGAAAGGCCCGCTATAGTCAATAGCGTCACCCACGCAGGAATACACAACATGAGCAAACGTCGTACGACCCTCACGGTGTTGGCGCTGATCGCGTCGCTGGGGTTGTCATCCGCTCCGGCTCTGGCTGATAAGGGCGGCAACGGTAATGGCCATGGTAACAGCGGTAACCATGGTAATAACGGCAATCACGGTAACAAAGGCAATAAAGACCCTTATGATAGCGGCGTTTATCGCAACGACGACAATCTGATCACCGTCAACCTCTCGCGCGATCGCGCCCGTTCGCTGGCGCATAACTATGGCCTGACCGGCTACCGTTCGCTGCCGCCGGGCATCGCCAAGAATCTGGCGCGCGGTAAACCGCTGCCGCCGGGCATCGCCAAAAAAATGGTGCCGCGCTCTATGCTGCGTGAGCTGCCGCAGTACCCGGGGTATGAGTGGCGTATTGCCGGTGACGATCTGGTGCTGGTCGCACTCAGCACCGCGATTGTGGCCTCCGTCATCAACGGCGTGTTCGACTAACGCCTGTCGAGCGTTATCGGGCCTCGCTGTGGCGGGGCCTTTTTATTTGCCAGCGCGGGGCGGACGTGGTGAACTTCAGGCCTGACGTTTTCACTGCATCATAAGGGTGGTGCCATGTTCAGGGCGTTATTGATAGCCTGTTGTTTGACCAGTTTTCCGGCGTTGGCGGACGGCGCCGCCGCCCTCGGCGAGCGGGTGAACCAACGGCTGTCGTTGATGAAAGACGTTGCCGGCTACAAGGCCCAGCAGCATTTGCCGATCGAAGACCTGGCGCAGGAGGCGAAGGTGTTGGCCAGCGCGCAGGCGGAGGCGGGGCGTTTGGGGCTTGATCCGGCGTCGGTGCGGCCTTTTATCGCCGCGCAGATGGACGCCGCCAAGGCGATTCAGTATCGCTATCGCGCAGACTGGTTGGCGAGCCCGGAATCCGGTTGGCAGCCGCGCCCGTTGGCGCAGGTGCGCCTGCAGATTGCGCGGTTGAGCAGCCAGATATTGCAACAGCTGGCGGAGCGGCTGCGCGCCGGCCCGTTCGGCGAGGCGGATCGGGCGGCGTTTATGGCATCTGTCGATCAAGTGAATCTTAGCGCCGCCGACAAACGGCGGCTGGCGGATGCGCTGCTGGCGGTCAAAACCGGAAGCGCACGCTGAGCGTCAGTCGCGGCCGACGGTGCTGCGGCGGAAGGTCAGCATCCGGCTGCGGTTGGCGATGAGATCCACGTTGTAACCGCGGAAATAGAGGCAAAAGCGTTTTAACCACGGGCCGTCCTGGCACTCCACCAGCATGCGGCCCTGGCCGAGCGGGCTGAGTGTGCCGGTCTGCGCCGCCGGGCCGACGCCGATATGCACCCGATCGCCGCGAATTTCAAAGGCGGTGCGGTAGTGCGGGTGATACCACAATCCCTGCACATGCTTCAGGCAGTCGCCGTTGGCCGTGACCGGCAGAAAACGGCGCGCCACATGCCCGACTTCGCCCTCGACCGCTTCGCCGGTCCACTTCAATTTGATTGGCATATGGGCGGACAGCGACACCGCGTAGCCGTCCTCGCCCTGATACAGCGGCTCACCGCTGCCCAGATAGGCCAGGTTGCCGTCTTTGACCTCCAGCCAGTGTGGCTCGGCCAGCGTGGCGTAAAGGCCGTCGGGGATCGCCGTGCTGCGC
Organism: Serratia montpellierensis; assembly: GCF_020858655.1. Lineage (NCBI taxonomy): Bacteria > Pseudomonadati > Pseudomonadota > Gammaproteobacteria > Enterobacterales > Yersiniaceae > Serratia > Serratia montpellierensis. The sequence goes on from NZ_VOSN01000022.1 coordinate 229,999, forward strand.
TGCGGCAAAGGTTCGCCGAGCAGCGCCGCCATGACCTGCAAAGCCATCCCGAAACTGTCACAGTCTTCGCGGTTGGCCACCAGCGCAACGCCGACCTGGCGATCGGGCGCCAGCAGGAAATAGGTTTTGTAACCGGCGTGGGAACCGCCGTGGCCGAGCAAGCGGCGGCGGCCCAGCGGCGTCTGCGCCAGCCCTAGGCCATAGGCGCTGAGCTGGCCCTGATTGAGGCGGCGCGGGGCGCCGAGTTGCGTCAGCACGCCCTGGCCCGGGCCCTCGTCGGCCAGCAGCGTTTGCAGCCAGCGAGTGAGGGCGTTGAGGCTGCCGGTCAGGCTGCCGGAGGCGGAAAGGTGCAGACCGGCGCTGGCGTGTTGCCAGCCCTGCGGCGCACGCCAGTAACCCGGCACCAACCCCGGCACCACGTCGAACCAGCTTTCCGGTGCTTGCATCTGCACCTGCAGCGGCCGGGCGATGTGCTGTTGCACCAGTTGGTCGAAATCATACCCTTTGCTGCGCAGCGCGGCCTCCAGCAGCCGATAGCCGGTATTGCTGTAGGCGATCTCGCTGCCGGCTTCGTAGTTCAATCTTTCCAGCCCCTCGACAAACTGCATGACCGGCTGCGCCTCGCTGACGGCATGCAGCGAGATGCCGAGCAGGCCGAGCGTCTCGCGCACGTCAGGCAGGCCGCCGGTCATGTCCAGCGCCTGGCCGACGGTGACGTCCGCCAGCGCAGGCTGCAGGGCGGGCAGCAGTTCGCCCAGGCGCTGATCGAGCCGAATGGCGCGGCCGGTGGCCTTCAGCGCCAGCGCGGCGAAGATGTGCTTGGTCACGGAGGCGTAGCGCACCACGCTGTCGGCGGTGAAGGGGGTATTCTGCGCCAGGTCGGCCAGGCCGGCGCTGGCGGTGGCGCGGAGTTGTTCGGCGTCAAACAGGGTAATGGCGCCGCCGGGTTCGCCACGCCGCTGCCAGCCTGCCAGCAATTGTTCGGCGAGGGCGCCGGCAGCGCGCCAGTTTAACGGTGTTACAGACATAGGGCCTCCAGAGTGATGGTTCGAAACGGGCCAGCTCGGCCACACGCCGCCCGGCGCTGACGATGAGCGCGGGCTTTTCGGCTGATTGTGGCGCAGTGCGTTTTTCGTCGGCCGCTGTTTTGTGCGCTGTTTAGACCAGTCAGTGGGGAATCACGCGAAACTTTGATATAGCGCGCAGATTGCGGCTGACGTTACGGCTAAAGGCAAGGGGAGAAACAGGCGCCCGGCGGCGCCTGTAGAGGGGATCAGTTGAGTCTGGCGGCGCCGTCCAACAGGCCTTCAATCATCTGCTTGAGCAGGCGCTGCAGCGAGGCGGCGCGCTGCGGTTCGAACGCGTAAGGATATTGTTCGGACATGTAGTTCACCTGCGCCAGTTCGAGCTGGATCGCATGCTGTTGCTGCTGCGGCAGCCCGTAGGCGCGGGTGATGTAACCGCCCTTGAAGCGGCCGTTCAGCACGTGGGTGTACTGCTGTTGCTGCTCGCAGCAGGCGACCAGCCGATCGCTCAGCGCCTGGGCGCAGCTTTCACCGCCGTTGGTGCCGAGGTTGAGATCCGGCAGCTTGCCGTCGAACAGCCGCGGGATCACCGAGGCGATGGAGTGCGCGTCGAACAGCAGCGCATAGCCGTGCCGCGCCTTGAGGCGCGCCAGCTCGTCCTGCAGCTGCTGATGATAAGGCTGCCAAATCTGCTGCAGATAACCGGCGCGTTCTGCGTCCGTCGGCGCTTTGCCCGGCAGGAAGCTTGGGCGGCCGTCGAACAGCACGTCGGGATACAGGCCGGTGGTGGCGGTGGTGTACAGCGGCTTGTCGTCCGCCGGGCGATTCAGATCGATGACGAAGCGCGAATAGTTGCCGACCAGTACGCTGGCGCCCATCGCCCGGGCGAAGTCGTACAGCTGTGGAATGTGCCAGTCGGTATCGGGCAGCGGGCGGGCATCGTCGGTCAGCCCGGCCTCGACAGCCGTCGTCAGTTGCGTGCCGGCGTGTGGGATGCTGATCAGCAGCGGCAGGCTGCCGGTCTGGAAGCTAAAAGGATCGCGAATGGTCATTGACGTACTTCTCCTCGGAAAATCACCGTACAGGGCAGCTGGCCGCCCAACCAATAAGCCAGTTCCGCCGGCCGCGACAGCGGCCAGTGAACAAAGTCCGCCACCTTGCCGGTTTCCAGCGTGCCGTGGCTGTGTTGCAGCCCCAGCGCTTTGGCGGCGTGGGTGGTGACACCCGCCAGCGCTTCTTCCGGCGTCAGGCGGAACAGCGTGCAGGCCATGTTGATCATCAGACGCAGCGACAGCGCCGGCGAGGTGCCGGGGTTGGCGTCGCTGGCGATCGCCATCGCCACGTGGTGCTTGCGGAACAGCTCCACCGGCGGGCACTGGGTTTCGCGCAGCAGGTAGTAGGCGCCGGGCAGCAGCACCGCCACGGTGCCGGCGTCGCCCATGGCGCGGGCATCTTGTTCGGTGGCGTATTCGAGATGGTCGGCGGAGAGCGCGTGATGGCGCGCCGCCAGCGTGCTGCCGCCGAGGGCGGAGAGCTGCTCGGCGTGCAGTTTGACCGGCAGACCGGCGGCCTCGGCGGCGGCGAAGACCCGCTCCACCTGCGCCGGTGAGAACGCCAGATGCTCGCAGAAGGCGTCAACCGCATCCGCCAGGCCGGCGGCCGCCGCCTGCGGGATGGGATGCATGGTGTCGCAGACCAGAGTGATGTAGTCGTCGGCGCGGTTGGCGTATTCCGGCGGCAGCGCATGGGCCGCCAGACAGGTGGTTTTCACCTCGACCGGCAGCAGCTCGCCCAACTTGCGCGCCACGCGCAGCATTTTCAGTTCGCTCTCCGGGCTGAGACCGTAACCGGATTTGATCTCCACGCAGGTGACGCCTTCCGCCAGCAGTGGCCGCAGGCGGAACAGCGCCTGCTCCAGCAGCAGCGCTTCGTCGGCCTCGCGGGTGGCTTTCACGGTGGAAATGATGCCGCCGCCCTGCGCGGCGATGTCGGCGTAGCTTACGCCGTTCAGCCGCTGTTCGAACTCGCCGCTGCGGTTGCCGCCGAACACCAGGTGCGTGTGGCAATCAACAAAGCCGGGGGTGATGATGCCGCCGTTGAATTTCACCGTTTCGTCCGCGATCAGGCCGGGAGGCAGCGCCGCATGTTCGCCAATCCAGACGATCTTGCCATCGCGCACGGCGATCGCGCCGTCGGTCAGGGTGTGATAGTTGCCGTCGCGCATGGTGACGATATCGGCGCCGTGCCACAGGCTGTCACAGTGAATCTCAGACGTCATTGCTTTCCTCCGCCGGAGCCGCAGCTCCCACATGGTTGTATATACAATTAAAAACAACCTAACGCATTCACCGGGATGTCACAAGAGGCGGGAGAGATTTTGTTATCAGGATGTGATCGACAGCGGAGATGCGGGCGCAGGGCGCGCCCGCCGGGGATCAGACTTCGCTGGTGAAGCGGCCGAACAGTTGATAACGGCTGCCGGGGTACAGCAGCCGGGCCGAGGTCACCACGGTTTTGCCGGACCAGGTGCGGCGGTGGATCAGCAGGCCGGGTTCGTGGTCTTCCAGCTGCAGCAGCTCGCTTTCGCGCCGGGTGGGGATCACCGCTTCGACGATGTGTTCGCCGGCGGTCAGCGGCGCGGCCTGCGTCAGATAGGTGTAAGGCGTGACGCGGTCGAAATCCTGCTTCAGGTAATCCGGCGCCACCAGCGGGTTGACGCAGCGGTCTTCCACCTGCACCGGCACGTCATTTTCGTAATGCACGATCTGCGAGTAGAACAGCCGTTGGCCGGGTTGAATGCCCAGCGCCGTCGCCTCTTCCTCGCTGGCCGGGCGGGCCTTCAGCTCGAGGATCTTGCTGCTGTGGCGATGACCGCGCGCGGCGATCTCATCGGCGATGTTGTGCACTTCCAGCAGCGCGGTATGCGCCTTGGCTTCGGCGACGAAGGTACCGACGCCCTGCATGCGGATCAAAAAACCTTCGCTGGTCAGCTCGCGCAGCGCGCGGTTGATGGTCATGCGGCTGACGCCCAGTTCCGCCACCAGTTCACTTTCGGAGGGCACGCGCTGGTGCGGTTGCCAATGCCCCGCACGAATTTGATTCACGATCGCCTGTTTGACCCGTTGGTAGATCGGGGCGGGGGCATCGCTCATTGCAGCCGCCAGTTGTAACACGGTCTGTTGTTCAGCCACGACGTTAACCTCGTCAAATAAAAAAATAATAACACCAGTTTACTGTTGATGTCGGCGTATGTATATGTATATACAACTAGTGGCCGTCGCGCCAGAAACTTGCCGGCGACCGCCAAAAATTCCTGAATGCGCGCCATCGCCGCGCCTCATTCGCCGTTACATCAACCGTGGAATACTGCCATGCCTGCTTATTTTGCCCCACGCGCTTTGCTCCCTGAGGGCTGGGCGCATAACGTCCGGCTGGACGTCGATGCGCAAGGTTATCTGACTCAAGTTACCGCCGACGCTGAACCGCAAGGCTGCATCCGGCTGCACGGCGACGCGGTGCCGGGCATGCCGAACCTGCACTCCCACGCTTTCCAGCGCGCGATGGCCGGGCTGGCGGAAGTGGCGGGCAATCCGCAGGACAGCTTCTGGACCTGGCGCGATCTGATGTACCGTCTGGTGCAGCGCCTGACGCCGGAGCAGGTGGAAGTGGTCGCCCGTCAACTGTATATCGAAATGCTCAAGGGCGGATACACCCAGGTGGCCGAATTCCACTACCTGCATCACGACGCCGACGGTAAGCCTTACGCCGATCGCGGTGAAATGACCGGCCGGCTCAGCGAGGCCGCGCATCAGGCCGGCATCGGCATGACGATGCTGCCGGTGCTGTACAGCTACGCCGGTTTCGGCGCGCAGCCGGCGCAGCCGGGGCAGAAACGTTTTATCCAGGATACCGAAAGCTATCTGCACCAGCAGCAGGTGATTGCCCGCCAGCTGGCGGATCGTCCGTTGCAGAATCAGGGGCTGTGCTTCCATTCGCTGCGTGCGGTGGAGCTGGGCCAGATGCAGCAGATTTTGGCCGCGTCGGATCGCACTTTGCCGGTGCATATTCATATCGCCGAGCAGCAAAAAGAGGTGAACGACTGCCTGGCGTGGAGCGGGCAGCGCCCGGTGGCCTGGCTGTATGACCATCTGCCGGTCGATCAGCGCTGGTGCCTGGTGCATGCCACCCACCTGGATCGCGATGAGCTGGAAGCGCTGGCGCGCAGCCGCGCGGTGGCCGGCCTGTGCCTGACCACCGAAGCCAACCTCGGCGACGGCATTTTCCCCGGCGACGCTTACCTGCAGCAGCAGGGACGCTGGGGCATCGGTTCCGACAGCCACGTTTCGCTCAACGTGGTGGAAGAGCTGCGCTGGTTCGAATACGGCCAGCGGCTGCGCGATCAGCGTCGCAATCGCCTGACGACGCCGGAACAGTCGGCGGTGGGCGACGTGCTGTACCTGCAGGCGCTGCAGGGCGGCGCGCAGGCGTGCGGCGCGCCGATCGGCCGATTGCAAAGCGGCTATCGCGCCGACTGGCTGGTGCTGGACGGCGACGACCCGTATCTGGCGGCGGCGCCGGACGCCTCGATCCTCAACCGCTGGCTGTTCGCCGGCGGCAAAGAGCAAATTCGCGACGTGTTCGTCGGCGGCCGGCAGGTGATCGAGCAGGGGCGGCACGCGCTGCAGCAGCAGAGCAGCGCCGAGTTCCTGCAGGTGCTGAAAACCTTTCAGCAGGAGGCGTAATGAGCCTGACCCGTTTTAGCTTCGCCGCGCTGCCGGTTAGCCCGTGGCGCAACGGCGGTGGGGAAACCCGTGAAATCGTCAGCTGGCCGCCGGGCGCGCAGGATTTTGACTGGCGCGCCAGCATTGCCACCATCGCGCAGGACGGGCCGTTTTCCGCCTTTACGGGCATTGACCGCTCGATAACCTTACTGGAAGGCGACGGCGTGCGGCTGTTCAGCGCCGGGCATATCGACCATCAATTGGATCGCGTCGGGGAACCGTTCGCGTTCTCCGGCGACGTGGCGCTGGAAGCGACGCTGCTGGGCGGCGCCAGTCAGGATTTCAACATCATGACGCGCCGCGGCCGGCAGGCGGCCGAGGTGCGGCGCAGTACCGCGCCCGTCACCCTGTCCCCCAACCAGGCGGTCGTGCTGTATGTGCTGAGCGGGGTCTGGTCGCTGCCGGGGGGCGGCGAACTGCGGGCGCGCGAGGGCGTCTGGTGGGTGGCGCAGGCGGCGGGTGGTGAAGTGGCGCCGCTGACGGCCGACGGTGCTCTCCTGTGGGCGAACATCACAGCCTGCTAACGCAGAGTAGAGTCCTACGCCCGGTTATGGGATTATTCACTTTTTCCCATTAATCATCATAAAGAAGGGCGCATGGCTTCGCTGAAAGACGTCGCAAAACTTGCCGGAGTCTCGCTGATGACGGTGTCCCGCGCCATCAATGAACCCGGCAAGCTGAGGCTGGAAACCTACCGCCGCGTCAAACAGGCTATCGACCAGTTGGGTTACGTGCCGGATCTGTCGGCGCGGCGTATTCGCGGTGACGGAAATCGCGTGCAGACGCTCGGCGTGCTGGCGCTGGACACCGCCACGACGCCATTCTCGGTGGAAATGATCCTGTCGATTGAGAAAACCGCGCGCGAGCGAGGCTGGAACAGCTTCGTCGTCAACCTGTTTGCCGACGACAACGCCGAACAGACCGTCGATCTGCTGCTGGCGCATCGTCCGGATGGGGTGATCTTCACCACGATGGGGCTGCGTGAGGTGACATTGCCGGCCAAACTGTTGGACAAAAAGCTGGTGCTGGCCAACTGCGTCAGCCCGGCGCATTCGATCGCCAGCTACATTCCTGATGACGAGCAAGGGCAGTATGACGCCACGCGCGCGCTGATCGCCAAAGGCTATCGCGCGCCGCTGTGCATTCATTTACCGGCGGATACGCTGGCGGCGGGCCTGCGCCGTCGCGGTCTGGAACGCGCCTGGCGCGAAGCGGGGCGCGATGTTGAACAGCTGCGGCAGTATCATCTCGATCTGAGCGGCGGCGACCAAAGCTATCGCGACTGCGTCGTGCTGCTGGAGCGGCATTTCTCTGCAGGAAGGCGCGATTGCGATGTCGTGGTGTGCGGGAACGATCGGATAGCTTTTCTGGTGTATCAGGTATTGCTGGCGCAAGGATGGCGGATACCGCAACAGGTGGCGGTGCTGGGTTACGACAATATGGTCGGCACCGGCGAACTGTTCCTGCCGGCATTGACGACGGTGCAGTTGCCGCATTACGAGCTGGGCCGCCTTGCGGCGCTGCATGTGATTGAGCAGCGGGAGCAGCGTGAGACGGTGAAAGTGCCGTGCCCGCTGTTGGAGCGTGGTTCGCTGTAAGCGCACCGGGTGCGTCGTTGCGCGCCCGGTGCTCATTCCCATTATCCCCAGAGGCTTGCCAACTGCCATCCCGTGATGGGCTCGAACTGAGCCCGGCCGCCTTCGGCGAACAGGCTGAGGCGGCGATCGCCCGCCGTCGGATAAATTCGGCTGGTCAGGCAGGCCTGCCCCTGATTGACGAAGATCTCCAGCGATGAGCGGTCAATGAAGATCCGCAGCGACAGGCTGTCACCTTCTGGCAGCGGCACGCTGCGGCAGGTGCACAGGGCGCGGTTTTCATGAAAACGTTCCAGCACCAGCCGGTGCGCCTGATTGTCGACGAACAGCCGCGCCGCACTCCCGATGGCCAGCCCGTAGCGCTCGGCGTCGTTGTCGGTCGGTCTCAACGTCAGGGTGAGTTCCTGCAGGTCGTCCGCCAGCGGCAGATGCTGATTGGTCAGCGTCTGTGCCAAAAAGGTGTGCGATTCTCGGCGCAGCGCCGTCAGTTCACGCGCCGGGTCCATGCGGACGCTGCCGTCGGCGGCCAGCGTCAGCTCACGCGGCAGGGTGAGGGCACCGGCCCAACGGTGCGCTTTGCTGGGCATTGGGGATTCCCACATATCCATCCAGGCAAACAGCAGCCGACGGCCGTCGGCGGCGGTGAAGGTCTGCGGCGCATAGAAATCGTGGCCGGCATCCAGTTCGCAGAAGGGTTGGGTCACCCTAAAGTCGCTGTCAGGCCGCCAGTGGCCGAGCAGATAGCCGCTCTGGAAGCGATTGCGGTAGCGGTAGCCCTGTGCCGCCAGCCCCTGCGGTGAGAACAACAACAGGTGTTGTTCCCCCAGCGGGAAGAAATCCGGGCATTCCCACATATACCCTTGATGCGCCGCCTGCGCACCGGCCAGCACCCGGTCGAAGCGCCAGGCGCGCAGGTCTGCAGAACGGTACAGGCGCACCTGGCCCAGGCCGTTTTCTTTGGCACCGACCACCAGCCACCATTCGCCGTTCTCGCGCCAGACTTTCGGATCGCGGAAATGCTGAATGCCGTCCGGCGCGGCCAGTACCGATCCGTGCTTGACGAAGCGTATGCCGTCTTCGCTGGTGGCCAGACATTGCACTTCCCGCACCTGGCTGTCGTCGCCGGGCTCGCCCAGCCACACGTGGCCGGTATAAATCAGCGTCAGCACGCCGTTGTCATCCACGGCGCAGCCGGAAAAGCAACCGTCTTTGTCATAGGGCGCATCGGGCGCCAGGGCGATAGGCTGGTGCTGCCAGCGGATCAGATCGCGGCTGGTCGCGTGCCCCCAGTGCATGGGGCCCCAGTGCTCGCTATAGGGGTGATGCTGGAAGAAGGCATGATAGACGCCGTCAATACAGATCAGGCCGTTGGGATCGTTGATCCAGCCGGCGGGCGGCGCGAGATGGAACTGCGGGTAGTATTCGTCTTGGCGCTCTGCGCGCAGGGCTTCGACCGCATGGTCGGCTTGAGCTAAGGCAGTGTTCATTGGACAGACTCGCTTGATTTAATGGCGGATTGAAAGGGGGCTGCGCTGGCGGAACGTTCGCCGCGCAGCAGGAAACAGGAGACAAGCGTCGTAGCGGCGACCGCGCACCCCATCAGCAGATAGGTGTCGGCAAAGCCGATGCGGTCATAACCGTAGCCCGCCAGCGGCGACAGGAAGCTGGCCATCACCTGGGTGATGAACTGAAAGCCCACCAGGTAAAGCGTTGAGGAGAGGCGACTGTCGAAGCGGCTGGCGATGTATTTGAAGATAGCGATCAGCAGGATCGGCAACTCTATGGCGTGCAGCAGTTTCATGGCGGAGATCATCAATGCGCCGCTGACCAAGCCTGAGCCGAACATGCGCAGCGCCATCACGCCACCGGCCAGCAACAGCCCCTGTTTGGCGCCGATGCGGTTCACCAGCAGCGGCGCCAGGAACATGCCGCCGGCTTCGAGGAAGACCTGCAGCGAGTTGAGGAAGCCGTACATCTCGTTGCCCTGTTCGCGAGAAGCGAACTGCGAGGCGAAGTAGACCGAAAATTGCTGATCGAAAACGTTGTATACGCTGATACCGAGCACAAACACCACCAGCGCCCAGAAGCCCGGCATACGCAGCAGCGCCAGCGCATCCTGCAGCCGCAGATTTTCCGGTTTGCCGAACGCCAGGCCGGCCATGGCGTTCGGCTTCAGCTCGCGCACCTGGCTGAGCAGCAACAGGAATACCACGGCGGCGGCGGAGGCCAGCCAGAAATTGATGTTCGGATCGATATTGAAGATAAAACCGGCCAAAAAGGTGGCGCTGGCCCAGCCGAGCGATCCCCACATGCGGGCGCGGCCGAATTCGAAACCGCTGATGCGGCTGACTCGCTCGGTATAAGATTCCAGCGCGCCGATGCCGGCGAAGAAGGTGGCGCCGATAAATACCCCGCCGACCAGCGCGCCGAGCGGCAGGCTGCTGGCCAGCAGCGGGGCGTAAATGTAGATAAAGAATGGGCCGGTCAGCAGCAGCATCACGCCGAGAAACTGCAGCAGGTGCTTGCGCAGCCCAAGCTTGTCCTGAATAAACCCGTACAGCGGCTGTGCGCACAGCGCCACCAACGAGATAGCGGAGAAGATCAGGCCAGTCTCGGCGCCTTTCAGGCCGATCTTCTGATTCAGCCACAGCGAGATCAGCGAAAAGCTGGAAGACCAGGTGAAGAAAAAGAAGAACAGCAGGCCGCTGAGCAGCACGTAATATTTTTTAGTTTCGCGGTTCATGGGTAGGGCCCCGGTGAGTGAAGTTAGCTCCATTGTTAACGTTAACTCGTAAGGGGGTGAAGCTGGCAGATATCACGCGTGCGATGTTAATCACAAAAGTTAACGTTAACATTCGTGCCTTGTGATCGAGGTCACGAGTTGGCAAGGGGGCGATGTGCCCCCGGAGGATCAACGTTCGTTCAGCGAGCGCAGATGGTCGTCGCGGCGCAGCGTCATCAGTGCAAACAGGCTGACCACCGAGGTGGCGACCACGTAATAGGCGGGAATGTCGATGTTACCGGTCTGTTTGATGAGGCCGGTGATAATCAGCCCGGCCGAGCCGGAAAACACCGCATTGGACAGTGAGTAAGCCAGCCCCAAGCCGGTATAGCGCACCCGGGTCGGGAACATCTCCGCCAGCATCGCCGGGCCGGGACCGGCCAGCAGGCCGACCACGGCACCGGCGATCATGACCGCCAGCCCTTTGGCCCACAGTGAACTCTGTGCATCCTGCAACAGGTGCAGCAGTGGGAAAGTGAACAGGATCACCGCCGTCACCGCCGTCAGCATCACCGTTTTACGCCCCAGTTTGTCGCTGATCATACCCGCCGGCAGAATGGTCAGGGCGAAGCCGACGTTAGCCAGCACCGTCGCCACCAGCGCCTGCTGGAAGGTGGCGTGCAATGAGGTTTGCAAATAGGAAGGCATCACCACCAGGAAGGTATAGCCGGCGGCCGACCAGCCCATCATGCGGCCGATGCCGATCAGAATGGTTTTCACCACGCCGCTCAGCTTCGCTTCCGGCGGCGCGGCGGCGTGTTCCGCATGTTGCTGCGCCTGGGTGAACGTGGGCGTCTCTTCGAGCTTGAGCCGCAGCCACAGCGCCACGGCGCCCATCGGCAGCGCCAGCAGGAAGGGAATACGCCAGCCCCAGTCATGCAGCTGCTGCGCGCTGAGCAGTGCGGCCAGCAGCGCCACCAGCCCAGCGCCGGCCAGCAGGCCGAGCGCGACGGTCAGCGACTGCCAGGCGCCGAACAGCCCACGCTTCCCCTTCGGGGCGAACTCGGTCATCAGCGACACGGCGCCGCCGAATTCACCGCCGGCGAACAGCCCCTGAAACATGCGCAGCAGCGTCAGCAGCAGCGGGGCGGCGACGCCGATCGAGGCATAGGTCGGCATGACGCCGATCAGCGAGGTGGCCAGCGTCATCAACAGCAGAACCGCAATCAGCGTCGGGCGACGGCCGATGCGATCGCCGATGCGGCCGAAGATCACCGCGCCGATCGGCCGACAGAAAAACGCCAGCGCGAAGGCGGCGTAGGTGAGGATCAGGCTGGTGACTTCATTTTCACCCTGCAGCGTGAAAAAATTGGCGGCGATAACGGTGGCCAGGAACCCGTACACCCCGAACTCATACCATTCGATAAAGTTGCCGACCGAGCCGGCCAGCAACGCCTGACGCGAGCGACGCGCGTCGAGAGTCTGTTGATTCATCCCCGTTCCCATACTTTTGAATTATTGTTCGTCAGTTCTAAATTTATACGACAAAACAATCAATTGATTTCAGCGGGAACTGTGAGGCGCTCAGCGCATGCCGTCGATATGCCACCATTCGGGGCAAACATCGGCGAACGCATGTGAGGTCGGGCGCAGCTCCGGCAGATCGGCCCGATCGAAGCTGCCGGTGGTCAACGCCACCGTCGGCTCGTCGTCGACCGCCCCCAGCGTGCTGCCGCAGCGCGGGCAAAAGGCGCGGCTGGAATAGGGTGAAGAACGGTAGAGTGTGGGCATGCCGCCCGGGCCGTTCCACTCGACGGCCTGACGCGGAAATTCGACCCAGCAGAGCGTCGGCGCACCGGAGTGGCGGCGGCAAAAGTCGCAGGAACAGCTGTGCGGATTGCCAGGCAGGCCGCGTGCCTGAAAGCGAATATGTCCGCACAGACAGCCACCGCTATAGCAGGAATTTTCCATGATGTCTCCGTCATGAGCGCAGGGGAAAACGATGAAAATCACTATAGCGATATCGCGAAAAAATAACAGGTCCTCGCTGACGCACTACCAGAGCAACGGCGCCGGTTCGCGGCCGTTTTCGGCGTAGTACAGCGACGGCAGGAACTGCGCCAGATAGCTGAATTCGTTGTAGCAGTGGCGCATCAGGTTAAACCCGATGTCGTCCGACAGCTCGTCGTGGGCGTTGGCGCAGGCTTTACCCAGCAGGAAGCGGCTGCGCAGCACGCAGCCATAGGGCGTATCGCGCACCAGATGCAGCATCTCGCCGTCGCAGGGATTGCCGTTGTCATCCAGCGCCACCTGGTCGCCGAAGCCGATGCGCGCGCAAACCGCGGCGGAGAGCGCCTGCGCGTCACGCGCCTGGCGCAGCGGCTGCGGCGAGAAGAAGTCCTCGGCGGCGTGAAACTTGAGGCGTGCCGCGACCGGCGGCAGCTCCGCCAACCACTCGACCGCTTCGATGCTGGCGCCGACGTAGCTTTCCCCTTTTTTCCAGTGGCGATCCCAGCCGCGGTGTTCGACGTGATCGTGCGGGTGCCACCAGTTGATATGCTGAGTCGTTTCGAAGAAGGTGAACCACCAGTCCAGCATGCGCCCTTTGCAGCCGTGCAGGTCGGTACGAACCGCGACGGTCAGCAGGCCGTCGGCGCTGCGGCTCAGCCCCATCTCCAGCCGCAGCGGTTCGGGCCTGAGCAACTCGTTGATATCGTTAACGCCCCACGGCGCCAGCAGGGAAGGATGTGTCATAATGGGTTCCTTTTTTATTTTGGAAACGAACAATGTTTCCAAAATAAAGCTATGCCGGTATGCTGAGTCTGTCAACGCTTATGAGGAATAAATATGGCGAACCCGAATGAAGAACCGCTGCGCGCTCGCGGCCGGCCGGCCACGCCGGAAACGGCGCTGCGCGCTGCGCTGGTTCAGGCGACGCTGGCGCTGCTGCTCGACGGTGGCTATGCCGCGGCGACGGTGGATGCGGTGGCGAAACGCGCCGGGGTGGCTAAAAAAACCCTGTATCGGTTTGCCGCCAATCGCGACGAGCTGGTGGCGCAGGCGGTGAGCGGCTGGACCGAGGCGTTTCAGCCGGCCTTCGCCCAGGATGCCGGGCAGCGGGCGGCGGTTGCGCCACTGTTGGAAAAAGGGCTGCAGGCCATCGCGCAGCAGGTGTTGAGTGCGGAAGCGGTAGGCATGTTCCGGCTGCTGCAAAGTGAGTTTCCGGGGCGCGAGGGGATGCTGGAGAGCTACCAGCGCAACGGCATTCAGCGCGGCCGCGCGACGGTGGCGGACTGGCTGCAGCGCCAGCAGCAGTCCGGGTGGCTGCGTGAGCGCGACTGGGCGCAAACCAGCGACCTGCTGTTGGCGATGACCATCGCCGAACCGCTGCGGCAGATGACGCTGGGGCTGTTGCCGCCGGGTAGCGCGATCGACGAGCGCATCGCGGCGGCGGTGGCGCTGGTGATGCCGGGATTGTTGGGGGAGGTGTGAAAACGAAAAAGGGCCGACGAATCGGCCCTTGAACTGTGGGATGCCGTTACCGTTTAGGCCCGGCGTTCACCAGTTTTTCGCCCGCCGGGGTGACGGTATATTTGGCGAAGTTATCGATAAAGCGCTGCGCCAGATCCTGCGCCTTCTCCTGCCACAGCGATTCGTCGGCGTAGGTTTTGCGCGGATCGAGAATCGACGGATCGACGCCCGGCAGCGCGGTCGGCACTGCCAGCCCGAAGATCGGCAGCGTGAAGGTCTCGGCCTGCTCAATGTCGCCATTCAGAATGGCGTCGATAATGCCGCGCGTATCTTTGATAGAAATACGTTTGCCGCTGCCGTTCCAGCCGGTGTTGACCAGGTAAGCCTGGGCGCCGGCGGCCTGCATGCGTTTCACCAGCACTTCGGCGTACTGCGTCGGGTGCAGCGAGAGGAACGCGGCGCCGAAGCAGGCGGAGAAGGTCGGCGTCGGCGCGGTGATGCCGCGCTCGGTGCCGGCCAGCTTGGCGGTGAAGCCGGACAGGAAGTGGTACTGGGTTTGCTCAGGCGTCAGGCGCGATACCGGCGGCAGTACGCCGAAGGCGTCGGCGGTCAGGAAGATGATCTTGCGCGCATGGCCGGCTTTGGACACCGGTTTGACGATGTTCTCGATGTGATAAATCGGATAGGAGACGCGGGTGTTCTCGGTTTTGCTGGCGTCGTCGAAGTCGATGCTGCCGTCGGCCAGCACGGTGACGTTTTCCAGCAGCGCATCGCGGCGGATCGCCTGATAGATTTCCGGCTCCGCCTGTGGCGACAGCTTGATGGTCTTGGCGTAGCAGCCGCCTTCGAAGTTGAACACGCCGTCGTCGTCCCAGCCGTGCTCGTCATCGCCGATCAGCTGGCGTTTCGGATCGGTGGAGAGGGTGGTTTTGCCGGTTCCGGACAGCCCGAAGAACACCGCTACGTCGCCTTGCTCGCCGACGTTGGCTGAGCAGTGCATCGAGGCGATACCCTTCAGCGGCAGCAGGTAGTTCATGATCGAGAACAGGCCTTTCTTCATCTCGCCGCCGTACCAGGTGCCGCCGATCAGC
>NZ_VOSN01000022.1:244806-257478 GCF_020858655.1 Serratia montpellierensis
TGTGTCGGCGTTGGCGCCGCAGAACGCGTCCACCACGAACAAACGCTTGCCGGAGAGCTGGTTGCCCACCAACGTTTTCAGATGCTGCCAGACTTCCGGGGAGAGCGGCTGGTTGTCGTTCTTGCCGGTGCCGTTGTCCGACCACCAGACGGTATCGCGCGTGGTGTCGTCGCGCACGATGTATTTGTCCTTCGGCGAACGGCCGGTGAATTCACCGGTCGCGACGTTGACCGCACCCAGCTGGGTGAGGGTGCCGCGTTCCAGCGGCGGCAGGTCGGCGCGGGTCTCTTCGGCGAACAGCAATTCATAGCTGGGGTTATAGACGACGTCGGCGGCCTGATGGATGCCGTAGCGAGCGAGGGTTTGTGGGGTAACAGCGCGTGAAGACATATTCTACTTCCTTATGAGTCATATTATGCCTCTTTCCCGAGCGGTGCCGCGCGCAGGATTAAGGTTCGGATCAAGCTGACCGGATTCAGCTACTGCGTTTCCGGTTCTTTATTAATAAAACAGGGGGCTTTTTCGCCCTCCTATAGCATAGCAGCGAATTTAAACCTGCTTACTTTAATTACAAAATGCTGACGATAATTAATTAAAACCAACCTTGGCGGAGGGTCACAATATTGAATTTCGTCGGTGTAATTTAGTTTTGCATTTTTATTTTTTATCATATCTTCAGGGCTGTCTACTGTTTTATTTCTTATTAGAAAAAGCGAAATCCACAATAGGATTTTTCGTAATCATTTGTTTTTTCTTGGCAATGGCGGGATGTTGCGCCAGGTGAATCTAACCGTACTGTACGCTTGTCAGCAGGGTGAATAATGAAACAGATAAATGCAGAACTGGCCTGTGATAAAAATACGGCATCGTCCGAATCCTCAGGATTAATTAATCAACTTCGTCAAATAGATATCGGCGCGGTACCGATCGCGTTGTTTATCACGATTTGCGCCATCGTGGCGATTTCTGCCTATGCCAACTTCCTGCCGAAAAATATGATCGGCGGCCTGGCGGTGATAATGACGCTGGGCTTTGCGCTGGCGCAGTTGGGGAAAAGTATTCCCGTGCTGCGCGATATCGGCGGGCCGGCCATTCTGTGTTTGATGGTGCCGTCGGTGTTGGTCTATTTCAATGTGTTCCAGCCCAACGTCATGGGCACCGTCCATTTGCTGATGAAAGACGCCAATCTGCTGTATTTCGTCATCGCCAGTCTGGTGGTCGGCAGCATTCTCGGCATGAACCGGGTGATCCTGATCCAGGGGATGATTCGCATGTTCGTGCCGCTGGTGGTGGGAACGATCACGGCGGTGATCACCGGGCTGCTGGTGGGCAAGCTGTTCGGTTTTACCTTTTATCACACCTTCTTCTTCATCATCGTGCCGATCATCGGCGGCGGCATCGGCGAGGGGATTTTACCGCTGTCGCTGGCCTATTCGGCGATCCTGGGTTCGACGCCGGATGTCTACGTTGCGCAGCTGGCGCCGGCGGCGGTGCTGGGCAACATCTTCGCCATCGTGACCGCCGGGGTGCTGGCGCGCATCGGCATGCAGCGCAAGGCCCTGAGCGGCGACGGCATGCTGATACGCTCGGCGCAGGAGAACGCGATGTTCGCCATCAAGGAGCAAAGCGGCAACGTCGATTTCCAACTGATGGGCGGTGGGTTGCTGGTGATCTGCGCCTTCTTTATCGTCGGTGGCCTGTTCGAACATATCGTGCATATCCCCGGCCCGGTGCTGATGATCCTGTTCGCGGTGTTGTGCAAGTATTGTCGGGTGATCCCGGCCTCGATGGAAACCGGCGCGCACAGTTTCTACAAGTTCGTCTCCACGGCGCTGGTGTGGCCGCTGATGATCGGTCTGGGCATGCTGTACGTGCCGCTGGAAAGCGTGGTGGCGGTGTTCTCGGTCGGTTATGTGGTGGTCTGCGGCTCGGTGGTGCTGTCGATGGGGCTGGTCAGTTTCCTGATTGCGCCTTACCTGAAGATGTTCCCGGTGGAGGCGGCGATCGTCACCTGTTGTCACAGTGGCCTGGGCGGCACCGGCGATGTGGCGATCCTGTCGGCGTCGAACCGTATGGGGTTGATGCCGTTTGCCCAAATCGCCACGCGCATTGGCGGCGCTTCCACGGTCATTGGTGCGACGCTGCTGCTCGGTTGGTTAGTCTGAGTCCAGAGTTTCTTATGGATAACCGGGGTTGGATTGCCCCGGTTTTTTTATGCGTTTTTTCCGCTCATCGTGATAATGCGGATGATTATCTTGAAAATCATTCGTATGGCGCAAATGCATAGTCGGACTTTATCTAAGAAAAATCTGTACTCGGCGGAAATGTGTCTATTCTTTTCTCTTAAGGGATTATCGTTCTCATTCAGAGTGCCGAGGGAAGGCGCCACCGCATTACCGATATCCCCGTATTGATTCAACACCGGGCCGCTGCCGTTCAGGCAATCCGCCAGTTGGGGCATCCCCCCAATTGAATTGACGAATATGGAGATAAGGTTATGTCATCAAGCAATGCTTCCGTTAAGGCCGAAGGCGTATTAGCCCTGCTGGGCGCTTATAAACCCGATGAAGACGACACCATTACCGTGCTTCATCCGTCGAAAACGTTCGAAAACGCCGGCCTGGAGCTGGTGCGCGGCGATCGCAGTTGGCACGACAAGGGCGTGACCGACACGCCGGTCTCTCTGACCTACAGCTTCTGGGAAAAGGCGCCGGGCAACATGTCGAGCATGGGCATCAGCGGCTTCAGCAGCTTTAACGCCGAACAGCGCGAGCAGGCCAAACTGTCGTTACAGTCATGGTCCGACGTGGCCAACATCACCTTTACCGAAACCAGCAACACCGCCGCCGCCAACATCAAGTTCGGCCTGTTCGACTACAGCTCGCGCGGCTCCTATGCCTTTGCGTATAACCCGGACACCTCGCCTTCGGTTGCCGGGCAAACCTGGTATAACGCCAAGAACCATACCTTCGTCAACAATCAGATCCATGAGAACGAGTACGGTCGCCAGACCTTCACCCATGAAATCGGCCATGCGCTGGGGCTGCAGCATCCGGGCGACTATAACGCCGCGCCGGGCGTCAGCATCACCTACGGCAAGGACGCGACCTATTTCGAGGACAGCCGTGCCCACAGCGTGATGAGCTATTTCAGCGAAAGCAACACCGGGCAGGACTTTAAAGGCGCATACTCTTCCGGGCCGCTGCTCAACGACATCACGGCGATCCAGCATTTCTACGGCGCCAACATGAACACCCGCACCGGCGATACGATCTACGGCTTTAATTCCAATACCGATCGCGACTTCCTCACCGCCACCGGCGCGCAGGACAAGATTGTTTTCACCGCTTGGGATGCCGGCGGTAACGACACCTTCGACTTCTCCGGCTTCGGCCAGAATCAGCGCATCAACCTGAATGAAAAAGCGTTCTCGGACGTTGGCGGGCTGAAAGGCAACGTGTCTATCGCCGCAGGTGTGACGATTGAAAATGCCATCGGCGGATCGGGCAACGATGTGCTGGTGGGCAACGCCGCCGACAACGTGCTCAAGGGCGGCGCGGGCGATGATGTGCTGTACGGCGGCAAAGGGGCGGATCAGCTGTGGGGCGGCGCCGGCAAGGACACCTTCGTCTATTTCGCGGCGGATGAGTCGACGGCGGCGGCACCGGATTGGATCCGCGACTTCGTGCGCGGTGAAGACAAGATCGATCTGACGCTGTTCAACACCGGCAGCGCGGACGGCATTCGCTTCGTCGATCAGTTCAGCGGCAAGGCGGGTGAAGCGATGCTGAGCTATGACGCGCAAAGTCACGTCAGCGACGTGGCGATCAACCTGGGCGGCGCTTTTGGCGCCAGCGATTTCCTGGTGAAAGTGGTGGGGCAGCCGCTGGATGCCGGCGATTTCGTGTTGGCGTAATGCGGGCAACAAAAATAGGGCGTTTTGGGCAAAAACCCGACAATTCCTATTAATTCCGTCATATTAGCGTGACATAGTAGCGCGCAGAAGGCCGGGCTTGCATACCTCGGGCTTCTGTCGGATCGCCAACCTTTTCGGTTGGCGATTCATTTTCCGCCTTTCAACATGTTGATGGCGGCGCCGAGCAGGATGCGCCGTTCGATATCGTTGCTGTCCGCCAGCTGCCGCGCCAGATGTTTTTCCAGCGTTTCCACCGACAGCGCTTCGCCGCGATGGCGCAGCTGCATCACGCCGTCGCCGATCAGGCGTGCGACCTCATCCCATACGGGTTTAATCTCCTGTTCCGAGAACGTCATGGCCTACCTCGGTTGGTTGATTTTTGCCCAATGTAGCAGCTGAACTGTGGCTTCGCTACCGGCCACCTAAAACAGGAAGCATAAAAAACAAGCCATCAGTATTTCTTCTGGTTTTTACGCCCAATACTTGCGGTGTCGAAAAGCAGGAGAACACATCATGAACTGGGTCGAAACCTTGGCGGAGTACTACCGCCTCAGCCGCACGGGTGAAACGCAACATTGGCTGTGTCACCTCTGGTTGCCACAAGGGGAAGCGCGTCTGGCCTATTTGCGGGAGTTGCTGGAGCCGACCGCGCCGCGACGGCGGTGAGCAGGACGCCGGCGTGTAGCCGGCGTCGTTGCATGGGATTAACCGAAGGCGATCGCCGCCCAACGCAACAGCAGCAACGCCAGGCAGATCAGCAGCAGCACTACGACCATTTTACTGAGTTTGTTGCCCATGCGTTTTGTTGCCACGTTGCCTCCTTAACTGAAATACCACCCGCCGACGAGGGTGATGAGGAAAAGCGTCACCAGGGCGACGCCGTTGAGTAAATCGCTGAAGGTATCGTCAGCATCGATGTCGTCTTGCCGCATGTTGCCGCCTGGCGGTTGCCATTGGGTGAATAATGTCCACAGTATGCGCCCGGCAGCGCGGCAGGCACAGCGAAGAACGGTAAAAACTCGTAAAGGCGGCGGTGGCGGAACGCGCAGTCGCGCTTGCGACGGATGCAGACGGCCGGCAATACGTTGTACTATCCTGTCTGCATTGAGGCATTTTTCCAAAAGGTATAATCATGGCGACGGCAATTCCACAGAAATACGAGCACCTTGAGCGCTGGGCGTTCGGCGATACCGAACAGCAGGCCGATGAAGTAGTGCAATTGATTTTGAACGGCACCAAAACGGCCACCTGTTCCAACCTGGACGGCGAAGGGATCCCGCAGGCCGGCGATCTGTTCCTGGTGGTGGACGGCAAGGGGGAACCGGTCTGCGCGGTTGAGCTGACCGCGGTGGAAATGAAAACGTACGATCAGGTCGATGAAGCGCACGCCTTTGCCGAAGGTGAGGGCGATCGTTCGCTGGCGCATTGGCGCAAAGAGCTGCAGCGCTTCTTCGAAGAGTACGATCTGTTCTCGCCGGATATGACGCTGGTGCTGATGAATTTCAACGTCGTCGACAAGTTCTAAACGGATTCGCGCCGTTCCCTACGAGTGTCAGTGGGCGAGCCCGGAGCTGGCCGCCGATCTGATCGCCGGCCGCGCGACGCTGGCGCAAGACGAGAATTGGGCGCGCAGCGGTGCCCGCGATCGGGCCGAGTACGTCGAGTGGGCCAACCACGTGTGCGGCATGGCCTGCCTGAAAATGGTGCTGGGCCACCGCGACGGCGAAGCGCCGTCGCTGCTGGAGCTGGCGCGGCGCAGCCTGCCTTACGGTGCCTATGTGCGCGAAGGGGAGCGGATCAAAGGGCTGATTTACGCGCCGTTCGTCGAGTACGTGCGCGAGCAGTTTGCGCTGCAAGCGGAGGTGAAGGTGGGGCTGGAGGCCGCCGACGTATCGGCGCTGCTTAGCCAATACCGCTACTTTATCGCCTCGGTGCATCCCTCCATTCGCCGGCCCGAGAGCCTGCCGCCGCAGCGGGGCGGGCATCTGGTGCTGATTACCGCCGCCGATGCGCAAAGCGTGACCTTCCACAACCCTTCGGGCGACAGCCCGGCGACGCGCGAGCGGGTACAGCTGCCGCTCAACCGCTTCACCCCTTTCTTTGCCGGCCGCGGCATCGCCATCGCATAAAAAAACGCGCTGTTTCCGATGAAAGCAGCGCGTCGTCAGCAGGCCCGGCGTATTTTCATGCCAGTCGCATCACCCAGGCGTCCGCCTGCCGATCGTAGTGCTGCTTGTACAGCAGCGACTGTTTGCCATCAAGGATCGCCGGAATGCTGGTGTGTTCATCCCAGCCGTCGAGCTGCATACACAGGTCCGGATCGGACTTGCAGGGAATGCTCAGGGTGCCGGCGCGGTCGGCGCCGGCGTGAAGATGCGCGTCATCGACCTCGAAGCTGCCAATTTTTACGACGGTTTTGCTCATGGGAACTCCTTGCTCAATGATGTGGTAGGAGGTTAGACCAGTAGGGCCATCGGTATGAGCATAGCCAAATGAGCAAAAAATGCCACATAAAAATACATTCTGGCAACATTCTTCCTGAGCGGCTAGCGGCCGCGCTAATAGGTCACCACATAGCTGACGTTATCCTGATAGGTGCCGATCGGCACTTCGGTCTGAGCCGAATTGATCGCGGCGGTAAAGGGAATGCTTTGCGCCAGGCCGGTGCCGGTGCCGCTTTGCGCGTTGGTGCTGCTCCATACGGTGCTGGTGTTGGGCAGGTAGATCTGATACTGGAGGAAGTTGCTGGTGCCGCTGAGCATTTGCCGCCAACCGGTGATGGGGTTGTTGCCATTGGTAAAGTAAGAGCTGTAGGACTGGGATTTGGTGCAGGTCAGGGTGATGCTCTGGTTGATCGGGTTAAATTGCCCCACCAGCGCCATGCTGCCGAAGTTGACGTTGTTGGCGGTGTTAATCAGGCAGCTTTTGGTGATGACCGCGGTGATGGTCACGGTGCTGGGTTGGTTGGTGCCGTCCCACCAGATACACAGCCCTATCAGGCCCAGGCCGCAGATATGGTAGTTCCACACCAGGTTGATGGTGTCGGTATAGGTGCCGGCGCTGACATTCGCCCCCGCCACGGTTTTGATGTACACCGGAAAGTTGACGTTGGAAGAGATCAGGATCAGCGACAGCAGGTTCAGCGAGCTGTAGTCGATGGTCTGGCCGACGCTGTAGGGATATTGGTAGTTGGCATCCGGGTAGATGAGATAGGAAATTTTATCGCCGGAGCCGTTGCCGTTCAGCAGGGCCATATTGTTGGTGGTGGAAGCGATCTTGACCGTGACGGTATTTTGCGTCAGTAGGTTAAGGCCGAGCCCGGTACAGTTGAGCCCGGCGGTACCCTGAGCGCTGATCTGGCCGTTGTAGACGGCGAAGGAGTTGCTGCTGGGCAGGGTCACCGTGCCGTTGGTGGTGGCGCAGTCCGCCAGCGCGCGTTGCCCACACAGCAGCAGCAGCGCCGCCAAAAACATTTTCAGTTTCCGAGACATCGTTTTTCTTCTCCGTGTGTTACTGGCAGACGAGGGGACCGACGCGTTGCAGCCCCTGCGGATTGGCCAGGCTGAAACTGACCTGACACGGCGGACCGCCGTCGGCTGGAATCACGCTCAGCCGGTTGTGCTGCTGCACCGGGTCGATATAGGTCATGCCATCCCACCCGACGTAGCTTTGTTGATTGCTGCCGATCACCGCCACCTGGCTGCCGTTGGCCAGCGGTTTGCCTTGCGCATCGACCAGCTCCACGTCGGCGGCAGAAAGGCGCTGGACGGGGAATTCGACCAGGTAGCCGCTGTGATCGCGAATGGCGACGGTTTTTTCTACCGACGGTAAATTGACGTCCGCCGGCAGATTGAGCGGATCAATCTGGAATTTGGCGTGGTAATACGAAGTGACGGTGGGCACCAACAGGTAGCCTTTGTCGTTGGTGACGCCGATGCGCTGGTTCTCGTAGCTGACCGGAATGCCGGCGTAGCCGTTGGTCGAAACCAGGGCAAAGGCGTCGTTGATGGTGTTGGTGGCATACACGCCACCGTTCATCGCCACCAGCGAACCGCTGACTTCGCCCCAGCGGGTGTAATCGTTACGGTTGCCGTACAGCCCGGCGCGGGTTTCCAACAGCGAGGTGCGCCAGGTCAGGTCTGCCTGGCGGTAATCGCTGTTGCTGCCTTGACCGCCGGCGTAGGCCAGGTTCCAGCCGAAACCGCCGTCGGTCGGCGCGGCGCGGCTGTACGCGACGCGTTCGCTCCAGCGATTACCGGCGTCGCGGGCGGTGCTGACGTTGGCGGTGCCCCAGGCATCGAACGGAATGCTGATCTGCAGCTGCGAGCTGTAACCGTCGCCGCCGATCTCGCGGTTCGCCGAGGCGTACAGGCTGATATTGCGCCACAGCGTCAGGCTGTACGACAGGTTGACCAGGCGGGTACGCTGGCCGATGGCGTCGCGCACGTCGAAATAACCGGCGCCCAGGCTGCCGAAGCGGCTCAGGCCGATGCTGCCGGTCAGCTGGTCGGTGCGGCGGCTCAGGCGGTAGCTGCTCTTGTAGGTGGAGAGGTCGCCAAAGTCCGCGCTGCGCAGTACCCGTTGCGCGTTGAGGCTGAATAGCGAGTTGCTGTAGGTGTAACTCAGGCTGGTTTGATCGCCGTGGCGGCCGGTGTACTGATAGACCGGTCCGGCATCCGGTTGTTGCACCGGTTGGCCGGTGATCGGATCGTAATAAAGGGGCGTAACCGGCGGGGCGTTGAACGCATCGCTGCCCGCCTGGCTGTAGCTGTAGGAGGCGTTGAGGACCCCCAACTGCCCGATGCGCACACCGGCGCCGGCGCCGGTGACCGCCAGCTCAGCCGCGCCTTCCGCCCGCCCTTCGAGCGTCAACCAATCAGTGACGCCGTAACGCCCGCTGCCGCTGGCCACCCATTGGCCGTAGTCTGCGGAACGGTAGCCGTAATTTTGACGCAGCGCACCCGCCGAGAGGCTGAAATCGCTCAGCCCGGCCTGCAGCAGCGAGCTGGCGACATAGAACGGCACCGTGGTGCTGATCTGGCGGCCGAGCGCGTCGGTGGTGACCACCGTCGCCTGGCCGGCGCCGTTGATGTAAGGCACGGTATTCAGGGTGAACGGGCCGGGGTTCACGCTGACGGAGGTGTTCTTATAGCTGTTGATGTACAGATCGACGCTGCTCGGCACGGCGGCCTGGCCGGAGAACTGCGGCAGCGGATAGGTAATCAGATCCGGCCGGGTGGCGAAGTTGCGTGCCACCTGCAGGCCGCCGACGCGCACCGAGCTGGTCCAGGGCAGCGAGCCGGTCGTGAGATCGCCGGCGGTATAGCTGAGCATGGTGTCGTCGTCGCTGTAGCGCCAGCTGCTGTCGTAGCGGATATAGCGATTGTTCTGCTGTGCGGCGGTCTCGCCGTTGAAGCTGCTGCGGAAAATGCCGGTGTTGGCGATAACGCCGAAGCCGTCGAACAGCCGCTGTTCGCTCCAGGCGGAAAAATAGCCCGGATTGCCGCGCCCGCCGCTCTGGCTGACGTAGGCGTCGTAATTCAGCAAAAAGCCCAGGCTGCTTTGCGCCGGCAGCCGCTGCTTCGGGTTGGCGTCGCCGAGGGTTTGTTTGGGCAGCCAGTCGT
This sequence comes from Serratia montpellierensis, assembly GCF_020858655.1. Lineage (NCBI taxonomy): Bacteria > Pseudomonadati > Pseudomonadota > Gammaproteobacteria > Enterobacterales > Yersiniaceae > Serratia > Serratia montpellierensis. The sequence goes on from NZ_VOSN01000022.1 coordinate 254,347, forward strand.
TGGGCACCGAGATCAGCAGCTGCTGCGTTTCGCCGCTGTAGGTGACGTCGACCTTATCCAATTGATCGACGGCGATCTCTTTCGCTTGCTTGTCCGCCACCGGCAGGCCGGCGTCGCTCAGTTGCTGCGGCGTCAAATAGTAGTGGCCGCCGCGGTAGGTGACCGGCACCACTTTGCCGGTCTGGCGGCCGTTCACCACCGGCTCCAGATACAGCGTGGTGTCCGGCATGCTGATGGCGCTGGGCGGCGGAGGAAGGTCGTCGGCGGCGGCGTGCGGCGGCCACAGCTCCACCGCCATACAGAGTACGGCCAGGGCCAGCGGCTTGAGCTGCATGCCGCGCGTGGCCGGCGACGAGATCCGCTTCACCTGCACCTCAGGCTCAGTAAGACGGAATGGTTACGGGTTGCTTGTTGTCGTTGACCATCGCCTGCAGCTTGCCGGCGGCGAAGCTGCCCGAAGGCGGCAGGGCGAAGCGCATTTGCGAACCCGGCAGCACGTAGCCCAGCAGCCCGTTGTTGAGCGGCTTACCCTGGATGCTGACCTGCGACAGGCGAGCGTGCACGATGCCGTCATTGCGCACGTCGAGCCAGCGCTGGCTGTTTTGTTGCAGCAGCCGGTAGCTGAGCTTCGGCTGGTTGGCGCTGGCATAATCGCGGGGGTGTTCGAAGTCTTGCTTGGTCCAGACGCCTTTGCCGCTGACGAACAGCGGCACCGAATAACGCATCTGGAATTTCAGCCCCATCTGCGCACCCTTGTCGGGTGCCGCGCCGTCTTTATCCTTGATGGGCACTTCGTCAACCAGTATCCGGTAAGCCCGTTCTTGTCCGGCGGCGACCGGGGTCTGCTTGATCAGGCGAATCAGCTGGCGTTTGCCGGGGAGAATGGTGGCGACCGGCGGGCTGGCGACCACGTCGCTCTGGTTGCGATAGTCGTCCTTACCGCCGGTTTGTTGCCAGCCGAGCACGCGGATCTGCATATAGACCGGTTTGCTGTCGCGGTTTTCCAGCCACAGGGCCGTCGCTTGCTGATTGTCTTCAATCGCCGGGTCGATAGGCCAAATCAGAATGGAGGCGGCGGCGAAGGCCTGCGGTTGACCGGCTAACAGCAATCCTGCCAGCAGGGGCAGGCGAAGCAGAGTACTACGCATAATGTGATCCTTTTTAAAAGCTCAATAACTCACCGTCACTAAGACCGTATCGTTGTAGGTGCCGCTGGTGGGCAAGGTGCTGCTCGCCATTAAACTGGCGTAGATTTTTATTTCTTGCGTACTGCCGGTGGAGGAGACGGTTTGAACGGCGCCGCCGTTGCCGCCGTCGCCCCACAAAACGGCGTAGTTGGCATCCTGGTAGAGCTGGTACACCAGCGTTTCCGACGTCACCGAGTTCAACAGTTTTCGCCCGCCGGCGATGGAGCCGGTGACGTTATTGCCGACGTTCAACCCCAGGGAAACGCTGAGCCCGGGGTTGCAGCGGATCACAATGGAGCCGGCGCCGGCGCTTGAGACGATTTTTATCGGGCTGCTCAAAGACGCCACCTGGCCGAAGCTCATGCTGCCGAACGAGGTAACGTTGGTGACGCCGCTGCCGAGCACGCAGCCTTTGATGATCGAAGCGTTGACCGTGAAGCCTTGGCTGACGGTATCGGCATGGGCCGTCGGGGCGCCGATCAGCGCCGCCAGCAGCAGGGTGCGCAGCATTCCGTTCATCACCAATTTATCGTCACCTGCACCGTATCCGTATAGGTGCCCGTCGCCGGCGTCGCCTGTACCGGGATCATGCCGTACACCGGCAGCCAGACGCTTTGGCCGGTGGCCGTCTGCGTCACGCCGGTGACGTTATCCCAGATGGTGGCATAGCTGGCGCTGGTATACAGGTTGTAGTTCACACGGGCGCCCGCCGCGCTTTGCAAGTAACGCGCCGCGGTATTGCCGCTCTGTCCGCCGCTGAGCAGCACCGTGTAACTGGTGCCGTTGTTGCAGTTGATTTGCAGAGCGCCGGCGTTTGCCTGGCCCACCACCATGATTGCGGTATTGAGGAAATAGACGGTGCCGAAGTTAAAGGTGCCGAACGTGGTATTGCCGCCGCTGGTGGTACCGGCGACGCAGGACTTGACCAGGGTGGCGCTGACGCCCACCGTCGCGGTATTGACGTTGGCATGGCAGGCGCCCGCCAACGTCAGCAGCATGCAGGTGACGGCCTGGCGTGTCATGTTTACCAGGTGACGGTCATGGTGACGGTGTCGCTGTACGCGCCGGCCGCCGGGGTGGTGCCTGAGGCGGGTACCAGACCGTAGACGATCAGCGGCACCGCCGAACCGGTGCCGGTGCCGGTCAGCACGCCGGTGGTGTTGTTCCACGGCAGGGCGTGGGCGTTGTCCTGGTAGAGGTTATAGTTGATATAGGCCGGTACGCTGCTGGCCATGCGCCGCTGGCTGCCGGTGGCGTTGAGGCCGTTGTCCAGCGCCACGGTATAGTTGGTGCCGGTGGTGCAGTTCAGCCCCAGCGTGCCGGTGCCGCCGCTGCCGGTGGCGCTGGCGGTGATGACGTTAGCCAGTGAGGAGTAAGTGCCGAAGCTGATGGAGCCGAAGCTGTTGGTGGTGCCGGAGCTGGTGCCGCCGGTGACCACGCAGCCGGCGCCGATAGTCAGGGTGACGCCCAGCGTACCCTGAATGGTGCCCGCCGCGTAGGTGGTGCCAGAGGCGCACAGCAGAAGCGCTGCCGAGGTTAATGCCGCCAGAGTCTTTTTCATCGTGGTTCCTTGCCGTAGTAGAGAAGCCTGCCAAAAAGCCCGAAAAATGAGTCAAATGCATTAATCTATTTACAGATTAATTAATAGAATAAGAACGCGAGAATGTCGCGCTAAAAGATTAAAAACTTTATTTATTTTTAAGCGAGATCGCAGACAGGATACGGCGGAGGGTGATCCTGTTTGGGATAATGAAAGTGAAGGTGGGAATATTATTATCTTGGCGAATGACGGAGCGCCGTTGTGGCGCTCCGTTGGCGGTAAAAATCACCAGGTCACGGTCATGGTGACGGTGTCGCTGTACGCACCGGCCGCCGGGGTGGTGCCCGCGGCGGGTACCAGACCGTAGACGATCAACGGCACCGCCGAACCGGTGCCGGTGCCGGT
>NZ_VOSN01000022.1:257488-405328 GCF_020858655.1 Serratia montpellierensis
CTGTCCTGATAAAGGTTGTAACTGATGTAGGCCGGTACGCTGCTGGCCATGCGCCGCTGGCTGCCGGTGGCGTTGAGGCCGTTGTCCAGCGCCACGGTATAGTTGGTGCCGGTGGTGCAGTTCAGCCCCAGCGTGCCGGTGCCGCCGCTGCCGGTGGCGCTGGCGGTGATGACGTTGGCCAGCGAAGAGTAGGTCCCGAAGCTGATCGAACCAAAGTCGTTGGTGGTGCCGGAACTGTTACCGCCGGTGACCACACAGCCGGCGCCGATGGTGATCGTCACCCCCACCGTGCCCTGAATGGTGCCCGCTGCGTTGGCTGTGCCACTGATGCACAGCAGAGGTGCTACCGAGGTCAAAACCATCAGAGTTTTTTTCATCATGATTCCTTGCCGTGTCAGAGAAAGCCCGCAAAAACGCCACCCAGAGCTGAGTTGAACGCATTAATTTACTTACATTTAAATTAATAGGATAAGAACGCGAAATTGTCTTGATCAAAGGCTAAAAACTTTTTTCTTTTCCGGCGGAGAAATACGGGCGGAGAGGCGGAATAGTGCAAGTTGGAAATGATTAGAATAATAACGAATGGCGATAGGAATATTATTAATGTTATTTTGGCGCCGGGGAATGCGGCTCCCCGGCACCGGATCGATTACAGGTGAAAATCCAGCGCGCCGTCGCGCACCAGCTCGCGCGGCAGGTTGTTCTTGATGCGGCTGCCGATGCGCTTGGCGATGCCCAGTGGCTGGCCCTGGTAGGTGACGATGCATTCGTCGCCGGCCGGCGGCTGCTCCGGGTAGAGATCGCGGCCGTGATACCACTCCTGCGCCAGCGCGGGGTCCAACTCAAAATGCGTTTTGCCGCCGGCGCTCGCCAGCGCGATCGCCGCCTCATGCTGCCAGCGGAAACCTTTCGGGAAACGTTCCGCCAGCTTGAGGCCGATACGTGAGAAGCGCACTTTACCGAACAGCGGTTCCAGCTCGGCCGGGAACAACCAGAGCTCTTTGTCGCGCTCCCACAGCCGGCTGTCATCGCCCCAGGTTAAACCGGATGCGGCGGCGGCATGGGCGACCAGCGCCGCCTCTTTGCCGGACAGCGGGCTGAACGGGAATTTACCCACTTTGTAGGTCGGCTTCGCCAACGGCGCTACGGCGTGCTGTTTTCGCAGGCGGGCGACGAAAAAGCCTTCGCTGTCGTAAATCTGCGGGAAGACGTGCAGGAAGCCTTCAGCGGTCAATGCCTTGTCAGCGCCGGGAAACAGCTCGCCCAGCGGTTCGACGCTGACCGCGTCGCCGTAGGTGTCCAGCAGCCAGCGCACCACCTGCTGGTTTTCCTGCGCATTGAGGGTGCAGGTGGAGTAAACCATCACGCCGCCCGGCGCCAACGCATGAAACGCGCTGTCGATCAGTTCGCGCTGGGTGGCGGCGATCTCGGCCACGCTCTGTGGCGACCAGTTGCTCATGGCATCCGGATCTTTGCGCACCACGCCTTCGCCGGAGCAGGGGGCATCGAGCAGAATGGCGTCGAAGCTCTCCGGCAGCGCGGCGCCGAACACCCGGCCATCGAAGTGGGTCAACGCGGTGTTCTTCACGCCGCAGCGGCTGATATTGGCGTGCAGCACTTTTACCCGGCTGGCGGAGTATTCGTTGGCGACGATGCCGCCCTGATTGCCCATCAACGCGGCGATCTGGGTGGTTTTGGAGCCTGGCGCCGCCGCCACGTCCAGCACCCGATTCGGTGCCGCGCCGCCCGCGAACAGCGTGCTGACCGGCAGCATCGAACTGGCCTCCTGAATGTAGAACAGGCCGCTCAGGTGTTCGGCGGCGCTGCCCAGGCGCAGTTCTTCATCGTCGCGCTCGATCCAGAACCCTTCCGCGCACCAGGGGATGGGTTCCAGTCGCCAGTCGTAATCCTGCACCAACGCCAGGAAGTCGGCGACGCTGATTTTCAGCGTGTTGACGCGCAGGCTGCGGCGCAGCGGGCGCTGGCAGGCGGCGATAAAATCTTCCATCGCCAGCTCGGCGGGCATGATGGCGCGGGTGGCGTCAAGGAAAGCGGGGGGCAGAAAAACGGCGGTGGATTTGGCCACGGGGCGAACTCTCAGGGTGCAATAAAGACAAGGGCGAGAGTTTATCACAACGCGGAAAAAAACAGGGCCCGGCAATGCCGGGCCCTGAAGAAAATGCGAAATTTAATCGCGCGGAATGGCGGTGCCCCAGGTTTTCCAGTCCTTCGGCTCTTCAGGATTCAGCAGGAAGTGTTTGTTCGGCGTCGCTTTCGGCGCCAGCGGAATGGTCGGCGGCGTGGCGAAGGCGATACCGCCGCGGATGAACTGCTGGAAGGTGCCGCTCTTGATCACGCCGCCGGTCAGGCCGAACTGCAGGTTGTACCCCGAAGCCAGCCAGAACACGCTGTTGTTGCGCACCAGATGCTGGTACTTCTTGCTGATGCGCAGCGCGACGTGCACCCGGTCTGACATGGCGCCAAGGTAGAAGCCGGTGATGGTGCCGACCTCTACGCCGCGGAACAGCACCGGCGTGCCGATCTGCAGCGAGCCGGTTTCGGCGGCGTCGAGCACCACGCTCAGGCCGTCGAGATAGCGCGAGTCGGTGATGCTGGCCTGCTGCAGCTCGAAGGTGCGCAGCTCGCGGCCGCGCCCCGGCTCCACGTTGATATAAGGCTGGAGCAGGGTATCGAGGTTGCTGACGCCGGCGGCGGAGATCTCAGGCGAAACGATCGAGAAACGGCTGCCCAGGCGTGCGAAGGTTTGCACGTATTCCGGATACAGCACCGCTTTGGCCAACACTTCGTTGCGCTCCGGTGCCAACTGCAGCGACTCCACCTGGCCGACGTCGATGCCGAGGTAGCGCAGCGGCATGCCCGCCGACAGCTTGCTGGCGTCGTAGGTTTTCAGCGTGATTTGGCTGCCCACCGCGCGTGCGGCGGTTTCGCTGGCGTACAGCACGCGGTTGGCGCCCTTGTTCAGCGTCACGCCCTGCAGGTTGTCGAAGCTGATGGCGCCTTTCAGCGCGCGGTTAAGCGGCGAAGCCTGCACCGTCAGCCCGCTGCCGTTGAGCTGCACCTTGGCGCCGCCTTCGGCCCAGAAGATGCTTTCGCGGGTCAGCAGCTTGCGGTATTCCGGGCTGATGTAGACGTCCACCTCAAACTCGTTGGCCTTCGGCCGAACGTTAACGATCTCGCCCACCTGGAATTTGCGATACAGCACCACCGAACCGGCCTGCACGTCCGGCAGGCTGGTGGCGCTGAGGGTCAAGGTGGTGGCCGGGGCGTTACCGACGATGCCTGCCTCGGCTTTCTCGCTGTTGGCATACAGCGGGTATTGGCCGCCCGGTTCCCCCTTGCTGCCCGGAATAATGCGCACGCCGCCGTCTACCCATTCCTGGGCGCTGGCGCCGAGCACTTCCATGCCGTCTATGCCCAGCTTGACGTCGAGGCGGCTGTTGACCACGAACTTGCTGTCTTTGTGCAGCAGGCCGCGGTATTGGGCGTCGATGGCGGCGGTGAACACCACGCCGCCGGCGGTCAGGGTGCGGCTCAGGATCTGGCCGACTTTCACGCCGTGCACCACCAGCGGCTGCCCGACGTCGATGCCGTAGCTTTGTGGCGCATTCAGCGTGACGGTCAGCACGCCCGGCTGTTGCAACAGCGTTTCGCTGCTGTCCAGCACGTTGAAGCGCTGCTGCGGCTCGCCTTCACCCGGCACCAGCTCCAGCGTGGTGCCGGTCAGCAGCTGACTGAGCTTGGCGTCGTTGAGGCTGATGCGCGGGCTGCGCATCACGATGCGGGTGCCGCTGCGCATCAGATCGACCACCGAAGGATCGATGGTCAGTTCACCGACCACTTTGCTGTCCTGTTGCAACGTCAGCTTGGTCAGGGTGCCGACCTGCAGCCCCTGGTACATCAGCGGCGTGCGGTTTTCACTCAGGCTGTTGCCGCTCGGCAAATCCAGCAGGATATTGACGCCGCGCTGGCTGTGGGCCAAATCAGGATACAGGGAATAGCTCTGATCGCCCTTGGCCTGCTGACCATCGGCCGGTGAATCGAAGGCGATGGCGCCGTTGACCAGCGCCGCCAGGCTCTCCATCTGCACCGTCGCGCCGGACAGGCTGAAATCGCCTTTGAAGCCGGAGACGTTCCAGAAGCGGCTGTTGTTTTTCACCAGATGGGCGAAGCGGCGGTCGATCAGCACGTCGATGGTCACGCCCTTATTGCCTTCGCTGATGGTGTAGTCGTACACCTTGCCGACCGGGATTTTGCGGTAGTAGACCAACGAGCCGCTGTTGAGCGAGCCCAGATCGTCGGCGTGCAGGTGAATCATCAGTTCGCCGGTGTTCAGACGGTATTTCGGCTGAGTATCGAGCGCGGCGAAGTGGGTTTGCGCCTTGCCGCTGCCGGGCATCATGCCGATATAGTTGCCGCCGACCAGCGCATCGAGCCCGGAGACCCCGGCCAGCGAGGCTTTGGGCGTCACCAGCCAGAACTGGGTGCCTTCGCGCAGCGAGTCTTCCAGATCGCTTTTGATGCTGGCTTCCACCACGATGCTGCGCAGATCTTTGCTCAGGCTGATTTTTTGCACCGTGCCGACCTCAACGCCCTGGTAACGCACCGGCGTGCGGCCGGCGACGATGCCCGCCGCCGATTGGAAATCGATGGTGACGGTGGTGCCGCGTTCCTGGAAATTGTTATAGACCAGCCACCCGGCGATCAGCAGGGCGATGAACGGCAGTAACCAGAACGGTGAAATGCGGCGTTTGTTCTTAACCCGCGCTTCAGTCGGTGTAGTCGGCGTTTCCTGTTGCATGTGCATCCCAAATCAATCGGCTATCCAGCCATTCAACGGCAAGAATAGTCAAAATGACCGCCGAGCCAAAGTAAAACGCGGCCGGTCCCATAGTAAAAGATAACAGCTGGTCGCGGTTTACCAGCGACATCATCAAGGCGATAACGAACAGATCGAGCATCGACCAGCGGCCGATCCAGGTGACCAGGCGCAGCAGACGAATGCGCGTTTTCAGGCTGTGCGAGGTTTTGAAATGGATACTGAACAGCAGCGTGATCAGCACAATCACCTTGGTAAAGGGCACCAGCACGCTGGCGATGAACACGATAGCGGCGATCGGCACGTTGCCGGAGGTGGCCAGCGAGACCACGCCGGAGAAGATGGTGTCTTCGAGCCGTACGCCGTTGGCGTAAATGATGGAAATCGGCAGCAGGTTGGCCGGTATCAACAGGATCATCGCGGCGATCAGCGCCGCCCAGGTTTTCTGCAGGCTGTAGGGCTGGCGGTGGCACATCGGCACGTGGCAGCGCGGGCAGCGGCCGCGCGCGTCGGGATAGCCGGTATAGTGGCAAGACAGGCAAATGTGCAGCGCCGCCGGCGGACCTTCCGGTTGTTCTTGCGGATAGTAACGCTCCCACAACTGCTCAAGGTTGGCGTGGATCAACGTCAGGATGCTGAGCAGGGTGAGCGACAGGTAGGCGATCAGCGCGCTGCCCGCTTGAATTTCGGCGTAATCCTGCACCTTGATCGCCGCCACCGCCATACCGATCAGATAGATGTCCAGCATTACCCACTCTTTCAGCCGCTCCAACATCAGCAGCACCGGGCGCAGGTTCATGCCGAGCGCGTGGCCGACGCGCAGGTACAGCAGCGACAGCGCCAGCGTCAGCGGGGCGCCGAGGGTGCAGAACGCCACCATGCTGGCGGTAAGCGGATCGCCCTGGCGGCTCATTTGCCAGATGCCTTCCAGCAAACTGGCGTCGATCCGCGTGCCGAGCAAGCGGATGCTGATCAGCGGTTCGGTGAAGGCGAACGGCATCAGCAGCAGCATGGCGATCGCCATGGCGGTCAGGCGCGTCATCGACCAGTCGCGGCCGTTCACCACCTTGGCGTTGCAGCGCGGGCAATAGGCGGCCTGATTGCCGCTGAGCGGCGGCAGCACGAACAGCAGGTCGCACTCGCAGCAGCGCTGGTGGCGCGCTTTGGAAAGGGGGGCGGTGATCGCGTGTATTTTCATTTTTGACAAGTCGCTGCCCTTGAGCCCGCCGGAAGTGTCAGCGTAGCTGAAAAATAAACCGGCCGCGTCACCGGCGATCGGGCGCCGGACGGTAAAACGAGGTAAACCGGGATTCTGAGCGGCAAACATACCCCGATCGGGAGGGTTTTGTGAAGCAACAGATGATTAACCTTGTGGCTATACGCATTTAATGCTTATTTTATAGAGCCTAAGCTTTGGGCTTCTGGCCATCTTCACTGTTTCAATGGTTAACACATGACAAAAGAACAATTCTACGCGGAATTAAAACGTGACCTGAGCGCGTTGCTCGGCGGGGAGACCAACTTTATCGCGGCGCTGTCCAACGCCAGCGCGTTGATCAACGAGCGTCTGGATGACGTGAACTGGGTCGGTTTCTATCTGATGGAGGGCGACCAGTTGGTGCTGGGGCCGTTCCAGGGCAAGATCGCCTGCGTGCGCATCCCGGTGGGCAAGGGCGTGTGCGGCACGGCGGTAGCGGAAAATCGCGTGCAGCGCGTCGGCGACGTGCATGCATTCCCGGGCCATATCGCCTGCGATGCGGCCAGCAATGCGGAAATCGTGCTGCCGTTGGCGGTTGGCGGCCGGACGATCGGCGTTTTGGATATCGACAGCACGGTTTATCAACGCTTCGACGAACAGGATGAAGCGGGCCTGAAAGCAGTGGTGACGGGGCTTTGTGAGCAACTGGAACAGTGCGACAGTGCGAAATATGTGACTGTAGCGGCAAGTTGATCGACGGTTAACGTGGCAATTACCGATGGCGTCATTATAATGACGCCTGTTCATGCCTGTGGCTTGTTGGCAATACCGTTGTAATCAGGAAATTTCATGGAAAATCAACCTAAGTTGAACTCTAGTAAAGAAGTCATTGCTTTTCTTGCCGAGCGTTTTCCGCTCTGCTTTAGCGCCGAAGGCGAAGCTCGTCCGCTGAAAATCGGTATTTTTCAGGATTTGGTAGAGCGCGTGCAGGGGGAAGAGAATCTCAGCAAAACGCAATTGCGTTCTGCCCTGCGCCTATATACCTCAAGCTGGCGTTATCTGTACGGTGTCAAGGTTGGCGCACAGCGCGTCGATCTGGACGGCAATCCGTGCGGTGAACTTGAGCAGCAGCATGTCGATCATGCTCGCCAGCAGCTTGAAGAAGCCAAAGCGCGCGTTCAGGCACAGCGTGCCGAACAAAACGCCAAAAAACGTGAAGCCGCCGGCGAATCCGCCGATGCCGCTCCGCGCCGTCCGCGTCCAGCTGGTAAAAAGCCTGCTGCACGTCGCGAAGGCGGAGCCGCGCCGGAAAACCGCAAGCCGCGCCCACAAACTCGCCCACAGCCCGCTCGCCAACCTCGTGAAGCAAAAGAGGAAAGCCAGCCGCGTTATGCGCCAGTCACGGATATCTCTAAACTGCAAATTGGCCAGGAAATCAAAGTCAGAGCAGGCAAGAGCGCGATGGATGCTACCGTACTCGAAATCGCTAAAGATGGCGTACGTGTGCAGCTCTCTTCCGGTCTGGCGATGATTGTGCGCGCAGAACACTTGCAGTTCTGATACGGAGGCCAACCAAGGCATGAACAAATTCGTCAGATTAACAGCGATTGCAGGGCTGCTGTGGGCGGGTGTCAGTTACGGCGCGGAAACAGCCAACATCCGCATCGGCCAACTGCCCCAACTGCAACAGGAACCCCAGCACGCTACGGTGAGTGAGCGCGTTACCTCGCGCTTCACTCGCTCTCATTACCGCCAGTTTGCCCTCGATGCGGAGTTTTCAGGCAAGATCTTCGATCGCTACCTGAACATGCTGGACTACAACCATAACGTGCTGCTGGCCTCCGACGTGGCGCAGTTCGCCGGCAAACGCAATCAGGTTGGCGAAGAGCTGAAAACCGGCAAGCTGGACACCTTCTACGCGCTGTTCAATCTGGCGCAGAAACGCCGCTTTGAGCGTTACACCTATGCGTTGTCATTGCTGGAAAAGCCGATGAACTTCACCGGCAATGGCACTATCGATCTCGACCGCAGCAAAGCGCCGTGGCCGAAAGACAAGGCCGAACTGGATAGCCTGTGGGATGCGAAAGTCACCTATGACGAGCTGAACCTCAAGCTGACCGGCAAGACCGACAAAGAAATCCGCGACACGCTGACCAAGCGTTATCAGTTCGCCATCAAGCGCCTGACGCAAAGCAACAGCGAAGACGTCTTCCAGCTGGCGATGAATGCCTTTGCGCATGAAATCGACCCGCACACCAACTATCTGTCTCCGCGCAATACCGAGCAGTTCAACACCGAGATGAGCCTGTCGCTGGAAGGCATCGGCGCGGTGCTGCAGATGGATGACGACTACACCCTGATCAACTCGATGGTGCCGGGCGGTCCGGCGGCGAAGAGCAAGGCGATCACCGTGGGCGATCGCATCGTCGGCGTCGGCCAGGCCGGCAAACCGATGGTGGACGTGATCGGCTGGCGTCTTGACGATGTGGTGTCGTTGATCAAAGGGCCGAAAGGCAGCAAGGTGCGCCTGGAAGTCCTGCCGGCCGGCAAGGGCACCAAAACCCGCGTGGTCACCTTGACCCGCGAGCGCATCCGTCTGGAAGACCGCGCGGTGAAAATGACCATCAAGACCGTCGGCAAAGAGAAGGTGGCGGTGTTCGACATCCCCGGCTTCTACGTCGGTCTGACCGATGACGTGAAAGTGCAGCTGCAGAAGATGGCCAAGCAGAACGTCAAGAGCGTGATCATCGACCTGCGTACCAACGGCGGCGGTGCGCTGACCGAAGCGGTGTCGCTGTCCGGCTTGTTCATTCCGAGCGGCCCGGTGGTACAGGTGCGCGACAACAACGGCAAAGTGCGTGAAGACGCCGACACCGATGGCGTAACTTACTACAAAGGTCCGCTGGTGGTGCTGGTCGATCGCTTCAGCGCCTCCGCCTCCGAGATCTTCGCGGCGGCGATGCAGGACTACGGCCGCGCGCTGATCGTCGGCGAACCGACCTTCGGGAAAGGCACCGTGCAGCAGTACCGTTCGCTGAACCGCATCTACGACCAGATGCTGCGCCCTGAGTGGCCGGCGCTCGGTTCGGTGCAGTACACCATTCAGAAGTTCTACCGCGTCAATGGCGGCAGCACCCAGCGCAAGGGCGTGACGCCGGATATTCTGATGCCGACCGGTGTCGATCCGGCGGAAACCGGCGAAGCGTTTGAAGACAACGCCATGCCGTGGGACAGCATCAATGCGGCGACCTACAGCAAGACCGGCGATCTGACGCCGTTCGAGCCGGAGCTGCTGAAAGATCACCAGCAGCGCATTGCGCAAAATCCGGAGTTCCAGTACATCGCGCAGGATATCGCGCATTACAAGGCGCTGAAGGATAAACGCAACATCGTGTCTCTCAATCTGGCGGTACGCGAGAAAGAGAACCATGATGACGATGCGACCCGTCTGAAACGCATCAACGAGCGCCTGGAACGCGCGGGCAAGAAGCCGCTGAAATCGCTCGACGATCTGCCGAAGGATTACCAGGAACCGGATCCGTACCTGGATGAAACCGTGCATATCGCGCTGGACCTGGCTCATCTGGAAAAAGATCAGCCCGCTCAGCAGCCAACGCCGGCCAAATAAGGCCGCGTCAGGCAGGATGAAAAACGCACCCTCGGGTGCGTTTTTTTATGGCCGCGTCACGCGCGGCTCAGACGGCTTTCTTGCGGTGGCGCAGCCCGAGCTGGATGCAGGAAACCACCACCAGCAGGCAACCGATCAGCGACAGCAACAGCGGAACTTCGTGCCAGAACAGCCAGCCCCAGGCGATATTGAAAACGATGCCGATATAGCGCACCACCGAAACCACGATCAGGTTATCGGAGGAAAAGGCCTGGGTTAAGACGACCTGTCCCAACAGCGACACCAGGGCGATGGCGAGCAGGATGGCAAACTGGTAGACGTTGGGCCAGACGAACGCGTTCCACATCAGCGGCAGCGAAATCAGCGTTGCGATAAACAGGAAATAGAACACGATCTCGTAGTTGTGGTGGCGCTTGCTGAGCTTGTTGACCGACAGATAGGCGATCGAGGCGAATACCGCGCTCATCACGCCCACCAGCGATGCCAGGGTATAGGCCGAGAAGTGCCACGGCCGCACCAGCAGCACGGCGCCGATGATGACCAGCGCCAGCCAAAATGCGGTGTTGGCGCTGATCCGTTCACGCAGCACCAGCAAGGAGAGCAGAATGGAGAAAAACGGCGACAGGTAGGCCAGCATGCTGGCGTCGGCCAGCGTGAGGTGGGCGATGCTGTAAAAATAACAGATGAGATACAGTCCGCCCATAGTGCCTCGTAATACCAGCAGCGGCCGGTCTTCGCGGCTGAAGGCGACGCCGTGGCGATACATCAGCAGCAGAACCAGCAGGCAGCCGATGCTGCTGCGAAAGAACACGATTTCCCCGGTGGGGATGTCGTCGGCGATGGTTTTGACCAGCGCATTCATGACGCTGAAAATCAGCGAGGCGAAAATGGCCAGCAGCGCACCCTGATTCATGCTTGCCCCCGCCACTGACGGTAGGTGATGGCCGCCTGTTCGTCGCAGGTATCGTCCAGCAACGAATGATGGCAATGTTCGGCGCCGATCCGCGTGACGAAGCTCTGCAGCGCCTGCTGAAAGCGCGCCAACAGGCGCTGGGCGGCGGGCATCTCGACACCAAGCCGTTCCGCCAGCAAGACCAGAACGCGCAGTTTGCGCACGTCCTCTTGCGGCACGCGCGGTAGCCGCCATAGCCCCTGCGCATCTTGAAAGACGCGGGCGACCCTGACGGCGGAAAAATCATAGTAGCGGCCCTGCGCGTCCGGTTCGGAATAGGGATCGACCAGCAGCGCGGTATAGCGCGTAAACAGCGCATAGCGTTGCTCCGCCGGCGCGAGCTGCGGGAAATGGTCAATCCAGCGGCGGCTCACCATGCGGGAGGGAACCGGGTAGCTGTCGTCGTTCAAAAAGCGCAGCAGGTTGATGCCCTCGACGCCGAGATGGTTGAGCAGCCTTTTGTAATCCTCCGACAGTTCGAGCATATCAGCGATCACCTCGGGGCAGATGGGGCCCTCGGGGTGGGTTTTATACAGGTATTGCACCGGTGCCTGCGGCTGGAATATCGCCTGCAGCGTGGTGTCGGCCAGCGCCAGCGGCGGATGAACATAGTTGGTGATGCTGAAGCGCTCGGCGGCCAGCAGGCTGTCGCAGCGCCGGGCGTCGATAGCGTGATGCGCCAGCACCGAACAGATCCAGTCGAGTTCGGCGCCGTCTGACGCCGGGCTTTGGGCCGCGAGATAGATCCGCTGTTTAAAGGCCTTGGTATAGGCACGGTAGGGCTGCGCCGCATCCTGATATTTGGTGTCGGCGTAATAACTGGACAGACTGATGATTCCGACGTGGGATTGGCCGGCCGCCTGCAGCAGGTTTTGCACCATCAGGCCGGAGCCGATGGACGGGGAAAGCAGGATCAACGACCGCAGGTGGGGCAAGGTAGCCCACGGCACCTGCCGCAACACGTCGTAATAGTGGTCGGTGGGCACGGCGAGGATCAGCCGTTGCCAGTCGCCGCCGATGAGCGACAGATCGTCACAGTAGCTGGCTATCGTCACCTGCGCATCGCGCTGGGTCTGCTGCGCCTTGCCGACGCCTTCCAGAGATAGAGTGGGCGTGTGCGCCAGATGCGCCTTCAGGCGTTGCCCTTTCTCGCTGGCGCGATTGTACAGGCCGATGCGCGTGTCGGCCGTGGCCTGGATATCCGCAGCCAATTGGATCGCCGCCGGACCGGCGCCGAGGATCAGGGTAGGAAAGGCGTTATTCATGGCGATGAGACTCCAAAATCAAGAGGTCGTACAGCGGGGTGGCAACCGGTTTACCGCTGACGCGCCAGGGTGAACTGTCAGCCAGATGGTGATAAGGGCAGTTGAAGATCGACTTAAGGCCGTTCCCGTAGCGCAGCAGCAGTTTGCCGCGCTGAGGCAGTAAAGGCCGCAGCTGCGTCAGCAGGGTTTGTTTGTCCGCCACCAGAGAGGCGATGATGATGTGATCGATGTCGCAGTCGGTCAGGCCGTTCAATTTATCGATGCAGGGGATTTGCCGTGACAGCCCCAGATGGTGCGTGAGGCGGCGGGCAAAACGCTGGGCCGCCGGGTCGCAATCGTAGCAAATGACGGTAGCGGAGAGCCTGGCGACCAGCGCCAGCGCGGTGGTGGGCAAGGCGCCGCTGCCCACCAGCAACACCCGTTCGCCGGGTTTGATGCCGGCGGCGGCGATCTCCAGTTGCAGGGCGCTATCGAAACTGTTCAGGTAGGCGTTGGCCTGCGCCTGCTCCCGGCAGAGCGTCGAAACGCGATGCTTCTCGTAATCGCACAAAGCGGCATTGGCGACTGCTCGCAGCTGGGCGATCTGCGCCGTTATCAAACGGTCGTTTTCCAGCTTGCGGCGATAGGCCTGCAGCTGCGGCAGATCGTTAAAGGCCTGCAGGCGGCTGAAGCGCCGTTCCAGCAGGGAAAAATGGCGCCGATCTTGCCGGGCGGAACGGTGGAGCTGGTGGATTTCCTGTTGCAAGCCGGCGAGTTGCGCCAGCATGTCCGCCTTGGTCAGAGTGTACATGGGGTTTCTCCGTGTGCGTGTAACAGCTGTGTCGGCAGCAGAAAGGGGTAGCCTTGGGGGCTGATGCCGCTTTCGATACCGACGCCAAATACGCGGGACATCATCGGGTGCCCCATCATCTGATGGGTGTCGCCGTGGCAAATGACGCGTCCGTGCTCGAGCAAGGTGAGAGAATGGCAGTAGCGCAGCGCCAGCCCCAGATCGTGGATCACCAGCAGCGTGATGCAGCGATGACGCCGGCTGTAGTCGGCGATCTGATTGAGCACGCGCAGCTGATGGTGGATGTCCAGCGCGCTGGTGGGCTCGTCGAGTAAAATGAGCTGCGGCTGAGAGACGAAGGCCTGCGCCAGCATCACCAACTGCCGTTGGCCGCCGCTGAGGCGGTTGAAGGGGCGATCGGCAAGCGCCGAAATGCCGCATTCCGCCAGCGCCTGTTCGACCGCGTCGGCCTGGGCGGCGCTGACGCGCCAGCCCAACTGGCGTACCCTACCCAGCAGCACCATTTCAAACGCGGTCAACGCCGACTCGCTGCGATTCAGCTGCGGCACATAGGCGATGCGGCTGGTTTTCGGATCGAGCGGGCGCTCGCGGTAAGCGATAGCGCCGCTGTGCGGCAGCATGCGATTGATTGCTTTGAGCAGCGTGGATTTGCCGGCGCCGTTGGGGCCGATGATGCCGCCGAGCTTTGCCTCCGGCCAGGCCAATGAAACGTCGGCTAACAGCTGACGTCGATGCAGCGTGACGCCGACGCCGGTGAGGGTCAGTTGAGTCATGGGCGTTTAACCTGTCGGGTGACGAAGTAGAACAGCACCGGCACGCCGATTAAGGCGATAACGATGCCGATGGGCACTACGCCGTTCGGCAGCACCAGTTTGGCGACGATCGACGCGCACAGCAGCAGCAGGCTGCCGCAAAGGGCGGAAATGCAGATCAGATAGCGTTGATCCTCGCCCACCAGAAAACGGGCGAAATGCGGGGCGATCAGCCCGACGAACCCGATGGTGCCGACAAACGAGACCGAGGCGGCCGTCAGCAAGGTCGCCAGCAGAAAGGCCAGCTTGCGCAGCCCGCTGACGTTGATGCCCAGCCCCTGGGCCTGTTCTTCGCCGGCGGACAGTGCGGTCAGGCGCCAGGCCAGCCGCAGGCTGACGACCAGCGCGCAGAACAGGACGCCGCCGGTGATCGCCACGCCGTGCATATTGGCTTTGAGCAGGCTGCCGAACAGCCAGAAGACGATTTGCTGCATGGCTTCCGGCGAGGCTATAAACAGCAGCAGGGATTGCAGCGACTGAAAGAAGAACAGCACCACGATGCCGCTCAGCACCAAAATTTGCGGCGTCATGCCGCGGCGCTGTCCCAGCAGATAGATAGGCACGCAGGCGAGCAACGCCATCAGCGAAGCCAGCAGCGGCGTGCCCAGCGCCAGCGCGCCGCCCAGGCTGAATCCGGTGATGATCGACAGCGCCGCGCCAAACCCCGCCGCGGCAGAGATCCCCAGCGTATAGGGGCTGGCGAGGGGGTTGGCCAGCACGGTCTGCATCAACAAACCGGCCAGCGCCAGGCTGGCGCCGACGACCAACGCGGTGAGCGTCATCGGCAAGCGAATCGACCAGAAAACCACCTGATGCAGCTCGTTGCCTGGCGCGGAGCCGGGCCAGAGCATCCGCACGATATCCGTGAGGCTTAGGTGGGCGGCACCGACGGTCAGATCGATGACGGCGGC
This sequence comes from Serratia montpellierensis, assembly GCF_020858655.1. Taxonomy (NCBI): domain Bacteria; kingdom Pseudomonadati; phylum Pseudomonadota; class Gammaproteobacteria; order Enterobacterales; family Yersiniaceae; genus Serratia; species Serratia montpellierensis. The sequence continues at coordinate 271,882 of NZ_VOSN01000022.1, forward strand.
CGCCAACAGCGCGCCGAGCAGCGCCAGCGTCAATAACCCGCGGCGCAGTCTGCGCCGTTGCAAAAACGCACGTCCTGTGTGAACCACGGTTACTCTCCTTGCCAGCGTTGCAGGAAGACGCCGTCTGCCTCTATCGGTAAATATTGGCGGTAGAACTGCGCCAGATTGCGCGCGGGATCGACATCGGCAAACGCGGCGGGATAGAGCGCTTTCGCCAGATACTGAACAAAAATGAAGTCGTAAATCGTGCGCGCGCCGCCATGGTAGAGCGCATAGAGGCGTTGGTCTTTTACCGCCGGCAGCTGCGGCCAACCGGCACGCCGGGCGTACTGAGCGAGGCGTGCCTGAAGGGGGGCAGCCTGTGCGCCGTAGCCCATCGGTACGGCGTTTGGCATGTTTTCCCAGTCGCCGCCGGCGAGAAAAATGACGTCCGGCTTTTGGGTCAGCACATAGTCGGCGCGTAAAGGCGCGGGGCTACCGACGACGCCGGCGGCGATATTGCGGGCGCCGGCCAGCTGTAACAGCGGCCCCCAAACGGAGGCACCATAGCTGCTGCTGTATTCGCCGGGCCCCTTATCGCCGAGTTCGATATAAGCGGTCGGTGGCGGCAGCTGCGCCTTGCGAATACGCCGTTGAGTATCTTCAAGGCTCTGCCGATACTCGCTGGCCAGCCGTTCCGCCCGCTCGGGGTGGCCCATCGCCTGACCCATGGCCCGAATGCTGGCGAGTTTGACTTCCGCACCTTGGTTGAAGTCGACGACGATGTAAGGGATGTTGAGCTGTTGCAGCACCGGCAGGTAGTTGGCGAAGCCGTCGAGCTGCCATTTCGCCAGGATCAGCAGGTCTGGCCGCGTGGTCAGCAGGCGTTCGAAGTCAAAGCTCTGATTGTAGAGCGAACCGACATCGACCAGCTGAGCGAGCCGCGGCAGAGCCGCCTGATAACGCGGCCATTGGCTGGTGCGCAAGGCCCAGTCGCTTTTAGAGAAGGCGGCCACCTGTTGAAAACTGTCCGGGCCGTTCACCGCCAGAAAATCTTCGTAGTAAAAGCCGATATAGGCGCGTTGTGCGGGGGCGGCCAGGGTGACCTGGCGTCCTTCTGCGTCGGTGAGGTGGATTTCAGCTTGCGCGACGTGGCAAAAGAGCAGCCACGCAGTCAGCAGACAGACCAAGCGAGGTAACATGATTGACATCCCTTTACGATTAATTGTGATGTTATAATGTAACAATTAATCGCGGGATTCAAACTTTCCTGTCAGGCGAGGCTAGCGCTGCGTGAGCGAAGGCGGTGAGGGCCTGGCGGCCATAAAAAGTGTGCGGGCAATTTTTCTCGACGTCATTTTGCGTGGGCCAGGAATTTTTTCTGAGAAATCCCTCCGCCTTGCGCAACAATCGTTTACAATTTGCCAAATCCCGGTCGCGCGTCGTTTTTGTAAAGTTTCGTATTTTTAGTAGGTTAATGACGCGCGACTCTTGAAACTGTGACGAATGCCCATACGATCTAGGGTATCTTAGACAGCGTTTTGTTAACATTTATGAGGAAGTAAACATTTTATGATGCGTATAGCTCTGTTCCTGCTCACCAACCTGGCGGTGATGTTGGTTTTCGGGCTGGTGCTCAGCCTGACAGGAATCCAATCCAGTAGCGTTCAGGGCCTGATGATCATGGCCGGTCTGTTCGGCTTCGGCGGCGCTTTCGTGTCGTTGCTGATGTCCAAGTGGATGGCGCTGCGCTCCGTCGGCGGGGAAGTGATTGAACAACCGCGTAACGAAACCGAAAACTGGCTGCTGGAAACGGTACGCCGTCAGTCGCAGCAGGCGGGCATCGCCATGCCGCAGGTCGCTATCTATCACGCGCCGGACATCAACGCCTTCGCCACCGGCGCACGCCGCGACGCCTCGCTGGTCGCCGTCAGCACCGGCCTGCTGCAGAGCATGAGCCGCGACGAAGCGGAAGCGGTCATCGCGCACGAAATCAGCCACGTCGCCAACGGCGATATGGTGACCATGACCCTGATTCAGGGCATCGTGAACACCTTCGTCATCTTCATTTCGCGCCTGATCGCGCAGGTCGCCGCCGGTTTCCTCGGCAACCGCGACGGTGATGGCGAAGGGGAAGGCAACGGCAACCCGATGATTTACTTCGCGGTGTCGATGGTGCTGGAACTGGTGTTCGGCATCCTGGCAAGCATCATCACCATGTGGTTCTCGCGTCACCGTGAGTTCTACGCCGACGCCGGCTCCGCCAAGCTGGTGGGCCGCGAGAAGATGATCGCCGCCTTGCAGCGCCTGAAAACCAGCTACGAACCGCAGGAAGCGGGCAGCATGATGGCGTTCTGCATCAACGGTAAATCCAAGTCGTTCAGCGAGCTGTTCATGTCGCACCCGCCGCTCGACAAGCGCATCGAAGCGCTGCGTTCCGGCCAGTACCTGAAGTAATCGGCTGAATGAAAGGAAAAACCCCGGCTTGCCGGGGTTTTTTTATGTCCGCTATTTCACCTCGCGGCTTGGCTGCGCCGTTTGCGCCGTCGATTGGGTGATGCGCAGGCTGCTGACCGCCGCCGCCAGGGTGGCGAACACGCCGGCCAGGATCAGCGAAGCGTGGGTGCCGGAGGTGGGGAACAGGTTGAACATCAGCGCCACCAGCGCGGCCCCCGAGGTTTGCCCCAGCAGGCGCGCGGTGCCCAGCATGCCGCTGGCGCCGCCGCTGCGGTTACGCGGCGCGGCGGAGATGATGGTGTGGTTGTTGGGCGACTGGAACAGGCCGAAGCCGGCGCCGCACAGCACCATGCGCCAGATAATGTCCCCATCCGACGGCGCCGCGGGCAGCAGCGCCAGCGAGAACAGCCCGAGCGCGAACACCGCCAGCCCAATACAGCCCAGCAGGCCGGCGTGCACGCGCTCCACCAGCCGGCCGGCGATCGGCGCCATCACCACGATCGCCAGTGGCCACGGCGTCAGCAGCAGCCCGGTCGCTACTTCGTCGCGGCCCAATGCGCTTTGCAGGAAGAACGGCAGCGACACCATCGCCAGCATTTGCGCAGCAAATGAGCAGATTGAGGTGCCCATCGACAGGGCGAAGATCGGGATGCGCAGCAGGTCGACCGGCAGCAGCGGGAATTCCTGGCGCAGCTGACGGCGCACGAACACCGCGCCAATCGCCAGCAGCGCCGCGATCTCGCTGAAGATCAGCGTCAGGCTTTGGCCCTGGGCGAAACCGCTGATGGCGGTGATCAGCAGGCCGAACGTCAACGCGTTCAGCACGGCGCTGGTGGGATCGAAACGGCGGTTATCGCTTTTTTGGCCGTTGGCCGGCAGGAATTTCATCCCCAGCAGCAGCGCGACGATGCCGATCGGCAGGTTGATGGCGAACAGCCATTGCCAGGATGCGACCGACAGGATCGCCGCCGCCACCGTTGGCCCGGCCGCCGAGGAGCAGGCGACGATCAACGAGTTGATGCCCATGCCGCGGCCGAGAAAACGCTGCGGGTAGATGATGCGGATCAGCGCGGTGTTGACGCTCATGATAGCGGCGGCGCCAAAGCCTTGCAGCACGCGGGCGATGGTCAGCGTGAGCAGCGAGTCGGACAGGGCGCAGAACAGTGAGGTAATGCTGAACACCAGCAACCCGGCCTGATAGATGCGGCGGTAGCCAACCAGATCGCCGAGTGACGCCAGCGACAGCAGAGACACGGTGATCGCCAACTGATAGGCGTTGACCACCCAGATGGAACTGGCCGGGCTGGCGTTGAGATCGCGCGCGATGGTGGGCAGCGCTACGTTGGCTATCGCGCCGTCGAGTACGGATACGGTAATGCCGAGGGCGATCGCGAAGATCGCTCCATAGCGTTGCGGGACGGGGAGGCCGTCGGAACAAGGACGCATGTTGGTCTCAGCGGTGTTTATTCAGGGGAGTATTATCATGCTAATCATAATCGCCTGCGATTGCATGCCCCTTGTCTGCTTAATTGTAAACGGCGATGAGCAGGTCGGCGGTTATCCAATTGGCTTCAATCACTTAGCATTCATGTGCGTTGCGCGTCGCGATCTGTTCCGATTATACTGAAACCCTTGTTTAAATTTCCTGAAACAAAACCGTTAAGTAGGGTATGCACCATGGCTAACGCAGATTCAGACAAGCAGCCGGATGCCGTCTCATCCGTGATGAAAGTGTTCGGCATTTTGCAGGCGCTCGGCGATGAGCGCGAGATTGGCATTACCGAACTGTCCCAGCGGGTGATGATGTCTAAAAGCACCGTCTACCGTTTTCTGCAGACCATGAAAGCGCTGGGCTACGTTTCGCAGGAAGGGGAGACGGAAAAGTATGCGCTGACGCTCAAGCTGTTCGAGCTGGGCGCCAAATCGTTGCAGAACGTCGATCTGATCCGCAGCGCCGACGTGCAGATGCGCGAACTGTCGAATCATACCCGCGAAACCATTCACCTTGGCGCCCTGGATGAAGATGGCATCGTCTACATCCACAAGATAGACGCGATGTATAACCTGCGCATGTATTCGCGCATCGGCCGCCGCAACCCGCTGCACAGCACCGCCATCGGTAAAGTGCTGTTGGCCTGGCGCGATCGGGATGAGGTGGCGCAGATCCTGTCGCAGATTGAATTTACCCGCAGCACCGAGCATACCCTGGCCAGCGCCGCCGAGCTGTTGCCGGTGCTGGAACGGGTGCGTGAGCAGGGATACGGCGAAGATGCCGAGGAACAGGAGGTAGGGATCCGCTGCATTGCGGTGCCGGTCTTCGATCGGTTCGGGGTGGCGATCGCCGGGCTGAGCATTTCTTTCCCGACGCTGCGCTTTTCCGACGCGGCGCGGAAGGAGTATGTGGCGCTGCTGCACGTCGCCGCCCGGCGCATCAGTGAACAGCAGGGCTATCACGACTACCCGTTCTGACCCTTCACGTCGAAGAATCAGGCGCTGCCATGGCAGCGCCTTTTTGTTATTTTGCGCCCGGCGTCAGCCGCTGCGCAATCCGCTCCAGCACTAACATCAACAGCAACGTGGCCGCCACCAAGATCATGGTCAGCGTCGCGCCGTTGGCGATGCTGCCGCGATCGGTCAGGCTAAAAATAGTGACCGGCAGCGTCGCCCAGCTCGGCGGGTAGATCATCATGGTCGCGCCCAGCTCCCCCATTGACAGCGACAGGCTGAGGGCGAAGGCGGAGATCATATAGGGAGCGATCATCGGCAGGGTGACGTGACGCAGGCGAAACAGCGGCGAAGCGCCCAGGCTGGCGGCGACGTTTTCGTAGTCGCTCGAAAGCCGGGTCAGCCCGGCCATCACGTTGCCGAAGGTGAAGGCGGAAATCAGCACGAAGTGGGCGACGGGCACGATCAGGAAGGTACCGTTCATCTGCAGCGGCCCCTGGCTGAATGCCACCAGCATCCCTAAACCGATCGACACCGAAGGCACCGCGCTGGGTATGAAGAACAGCGTACTCAGCAGGCGCTGGCCGCGCCCCTGATGGTGGCGCAGCGCCAACGCCGCCCAGGTACCACACAGCAGCGCGAACAGGCTGGCGCTGAAACCGATAGCCAGGCTGGCGACCAGCGCGTCCCAGGAGGCGCCACTGAAGGCCTGGCGGAAATGGCTGAGGGTGAAGCCGCTCGGCAGCACGCCGTTCCACTGTTCACTGAGGCTGGACATCAGGATCACCGCCAGCGGCAGGCAGAAGAACAGGGCGAACAGCGTGACCGCCAGCGTGCAGGTCAGGGTGCGGCCGGTGCGAGACCAAATCAACATCGTCAGTTCCTCAGCCCGGCGCGCGCCGCGGCGTAGCGGTAAAGGGAGAACAGCCCGAGCGACAGCGCGATATTCACGACGGCGATCGTGCAGGCGACGGCGTAATCCGACTCCAGAATTGCTTTGGAATAGACCATCATCGGCAGCGTGGTGACGCCCTTGGCACCGATAAACAGCACGATGCCGAACTCATTGGTGGTCAACAGCAAACACAGGCTGCCGCCGGCCAGCAAGGCCGGCAGCGCGGCGGGCAAAATCACCTGGCGCACCACGCGCCCCGGCCGGGCGCCGAGGATGCTGGCGGCCTCGAGCTGGCTGCGATCGATCTGCGACAGCGCCGCCATCAGCGGGCGCATCACCAGCGGCGTAAACACGATGATTTCCGCCAGGATCACGCCCCAAATGGAGTAAAGAAAGTCCACCGGCGGCAGGGTAAAACCGAAGGTAGCCATCAGCGTGCCGTTCAGCAGGCCGGCGGAACCGTAAATAAAGGTGAAGGCCAGCGTGATCAGGAAGGTTGGCATGGCGATAAAGGTATCGATCACCCGGGCGATCAATCGGCTGCCGGGGAACGGCGTGAACACCAGCAGCAGCGACAGCAGGGTGCCGAGCACCAGGCAGCCCAGCGTTGCCAGCAGCGCAATCTGCAGCGTGTTGAGCAGGGCGCCGACAAAGCGTCGGGATTCGAACACCTGGTGCAGCGCGGCAGCGCTGAACAGCCCCTGCTCGTCGGTAAACGCCTGTTTGACGATCAGCGCCAGCGGATAGAAAAACAGCGTCGCCAGCACCAGCAGCGGCAGCAGGATCCACAGGCGGCGCGGCAAGCGCAGCCGTAGGGCCGGGCGAATAAGCGTAGAGTCGGTCATGTCAGTCCTCGATCAGTACCGCGTCGTCGGGGGCGAAATAGAGCGGCACGCGCTCGCCGATCTGCGGCATCCGGCTGCGGTGGGTGGTGACCACGCGCAGCGGATGGCCTTGCGCGTCGAACTGCAGGTGCGTCAATTCCCCCTGCCAGTGAATATCGCGCAGCGTACCGATGAGGCAGTTGCTGCGCTGGGCGTCGGCATCGAGCGCAATATGCTGCGGCCGAATACACAGCAGTTTGTCGAAGCCGCGTTGTGCGCCGTAGGTGAAGCAGCCGATCACTTTGCCGGCGCAGCTGACGGTGGTCATGCCTTGCCCGGTAGTGGTCTCCAGCGCGGTGGCCGGCAGCAGGTTGGCGCGGCCGAGGAACTCGGCGGCGAAGCGGTTCGTGGGATGATGGTAAAGCGCGCGGGTCTCGCCGTGGGCGATCAGGTGGCCGTCGCGCATGATGCCAATCTTGTCCGCCAGCGTCAGCGCTTCGCCCTGATCGTGGGTGACGTACAGGATGGTCAGGTCAGGCAGCTCGCGGTGCAGGCGGGCGATCTCTTCCACCATGCTGTGGCGAATTTGCGCGTCCAGCGCGGACAGCGGTTCATCCAGTAACAGCACTTTGGGGCGCACCGCGATGGCGCGAGCGATAGCCACCCGCTGCTGCTGGCCGCCGGAAAGCTGGCTGGGATAGCGCTTGGCGTAGGCGGACATGCCGACGATGGCCAACGCCTCTTCGACGCGCTCGGCGGTGAGGCCGCGCGGCTTGCCCTGGGCGCGCAGGCCGAACGCCACATTGTCTTCGACGCGCATATGCGGAAACAGCGCGTAGTTCTGTACCACCATGCCCAGGCCGCGCTCATAAGGCGGCACGTCGGTGACATCGACGTCACCGATGGCAATACGCCCGGCGGACGGCTGCACGAATCCGGCGATCGCCCGCAGCACGGTGGTTTTGCCCGAACCGGAGGGGCCGATCAGCGCCAGCACTTCGCCGGGGGCGATGGTGAGCGTGAGGGGTTTCAGCACCTCGGTGCCGCGATACGACACGCTGACGCGATCGAGCTGAATGCCCGACGGCCCGGCGATGTCCTGGCTGCTATCCCGCGCCTCGGCGCGGGAAGAGAGGGTAGAAGGCATCGTCAGCGTCATTCGGTCACCTGGTGCCAGCGGGAGATATCGGCGGACAGGCTGCTCACCACCTGATTCCAGTCCGGCGCCCAGATCTCCACGCCTTTCAGCGCCGCCTGCGACTGCTTGAAGTTATCGTCGGTCGGGGTGACGTCCTTACGCACCGGCATGCCGTAGGAAATGGCGCTGACGCTGCTCTGGGCTTCTTTGCTCAGCAGGAAGTCGATCAGCTTTTTGCCATTGGTGCTTTGCGGCGCGCCTTGCACCAGGCCGACATAGTAAGGCAGCACCAGCGTGCTGCGCTTGCCGTCCGGCCCGGCCGGCCAGAACACCTTCACGTTCGGGTTGCTGCGCATCTGCGCCAGGTTCATCTGCAGATCGCCGTTGGCCACCAGCAGCTCGCCTTTATTGACCAGCGCGGTCAGCTTGCCGGTGGAAGCGGAAGGGCCGACGTTGTTGCTCTGCAGCTTGCCGAGGTAGTCGAAACCGGCGTCTTTGCTGCCGAAGCTGTGAAACGCCTGCAGCATCACCGCGGTGCCGTCACCCGCCTGGCCCGGCGTGGAGTACTGCAGCTTGTTGCGGAACTGCGCGTCCAGCAGCTGTTGATAGCTGGCGGGCGCCTGCGGCAACAGTTTGGCGTTATAGATGAAGCTCAGGTAGTTGTTCACCAGCGGCACGAACTGCGGCTGGGCGCCGGCGATCTGCACCGCATCCTGCGGGGTGAAATCCTGCAGCAGTTTTTCCGCGGCGGCGCGCTGGATGAACGGCGGCAGCGTCACCAGCACGTCGGCCTGCGGGTTGCTGCGCTCTTTCGACAGGCGCTCGACGATGGCGCCGGAACCGCCTTCGACGTACTGCACCTTGACCCCGGTTGCCTGAGTGAAGGCGTCAAACTGGGTTTGATACCAGCTGTGATCGCCGTCGTGCAGGCCATCGGCGGAGTAGACGGTCACCACCGCGTCGGCGGCCCAGGCCGGCGCGGCGCCGAGTGCGATGGCGGTCATCACGACCAGACGAGAAAGTTTCATAGCTTCAGCCTCACTGTTGCGGGTTAATGCGAAACTGGTATACACCAGACATGCGGCCAAGCTAATCGGCGAATATGACAAACAAATGAAAGCGGCAAAATAGAGTTGCCGACAACGGGAATTGGGCGTGGGAGAGAAAGGCGGAGCGGCGGGCGCAGCCCCGTCATGCTGGGGATTAAAGCGTATCGACCTCGATGCGCAGGCTGTCGTGGCGCCAGTATTCGATGTCGAAATCGAGAATGCGGCCGTGCTGATCGTAATTCAAGCGGCGCAGCAATAAGGCGGGCAGACCGACCATGGCGCCGAGCGCGTTGGCGGCGCGGTAAGGCAGGGCGGTCGGGTAGAACGACAGGTGCATGTTGCTGTAAATCAAATCGTAATGTTGCTGATAAACCTCGGTCAAGCTGCCGTTGAGATCGTGGCTCAGCAGTTCCGGTACCCGCTGCGGCAGACAGTGGTTCTCGCAATAGCAGATGGCGCGGCCGTCGGCATAGCGCACGCGGCGCAGCAGATACACCTGATCGAACGGCTCGAGCGCCAGCGGCTGCATCACGTCGAGCGGCACCGTGGTTTTTTCGCCGGACAGCAGCGCGGTGCGCGGCGCGCGGCCCTGCTCCTGGCAGAGGCGGTGGAAGTTGGTGTTCTGCGTCGGATCCAACCACAGCCGTTCCGGCGTGACGAACCAGCCGCGGCGATCGGCGCGGTAGATGGCGCCGGTGGCCTCCAGCTGCGCCAGGCTCTCGCGAATGGTAACGCGGGTGGTGGAGAAGATGGCGCACAGCTCGCGCTCCGAAGGCAGCTTGTCGCCCGCCTGCAGCGCGCCGCGGGTGATGCGCGCCTGAAGCTGATCCTTGATCTGCAGGTAATGGGGCATATCGCCCTGATGTTCTTTCATTTCATCTCGCTATGGCATCGGCCCGACATTCCGGCACGCGCTTATTATACATAGCCAGATGAATTTTTTGTTTCACCGCGCTTTGTCGTTTGACCGGGGAAGGAATTTGCCGCCACAATGCCTGCAATCTGGTATAGACCAAATAGGTGAATGACATGTCCGATCGTAACTACCTGCTGTTGACCCCCGGCCCGTTGACCACGTCGAAAACGGTAAAAGAGGCGATGCTGTTCGACAGCTGCACCTGGGATGAAGATTACAACCTGGGCGTGGTGCAGCGCATCCGCCAACGGTTGGTGGCGCTGGCGACACCGTCCGCCGGGTACACCTCGGTGCTGCTGCAGGGCAGCGGCAGTTTTGCGGTGGAAGGCGTGCTGGGCACGGTCATCGGCCCGCAGGACAAGCTGCTGATCGTCAACAACGGCGCCTACGGGGCGCGGATGATCGAAATGGCGCGGCTGATGGATATTGACCACCACGCTTTCGACTGCGGAGAGGTCAATGAGCCGGACGTGGCGGCAATGGAGGCGGTGCTGAAAAGCGATGCGCGCATCAGCCATATCGCCATGGTGCACTGCGAAACCACCACCGGCATGCTCAACCCGCTGCAGAAAGTCGCCGGCCTGGCGGCGCGCAACGGCAAGACCTTCATCGTCGATGCCATGAGCAGCTTCGGCGGCATCCCATTGGATGTGGATGCGCTGGGCATCGATTTTCTGATCAGCTCCGCCAATAAATGCATTCAGGGCGTGCCGGGCTTCGCTTTCGTCATCGCCCGCCGCAGCGAGCTGGAGAAATGTGCCGGCCGTTCACGCTCGCTGTCGCTGGATCTGTATGCCCAGTGGCGCTGTATGGAAGACCAGGCCGGTAAATGGCGCTTTACGTCGCCGACCCACACCGTGCTGGCCTTCGCGCAGGCGCTGAAAGAGCTGGAACAAGAGGGCGGTATCGCCGCGCGCCACCACCGTTATCAGACCAATCAGCGTCGGCTGGTGGCGGGTATGCGCGAGCTGGGCTTTGAGACCCTGCTGGACGATGCGCTGCATTCGCCGATCATCACCGCGTTCTATTCGCCTGAGGCCGACACTTATCGCTTCGCCGAGTTTTATCAGCGCCTGAAGCAGCAAGGGTTTGTGATCTATCCCGGCAAAGTGTCGCAGAGCGACTGCTTCCGCATCGGCAACATCGGGGAAATTTATCCGCAGGATATCGAACGCTTGCTGGCGGCCGTCGGGCAGGCGATGTACTGGAATCAATAAGGATTGACCATGAAACAGATCAACGCAGTGATCCTCGACTGGGCCGGCACCACGGTGGACTTCGGCTCCTTTGCGCCAACGCAGATTTTTGTCGAGGCGTTCAAGCAAACCTTCGATATCGACATCAGCCTGGCGGAGGCGCGCATTCCGATGGGGCTCGGCAAATGGCAGCACATCGAGGCGCTGGGCAAACTGCCGGCGGTCGACGCACGCTGGCGGCAGAAGCTGGGCCGCTCGATGAGCCATCAAGACATCGACGCGCTGTATCAGGCGTTTATGCCGCTGCAAATCGCCAAAGTGATCGATTTCGCCGATCCCATTGAGGGCGTGCCGCAGGCGATCGCCGCTCTGCGTGAACAGGGCATCAAAATCGGTTCCTGCTCCGGCTATCCGCGTGCGGTGATGGAGGTGCTGGTGCCTGCCGCCGCGCAGCGCGGCTATGCGCCGGATTATTGGGTCGCCACTGACGATCTTGCGGCCGGCGGCCGACCGGGGCCGTGGATGGCATTGCAGAACGTCATCGCGCTGGGCATCGATGCGGTGGCGCACTGCGTGAAGGTGGATGACGCGGTGCCGGGCATTGCCGAAGGGCTGAACGCCGGGATGTGGAGCATCGGGCTGGCGCTGTCCGGCAACGAGTTCGGCGCTACCTGGTCGGAGTACCGTCAAATGGCGGCAGGAGAAATAGAGCAGCGCCGCACGGCGGCCGCCGATAAGCTGTACGCGGCGGGCGCGCATTATGTGATAGACACACTGGCGCAATTGCCGGGCGCGATCGCCGATATCAACCGGCGGCTGGCGAACGGCGAGCGGCCGTAACGACCGAACGCGGGGCATAAAAAAACCGGGGATAATCCCCGGTTTTTTCGTTCTGAGACGGCGTTAGCGGTGAGCCAATTCGACTTCGTCTTCGCTGTCCATCACGGCTTTGTCGGTTTGCTTCATCAGCTGGCTGGTGATGGTGCCTGCTGCCATGGAGCCGTTGACGTTCAGCGCGGTACGGCCCATGTCGATCAGGGGTTCGACCGAGATCAGCAGCGCGACCAGCGTCACCGGCAGGCCCATCGCCGGCAGTACGATCAGCGCGGCGAAGGTGGCGCCGCCGCCCACGCCCGCCACACCGGCGGAGCTGATGGTGACGATGCCAACCAGGGTGGCGATCCACACCGGGTCCAGCGGGTTGATGCCGACGGTCGGCGCAACCATCACCGCCAGCATCGCCGGGTAGAGGCCCGCACAGCCGTTCTGGCCGATGGTGGCACCGAACGACGCCGAGAAGCTGGCGATGGATTCCGGCACGCCCAGACGACGGGTCTGCGCTTCCACGTTCAATGGAATGCTGGCGGCGCTGGAGCGGCTGGTGAAGGCGAAGGTGATCACCGGCCACACTTTGCGGAAGAACTTCATCGGGTTAACGCCGGTGAAGGCCAGCAGGACCGCGTGTACCACGAACATGATGGCCAGGCCGATGTACGAGGCCACCACGAAGCTGCCGAGCTTGACGATGTCGTGAATGTTGGAACCAGCGACCACTTTGGTCATCAGCGCCAGCACGCCGTAAGGCGTCAGCTTCATGACCAGACGCACCAGCTTCATTACCCAGGCCTGCAGGGTGTCGATAGCCACCAGCACGCGTTCGCCTTTCGGCTTGTCGTCTTTCAGCAGCTGCAGCGACGCCACGCCGAGGAAGGTGGCGAAAATCACCACGCTAATGATAGACGTCGGGCTGGCGCCGGTCAGATCGGCGAACGGGTTTTTCGGGATGAACGACAGCACCATCTGCGGCACGGTCAGATCGGCCAGTTTACCCACGTAGTTGGTCTGGATCGCCGTCAGACGCGCGCTTTCCTGCGCGCCCTGCACCAGGCCTTCGGCGGTCAGGCCGAACAGGTTGGTGACCAGCACGCCCACCAGCGCCGAGATCAGCGTGGTGAACAGCAGCGTGCCGATAGTCAGGACGCTGATTTTGCCCAGAGAAGAGGCGTTATGCAGCTTGGCCACCGCGCTCAGGATCGAGGCGAACACCAGCGGCATGACGATCATTTGCAGCAGTTGCACATAGCCGTTGCCGACGATGTTGAACCAGCTGATGGATTCTTTCAGCACCGGGTTGTCGGAGCCGTACACCAGCTGCAGGCCCAGGCCGAACACCACGCCGACCACCAGGCCGACCAGCACTTTTTTCGCCAGGCTCCATTGCTTGTGGCGGGTTTGCGCCAACAGCAACAGGAGCGCGACAAACACCAGCACGTTAATCACGAGCGGAAGATTCATCCCCAATGTCTCCAATAATCTTTCTTATAAAAACGACTACGCATCACGTATGTCGCGATGTAAATATCGTAACAGTTTGCCGAGTGGCCTACTTATATCCAAATGGAATTTGATATAGCTTTTTGTGTGTTTTTGTTTGTTTTATATACATGAAGGTGATGGGTTGAGCGGGTTTTTGTGATCAGAGTCTGATATTTCTGATTTGCTCGACATAGGATTGCACCGGCAGGGTGAAATCACCTTGCCAACAGATGGCAAACGCCACCAGGCACAGGCACAGCACGCGCTCCAGCTGGTTGCCTTTTTGCGAGTTGAGCAGCGGCAGGCGAAAACGCCAGCGGCATGGCCACAGCAGCGGAACGCCGGCGGGAGTGAGCATATCGGCCAGCAGATGGCTGAAGTAACCGATGATCATGGCGTGCAGCGCGTCGGCCGGGATCGGCCAGCTGCGCGGCACGTCCAGCTGGAACAGCGCCATGCCGCCGGCGATCGCCAGCAGGCTGTGGGTGAAGCCGCGGTGGCCGAAGGCGCGGGCGATGGGCAGGGCAATCCAGCGCAGACGCTGGCCCAGTACCGACTTGGGATGATCGATGTCCGGCAGCAGCGAGGTCAGCAGCGCGGCGGGTATGATGTGCCACCAGTCGCCGGTAGCCAGCTCTGGCGTGACTTCCGCCTTCTTGGCGAAGATCGCGCAAGCGACAGAGAAAATGAGATGTCCTTCCGCAGTCATGCTGTTGCGATTCCGGCTGGTAAACTGTTAATTTATCCAGTATATGGGAAAATTCCCAGTAGTGGAAGCAGTTACCCTGTAACCAATTGTTTATTTTTCCCGGTTTTACAACGGCTTGTTACGGCAATACGTAACAAATCATCGCTTTTGACGGGCGTGAACAAAAAGCGGGCAATGGGCTGTGCGGAACGGAGAGAAATAAGGGCGGTTTTCAGTACGCAGCGGCGGGAGGAAGCGGCGGCCGCGAAGAGCGCTGCGTGGCAGTGACAACGTTTCGCGGACCGTCGCTTTCCCTGCCACCCAGCATAATAACAACAGCATGCCGATTCAATAATAATGAAACGCTGTTTCGTTTGTTTTGCGGCACGGATCCCTTTTATGACGCAGAACGGAAAAGTCAGGGCGCCGGTGGCCGGCGCCGCAGGTCAGGCAAAGTGGGCGGGGGTGAGCTGTTCCAGGGTGTCCAGCTTGTGGTCCGCCAGCGCCCAGCGCGGATCGTGGCGGTATTCGGCGGCCGGGATCACGATGGAACGCATGCGCGCGGCCTTGGTGGAAATCATGCCGTTAAAGGAGTCTTCCAGCGTGATGCAGCGCAGCGGATCGCTGCCCAGGCGCTCGGCGGCAATCAGGTAGACCTCGGGGTGCGGTTTGCTGTACGGCAGGTATTCGGCGGAAACCAATTGATCGAAGTAACCTTCAAGATCGAACATCTTCAGCACCTGCTGCTGCATGTGCAGCGGTGAGGCGGAGGCGAGACCGATGTTCAGCCCCTGACTGCGGCACAGCTCCAGCGCCTGCCGAACGCCCGGCAGCAGCGGGCGCGTCTCGTGCACCAGTTCGATGGCGCGTTCGATAATCCGTGCCGACACCTCATCGAGCGAAACCCCTTGCCAGGGCATCGCCTGGTACCACATCTTCACCACCAGATCGATGCGCAGCCCCAACGTGTCCGGTAGCTTGTGACGGTCGGACAGATCCAAACCCAGCGCACCGAAGATATCCAGCTCGGCCTGCAGCCACAGCGGTTCCGAGTCGATCAACAAGCCGTCCATATCAAAAATTGCGGTTTCAATGCGTTGCGAATAAGCCATTAGCGGTTAACTCCTGCCGGCGCGGATGAATGTGCCGACACTCTATCATCGCCGGCGGCGAGACTAAAATCTTTGCCTGCGCGTTTGGCTTTTGCCAAAGCGAAGGATGTTCCACATCTCGCGTAACTTTAGCCACCAGCGTTGGTGTTGGCGCTCGGTGACCTGTTGCAACATGCGCGCATAGTCCAGCACTAACCCCGGTGTCCAGGTCATGCTTTCGCCACGGCTACGCAGTACCGCCAGCATCCATAGATTGGGATCCAGCACCAGTAACAGAAAACGGCGCCACAGATGTTTATCGCCCAGCACGCCCTCCAGCGCGCTGTCGAGCGCGCCGATGACCGTGGTGGAGCAGTTACGCCGGGTCAGATTGTAGGTGGCGTCTTGCCGATAATGCAGCCAGAATGCGCGCAGCGCCGCCGGGTTATAGCGATAGAACTGAATTTTCTTGTCCGGGGGGCACCAGGCGGCGATCTCGCCCGACAGGTCGGGCAGAAAACGCCCGTCGACGTTGTTCTGTTCGCCGGCATGCAACAACTGGCGGAAATCCTGAACGGAATGGCTGATGTCGTTGAGCGGGTAGTGACTGATATACACATCCGGCGCGAGCGCCAGGGCGGCATGACCGGTGGAGATATTGCCACCGCCATCGACCGCCGCGATATATCGGTCGACGATGTAACGCCGGCGTGGATCTTTAGCCGCACCAATCGGTGTCCAGACGTACACCGTGAGCGGCACAGCCTCATCCGCCGGGTGCGGCGGCTGCCGCGTGGGGTGCTGATTCAGAGAGAAGTTTGTCAGTCTCCGGGCGATACGCAATAACGCCCAGCCGGAAAGCACCATCATCACGCCGAGGCAAAAGGGCACCGTCATCCGATGCGGCGCCGGCCAGCCGACAAAAATCATCAACGAAAGCAGGATCTCGCCGCCGCCCGCCAGCGCCACGGCTTTCCATCGACTGTGTTGAATCACCGTGGAGGAGGCGATGCGCACGGCACCGTCAAGCAGCAGCGCGCTGCCAAATACCACGGTGGCGACGATGTTATCGTCTGCAGGCACGTCCAACATTAAAAAGGCCATAAACACGAAGCCCAGCCCTTTCAGCAACACCGGCCTGCTGGCCGAAGAGCCGATCACCAGCGCGGCGGATATCGCCACCAGCCCCTCCAGCGCCAGGATGACCGCCAGCGCATCCAGCGCCAGCACCGAGCGGCCATCCTGCAGTATGTCGAACAACATCAGCGCCCCTGCGGCTATCCACAGCCAACCGAAAAGCAGCAGCAGGCGGCGCTGGCCGTGCAGCGCCTGTGCGCCCAGCAATAAGATAATCAGTCGAATCATGGCGGCCTCTGACTAAACGGATAACGTGATTTCTTCAATGATAGTGCCCGGACGTCGTTAAGCAGTTGATTTCGGCGAATTCGGCTAAGCTTGTAGCACAGCGGGAATGAAGAAAACGGTGGGCGAGTTTCGCCAACTGCAGGTAGACTTAGCCGATTCGGTTACGTCGCTAACAAGGGGAACACATGACGTATCAACAGGCCGGGCGTATCGCCATTTTGAAACGCATTCTCGGATGGGTGGTTTTTATCCCGGCGTTGCTGTCAACGCTGATTTCCGTGCTGGGCTTTGTCTACCAGCACAGTGAAAAAACCAAGGGCATCAACGCGGTGATGCTGGATTTTGTTCACGTGATGGTGGACATGGTGCGTTTCAACACGCCGTTCCTGAACCTTTTCTGGTACAACTCGCCGGTGCCTGACGTCGATAAAAGCCTGTTCAGCGGCGCCAATCTGATGTTCATCATCATCTATATTCTGATCTTCGTCGGGCTGGCGCTGCAGGCTTCAGGCGCACGCATGTCGCGCCAGGTCAAGTTCATCCGCGAAGGGTTGGAAGACCAGATGATCCTGGAGCAGGCCAAGGGCAGCGAAGGGCACACGCGCCAACAGCTGGAGCAGCGCATCACGCTGCCGCACCACACCATCTTCCTGCAGTACTTCCCGCTGTACATCCTGCCGATCGTGATTGCGGTGATCGCCTGGTTCGTGATCCGCCTGTTGGGGCAGTTGGCCGGCGCGGCCTGAGCCATGAACGGGGCGCCAAGCGGCGCCCTGGAACGTTACGACGCTTCGGGCTGCAACAGCGCCTCCACCGCACGTTGCGCAGCCACCAGATGCTGGCCGCCGAACAGGTTGCTGCGGTTAAGCAGGTAGTACAGCTGATACAACGGCTGGCGCTCAATAAACCCGGCCCCCAGCGGCCATACGCTCTGATAGCCGTCGTAGATCTGCGGCGGCAGCTCCGGATACAGCGGCAGCATCGCCAAATCGCACTCTCGGTCGCCCCAGTAGCTGGCCGGGTCGAACAGGATCGGCCCGTTGGCGGTCATCGCGCAGTTGCCCGGCCACAGGTTGCCATGCAGCAGCGAAGGCTGCGGCTGGTGGTGCTGCAAACGCAGATACACCCGATCGACAATGTCGTCGATATCGCCGAAGGTCATGCCTTTCTCCGCCGCCAGCTGCAGCTGCCAGCCGATGCGCTGCTCGGCGAAAAATTCCGACCAGCGGCGCTGCCAGGCGTTGGGTTGCGGGGTCGTGGTCAGATCGCTGTCGAAGTCGAGACCAAACTGCGGTTGCTCGCTCCACTGATGCAGGTGCGCCAACTGCTGGCCCAGACAGTAGGCGCCGTGGGCGTCGAGGGGTTTCAGCTGTTGATACTCCAGCAGCAGGAAGCTGTAGTCGCGATCGCTGCCGACGCCATACACTTCCGGCACCCGTACGCTTTTGCTGCGTGCCAGCAACGCCAGCTGATCGGCCTCGGCGGTGAATATCGGCAGTTGCTCACGGGCATCGCATTTCACGAACACCTCGTTGTCACCGTAACTCACGCGCCACGCCGGGTGAATGTCGCCCCCGGGCAGTTCAATCCTTTCGCGTATCTCTGCGCTGCCAAGATGTTCACTTAACAGACGGCTAACGGCTTGCCACATGGTATTTCCCCCTCTGTGCTGCCTGATAATTCATTAGGTTAGCGTCTTTCCCGTGGTGAAAACACGACGCGGCGCACAGCCGGCGTCAAAGGTGGCGATTTTTTCAGCGCCTCGCCAGCTCAAAGTATATACCCTATTGATTAATTTAAGCGCAATACCGATTGCTACTTGATGATAATGGATAAGCCAGCGGAGGAATAGGATGCGGCGGGGAACACCGCCGCATCAGAGGGGCGTTTAACTGCCCATCGGCACGTTTTGGTTACCCTGTAACGGACGCAGCTTGCTGTACAACAAGGCGATAACGAACAACACGGCCTGCACGATGACGATGCAAGGCCCGGTGGCGCCGTCGATATGGAAGCTGATCAGGGTGCCGAGCACGCAAGAGAACACCGACACCACCGTCGCCACCATCAGCATGCGATCAAACCGGCGGCACAGCATAAAGGCGATGATGCCGGGGGCGATCAGCATGGCAATCACCAAAATCACCCCCACTGCTTGCAGCGAGGCGACGATGGTCATCGCCAGCAGGCACAGCAGCCCGTAGTGCAGCAGCTTGACCGGCAGGCCAATCACCCGGGCATGGTGCGGATCGAAACAGTACAGCATGAAGTCTTTGCGCTTGAGTAACACCACCGCCAGGGTGATGCCGGCGATCAGCAGGGTTTGCTTCAGCTCACCGTCGGTGATGCCCAGCATGTTGCCGAACAGAATGTGGCTCAGGTGCTGGTCGGTATCGATGCGCGAGAACAGCACCAGGCCGAAGGCGAACATGCCGGAGAAAACGATGCCCATCACCGTGTCTTCTTTCACCCGACTGTTCTCTTTCAGGTAGCCGGTGGCTACCGCGCAAAAGATGCCGGAGAGGAACGCGCCGATCGCCAGCGGGATGCCGACCACGAACGCCACCACGATGCCGGGCAGCACCGCGTGCGAGATGGCGTCACCCATCAGCGACCAGCCTTTGAGCACCAGATAGCAGGAGAGCACGGCGCACACTACGCCGGTGACGATGGCAGCGACGATCGCCCGCTGCATGAACGGGTAGGCGAAGGGTTCGCTCAGCAGTTGATACAGGGTGTCCATCAGCGACCTCCGGTTTGCGACTGTGCCACACGACGCCGGGACGCCAGCAGGCCGTGTTTCGGCGCGAAGAAGAACGCCGCCAGGAACACCAGCGTTTGCAGGGTGACGATAACGCCCCCGGTGGCGCCGTCGAGGAAGAAACTCAGATAGGCGCCGATGCCGCTGGTCAATGCGCCGATGATGATGGCGATGATCACCAGCCGGCTGAAGCGGTCGGTCAGCAGGTAGGCGGTGGCGCCCGGGGTGATCACCATGGCGATCACCAAAATGGCGCCGACGGTTTGCAGCGCGGCGACGGTGCAGGCGCTGAGCAGGGTGAAGAACAGGATCTTCAGCTTCAGCGGTGACAGGCCGATCGAGACCGCGTGGCTTTCGTCGAAGAACACCGCCAGCAGGTCTTTCCACACCAGGCACAGGATCAGCAGCGAAACGCCGATGATGATTTCTACCTGCAGCACGTCTTCGTCGGCGATGCCAAGGATATTGCCGAAGATGATCGACTGTACGTTGACCGAGGTAGGGTTGAGCGACACGATCAGCAGACCGACGGCGAAGAAGGTGGAGAAGATGAAGCCGATGATGGCGTCTTCGCGAAGCCGGGTGATGTGGCGCACCAGCGTCATCGCCAGCGCCGCCAGCATGCCGGTAAAGAAGGCGCCGGCGGCGTAGGGCAGGCCGAGAGCGTAGGCGCCGGCCACGCCGGGCACCACCGAGTGCGACAGCGCATCGCCCATCAACGACCATCCCTTCAGCATCAGATAGGCGGACAGGAACGCGCAGGCGGCGCCGACGATGGCGCTGACCCAGATGGCTTTCACCATGTAGTTATAACTGAAAGGTTGCAGCAGAAGGTCCAGCATCAGGATTGTTTCTCCCTGGCCTGGCTGTTGGCCGGCGGATCGCTCTTGGTGTGACCGTAGAACACCGCCGGGCGCTCATCGTCGGTCAACACCGTAACGGTGCGCGGATCGTTGTCGTCGTGCAGATCCGGGCCTGAGAGGTTGATATGGCGCAGCACGCCGCCGAACGCCTGCTCCAGGTTGCTCTGGGTGAAGGTGGTCTCGGTCGGGCCGGCGGCCAGCACCGTGCGGTTGATGAGGATCACCCGATCGCAAAACTCCGGCACGCTGCCGAGGTTGTGGGTGGAGACCAGGATCAGATGCCCCTCGTCGCGCAATGCGCGCAGCAGCTCGATAATGGCATTCTCGGTTTTCACATCCACGCCGGTGAACGGTTCATCCAGCAGCAGCACCGTGCCCTGTTGCGCCAGCGCGCGCGCCAGAAACACGCGTTTTTTCTGGCCGCCGGACAGCTCGCCGATCTGCCGGCTGCGCAGCTCGCTCAGGCCGACGCGCTCCAGCGCCTTGTCGACCCGCAGCCGGTCTTCGCGCGACGGGATGCGCAGGAAGTTCATCTTGCCGTAACGGCCCATCATCACCACGTCTTCCACCAGCACCGGGAAGTTCCAGTCGACGTCTTCGGTCTGCGGCACGTAGGCGATCAGGTTCTTTTTCAGCGCGTCCGCCACCGGTTTGTCGCTGAGCGACACCCGGCCGCTGGTTGGCCTGACCAGGCCCATGATGCTTTTGAACAACGTCGATTTGCCGCTGCCGTTGACGCCGACCAGCGCGCAGATCGAGCCGCCGCCCAGGGTAAAGCTGGCGTTATGAATGGCGGTGTGTCCGTTATTGTAGGTTACGGTGACGTCGTCCACGTTCAATTCAGGGCGGACAAACGGTTCATGGGTCATTGATCGAATCCTTTGGCGATGGTTTGCACGGTGGTGTTAAGCAGGTCGATATAGGTCGGCACCGGGCCATCGCGTGTGGACAGCGAATCCACGTACAGCACGCCGCCGTATTTGGCGCCGGTTTCTTTCGCCACCTGTTTGGCCGGCTTGTCGGAAATGGTGCTCTCGCTGAACACCACCGGAATATGGTGGGCGCGCACCGCGTCGATTACCCGGCGCACCTGCTGCGGCGAACCTTGCTCATCGGCGTTGATCGGCCACAGATAAACTTCTTTCAGCTGATAGTCCTGCGCCAGGTAGCTGAAAGCGCCTTCGCTGGTCACCAGCCAACGCTGTGCGGCCGGAATGCGCGCCAGGCGTTCACGCAGCGGGGCGTCCAGTGCGCCGATCTTCTCTGCGTAGGCCTTGGCGTTGCGGTTGTAGGTTTCCGCATGGGCCGGATCGTGTTCCACCAGCGCTTTGCGGATGTTCTCGATATACACCAGCGCGTTGCTCGGCGACATCCAGGCATGCGGGTTCGGGTTGCCGTTATACGGCCCTTCGCGGATCGGCAGCGGGGTGATGCCTTCGGTCACGACCGCCGCTGGCACCTGCTTGATGTTCTCGAAGAAGCGCTGGAACCAGCGTTCCAGGTTCATGCCGTTCCACAGGATCAGATCGGCGTGCTGCGCCTTGACGATGTCGCGCGGCGTGGGCTGGTAGTCGTGGATCTCGGCGCCCGGCTTGGTGATAGATTCCACCACGGCGGCGTCACCGGCCACGTTCTGGGCAATGTCCTGAATGATGGTAAAGGTGGTCACCACGCGCAGCTTTTTTTCCGCCAGCGCGTGTTGACTGACCAAGGCGGCGCCGAGCAGCAGGCAGGCGAGCGTGAAAGGGCGTAACAGTGCGGCAGCGCGGGAAGGGCGACTGCGACGAAAAGCGCAACTTATCAATGGCATGATGACGTCTCCTGGTTCAAATGAAAATGATTATCAATATCAATTGAAGCGAAGTCAAGCGTCACTTGCCCACCGCCGGCGGGGTATTTCTCCAACTGAAAAAATAATACCGTCCGGGGAGTTATAGCATTTTATGTATCAGTATGTAACCGCTGAAGGTAGTCCTTACAGCTGCATATCGCCACCTCCGGCTGTTTTCCCAATGCCAACTGCCCGAACCCCTGCGCCAGACGCTGTACATCCTCTTGATCCAGCACGGTTATAAACGCAAAACTGTTGCTGCCGAGTTCGTGGTGAACGCCATTCTCGTCTGTCACCGACGTGACAAAACCCTCACGCGTCAATTGCCCGGTCAGCTTCGCCAGGTCGGTCAATCCTTCTTCCTGATAGCGAAAAGTCACCACAAAGCAGCTTGTTGCAGATTGACTCATAAATCACCTCTTGGTATATGGATAGCTTGAGATTAGTCCAAAAAATTACTGCAGGTGTCCTTACAAGTTGTATATGCTACGCAACTCATTGAAAGGAGTGAGGGATTCTGTGAAAACAAAAATAGGTTGCCTTACGGCAATTTTACTTTTGTCGGGGTGCGCCAAAGACCCGCAAACGGCAAGCAATATTTCAGGCAGTGGCACAACGCGCGGCGGTTGGTTAAAACCCCCTCCGCAGGCACCGGTAAACCGCACAGGCACGCCGGTTGTTTATAACGATTACATTCGTCAGGCCGCCAGCAACTACGGCGTTGACGAAACGCTGATTAAAGCGATTATTCAGGTGGAGTCCGGGTTTAACCCGAACGTGGTCAGCACCTCGAACGCAGTGGGATTGATGCAGCTTAAGGCTTCTACCGCCGGCCGCGACGCCTATCGCATGAAAGGACGAAGCGGGCAACCCAGCTCGCGTGAGCTGAAGGATCCGGCGGTCAATATTGATCTGGGAACGGCCTATATCAATATTCTTCAAAGCCAGCAGCTAGCCGGGATCAACAACCCACAGACTTTGCGTTACGCCACCATCGTTTCGTACGTGAACGGGGCGGGCGCCATGTTGCGCACCTTCTCCTCGGACAAGCGCGTGGCGGTCAATCGCATCAATCAGATGAGTCCGGATGAGTTTTATCAGCACATCCAGAAAAAGCACCCGGCGCCGCAGGCACCGCGCTATTTGTGGAAGGTGACCACCGCTTATCAGGCGATGTCGCCGTAGCCCCATCCTTCTTTGAATCGGCCGCTAAACGCGGCCGATTCTGTTTCCTGCGTTAGTTTATAGCGCGACCTGCCTCTCATTTTTCGTTATTTCCTCATCGGTTATCAGAAAAACCGCACAAAAAGTTAAATTTACGTTAGCGGATAAATCTTTACGTTCATTCAATAAGTTACCGGTAACATTTTTGCTTTTGCGCGCATTCTGACCTTCAATAAATATACAAATAAGTAACAAATTATTTTAAAAACCCGTATCGATCGCAAGGTTGCGGTTAAATAGTTGTGACTATCTTTGGATGGAATGTGACATGTCGAATCATAAAACCAACAATTCGCGGCGCGATTTCTTGTTGAAATCGATGACCTTAATTCCTGCGGCGGTAATTGGTGGCAGTGGCGTTGGCGCGCTGACGGCACCGGCACCAGCGGTCGCGGCCCCGAACACTTCAACGCAGAACGATTACCAACCGACCTTTTTCACCCCGGAAGAGTGGGCCTTCATCAAGGCCGCCGTCGCGCGCCTGATCCCGGCCGACGAACGCGGCCCTGGCGCACTGGAAGCCGGCGTGCCGGAGTTTATCGATCGCCAGATGAATACCCCGTACGCCACCGGCTCCATCTGGTACATGCAAGGGCCGTTTAACCCCGATGTGCCGAAGGAAATGGGCTATCAGCTGCCGTTGGTGCCCAAGCAAATCTACAACCTCGGCATCAGTGACGCCGACGCCTACAGCAAGAAAACCGCCGGCAAGCCCTTCGCCGAACTGGATGGCGCGCAGCAAGACGCCATGCTGCAAAAGTTCGAGTCCGGCGAGGCGGAGTTCCAGCAGCTGCCGTCGAAACTGTTCTTCTCCTATCTGCTGCAAAACACCCGTGAAGGTTTCTTCAGCGATCCGATCCATGGCGGTAACAAAGACATGGTGGGCTGGAAGCTGATTAATTTTCCGGGCGCGCGCGCCGATTTTATGGACTGGGTTGAGCGAGGGGAGCGTTATCCCTTCCCGCCGGTCTCGATTCGAGGGGAGAGGGGCTAAGCATGGCAACGGTAATGAAAAAAGTAGACGCGGTGATCGTCGGCTTCGGCTGGGTGGGTGCGATCATGGCCAAAGAGCTGACCGAGGCCGGCCTCAACGTGGTGGCGTTGGAGCGTGGCCCGATGCGCGACACCTATCCGGACGGTTCTTATCCGCAGGTGATCGACGAGCTAACCTATAACATCCGCCGCAAACTGTTCCAGGATCTGTCGAAAAGCACCGTCACCATTCGCCACAACAGCAGCCAGACCGCGGTGCCTTACCGCCAGCTGGCGGCGTTCCTGCCGGGCACCGGCGTTGGCGGTGCCGGCCTGCACTGGTCGGGCGTGCATTTCCGCGTCGATCCGATCGAACTGCGCATGCGCAGCCACTATGAAGAGCGCTACGGCAAAAACTTCATTCCGAAGGACATGACCATCCAGGACTTCGGCGTGACCTACGACGAACTGGAACCGTTCTTCGATAAAGCGGAGAAAGTGTTCGGCACCTCCGGCACCGCCTGGACCATCAAAGGGCAGAAAGTGGCGCAGAAGGGCGGCAACCGCTTTGCGGCGGATCGCTCCAGCGACTTCCCGCTGCCGGCGCAGAAAAATACCTACTCCGCCCAGCTGTTCGAGAAAGCGGCGCTGGAAGTGGGTTATCACCCTTACAACCTGCCGTCCGCCAACACCTCGGACTCTTACACCAACCCGTACGGCGCGCAGATGGGCCCGTGCAACTTCTGCGGTTTCTGCAGCGGCTACGCCTGCTACATGTATTCCAAGGCTTCGCCGAACGTCAACATTCTGCCGGCGCTGCGCATGGAAAAACGCTTCGAGCTGCGTACCAACGCCAACGTGCTGAAGGTCAACCTGACCGACGACAAGTCTCGCGCCACCGGCGTGAACTACGTCGATGCGCAGGGCCGCGAGATTGAACAGCCGGCCGATCTGGTGATCCTGGGCGCGTTCCAGTTCCACAACGTGCACCTGATGCTGCTGTCCGGCATCGGCAAGCCTTACGATCCGGTGACCGGCGAAGGCGTGGTCGGGCGCAACTTCGCCTACCAGAACATGACCACCATCAAGGCGTTCTTCGATAAAGACGTGTTCACCAACCCGTTCATCGGCGCCGGCGGCAACGGCGTGGGCGTGGACGACTTCAACGCCGATAACTTCGACCACGCTAAAGAAGGCTTCGTCGGCGGTTCGCCGTTCTGGGTCAACCAGGCGGGCACCAAGCCGATCTCCGGCCTGCCGACGCCGCCGGGCACCCCGGCCTGGGGCAGCAAATGGAAAGCGGCGGTGGCGGATGCCTACACCCACCATGTTTCGATGGACGCCCACGGCGCGCACCAGTCGTACCGCAACAACTATCTGGATCTCGATCCCAACTACAAGAACGTCTTTGGCCAGCCGCTGCTGCGCATGACGTTCGACTGGCAGGAAAACGACATCAAGATGGCGCAGTTCATGTACGACAAGATGGCGCCGATCGCCAAGGCGATGAACCCGAAACTGATCGCCGGCAGCCCGAAAAACGCCAACAGCCACTTCGACACCACCAGCTACCAGACCACCCACATGAACGGTGGCGCGGTAATGGGCGAGGATCCGAAGACCAGCGCGGTCAACCGCTATCTGCAGAGCTGGGACGTGCACAACGTGTTCTCGATCGGCGCATCGGCCTTCCCGCAGGGGCTGGGCTACAACCCGACCGGCACCGTGGCGGCATTGGCTTACTGGTCTGCCCGCGCCATTCGCGAGCAGTATCTGAAAAACCCAGGCCCATTGGTGCAGGCATAAGGACGGCGAACGATGAAAGCATTTGTACCGGCACTGGTTCTCAGTGCAGTGAGTTTTTCCGTTTGGGCGCAGGACGCCACCGTCAGCAGCGAGCTGATCAAGCGCGGTGAATACCTGGCGCGCGCCGGCGACTGCGTGGCTTGCCACACCGACGGCAAGAGCGGCAAAACCTTCGCCGGCGGTCTGGCGATGGAGACGCCGATCGGCACCATCTACTCCACCAACATCACGCCGGACAAGAAAACCGGCATCGGCGATTACAGCTTCGAGGATTTCGACAACGCGGTGCGTAAGGGCGTAGCCAAAAACGGCAGCACCCTGTACCCGGCGATGCCGTACCCGTCGTTCGCGCTGGTGAAAGAGGACGACATGCGGGCCATGTATGCCTATTTCATGCACGGCGTGCAGCCGGTGGAGCAGGCCAATAAGGACTCCGACATCCCGTGGCCGCTGTCGATGCGCTGGCCGCTGAGCATCTGGCGCGGCATGTTCGCGCCGTCGCCGGCGGACTTCGTCGCTGACGCCAAGGCCGATCCGGTGATTGAGCGCGGCCGCTACCTGGTGGAAGGCCTGGGCCACTGCGGTGCCTGCCATACCCCGCGCAGCATCACCATGCAGGAAAAAGCGCTGAGCAACAGCGAAAGCGACGACTACCTGTCCGGCAGCAACGCGCCGATCGACGGCTGGGTGGCTTCCAGCCTGCGCAGCGACCGCAAGGATGGCCTGGGCAGTTGGAGCGAAGCCGAGCTGACCGAGTTCCTGAAAACCGGCCGTAACGATAAGGCGATCGTGTTTGGCGGCATGAGCGACGTGGTGGAGCACAGCCTGCAATACCTGAGCGACGACGATCTGACCGCCATCGCACGCTACCTGAAATCGCTGCCGCCGAAAGACGGCAAGCAGCAGGCGGCGCCGGTCGAAGACAGCGTGGCCAAGGATCTGTGGCGCGGTGACGACAGCAAGCCCGGCGCGGCGCTGTATGTCGATAACTGCGCGGCCTGCCACCGCACCGACGGCGTGGGCTACAAGCGCGCCTTCCCGTCGCTGAAGGGCAACCCGGTGGTGCAGACCGAGGACGCGACCTCGCTGATCCACATCGTGCTGACCGGCAACACTACGCCGGCGGTGCAGGGGGCGGTGTCCAACATCACCATGCCGCCGTTCGGCTGGCGTCTGAACGATCAGCAGGTGGCGGACGTGGTGAACTTCATCCGCACCAGCTGGGGCAACAGTGCCAAACCGGTGAGCGCCTCCGACGTGGCCGACGTGCGTAAAGACCGCTCGATGATCCGCGACGAGAAGGAGATGGGCAGCGCCGAGGTGCCGGACCATCCGGACGCGAAGAAGTAAACCGCTTAAGGGCTCCGCAAGGGGCCCTTAGTTTTTTCTGTCTGCGCCGTTTTTTCCAGCATTTTCTGTTCACAAATCGTTCGTTCGGCCGATAAAACATAGACCCGCAGCGGATTTTTCATTATCCTTTGCCGTCCTTTCATCAGGCGTAAGTATGAAATATCGCTTTAATTCACTGATTACTATTAAAAAATTCGCGGAGAAGGATATCCCGTTAGGCGCAATCGTTGGCGCCGCAGATTAAGGTAGACTGTCTCATGAGTACGATTTCTCCCGATTCAGGCACGCTGACGGCCGCTCAGCCTGCCAAATGGAACAAAACCGACACCGTCTGGATGTTCGGTCTTTATGCCACCGCGGTGGGCGCCGGCACGTTGTTCTTGCCGATCAACGCCGGTTTGAACGGCCCGTTGGTGCTGCTGCTGATGGCGCTGTTCGCTTTCCCGCTGACCTATTTGCCGCACCGCGCGCTCAGCCGCTTCGTGCTTTCCGGCTCCAGCCGCGACGGCAATATTCACGATGTGGTGGTGGAACATTTCGGCGTATTGGCCGGAAAAATCATCATGGTGCTGTATCTGATGGCGTTCTTCCCGATCGTGCTGGTGTACAGCATTTCGATCACTAACGCGCTGGACAGCTTCCTGATCCATCAGTTCCATGTGGCGCCGCTGCCGCGCATCTGGCTGAGCCTGGCGGTGGTGGTGGTGCTCAATCTGGTGCTGCTGCGCGGCAAAGACAGCATCGTGGCGGCAATGGGCATGCTGGTGTTCCCGCTGCTGGTGTTCCTGATGGGCATTTCGCTGTACCTGATGCCGAGCTGGAATACCGCCAACTTCGTTAATGGCCTGGCTGCCACCCGCTTCGACACGCCGGGGCTGTGGCATTCGCTGTGGCTGGCGGTGCCGGTGATGGTGTTCTCCTTCAGCCATGCGCCGATCATCTCTTCCTTCGCCTCGACGCAGAAGAGCCTGTATGGCGATAAGGCGGAACGCCGCTGCGCGCGCATCATGCGCTACAGCTATGTGCTGATCTGCGTTACCGTGCTGTTCTTCGTGTTCAGCTGCGTGCTGAGCCTGTCCCATGAAGACATGCAGCAGGCCAAAGATCAGAACATCACGGTGCTGACCACCCTGGCCAACAAGTTCTCCAACCCGCTGATCGCCTATCTCGGCCCGGTGATGGCGATGCTGGCAATGGCTAAATCCTATCTCGGCACCTCGCTGGGGGTGACGGAAGGGGCGACCAGCCTGATCGACGGTGTCACGCGCGCGGTCGGCAAACCGCTCAGCTCGCGTATGACGCACCGCATCTCGGCGGTGTCGCTGTTCCTGCTCACCTGGGCGGCGACGGTGTGGAATCCCAGCGCGCTGCACATTATCGAAACCATCAGCGGCCCGCTGATTGCGGCGATCCTGTTCATCCTGCCGATGTACGCGGTGCGTGCGGTGCCGGCCATGCGGCAATACCGCGCGGCGAGCAACGTCTTCGTGCTGGTGATGGGCCTGATTGCGCTGTCGGCGCTGATCTACGGCCTGGTATGATCCCCTGGGCGCGCCGCCTCTGGCGCGCCTCTCAACCGCGCTCTACACATCCCTTTGCAATTAATCGCCGGGTTGCCGGGCGTTATCTTTGATAATGCAAGCCATTCTCATTAGTATTTCCTGATTGTGTTCATGACTAAGGAGTCTTTCGTGCACCGTCGAATCACTTTGCCGGCGCTGGTTTGCGCCGCCTTGCTCGCCTCTCCGGCGATGGCCACCACCTATCCGCTGACCCTGACCGACACCTCCGGGCAGACACTCACCCTCCAGCAAGAGCCGAAACGCATCGTGGTGCAGGACGGGCGCGATATTCTCACGCTGGCGCTGCTCGATCGCGCCAACCCGTTCGGCCGGCTGGTGGCCTGGAATAACTTATTGAAGAAAAGCGACGCGGCGACCTGGGATATTTTGCAGAGCAAATGGCCGGCGGCGAAAAACATCATCGATATGGGGTTCAGCGACAAAGGTGAAGTGAATCTGGAGAGCGTGATCGCCAAACGCCCCGACCTGATGATCGCCCAGCTGCGCTCCAAACCGTCGCTGAGCCAAACTGGCGTGCTGGATAAGCTGAAGGCGCTGAACGTACCGGTGCTGTTTATCGACACCATGCTCAAGCCGGTGGAAAACACGCCCAAAAGCGTGACGCTGCTGGGGGAAACCCTCAACCGCGAAAGTGAGGCCAAGCAATATACCGATTATTATCAGCAGCACTATCAGGCCATTCTGGCCAAGACGCAGGCGGTGGAACCCAAGCCGCTGGTGTTCTTTGAAGCCAAGGCCGGCCTGAACGGGCTGGAATCCTGCTGCTTTACCCATGCCCATGTCGGTTGGGGGGCGCTGGTCGAGGCGGTCGGCGCGCGCAACATCGGATCTGCGCTGCTGCCGGGGGCGACCGGCGATGTGGCGCTGGAGAAAGTGATCAGCATGAAGCCGGATGCCTACATCGTTTCCGGCTCACAGTGGGCCAGCAAGACCAACGCCGCAGTGCCGTTCGGCTATGGCGTGACGCAGCAGCAGGTGGATGAGGCTTTCAACCGCATGAAACAGCGCCCGGGGTTCGCGCAGCTGTCGGCGGTGAAGGAAGGGCGGTTCTACGGCATCTACCATAACTTCTACAACCACCCGTACAACATCGTCGGGCTGGAGTATCTGGCGAAGTTTATCTATCCGGCGCAGTTCCCGGATCTGGATCCGGCCAAGACCTACAGCGAGATCCTCAGCCGCTTTACCGAAGTGCCGGAAGGCAAGGGCATTTTGGGCGCGCAGGCGCCGGCGGGGAAATAACGGCAACGGGCGCGATCGTCGCGCCCGTTTTTTATCGTCAGGCGGCCGGTGTGTAGGTGGAGATGATCTCCAGCACGCCGTTGATGATGAACTGCACGCCCATACACACCAGCAGGAAGCCCATCAGGCGCGAGATAGCCTCGATGCCGCTTTTCCCCACCAAGCGCATAATGGCGCCGGAACTGAGCAGGCAACCCCACAGGATCACCGCGACCGTCAGGAAGATGGCGACCGGCGCCACCGCCAGCACCCAGGGTTCAAAACCCAGCGAGTTCGCTTTGACGCTCGACGCCGAGCTGATGATCATGGCGATGGTGCCCGGCCCCGCGGTGCTCGGCATGGCCAACGGCACGAAGGCGATGTTGGCCGACGTCTTATGCCGCAGCTCGTGCGACTTGCTCTCCACCTCCGGCGCCTCTTCAGGGCTCTGTTGGGGGAACAACATGCGGAAACCGATGAAGGCGACGATCAAGCCGCCGGCGATGCGCAGGCCGGGGATAGAAATACCGAAGGTGTTCATCACCACCTGCCCGGCGTAAAACGCCACCGTCATGATGCAGAACACATAAACCGAGGCCATCAGCGACTGCTGATTACGCTCTTCGCGCGTCATATTGCTGGACAAACCGAGCAGCAACGCTACCGTGGTCAGCGGGTTGGCCAGCGGCAACAGCAGCACCAAACCCAGTCCGATGGCCTGGAATAACTGCAAAATACCCGTCATAAAATAGACTCCCTGTGCAACGTTCAAGCCGCCAGGCGGCGGCCCATGAGCTGAACAGCCTAGCCTGCCGCGTGCCTGGCGGCAATGGGGATAGCTCGTAAGGTTAATTAGCCGTCAGCCGGTGTTTCATCTTCGCCGTTGCACTCGCCGGCGAGCTCTGGTTCATCCTCACACCCCAGCGGCGCTTCGTTGACCGCAATCGCTCGTGGTACTGAACGTGCGCCAAAATGCACCCGCCCATACAGCGTCGCTAATACCGCGCATAGCACGACGAGGACTGCGAGTAACCGGTTCATATTATGAGCTCAAGACCTGTTCACCAGTGAATAACGTAAGGATAGTGATGCCAAGACGCTCTGTCAGCGTGTTGTCGCCGAGAGTAGGCACGTCCGTGCTGTAATTATTATTAATTATTTTTAACTGTTTTTACCATTTAACCGCTTAAGAGTTTAAAAACTTCTATACTGGTAAGGCTTTGTGGCATTTCTTTATAATCGAAAAGCTTAAAAGGAGTTTTACTATGGAAGTGGCAAAAGAATGGGTAGCGGCGAAAAAAATCTCCTGGGGCAGCGTCATTGGTGGTGTTATCACCGTATTGGCTGTTTCACTGTTGCTGTCGACGTTGGGCACCAGCCTTGGATTTTCCATCGTGGATCCCACGTCAGACGATCCAATCAATGGAGCCGGTACCACCGTAGTGATTTGGTCCGCTGTTTCAATCATTATTAGCTTGGCTGCCGGCGCTTTTATTGCCGGACGTTTGGCTGCTAATGACGGCCTTATTCATGGCTTCCTGGTATGGGCTACGTCACTTATTGTGGCGGCGGTGCTGGGCGGGATGCTGGTCGGGTCTGCAGTGAAGGCCACCGGCAATGCGCTGGGTGCTATCGCTTCGACCTCTGGCAGCTTGCTCTCCGGTGCTGGTTCAGCGATTGGCAAAGGGGCAACCGGGTTAGCGGACGTGGGTGGCAAGGTGTTTGACAAGTTGGGTATAGACACCACGTTGGAACCTGAACAGCTGCATGGTGATGTGGTTACGGCGCTTAAAAAAAGTGGTATTCCGTCATTGCAGCCGGAATTCATGCAGCAACAGTTGAATGCGGCCAAGACTGATTTGGCAGACGCAGTAAAAGCCCTGGCACTTCAGCCCGACAATAGCGATGCGATTATTAAGCAACTGGTCGACAAGCTTAAAAAACATGGTGAGGCCATCTCGCAAGATGTGGATCAAGACGCACTGAAAAAAGCGCTGGTTGAAAATACCAATATGACGCCGCAGGAAGTAGACCAGACTGTGAAGAATTTGGTCGACGCCAAAAATAAAACTGCGCAGATGGTTAATCAGCGTTTGGATGAAGCCGAAGCAAAAATCAATCAGGCAAAACAGGAGTATGCTGAGCTGAAACAGAAAGCGCGCGAACAGGCTGCCGCGGCTGCGGACGAATTGTCTCGGGCTGCTCTGTGGTCATTCTTTGCATTGTTGATTGGTGCAGTGGTCAGTGCATTGGCAGGTTTGTGGGGCGTTAACACCAACGCCCGGCGTGTCACCGTATCATCTCCGCAGGCGTAATTTCCAGGCTCGTTTGCGCGTCTCGATGATAGAGGGATGAGAGCCTGAAATACTGACGGTGATGAAATGACAGCCAGGAAAGACTGGCGCTTCCCCCGGCCATGTGCCGGGGTTTTTATTGTTTGCGGCGTGATTAATGACCACCTTTATCGCGGTGTACGGTATTAGGCATCAATTGCCACGATCCCTGAGAACAGGTGGATAACATAGATGCGCTGTAAATAATAATGAGTGTGATTATGAAACAAGAACTGCATATTTTGCTGGGGAAGGCCGTTGCTTTTCTATTCTACGGCGCTTTTTTAGCGGCCTTGGTCGGCCTGGTGTTTATCGACGTACACTGGCTGCATAACTTCGTGCATGAAACCTCGTTGACCGAAGCGGCGCAGGAACTGTTGCTGCTCGCCATCTCCGGCGGTTTCTTCGCTGCGGCCTGGCGGCAGGCTGAACGCCGCTCCGCCTGGATGCTGGTCGGCGGCTTCTTTCTCTGCATGCTGATCCGCGAGATGGACTTCGCCTTCGATGCGCTGTGGCACGGCGCTTGGGTGTGGTTCGCGCTGGCGGTTGCCCTGGCCTGCCTGTGGCATGCCGGAAGGCATGTTGCGGCGACGGTGCGCGGCCTGGCCTATTTCGTGACGCATCCCGGCTACGGCATGATGTGCGCGGGCCTGCTGTGCATTCTGGTGTTTTCACGCCTGTTCGGCATGGGCGCACTGTGGCAAGCGCTGATGCTGGACGGCTATAACCGGGTGGTGAAAAACATGGTGGAAGAGGGGTGCGAACTGTTGGGCTACGGCCTGTGCCTGTTGGCCACCCTCAGCTACCTGAAAGACGTTTTTGCGCCGAATAAGGCGAAAGTGTGAGGGCGGCGGCACTTTATTTATCCGGAACAATTTTAGTGATACTATTCGCTTAGCCGAATGCGGCTGAGAAGGTATGCGTTCCATTCTGTATACCCAGTGAGGTTTCAATCTGGCAATTGTGGGCGAGATCTGAAACCTGGCTGACCAAACCCAAAATCCAATTTTCGTACTGCATGTGATCTGTCGTGTGGGTCACCACTGTAGATAAGGAATTATTAATGCCTGTTATTACTCTTCCTGACGGTAGTCAGCGTCATTTCGACCACCCCGTTTCCCCGATGGATGTCGCGCGCGATATCGGCCCTGGCCTGGCGAAAGCCTGTATCGCCGGCCGTGTCAACGGCGAGCTGGTTGATGCCGGCGATCTGATCGAATCAGATGCGCAGCTGGCCATCATCACCATCAAAGATGAAGACGGTCTGGAAATCATGCGCCACTCCTGCGCGCACCTGCTGGGTCATGCGATCAAGCAGCTGTGGCCGGATACCAAAATGGCGATCGGTCCGGTGATCGACAACGGTTTCTATTATGACGTGGACATCGACCGCACCCTGACGCAGGAAGACCTGGATCTGCTGGAAAAGCGGATGCACGAGTTGGCCGATAAGGATTACGACGTCATCAAGAAGAAGGTCAGCTGGCAAGAAGCCCGCGACACCTTCGCTGAGCGCGGCGAAGTCTACAAAGTGGCGATCCTGGATGAGAACATCAGCCATGACGATCGTCCTGGCCTGTATCACCACGAAGAATACGTCGACATGTGCCGTGGCCCGCACGTGCCGAACATGCGTTTCTGCCACCATTTCAAGCTGCAGAAAACCTCCGGCGCTTACTGGCGCGGCGACAGCAAAAACAAAATGCTGCAGCGTATCTACGGTACCGCCTGGGCAGACAAGAAGCAGCTGAACGCCTACCTGCAGCGTCTGGAAGAAGCGGCCAAGCGCGACCACCGCAAGATCGGCAAACAGCTCGACCTGTATCACATGCAGGAAGAGGCGCCGGGTATGGTGTTCTGGCACAACGACGGTTGGACTATCTTCCGCGAGCTGGAAGCCTTCGTGCGCATGAAGCTCAAAGAGTACCAGTACCAGGAAGTGAAAGGTCCGTTCATGATGGACCGCGTGCTATGGGAAAAAACCGGCCACTGGGAAAACTACAAAGACGCCATGTTCACCACCGCGTCGGAAAACCGCGAATACTGCATCAAGCCGATGAACTGCCCGGGTCACGTGCAGATTTTCAACCAGGGCCTGAAGTCGTACCGCGATTTGCCGCTGCGCATGGGCGAATTTGGTAGCTGCCACCGCAACGAGCCATCGGGTTCCCTGCATGGCCTGATGCGCGTGCGCGGTTTCACGCAGGATGACGCCCACATCTTCTGTACTGAAGAGCAGGTGCGTGCCGAAGTGAACGAATGCATTCGCATGGTCTATGACGTGTACGGCACCTTCGGCTTCGACAAGATCGCCGTCAAGCTGTCTACGCGTCCGGAAAAACGCATCGGCACCGACGACATGTGGACCCGCGCGGAAGAAGACCTGGCCGCCGCGCTGACCGAGAACGGCATTCCGTTTGAATATCAGCCGGGTGAGGGCGCCTTCTACGGACCGAAAATTGAATTTACCCTGCATGATTGTTTGGATCGCGCATGGCAATGTGGTACCGTGCAGCTCGATTTCTTCTTACCGGGCCGTTTGGGCGCCTCGTACGTTGGCGAAAACAACGATCGCGTCGTGCCGGTAATGATTCACCGCGCCATTTTGGGCTCCATGGAACGCTTCATCGGTATCCTTACCGAAGAATACGCCGGGTTCTACCCGACCTGGATCGCTCCGGTGCAGGTGGTGGTGATGAATATCACCGACAGCCAGTCTGATTACGTCCAGCAATTGACCAAAAAACTGCAGGATGCAGGTATTCGCGTGAAAGCGGACTTGAGAAATGAGAAGATTGGCTTTAAAATTCGCGAACATACTTTACGTCGAGTCCCTTACATGTTGGTGTGCGGTGACAAAGAGGTCGAAGCAGGCAAAGTTGCCGTTCGTACCCGCCGTGGCAAAGACTTGGGAAGCCTGGACGTAAACGAAGTCGTAGACAAGCTGCTGAAAGAGATTCGCAGCCGTAGTCTTCATCAACTGGAGGAATAAAGTATTAAAGGCGGAAAACGAGTTCAACCGGCGCGTCCTAATCGCATTAACAGAGAAATTCGCGCGCAAGAAGTTCGCCTAACCGGCGTCGATGGCGAGCAGATTGGTATTGTCAGTCTGAATGAAGCTCTTGAAAAAGCTGAGGAAGCGGGCGTTGATTTAGTAGAAATCAGCCCAAATGCCGAACCGCCAGTTTGCCGAATCATGGATTACGGCAAATTCCTCTACGAGAAGAGCAAGTCGACGAAAGAACAGAAGAAGAAGCAAAAAGTTATCCAGGTTAAGGAAATCAAATTCCGTCCTGGCACCGATGATGGCGACTATCAGGTCAAACTACGCAACCTGATTCGCTTTCTGGAAGATGGCGATAAAGCCAAAATCACCCTGCGTTTCCGTGGGCGTGAGATGGCGCACCAGCAGATCGGTATGGAAGTGCTTAACCGCGTCCGTAAAGACCTGTGTGAAGATATGGATCTGGCAGTGGTCGAATCCTTCCCTACGAAGATCGAAGGCCGCCAGATGATTATGGTGCTCGCTCCTAAGAAGAAACAGTAAGGCTTACAAGTAATGGAACCCGCGCGGCGCTTGCGCCGTGTGGGTTCCATTCGCCCAACTGATTCGTTGTTTAACAATGCGAAGTGGATTTAATTAAAATGCCAAAGATTAAAACTGTACGTGGTGCAGCCAAGCGCTTCAAAAAAACCGGCAGCGGTGGTTTTAAGCGTAAACATGCCAACCTGCGTCATATTCTGACCAAAAAAGCAACCAAGCGTAAACGTCACCTGCGTCCGAAAGGCATGGTGTCTAAAAACGATCTGGTCCTGGTTACCGCGTGCCTGCCGTACGCATAAGCCATTTTTTTTTGAATTTAGAATAAGACTTTAGGAGAGAGCATATGGCTCGCGTAAAACGTGGTGTAATTGCACGCGCACGTCACAAGAAAATTATGAAGCAGGCGAAAGGTTACTACGGTGCCCGTTCGCGCGTATATCGTGTTGCCTTCCAGGCAGTAATCAAAGCAGGCCAGTATGCTTACCGTGACCGTCGTCAACGTAAGCGTCAGTTCCGTCAGCTGTGGATTGCACGTATCAACGCAGCTGCTCGTCAGAACGGTCTGTCTTACAGCAAATTCATCAACGGCTTGAAAAAAGCGTCGATCGAAATTGACCGTAAGATCCTGGCTGACATCGCAGTCTTCGACAAAGTGGCCTTCGGCGCACTGGTTGAGAAAGCGAAAGCAGCTCTGGCGTAAGTCAGTAGAAGAGGGAGCTTGCTCCCTCTTTTAATCTTTGTTTTCAGCGACAAATATTGACTTTTATTGGCCACCGCTATATCACTGGTGGACAATCATCGACAAGGTACCGCAATCATGCACGCAGCTATTTTTCGTTTCTTTTTTTACTTTAGCGCCTGACTTCAGGAGGCTTTGCGCGTAAGAAAAGAAACGAAAAGTAGCGCCTAAGCCTCCCTCGTGGAGGCTTTTTTGTTTTTGGCCATCGCCTCGCCTTGCAAAGCGTTGCGGTGAGAACGGCGGGTACTCAGCCGGCCCTGCGCCGCGCAGGAGAGCCGTCCGACCGGCAACGCATTGAAAAGTCTTTGAAGATTGCTCAAAGGCGTGTTCGAATAATAGATAACAATTACTTAGGGCCATCCCGGCCAGAGGAAGAGGAAAGCAATGCCACATCTCGCAGAGCTGGTTGCCAGTGCCAAGGCAGCCGTAGAAGATGCCCAGGATGTTGCCGCGTTAGATTTGGTACGCGTCGAATATTTTGGCAAGAAAGGTCATTTCACCTTGCAGATGCAGTCTCTGCGCGACGTACCGGCGGAAGACCGCCCGGCGGCCGGCGCGGTGATCAACCAGGCCAAGCAAGAGGTGCAAGACGCCCTGAACGCGCGTAAGAACGCGCTGGAAAGCGCCGCGCTGAACGCGCGCCTGGCGGCTGAAACCATCGACGTGTCTCTGCCGGGCCGTCGTATGGAGAACGGCGGTCTGCATCCGGTGACCCGCACCATCGACCGTATCGAAACCTTCTTCGGCGAGCTGGGCTTCTCCGTTGCCACCGGCCCGGAGATTGAAGACGATTACCATAACTTCGACGCGCTGAACATTCCAGGGCATCACCCGGCGCGTGCCGACCACGATACCTTCTGGTTTGACGCCACGCGTCTGCTGCGCACCCAGACTTCCGGCGTGCAGATCCGCACCATGAAGAACCAGCAGCCGCCGATCCGCATCATTGCGCCGGGCCGCGTTTATCGTAACGACTACGATCAGACTCACACTCCGATGTTCCACCAGATGGAAGGGCTGATCGTCGATAAAGACATCAGCTTCACCAACCTGAAGGGCACGCTGCACGATTTCCTGAACAACTTCTTTGAAGAAGATCTGCAGGTTCGTTTCCGTCCGTCCTACTTTCCGTTCACCGAGCCGTCCGCTGAAGTGGACGTGATGGGCAAGAACGGTAAGTGGCTGGAAGTACTGGGCTGCGGCATGGTGCATCCGAACGTGCTGCGCAACGTGGGTATCGATCCGGAAGTTTACTCCGGCTTCGCCTTCGGCATGGGCATGGAGCGCCTGACGATGCTGCGTTACGGCGTCACCGACCTGCGCGCATTCTTCGAAAACGATCTGCGTTTCCTCAAACAGTTTAAGTAAGGCGGGAATATCACATGAAATTCAGTGAACTCTGGTTGCGCGAGTGGGTAAACCCGGCCATCAGCAGCGAAGCATTATCCGATCAAATCACCATGGCCGGTCTGGAAGTGGACGGCGTGGACCCGGTTGCCGGCGCGTTTAACGGCGTTGTGGTGGGCGAAGTGGTCGAGTGCGGCCAACACCCGAACGCCGACAAACTGCGCGTCACCAAGGTTAACGTAGGCGGCGATCGCCTGCTCGACATCGTCTGCGGCGCGCCGAACTGCCGTACCGGCCTGAAAGTGGCGGTCGCCACTGTGGGGGCAGTGCTGCCGGGCGATTTCAAAATCAAGGCCGCCAAGCTACGCGGCGAACCTTCGGAAGGCATGCTGTGCTCGTTCTCCGAGCTGGGCATTTCCGACGATCATGACGGCATCATTGAGCTGCCGCTGGATGCGCCAATCGGCACCGACATCCGTGACTATCTGAAACTGAACGACAACACCATCGAGATCAGCGTTACCCCGAACCGCGCCGACTGCCTGGGCATCATCGGCGTTGCGCGTGACGTGGGCGTACTGAACCAGGTTGCGCTGACCGAGCCGGACATGAGCCCGGTGGCCGCCACCATCGACGCCACGCTGCCGATCCGCGTTGACGCGCCGCAGGCGTGCCCGCGTTATCTGGGCCGCGTGGTGAAAGGCATCGACGTCAAGGCGCCAAGCCCGCTGTGGATGCGTGAAAAACTGCGTCGTTGCGGTATCCGCTCTATCGATGCCGTAGTAGACGTCACCAACTATGTGCTGTTGGAGCTTGGCCAGCCGATGCACGCCTTCGATCTGAGCCGCATCGACGGCGGTATCGTGGTGCGCATGGCGGAAGAAGGGGAAACCTTGACGCTGCTGGACGGTAACGAAGCCAAACTGAATGCCGACACCTTAGTGATCGCCGATCACCAAAAAGCGTTGGCGATGGGGGGCATCTTCGGCGGCGAACATTCCGGCGTTAACGGGGAAACTCAGAACGTGCTGCTGGAATGCGCCTTCTTCAGCCCGCTGTCGATCACCGGCCGCGCACGCCGTCACGGCCTGCATACCGATGCTTCTCACCGCTATGAGCGCGGCGTCGATCCGGCGCTGCAGTACAAAGCGATGGAACGCGCTACGCGCCTGCTGCTGGACATCTGCGGCGGCCAGGCCGGCCCGGTTATTGACGTGACCAATGAAAACGAACTGCCGAAACGCGCTACCATCACGCTGCGCCGCGAGAAGCTGGATCGCCTGATCGGCCACGTGGTGCCGAGCGAGCAGGTTAGCGACATTCTGCGCCGCCTGGGTTGCCAGGTGACCGAACAGGGCGACAACTGGCAGGCAGTGGCGCCGAGCTGGCGTTTCGATATGGAGATCGAAGAGGACCTGGTGGAAGAAGTGGCGCGCGTTTACGGCTACGACAACATCCCGGATGTGCCGGTGCGCGCCGATCTGGTGATGACTCAGCATCGCGAAGCCGACCTGACGCTCAAGCGCGTGAAGACCATGCTGGTCGATCACGGTTATCAGGAAGCGATCACCTATAGCTTCGTCGATCCGAAAGTGCAGGCGTTGCTGCATCCGAATGAAGAAGCGTTGATCCTGCCGAGCCCGATTTCGGTCGAAATGTCGGCGATGCGCCTGTCGCTGTGGACTGGCCTGTTGTCTGCGGTAGTGTACAACCAGAACCGCCAGCAGACGCGCCTGCGCCTGTTCGAAAGCGGCCTGCGCTTTGTGCCTGATAGTGCGGCAAATCTGGGTATCCGTCAGGACGTCATGCTGGCGGGCGTGATCGCCGGCCATACGCACGATGAGCATTGGGATCTGGCGCGTAAGCCCGTCGACTTCTATGATTTAAAAGGGGATCTGGAGTCTGTCCTCGAGCTGACCGGTAAATTATCCGAAATTCAGTTCCGGGCGGAAGCCAATCCGGCCCTGCATCCAGGGCAAAGTGCGGCGATTTATTTGCACGGCGAACGCGTAGGTTTCATCGGTGTGGTTCACCCGGAACTTGAACGTAAACTGGATCTTAACGGCCGCACCGTGGTGTTTGAACTGGAGTGGAACAAGCTTGCGAGCCGCGCCGTGCCTCAGGCGCGGGAGATTTCGCGCTTCCCGGCAAACCGCCGTGATATCGCCGTTGTGGTGGCTGAAAATGTCCCCGCAGAAGATATTTTGGCCGAGTGTAAGAAAGTTGGCGCAAATCAGGTAGTTGGCGTAAACTTGTTTGACGTGTACCGTGGCAAGGGCGTGGCAGAAGGTGACAAGAGCCTGGCTATCAGTCTGGTATTGCAGGATACCGCTCGTACACTGGAAGAAGAGGAGATAGCCGCTACCGTTGCAAAATGCGTAGAGGCTCTAAAACAGCGATTCCAAGCATCCTTGAGGGATTGAACCTATGGCGCTTACTAAAGCTGAAATGTCAGAACACCTGTTTGAGAAGCTTGGGCTTAGCAAACGGGACGCCAAAGACCTGGTGGAACTGTTCTTTGAAGAGGTCCGTCGGGCCCTTGAGAATGGCGAACAGGTAAAACTGTCGGGTTTTGGCAACTTTGATCTGCGTGACAAGAACCAACGTCCGGGGCGTAACCCGAAGACCGGCGAAGACATTCCGATTACGGCGCGCCGCGTGGTGACCTTCCGTCCGGGGCAGAAGCTGAAAAGCCGGGTAGAAAACGCCAGCCCGAAAGGGTGAATGACGTGACATCAAAAAAGGCCGCTTGCGCGGCCTTTTTCTTTTTTCGGAAAAATTCAGTTTATTCCTAATGGGCTAAGTAAGAATTAACATTATTCATTAAAACGCCACGGCGAAAATTTATTTTATGTTAATTGCGGAATATTCTTATATCTTATTTTATTTGGTTGATGACCTTATTTGTCGAATCAATAACGGCCGTAATAATGGCCAGGGCCGTCGCCGCGGTGACCGCCGCCCCAATGCGGGCCCCAGCAGCAGGCGCTGAGGCTTGAGGCCAGGGCCACAACGGCCAGCAACATACCTATACGTTTAATCATTTTATTATCCTCCGGTGGGAATCCATTTAATTATAATTGCTGCTCAGCTTGAGAGACGTCAGTTATTCGTTAAACCTTGTCAGTGGTTATGATAATTAAAGGCGGCGGCAAACAGTGTAGGGATTGTGTAAGGCCGTCGAAAACGATCTGAAAATAGGCATCGATGAGATAGTCGTTAAATAAGCACGCTGATATAACCACTGCAGCAAGAAAAATAGAGTGAGAAGGTAAAATGAAAAAGATCCTGTTGCTGGTGTGTTTCCCGCTGTTGCTGCCGCTGGCGGCGCAGGCCGATGTGTCCGTCGATATTAACGTGCCGGGCGTTTCCCTGCATCTGGGGGATCAGGACCGTCGCGGCTACTACTGGGATGGCTACGACTGGCGTCCACCGCAGTGGTGGCATGCGCACCAGGGCCGCGGTCTGGGTGAGCGCAATGCGCGCGGTTTGTACTGGGACGGCGGACGCTGGCAACCTTCGCCGCCGCGTGGCTATGAGCATCGCGAGCCGGAACGCAGCGGCAATCCGTTCCACGGCGATCGCGATAATCGTGACCGCGATCGCCGTCATGACGATCGGGGTGACCATGACCGGCGCGATGACGGCCGTGGTCAGCCTTATCCTCCGGGCAACGCCGGCCCGCATCGTTAATCCCTGAGTTTATCGGCGGCTGGTTTTGCCATCATCATGGTGATGACGGGCAGGGCCAGCCGCTGCTTTCCTGCTCCATCGCCTACGCAAGGCTTCCCCTTGCGGCGTTAACCCCCTAATATTCGACTCAGACGTCAATTATCCGGCCACGACAGCGGCCGGCAGGGAACCGCCGCGCCATGCCAACCAGCCGTACTTTCACCTTACTGTTGCAACATCAGCGCTACCGCGATAAACGCCAGATCACTCTGCTGGCGCTGGGCGTGACGGTGGCGTTGCTGTTCAGCCTCTGCGCCGGTGACCAATGGATATGGCCGTCAGCGTGGTTCAGCGATCGGGCGCAGCTGTTCGTTTGGCAACTGCGTTTACCGCGCGCGCTGGCGGTGATGCTGGTCGGCGCCGCCCTGGCGGTGGCGGGCGCGGTGATGCAGGCGCTGTTTGAAAACCCGCTGGCGGAGCCCGGTCTGCTGGGGGTGGCTAACGGCGCCGGCGTCGCGCTGGTCTTGACCGTGCTGTTAGGGCACGGTTTGTTGCCGGTGGCGCTGATGAGCGCCGCCGCGATAGCCGGTGCGCTGGCGATGACCTTTTTGCTGCTGGGCTTCGCTCGGCGCCGGCGCCTGACCAATGCGCGGCTGTTGCTGGTTGGCGTGGCGCTGGGCATCGTGTGCAGCGCGCTGATGACCTGGGCGGTCTATTTCAGCACCAGCCTCGATCTGCGGCAGCTGATGTACTGGATGATGGGCGGCTTCGGCGGCGTTGACTGGCGCCAAAAGTGGCTGGTGCTGGCTCTGCTGCCGGTGCTGCTGTGGCTGTGTGGCCAGGGCAAAGCGCTCAACCTGATGGCGCTGGGCGAGGTGCAGGCGCGGCAACTTGGGCTGTCGCTGCATCTGTGGCGTAACCTGCTGGTCCTGGCGATCGGCTGGCTGGTCGGCGTCAGCGTGGCGCTCGCCGGAGTGATTGGCTTTGTCGGGTTGGTGATCCCGCATATTTTGCGGCTCACCGGCCTGACCGACCAGCACTATCTGCTGCCGGCCTGCGCGCTGGCGGGGGCCGGCGTGTTGCTGGTGGCCGATGTGATTGCCCGCGTTGCGCTGCTGGCGGCCGAGCTGCCGATCGGCGTGGTGACTGCCACGCTGGGGGCGCCGCTATTTATCTGGTTACTGACCCGGACAAAGGGCGTAAGGTAGTTTTCTTCATTCACCTGCCATTAAAAAACCAAAGGATGACAACCGATGAGCAAGCCAATCTACAACCTGCCGTTACAGACC
The DNA here is from genome assembly GCF_020858655.1 of Serratia montpellierensis. NCBI lineage: Bacteria > Pseudomonadati > Pseudomonadota > Gammaproteobacteria > Enterobacterales > Yersiniaceae > Serratia > Serratia montpellierensis. The sequence goes on from NZ_VOSN01000022.1 coordinate 314,776, forward strand.
ATCGAAAACCAGGCGACCACGCTGGGCGCGTACCAGGGCAAGGTGCTGCTGGTGGTCAACGTGGCCTCGGAGTGCGGCCTGACCAAGCAATATGAAGGGCTGGAAGCGCTGTACGAAGCCTATCGCGATCGTGGGCTGGACGTTCTGGGATTCCCGTCCAATGAATTCCTGGGCCAGGAGCCGGGCAGCAACGAAGAGATCCTGGCGTTTTGCCGTGGTACCTTCGGCGTGCAATTCCCGATGTTCGCCAAGATTGAGGTGAACGGCGAACATCGTCATCCGCTATACCAGGCGCTGATCGCCGCGCAGCCGGATGCCGTCGCCCCGGAGGGCAGCGAGTTCCTGGCGCGGATGACCAGCAAAGGGCGTGCGCCTAAGCACGCCGGCGATATTCTGTGGAACTTCGAGAAATTCCTCATCGCGCGCGATGGCACGGTGATCCAGCGCTTCTCGCCTGATACTACGCCGGAAGATCCGGCGCTGGTGGCGGCGGTGAAACAAGCGCTGGCAGGATAAGACGGATGCTGCAACTCGTTGAGGTTGGGGTGGCGGGGCGCCTGGCGCCTTTTTCGGCACAGATTGACGGCGGGTTGCAGGTCCATCTGATCGGCCCAAACGGCGCCGGGAAGAGCACCCTGCTGGCGCGGGTGGCGGGCATGCTGCCGGGGCTGGGCGAGGTCCGTCTGGACGGGCGTGCGCTGGCCGATTATCCGGGGAACGCGCTGGCATGCCGGCGCGGCTATCTCAGCCAGCAACAGCCGCCGGTGTCGCTGATGCCGGTGTTCCAGTATTTGGCGTTGCATCGGCCTGCGGCAGCGGCGCAAACCGATGTGGAACACGCCATTCTCTATTTGTGCCAGCGGCTGAAGCTGGTGGATAAGCTGTCACGCATGCTGACGCAGCTCTCCGGTGGCGAATGGCAGCGGGTGCGGCTGGCGGCGGTGTTACTGCAGGTGTGGCCCAGCGTCAATCCGCACAGCCGGCTGTTGTTGCTGGATGAGCCGACCAACAGTCTGGACGTGGCGCAGAAAGTCGCGTTGGATCGCCTGCTGCGTGAGTTCTGCCAAAGCGGGCGCAGCGCGCTGGTGTGCGCGCACGATTTGAATCACACCCTACAGCAGGCCGATCGGGTTTGGTTGTTGCACGCCGGGCGGCTGGTGGCACAGGGAGCCACGCGTGAGGTGATGGCACCCGGGCTGTTGTCGCAGATCTATGAAGTGGATTTCCACCTGCAATGGGTGGGGGACCAGCGTTGGATCATGACCCGTACGGCTTAAATCGCGGCGGCGGCGGCGCGCAACGTAAACGAAAACTAAACGTAGTGAATATAAATAGCCGGGTAATCATCGGTTAATATTGGGCTGCCTCTCACTTTCTTATCGATTTTCTTGAAAAACGTCGATGACGTGCTACGCTTGATTCGGCAAAAATAAAATACGTAAATAATTATTAATAAATATAATAAATTGATTTTTATAATAATTTTAAATAGATGATGGCGACACCCACCAATCAGTTGACCCACTGATGACAAGTCTCGTCTTAAGGTTTAGTTAAGCTTGCGGCCTTACATTGGCAGTTAATCCACGGAAACGATTCTTCTCTGGCGTTTAATATCCGTTAAACGAAAGGGATTTACAGTGTCATCAAAAGCAGTTCGATACGTTTGGGGTTAACTATGGATCAATTTTTGCCTTTCTCTCGTCCGGCCATCGGCGATGAAGAAATCGCCGCGGTAGAGAAAGTGTTGCGTTCCGGTTGGATCACCACCGGGCCGCAAAACCAGCAGCTGGAAAGCGACTTCTGTTCCACCTTCGGCTGTAAACATGCGATCGCCGTCAGTTCCGCCACGGCGGGCATGCACATCACGCTGATGGCGCTGGGCATCGGCCCCGGCGACGAAGTCATCACCCCTTCGCAAACCTGGGTTTCCACCCTCAACATGATCGAGCTGCTGGGCGCCACGCCGGTGATGATCGACGTTGACCGTGATACGTTGATGGTCAGCGCCGCCGATGTCGAGGCTGCCATCACCCCGAAAACCAAAGCGATTGTTCCGGTGCACTACGCCGGCGCTCCTCTGCAGATGGACGCGCTGCGCGCCGTGGCCGAACGCCACGGCCTGCCTTTGATCGAAGACGCCGCCCATGCGGTCGGCACGCGCTACAACGGCGAGTGGGTCGGCGCGCGCGGCACGGCGATTTTCTCGTTCCACGCGATTAAAAACGTGACCTGCGCCGAAGGCGGCCTGATCGCCACCGACGACGATGCGCTGGCGGATCGCCTGCGTTGCCTGAAGTTCCACGGTCTGGCCGTCGATGCCTTCGATCGTCAGCAGCTTGGCCGCAAACCGCAGGCCGAAGTGGTGGAGCCGGGTTACAAATACAACCTGTCCGACATTCACGCGGCGATCGCCGTGGTGCAGCTGTCGCGCTTCGCTGAGCTGAACGCGCGCCGTAAGGCGCTGGCACAGCGCTACCTGAGCGCGCTGGAAGGCTCGCCGTTCCAGCCGTTGGGCGTGCCGGATTACCCGCATGACCATGCCTGGCACCTGTTTATGGTGCGCGTCGATCCAGCGCGCTGCGGCATCGATCGCGACCAGCTGATGGAGCGCCTGAAAGAGGTCGGCGTCGGCACCGGGCTGCATTTCCGCGCCGCGCATACCCAGAAGTTCTACCGTGAGCGTTATCCGCAGCTTTCCTTGCCGAATACCGAATGGAACTCGGCGCGGCTGTGCACCTTACCGCTATTCCCTGATATGACCGACGCAGACGTGGATCGCGTGGTCAATGCCTTGTCTTCTGTTGTGGAGTCTTTACGTGTCTCGCGTTGAACCGATTAAAAAAGTGTCGATAGTCATCCCGGTATACAACGAGCAGGAAAGTCTGCCGGCGTTGCTGGAGCGTACGACCGCCGCTTGCAAGCAGTTATCTCAACCTTATGAAATCATCCTCGTCGACGATGGCAGCAGCGACAATTCCGCTGACATGCTGACCGCGGCGGCGGAAAAGCCGGACAGCCACGTCATCGCCGTTTTGCTGAACCGCAACTATGGCCAGCACTCGGCGATCATGGCCGGTTTCAATCAGGTGACCGGCGATCTGGTGATTACGCTGGACGCCGATCTGCAGAACCCGCCGGAGGAGATCCCTCGTCTGGTCAGCGTGGCGGAAGAGGGCTATGACGTGGTGGGCACCGTGCGCGCCAACCGTCAAGACTCCTGGTTCCGCAAAAGCGCTTCGCGCGTGATCAACATGATGATTCAACGCGCCACCGGCAAGTCGATGGGGGACTACGGCTGCATGCTGCGCGCCTACCGTCGTCATATCGTTGAGGCGATGTTGCACTGCCACGAGCGCAGCACCTTTATCCCGATTCTGGCGAACACCTTCGCCCGTCGCACGACCGAGATCGACGTGCGTCACGCCGAGCGCGAGTTTGGCGATTCCAAGTACAGCCTGATGAAGCTGATCAACCTGATGTACGACCTGATCACCTGTCTGACCACCACGCCGCTGCGTTTGCTCAGCGTGGTCGGCAGCATCGTGGCGCTGTCCGGGTTTGTATTGGCACTGGTGCTGATTGCGCTGCGTCTGCTGCTCGGCCCTGAATGGGCCGCCGGCGGCGTGTTCACCCTCTTCGCCGTGCTGTTCACCTTTATCGGCGCCCAGTTTGTTGGCATGGGGCTACTGGGTGAATACATCGGCCGCATCTATACCGACGTGCGCGCACGTCCTCGCTATTTTGTTCAGAAAGTGGTCGGCGTACAGCAGGACCACAATACTCAGGAAGAAGAATGATGAAAGCTATTGTATTTGCTTACCATGATATTGGCTGCGCAGGTCTGAAAGCGCTGACTGAGGCGGGTTATGACGTGCAGGCCGTATTTACGCACACCGACGACCCTGGTGAGAACAACTTCTTCTCCTCCGTGGCCCGTTTGGGCGCCGAATTGGATCTGCCGGTCTACGCGCCGGAAGACGTGAACCACCCGCTGTGGGTTGACCGCATTCGCGACCTGCAGCCGGACGTGATCTTTTCGTTCTACTACCGCCACATGCTGAGCGACGAGATCCTGTCGCTGGCACCGCAGGGCGGTTTCAACCTGCACGGTTCGCTGCTGCCGCATTACCGTGGCCGCGCCCCGGTGAACTGGGCGCTGGTGAACGGCGAAACCGAAACCGGCGCCACGCTGCACAAGATGGTGAAACGCCCGGACGCCGGCGACATCGTCGGTCAGCAGAAAGTGACCATCGCCGACAGCGACACCGCGCTGACGCTGCACAAAAAAGTGCTGGAAGCCGCGCAGGCCGTATTGAAAGAGCAGCTGCCGAAGCTGAAGAACGGCACCGCCACCTTCACCAAGCAGGATGAGTCTCAGGCCAGCTACTTCGGCCGTCGCACCGCGGCGGACGGCGAGATCCTGTGGCACAAGTCCGCCAAAGAGATCAACAACCTGGTACGCGCCGTCACTGAACCGTACCCGGGTGCTTTCAGCTACCTCGGCCAGCGCAAGCTGATCGTCTGGCGCTCTCGCGTGCTGGATACCCAACACGACAAGCAGCCGGGTACCGTGCTGAGCACTTCTCCGCTGGTTATCGCCTGTGGCGAAGGCGCACTGGAGATCGTTGCCGGTCAGAACGACAGCGGCCTGTATGTGCAGGGCAGCCGCCTGGCGCAGGAAATGGGCATCGTCACCGACGTGCGTCTGGCCGCCAAGCCGAATGCCGTAATGAAACGCCGCACTCGCGTGCTGATCCTCGGGGTCAACGGCTTCATCGGTAACCACCTGACCGAACGCCTGCTGCGTGACGATCGCTACGACATCTACGGCCTGGACATCGGTTCTGACGCCATCAGCCGCTTCCTTGACAACCCGCGTTTCCACTTCGTGGAAGGCGACATCAGCATCCACTCCGAGTGGATCGAGTATCACATCAAGAAATGCGACGTGGTGCTGCCGCTGGTGGCGATCGCGACGCCGATCGAATACACCCGTAACCCGCTGCGCGTGTTCGAGCTGGACTTCGAAGAAAACCTGAAGATCGTTCGCGACTGCGTGAAATACAACAAGCGCATCATCTTCCCGTCCACCTCAGAAGTGTACGGCATGTGCGACGACAAAGAGTTCGACGAAGACCATTCGCGCCTGATCGTCGGGCCAATCAACAAACAGCGCTGGATCTACTCGGTCTCCAAACAGCTGCTGGATCGGGTGATCTGGGCTTACGGCGCTAAAGAAGGCCTGAAGTTCACGCTGTTCCGTCCGTTCAACTGGATGGGGCCGCGTCTGGATAACCTGGACGCCGCGCGTATTGGTTCTTCCCGTGCCATCACCCAGCTGATCCTCAACCTGGTGGAAGGTTCGCCAATCAAACTGATGGACGGCGGCGCGCAGAAACGTTGCTTCACCGACATCAACGACGGCATCGAAGCGCTGTTCCGCATCATCGAGAACCGCGACGGCCTGTGCGACGGCCAGATCGTCAACATCGGCAACCCGACCAACGAAGCGAGCATCCGCGAGCTGGCAGAAATGCTGCTGGAAAGCTTCAACAACCACCCGCTGCGCGACCGCTTCCCGCCGTTTGCCGGCTTTAAGGACGTTGAGAGCAGCAGCTACTACGGTAAAGGTTACCAGGACGTCGAGCACCGCACGCCGAGCATCAAGAACGCTCACCGCCTGCTGGGCTGGCAGCCGACCATCGAGATGAAGCAAACCGTCGCCGATACGCTGGACTACTTCTTGCGCACTACCGTTCAGGAAGGGAACGGTGCATGAAGAAAGTCGGTCTGCGGGTTGATGTAGATACCTTCAGCGGCACCCGTGAAGGGGTGCCGCAGTTGCTGGACCTGTTCGACAAGTATGACATTCAGGCCAGCTTCTTCTTCAGCGTGGGACCGGACAACATGGGGCGCCATCTTTGGCGCCTTTTGCGTCCGAAATTTCTGTGGAAAATGCTGCGTTCGAACGCCGCCTCGCTGTACGGCCTGGACATTCTGCTGGCCGGCACCGCCTGGCCGGGGCGCAACATTTCACGCGCGTTGGGGCCGCTGATGAAGCGCACCGCCGAAGCCGGCCATGAAGTCGGGCTGCACGCCTGGGATCACCAGGGGTGGCAGGCCAAGGTCGGCAAGTGGAGCGAGGCGCAGCTGACCGAGCAGGTACAGCGGGGCGTCGACGCCCTGAGCGCCAGCACCGGCCAGCCGGTGAAATGCTCCGCCGTGGCGGGCTGGCGTGCCGATACGCGCGTACTGGAGGTCAAGCAACGCTTCGGCTTTCATTACAACAGCGATTGCCGCGGCACCCATCCGTTCCGTCCGGTGCTGAGCGACGGGCGCCACGGCACGGTGCAGATCCCGGTGACGTTGCCGACCTTCGACGAAGTGATCGGCAGCGAAGTCAGCATGGCCGACTTCAACGACTACATTCTGCGCGCCATCGAGAACGATCGCGGCGTGCCGGTGTACACCATTCACACCGAAGTGGAAGGCATGTCGCAAGCGGCGATGTTCGAACAGTTATTGCAACGCGCACGGCAGCAGGGCATCGAATTCTGTCCGCTTAGCGCGCTGTTACCACAAGATTTGGCGTCACTGCCGTTGGGCCGCATCAAGCGTGCTCCTTTCCCCGGCCGCGAAGGTTGGCTGGGTTGTCAAACCGATGTGAAGGACGTTACATGAAGGCGCTAAAAGGATCCTGGGCCATTCTGCTGGCCGTTTTTTTTGCTCTGGTTTACCTGATCCCGCTTAACGGCCGCCTGCTGTGGCAGCCGGATGAGACGCGTTATGCCGAGATCAGCCGCGAAATGCTGCAGCGCGGCGATTGGGTTGTGCCGCACCTGCTGGGGCTGCGCTACTTCGAAAAGCCGGTGGCGGGTTACTGGTTCAATAACATCAGCCAGTGGCTGTTCGGCGAAAACAACTTTGCGGTGCGTTTCGGCTCGGTGTTCAGCACCGGCATGACCGCACTGCTGGTGTTTGCGCTGGCAATGCTGATGTGGCGCAATGCGCGCCGCGCCAGCCTGGCGGCGCTGATATTCCTGTCGATGGTGCTGGTGTTCAGCATCGGCACCTACAGCGTGCTGGATCCGATGATCTCGCTGTGGCTGGCGGCAGCGATGATCAGCTACTACCTGGCGCTGAAAGCCACCTCGGTCAAAGGCAAGCTGGGCGCCTACGCGCTGCTGGGCCTGGCCTGCGGCATGGGCTTTATGACCAAGGGCTTCCTGGCGCTGGCGGTGCCGGTGATCGCGGTGATCCCGATCGTCATCCAGCAACGTCGCATCAAGGATCTGCTGTGCTACGGCCCGGTGGCGATCGTGACCGCCACGTTGCTCAGCCTGCCGTGGGCGCTGGCGATCGCGCAACGTGAACCCGATTTCTGGAATTACTTCTTCTGGGTCGAACATATTCAGCGTTTCGCCGAAGATAACGCCCAGCACAAGGCGCCGTTCTGGTATTACCTGCCGATCCTGCTGGCAGCGGTGCTGCCGTGGCTGGCGCTGCTGCCCGGTGCGCTGCTCAAGGGCTGGCGCGAACGCGTACAGCGCCCGGAGCTGTTCTTCCTGCTGAGCTGGGCGATGATGCCACTGATCTTCTTCAGCATCGCCAAAGGCAAGCTGCCGACCTACATTCTGCCGTGCATGGCACCGCTGGCGCTGCTGATGACCGCCTATGCGGAAGACTACGCCGCCACCCTGCGCGCCCGGTTGTTCAAGGCCAATGCCTGGCTGAACGGCCTGTTCGGGCTGATCGGCATCGTGGCGCTGATGGTGTTGAGCTCCGGCCTGCTGCCGAAAGCCCATCTGTTTACCGCGCAAGAGTGGCCGAAGGTAGTGCTCGGCCTGATCGCCTTCGGCGGTTGGCTGCTGTTCGCGCTGGTCTCCGCACGCGATAACGGTCGTCAATGGCGCTGGGCGGCGGCCTGCCCGGTATTGCTGTGCCTGGTGATCGGCTACGCCATCCCGCAACAGGTGACCGATTCCAAGCTGCCGCAGAACTTCGCGCGCGCCACGATGGCCGAGCTGGGCGACAGCCGTTACGTGCTGACCGACAGCGTCGGGGTAGCGGCCGGTTTGGCCTGGGAACTGAAGCGTAGCGACGTGCTGATGTACAGCCAGAAAGGCGAGGTAGCTTATGGTCTGGAGTATCCGGACGCCAAGGGCCACCTGATCAGCGACGCCGACTTCCCGCAGTGGCTGGCGCAGGCGCGCAAGCAGGGGAACGTGTCGCTGGTGTTGCAGCTGTCCCGTGGCGAAGCGCTGCCGCAGGAGCTGCCTGCCGCAGACAAGGTGGATCGCATGAATCGCCTGGTGCTGATGTGGTATAAACAGCAACCATGATGGGTTTTCTGTTGGTGATAGTGGTCAGCCTGCTCACCTGCGGTGGGCAGCTGTGCCAGAAACAGGCGGCGCACTGTTGGGAACGGGCGGGCGAGGCGCGGCTGAAGCAGACGCTGCGCTGGCTGGCGCTGGCGGTGCTGCTGCTGGGGTTGGGCATGGCGGTGTGGCTCAATGTGCTGCAACGCCTGCCGCTCAGCCTGGCTTACCCGATGCTCAGCCTGAACTTCGTGATGGTGACGCTGGCGGCGCGCTGGCTGTTTCATGAGCCGACAACCGCGCGCCACTGGTGCGGCGTGGCGTCGATTATGTTGGGGATCCTGCTGATGAGCGTGCATTCATGAGGGGCTATGCCTGGGGCGCCGCCAGCGTGTTGCTGGTGACGCTGGCGCAGTTGCTGATGAAGTGGGGCATGGTGCAAATCCCGCTGATGTCGTTCGCCGACGTCTCGTTGGCGTTGATCGGCGACTACTGGCTGCCGCTGTTGGCGGTGGGCGGCGGCATCTTCGGTTATGCGCTGTCGATGCTGTGTTGGTTCTTTGCGCTGCGCTACCTGCCGTTAAACCGCGCTTATCCTCTGCTGAGCGTCAGCTACGCGCTGGTCTATCTGGCGGCGGTGATCCTGCCGTGGTTTAACGAATCCGCTACGCTGCTGAAAACGTTGGGCACGCTGTTTATTCTGTTCGGTGTCGGGCTGATTAACAGCAAATCCGAGACAAAATCGCCGGAATAGGGTCAAAACCGGCGATCCTGCTATTATCTCCCTCATGGCGCTTGCCTTTTTCCCCGTGCGGGAGATAAATTAACGCCAAATAGCGCTCTCCTTACGTGGTGCCGGCTTTGCCTCGCAGGCGGTGGTGGTGTGCCGATTGGCATAATGCGGCAGCGTGTTCAATGAAGGAATATTATGCGGATGCGTGTGTGGTTTTTATTAGCCAGTTTGATCCTCGCCGGCTGCAGCAGCCATGCGCCGCCGCCGAGCGGCCGCCTGGCGGACTCTATCGTGGTGGTGGCCCAGCTCAACGAGCAACTGCGTCAGTGGTACGGCACGCCGTACCGTTACGGCGGCTTGGATCGCGGCGGCGTGGATTGTTCCGGCTTTGTTTACCGCACGTTCCGCGATCGTTTCGACATGCAGCTGCCGCGTTCGACCGAAGAACAAACCTCGCTGGGTACCAAGGTTTCGCGTGATGAGCTGATGCCGGGCGACCTGGTGTTTTTCAAAACCGGCGGCGGTGAGAACGGCCTGCACGTCGGCATATACGATACCAACGACCAATTTATCCACGCCTCGACCAGTCGCGGCGTGATTCGCTCCTCGCTCGATAACGTCTACTGGAAGCGGGTGTACTGGCAGGCGCGACGCATTTAGCCTTAACCCGTTGATTTGGTGTATCATGGCGGCATCACGTATTTTGAACGGTGCCTGCCATGAACAGCCTGCGTTTACTGATCTCCGACTCCTACGACCCCTGGTTTAACCTGGCAGTGGAAGAATGCATCTTCCGCGAGATGACCACGCAAAAAATCCTCTTCCTGTGGCGCAATGCCGAAACGGTCGTGATTGGTCAGTCGCAGAACCCCTGGAAAGAGTGCAACACCCGACGCATGGAGCAGGACGGCATTCGGCTGGCGCGGCGCAGCAGCGGCGGCGGGGCGGTATTTCACGACCTGGGCAATACCTGTTTCACCTTTATGGCCGGCAAACCGGGTTACGACAAAAGCGTCTCGACCGACATCATTCTGCAAGCGCTGCGGCAGCTGGGCGTCACGGCCGGCGCGTCGGGGCGCAACGATCTGGTGATGGAAACCGCCGACGGTCCGCGCAAAATATCCGGCTCGGCCTATAGAGAAACGCAGGATCGCGGTTTTCACCACGGCACGCTGCTGCTGAACGCCGATCTGGAGCGGCTGGCGGACTACCTCAATCCGGATCCTAAAAAGCTACAGGCCAAGGGCATCACCTCGGTGCGTTCGCGCGTCGCCAATTTGGCGGAGTTTTTACCGGGTATCAGCCATGAACAGGTGTGTGAAGCCATCGTGCAGGCCTTTTTTGCCCACTATGGCGAGACGGCCGAGCCCGAGATCATTTCGCCGGACGTATTCCCCGATTTGCCCGATTTTGCCGCGCAGTTCGCCAAACAGAGCAGTTGGGAATGGAACTTCGGCAAGGCGCCGGCGTTCAGCCATCTGCTTAACGAGCGCTTCGTCTGGGGCGGCGTGGATCTGTTCTTCGACGTGGAGAAGGGAACGATTGTTCGTACGCAGGTGTTCACCGACAGCCTGAATCCCGCTCCGCTGCAGCGGTTGGCGGAAGCGCTGGTGGGCTGTGCGTATCGCAGCGAGCCCGTTGCCGCCTGCTGCGATAGACTGATGGCGGATTATCCGCAACAGACGGCCGAATTGACCGAACTGCGGCAATGGCTGAGCGAAACGATCCGCTAGCCGGCGTGGGAGGGTGAAGGGGATGAGCGTGCTCATCCCTTTTTTTATCGCTGAAATCGACGTTTCGCAGGGGCGTAGCGCAGATTTTCTGAAAATCAAGGTGGGCATTTTTTTACGTTTTCAATGCTGAGAATAACGGGCGGAATTGATGTGTTATTAAATTTAATCAGTCATCGTTAACGGCAGGAAAAATCGGCGTTACGGCAGAAAGATTATTTTACTTTATTTAAGATTTTTCTTAAATAAAACAACGGAGATAAGTCAAATTTAGCCCTTCATCCATTCCACTTAAGCCAAATACCTTTTCAGATCACGCGTTGGGCAAGAAAGGTGGCATAAGTTCGGCTGCTTTTCTTTTGCGCCTTTCGCGATTGTCGTATAGCTTTAATCTATCAATTAAATGATATTTCATGGGTATTTGCATTGATATTTCCGATTAATCCCAGAAGGATTGATCGATAAAATATATTGATATACGATGATACGCTAGCCATTCATCCTGTGGCATTAAAATGAACATCCAACTCGAAGCTGACTTTATTAGTAGCTATGTTTTTCAACCCGTTTACTCAATGGAGGGCAGGCTGTTGGCGGTGGAAATGTTGAGCCGTTTCAACAGTCTCGACGGTGATTTAGCCATGCCGGCCGAAATTGGGATTAATTTATTGGCGTCTGAACAAAGGATTGAGTTATTTAATGAGCAATTGAAACTTGCGGAGCGGCATGCGGACTGGTTTACCGGTAACAGCGTGCAGTTGACCATCAATATCGAAGAAACCATCGTCGAGCTTATTCTTTCCGATCCGGCATTGTGCCAATGGATCAGGCAATATCCTTTTATTGCATTCGAAATGAGTGAGAGTTTTCCGAATCTTTCGGCCGGGAAGAACAACCCGAGCGTGCAGCGTTTAAGCGAAATGTTTACGCTGTGGCTCGATGATTTCGGTTCCGGTAAAGCCACCTTGACCGCGCTGTATGATGGTTTGTTTGACTATGTAAAGATAGACAAGCGTTTTTACTGGCAGCTGTTCACCCATCAGGGGTATGACGTGGTCATCGACTCGTTGTTAAAGAATATCAACCTGTTGTGTAAAGGCGTGATCGTCGGAGGAATAGAGAAAAAAGAGTACTTTAATAAACTCAGATACGCCGGTGTTTTAGGCCTGCAAGGTTTTTTATGGCCCAGCGTTGGTGTGGATAATCTGCAAACTTTGCTGGCGAAGCCCAGCGAGTTCAATAATTAAGAAGTGATATAAAAAACTACACACAATGAGGTAAATAATGTGCGGGGTGATGTTTGCCGTGATTCCATCGCCGTTATTCGCCATCGTTTTTTGGCTGATGACACCGTTTTGTCAGCCTGCGTTAAACCGCGTTTCCTCCGCCAGGCGGAAACGCCAAACTCCCCGCATCCGTCCTGGCGACAGGCGGATGCGTTCTCCCTGCATTCCTTCGGTGTTAATCCGCCCGTTCAGGCTCTACACTACGCTGAAACGGAGGGCCTATGCCGCAGTTCGATAACGCTTACTACCAACAGTTACCCGGTTTCTACACCGCCCTGAACCCGACGCCGCTCAAGGATGCACGCCTGCTGTACCACAGCGAGCCGCTGGCGGGCGAGCTGGGGCTGGATGAAAGCTGGTTTACCCAGGATAAAACTCCCATTTGGGCGGGAGAATCGCTGCTGCCCGGCATGCAGCCGCTGGCGCAGGTGTACAGTGGCCATCAGTTTGGCGTGTGGGCCGGGCAACTGGGGGATGGCCGCGGCATTTTACTGGGCGAACAGCTCCTGGCGGACGGCAGCCACCGCGACTGGCATCTGAAGGGCGCCGGGCTGACGCCATATTCACGTATGGGAGACGGCCGCGCGGTGCTGCGTTCGGTTGTCCGCGAGTTTCTGGCCTCCGAGGCGCTGCATCATTTGGGGATCCCGACCACCCGGGCGTTGACCATCGTTACCAGCGGGGAGCCGGTGTTCCGCGAGCAGCCGGAACGCGGCGCCATGCTGATGCGGGTGGCGGAAAGCCACGTGCGCTTCGGCCACTTCGAACACTTTTACTACCGTAAACAGCCGGAGCAGGTGCGGCAGCTGGCGGATTTCGTCATTGCCCGTCACTGGCCGGAGCTGCAGGATCAGGCTGAGCGTTACCTGCTGTGGTTTACCGACGTGGTCGAACGCACGGCGCGCCTGATCGCCCATTGGCAAACCGTCGGTTTCGCTCACGGCGTGATGAACACCGACAACATGTCGATTCTCGGCATCACCATCGACTACGGCCCTTATGGCTTCCTGGACGACTACCAGCCCGGTTATATCTGCAACCACTCCGATCACCAGGGGCGTTACGCCTTCGACAATCAGCCGGCGGTGGCGCTGTGGAACCTGCATCGCCTGGCACAAACCCTGTCTGGGTTGATGACCACCGAACAGCTGCAGCAGGCGCTGGCGGCGTATGAACCGGCGCTGATGCGCGCCTACGGCGAACAGATGCGCGCCAAACTCGGCTTCTTCACGCCGACGGCGCAGGACAACGACGTGCTCACCGGACTGTTGAGCCTGATGGCGCAGGAAGGGCGGGACTATACCCGCACGTTCCGCCTGTTGAGCGACACTGAACAGCAACAGGCGCAGTCGCCACTGCGCGACGAGTTTATCGACCGCGCGGCGTTCGACACCTGGTATCAGCAGTATCGTCAGCGTTTGCAACAGGAGCAGATCAGCGATGCGGAGCGGCAGCGGGCGATGAAGGCGGTGAACCCGCGGCTGATCCTGCGCAACTATCTGGCGCAGCAGGCGATTGAGGACGCGGAGAAAGACGACGTGAGCCGTTTGCAACGGTTGCATCAGGCCCTGCTGCGGCCGTTCGACGATGCGCCGGAGTATGACGATCTCGCCGCGTTGCCGCCGGACTGGGGTAAACATCTGGAGATTTCCTGCTCCAGCTGAGATGAAAAAAGGGCGCTTTATGGCGCCCTTGACGTTATTGACGCAGGTAGACCTGCGGCAGCGACACTTCGGGATGATGCACCACGCCGAGATCGGCCTGATACCAGCGGGTGAGGATCTCCGTCTGCAACACTTCCTGCGGCGTACCGCTCGCCACCAGGCGCCCCTGATGCAACAGCAGGATCCTATCGGCGTACAGCGCCGCCAGATTGAGATCGTGCAGCACGCAGCAGACGCCCAGCGGCTGTTGGCGCGTCAGCGAGCGCAGCAGGCGCAGGGTGTGCTGCTGGTGGTACAGATCCAGCGCCGAGGTCGGCTCGTCGAGAAACAGCCAGGCGGGAGACGGTTGCGGTTGCCACAGCTGCGCCAACACCCGCGCCAGCTGCACCCGCTGTTGTTCGCCGCCGGACAGTTGGCGATAGTCGCGCTGCGCCAGCGCCAGGCAATCGGTCTGCGCCATCACCTGTTGGATCGCCTGATGCTCGTCGCGTTTGCCGTGCGGCGCCCGCCCCATGCTGACCACTTCCTCCACGCTGAACGGAAACGCCAGATCGCTGTACTGGCGCATCACGGCTCGGACTTTGGCCAACTGCTGCGGCGCCCAGTGTTCCAGCGGGCGGTCAAGCAGGCGACATTCGCCGCAGTCCGGCGTCAAATAGCCGGTCAGCAAGCGTAGCAGCGTCGATTTGCCGGCGCCGTTAGGGCCAATAATCGCCACCATTTCACCGCCGGCGAGGCTGAGCGAAACGTCGTTGATCAGGCGGCGCGCACCGAGGCTGTAACGCAGCTCTCGGGCCGTCAGGCAGGCGGCGTTATCCACCGGTTCGCTCCCGCTGGCGCATCACCAGCCACAAGAAGTAAGGACCGCCGATCAGGCTGGTCATTAACCCCACCGGCATTTCGGCCGGCGCCACCAGCGTGCGCGCCAGCGTGTCGCTGACCAGCAGCAGGCAGGCGCCGCCCAGCGCGGAGCAGGGCAGCAGCCAGCGGTGATCGCCGCCGAGGCGCATGCGCACCAGATGCGGCACCACCAAACCGACGAAGCCGATCACGCCGCTCATCGCTACCGCCGCGCCAATCAGCAGGGCGCTCAGCAGCAGCAGCTGCAGCTTGGCGCGCTGGACGTTCACCCCGAGGTAGTGGGCCTCTTCGTCCCCCAGCTGCAACAGGTTCAGCCGGCGCGCCTGCAGCAACGTCAGCAGCGCGGCGGGCAGGATCAGCGAGGCGGAAACGGCCAGCGTCGGCCACTGTGACTGGCTGAGGCTGCCCATCATCCACAGCGAGAACTGGCGCAGCTGTTGATCGCTGCTGACGTAGGAGAGCACGCCGATGGCCGCCATGCACAGGGCGTTGATGGCGATGCCCGCCAGCAACAGCCGCGACAGATTGCCGTGCCCGCTGCGGCTGATGCCGTAGATCAATAGCGACACCAGCAGGCTGCCGAGGAACGCCGCCAGCATATGGCCGTACAGCGCGATCGTCACCGGCAACGCCAGCGGCATCACGATGAACAGGGCGACAAACAGCGCGCCGCCGCTGCTGATGCCCAGCAGGCTCGGATCCGCCAGCGGGTTGCGGAACAGCCCCTGCATCACCGCGCCGGACACCGCCAATGCGCAGCCGATCACTACCGCCAGCAGCACGCGCGGCAGACGAATGTTCAGCCAGATGTGCCAGGCGGCGTCGCTGAAGGGTTCGCGCCACAGGGTGCGAAACGACAGCGTCAGCGCGCCCAGGTTGGCGGCGACCAGGGCCAGCAACGTCAGCAGCACCAGCAGGCCGATGATGGCCAACTGAGGCGAGGTGCGACAGCGCATTACTTTTGCTCCGCCGCGTGGCGCAGTTTGGCCAGCGCCGCGGGCGTTTCCAGACCGAAGCCCAGCAGCGCCATGTCATCGACGATCAGTACGCGGCGCTGCTTGCCTGCCGGCGTCAACGCCAGGCCCGGCAGCGTCCACAGCTGCTGTTCGCCGCCGAGGGTGCGCACGCCGTCGGTGGTGACCAGCAACAGGTCCGGCGCGCTGGCGATGACGCCTTCCTGCGACAGAGGACGATAGCGGTCAAAACCCTGCATGGCGTTTTTCAATCCGGCGGCGGCGATCACCGCGTCGGCGGCCGTGTGTTGCCCGGCGGCCATCGGCGTAATGCCGCCGTGGCTCATCACAAACAGCACCTTGACCGGCAGCGGAGAGGTGTCGACCGCCGCCAGCTGTTGTTGATAGCGCTCGCTCAGCTGTTTGCCTTGCCCATCACGCTGCAGCGCGGCGGCGATCACGGCGATTTTCTGCGGCACCGCCTGCAGGGTGGTGTCACCCGGCACGCTGACCACTTTGACGCCGCTGTCCGCCAGCTGTTTGAGCACCAGCGCCGGCTGCGCCAGCTCGGTCGTCAGCACCAGCGTCGGTTTGAGAGCCAAAATGCCTTCGGCGTTCAGTTGGCGCATGTAGCCGACGTCCGGCAGCTTTTTCACCGCCTCCGGATGCAGACTGGTGCTGTCACGGGCGATCACGTCGTCGCCGGCGCCGAGCGCGAAGGCGATTTCCGTCACGTCGCCGCCGATCGAGACGATGCGCTGCGCCGCCGCCGCCGCGGTGAGCGGCAGCGCCAGCGTCATCATCAGCGTCAGGCGGCGGATCAAGGAAGATTTCATGCGGCGATGTCCTTGGCGGCGAGCGCGGCAACCTGCTCGCGCCACTGGGTTTGTTCCGGCTGCCCTTCGGTACGCTGGCCATACAGCTGCGCAATCTGCGTGCCATCGGCGGCGAACAGCTCCAGGCTGGTGACGATACCGTCCTTGGTCGGTTTGCGGGTGATCCAGCTTTCGGCGATGGCGTCTTCGATCAGGTGCAGCGTGAAGCGGCGGTTGAACACGTTGATCCAGCCTTCCTGCGGCATCAAACGTTCGATCTGGCCGGTGAAGATCTGCACGCAGCCGCGGTTGCCGACGAAGATCATGATCTCGTTTTGCTGCTGCTGCGCCGCTTCCAGCAGCTGCGACAGTGCGCGGTTGTCCACCTGATAGGCCAGATCGTCGCCGACGGCGCGGAACGCCTGCTGGCGCGTCAGTTTGTTGCGGCTCAGCAGCTGGAAGAACTGGTGAACGTCGGTCATCGCGCGCCATTCACCGTCGATTTTGGCATGATCCTGCGTCGTTTCATCCGCGGTGCTCACCTCGGCGGGTTGCAGCGCCAGCGCTGGGTTTTCTTCGCTCAGGTGGCGCTCCACCAGCGCCATCCAGGCCGGCAGATCGGTCTCTTCGGTGGTGTAGACCTTGTGCAGCGCATCGCCCTGTTGGTCGAAGAACTGGATGCTGTGGCGCACGCCGCGCTTGTTGGTTTCGCTCATGGCGAAAACGCTGGTCCAGTGGTTGAGGAACAGGCGCAGATCCAGCTCGCGCGGGTTGAGGATCAGCCCGGCGTGGCCGTTGAGGTGCTGGTTGCGGTAGCGGCCCATCTGCTCATGCACCGCATAGCTGTTGCGGGTGATGGACTTGGTGACGCCGACCTGCTCAAGCTCGGTCAGCAGGGTGCGCGCATCGGCCAGCAGGCGGCGGGTGTCGTGGCCGACGCGGGCGTGCGTCAGCTCCGCTTCGCTGACGCCAAGGATCGCCGCCAGATCGCGGGCGTATTTGCCGGGGTGATCGATTTTAGCCTGTTGGTAGCGTTCGTATAGGGTGTTGCTCATGCGGGATTCTCCTGCGCTGTGATGCGAACGGCGGACAACCGGGTTGTCCGCCAGATAGTCAAATGATTACCACTGGTAGCTGACCAGCAGTTTGGCGTTGCGGCCATCCTGCGGGACGCCCTGCGGCGAGTAATATTCTTTGTCGAAGGCGTTGCCCAGCACCACGGTGGTGGTCATACCCTGCAGCCGATCGCGGCCCTTGTAGCTCAGATAGAAGTCGTTGACGCCGTAGCCGCCTTGCTCCGGCGTCCCCGTTTGGACACGGGTGGCGCGCTCGGCGAAGGTGGCGACCCAGCCGGCGGACAAACCGGTTTCTCCCAGCGGCACGTCCAGCGAACTGGTAACGGTATCCGGGCTGATGTCGGCCAGCCAATCGCCGCTTTTCGCGTTCAATTCGCCATTGCGAGACTTGTCCTTGCCGCGTGTGCGGTTGTAAGCCAGATCCCAGTTAAACCACTTGGTCTGGTAGTTCAGCGAGGTGTCCCAACCCCAAATCTTGGCGCGAGAGATATTCGCTGAGGCGGTCTGCGTGCGGGTGACATACATGAAGATGTAGTCTTTGGCGTCGGTATCGAAATAACTGGCCTTGAATTGCAGGCTGTCATCCGCCAGCAGCAGATCGTCGAAGCGCAGGCCGAAACCGGCTTCGGTGGTGCTGGTGGTTTCCGGCCGCAGATTCGGGTTAGGCACCCAATAGTTGCCGGGGAAGTGGCGCGAATCGTTGTACATCTCGCCCATGGTCGGGGCACGGAAGGCTTGGGAATAGGAGCCGAACAGCATCAGCCAGTCGGTCGGCGAGTAGCTCAGGGCCCCGCGGGACGACCATTTGTCGGCCTTGACGTCTTCGTGGCCCTGGCTGCTGCCTTTGTAATCGTCGTAGCGCGTGCCGGCCAGCACGGTGATCGGAATGTCGCGCAGCGTAATTTCATCCTGCAGCCAGCCGGAGGCGAAGTTGATCTTGGCCTGCGGGAAGCTGGTGGTGGCGCCGCCCGGCTGCTGTTTCTGTTCATAGACTTCGGAGCCGTAGGTCAGCAGGTGTGACGCAAAACTGTCGGCGAACAGACGCGTACGGTTTTCCAGCTTGCCGCCGTTGGTGGTCTGCTTGCGGAATTCGTCGGTCGCACCGGCGTTGTGCGCATTGATTTTGACTTCCGAGGTGTACAGCTTGGCGGTGGCGTCCAGCCAATCCTGGCCGACCGGCTTGAGCTTATAGCTCAGAGCGGCATCGCGCTGGATGGTGGAGCGGTTGGTCATCGGGTTGCCGCTCGAGCTGTCCGGCGTCTGCGGGTTTTTCGGTTCCTGGGCGCTGTTGTTGTAGTAGCGCAGATCGCCGCTCAATGACTGATTGTCGTCGATTTTCCAGGTGCCTTTGGCCAGCACGTTGCTGATGGTTTCGTCGTTTGGCGCATCGAAGCCGTTGCCCTGACGCAGATTGCCGACGTCGCGAGTACCGAACGACAGCAGGCCGTCGAGGTTATCGGTCTTGCCGTAGGCGCTGGCGCCCATGCCCAGGCTGTGATCGCCGGTGCCGGCAGTGCCGTAGACGCGGAACCCGGTATCGTGGCCCGGCAGCAGCAGATCGGCGGCATCGACGGTTTCGTAGGCGATGACGCCGCCCAGTGCGCCGCTGCCGTACAGCAACGCAGAGGGGCCACGCACGATTTCAATGCGCTTGACCAGCGCCGGATCGAGGAAGGTGCCGCCGATGTGGCCGGTATCGGTCCCCTGGCGGATGCCGTCGACCAGCGTCAGCACGCCGTTTTTGCCGTAGCCGCGCATCGTCACGTCCTGACCGTTGCTGCGCCCGGTGCCGTTGACGGTGATGCCCGGCACGCGGCGCAACATATCGGCGGCCGAGGTGGCGGTCTGGCTTTCCGGCGAGTTGCCTTCGATCACCGTGACCATCATCGGCGCTTCAAAGCTGCTGCGTTGGTTGCCGGTGGCGACCACGGTCATGGTCTCGTCGGCGGCTTTGGCTTTTTTGGCCGCTGCCGCGTTGGAAGAGGATGTTGTGCTGGTGTTTTGTGCCAAGGCCACCGTAGGCAGAGCGCAGGCAATCGCCAGACTCAAAGCGGAAAAACGCAGCCGGGTGGAAAATGTCAGAGGCATGGTGCAACTCTCCGTATGTAATAAAACATATCAATAGATTTGCTGGCTGCCTGGATCAAAAGATCGGGGTGGCTGGCGTTTGAGGATTCTGTGGTTATTTGGTCAGGATCAATTTCCCGGCTTTGGTCTGCCGCAGCTGATAGCGCTGGCCCTGATGGGTAATGAACGCGATGCCGTCGGCACCGAGCAGCTGTGCGCTGTCGTAGCTGGGCGGCGCGTTTGCGCTGTGCTCGGTCGGGGCCGCGGCGGCGGGGGTAGGCGTGTTGGCAGTATCCATCATCATTGTGCTTATAAAACAGACCATTAAATGGTAATTAATATCAAACTGAGAATCATTATCATGTGAAGGAAAGGTTACATCAAGGAAAATTTTCTTACCGATGGAACCTTTTTGTCGAATGGACATCCGGCGGCGGGCCGAGCGCACTCGGCCCGTAAAAAAGGGGCGTTATTTCAGCAGGGTTTCGATGCGGTCAAACAGACGTTCGGGCTTGGTGATCGGTGCAAAACGCGTGACGCGCTGGCCGTCGGCGGTGAGCAGGAACTTGGTGAAATTCCACTTGATGCGGCGGCTGCCCAGAATGCCGGGCGCCAGGCGTTTCAGCTCATTGAACAGCGGGTGTGCGCCGGGACCGTTAACGTCTATCTTGTTGAACAGCGGGAAACTGACGCCGTAGTTGAGGCTGCAAAAATTGGCGATCTCCAGTGGACTGCCCGGCTCCTGAGAACCAAACTGGTTGCAGGGGAAGCCGAGCACCACCAGGCCGCGTTCACGATAGTATTGCCACAAATTTTCCAGCCCGCGGTATTGCGGGGTGAAGCCGCACTTGCTGGCGGTGTTGACCACCAGATAAGCGCGCGCCGGGAAATCTCCCAGCGTTTTTTGCTCGCCCTGCAGCGTGACGCAGGGGATGGATAACAGAGAGTGAATCATGCCGGGGCTCCAGGTGCATTTCGGCGGGTGCTAAAGTGTTGCGATCAGTATAGATGAGCGGGGCAGAAGGAATAAAGCCGGGGCGTGGCCCCGGCCTCTACTGGGTTAGAAACGGCTATCGACCGCATCCGCCAGCATCGCCAGCAGCTGTTCGCTGTCGGACCAGCTCAGGCAAGGATCGGTGATCGACTGGCCATAGGTCAGCGGCTGGCCGGCGACGATTTTTTGCGTGCCTTCCACCAGGAAGCTTTCCGCCATCACGCCGGTGATGGCGGCGGAGCCGGCGCGGATCTGCTGGCAGACATTGTCGGCCACTTCCAGCTGGCGGCGGTGCATCTTCTGGCAGTTGCCGTGGCTGAAGTCGATCACCAGGTGTTCAGGCAGATCGAACTCGCGCAGGCTGTCGCAGGCGGTGGCGATGTCGCTGGCGTGGTAGTTCGGCGTTTTGCCGCCGCGCATGATGATGTGGCCATACGGGTTGCCGCTGGTCTGGTAGATGGTCATCTGGCCATGTTTGTCCGGCGACAGGAACATGTGCCCGGCGCGCGCCGCGCGAATGGCGTCGATGGCGATGCGAGTGTTGCCATCGGTGCCGTTTTTGAAGCCGACCGGGCAAGAGAGCGCCGAAGCCATTTCACGGTGGATCTGGCTTTCGGTGGTGCGTGCGCCGATGGCACCCCAGCTGATCAGATCGGCGATGTATTGGCCGACCACCATGTCCAGAAATTCGGTGGCAGTCGGCAGACCGAGCTGGTTCACTTCCAGCAGCAGGCGGCGCGCCATTTCGATGCCGCGGTTGACCTGGAAAGTGCCGTCCAGCGCTGGATCGGAGATCAGACCTTTCCAGCCGACGACGGTGCGCGGTTTTTCGAAGTAGGTGCGCATCACGATCTCCAGGCGATCCTGGTAGCGTTCGCGCAGGGCGTTCAGCCGGCCAGCGTAATCGACGGCGGCGTCGAGATCGTGGATGGAGCAGGGGCCGATCACCACCAACAGGCGGCGGTCTTCACCGGTGAGGATTTTTTCAATGCGTTTTCGTGACGCTGTCACGTTATCGGCAACGGCCGCCGAGATCGGCAGCTTGTCCGCCAACGCTTGCGGCGTGACGAGGCTGTCGATGCGCGCGGTCCGCAGTTCATCTGTTTTGTACATGCTGTTCCCTGGAAACTGTTCTTCTCTGCGGCAGGAGTGCCGGGAAGTGATGGCGATCACAATAACGCAAAAAGCGCTGAATTCAACCGTAGAGATTGCGTTCTGTTGATCAAAGCCGCGAAAAAAAGCACAAAAAAATCAGCTATTGCTGAAATAAACGCCAGGCGGCGGGGCGCGACGGCCCCGCGGGAAAAAGATCAGAACATGCGGCGGCTCATACCGAGGATATCGAGGATTTTGGTGGAGATCTCTTCGACCGAATAGTTGGTGGTATTGAGGTAGCGGATCTGATTTTTGCGGAACAGCGCCTCGACTTCGGCGATCTCCATGCGGCACTGGCGCAATGAGGCGTAACGGCTGTTTTCGCGCCGTTCTTCGCGGATCGCCGCCAGGCGCTCCGGATCGATGGTCAGACCGAATAATTTATGCTGAAACGGTTTCAGCGAAGCCGGCAGGTGCAAATTGTCCATATCGTCGGCGATAAACGGGTAGTTGGCGGCGCGGATGCCGAACTGCATCGCCAGATAGAGACTGGTGGGGGTTTTGCCGCAGCGCGACACGCCGAGCAGGATCACCTGCGCCTGATCGAGGTTGCGCAGCGAAATGCCGTCATCGTGCGCCAGGGTATAGTCGATGGCGGCGATGCGCGCATCGTACTTGCCGAGGTTGCTGGCGGTCAGGCCGTGGGTGCGGTTCGGCACCGGCGTCGGTTCCACGTCCAGCTCGCCCTGCAGCGGGCCGACCAGCGCCTGCACGATATCCTGACAGAAGCCCTGGCTCTGGACGATCACATCGCGCACTTCCGGCGAGATGATGGAGTAAAACACCAGCGGCCGCACGCCGGTTTCATTATAAATATCATCGATTTGTTGGCGAACTGCGCGTGCACGGGCCTCGGTTTCGACAAATGGCAAGGTGTACGTGGTTGCCGTGACCGGGAACTGCGACAGCACCGCGTGCCCCAGCACTTCGGCGGTGATCGCCGTACCATCCGAAATATAAAAAACGCTTCTTTCCACCCGAGGCTCCTTACCTGAAAACGGTGTTCCTGCAGTTGATCACTGCCAATATCATGAGCTGCAGACGATTCGTCGGTAAAGGGGTGAGGGAAAAAATTGTGACGGCGCGGCGGTAAACCGCCTTGCGGCGGCGCGTGAAGAAAAGCGCGCTTTGGCGGCGGTAAAAATCGTGGCGCAGCGACGCTTTTCGATCCGAAATGCCAATTTGCCGCTATTTTCACCAAAAACGGTAGCGTTTGCGTGGTCATTAAAACAGAAGTTTAAAAACAACGTAATTTGTTGAGAACTAAGCTTTTCGTGCGATTGGGAACGGTTCCCAGGCAAATCAGCCGGTTAGGACATTCTCTTAAAAACCACTTTCTTCAGTGGGTTGATCGATTCACCTTTCCATTTTCCCCAGATCAGTGTGCTAGTCTGATTCGGCTCCGTGTTAGCGGCGCCGTAAAGCAAGCGAATTAAATCCGTCTTTACCCTACTGATAGCAATAAGGATTGTCTCGATGTCCAACAATGGCCCAGACTTGCGTAATGTGCTTTGGTACAACCAGCTTGGCATGCACGACGTTGACCGTGTCGGCGGCAAAAACGCCTCCCTCGGTGAAATGATCACCAATCTTTCCGATTTGGGCGTGGCCGTGCCGAACGGTTTTGCCACCACCGCACAGGCGTTTAACGATTTCCTCGAACAAAGCGGTGTTAACCAGCGCATCTATCAGCTACTGGATCAGACCGACGTTGACGACGTTGCACAACTGGCCAAGGCCGGCGCCCAGATCCGCCAATGGGTGATCGACACGCCGTTCCACGCCGAGTTCGAACGTGAAATTCATCAGGCTTACCAACAGCTCGCCGACGGCGAACCGGAAGCCTCCTTTGCGGTGCGCTCCTCCGCCACGGCGGAAGACATGCCGGACGCGTCCTTTGCCGGCCAGCAGGAAACCTTCCTCAACGTGCAGGGCATCGACGCCGTGATGGTGGCGATCAAGCACGTCTTCGCGTCGCTGTTCAACGACCGCGCCATCTCTTATCGCGTGCATCAGGGCTATGACCACCGCGGCGTGGCGCTGTCGGCGGGCGTACAGCGTATGGTGCGCTCCGATCTGGCCTCCTCGGGCGTGATGTTCACCATCGACACCGAGTCCGGCTTTGATCAGGTGGTGTTCATCACCTCCGCCTTCGGCCTGGGCGAAATGGTGGTGCAGGGCGCGGTGAACCCGGATGAGTTCTACGTGCACAAACCGACGCTGCAAAACGGCAAGCCGGCGATCGTGCGCCGCAACCTGGGCTCGAAAAAGATCCGTATGGTGTACGCGCCGTCGCAGGATCACGGCAAACAGGTGCGCATCGAAGACGTGCCGGAAGCGCAGCGCAGCCGTTTCTCGCTGACGGATGACGAAGTGCAGGCGCTGGCGCAGCAGGCGATCCTGATCGAAAAACACTACGGCCGCCCGATGGATATCGAGTGGGCGAAAGACGGCCATACCGGCAAGCTGCTGATCGTGCAGGCGCGTCCGGAGACCGTGCGCTCCAACGAGCAGACCATGGAGCGCTATCAGTTGAACGGTTCCAGCCCGGTGCTGGTGGAAGGCCGCGCCATCGGCCACCGCATCGGCGCTGGCCCGGTGAAAGTGATCCACGACATCAGCGAAATGGATCGCATCCTGCCAGGCGACGTGCTGGTGACCGACATGACCGACCCGGACTGGGAGCCGATCATGAAGAAGGCCGCCGCGATCGTTACCAACCGCGGCGGGCGCACCTGTCACGCGGCGATCATCGCCCGTGAGCTGGGCATTCCGGCGGTGGTGGGCTGCGGCCACGCCACCGACGTGCTGAAAGACGGCCAAAAAGTCACCGTCTCCTGCGCGGAAGGCGATACCGGCTTCGTTTACAGCGACATGCTGGACTTCAGCGTGCAGAGCTCCGAAGTCACCGAGCTGCCGGATCTGCCGCTGAAGATCATGATGAACGTCGGCAACCCGGATCGCGCCTTCGACTTTGCGCGTTTGCCGAACGAAGGCGTGGGCCTGGCGCGGCTGGAATTTATCATCAACCGCATGATCGGCGTGCACCCGCGCGCGCTGCTGGAATTCGATCAGCAGACGCCGGCGCTGCAAAACGAAATTCGCGCGCTGATGCAGGGTTACGATCACCCGGTCGAGTTCTACGTCGGCCGCCTGACCGAAGGCATCGCGACGCTGGGCGCCGCCTTCTGGCCGAAGCGCGTGATCGTGCGCCTATCCGACTTCAAATCCAACGAGTACGCCAACCTGGTGGGCGGCGACAAGTATGAACCGCACGAAGAGAACCCGATGCTGGGCTTCCGTGGCGCCGGCCGTTACGTGGCCGACAGCTTCCGCGATTGCTTCGCGCTGGAGTGCGAGGCGGTGAAACGCGTGCGTAATGAAATGGGGCTGACCAACGTCGAAATCATGGTGCCGTTCGTGCGCACCGTGGCCCAGGCGGAAGCGGTGGTGGCGGAGCTGGCGCGTCAGGGGCTGAAGCGCGGCGAAAACGGGCTGAAAGTGATCATGATGTGCGAGATCCCGTCCAATGCGCTGTTGGCGGATCAGTTCCTCGAGCACTTCGACGGCTTCTCTATCGGTTCCAACGACATGACCCAGCTGGCATTGGGGCTGGATCGCGATTCCGGCGTGGTGTCGGAGCTGTTCGATGAACGCAACGAGGCGGTGAAAGCGCTGCTGTCGATGGCGATTCAGGCGGCCAAGCGCCACGGCAAATACGTCGGCATCTGCGGCCAGGGCCCGTCCGACCACGAAGACTTTGCCGAATGGTTGATGGAGCAGGGCATCGACAGCCTGTCGCTCAATCCGGACACCGTGGTGCAGACCTGGATTAATTTGTCGAAAAAGAAATAATGTCTCGGCATCGCTAAGGCATTAACGCCGGGCCGCAGTTAACGCTGCGGCCTTTTTATTTCTGAATGTAAATAACGGCGCGTAAAATAATCAATTTGGCGAAAAAAGAATAAAAAAAAGCCCACCGTAGGAGATGGGCAAAGACTACACACAGCAATTCACATGTATGGCATTACATTGTTCAGAAAGGTTGCTTTAAAATCAGTGATTTGAAGCAATAGATGGCCATAATACTAGATTTTTGAACGCGACTAGTCATTAAGAATCATCCTAATCGATAGCGTCATCACATTTTATTTGCGGGCGTTATCTCTTTTTGCCGCTTGCAACAAACAGAGATTTACATTGCACCTTTCATTCGCCGGGCCTCAATCAATATATCGCGGCATTATATTTGGAGTAGATATTACTCGAATGAGGTAGGAATAATGACGAGGGAAATATTCCGCCCGACGATGCGGGCGGAAGGGGGAATTAGCGTTTTTCCAGATCTTCGATGACTTGCTCCGGCGCGGTGGTCGGCTCCGGCGCTTCATTCATCCAGGCGGTCAGCAGGCGATAAGATACTGCCAACACCACCGGGCCGATGAACAGGCCGATCATGCCGAAGGCCAGCAAGCCGCCGATAACGCCGGACAGGATCAGCAGCAGCGGCAGGTCGGCGCCCATACGGATCAGCACCGGGCGCAGCACGTTATCCAGCGTGGCTACCACGCAGCTCCAGACCACTAACACGGTGCCCCAGGTGGTGTCGCCATGCCAGTACAGCCAGATGATGGCCGGCACCAGCACCAACAGTGGCCCCAATTGCGCTACGCAGCAGATAAAGATCAGCATCGTCAACAAGGTGGCGGCCGGAATGCCGCTCACCGCCAGACCGATACCGCCCAGAACTGACTGCACCAGCGCCGTCACCACTACGCCCAGCGCGACGGCGCGGATCGCCTGGCCACCCAGCAGCACCGCCGCATCGCCGCGCGCAGAACCGAGGCGCACCGCAAAGTGGCGGATACCCAGAGCTACCTGCTCGCCGCGCGCATACAGCAATGCGCTGAACAGCAGCATCAGCGCGCAGTGCAGTAGCAGACGGCCGATATGCGCCGCCTGCGCCACGAACCAGGTGGCGGTCTGGCCGAAGTATGGCTGCACCTTCGCCAGCAGCGCGGCGCCGCCGGCGTTAATCAGCGTGTGGTAGCTGGTGTAGAGCCTGTCGCCGATCATCGGCACGGACTGCAGCCAGGCGAGATCGGGAATGTGCAGCTTGCCCGGCGAACTGGCCCAGGCGATCAGCGGTGCGCTGTTATCCACCACGCTGCTGATCAGCAGGGAGATAGGCAGAATGAACAGCAGGATCAGCAGCAGGGTCATGACCAGCACCGCCAGCGAGCGGCGGCCCCACAGCAGCTTTTGCAGTTTGAGCAGCAGCGGCCAGGTGGCGATCACCACCATGCCCGCCCAGGCGAAGCCGAGAATAAACGGTTGGATCACCCAAAAACAGGCGACGATCATGATGGCGATAAACAGCACGCCGAAAATAATTCGCGGTAAGTCGTAACGCGATTGCGGGAGTGGCATCAGTGGCTTCTCATCCTGGTCAATTAAATCCCTGGCACCGGGGAATCGGGGTGCCTGTCGGTCGGTTTATCACCGCCGGGCGGCCGCCTGTGGCGGCGCTCGCAGGGCGGTAATAATGTGAATGCCTTCACTAAACGAGTATGTTAGTTTTTAGTGTCACTAAAAAATAGGGTGGGTCTGAATTAAAGGCCCGATTCAGCGTACATCAGCGCATAAAAAATAGACGGACAGGGTCAAAAAAGCGAATGATCCCACAGATTTCTCAGGCGCCCGGCCTCGTTCAACGGGTGCTCGACTTTTTGGAAGCACTGAAGCAAAACGGATTCAACGGCGACACCGCCACCAGCTACGCTGACCGGCTGACGATGGCTACCGACAACAGCATCTATCAGCTGTTGCCCGATGCGGTGGTGTTTCCCCGTTCCACCGCCGACGTGGCGCTGATCGCCCGCCTGGCCGGGGAGGAGCGATTCAAGACGCTGACCTTCAGCCCGCGCGGCGGCGGCACCGGCACCAACGGCCAGTCACTCAATACCGGCATCGTGGTCGATATGTCGCGCCATATGAACCGCATTCTGGAAATCAACGTCGAACAAGGCTGGGTAAAAGTCGAAGCCGGCGTCATCAAGGATCAGCTGAATCAGTATCTGCGGCCGTTCGGCTATTTCTTCTCGCCGGAACTGTCCACCAGCAACCGCGCCACGCTGGGCGGCATGATCAACACCGACGCCTCCGGCCAGGGCTCGTTGGTGTACGGCAAAACCTCCGATCACGTGTTAGGCCTGCGGGCGGTGCTGCTGGGCGGTGAGATGATCGATACCCGCGCCATGCCGACGGCGCTGGCGGAAACGATTGCTCTGGAAGAGACCGCCGAAGGGCGCATCTACCGCACGGTGCTCAACCGCTGCCGCGAGCAGCGTGCGCTGATCCTCGAGAAATTCCCCAAACTCAACCGCTTCCTCACCGGTTACGATCTGCGCCATGTGCTGAGCGACGATCTGCAAACTTTCGATCTGACGCGCATCCTGACCGGCGCCGAAGGCACGCTGGCGTTTATCACCGAGGCGCGGCTGGATATCACGCCGCTGCCGAAAGTGCGCCGCCTGGTCAACGTGAAGTATGACTCCTTCGACTCGGCGCTGCGCAATGCGCCCTTTATGGTCGAAGCCAAGGCGCTGTCGGTGGAAACCATCGATTCCAAGGTGCTGAACCTGGCGCGTGAAGACATCGTTTGGCACTCGGTGAACGAACTGATCGCCGACGTGCCGGATAAAGAGATGCTGGGGCTGAACATCGTTGAGTTCGCCGGCGACGATCGGGCGCTGATCGACGGTCAGATGGAGACGCTGTGCCAACGGCTGGATGAACTGATCGGGCAGCGGCAGGGCGGTGTGATCGGGTACCAGATCTGCGGCGATCTGGTCGGCATCGAGCGCATTTACAACATGCGCAAGAAGGCGGTCGGGCTGCTGGGCAACGCCAAGGGGCGCGCCAAGCCGATTCCGTTCGCCGAGGACACCTGCGTGCCGCCGCAACACCTGGCGGACTATATCGTCGAATTCCGTCAACTGCTCGACGACCACCACCTGAGCTACGGCATGTTCGGCCACGTCGACGCCGGGGTGCTGCACGTGCGCCCGGCGCTCGACATGTGCGACCCGCAGCAGGAAGTGCTGATGAAGCAGATCTCCGATCAGGTGGTGGCGCTGACCGCCAAATACGGCGGCCTGCTGTGGGGTGAGCACGGTAAGGGCTTCCGTGCCGAGTACAGCCCTGAGTTCTTCGGGGAAACGCTGTATGAAGAGCTGCGCCGCATCAAGGCGGCGTTTGATCCGGATAACCGGCTGAACCCGGGCAAGATCTGTTCGCCACTGGCGGTAGATGCGCCGATGATGCAGGTGGACGCGGTTAAACGCGGCACCTTCGATCGTCAGATCCCGGTCGAGGTGCGCACTTCGTTCCGCGGCGCGCTGGAGTGTAACGGCAACGGCCTGTGCTTCAACTTCGACGTGCGCAGCCCGATGTGCCCGTCGATGAAGATCAGCGGCAACCGCATTCATTCACCGAAAGGGCGGGCGACGCTGGTGCGCGAGTGGCTGCGTCTGTTGGCCGAGCAGGGCGTCGATCCTTTGGCGCTGGAGAAACAGCTGCCGCAGCAGCGAGTCAGCCTGCGCGGTTTGATCGAAAAGACCCGCAACAGCTGGCACGCGGGCAAGGGCGAGTATGACTTCTCGCACGAAGTGAAAGAGGCGATGTCCGGCTGCCTGGCCTGCAAGGCCTGCTCCACCCAGTGCCCGATCAAGATTGACGTGCCGGGATTCCGTTCGCGCTTCCTGCAGCTCTACCACACCCGCTATCTGCGCCCGGTAAGCGACTACATGGTCGCCGGTGTGGAGAGCTATACCCCGTTGATGGCCCGCGCGCCGAAGGTGTTCAACTTCTTCTTCCGCCAGCCGTGGCTGCGGGAGATGAGCCGCAACGCCATCGGCATGGTCGATCTGCCACTGCTGTCCAGCCCGACGCTGCGTCAGCAGCTGTCCGGCCACCGCGCGACCACGCTGACGCTGGAGCAGCTGGAAAGGCTGAGCGCCGATCAGCGCGCCGATCACGTGCTGATCGTCCAGGATCCGTTCACCAGCTATTACGACGCCAAAGTGGTGGCGGACTTTGTCCGCCTGGTGGAGAAGCTCGGCTATAAACCGGTGCTGCTGCCGTTCTCGCCGAACGGCAAGGCGCAGCATGTGAAAGGTTTCCTGACGCGCTTTGCCCGCACCGCGCGCAAAACCGCCGATTTTCTCAACCGCGTAGCGCAGCTCGACATGCCGCTGGTGGGCGTCGATCCGGCACTGGTGCTGTGTTACCGCGACGAATACCGCGAGATCCTCGGCGCTGAGCGCGGCGATTTCCAGGTGCAGCTGGTGCATGAATGGCTGCAGCAGCGGATCGCGGATCGCGCCGAACAGCCGGCGACCGGCGAGCCGTGGTATCTGTTCGGCCACTGCACCGAAACCACCGCGCTGCCGGCCAGCGGCCAACAGTGGGCGGCGATCTTCGCCCGCTTCGGCGCCAAACTGGAAAACGTCAGCGTCGGCTGCTGCGGCATGGCGGGGACTTACGGCCACGAAGCCAAGAACCTGCAAAACTCGCTCGGCATTTATGAGTTATCATGGCACCCGACACTGCAGCGTTTGCCAAGGCAGCGCTGCCTGGCGACCGGCTATTCCTGCCGCAGCCAGGTGAAACGCATCGAGGGCAATGGCGTGCGCCACCCATTACAGGCACTTCTGGAGATGATTGAGTGAAATTGTGGAAACGTGAAACATCGCTGGAGCAGCTGAACCGCGCCGGCGACGGCTGCATGGTCAGCCATGTGGGCATCGAGTTTACCCAATTGGGCGAGGATTTCCTCGAGGCCACCATGCCGGTCGATAGCCGTACCCGCCAGCCGTTCGGGCTGTTGCACGGCGGGGCGTCGGTGGTGCTGGCGGAATCGATGGGATCGATGGCCGGTTACCTGTGCAGTGAGGGCGAGCAGAAAGTGGTGGGGCTGGAGATCAACGCCAACCACCTGCGCGCGGTGTTCGATGGCCAG
This sequence comes from Serratia montpellierensis, assembly GCF_020858655.1. Lineage (NCBI taxonomy): Bacteria > Pseudomonadati > Pseudomonadota > Gammaproteobacteria > Enterobacterales > Yersiniaceae > Serratia > Serratia montpellierensis. The sequence goes on from NZ_VOSN01000022.1 coordinate 345,453, forward strand.
GTGCGCGGGGTATGTCGCGCACTGCACGTCGGCCGTCGCCATCAGGTGTGGCAAATCGAGATCTTCGACGCGCGCGATCGGCTGTGCTGCACCTCGCGTCTGACCACGGCGGTTATCGACTGATTCTCGCCGGTTTCCGCAGGCTGCCGGCCTGCGGAGCCTTTCGCTTTACAGCTGAAACGGTACGCGTTTGACGAAGTCCTTCTGAAACGCGTTCGCCTTCTCCCAGGTGCCTTCCATCGCATACTTTTGGCAGATCAGCGTCAGCGTGTGGCGGGCGAAGTGATAGCTTTGCACCCGAAACAGCTGGCAGCGCTGCGGATTGTTGATCTCGACGATCAGCCGGTTGTGCAGCTTGCTGAGCGCGTGCAGGTAGCTGTCATCGTCGCCGTTCTCCAGGCACAGATTGGCCATGGTGAGGCTGACGCTGTTGTACCGCTTCAGGTGGTCGATATTGCATTCCGGGCGCCGCAGCGCCGCTTCGGCCATATAAAAGTCCACCGTGGCGTCGCGCACGCTGAATTTGTAGTCATCAATCTTGCCCAGTAACCATGCGTTGATCGAAAGAGTCATTGGCTTCGCGCTCAAATTCAAATTGAATGATAATCATTATCATATAAACTGCCGCGTTGCCGATCAATCCCCGGCGTGGCGTTTTTTTATTGCGCGGAAGGGTAAAAGACCGCCGCCGCCCCAACTTAATCCTGAGCGACTAAACTTTAACCTGAGGGCTGCGCGCTTGCGCAGCGCCACGAAATGCCGATAAACGCACATTTACGACAGACAGAATGCAGAAATAGGTATTTTCTATGAATGTTTAGATCGGCAACGCACCGCAGCGCTGTAACGCTGACGGGCCACCGGGGAGTGCGGTACGGTGATGCAGGATAGATAATAAATTCATAGGGATAGCATGCACACCTTGCCGCCGGACGCCGCAAGCCGCCACGAATGTCCCGCTGGCTTGCCGCACGCCGCAGCGAAAAACCGCGCTGGCGGCGGATACCCCCGCAAAACAAACGGTTGAAGTGATAATCGTTATCACTAACATATAAGCAACCCAGATTGGCTGTGGCCAAACACGAGTGTGAGGTAGACCCTATGCAAACGGAAAATGTCGGCACTTTTTCTCTGGATGAAAATGTCTGGCAAGGCATTTCGCTCAGCGACAGCGCCGTACGACAAATAACGAAACTGATGCAGCAGGATCCGCAGGTGAAAGGGCTGCAGCTAGGGGTGAAACAATCCGGCTGCGCCGGCTTTGCCTATGTGCTGGATCTGACCCGCGAACCCGCCGATGACGATCTGCTGTTTGAGCGCGACGGCGCCAAACTCTATGTGCCGCTGAAGGCCATGCCGTTCATCGATGGCACCACGGTAGATTACGTCCGCGAAGGGCTGAATCAGATATTCAAATTCAACAACCCTAAAGCTCAGCATGCCTGCGGGTGCGGCGAGAGCTTTGGCGTTTGAGCGATGCAATCAACATGACACGAAGCAATGTAGAAATGCCTAATGAAGTGCAGGCTTGGGTCAGCGAAGGTCGCTACAAAGAAGGTTTCTTCACCCAGCTGGCAACCGATGAGTTGGCCAAAGGCATCAACGAAGAGGTGGTGCGCGCCATCTCGGCCAAGCGCAACGAACCCGAGTGGATGCTGGAATTCCGCCTCGAGGCCTACCGCGCCTGGCTGCAGATGGAAGAGCCGCACTGGCTGAAGGCCAATTACGATCGCCTGAACTACCAGGACTACAGTTACTATTCGGCGCCCTCCTGCGGCAGCTGCGACGACGCCTGCGGTTCGCAACCCGGCGCCGAGCAGCAACCGGGCGCGGCGACGGAAAAAGATTACCTGACCAGCGAAGTGGAGCTGGCGTTCAATCAGCTCGGGGTGCCGGTGCGCGAGGGCAGCGAGGTGGCGGTGGACGCCATCTTCGACTCGGTCTCGGTCGCTACCACCTACCGTGAAAAACTGGCGGAGAGCGGGGTGATCTTCTGCTCGTTCGGCGAAGCGATTCAGGAATACCCGGATCTGGTGCGTCAGTACCTGGGGCGCGTGGTGCCCTCCAACGATAACTTCTTCGCCGCGTTGAACGCCGCAGTGGCCTCCGACGGCACCTTCGTCTATGTGCCGAAGGGCGTGCGATGCCCGATGGAGCTGTCGACCTATTTCCGTATCAACGCCGCCAAAACCGGCCAGTTCGAGCGCACCATCCTGATCGCCGACGAAGGCAGCTATGTCAGCTACATCGAAGGCTGTTCCGCCCCGGTGCGCGACAGCTACCAGCTGCACGCAGCGGTGGTGGAAGTGATCCTGCATAAAGACGCCGAAGTGAAATACTCGACGGTGCAGAACTGGTTCTCCGGCGGCGAGAGCAAGGGCGGTATCCTCAACTTCGTCACCAAGCGCGCGCTGTGCGAAGGCGCCGGCTCGAAAATGTCCTGGACCCAGTCGGAAACCGGCTCGGCCATCACCTGGAAATACCCGAGCGTGATCCTGCAGGGCGACAACTCGATCGGCGAATTCTTCTCGGTGGCGCTGACCAGCGGCCATCAGCAGGCGGACACCGGCACCAAGATGATCCACATCGGCAAAAACACCAAGTCGACCATCATCGCCAAAGGCATTTCCGCCGGCCACAGCGAAAACACCTATCGCGGCCTGGTGAAAATCCTGCCGGGGGCGGAAAACGCCCGTAACTTTACCCAGTGCGACTCGATGCTGATCGGGCCGGACAGCGGTGCCCACACGTTCCCTTACGTTGAAGCGCGCAACAACAGCGCTCAGCTGGAGCACGAAGCCACCACCTCGAAGATCGGCGACGACCAGCTGTTCTACTGCCTGCAGCGCGGCATCAGCGAGGATGACGCCATTTCGATGATCGTCAACGGTTTCTGCAAGGACGTTTTCTCCGAGCTGCCGCTGGAGTTCGCCGTCGAGGCGCAGAAACTTCTGGCCATCAGCCTGGAACACAGCGTGGGTTAATCGCCGCATTTTTAGCGCCGTCGGCGCTATCTGAGGACACAGCATGTTAAGCATCAAGAATTTGAAAGTCAGCGTGGAAGGCAACGAGATCCTCAAGGGATTGGATCTGGAGATCAAACCGGGCGAAGTGCATGCCATCATGGGGCCGAACGGCTCGGGCAAGAGCACGCTGTCCGCCACGCTGGCCGGGCGTGAAGAGTACGAAGTGACCGAAGGGGAAGTCACTTTCAAGGGCAAGGACCTGCTGGAACTGGATCCGGAAGATCGCGCCGGCGAGGGCGTGTTTCTGGCCTTCCAGTACCCGGTGGAGATCCCCGGCGTCAGCAACCACTTCTTCCTGCAGACCTCGGTCAACGCGGTGCGCAAATACCGCGAGCAGGAGCCGCTGGATCGTTTTGACTTCGCCGATTTCATCGAAGAGAAAATTGCGCTGCTGGACATGCCGGCCGATCTGTTGACCCGTTCGGTCAACGTCGGTTTCTCCGGCGGCGAGAAAAAGCGCAACGACATTCTGCAGATGGCGGCGCTGGAGCCGGATCTGTGCATTCTCGATGAAACCGACTCCGGTCTGGACATCGATGCGCTCAAGATCGTCGCCAACGGCGTCAACTCGCTGCGGGACGGCAAGCGCGCCTTTATCATCGTGACCCATTATCAGCGCATTCTGGACTACATCCAGCCGGATTACGTACACGTGCTGTCCCAGGGGCGCATCGTCAAATCCGGCGATTTCTCGCTGGTGAAACAGTTGGAGGAGCAGGGCTATGGCTGGCTTACCGACCAACAGTAATTCAAACGCGCTGCAGCAGCTGTATCGCCTGTTCGAAGGCCGCGGCGGCGAGCGTTCGCCGCATGCCTTGGCGCACTGGCAGCAGGCGCTGCGCCTCGGCTGGCCGACGCGCAAGCATGAAAACTGGAAGTACACGCCGCTGGAGAGCCTGCTGGAGCAGCAGTTCCTCGATCCGCAGCCCGCGCCGGTGAGCGCAGAGCAGCTTGAGGCGCTGGCGCTTGGCATCGATGCCTGTCGGTTGGTGTTTATCGACGGCCGCTACAGCGCCGCACTCAGCGATAGCGAACTGGGCGACTACCAGTTTGAATTGACTGCCTACGGCACGCCGCAGGCGCTGCCGGAGCCGGTCCAGCCGGAGATTTTCCTGCACCTGACCGAAAGTCTGGCGCAGGAAACCAGCCTGATTCGCCTGCCGGCCGGCAAGGCCCCAGCTCGCCCGCTGTACCTGCTGCATATCAGCAGCGGACGCGGCGCCAGCGGCGAAGTGAACACCGTGCATCACCGCCATCATCTGGAGATTGGGCGCGGGGCTGAGGCGGAAGTGATTGAACACTACGTCAGCCTGGGCGAGGCCGCACACTTCACCGGCGCGCGCCTGACCGCCAACGTGGCGGACAACGCCGGGCTGTTGCACTGCAAGCTGGCGTTTGAGAGCCAGCCGAGCTATCACTTTGCCCATAACGATCTGGTTATCGGCCGCGACGCGCGGGTGAAAAGCGACAGTTTCCTGCTGGGCGCCGGTCTGACGCGTCACAACACCAGCGCGCAGCTGAACGGCGAAGGCGCGAACCTGGTAATCAACAGCCTGGTGCTGCCGGTGGGCAAAGAGATCTGCGATACCCGCACCTATCTGGAGCACAACAAAGGCTATTGCGAGAGCCGCCAGCTGCATAAAACCGTGGTCAGCGATCGCGGCAAGGCGGTGTTCAACGGCATGATCAAAGTGGCCAAGCACGCGATCAAAACCGACGGCCAGATGACCAACCATAACCTGCTGTTGGGCAAGGTGGCGGAGGTGGATACCAAGCCGCAGCTGGAGATCTACGCCGACGACGTCAAATGCAGCCACGGCGCCACCGTGGGGCGCATCGATGAAGAGCAGCTGTTCTACCTGCAGTCGCGCGGCATCGACAAACACGCGGCGCAGCAGATGATCATCTTCGCCTTCGCCGCCGAGCTGACCGAAGGCATCGACAATGACACCATCCGGGAACGGGTGCTGGCGCGCATCGCCCAGCGCCTGCCGGGGGAGGCTGCATGAGTTATCCGATTGAACGCGTGCGCAGCGATTTTCCACTGTTGACGCGTGAGGTGAACGGCCAACCGCTGGCCTATCTCGACAGCGCCGCCAGCGCGCAGAAACCACAGTCGGTGATCGACCGCGAGTTGGCGTTCTACCGCCACGGTTATGCGGCGGTGCATCGCGGCATCCACACCCTGAGCGCTGAGGCGACTCAGCAGATGGAAGCGGTGCGGGAACAGGCGGCGCGCTTTATCAACGCCGCCTCGGCGGAAGAGATGGTGTTCGTCAAAGGCACCACCGAAGGCATCAACCTAGTGGCCAACAGCTTTGGCCGCCACCTGCTGCAGCCGGGCGATGCGATTCTCATCACCGAGATGGAGCACCACGCCAACATCGTGCCGTGGCAGATGCTGGCGCAGGAGCGCGGGCTGCAGCTGAGGGTGTGGCCGCTGCAGCCGGACGGTACGCTGGATCTGGCGCGGCTGCCGGAATTGGTCGACGCGTCCTGTAAGCTGCTGGCGCTGACCGAGGTCTCCAACGTGCTGGGCACCGTCAACCCGGTGCGCGATATCATCGCCCGTGCCAGAGCCTTGGCACCGGATTTGACGGTGCTGGTGGACGGCGCACAGGCGGTGATGCACCAGCGCGTCGATGTCCAGGCGCTGGACTGCGATTTTTACGTGTTTTCCGGCCACAAGCTGTACGGCCCTTCCGGTATCGGCATGCTGTATGGCCGCCAGGCGCTGCTGCAGCAGATGCCGCCGTGGGAAGGGGGCGGCTCGATGATCCGTCAGGTCAGCCTGACGGCGGGCACCACCTTTGCCGATCCGCCGTGGCGTTTCGAGGCCGGGTCGCCGAACACCGCCGGCATCATGGGGCTGGGGGCGGCGTTCGAGTACGTCGACGCCCTGGGCCTGAATGCGATCCATGATTATGAACAGTCGCTGATGCACTATGCGCTGGAGGCACTCAGCCAGGTGCCGACGCTGAAAGTCTATGGCCCGGCCCATCGCGCCGGGGTGATCGCCTTTAATCTGGGGGAACACCACGCCTATGACGTCGGCAGCTTCCTCGATCAGTACGGCATCGCCATTCGCACCGGCCATCACTGCGCGATGCCGCTGATGGCGTTTTATCAGGTGCCGAGCATGTGCCGCGCTTCGCTGGCGTTATATAATACCCGCGAAGAGGTGGACCGGTTGGTGGCCGGGCTGCAACGCATTCATCAGCTATTAGGCTAGGCCGGGGCGCGTCCCCGGCGGTACAAAAGGATCCCCATGGCGAATTTGCCGGACAAAGATAAATTGGTGCGTAATTTCTCCCGCTGTTTGAACTGGGAGGAAAAATACCTGTACGTGATTGAACTCGGCGCCAAATTGCCGCCGTTGGACGAGGCCGAGCGACAGGCCGGCAACCTGATCTCCGGCTGTCAGAGCCAGGTGTGGATTGTGATGCGCCGCGATGAACAGGGACAGGTCGAGTTTCACGGCGATAGCGACGCGGCGATCGTCAAAGGGCTGCTGGCGGTGGTGTTTATTCTGTATCGCCAATTGACGCCGCAGCAGATTGTCGAGCTCGATGTGCGGCCGTTTTTCGCCGAGCTGGCGCTCAGCCAACACCTGACGCCTTCGCGTTCACAGGGGCTGGAGGCGATGATCCGCGCCATTCGCAGTAAAGCCGCTCAGCTGGCCTGAGCCTGAACGCCTCCCGTCCTTAAGGGCTCATTGATATATTCGCTTTGTCAATGAGCCTTTACAATCCACGCTTTCCCCCCAGATAACATCCCCAATTCAGTGATATTTCAGCAGCTTATCCGTTGACGTTTCGTTGACAATCAGCGGCGGCGATTACGTTATAACGTGTTGATTTTTAGAGAACTTATTGCCTTTGATGCCAGCGTTGCTAGTATTAATCAGGTATTGTCTGATTTACCCGCCGCCGGGCGCTCGCTAGCCTTGGGGACGAACCGTCATAAAAAATATAGGGATGATAATGAAACGTGCGTTGAGTTTAATGGGCATGGTCTTCGCCACCGTATTGGCCGGCACGCAGGCCGCCAGTGCGACCGAGTACCCGCTGCCGCCGCCGGACAGCCGTCTGATCGGCGAAAACACCACTTATACCGTGCCAAACGACGGCCGTCCGCTGGAGGCGATTGCCGCCGACTACAAGATTGGCCTGCTGGGCATGCTGGAAGCCAACCCCGGCACCGATCCGTTCCTGCCTAAGCCGGGTACGGTGCTGACCATTCCGACCCAAATGCTGCTGCCTGACACCAAGCGTGAAGGGATTATCGTCAACCTGGCCGAGCTGCGCCTTTACTACTATCCGAAAGGCGAGAATAAAGTGATCGTCTATCCGATCGGTATCGGCCAGACCGGGATGCACACGCCGCTGGAAGTGACCTCCATTAGCCAGAAGATCCCTAACCCGACCTGGACGCCAACCGCCAACATCCGCAAACGCTATCAGTCCCAGGGCGTGACGCTACCTGCCGTGGTGCCGGCCGGCCCTGAGAACCCGATGGGGCTGTTCGCCCTGCGTCTGGCGATGGGGCGCGGTGAATACCTGATCCACGGCACCAATGCCAATTTCGGTATTGGTATGCGCGTCAGCTCCGGCTGTATTCGTCTGCGTCCGACGGACATCGAAGCGCTGTTCAATCAGGTGCCGCGTGGTACACGGGTGCAGGTGATCAACGATCCGGTGAAGATTTCGGTTGAGCCGGACGGCAAACGCTATGTGGAAGTGCATCAGCCGCTGTCGCGGGTAGAAAGCGACGATCCGCAGACCATGCCGATTGCGCTGTCTAAAGCAGAGAAAGCTTTTGTTGCGGATGGTCAGACCGATCGCGCCGTGTTCGATAACGCGGTTGTACGCCGTTCTGGCATGCCGGTGCTGGTCAACGTAGGGGAGAACCCGTCTGAAGTGAGTTTAACGCCTGTAGCGGCGCCTGCGGCGAATAAGAGCCCATTCAAGGCAGCGCCAATCAGTTCGGTGAACTAAGTTTGCAGGATTGAGCGGTCGAAGAGAGGTTCAGCGTGCTGAGCCTCTTTTTTTATCTGCCGAAGGAGAACTCCAGGGCCGATGAGCAGGCAAAAAAAAACGGCGCACAATGTGCGCCGTTTTCAATAACCAAAGCTATCTTACTTTTTGTAAGCGTGAGCTTGGTTGTCCAGACGCTGGTTAGCGCGTGCTGCGTCGTCTTTAGCCGCTTGAACGTCAGAACGCATTGCGTTCACGTCGTTGCTCAGCTGATCAACTTTAGCGTTCAGAGTCTGAACGTCAGAAGACAGTTGATCGATTTTAGCGTTGCTAGAGCAGCCAGCCAGCAGAGTGGAACCCAGGATTACCGCGCCCAGTACCAGTTTAGTACGATTCATTATAACACCCTCTAGATTGAGTTAATCTCCATGTAGCGTTACAAGTATTACACAAACTTTTTTCGAAAGAGAATAATTTTTTAGTGTTGGGGTGCTTTATTTTGATCGTTCGCTCAAACTTGCATCTGGTTTTACAAATTAGTTAAAAAATCGAGGGAAAACAGCCGGCTTCCATGGGACTTCTCCGATTTATTATTAGCTAAATAATGAGCGGATCGCGGTTGCGTTTTGAGAAAAATAGTTTACTGCCGATAAAAAAAACGCCGCAAAGCGGCGTTTTGATCAAGGCAATTATGTCACGTTTTATATTACAGCACGTGTACCGAGGCGGTGTTGGTGGTGCCGCTCGGCACCAGCGCGCCGGAAACCATCACCACGACGTCGCCTTTCTGCGCCAGGCCGCTGGCCAGCGCGGCCTCTTTACCGATGCGGTAGAAGTCGTCGGTAGAGGCGATTTCTTTGACCATCTGCGGGATAACGCCCTTGCTCAGCACCAGCTGATGCGCGGTGGTCTGGTTGGTGGTCAGCGCCAGGATCACGGCGTTCGGGAAGTACTTGCGCACGGATTTCGCCGATTTGCCGCCGCTGGTAGCGACGACGATCAGCGGCGCGTCCAGTTTCTCTGCGGTTTCAACCGCACCGCGGCACACCGCTTCGGTGATGCGCAGCTTGCGACGATCGTTCAGGGTGTCGATGCGGCTTGGCATCACGCGGTCGGTACGCTCGCAGATGGTCGCCATGATGTTGACCGCTTCCAGCGGGTATTTGCCTTTGGCGCTCTCGCCGGACAACATGACGGCATCGGTACCGTCCAAGATGGCGTTGGCGACGTCGCCGGCTTCTGCGCGGGTAGGGCGCGGGTTCTTGATCATGGAATCGAGCATCTGGGTGGCGGTGATCACCACTTTACGCGCGCGGTTGCATTTCTCGATCATCATCTTCTGGGCGAAGATCACTTCTTCGACCGGGATCTCGACGCCCAGGTCGCCACGGGCAACCATGATGCCGTCGGAGGCTTCGAGGATCTCGTCGAAGTTGTTCAGGCCTTCCTGGTTTTCGATCTTGGAGATGATTTGGATCTGCTCACCGCCGTGGGCTTTCAGGTGTTCGCGGATCTCCAGCACGTCGGAGCGTTTACGGATGAAGGACGCAGCCACAAAGTCGACGCCTTGTTCGCAGCCGAAGATCAGGTCGCGTTTGTCTTTCTCGGCCAGCGCAGGCAGCTGGATGGAAACGCCCGGCAGGTTGACGCCCTTGTTCTCGCCCAGGTCGCCGTTGTTCAGCACCTTACAAATGACTTCGTTTTCGGTCACGTTGGTGACTTCCATGCCGATCAGGCCGTCGTCAACCAGTACGGTGTTGCCGATCTTCAGGTCGGCGGCGAAGCCGGCGTAGGTGACCGCCACGCGATCGCTGTTGCCGATCACGCTCTGGTCGGTGGTGAAAGTGAAGGTTTGGCCGGCGACCAGCGAGGCGTCTTTACCGCCTTCCAGTTTCATGGTGCGAATTTCCGGGCCTTTGGTATCCAGCAGGATGCCGGCGTTGATACCGGTTTTCGCCATCACGGCGCGCATGTTCTTGATGCGGTTGCCGTGCTCTTCATAATCGCCGTGAGAGAAGTTGAGACGCATCACGTTCATGCCCGCATTGAGCAGGTTGGTCAGCATTTCTTCCGATTCGGTTTTTGGACCGATGGTACAAACAATTTTGGTCTTTTTCATGGCGGAGTTTTCTACAAGTTGTGATGGATAAAAAAATGAATTTGACCGGCGTGCTTTACGCCGGTAGGGAATTTGGGCCGTGCCTGGTGGTGAAAAACATAGTTAAGGATAGGTGACGACAGTTGAAGCGGGGCGGAAAAATTCAGCCCGTGCGGGGGCGCGGGGATGCTGCGCAACGGGGTAAGATCACATCGTGTTGTTATAGCGTTTTCGCAGATCAAGGGCTGAAACCATTCAACTGATAGACGTTGCGCATTATAAAGGCTAAGCGGTGGGAAACAAAATAAAAAACCGCTGCGGCGCGGTGGATATATCAAAACGGGAGCAAATGTGGCGCAAATGCAACGCGTTGCGGGCCACTTGTTGCGCAAATAACCATGCTGTAAATGCAGGTTTAATGCGTTTGGGGAATTTCCAGCAGCACGCCGGCACTCAGGCAGAAACAGCCGCTGGCGACGTTCGCCGGCAGGATCAGGCTTTCGCCGGCCCGCATTACCTGTGTATCGCCGCCGAGGGTAAACTCGAATTCACCGGATACTACCCGAGTTTGCCGCGCGTGCGGGGGCTTTTGCAGCTGGCCGAAGGCGCCGGCCTCGAAACGCACTTCCGCCGCCGGCGAACCGTCGCTCATCACGCCTTCACGGCGGGCGAGGCCATTGTCGAGCGGTAAAAAGGCGGTTTTGGCGGTAAAGGTGGTCATGTGGCGTTCCTGGTGGCTGATGGCGGTAGCACGGCGCGATCGACATAACAATCGGGCGGTCGGGCAGAGATGAAATAACGGGAAGTATAACGCGATAGGGGAAGAGATGAATCAGCAATATGGTGCGTCCGAGTGGACTCGAACCACCGACCCCCACCATGTCAAGGTGGTGCTCTAACCAACTGAGCTACGGACGCATCTTTTCCTGTCTGTCATGGCTGACAGCGGGGACGAATATTAACGAGCTACCTGCGCGCTGGCAAGGGGAAAAGCGCAATTTTATTCGGTATTTCACGCGATTGCTGAGGTTGTGCGCAGTCCGGCGTTTTTTTCCGCAAACCGCAGCCCGGCCGGGGATGAAACCGGCCGGGAGCGGATTCAGCGTGTCGATCGCTGCAGGATGACGGCGGTCGGTTGTTTCTGCAGCCAGCGCATGCGCAGCGCCATCATGATGGCGGCGAAGGTCAGGCCGATGATAAAGCCGATCCAGAAACCGCTTGGCCCCATCGCCGGCACCACCACGTCGGTTAACGCCAGCAGATAGCCGCTCGGCAGGCCCAACACCCAATAAGCGATGAAGGTGATGAAGAAGATCGCGCGGGTGTCTTTATAGCCACGCAGCACGCCGCTGCCGATCACCTGGATCGAGTCCGAGATTTGATACAGCGCCGCCAACAGCATCAGCTGTGAAGCCATTGCCACCACCGCCGGGCTGTCGTTGTACAACAGGGCGATCGGTTCGCGCAAGGTGGCGGTAAACAGCGCGGTGCAGACGGCCATGGTGATGCCGACGCCGATGGCAGAGTAGGCGGCGACGCGCGCGCCTTCGACCGAGCCTTCCCCCAGGCGATAACCGACGCGGATGGTGGCGCCGACGCCCAGCGACAGCGGCAGCACGAACATCAGCGCGCTGAAGTTAAGCGCGATCTGGTGGCCGGCAACCGCAACGATCCCGAGCGGCGAAACCAGCAGTGCCACCACGGCGAACAGCGTGACTTCGAAGAACAGCGCCAGCGCCACCGGCATGCCGATGCCGATCAGGCGCTTCAGCGCCGCCCAGTCCGGGCCGCCGAGATCGCCTGCCTGGCGTTTGATGTCGCGCTGCGACGGCGCGCGCTTCACGTACCAGCGCATCATCAGGAACATGATCCAGTAGACGCTGCCGGTGGCGACGCCGCAGCCGACGCCGCCGAGTTCCGGCATGCCGAACTTGCCGTAGATGAAGATGTAGTTGATCGGGATATTCACCAGCAGGCCGAGGAAGCCGATCACCATGCCGGGCTTGGTTTTGGACAACCCCTCGCACTGGTTGCGCATCACCTGGAAGAACAGGTAGCCCGGCGCCCCCCACATGATGGCGTGCAGATAGCCAACGGCTTTATCCGCCAGCTGCGGATCGATGTTGTGCATCATGTCGATGACGAACTTGCAGTTATACAGTACGACAATCAACAGCACGGAGACGCCGGAGGCCAGCCAGAAGCCCTGGCGCACCTGATGGCCGATACGATCGCGGCGGCCGGCGCCGTTGAGCTGGGCGATAACCGGGGTCAGCGCCAGCAGCAGGCCGTGGCCGAACAGGATGGCCGGCAGCCAGATTGAAGTGCCGACCGCAACCGCCGCCATGTCGGTGGCGCTGTAGGCGCCGGCCATGATGGTATCCACCACGCCCATGGCAGTTTGCGATATTTGCGCGATGATGACCGGGATAGCGAGAGCCAATAAACTACGCGCTTCAATTAAGTACTTCTGCACGCATACACCTTTTCTATTTATATATGTGGGAGGGAGGGCTGCCGCGAGAGGACAACAATTAAAATAGCGGAATTTTGTCAAAAAGATTGTACCTGCTCGGCGTCGTTAAGCAAACGCCGCAGATAAATAGTTATTAAATGCGCAGGCACCCGATTTTTGCCGTCGCGGATTTGGTTTTCCGTGCCAACTGGGGCAAACTGCCGGAAGCGTTTTAACCTATTTAGTAGAAGAGGCACATATGTTCACCGGTATCGTACAAGGCACCGCGCCGCTGGTCGCCATTGATGAAAAACCCAATTTCCGCACCCACGTGATCGAGATGCCTGCAGAACTGCTGCCGGGGCTGGAGCTGGGCGCGTCGGTAGCCCATAACGGCTGCTGCCTGACCGTCACTGCGGTGGAGGGCAACCGCGTCAGCTTCGATTTGATCAAGGAAACGCTGCGCCTGACCAACCTCGGCGATCTGGCGCTGGGCGACATCGTCAATATCGAGCGCGCGGCGAAGTTCAATGACGAAATTGGCGGTCATTTGATGTCCGGCCATATTATCTGCACGGCGGAAGTGGCCAAGATTTATACGTCGGAAAATAATCGGCAGGTATGGCTGCGCATGCCGAATGCGGAATTGATGAAATATGTGCTGCACAAAGGTTTCATCGGCATCGACGGCATTAGCCTGACCATCGGCGAAGTGGTGAATAACCGTTTCTGCGTGCACCTGATCCCGGAAACGCTGGATCGCACCACGCTGGGTAAGAAACGCCTGGGCGATAAGGTGAACATCGAAATCGATCCGCAAACGCAGGCGGTGGTGGATACCGTCGAGCGGGTGCTGGCCAACCGGGAAGCGACGCTGGCGGCGGCGATGGCGCCGGCGCACAAAGACTGACAGCGATTCTGGCGTTGCCGCCGGAATCGAATCATAAGCAGAGAGGAGAAACGCGTGAAGTTTTATGGGAAAACGTTGTTGTTAACCGCGTTGCTGGCGCTGAGCGCCTGCAGCAGCTCACCTGAGCAGGGCGCCGGCGCGCAAATGGCCGATGCGGACGATACCTGCGGCGCTTCGCAGTATCAAAACTTCGTCGGTAAGCCGATGACGTCGCTGGAAGGCGTGCGGATCGACGCCAAGGTGCGCGCCATTCCGTACAACTCTGCCGTTACCATGGATTTCAACCTGCGCCGTCTGAACTTCCTTGGCGATAGCAACGATAAAATCATTCGCGTTTATTGCGGTTAACCCGCAGGGTCCGAAAGAGCAAAAAAAAAGCCCCGGCGATGATGTTGCCGGGGCTTTTTTATCGGGAAAGCATTCAGCGGGCGACGCGAATGCCGCCTTCAACGCCTTTCGGGCTGAATACCATCTGCCACAGCTGCAGATCGCGCGCCCGGAACGCGCCTGCGCAGGCGTTCAGGTAATAGCTGAACATCCGCTCGAAGCGATCGGAATAGCGCGGGGCAAGCTGCGGCCACGCCTGTTTGAAGCGTTCAAACCAGGCCATCAGCGTGCGATCGTAGTCGGCACCGATGTTGTGCCAGTCTTCCATCACGAAATGGCCTTCGCTGGCTTCGGCGATATGGCTCACTGAAGGCAGACAGCCGTTCGGGAAAATGTACTTGTTGATCCACGGATCGACGTTCATGTCGGTTTTATTCGAGCCGATGGTGTGCAGCAGGAACAGGCCGTGCGGCACCAGATTGCGCTCCACCACGTTGAAGTAGGTGCGGTAGTTTTTCGGCCCGACGTGCTCGAACATGCCGACCGAGACGATGCGATCGAACTGCTGATGCAGATCGCGATAATCCTGCAGCAGGATCTGCACATCCAGCCCGGCGCAGCGCGCCTGAGCCAGCTTCTGCTGCTCGGCGGAAATGGTCACGCCGACCACCGACACGCTGTAATGTTTCGCCGCATAGGCGGAGAGGCCGCCCCAGCCGCAGCCGATATCCAGCAAACGCATGCCCGGTTGCAGCTGCAGTTTTTCGCAGATCATCCGCAGCTTGGCTTCCTGCGCTTCCTCCAGCGTGGTGGCGTCTTTCCAGTAGCCGCAGGAATATTGCATGTAAGGATCGAGCATCAGGGTAAACAGATCGTTGCCGAGATCGTAATGTTCTTTGCCGACGATCCAGGCGCGCTTTTTCGATTGCAGATTGGTCAGGCGCGCGGCGGCGATACGCAGGGTATCTTTCAGGTGGTGGGGGAGTTTCTTCTCCAGCCCGGCGCTGACCACGCGCTGGAAGAACATATCCAGCCGTTCGCATTCCCACCAACCGTCCATATAGCTTTCGCCGAGGCCCAGCGACCCTTGCTGCAGGACGCGTTTAAAGAATTCGGGATTTTTAACCTGAATATCGAAGGGGCGCGATCCGTTGATTTCAATGCCGGCCAGGCCGAGCATTTCATGCGCGATACGGTACCACTGATTATCCTGGATGCTCAGATCTTCTATACACGATGAACTCATAGCTTCTCCATCACCTTCTTCTGACTGATGACCCGTTAGGAAACAGCTTAGACAATTTCTGCGGGTGCATACGTTTACCGACGGGAAATAAGCCCGCGGCGTCTGATATCCGACTATGAACAGAGGAAATTTAAAGAAGCGGCCCGACGCAAACGGCGCAGGAAAAACGCATCCTTAAAAAAGAGTGTGACGCAAGGCGCGTACACAATAGCTAATTGAGATATAGGGATTATAAGGTGTTACTTTACAAGGTTGTTTTTGAGTATAGGCGTGCCGAGACGTTGACTCAACTGTAAATCGCACTCGGCACGCATATTCTTTAAGTGATTATTGAGCTTAGTAATTATGACGCTGAGTTAGCATGCTCCCGCTGCGCTTTTTGCTGCGCATCGGCCACTTTTCCCCGCTGCAGGAAATACCCCAGCGCGGCCAGGATCACCGTCGATACCATCACCGTCACCGTCGCCAACAGCGGCTGGGCAATAAACGCCGACACCAGCATGCTCGCCACAAAACACAGCCCCAGCTGCAGCGTATTTTGCAGCGCGGCGGCTTTACCGCTGCTTTCCGGGAACGGCATCAGCGCATTCGCCACCATGATCGGGTAGCCGGCGCCGTTGACCAGCGCCATCACGCAGAACGGGATCAGCAGCGTGGTGAGCGTCGGAGCGGTCAGGGTTGCCACCAGATACAGCGCCGCCATGCTGACACCATAAGCTACCAGCAGCCACGGCAGCAGGGTTTTGCCATTGATGCGCTTTAGCGCGGCGCGACAGCCATAGCCCCCCAGCAGAAAAGCCAGCGTTTGCGGCACATAGCTCAGACCGATGTCGCTCGGGCCGTAGCCCATATCACCGAGGATGAACGGCGAGCCGGTCAGCCAGGCAAAGAAGCCGGCCGAGCAGGCGGCGTACATGGCGACGTTGCCGCTGAACACCGGGGATTTCAACAGTTGCCAGAAGCTGACGCCGTTTTTTGGCGCATCGGCGGTGGGTTGCGTTTTGGCGCGATCTTTGAGCAACAGCGTCGGCAGCAGCAGCAGGGCGGTGATGGCCAGCAGCACGGCGAAGATCGCACGCCAGCTGGCGTGGTTCAGCAGCCAGGCGCCCAGCAGCGGCGCCAGCGCCGGCGACAGCGCGACCAGCGGCATGATGGTGGCGAATACGCGATTGGCCTGGCCTTCGCGATAGCGGTCGACCACCAGCGCTTGCCAGATGGCGGCGGCGGAGCAGACGCCAACGGCCTGGATAAAACGCAGGATCCAAAGCTGCACGGCGTTCTCCACCCACAGCATGCCCAGGCAGCCGACGGCGAACAGCGTCAGGCCGATCAATAATACCGGTTTGCGGCCCAGGCGGTCGGAGAGCGGCCCCCACAGCAGCTGCGCGAAGGCGAAGCCGGCCAGGAAGATGCTCAGGCTGGCGCTGACCGCGCCGGCGGAAATTTGCAGTTCCTCCCGCATGGCGCCAAAGGCGGGCAGGTACATATCGGTCGCCAGATAACCCAGCATGCTCAGGCCGGCGAGATAGAACATAAAACCAAAGGAATTTCGCATGGTATTTCTCGTTAATATTTTAGTGTCGCAGGTTTTTAGCGCCGGCCAGTGTATCCGGCTGGATCTCTGCTTGTGAAACGGTAATATTTGCAAAGTGCTGTTAAAAAAATTGAAGGCAAAGCGATGTGGTCTGAATATTCTCTTGAAGTGGTCGACGCGGTGGCGCGTACCGGCAGTTTCAGCGCGGCGGCGCAGGAGCTGCACCGGGTGCCGTCGGCGGTGAGCTACACGGTACGGCAGCTGGAACAATGGCTGGCGGTGCCGCTGTTTGAGCGGCGTCACCGTGATGTGGAGTTGACGCCGGCCGGTGCGCTGTTTATCAAGGATGCGCGAGTTGTTATCAAAAAAATGCTCGACACCCGCCGCCACTGTCAGCAGGTGGCCAACGGGTGGCGCGGCCAGCTGAATATCGCCGTGGACATCATCGTCAAACCGCAGCGCAGCCGCCAGCTGGTGCTGGATTTTTACCGGCATTTCCCCGATGTCGAACTGATGTTGCAACCCGAGGTGTTTAACGGCGTGTGGGATGCGTTAGTGGACGGCAGAGCGGACATGGCGATCGGTGCCACCCGCGCGGTGCCGGTCGGCGGCGGCTTCGCCTTTCGCGACATGGGGTATATGAACTGGCTGTGCGTGGTCAGCCCACAGCACCCGCTCGCGCAACTGGCAGGGCCGCTGAATGACGATCGGCTTAGGCCGTACCCTGCGCTTTGTCTGGAAGACACTTCGCGCAATCTGCCCAAGCGCGTCACCTGGACGCTGGATAACCAGCGGCGGCTGGTGGTGCCGGACTGGACCTCGGCGCTCGACTGTCTGTGCGCCGGGTTGTGCGTCGGTATGATGCCGGCGCATCTGGCGCTGCCGCGGGTGCAGCGCGGTGAGTTGAAGGCGTTGCAGCTGCAGCAGCCGTTTCCCGCCAGCCCGTGCTGCCTGACCTGGCAGCAGGATAAACCGTCACCGGCGATGAGCTGGCTGCTGGCGTATCTGGGCGATGGGGAGACGCTGAATCAGGAGTGGCTGAGCGAGGCGAAGCCGGAAGCCGCGCAGGCTTCCGGCGCGGGGGATTAGCGGCGGTAGTCGATGAACGGCCCGTCGGCGACCGAGCGGCGTTCGATCAGCTTCGGATGCACTTCGATCACCTGCGACTCTTCGCGCTTGCTGATGATGCGATCCAGCAGCATGGTGAAGGCCATTTCGCCCAGGCGCTCTTTCGGCTGGTGAATGGTGGTCAGCGCCGGGGTGAAGTAGCGGGCGTTGCGCACGTTGTCGTAGCCGATCACGGAAATATCCTGCGGCACCCGCAGGCCCAGCTCGTCGGCGGCGCAGATGGCACCCATCGCCATGATATCACCGCCGCAGAATACCGCGGTCGGCCGCTGTTTTTGCGACAGAATTTGGTGCATCGCCTTGTAGCCGGACTCCGGCTCGAAGTCGCCCTGGACGATCCACTCTTCGCGAATGTCGATATGCGCTTCCTGCAGCGCCTTCATAAAGCCCTGGTGACGGCCGCCGCCGGTGTTGCGCGACAGCTGGCCCGGAATGGCGCCGATCTCGCGGTGACCGCGTTCGATCAGGTAACGGCCGGCCAGATAGCCGCCTTCGAATGCGTTATCGATGATGGTGTCGGTGAAGTCGCCGCGCGCGGCGCCCCAGTCCATCACCACCATCGGGATGTTACGGTAGTCTTCCAGCATGCCCAGCAACTGATCCGGGTACTCGGAGCACATGACCAGCAGGCCGTCGACGCGCTTTTGGGCCAGCATCGCCAGGTAGGCGCGCTGCTTGTCCAGATTGTTGTGCGAGTTGCACAGGATCAGGGTGTAGCCTTTGCTGTAGCAGCTGTTTTCCACCGCTTCGATCACTTCGGCAAAGTAGGGGGCTTCGCTCGAGGTGGCCAGCAGGCCGATCGATTTGGTGTGATTGACTTTCAGGCTGCGCGCCACGGCGCTCGGCGAATAGTGCAGCTCTTTAATGGCGGCCCACACGGCCGCTTTGGTCTCTTCGGCGACGAAACGAGTCTTATTGATGACGTGCGAAACGGTGGTGGTGGAAACGCCCGCGCGTTTGGCCACATCTTTAATCGTTGCCATGTAAGGAATGACTCCTGAACTCACATGTTTACAGCATGTAAGTGTGATGTTAATCGTTTGCCTACGTAGATCCTTCTCCAGAGAAGCGAAAACTGAGTTTTTAGTGTGTTGAAGTCTTCAGCGCTTAATCAGGAGGGGCATGGATGCCGGTACGCAGTTGTGAACTGCGAATTTTGTCGCATATTGAACAAAAGTGGAAGAGGTAATCGAGATTATAAACCGGGAAATGATAACAAGATTTTATCGGCGAACTGTGGGAAAATGATTTGACGTACTAATTGTGCGCCTTTTATCCTTAGGAAAGCCTATTTTAAAGGAGTTGTCATGGATACCGAATTGAAGATGTCGCTGTTCACTACCGTCTGCGCGTTGGCGGTCATTATCGCTTTCAGCTTCGTTGCCGCGTTGAATTGATTTCCCGCCGGCGATAAAAAAGGCGCAGCCTGGCTGCGCCTCATCACCTCAGAACCTGGCGTAAGCGCAGGTTTTCCGCTGCGAAGGTCCAGTTGACCAACGCCCAGAAGTTTTCCAGGTATTTTGGACGCGCATTGCGGTAATCGATGTAATACGCGTGTTCCCACACGTCAACTGTCAGCAGCGGTTTGTCTTCACCGGTCAGCGGGGTGGCCGCGTTGGAGGTGTTGACGATCGCCAGCGCGCCGTCCGGTTTTTTCACCAGCCAGGTCCAGCCTGCACCGAAGTTTTTCACTGCGGCATCGGTGAACTGCTCTTTGAACGCAGCGAAAGAGCCGAAGGATTTGACGATCGCCGCCGCCAGTTCGCCCTGCGGTTCACCGCCGCCCTGTGGTGACAGGCAGTGCCAGTAGAAGGTGTGGTTCCACACCTGCGCGGCGTTGTTGAAGACGCCGCCGTTAGAGGTCTTGATGATCTCTTCGAGCGATTTGCCCTCGAACTCGCTGCCTTTCACCAGGTTGTTCAGGTTAACCACGTAGGTGTTGTGGTGCTTGCCGTAGTGGTATTCCAGGGTCTCGGCGGAGATGTGCGGCTCGAGCGCGTTTTTCTCATACGGTAATGCAGGTAATTCAAACGACATTGCTTCCTCCTTTACAGCGCCATTCGCTTCCCGCCGGGCGAGAATCATATGGGCCGTTTTTTATTGTGGTCATTCAATCTTAACAATTTTCGTCATAAAAAACAGGAAGAAAAGCGAGAAATGCGCGTGGGGCGGTGCGATGGGCGATAGCTTGAGCAGGCGGTTGCGACCAGGGCCGCAACCGCGCAAAACAGGGAATTAACGGATAGTTTTCGGCGTCACTACGCGGCGTGCGCCGATGTAGTGGTTTTGCCAATAGTCGTTATCGAGCTGGCTGATGCGGATCTCTTCGCCGGTGCGCGGCGACTGGATGAATTTGCCGTTGCCGAGGTAGACGCCAACATGGTCCGCCACGCCGCGGTTGTTGATGCGGAAGAACACCAGATCGCCGCTTTCCAGTTCGCTTTTCTTGATCGGCGCCGCATCGCGCAGGTGATACATCTCGTTGGCGGTGCGCGGCATCTTGATTTTCACTACGTCTTTGTAGGCGTAATAGATAAGGCCGCTGCAGTCGAAGCCGGTGCGCGGCGAGCTGCCGCCCCAGCGGTAAGGTTTGCCCATCTGGCCCATCAGCTTGGCCATCGCGGTTTGTTTGGCGTGTTGGTAGCGTTTTTTGTGGGCGGGACTGAGTTTCAACGGCTTTTCTTCACGCGCCAGTTTGGCGGTGGCCATACCGGCTTCGCGGTGGCGGCCATAGCCTTTTTTATAGCCCTTTTTCGGCGGGGTAACTTTAATCTTGGCTGTTTTCTGCGCTTTGGCCTTGGGTTTGGCGCTGGCGATCTTTTTCGCGCTTTTCTCGCTTTTCGCCTTGGCGGTCTTGGCTTTTTTCTCGGGAGCCGTCACTTTGGCTTTTTTAGCGGCTTTGTCCGCTTTCTTTTTTCTGCGGTCATCGGGCCGCGCTTCATTAGCATGGCTTTTACGCTGCTCGGCGGCAACACGCGCCTGTGGCGCAGCGTGCGCCAAATTGAAGAAGAGCTGCGTAAACAGCAGCGCAAAGAGCGTAAGAATTAAACGCATGTCGACGTCACCAACCTTGGCCCCGAAACGGATATCGAAAGAGTTACAGTATTCCCGAATTTCGCCATATAAAACAGCGAAGAACTCATAAATAATAATCCATATTGTGAGAAAACGTTAATGACATTTTTTTTGGTTTAAAATCAGCCCGTTAATGTATGAAAAAACGCCAGGGGGCGGCGGCGGATATAATTAAGCCGCGTCGTCATCGCGGCGCAATATATTAGTGAAATGGTCGGATTAAAAATGTTATTCTCAACGTATGTTTTGACCGGAATGACGTGGCCGGTGAAACGCGATCGGCGGCGGGCGAATATCCTTGCAAAAGATGGCGTTTTCTTGCGACTGTTCCAGCCGCTACAATAGCCCGCGTGATGCATGTTGTAGCCATGAAATGTGGCTTGAGGAAGCAATAAATGACGACGACACTTGAAAAAATTCAGCACCAGATCGCTGAAAACCCGATTCTGCTGTACATGAAAGGTTCGCCAAAGCTGCCGAGCTGCGGTTTCTCTGCACAGGCTGTGCAAGCGCTGTCCGCCTGCGGCGAGCGTTTCGCCTACGTGGATATTCTGCAAAACCCGGACATCCGCGCCGAGCTGCCAAAATACGCCAATTGGCCTACGTTCCCACAGCTGTGGGTAGACGGTGAGCTGGTCGGCGGTTGCGATATCATCATCGAGATGTATCAGCGCGGCGAACTGCAGCAGCTGATCAAAGAAACGGCAGAAAAGTATAAAGCGCAGGAAGACCAGCAGTCTTAATCGACAGGCTTGCGGTTATCGCGTATCGGGCGGCGCCAGTGCAAACTGGGCCGCCTTTTTTGTTGGGCTTATTCGGCGAGATCGCCGGCGGGCAGCGGCCAGCCGCCGAGGCGTTTCCAGCGGTTAACCAGCTCACAAAACAGCAGGGCGGTTTGTTCGGTGTCGTACAGCGCGGAGTGTGCCTGGCTGCTGTCGAACGGCATGCCGGCGGCGATGCAGGCTTTCGCCAGTACCGTTTGGCCCAGCACCAGACCGCTCAGCGCGGCGGTATCGAAGGTGGCGAACGGATGGAACGGGTTGCGCTTCAGGCCGGCGCGTTCGGCCGCGGCCATCAGGAAGCTGTGATCGAAGTTGGCGTTGTGCGCCACGATAATGGCCCGATTGCAACCGCGATCCTTGAGCCCTTTGCGCACCGCTTTGAAAATGGCGTGCAGCGCGTCGTATTCGCTGACCGCGCCGCGCAGTGGGTTGTGCGGATCGATGCCGTTAAACGCCAACGCTTCCGGCTGCAGGTTGGCGCCCTCGAAAGGCTCCACGTGGAAGTGCAGGGTCTCGTCCTGCTGCAGCCAGCCATCTTCATCCATTTTCAGCGTGACGGCGGCGATCTCCAGCAACGCATCGGTATTGGCGTTGAAGCCGGCGGTTTCAACATCTATTACTACGGGATAAAACCCACGAAAACGACCACTCAGGGCGTTAAGATCACTTTTTTCGGCCATCAGTTTCTTATCTTCATCGAATGCAGCGCGCATTATGGCAAATTTTGCGCCCGGTTGCAGGCGCTATCGCGCGGAGAATCAGCAGGGCGCCAGCGCGCCCTGAAGGGGAGGCTTAGTGGCCGAGGCCCTGACCGGCGTGTTTGTTTTCGATCAGCTCGATTTTGTAGCCGTCCGGATCTTCGACAAAGGCGATTACCGTGGTGCCGCCCTTCACCGGACCGGCTTCGCGGGTGACCTTGCCGCCTGCGCGGCGGATGCTGTCGCAGGTGGCGGCAACGTCGTCCACGCCCAGCGCCAGGTGGCCGAAGGCGGTGCCCATGTCGTAGCTGTCGGTGCCCCAGTTATAGGTCAGTTCGATAACCGCACCTTCGCTCTCTTCCGTATAGCCGACGAAAGCCAGCGAGTATTTGTACTCCGGATTTTCGCTGGTGCGCAGCAGGCGCATGCCTAATACCTTGGTATAGAAGTCGATGGCGCGTTGCAGGTCACCGACGCGGATCATGGTATGGAGTAAGCGCATAATTCCTCTGGATTGACTGTGCCGTGGCAGACGGCGGGTGGATTGAAGCACAAGCGAGTATAGCCTTGTCCCGCAAGGGAATTCAACGTGACGATTGAGTGACAATGTCACCTATTGGCTTCGCGCCGAGGGTGTCTAAATATTGATCGAGTGTACCGATCGATACGAAGTAATTGATCTGCACAATCAATTATCAATTCCTCACGTAACCGTGTAGAAATTGAACTGCAGCATAACCAACACCAGGGAACCCCGGCCCGCCTTGTGCGGGCCTTTTTGCGCGTGGCACATAAAAAAACGGCCAGGCGGTTGCGTGGCCGTTGGAGTCAGGACGAGTTACTTCGCCAGAAACGGATAGTCGGTATAGCCTTCGGCGCCGCCGCCATAGAAGGTTTCCGGCTTAGGCTCGTTCAGCGGAGCGTGCTGACGGAAACGCTCCACCAGATCCGGGTTGGCGATGTAGCTGCGGCCGAAGGCCACCGCGTCGATGAAGCCTTTTTCGATCAACGCTTCGGCTTTTTCAGCGGTGTAGGCGCCGGCACCGACAATCACCCCTTTAAAGTGGGCGCGCACCGAGTCGCGGAAGGCGTCGGAATACGGTTTGCCGCCGGCCCAGTCCGGTTCGGAGATGTGCAGGTAGGCGATATTGCGCTTGTTCAGCTCTTCCACCAGATACAGCGCCGCGTCTTCCTGATCTTCACCGTTGTCCAGACCGTTGAACGGCCCCAGCGGTGAGATGCGGATGCCGATATGCTCGGAGCCCCATTCGGCGACCGCCGCGTCGACCACTTCCAGCGTCAAGCGGGTGCGATTCTCGATGCTGCCGCCGTATTGATCGGTACGTTGGTTGGAGGCAGGGGACATGAACTGGTGCAGCAGATAGCCGTGAGCCGCATGCAGTTCGATGAAGTCGAAGCCGGCTTCACGCGCGTTAGCGGTCGCCTGACGAAAATCGTTGACGATACCCGGGATCTCGCTGGTTTCCAGCGCACGCGGCGTGGAGGTTGGTACGCGCACCCAGGCGCCGGTTTCATCTCGCACGGTGGTGCGGGTTTCGGCGTTGATCGCCGAAGGCGCGACCGGCGCTTGTCCGCCCGGCTGCAGGCTTGAGTGGGAGATGCGGCCGACGTGCCACAGCTGCACGGCGATGTGGCCGTTTTTATCATGCACTGCCTGCGTGATGTGTTTCCATGCGGCGATCTGTTCCGGAGTATGGAGGCCTGGCGCACCGGCGTAGCCTTTCGCCTGGAAGGAGATCTGCGTTGCTTCGGTCACAATCAGGCCGGCGCCGGCGCGCTGCGCATAATACTCAGCCATCAGCGGCGTAGGAATATCGCCCGGTTCGATGCTGCGCAGACGCGTCAGCGGAGCCATAAACACGCGGTTGGGTAGGGTGACGGCGCCAACCTTCAGCGGAGAGAGCAATTTTTCAGTTTTCATAGTGCATCCTGTATTTAATAGACCGGTCGTCTAGTGATGGCGATAAAAAAACACGAACTGCATTTTTCACGAAAAAAGACGGTTGTCGTTACGGCTGCGGCGGGCGCAGCAGCAACTCGATACTTTCCAGCGCGCTGGTCAACGGGGCCAACGAGCGTCGAATCTTGGCGCGCAACGAGGCGCCGAGCCAGAGGGCATACAACGTCTCTGCGGTGGCCGCCGGGCTCATGGCTACCGACAACGATCCCTCGGCGATGCCGCGTTCAATGGCCGCCTGCAGGTGGCCGATCACACGGGCGGTCCCTATTTCCAACGCATGGCGCATCGGCTCCGACAGGTCGCTCACCTCGGCGGAGAGTTTCACCGCCAGACAGGCGTTGTGACATTCGCTGCGGCAATGATAGCTGATGGCCTGGGCATAATAGCCCAAGAGCTGGTGGCGGGCATCGCTGTGTTCGTCGGCAAACAGTTTCTGCATTTCTGCATCATAATGCGCGAAATAGCGTTGCAGCATCGCTTCGCCGAAGGCTTCCTTCGAGCGGAAATAGTGGTAGAACGAACCTTTCGGCACGCCCGCAGTGGCCAGCAGTTCGCTCAGCCCCATGCCGGTAAAGCCCAGGCGTAGGCTGAGGGTTTACCGGCGGCGAGCAGATGTTCACGTGTGTCCACGTTGCAATGCGTTGATTTGGTCATCATGGTGCCGAGCATAATAGACCGATTGGTCTAGGTCAATGGGAATAAAAAAACCGGCGCACAAAACGCCGGTTGTCTGCAAACTATTGTGCCCCAGCGGCACGAGGAAGTTAAGCGCTTACGCCGCGTTGCGGCAACGCTGCAGGATATCCAGCCGGGATTGATATTCGCGGGTTTGTACGTCCAACATACCCAACAGGGTATGGAACAGGTTGTCCTGCGACACGTCGTCCTTTTCCGCCAATGCGTTCAGACACTGGCGATCGATGCCGAAGTTACGCTGATAGTCGGCAGACATCCACATCAGGAAAGGCACGTGCGTTTGCTGGCTCGGCGCGAAGACATAAGGCGTGCCGTGCAGGTACATACCGTTTTCTCCCAGCGATTCGCCGTGATCGGACAAATAGACCAGCGCGGTATTGAAGCGGTCGTCATACTGCTGCAGCAGCTTGATGGTGGCATCGAGCATCGCATCGGTATACAAGATCGAGTTGTCGTAGGTGTTCACCAGCTGTTCGTGGCTGCAATCCTGGATCTGATTGCTGTTGCAGGTTGGCGAAAACGTCTGGAATTCTGGCGTGCTGCGGCGGTAGTAAGCCGGGCCGTGGCTGCCCATCTGGTGCAGCACGATCACGCCGTCGTCTTTCAGGCTATTGATGTAGTCGTTCAGCTTGTACAGCAGCACGTTATCCATGCAAACCTCGCCGTCACAGTCCTGCGGCAGCTTTAACGTGGTCATGTCGATGTGCGGCACCCGGTCGCAGGCGCCTTTGCAGCCGCCGTCGTTATCGCGCCACAGCACGTTGACGCCGGCATGCGCCAGCACGTCGAGCATGCCTTCCTGGTGCGCCGCCTGAGTCGCGTCGTACTCTCTGCGCGGCATGTTGGAGAACATGCAGGGTACGGAGATCGCCGTTTCGGTGCCGCAAGAGCTGGCGTTCTTGAAGTAGACCACGTCGTCCTGCTTCAGACGCGGGTTGGTTTCGCGCCCGTAGCCGCCGAGGGAGAAGTTTTCGGCGCGGGCGGTTTCGCCCACCACCAGGATCACCAGCGTTTTCTTGGCCTGCCCGGCGATCTGCGGCCCTTTGCGCGCGTCTTCACCGATTTTTACCAGCGGCAGATTGCGGGTGAAATAGCGCTGTTCGGTAAACTTGATGGTGCCGGCGACAAAGTTGGAAGGCGTCAACATTTTCACCACGCTTTTATTGTTGCGGATCAGCGAAGCGTAGTCTTTGTAGAACAGCGCGGCGACGATCAGGATCACCACCAACGACAGCATGACGTTGGCGGCGCGCAGTCCGACCATGTACCACCAGGGGCGGGTCTGGCGAATATGGGTGAAGCAGACCGCCACCGCCGGCAAAATGCCGAGCAGCGCCAACCACAACCCCATGCGTGGCGTTAGCAGTGCCGTCGCTTCCTGGGTATTGGTTTCGAAGGCGTTCTGCATCATGTTGCCGTCGATCACCACGCCATAGCTGTACATGAAATAGTTGGCTGCGGCGCTGCCGAGCAGGAAAAAGACAATCAGCGGCTTGCGCAGGTAGGGCACGGTCAACACGCTGAAGATAATATTCAGCGCACAGAAGATCACCACCGGCATGCTGGCGGCGAAAATGACGCTGTGGACGTTATCGAAGGTGATATACGACCAGGCGCGGTGCAGGAATAACGCGTTTTGAAACAGAGTGAAGAACAGGGCGGTGGCGAGGATAAAACCGAGGCTGTTGCACTGTAAGCGTTGACGTAACCACATTGCCAAATCTGGATCCTGAGAGGAGATAATGCCTTGAAATCTACCGGATGAAACTTAAGAAAACCTTAGAAATTCAGAATACTGGCGGCGGCGACTGTGGAGAAAACGCCAGGCCGGGCGGCCTGGCGACGAGGCGATTTAGTAGGCAGCGGTGAACTGTGCGCGAATAAACTGTGGTTTTTCAATCTCATCGACGATGGCGACCGCCAGGTCCTCCACCGAAATGCTGGCCGGCGCTTCGCCGTTCATCAGCAGTTGGGTGGTGCCGAGGCGGAACTGACCGGTGCGTTTGCCCGGCTCCAGCAGGGCGGCCGGCGAGAGATAGGTCCAATCGAGCGCCGATTCATTGCGCAGCTTGTTGCGCAGATCGCGCACCGCCTGCGCACCGGGGCGGATATTTTCCGGGAACTGCGGCGTATCCACCAGTTCAACGCCCGGCGCCACTTCCAGACTGCCGGCGCCGCCGACCACCAACAGGCGTTTGACGCCGGCCTGCTCGACCGCAGTGAGGATCTGTTGGGCGCCTCGAGCGGTTTTCTCATACAGGTTGTCTTCGCCCCAGCCGGGGTTGTAGGCGCTGATCACCGCATCCTGGCCGTGCAATTGCCCTGCCAGCCAGGCGGTATCGGCGACGTCGCCCAGCGCGACGGTCAGATTGGCGTGCTCCGGCAACTCTTTTTTCTGGCGGGCGATTGCCGTCACCTGAAGACCGCGAGCCAGCGCTTCATCCACCACGCGGCGGCCAACAAAACCGGTTGCTCCAATAATGGCTACTTTCATCTGTATGCTCCTTCGGGGATGTGTTCAGTATCATGAAGCAGGCCGATGTGCCTGCTGCGTGGTTTCTACTCTAGCCCTTAACAATAGCCGTGATTAGTGCCATATTCATGCTTTCTTGATTAAGTAAAACTTCATAATCGTGGATAAACTCAATCGAATGGCGATATTCGCCACCGTGGTGGCGGAGGGATCGCTGGCCGGCGCGGCGCGGCGGCTGGGCATGACGCCATCGGCAGTCAGCCAGCACATGCGTTCGCTGGAGAAAGCGCTCGGGGTGCCGCTGCTGCACCGCTCCACCCGCCGTCTGGCGCTGACCGAGGCGGGGGCGGCGTTCTACCCCGGCTGCGAGGCGATGCTGCAACAGGCGCAGCAGGCGGAGCAGCGGCTGGCGGAGCTGCGGGATACGCTGGTGGGCGAGCTGCGCATCGCCACCCCGGTCGGCATCGGCGGCCGCTCGCTGGCGGAGGCGTTATCGCCGCTGTTGCAGGCGCATCCCAAGCTCACGCTGCGGGTGCTGGCGGACGATCGCATCGTCGATATGATAGAGCAGCGGGTCGATATTGCGCTGCGGGCCAACCGGCAGTTGGCGGACGCCAATATGATCGCGCACCCGCTGACGGCGTGGCCGATGGTGCTGTGCGCCGCACCGCGTTATCTCAGCCAGCATGGCGTGCCGGAAAAACCGCAGGATTTGGTGCAGCACCGCTGGATCTCCAGCGGCTACAGCGGGGCCTACCTGGACCTGCTGCACCAGTCCGGCCAGCAGGTCAAGCTGCGGCTGGCGGAAGGGCAGATCGTCAGCGAGAGCATGAACGTGATGCGTGCCTTTACCCGCGCCGGGCTGGGCATTTCCGTTCAGCCGCTGTATGAAATTGGCGATGAGCTGCAGCGCGGCGAGCTGTTGCTGCTGTTGCCGGAGTGGCGGCCGGCGCCGCTCCGGCTGCACGCGTTGACGCTCGAGCGCAACATGCCGGAGAAAAGCCGCCAGGCGCTGCGCTATTTGCGCGACTATTTTCGCCGCAATGGCGAAAAGGGACTTGCCAGCGGCGGCGATGGCGTCTTCAATTAGCAAGAGAACGCAGGAGGCCCCGTGGCGCAGCAGCTTGAATTTTTCGACATCCCCAGCCCGTGTCGCGGCATTTGCCAGGCCGACGATCGCGGATTCTGCCGTGGCTGCCTGCGCAGCCGCGAGGAGCGCTTCGGCTGGATGAGCATGAGCGACGCGCAGAAGCGCGAGGTGTTGCGCCTGTGCCGTCAACGCTTCCTGCGCCTGCAGCGCGCCAATAAAGCGCCCGACGAGCCGCTGCCGGAACAGCCGTCGCTGTTTTAACCTTTCCTGATCTGCCGCACGTTCGTGTGGCTTACCGCTTCCCTGTGCCTCACCGGCTTGTGTATGCTGGCTGACAACTAATGTCATGAGGTTTTCGCAATGGTAGAACGTATTCGTCTCGCGCCGCAGGGGCCTGAATTTTCCCGCATGATTTGCGGTTACTGGCGGTTGATGGAGTGGGGCATGTCGCCGCAGCAGCTGCTGACGTTCATCGAACAGCATGTCGAACTGGGCGTCACCACCGCCGATCACGCGGATATCTATGGGGGTTATGCCTGCGAACAGGCATTCGGCGACGCGCTGCGCCTGAAACCGGCGCTGCGTCAGTCGCTGGAACTGGTGAGCAAATGCGGCATCGCCACTACCGCCAAGCCCGGCAACCCGATCGGCCACTACATCACCGATCGCGATCATATCGTACAGAGTGCGGAACAGTCGCTGCGCCATCTGCATACCGACTACCTCGATCTGTTGCTGATCCACCGGCCGGATCCGTTGATGGACGCTGACGATGTAGCCGAAGCCTTTGTTGCGTTGCACAAAAGCGGCAAGGTGCGTCATTTCGGCGTCTCAAACTTTACGCCCGCGCAGTTCCAACTGCTGCAGTCGCGCCTGCCGTTCTCGCTGGCCACCAACCAGGTGGAGATTTCGCCGATTCACCAACCGGCCATTCTCGACGGCACGCTCGACCAGTGCCAGCAACTGCGTATCAAGCCGATGGCCTGGTCCTGTCTGGGGGGCGGGCGCCTGTTTAACGACGCCGAGTTCCAGCCGCTGCGCGACGAGCTGCAGCGGGTGGCGCAAGAGATCGGCGCCGAGACCATCGAGCAGGTGGTGTACGCCTGGGTGATGCGCCTGCCGTCATCGCCGCTGCCGATCATCGGCTCCGGCAAAATTGAGCGGGTGCGCTCGGCGCTGAAGGCGCAGAAACTGGTGCTGAACCGCCAGCAGTGGTTCCGCATTCGCAAGGCGGCGCTGGGGTATGACGTGCCGTAAGGCGGAGCAAAAAAAAGAGGAAAGCCGGGCGGCGAAAGCGCCCGGCTTTTTTTACGCCGACCCTTAGGCCAACACCACCTGATCGGTGTTGAAGTGATCGAGCGAGACGCCGATCAGCGTGACCTGGCTGTGGCCGAAGGCCAGCACCAGATCGTCGTTTTGCTGTGTGGCATAGTCGCGGATATTCCCGCTGGCGCCTTCGGTACCGATAAACACCAGTTTATCGGTGGCGTTGAAACCATACAGCTGGTCGCGGCCGAAATCGCCGCTGAACAGGAAGGTATTACCGTTGCCGGCGCCCTTCAGGATGTCATCACCGCTGCCGCCGACGAAAGTCAGGTTGCCGCCGGCATGGCCGATCAGCGTGTCGTTGCCGGCGTTGCCGAACAGCCAGGCGTCGTGGCTGCGAGCCTGCAGGACGTCATCGCCGTCGCCGCCGGTGGTGGCGGCGGCATAGGCTTTGAGGCCCGAGTCCGATTTCAATCCCGCAGCGGTCACCTGATGATCCACCTCTTTGCTGAAAATCAGCCAGGAGGTTTCTTTGCTGCGCAGGGTGCTGATGTCGTCTGCCAGCGTAATACCGCCTTTGGCGTCGCGCAGGTAAAGCGTATTGCCGTCGTAGGCGACCTCGGTGTTTTTCAACGCCTGTTGGGTATCGAAGATATTGTGGCCTTTGCCGCCGGCGATCAGGTTATAGCCGCCGGCGTCGCGGAAGATATCGTCGCCGTCGCGGCCCTCGAGATAGTCGTTGCCTTTGCCGCCCTTGATCAAATCATTGCCGTCGCTGCCGATGATAAACGTCGGTCCGCTGTGCGTTTCCGCGTTGCGGTTCAGGTCTTCCACCCAGGTATTGCCGCGCGTCACGTTCGACAGGTTGGAGACGATGATGGTCGAGTCCTTGTCGGTCAGCGAATAAAACTCGGAGTTCAGCACCCGCATCAGCCCGTCCTGATAGAAGAACGGCAGGTGCGACAGCCAGGTCGGAATGTTGAGAATGGAAAACGGCAGCAGGTTCCAGGCGTCCGACGCGTAGTGGTCGTTGAAGTTGACGATATTGTTGGTGGCGGAGGCGTGCGGCGCATCGTGTACGCCCAGTGACGGCAGGGTCAGTGAGGTGCCGTCGAGCGCGCGGAACACCGGGTCGTTCTCGTAGCCGATGTTGATCACCTTGCCGCCGGCTTCGTACTGGGTCGGCGAGGCGAAGGCGACATAGTTGGATTGCGCGTAGAAGCCGCCCCAGTTGGCGTCGCTCTGCGCCGCCATGCTGTTGACCGCCAGCCCGCCGAGGCTGTGGCCGCTGACCACGACGTCCTCGCCGCTCAGCCCGTGCGCCTGCGCGAACTTCGCCACGTCGCCCAGCAGATTGCCGAAGGCGTTCAGCGTGTAGCCGTCAGCGTAGCCTTTCGGCCCGAAACCGGCCAGCAGATCGTTAATCACATCGCCTATGGTATCGCCGATCAGCGACTCGCGCGGGCCGCTGGTACCGCGAAATGAGATGCCAATGGCGGTGAGATTGCCTTCGCTGTCATATTTGCCCAGCACCTCGGCCTGCGCGGTGGTGTAACCGGCGGTCTCGCCGTAATAGGTGCCGCGTGCATCGGTTTTGCCGGCGTAACCCAGCTGCGCGGCGCTGATGACCGACCAGCCGGCATTGTTCACCGTCTCCTGCGCGGCCTGTTCGGAGTCGGGGTTCCAGGGAAGGCCGGGCAGGCCGCCCTGCGACTGGGTGCTGCCGATGAGCGCCGTGATCAGCGTCAGCGGCAGGCCCAGTCCGAAACCGGTTTGGTGGTAGCCTTCGTCGAAGCCATTATCGATATTGTGGTAAGCGTAGGTGGAGATGGCCAAGGCGTCGGAAAACAGCGCTTTCGACGCGTTTTCGTCCAAATCCTTATAGCTAAAGATGCCCATATCAGTTCCTTATGAATTATGCCGCCTGGCCGGGGAGTGAACTCTCATGCGTCGGCGGTGGAAACAGGGAAACAACGTTAGCCGAACGACAGCTGGTCAGAGGACCAACATCGGTAGAAATAGTATTAGCCCTAAATATTAGGCGTGCGAATCAAATTGGCGAGATTGTGCGTTGGTTAACAGTGCCGGCGCTGGCTCTCCTATACTGATAGCTCTGCATAGACATTAAGGAGACTGATTGATGAAACGTTATTGGTATGCGGCGCTGGGCCTGATGGCCTGTGGAGCCGCGCAGGCGGCGACGGTCGACGTGGAGATGAACTTGGTGACCGGGCAGGGCATCGGTCAGGATATCGGCAAAGTGGTCATCAGCGAAACGCCGTACGGCTTGCTGTTCACGCCAAGCCTGAAAGCGTTGCCTGCCGGGGTGCACGGTTTCCACGTGCATGAGAAAGGCAGCTGCGAGCCGGGTATGAAGGACGGCAAGGCGGTGGCGGCGCTGGCGGCCGGTGGGCATTTTGACCCGCAAAAGACCGGAAAACACCTCGGGCCGTACGCCGACGGGCACCTGGGCGATTTGCCGGCCATCTATGTGACCGCCGACGGCATGGCTAACTACCCGGTGCTGGCGCCGCGGCTGAAAAAAATCAGCGAAATAGAGGGCAAGGCGCTGATGGTGCACGCCGGCGGCGATAACAACTCGGATCATCCACTGCCGCTCGGCGGTGGCGGCGAGCGCTTTGCCTGCGGCGTGATCAAGTGATCAGCCGCCGCTGACGACCGGCGTTGCGGCAGGCTGGCCCATCGCCTGTTGCAACTGTTGCAGCGAGCAGTAAAGCCGCCAAATCAGCCCGGCCAAATCGCGCGCCGCCTGTTCCGGGTGGTGCGCCAGCGCGTTGCTCATGCGCTGCAGCTCTTGCAGCGTGGCGTCCAGCGAACTGTGCTGCACGCCTTTCTCCGTCATGATGCCGCGCAGGCAGTGGATACAGACGTTGCGCACCGCCGACAGCGGATCGGAACGGGTCTGCCAGTCGCGCAGCTGCCAGACGATATGGCTGCAGTTGAGCAGTACCACGCCCCAGCGCAGCAGCCAGGTGCGGGCCTCCTGATCCTGACTCTGATTAAGCTGGCTGATGCGATGGTAGATCAGCGATTCGAACTGGCTTTCGCTCTGCTGCGGTTTTTTGCTCAACTGATCGATAAAATCGCGCCGCAGCGCGCGGATAATGCGGCGGCTTTTGCGTTTGTCCGAGCTGGGACGCAGGATCTGAAACGCCAGCCCGGCCAGCAGCACGCCGACGATTTTACCGATGTTGTCATTGATGAAGGACTGGTAGTCATAGCTCGGTGGGTTACTGACGGTCAGGAACGAGCCCATAAAGACGATCAGCTGCCCCCAGAGCGCGGCATAAGGCGGGTTCTGCAGCTTGAGCATCTGCATGGTCACCAGGATCGGGAACAGGAAGGCGCAGAACACCCAGAAGTCGTCAATCTGGATCATCAAGCCGAATTTCACCACAAAGCAGGCAACCGAGAGCAGCAGCACCGCCTTGAGCAAGGTGCTGACGCTGTTGATCGGCGAAGGCGTGGAGGAGTAGAGCACACAGCTGATGGCGGTGAGCGTCAGCGCCGCGCTGCCGGCGTCCCACTGCGTGTTGATCCAGTAGGCGCAGCCGATCACGATGCATAAAAAGGTGCGCAGGCCGTTATAGGCGGCTTCGTAGCTGTCGGTATGGCGCGCCAGCGAGG
Source organism: Serratia montpellierensis (assembly GCF_020858655.1). NCBI lineage: Bacteria > Pseudomonadati > Pseudomonadota > Gammaproteobacteria > Enterobacterales > Yersiniaceae > Serratia > Serratia montpellierensis. The sequence continues at coordinate 378,862 of NZ_VOSN01000022.1, forward strand.
TGACGCGCGGCGGCTGGAGATCGCTGACCGCCGTGGCGCTTTCCAGGCGCAGCAGCCAGCGGTTACAGCGCAGGTAAAGCCAGCAGAAATCACGCAGACGCAGCCAGAAAGCGCGATGGCGGTAGTCCGCCGCATCTTGCGGGGCGATCTGCTGAAGCAGGCGCGCCAAACGGTACTTGTCGGTGGCGGGATCGCGCAGCTCGTCCAGCAGTTGCGTCAGCACCGGCATCAGATTGGCGGGACGATCCGGCCAGTTCAACAGCATGCGGCGCAGGCTGGAAATGACGCTGGTAATACGCAGCTGCTGGTGCAGCAAATAGTTGAGCAGATTATTTTGCCGACGCAGGCGGTAGTGGCTCCAAAACGCCTGAATGCGCAGCAGGTTCATGGTCAGGATTTGGCCGATAACGCCTTCGTGTGAGGTGCGCATCTGCGCGGTGACCTCCGGCTGCCACAGCATAGCGGCGTGCTCCAGCAGACGTAGCTGCATGCGCCGCAGTGAGGTCAGCAAGGCTTCGCCGTCGGAGGTGCTGGGCAGGATCATCATCATCAGTCCGCCGCACAGAATGCCGGTGATCACTTCGCAAACCCGCGCCTGCGCGATATCGAAAATCTGCTGGGTATCGGTGACGTTAACCGTACCGAAGGCGATAATCGCGGCGGTATAGCCCGCCAGCGCGAACGCGTAAGAGACGTTGTTTTGGTAATGGTTGGAGATATAGGTACATAGCCCGATCCAGGCGGCGATGAACAGCGTAAACAGCCAGGGGTCGTTCAGGCAGTGGCCGGCGATCGCCACCGAGGCGGCGGCGCCCACCAGGCTGCCGAAGATGCGGCCGATGCTTTTGCTGATCACGCCACCGATGGTCGGGAAGCTCACCACCGCGGCGGAGGTGAGCGCCCAATAGGGTTCATCGAGTTCGAGCACGAACGCGACCCACAGCGCCAGACACATCGCCAGCGAATTGCGCAGCGCATAGCGCCATTGGCCGCCGGTCGCCTTACCCCAGGGGGTGCGGCTCCACTCCAGAAAAGGCAGGTTCACACTTTAGTTCCGCTGATGAATCGAAATGGTGCAGGTGGTACCGGCGACCAGCGTCAAATCGGCGGGCACGTTGAGCAATTTTATCCGTACCGGCACGCGCTGAGCCAAACGCACCCAGGGAACATTAGGTTTAACGTCCATTAATAGATCGTTGCTGCTGTCGACGCTCTGATCGTAAATGGCGCGGCCGATACTCTCTACTTCCCCCTGCAGCGGCGTGTTGCCGTTATATAAAACGATGTCGGCTTTATTGCCTTCTTTTATATGTTTCAGCTTGGTTTCTTCGAAATAACCGAGCACATAAAACGAATGCACATCCACCAATGCCACCAGTGGCGTGCCGGCGTTGGCGTAGTTGCCGACCCGCGCCTGCAGGTTGGTGATATAGCCGTCGGTTGGCGCGTAAATTTTGGTTTTGCTCAAATTCCATTTGGCCTGTTCCAGGTTGGCCAGGGCGGCTTTATAGGCGGCCTTCATTGCCTGCGCGGCTAAATTGGACTCGTCCAAATCTTCAGCGGAAATAACGTTGCGCGGTAAACCGCGGCGGCGGGCGGCCTCGTGATCCGCCTTGGCCAAATCGGATTGCGCTTTTGCCACCGCGGCCTCGGCATTGTCCAGCGCGATCTGATAGGGCACCGAGTCGAGGGTAAAAATCAGACTTCCCGCAGGTACGAATTGATTGTCATTCGCGCTTATTTTCTCTAATCTTCCAGAGACTTCAGGGGTGATATTGACGAGTTCTGCGCGCACTTTTCCGTCACGGGTCCATGGGGATTGCATATAATAATTCCATAGCCACCAACCGGCGCAGACGGCAATGGCGCAGACGATCACCGTAGAGAAGTATTTTAATGTTTTATGCTGCATGGGTTACCAACTCGCTAAAATCCATAAGGAACCGCTGACGGTCAGAACGAAAATGGACAGGTCCATCAACATGGGATGCCAGATTTCACCGGAATACATCCAGTCTCTCAGCAGCTGATGAATCAGTAGCCATAAGACCAGTCCTAGCAAAAAAGCTTTAAATATAGGTGGAAAATAAAGCGATGCCCCCAGGACCAAATCGGGTAAGGGCGATGAGGCGTGTAACCATGATGTATTCACATTAACAATCCCTAAGGGTGAATATGTTGAATATTTGCATAACGATTAAACAATAGCAGTCAAAAACAGTGGCTATTTCCACAATATACATTATATACATTTGTGTTTTTAATGTGAGTTACCCAAAATAGTCTAAACTCTGGGAGGTAATGTTAGCATGCTAATTATAAGGAGGGGTAAGTGGAGTCAACATTAGGTTCAGATTTAGCACGATTAGTTCGTGTTTGGCGCGCGCTCATCGATCATCGGCTCAAGCCGTTGGAGCTGACCCAAACGCATTGGGTCACCCTGCACAATATCAATCGTTTGCCGCCGGAGCAGTCGCAAATCCAGCTGGCCAAGGCGATCGGTATCGAGCAACCGTCACTGGTTCGTACTCTGGACCAATTGGAGGAGAAAGGGCTGATCACACGTCACACCTGTGCCAACGATCGCCGCGCGAAGCGCATCAAGCTGACCGAAGCGGCCGATCCGATCATCAGGGAAGTCGACAGCGTGATCACGTCTACACGCAGTGAGATTTTAAGCGGCATTACCGTCGACGAAGTGCATCTGTTGGTAGGGCTGATTGGCAAGTTAGAACAAAATATCACCGAACTGCAGAACAAATAATAATATTCTTATTTTTCTACGATTACAGTTTCACAGCATCAGAAATAAAACCGGAGGCGTTTGCCTCCGGTTTACCGTGTGTCGCTGACTGACTTACAGCGGAGAGACGGTGATGGTGTCGCCCATGCGCGCCATGCGCACGCGTTGGCCTGGGCTGAACTTGGTGTCGCCCGCTTTCTGTACCACCACGATATTCTCTTTCTGGTCGGTTTTGATTTCCAACTCATAGCCTGAGGTACGGCCGGCCACTTCACCGATGCTGTTGCCCGCCGCGCCGCCGGCGATAGCGCCTGCCGCGGTAGCCAGGGTACGGCCGGTGCCGCCGCCGACGGTGTTACCCAACAGGCCGCCAATCACTGCGCCGCCGATCATCCCCAAGGCGTTGGAGCCTTCGCCGCCCTGAATTTTAACCGGACGCACGGAAACCAGCGTCCCGTAGGTGACGTTCTGCACCTGCTTGGCCTGCGAGGACGAGTAGACATCGCCGGACATGGATTCATTGGCACAGCCGGCCAGCGTAACGGCGGCGACGGCAACGACGAGAAGACGCTTGATCATACAAAACTCCTGATGGTAGTAGTCCATAACCTGGTAATGCTCTCCAGGCAAGATTCAGTGAAAATGATAGACAAAGTATGGCTGAAAGTTGACACACCGCCATGCTCCATCGCTGCACGCAGCTTAACTTTTCTCTGTTCAACCAATAATAAACCGCGGTTTACCTTTATGACAGCCTTGGCGACATTCCGTTGCCTGTTATGGCACGGTTTAACACATAACATGTGCCACAGCGGCGCCGGGCGGCGGTGTCTGGCTCACGGCCTGTAAAAAAAGCATCATAATTCATGGCGTTAATCCGGCAATTCTGGTTTATTTGTCAGGATAGAATTTGCTTACCGCGCGGGTTAGAGGATGTTGCTATGAAGTCAGGCCGCTATATAGGCGTCATGTCCGGCACCAGTCTGGACGGAATCGATGTGGTATTGGCCGCGATCGACGATCGCATGGTGGCGCAGCAGGCCAGCTATAGCCATCCGATGCCGATGGCGCTGAAAAAAGAGATCCTGGGCATGTGCCAGGGGCAGCAGACTACGTTGGCGGCTGTCGGCCGGCTGGACGCCCAGCTGGGCAGGCTGTTCGGCGAGGCGGTGCTTGGCTTGCTGAAGCAAACCGGCATCGACGCCGAGCAGATCACCGCCATCGGTTGCCACGGCCAGACGGTGTGGCATGAACCGGAAGGCGACGCGCGTTTCTCTATGCAGCTCGGCGATAACAACCGCATCGCCGCGCTGACCAATATCACCACCGTCGGCGATTTCCGCCGGCGCGACATGGCTTACGGCGGGCAGGGCGCGCCGCTGGTGCCGGCGTTTCATCAGGCGCTGCTGGGGCATCCTGTCGAGCGGCGCATGGTGCTGAACGTCGGCGGCATTGCCAACCTTTCTCTGCTGTTGCCCGGTGCGCCGGTGCGCGGTTTCGATACCGGGCCTGGCAACATGTTGATGGACGCCTGGGTGTGGCGCCACCGCGCGCAACCTTACGATCAGGACGGCGGCTGGGCCATGCAGGGGCGGGTATGTTTACCGCTGCTGCAGCAGATGCTGGCGGATCCTTACTTCGCGCTGCCGGCGCCGAAAAGCACCGGCCGCGAGTATTTCAATATCGCCTGGCTGGAGCGGCAGCTGGTCGGATTGCCGGCGATTGCGCCGGTCGACGTGCAGGCCACGCTCACGGAGTTGACCGCCGTCAGCATCAGCGAACAGGTGTTGCTGGCCGGCGGGTGCGAGCGTCTGCTGGTGTGCGGCGGCGGGGCGCGCAACACGCTGCTGATGGCGCGTCTGTCTGCGCTGCTGCCGGGGACGGAAGTTGGACTGACCGACGATTTCGGCGTCAGCGGCGACGATATGGAGGCCTTGGCCTTTGCCTGGCTGGCGTTTCGCACGCTGTCCGGCCAGGCCGGCAATTTGCCTTCGGTCACCGGCGCCAGCCGTGAAACGGTGTTGGGTGGGATTTATCCGGTTTTGCCATTGGGGGGCCGTTAGCTCTGTTAGGATAGCCTGTGAAGGATTTTTCTAAGGAGCAACAGCATGAAAAAAGTCATTTTCGTCGCCGGCGCGCTGGCGCTGTCCGGCTGCAGCTACATCCTGCCGCAAAGCAGCCAGACGATGCACTACCAGTGCGGCACTACGCCGCTGACGGTGGCGCTCGACGGCAAGGCGAGCGAAGTCAGCCTGCTGATGGATGGCGAGCAGCTGCATCTTAAGCAGGTGCTGGCGCTGACCGGTGCCAAATACAGCGACGGCAAATACACTTTTTGGTCGAAAGACCGCAACGCCTATCTTGAGCGCAACGGCAAGGTAGTCATGAGCGACTGCGTGTTGACGGAGTGAAGGTCGGCGGCGGCGTCGGAGCGATTGAGTTCCTGACGCCGCAGGCGCAGAATGTAACGACGGATTTTTCAGTTGGTCGATAACCCAGATGATTGAAAAGAATGAGTTTGATGTTGCGGACCTGCGCCGTGAATACACCCGAGGCGGCCTGCGCCGCAACGATCTGACCGCCAGCCCGCTCGAACTGTTCGAGCGTTGGTTGAAACAGGCCTGCGACGCGCGCCTGGCCGATCCCACCGCTATGTGCGTCGCGACCGTCGATGAACACGGCCAGCCTTATCAACGCATCGTGCTGCTGAAGCATTTCGATGAGCAGGGGCTGGTGTTCTACACCAACCTCGGCAGCCGTAAGGCGCAGCAATTGGCGCGCAATCCGCATATCAGCCTGCTGTTCCCCTGGCACATGCTCGACCGCCAGGTGATTTTCCTCGGGCAGGTGGAGCGCCTGTCGACCCTCGACGTGCTGAAGTATTTCAACAGTCGGCCGAAGGACAGCCAGATCGGTGCCTGGGTGTCGCAGCAGTCGTCGCGCATTTCCGCGCGCGGCGTGCTGGAAAGCAAATTCCTCGAGCTGAAACAGAAGTTCCAGCAGGGCGAGGTGCCGTTGCCGAGTTTCTGGGGCGGATTCCGCGTGAAATTCGACTCCGTCGAGTTCTGGCAGGGCGGCGCCCATCGCCTGCATGACCGTTTCCTGTATCAGCGGGACGGGAATGACTGGAAAATTGACCGACTGGCACCCTGAAGACGGAAAATCCCCTCTAAGCGCTGGTGCTGACGTCGCCGGCGCTTTATTCTATGCGCTACCCTGAATTTTTATTTCGCCACTGGGCGAAAGGCCGTGTACCGGCAAAGGTGCATTCGTTTATACATGGAGTCATTGATGGCAAGCAGCAACTTGATTAAACAACTGCAAGAGCGGGGCCTCGTTGCCCAGGTTACGGATGAGGAAGCGTTAGCGGAGCGACTGGCGCAAGGGCCAATTGCACTGTATTGCGGTTTCGATCCGACCGCTGACAGCTTGCATTTGGGCCATCTGGTTCCTCTGTTGTGCCTGAAGCGCTTCCAGCTGGCCGGCCACAAGCCGGTAGCGCTGGTGGGCGGCGCCACTGGCCTCATCGGCGATCCGAGCTTCAAAGCGGCGGAGCGCAAGCTGAACACTACCGATACGGTGAACGAGTGGGTCGAGAAGATCCGCAAGCAGGTTTCTCCGTTCCTCGATTTCGACTGCGGCAGCAACAGCGCTATCGCGGCCAACAACTACGACTGGTTCGGCGGCATGAACGTGCTGACCTTCCTGCGTGACATCGGCAAGCACTTCTCCGTCAACCAGATGATCAACAAGGAAGCGGTCAAGCAGCGCCTGAATCGCGATGACTCCGGCATCTCCTTCACCGAGTTCTCCTATAACCTGCTGCAGGGCTTCGATTTCTCCGAGCTGTACAACCGCCACCAGGTGGAGCTGCAGATCGGCGGTTCCGATCAGTGGGGCAACATCACCTCGGGTATCGATCTGACCCGTCGCCAGCACCAGAAGCAGGTGTTCGGTCTGACCGTGCCGTTGATCACCAAAGCAGACGGCACCAAGTTCGGTAAAACCGAAGGCGGCGCGGTCTGGCTGGCGCCGGAAAAAACCAGCCCGTACAAGTTCTACCAGTTCTGGATCAACACCGCCGATGCCGACGTCTACCGCTTCCTGAAGTTCTTCACCTTCATGAGCCTGGAAGACATCAACGCGCTGGAAGAAGAAGACAAGAACAGCGGCGCCTTGCCGCGCGCCCAGTACGTGCTGGCGGAAGAAGTGACCGGCATGGTGCACGGTGCGGAAGGCCTGGCGGCCGCCAAGCGCATCACCCAGAGCCTGTTCTCCGGCGCGCTGCATGACATGACCGAAGCGGACTTCGCCCAGCTGGCGCAGGACGGTATGCCGACCATCAAACTGGATGGCGACGCCGATCTGCAGCAGGCGTTGGTGAATGCCGAACTGGTGCCGTCACGCGGCCAGGCGCGCACCATGATTGGTTCCAACGCGGTGACCATCAACGGTGAGAAACAGTCCGATGCCGAATACCGCTTCAGCGATTCAGATCGTCTGTTCGGCCGTTACACGCTGCTGCGTCGCGGCAAGAAACACTACTGCCTGGTGGATTGGCAGTAAGCGAATAATGACGGTAAGGGGCCCTGGCGGCCCCTTTATTTTTGGGCAGCCGCCCGGCTGCCGTATTCAGAACGAGTCTGTCGATGAAAAACATTCTTTCTATCCAGTCGCACGTGGTGTTTGGTCACGCCGGCAACAGTGCGGCGGAGTTTCCAATGCGTCGCATGGGCGTCAACGTCTGGCCGCTGAACACGGTGCAGTTCTCCAACCATACGCAATACGGTCAGTGGACCGGCTGCGTCATGCCGGCCAGCCATCTGACCGAAATCGCGCAGGGCATCGCCAATATCGATCAGCTGAAGCGCTGTGATGCGGTGTTGAGTGGCTATATCGGTTCGCCGGAGCAGGGCGACCATATTCTGGAGATCGTGCGTCAGGTTAAGCAGGCGAACCCGAATGCCTGGTATTTCTGCGATCCGGTGATGGGGCATCCGGAAAAGGGCTGCATCGTGGCGCCGGGCGTGGCCGAGTTTCACTGCCGCCAGGCGCTGCCGTGCAGCGACATGATGGCGCCGAACCTGCTGGAGTTGGAGATGCTGAGCCAGATGGCCGTCGCCGACGTGGCTGATGCGGTGCAGGCCGCCCGCGTGCTGATTGCCAAAGGGCCGCGGCTGGTGCTGGTCAAGCACCTGGCCCGCGCCGGCTATCACGCCGACTGTTTCGAAATGCTGCTGGTGACGGCGGACGAGGCCTGGCACATCAGCCGGCCGCTGGTGGACTTCGGCGCGCGTCAGCCGGTCGGCGTCGGCGATTTGACCAGCGGTCTGCTGCTGGTGGATCTGCTGAAGGGCGAGGCGCTGGATAAAGCGCTGGAGCACGTGACCGCCGCCGTGTATGAGGTGATGTTGACCACGCAGGAGATGGGCGAGTACGAACTGCAGGTGGTGGCGGCGCAGGATCGGATCGTGCAGCCGCGCAGCGAGTTCAAAGCGGTCAAACTGTAAGTGGCATTCGGCCCCGGCGACAGCCGCCGGGGCCCGATGTTTACTTCAATCCTTCGGCGTTCAGCGCCGCATCTACCGCCGGGCGCGCCGCAACGCGATCGAACCAGGCCGCCAGATGGGCGTGCTTGCGCACGTCGAACTGCAGGGCAAACGCCCAACGCAGCACGGTGAACAGGTAGGCGTCGGCCACGCTGAAACGGCTTCCCAACAGGAAGTGCTGCTTCGCCAGCACTGAATCCAGATAGCTGAACTGCTGCTCCAGCTTGGCGCGCGCGATGGTTTTATATTCCTCGGGCGTCTTTGGGTTGAACAGCGGGCTGAATCCTTTGTGCAGCTCGGTGGCGATATAGTTCAGCCATTCGATCGCGTGGTAGCGCGACAGGGTGCCCGCCGCCGGGATCAGGTTGCGGTCCGGCACCCTGTCCGCCAGGTATTGCACGATCGCCACGCCTTCGGTCAGCAGGCTGCCGTCATCCAGCAGCAGCGCCGGAACCTGTCCCTTGGGGTTGATGGCGAGGTAATCGGCACCGCTCTCGGTTTTCTTCTGCGCCAGGTCGACCTTCTCCGCCGTAAAATCCAGCCCTGCCTCGCGCAGCACGATATGCGGGGACAGCGAACAGGCGCCGGCTTTATAGAACAGTTTCATCGGAAGCTCCTTGTTGATGACGAATGACGGGCATGCTTAACCTCTCATCGTAGTCCCATAGCGCCAAAATTACAGCGGCTTAGCTAACAAATTTAACCGATGATCGCCTCGGCGGGCTGCAGCTGCGCCAGCGTTGCGGCGATCTGCTGTTGCAGCGCCTGTGGCGCCACCTGCATCGGCGAGCGCAGCTCGTTGGCGATCAGCCCCTGCTGGGCCAGCACCGTCTTGACCGGCGCCGGATTGGGGAAGCTGAACATCTGGTGGATCATCGGCAGCAGCTCATAGAAGTTGCTGCGTGCTGCGGCCAGATCGCCGGCGGCGACTTGCTGCACCAGCTGCACGAAACGTTCCGGGTGAACATGCGCGGCGGCGGAGATAGCGCCGGTGCCGCCGAGGCACAGCGTGGTGAGGATCAGATTGTCTTCTCCGGTCATCACATCGATCTCGCCATCGGCGATCAGCGCCATGGTGGCGTCAGGGTTGCCGCCGCAGTCCTTGATGGCGGTGATGCGCGGATGGCGTGCGAGCCGGCGCAATGTGGCCAGCTCCATGGCGATGCCGGTGCGCTGCGGAATGTTGTACAGGATCACCGGCACGCTTGAGGCGTCGGCCAGCTGGGTAAAATAGTCGATCAGGCCGCATTGCGAAGGGCGGATGTAGTAAGGCGCCGGGATCAGCACGCCGGCGATGTCGCGCAGTTGAATGGCCTGCTGCATCTGCAGCGTGGCGGCCATGTTATTGCCGGACAGGCCCATCACCACCTGATGGGCGGGCGCCACGTCCAGTACGGCGTCGAGCACCGCCAGCTGTTCTTCTTTGCTCAGCGCGGCGGCTTCACCGGTGGAGCCGCAGACCACCAGGCCATCGATGCCGGCGCCGAGCAGGTGCCGCGCCAGGCGTTTGACCGCCAGCAGATCGACGGCATCGTGATTGAAAGGGGTAACCATCGCCACCCAAATACCCGAAAATGAGGCCATAAAATATTCCTTCTGTGTGACCGACAGAGAAGCCAGATGAGAAAATTGAAGGCGGAGCGTTGCGTGCCATCCAGTCAGCTCATCTGACGGGACAGCTCGCCCCGGTCAAATGAGCGTCTGTTTCTTCGATTTAACCGCCGCCAAACCGCCAATAGGCAACGCAGGCGTCATCAGAATGTCAGCGTTGCGTGGATAGGCCATGGCGGTCTCGCGAAAAGGGGAAGTGGGGTGATAATGAATATTCTTCATCAGGCTGTCAATTTACAACAGATTGATAACATTGTTATTCATGATTCGTCAGCGGGGATGAGTTTGGCTAATAAATAAAAATCCCCGCGGCGGCGGGGAGGGTTTGGCCGGCTCAGCGCGGCGGGCGGGAGCCGATGGTGGCGGACCAGCTGAAAGTGTCGCCGCTCGGCCGGTAGCGGTTGGCCTTGCGTTCTGCACGCTCCGCCTTGGCGAGCTTCGCTCTGGCGGCCATGATGCGCGCCACCACTTCATCCTTGACCTTGTGCTGTTCGGCGTTGGTCAGTGGCCGCCCGTGGCTTTTGCGCGCTTTGTCCAGTTCGGTTTTCACTTCCCGCTGTTCGCTTTCCGTCATCTCTTTCAACGTCAACTTTTTCATCTGTGCCGCCCGTTCGGTGAAGTTGACTTACAGTTTAACGGCGTTATGTGACCGAAAATGTTATGGGCATAACGAAAATGCCCGGCAAACCGGCATTACACCTCTTCCAGCAGATCGTCGACAAAGCGCCGCATGCGTTCGGTGCGCCGCTCGGCCATGTGCCGCCCGGCGGCGGTCTGGAAGCCGTCTTGCAGTTTGAACAGCTTGGTTTCGAAATGGTCCAGGCTGAAACGCTTGTCGTCATATTGACGATGTTCGGCCCGCGGATCGGCGGCGTCATACAGCGCGCTGCGCATGCGGCCGCCGATATAGAAGCAGCGCGCCACGCCGATAAGACCTATGGCGTCGAGGCGATCGGCGTCCTGCAGGATCTTGGCCTCCAGCGTTTGTGGGGGGATGCCGGCGGAAAAACTGTGCGCTTCGATGGCGTGAGCCACCGCCGCGATATCCGCCGACGCCCATTCCAGCCGGGTCAGCGTCAGCGTGGCTTGCTCCGCCGCCATGCGCGAGGCCAGATGGCGCTGCGGCGAGTTTTTTTCCACCGCGACGGCGTCGTGCAGCAGCACCGCCGCGCAGAGAATGCGCCGGTCGCCGCCTTCCAGCTTGCTGATTCGGCGGCAGTTCTTCCAGACCCGGTGCAGATGTGCAACGTCATGCGAACCGTCGTCCGACTCGAGAGTAAGCGGCAGCAACGTTTGCGCCAGCGCCTGGTAGGGAGAGAAAGGTTGTAACAGCTCTTGCGTCAGCGAAGGTAAAGACACGTTCAGCTCCTGTTGGGGGAAATCGGTCAATCAGCATAGCCGCGCCGGATGCCGGGAGAATGACAGAAAAACGGCTATTGTTTACTAAAGTGCAACCCACTATTGTCATAACTGCGGTTTTTGCAGCGAAACAAGCAACCTAGAATAGCCGCATTCCGCCGTCTCCGCGTGGTGAGAGCCTGTGTCCGCGGGGATGGCCGGAATATCCTCATCAGCCATTGGAGAAGAGACATGCCAACCCCTCTTGAGATAGTGCGCGCAACCTATGAAGGCAGTTCCGAAGAAAACGGCCGTAATCTGCTGGCGGCGCTGGCCCCCGATGCCGAGTGGACCGAAGCCGCCGGTTTCCCCTACGCCGGTACCTATATCGGCCCGGAGAACATCATCAAGAACGTGCATCAGCGCCTGGGCAGCGAATGGCAAGGTTACCGCGCCGATGTCGACCACTTTTACGACGCCGGCGACAATGTGATCGCACAAGGTTTTTATCACGGCACCTACCGGGCCACCGGCAAATCCTTTAGCGCCTCTTTTGCGCATATTTATACGCTGCGCGCCGGCAAAATCGTGAAGTTCGTGCAGATTGTCGACAGCGCTAAAGTGCTGGAAGCGATGCAGCCTTAATCGCCGCCGCGCTTGCCGAATTTGCGGTCGAACTCGCGCCGGTAGCCCCGGGCCTTGTTGCGATCGCGGATCCACAGATAGCCGCACACCAGCGCAACCGCTCCCGAGAAGGTGACGTTGCGCATATCCCGGTCATACCAAAACACCAATAGCGCATCCAGCGCCGCAATCAGCGCGATCCATTTATACATATGGGATTGACGCCGCGTGGCGGCGTTGAGTCGCTTTAACTGTCTGGCTTCGTCCAACACCGGTTTTTGCTGCATAGCGTTTCGTTATCATCAGGCTGTTCACGCTAAATTAGCAGAATTTCCCCAACCGCCGCAAAGATTAACGCGCGGCGTCATGCGGTTTTCGCCGCCCCTGGCGCGGTGCAGAAAATTTGTGCGCGGGTGCTTGAATTGTCCATTGGGCGTGGTAGGTTATTTATTCGCTATTTTTGGGTTTTTATTCAAATCTCGCCGTGTCATCAAGCTGCAGCACTGGGCGGTTAACGTGATGGGTTCGATACATGCGGCGGTTAACTTCGGCAGGAGGATGTGATGAACGATAAAACGGCACGCCCGCAGGATGTGGTTCAACAACAGCTTGACGCCTATAACGCCCGCGACATCGACGCCTTCATGGCCTGCTGGGCGGACGACGCGCAGTATTACGAGCACCCCGACACGCTGCTGGCCAGCGGCAAGGCGGCGATCCGCGAACGGCATCTGGTGCGTTTCCAGGAGCCGAGCCTGTACGGCGAACGGATAAAACGCATGGCGGTGGGGAACATGGTGGTCGATCAGGAAGTGGTGACGCGCAACTTCCCGCAGGGGCGCGGCAAAATGGATGTCATCGCTATCTACGAAGTGGAACAGGGGCAGATCGCCAAAGCCTGGTTCAAGATCGGCCCCTGCGTGCTGGATGAGGGCGCGCTCTAGCCGCGCATTATTGCAACGCCATCACCGCCTCTATCTCTACGCACACCTGCGGTGAGAACAACGCGCTGACCGCCACCAACGAACAGGCCGGCAGCGCGCCATCGAAATAGTCAAACAGCACCGGGCGCACGCCCGCCAGATCGGCGATGTCGGTCAGGAACACGCTGATTTTAATCAATGCTTTGAGATTTACGCCTTCGCTGGCGGCGATGGTCGCCAGCTGTTCGAGGATCTCCTGCGTCTGTTCCGGCGCGCTCAAGCCTTGCGCGTCGGTGGCGAAGGCCGTCAATCCCGACACATACAGGCGATCGCCGTGGCGCACCGCATGCACATAGGGGCCGCCCGGCGTAGGCAACTGCGGATAATTCGTGCGTTTTAATGATGTCATGATCAAACCCCGCGCAAGACCGGTTAATAAAATCGACAAACTTGGTTAGGATACTGAGAAAACGGCGGCCTGACGCCGCACACCGATGATATTTGAGAGTATCATCCCTCTTTATTTTATACGTCGTCTCTCACGCGAATGTGACAGTGCGGCGCAGATCGGCCACAAGGACGCATGAGACGATGAACCCGCTTTTTACTCCCTACCTGCAACGCTGGCAACTGGAACAAGACGGCAAAGCCTTCGAAACCCACAGCAGTCTGCTGATGCCGGTGCGTTACCGGGGTGAAGCAGCCATGCTGAAGATCGCCCGCGAGCAGGAGGAGCGCTTCGGCGGCCAGCTGATGTGCTGGTGGCGTGGGGAAGGCGCCGCGCAGGTGCTGGCGTGGCACGACGACGGCATTCTGCTGGAGCGCGCGCAGGGTGAAGGTTCGTTGGCGCAGCTGGTGCGTGACGGCAACGATGAGCTGGCCACGCAGATCCTGTGCCGGGCTATCGCCGCCTTGCATGCGCCGCGCGCGGCGCCGTTGCCCGAGCTGATCCCGCTGCATGAGTGGTTCAGCTCGCTGTGGCCGGCGGCGCAGGCGCACGGCGGCATGCTGCGTCTCAGCGCCACGACGGCGGCTGAGCTGCTGAGCAGCCCACGAGAAGAGAGTGTGCTGCACGGCGATATCCACCATGACAACGTGCTGGACTTCGGCGAACGCGGCTGGCTGGCGATCGATCCCAAGCGTTTGTACGGCGAACGGGGCTTCGATTACGCCAATATTTTCTGTAATCCCAACTACGGCATCGCCACCGAGCCGGCCATTTTCCAGCGGCGCGTGGAACAGGTCTGTCGCTTGGCCGGGCTGGAGCGCCGGCGCTTGCTGCAATGGATCCTGGCCTGGTCGGGGCTCTCCGCCGCCTGGTTTATGGAAGACGGGCAGGCGGCGGATATCGACTACCGCGTGGCCGAACTGGCGGCGCGCGCATTGGATCTTCCGCTGCCCGACGGCGATTCAGGGTTCATCCTGCCAGTAATCGAGCGAGGTTGAAGGGCGCTGCAGGTAGCGTACCTGCTCGCCGTCTGCGCTGCGCGCCATCGCCTGGTATTTGCCGGAATCCGGGTACATCACCAGCTCCGGTTGCTCGCGGGTGCTGACGGACAGGTACTTCAGCGGCGCATCGGAGGTGTTGATGATCTGATGCGGATATTCCGGGCCCGGCGGAATGAAAATCACATCCCCGCTGACGATCGGCAGCATTTCTCCGGCCACCCGCAGCGTACCGCTGCCTTCCAGAATGATGAACATTTCCTCCTGAGCGTAGTGAAAATGGTAGGGGCAGGAGCGCATGCCCGGCGCTACGCAATCGAAGGAGGCGCCCAGCTTGTCGGCGGCGGTGCCGGTGCCGAGGCGAGCGCCGACGCTGTCATACAGCGGCGGCCGCCGATCGTGTTGCTTATCTACCCGTTCGACATTGCGTATCAAGCGCTGTGCCAACAGCGCAGCTTTCTCAGTCATAGGCTTCCTTGGTGACATTGTCACTTAAAAGTTGACGATAGCCAGAGAGAATCCGTCCCAGCCCTTGCTGCCCACGGTTTGTAAGGCGGTGGCGGTCAGACGGGGCTCCTGCGCCATCATCGTGAAGAATGCGCGTACGCCTTGTACACGGGCGTCCGTGCTGGCGGCGTCGGTGACTGCGCCATTGCGCACCACATTGTCACCGATAATCACCGTACCCGGGCGAGCGAGTTTAAGCGCCCAACGCAGGTAATCCGGGTTGCTCGGTTTGTCGGCGTCGATGAAGATGAGATCAAAGGGAGCCAGGGTTTGCAGCGTGGGCAGGTGAGAGATGGCGGGGCCGACGCGCAGCTCAACCTGGCCATCGAGACCGGCGCGCGCGATATTCTGGCGGGCGACGGCGGCGTGGCTTTCATCCGCTTCCAGCGTGATCAATGTGCCATCCGCCGGTAGCGCACGCGCCAGCCAGATGGTGCTGTAGCCGCCCAACGTGCCGATTTCCAAAATGCGTTTGGCGTTAACCATGCGGGCGAACAGCTGCAGCAGTTTGCCCTGATTCGGCGCTACATCATGCGCCGGCAGCCCGGCGACGGCGTTGGTCGCCAGCGCCTGCAACAGGGCATCGTCTTGTTCTACCAGGCTGTCTACGATATAGCGATCGACCTGGGACCATTGTTCCTTTTCTTTCATGTGGGCCTCGTGCGGAAATCGCAGTATGCCCATCCAGTGAAGGCGTCACCGCCGTGCTTGTCAATGCACGGCGTGCGGTTGGCATTTTATGCTGCAGCTCCTCGCCGCGGCAGCGACAGCAGCAGGTGGGCGATGGCGCCGCCGACAATGCCCCAGAAGGCCGAACCGATGCCGAGCAGCGTGACGCCGGAGGCGGTGATGAGGAAGGCGATCAGCGCCGCGTCGCGCTGCTTTTCATCATGCAGGGCGCGTTGCAGGCTGCCGCCGATGGTGCCGAGCAGCGCCAGCCCGGCGATGGTGTGGATCAGGGCGACCGGCAACGCGCTGAACAGCAGGCCGATGGCGCCGCCGAACAGCCCGGCCAGCAGGTAGAAACCGCCGGCGGCCACCGCGCCCATATAGCGTCGCTGCGGATCGGGATGCACGTCCGGCCCCATGCAGATGGCGGCGGTGATCGCGGCGATGCACACCGAGAAGCCGCCGAATGGCGCCAACAGCAGCGCGGTCAGCGACGTCCAGGCGATCAGCGGTGAGGTGGGGACACGGTAGCCCGCCGCCTGCAGCGTGGCGATGCCGGGGGCGTTCTGCGAAGCCATGGTCACCACGAAGAAGGGCACGCCGATGCCCAGCAGCGTCGGCCAGCTGAAGTGCGGTGCGATAAATTCCGGCATGACGAACGCCGGCGCCTGCTGTGCCAGTTTGATATCGCCCTGCAGCGCGGCGATCGTCAGCCCAACCGCCAGCGTCAGCACGATGGCGTAGCGCGGTTGATAACGGCGACTGAGCAGATAGGCCAGCCCCATGCCGGCGCTCAGAGGGAAATTGAGCTGCAGTGAAGCGAAGGCGTCCAGCCCGAAGCGCAGCAGGATCCCCGCCAACATCGCTGCAGAAATCGCCTGCGGGATGTAGTCCATCAGGCGGGCGAACAGCCCGGTGACGCCGCACAGCAGGATCAGACCTGAAGCGAAGATAAACACGCCGATCGCCTCGTTGATCGGCGTGCCGGGCAGGCTGGTGACCAGCAGCGCTGCGCCGGGCGTCGACCAGGCGGTGAGGATCGGGGTGCGATAGTAAAGCGACAGTCCCAGCGAGGTGACGCCCATCGCGATCCCCAGCGCGCTCAGCCAGCCGCCGATCTGCGCCGGCGTGGCGCCCGCAGCGGCGGCGGCCTGGAAAATGATCGCGGCAGAGCTGGTGTAGCCCACCAGAACGGCGACAAAACCCGCCATGACGGCGGGCAGGGTCAGATGACGTAGGGAGAGGGCTGGGCGCATGAGAAGCTCCAATCGGTGATTGTGCGTTATAACGCACGTTGAGAAATCAGCATAGCACCGTGCGCTATAGCGCACAAGCGGGTATAATCGGGCACGACACGCAAAGGAGAACTGGATGCAGGAACTTGCCGGCCATTTGGCACACACCCTTCGCACGCTGCGCGCACAGCGCGGCTGGAGCCTGACGCAGGCGGCGGAATACACCGGCGTCAGCAAAGCGATGCTCGGGCAGATTGAACGCGGCGAATCCAGCCCGACGGTCGCGACGCTGTGGAAGATCGCCACCGGCTTCAACGTGGCGTTCTCCGCCTTTCTTGAGGCGTCGCCCGCTCAGCAACAAGCGACGCTGCACCGCTACGGCGATCTGCCGGTGTACGATCAGGACAATGCTGATATGCGCGTGGTGCCGCTGTTTCCCTACGACCGCCAGCTGGGTTTCGATATGTTCGTCATCGATCTCGCACCGGGCGCGCTCAGCGAATCGTCGCCCCATGAGCCGGGCGTGATCGAGCATGTGATCGTAATCAGCGGCCGGTTGGAGTTGGCGATAGACGGCGAATGGCACAGCCTGGCGGCCGGTGAAGCGATGCGCTTTCAGGCCGATCGGCCGCACGCCTACCGCAACGCCAGTTCACAAACGGTGCGCATCCACGATCTGATCCACTATCCTCAATCCTGACTCAACGCGGCGGCCGTGGGCTTTGACTCCGCGCCGCCAAACGCCTACCTTGTTGAAAATGACTCTTATTTCACAGGCTGTCGCCCATGACGGGGCGGCGTTGCAGCCGACTCAAAAGGAGCTTGATTTTGCCGGTCACCAATCGACGTCAGTTTATTAAACTCAGCGCACAAACCGCAGGAGCCGTATTCGCGATGACTTCATTACCCAACAGTATCCGCCTGGCGATGGCGGCGGAGGGCGGCGCGGCCGCCGGCGATGACTTCCTGTGGCTGGAGGAGCTGCAGGGTAAAAAAGCGCTGCAATGGGTGCAGCAGGAAAATCAGCGTACCGTGGCGCGTTTCGGCCAGGGCGAAGACTTCCAGCGCATTGAGCGCGAAGTCCTGGATATCCTCAATAAAGACACCCAAATCCCGTGGGTGAGCAAGCGCGGCGAGTACTATTACAACTTCTGGCAGGACCAGGCCAACCCGCGCGGCCTGCTGCGGCGCACCACGCTGGACGAGTACCGCAAGGCCAAACCGGCCTGGGAGACGGTGCTGGATATCGATGCGTTGGGCAAGGCGGAAGGCAAGGATTGGGTCTATCAGGGCTCGCAGCCGCTGGCGCCGGAATACCGCTATTGCCTGATGCAGCTGTCGCCGGACGGCGGTGACGCTACCGAAATCCGCGAATTCGATCTGGTGGCCAAACGCTTCGTCAAGGACGGCTTCAACGTGCCGGTGGCGAAAAGCCGGGTCTCCTGGGTCGATCGGGATACGCTGTTCATCGCCACCGATTTCGGCCCCGGCTCCATGACCCAGTCCGGCTACGCGCGCATCGCCAAGCGCTGGCGGCGCGGCACGCCGCTGAGCGCCGCCGAAACGCTGTACGAAGCGCAGCCCGAGGATATGGCGGTCTTCGCCTATCACGATCGCACGCCGGGCTTTGAGCGCGATTTCGTCGGCCGCAGCCTGGACTTCTATCGCCGCGACTATTTCCTGCTGGCGCAGGATGGCCGGCAGAAAAAAATCGACATCCCGGCCGACGCCGAGCTGGATACGCATCGGGAATGGCTGCTGATCAAACCGAGCAGCGACTGGGAGGTGGGCGGCAAGCGTTATCCATCCGGCGCGCTGCTGGCGGCCAACTTCGATGACTACCTGGCGGGCAAGCGCGAGCTGCATCTGCTGTTTACCCCGACGGCGGAGCAGGCGCTGAGCGGCTACAGCGGCACCCGCGATCATCTGATCCTCAGCATCATGGATAACGTGGTCAACCGGCTGGAAGTGCTGACGCCGCAGGGCGGCAGCTGGCAACGTCGCCCGCTGGGCAACCCCGGCGCCATCAGCACCCTTTCCGCCGGCGGCATCGACGAAGAGAGCAACGCCTATTTCCTGACCGTCAGCGGGTTCCTGCAGCCGACCTCGCTGTATATGGGCAACCTCGACGGCGGTGAGGCGACGCTGCTGAAACAGGCGCCGCAGGATTTTGACGCGTCAGGCTACCAGGTGAGCCAGCATTTTGCGCGTTCCAAGGACGGCACCCGCGTGCCGTATTTCCAGATTGCCGCCAAAGATCTCAAACCGGACGGCAGTACGCCGACGCTGCTGTACGGCTACGGCGGGTTTGAAGTGCCGCTGCTGCCGGGCTATCTCGGCGGCAAGGCGCCGGCCTGGCTGGAACGCGGCGGGGTGTACGTGGTGGCCAACATCCGCGGCGGCGGCGAATACGGCCCGGCCTGGCACCAGGCGGCGCTCAAGCAGAACCGCCATCGCGCCTACGAGGATTTTGCCGCCGTGGCCGAAGATCTCATCGCACGCAAGGTGACCTCGGCGCCGCATCTGGGGGCGCGTGGCGGCAGCAACGGCGGCCTGTTGGTGGGCAATATGCTGACGCTGTATCCGCAGCTGTTCGGCTGCATCGTTTGCGAAGTGCCACTGCTGGACATGCAGCGCTATACCCAGCTTTCCGCCGGCGCGTCCTGGATCGCCGAATACGGTGACCCGAGCAAGCCGGAGGAGTGGGCCTACATCAAGACCTTCTCGCCGTACCACAACATTCAGGCGCAGACGGCTTATCCGCCGGTGCTGTTCTATACCGCGACCAGCGACGATCGGGTCAACCCGGCCCACGCCCGCAAAATGGCGGCGCGCATGCAGGCGATGGGGTATCAGCAGGCCTATTTCTATGAAAATACCGAAGGCGGGCACAGCGCCGCCGCCGATAAGCAACAGGCGGCATTCCACAGCGCGCTGGTCAGCGAATTCATGTGGGCCAACCTGAGCGGCAAGCCCAAGTCAGCGTAAGCACTTTTCTCGCGGCCATAAAAAAAACACCGGGGCATTAACCCCGGTGTTTTTATTTACGCTCAATTTGCCTGCGATCAGCGAGCCGCGGTGGCTTCCTGTGCTTTTTGATTGGCGTCTTCGGTGGTATCCAGCGTCATGCGGTACAGTTTCGGCGCGGTCAGCATCATCAGGATAGCGATGACGGCGGTGACGATGCCGATCTGCATAAACACATGGCTGTAGATGGCCAGCGAAGCGTGCGCGTCGTTGATATCGCTTGGGACGGCGGTCAGACCGGCAACCTTACCGGCGATCAGCGCGGCGGCGGCGGTGGTCAGGAACCAGGAACCCATGATGAAGCCCATCAGACGCTGCGGCACCAGCTGTGCCACCATCGCCAGACCCAGGCCGGAAATCATCAGCTCACCGATGCTCTGCAGCGCGTAGCTCAGGATCAGCCAGTTGACCGACACGATGCCCTGTTCGTTGGCGAAGCTGGCGCCCCATGGCAGCACCAGGAAGGCGCAGGAGCACAGGATCATGCCGAAAGCGAACTTGTGCGGCATCGGCAGGCGATCGCCCATTTTGTTATACAGCGCGGCCAGAATCGGGCTGGCGAGCATGATCCAGAACGGGTTCAGCGCCTGGTACTGCTCCGGCTCGAAGGCAACGCCAAAGATGTTGTGCTCCACGTTGTGGATGGCGAAGAAGTTCAGCGAGGTTGGCATCTGGCTGTACAGCACGAAGAACACTACCGCTTCCAGCATCAGCAGGAAGGCGACGATCATCTTGCGGCGTGCGGCGCCGTGCAGGGCGAAGGTTTCCTTGGCGAACACCAGAACGATGCCGGCGGAAACGAGAGCCAGCGCCCAGCGTGCGATCACCTGGTTGTGCAGCAGCCAGCTGGACACGGCGACCAGCGCCACGATGCCGACCAGCACCATCAGCAGTTTCGGCAGGTGCAGCGGCTTGAAGTCAGGCTTGGAGCCGTTTTTCTTCACCCACTTGTGGCACATCATAAAGTTGACCAGGGTGATCAGCATGCCGACCACGCTCAGGGAGAACGCCACGCTCCAGCCATATTTCGCCGCCAGCCATGGAGTGGCCAGCATGGAGAAGAAGGAACCGATGTTCACCGACATGTAGTACATGGTGAAGGCGCCGTCGAGACGCGGATCGTCTTTCTCATAGCAGGTGGACAGCAGGGAGGACGGGTTAGCCTTGAACAGGCCACTGCCCACGGCGATGGTCGCCATACCCATGTAGACCCAGAAGATGTCGTGGCCGGAGTAGGCCACCATGGCGTAACCGGCGGCCAGCACCAGTGCGCCGAGCACGATCACGCGTTTGGCGCCCAGCACCTTGTCGCCCAGCCAGCCGCCGATGGCGACGAAGCCGTATACCAGGGCGCTGAAGGAAGAGAACAGGGTGATGGAGTCGGCTTCGCTCATGCCGAGCATCTTGACCAGATAAACCGCCATGATGCCCTGCAGGCCGTAATAGCCGAAACGCTCCCACAGTTCGATCGAGAAGATCAGATAGAACGCTTTCGGTTGTTTGAACGCGTTAAGGCTAACGCTCTCCGGGTGTTGGTTGTTTGCTGTTGACACTGGTACCTCTGTTTTTTCGCAGCCCGTCTTTGGAGGACGGGAAAGTACAAAAGGATGCGGAACGGCATCCTTTTGCGTTGTTATAGGATGGGGACGGCGGTTAATGTTCACTATCTTTGTCAACGTGGCAAGCAGTTTGTCATATTCGGTTACATTTCACGCCCGCAGGATTATGCTGCGATGTTGCAAATGTTATGCAGTATTAACTTTCGGGTTTTAATGTTTTGCCGATTTTTTGTTTTGATTAAAAGCTATACGGATTTTAAACAGGGATATATTCTGCTGAATTGCTATTTTTTAGCGCATCAGTGTATGTGCGGTTATTAATCCGTTGGAATGTTGTGTATATGGCGCGTTTTGTAAAATTATAGAAATTTAGGAAAACGGGACTGGCATTTGTGAACGCCTTGTGATCCCGAAAGCGTGACGCTCACCGCAATTTTCGACTAATTTTTCGCTTGAAAATAACGCGGTACTGAGTTTTCCACTGAAAACCGCGATAACGCCGGGGTTACTGCTGCGCAATATCACATTTCCGATAAAAAAGAGGCGCTGGCGGGGGAGAGGAAGCGACGGGTGCGGTTTGCCGCACCCAACAGAACAGACTCAGGATTCCGGATAAACCTTTTCTTTATACTCGCACAGGTCTTCGATAATGCACGAGCCACAGCGCGGTTTGCGCGCGATGCAGGTGTAGCGCCCGTGCAGGATCAGCCAGTGGTGGCAATCGACCTTGAATTCGGCGGGCACTACCTTCAACAGCTTCTCTTCCACCTGATCGACATTCTTGCCCGGCGCGAAGTGGGTGCGGTTACACACCCGGAAGATATGGGTATCGACGGCGATGGTCGCCCAGCCGAAGGCCGTGTTGAGCACCACGTTGGCGGTCTTGCGGCCGACGCCCGGCAGCGCCTCCAGCGCGGCGCGATCCTCCGGCACTTCGCCACCGTGCAGCTCCAGCAGCATGCGGCAGGTTTTGATCACGTTTTCGGCCTTGCTGTTGAACAGGCCGATGGTCTTGATGTACTCCTTGACGCCATCAACCCCCAGCGCCAGCAAGGCGGCGGGGGTGTTGGCGACCGGATAAAGCTTGGCGGTCGCCTTGTTGACGCTCACGTCGGTGGCCTGCGCAGACAGCAGCACCGCAATCAGCAGTTCAAACGGCGTGGTGTACACCAGCTCGGTGGTCGGGTGCGGGTTGTTGTCGCGCAGCCGGGTCAGAATTTCCAGTCGCTTCTGCTTGTTCATCAGGCCTTCTCAGCACGTCCTTGTTCCAGCAGCGGTTCCACCGCCACGGCGCGGGCTTTGCGCGCCTTCATTTTTTCGTCGATCAGATATTTGACCGCCAGCAGCAGCCCCAGGCCGATAAAGGCACCCGGCGGCAGCATCGCCAGCAGAAACGGGCTGTCGAAATGCACGACTTCGATGCGCAGCGACTTGGCCCAGCCGCCCAGCAGCTGATCGGCGCCGTCGAACAACGTGCCGTTACCCAACAGTTCGCGCATCGAGCCCAGCGTCACCATCACGCCGGTAGCGCCGAGGCCGATGGCCATGCCGTCCAGCGCCGAGAGGCCGACCGGCTTCTTGGCGGCCACCGCTTCGGCGCGGCCCACCACGATGCAGTTGGTCACGATCAATGGAATAAAGATGCCGAGCGACTGATACAGGCCGAAGGCATAGGCGTTGATCAGCATCTGCACGATGCTCACCACCGCGGCGATGATCATCACGTAGATAGGAATACGCACCTCGCTCGGCACCCAGCGGCGTACCGCGGAGATGGAGGCGTTGGTCAGCGTCAGCACCAGCGTGGTGGCCAGCCCCAGGCCCAGCGCGTTGGTGACGGTGGAGGTCACCGCCAGCAACGGACACATGCCCAGCAGCTGCACCAGTGCGGAGTTGTTTTTCCACAGCCCCTGGACGATCAATTCTTTGGCTTCACTCATTCGCTGGCTCCACACGCAGGTAAGCTTTCAAGTTTAGGCGGCAGCGTTTCCATATACAACGCCGTGCGGTGCACCGCATTGACCACCGCACGCGGGGTGATGGTCGCGCCGGTGAACTGGTCGAACATACCGCCGTCTTTCTTCACCGCCCAGCGCTTATCGTCAGGGCCTTCGATTTTCTTGCCGCTGAAGAAAGAAATCCAGTCGGAAATGCGCAGTTCAATTTTGTCACCCAGCCCTGGGGTTTCGTGGTGCTCAATCACGCGGGTGCCGAGCACCGTGCCGTTGAAATCGGCGCCGACCAGCAGCTTGATGGCGCCGGAGTAGCCGTCCGGCGCGGTGGTTTCCAGCGCGCCGGCGGTCGGTTGCCCGTTTTTGCGCGCCAGGTACAAACGGTGCGGCGCGCCGTCGCCCAGCGCCGGGTCGCTGACCAGGAAGCACTCGTTCTGCATGATGTTGTCGTAGTTTTCCGGCGGTACCACCTGATCGAGCAGCGCTTTTTGCTGCAGCGCCGCCTGATGGGCGATGGTGGTTTTCGTCAGGGCGTAGACCACGGCGGTCAGGCCGGTGGTGACTGCCGCAAACACCGCCAGCGTGGTGCCGTGCTTTCTCATGGAATTCAGCATGGCGGCTCCTTAGCGATGGCCGTACACGCGCGGCTGCGTGTAGTGGTCGATTAACGGGACGGTGATATTGGCGAGCAGCACGGCGAAGGCCACCCCGTCAGGGTAGCCGCCATAGACGCGGATCAGCCACACCAGCAAGCCGATCAGCGCGCCGTAGATCAAACGGCCCTTCGGCGTAGTGGAGGCGCTGACCGGGTCGGTGGCGATGAAGAACGCGCCCAACATGCTGGCGCCGGAGAACAGGTGGATCAGCGGCGAAGCCTGATGCGCCGGATCGATCCACCAGGCCAGGCCGGAACAGAAGGCGATGGCGGCCAACATGCTAAACGGGATCTGCCAGTGGATCAGGCGGCGCGCCAGCATAAACAGGCCGCCGGCCAGGAAGCCGAGGTTGACCCACTGCCAGCCGATGCCGGCCAGGGCGCCGCCGAACAGCGGCTGCTGCAACACCTGTTCCACGCTGTGGCCGCTGCGCAGGCCGGTTTTGAAGCCGTCGAGCGGCGTGGCCTGGCTGATGCCGTCCACGCCCATCTGCAGTTCATGCAGCGTCGCGCCTTGCGAAGTATGGCCGCTGAAAATGGCCAGCAGCGTGTCGTGGAGCGACAGCGCGGTGGCGCGCAGCTCATCCGGCGGCAGCCAGCTGGTCATCTGTACAGGGAAGGAGATCAGCAGCACCACGTAACCGACCATTGCCGGGTTGAACGGGTTCTGCCCGAGGCCGCCGTACAGCTGCTTGGCGATGACGATGGCGAAGAAAGTACCGATGACAATCATCCACCACGGCGCCAGCGGCGGCAGGCTGATGCCGAGCAGCAGCGCGGTCAGCAGGGCGGAGTTATCCGCCAGCCGGCTGCGCACCGGCAGCTTGCGCAGCGTGAGGATTGCGCCTTCCGCCGCCAGCGCGACGATCGCCGCCAGCGCCACCTGAATCAATACGCCGTAGCCGAAGAACCAAATCTGTGCCGCGATGCCGGGAATGCACGCCAACATGACCCACAGCATGATGCGGCTGGTGCTTTGCTGGTTGTGGGTGAAAGGCGAGCTGGCGATGTGTAAGCCTTTGGCGGCTGTGGGTGATACCGGCCTGAACTTCATAGAGTAAAGATACCTTCTGCGCCGCGCCTGCGGCAGTTTCGATGCGCCGTTCTGAAGGCGCGGCAAAAATGATAGCCGAGCATTCTACCTGATTCGATGCGAGGGTAATACGCCTTAATGATAGGGGTATTCGCCTTTTCGCACTCGCGAATATCAGGGTGGCGCGATTTGATTTTTTTTTGGCCAGAAAATGGGCTAACGTGAGGAATTGTCAGTGGAACTTGTGCCGCCATTGACTGCGGGAATCGGGGTAACCGTATGAATGAAATATCATTTTTATCCAGATTTTCGCACAAAATAACAACTTTCACATAATACGTGTAGGTTACTATCGCGAACATTATTGAGTCAGTGAATCCATAATAATGACAAATGAAGACATTTTTTTTATTGAAGAGCTAATTGAGTGGGTGGAGATACATCTGGAGAAACGGCCAAACCTGGATGAAGTCGCGCGAATTTCGGGCTATTCCAAGTGGCATCTGCAGCGTAAATTCAAGCGTATTACCGGCATTCAACTCGCCACTTATATCCGTTCGCGCATCCTGACGCGTGCAGCAGTGGCGCTGCGTATCACTCGCCGCTCCATCATCGACATCTCCGATGAGCTGGGCTTCGACTCGCAGCAGACCTTTACCCGCATGTTCAAGCAGCGCTTCGGCACCACCCCCAATCGCTACCGCTCGATGGAGCACTGGGACGTGAAAAACCTGATGCCGCGCTTTAACTTCGAAGCCAGCTACGGCGCCGGTTATTATCCGGAGGTGAAGCGGCTGACCTTGCCCGAGATGCAACTGGTCGGCTTCTCGCGCCGGCTGGATTTCGCCTCCGAACAAGAGCTGGAGTACGCTTCCTGCATGGCGATGAAGGACGAGATTTTCAACGACTTCTTCAAGGGGTTGCACGTCGATTGCCGGCGGATTTACAGCATCTATTCCCCTCATGCCGGGGGGGAAGGCGAAGAGCTGTCCTCCACGCTGGTGATGGCGGTCGATCCGGAACACAAAAAGGATATTCTTTCCAATCACCAGATAGATACCATTCATCTGCCGAGCCGCGAGTTTATCTCCATCAACCATAAGGGCACGGCGAAAGAGTGTCTGCAGTTTTTCGGCTACCTGGTGTCACATGTGATGCCGGGATTGAAGGATAAGGTGCGCGGCAGTATGGAAATGGAGATCATTCAAACCAAAGAGTGGAACCCCGAGTCCAAACTGCGCCAGATTGAAGTGGATTATACTTATCTGATCTCTATCGATTAAACGGCGCCAGGCTGTGGCCTGGCGCCGCTGTCATCATTTGTCTTCCGTTTCCGCCGCCAGCGATTCTCTGGCGGCTTTTTTGGCTTTGGCACGGGCGATAGCCGCCGCCACCGCCGCCTTGCGCGGATCTTCCTCGGCGGTTGCCGGAGCCGGTTCCGCCGCAGCAGGGGCATCCGCCTGTTGCGCCGCTTTCTTGGCTTTGGCACGGGCGACAGCCGCCGCGACCGCCGCCTTGCGCGGATCTTCCTCGATGGCAGCCGGAGCCGGTTCTGCCGCAGCAGGGGTATCCGCCTGTTGCGCGGCTTTCTTGGCT
>NZ_VOSN01000022.1:405338-494128 GCF_020858655.1 Serratia montpellierensis
AGGCGGCAGCAACGGCCGCTTTGCGCGGATCGTCCTCTGTTGCCGCCGGCGGTGCTTTCGTTTCCACCTCGGCAGCCACCTGGGCACGCCGTTCGCGCGCCTGCGCTTTACGTGCTTCGCGGGCGGCGATCATCTCGCTGTTATCCGGCTGCTGGCCGTTGACCGGCGTAACCGCCGCTTCGGCATTCTTGCTGCGCACGCGCGCCAGCGCGGCCTGTACGGCACCCTGATCGTCGTCGGTCAGTTTGACGGCGGCCTTTTTGTGCCGCTCTTCGCGCGCCAGTTTCTCGCGCTCCAGACGGGCCTGCTTGGCTTCGAAACGCGCCTTGGCCTCGGCGGTGCGCGCCGCCTCCAGATCGATAGCCTTGATTTCGGCCTTTTCCTGACGGTAGTACTGCACCAGCGGAATATTGCTGGGGCAGACGAACGCACAGGCGCCGCATTCGATGCAGTCGAACAGGTTATGGTTGCGCGCCTTGTCATGCTCCTGCCCACGGCTGAACCAGTACAGCTGCTGCGGCAGCAGCCCGGCAGGGCAAGCGTCTACGCACAGGCCGCAGCGGATGCAGGACTGCTCCGGCTCCTGCGGCGTCATTTCATCGACCGTCGGCGCCAGAATGCAGTTGCTGATCTTGACGATTGGCACGTTCAGCGCGGGCAGGGTGAAGCCCATCAGCGGGCCGCCCATGACCACCATCTGCTGCGCCTGCGGGCGGAAACCGGTGAAGTCGAGCAGGTGCTGCACCGGCGTGCCGATGCGCGCCCACAGGTTGCCGGGGCGCTCGATAGCGTCGCCGGTCAGGGTCACTACGCGCTCAATCAGCGGTTCGCCGTCGACGATCGCTCGCTTGATGGCGAAGGCGGTGCCAACGTTTTGCATCAAAACGCCAATAGCCGAGGAGTGCTTGCCGTGTGGCACTTCTTTACCGGTCAAAATTTTGGTCAGCTGCTTGGCGCCGCCGGACGGGTATTTGGTGGGGATGACGCGCAGCCCAATGCCGGGTTGCCCGCGCAACGCCAGTTTCAGCGCCGCGATTGCCTCCGGTTTGTTGTCTTCGATGCCGATCAGCGTGAGCTTGGGTTGCAGAATGTGTTGCAGGATCTGCGTGCCTTCAATGATCTGATCGGCATGTTCCTGCATCAGGCGGTCGTCGGCGGTGATGTAAGGCTCGCACTCGGCGGCGTTGAGGATCAGCGTTTCCACGCCGCTCATGCCGCCTTGCAGCTTGCTGGCGGTCGGGAAACCGGCGCCGCCCAGACCGGCGATGCCGGCCTGATGAATACGTTGAATCAGTTCCGCGACAGGGGATTGACGATAGTCCGCCACCGGATCGCGCTCGCACCAGCGGTCTTCCCCGTCTGCCTCGATAATCACGCACAGCTCCGTCAGCCCGGACGGATGAGCGGTGATGTGCGGCGTAATGGCGCTGACGGTGCCCGAGGTCGGGGCGTGTACCGGCACGGTGCGGCCGCGGCCGACGGTCAGCGGCTGGCCTTTCAACACCCGATCGCCGGCGTTGACGCACAGTTCGCCTTCCGGCCCCAGGTGCTGCTGCAGCGGAATGATAAAGGTCTTGGGCAGGGGAGCGACACGCAGCGGCGTACCGCTGGACTGCGTTTTCATTTCCGGTGGATGGATCCCGCCGTCGAAATCCCAGATCCGGTCTTTTTTAAAGGCGGCGAACAGATTAAGCATGTTGCTCCACATGGATCACTTGCACCGGAATCGTCTTCATATCCCACTTCCAGTTGGCGGTGGTGGTCGCGACCGGTCTCATTTCAATACAGTCGGTAGGGCAAGGGGCGACGCACAGATCGCAGCCGGTACAGAGGTCGGTAATGACGGTGTGCATGGCGCGGGTGGCGCCGACGATGGCGTCCACCGGGCAGGCCTGAATGCACTTGGTGCAACCGATGCAGTTGGCCTCGTCGATATAGGCCACCTTACGCTCCGGCTCGGCGGCGATTTCGCTGCCCAGCGGCTGCGGTTCGACGTTGAGCAGCTCCGCCAGTTTCAGCATCACCTGTTCGCCGCCCGGCGCGCATTTGTTGATCATCTCACCGTTGGCCACCGCCTCGGCGTAAGGGCGGCAACCGGGGTAGCCGCACTGCCCGCACTGGCTCTGCGGCAGGATCGCGTCGACCTGCTCGGCGACCGGATCCTCTTCCACCTCAAAACGGCGCGCGGCATAGCCCAGCACCAGTCCGAACAGCAGCCCGAGCGCGCTTAAAGCCGCGATAGCTATCCACAACGCAGTCATTAGAATTTCACCAGCCCGGTAAAGCCCATAAAGGCCAGCGACATCAGCCCGGCGGTGATCAGCGCGATTGAAGAGCCGCGGAACGGCGCCGGGACGTCGGCGACCGCCAGACGTTCGCGAATGGCGGCGAACAGCACCATGACCAGCGAGAAACCGGCGGCGGCGCTAAAGCCGTAAACGGCGGACTGCAGGAAGTTATAGCCGAGGTTGACGTTAAGCAACGCCACGCCCAGCACCGCACAGTTGGTGGTGATCAGCGGCAGGAAGATACCCAGCAGGCGGTAGAGTGCCGGGCTGGTTTTGCGCACCACCATTTCGGTGAACTGCACGACGACGGCGATCACCAGAATGAAGGAGAGCGTGCGCAGATACACCAGATCCAGCGGAACCAGAATAAAGGTGTTGATCACCCAGGCGCTGACGGAGGCCAGCGTCATAACGAAGGTGGTGGCCATTCCCATGCCGATGGCGCTTTCCAGCTTCTTGGAAACGCCGAGGAACGGGCACAGGCCAAGAAACTTCACCAGAACGAAGTTGTTCACCAGTACGGTGCCGACAAACAGGAGCAGGTATTCGGTCATTGTGATGCCTAAAAAAATAAAAGCCGCCTATTATCGGGAATCGGCGGCCGGACGACAACATATGAATCGCAGGGGTATTGCCTTTTTTGGCGAAAATTTACACAAATCACCCAATAAAACGTGCTGCAACTCCCTTTAACGTTCGGTAAAGGTCCCTTTGACCCGCTGCGAACGCTTGATGTAAGGCACCAGCAGCGCCGCCATCAGCAGCGGCCAGCCGAGGCTGCGCACCGCCACTTCATCCGGCACCGGCGCGAAGGCGAAGGCTTTCACCGCCAGAATTACCGTGATCAGCAGCCATAACAAGAACAGCTTGGGGAAGCGCTGCGAACGCTGGCAAAACAAAAATACCAGCCACAGGGTGAAGCACCACATCAAGAGCGTGGTCAGCACCGAAAAGTACCACTGCAGGGTAAATGCCTGGGCGTTGGTCAACAGATAGTCGCGCGACTCGGGCATGAAGATCGCCATGGCGTACAGGAGCAGCATCAGGCTGGCGCTGAGCAGGGTGACGATCAGATAGGCCAACGGGGCCAGCAACCAACCGCCGATACGAGTGTATTCAGCTTGAGACATAAAGGCTTCCTGATTGAAACGGGGATCACAGGCGGCATAGCTTAGCGGGTAATATAGGCTTCGTCATCCCTATCAAGCGGATAGCTCGGCATCGCGACGCCGGGCCGCACGTTTGGCTACGCCGGGCCTGCGTCGAATTAACATCTTATTTACTTCTTGTTCCATCCGGCCGCATGGTGTCAAATCGAAAGGGTCTGTCGTGAGCCAGCAAGAGGAAATCCCATGGCTGAGAAAATTCGTGTCGGGCTGGTCGGTTACGGCTACGCCGGCAAAACCTTTCATGCGCCGCTGATCGCCGGTACGCCGGGGCTGGAGCTGGCCGCCGTCTCCAGCAGCGATGCCGGCAAAGTGCACGCCGATTGGCCGTCGATGGCGGTGGTGGGTGATGCGCAGGCGCTGTTCGCCGATCCGGCCCTCGATCTGATCGTAATTCCTACCCCCAACGATACCCATTTCCCGCTGGCGCAGCAGGCGTTGGCCGCCGGCAAGCACGTGGTGGTGGATAAACCGTTTGCCGTGACATTGTCACAAGCACAGGCGCTGCAACAGCAGGCGCAGCAGAGTGGTTTACTGCTGTCGGTGTTCCACAATCGCCGCTGGGACAGTGATTTCCTCACCCTTAAAGCATTGCTGAACGACGGTTCGCTGGGCGAGGTGGTCTATTTCGAGTCGCATTTCGATCGCTACCGGCCGCAGGTGCGCCAGCGTTGGCGCGAACAGGGCGGCGTCGGCAGTGGCATCTGGTTCGATTTGGGGCCGCATCTGCTCGATCAGGCGCTGCAACTCTTCGGCAAACCCGAGCGACTGTTCGTCGATCTGGGGGAGCTGCGGCCGGGGGCGCAGGCGGTGGATTATTTCCACGCGCTGCTGAGCTATGGCGATCGCCGTGTGGTGCTGCACGCCAGCATGCTGGTGGCGGCAGAGAGCCCGCGCTACGTGGTGCACGGCACCCGCGGCAGCTATGTCAAATACGGTCTGGATCCGCAGGAAGACCGGCTGAAGGCCGGCGAGCGCCTGCCGCAGGCCGACTGGGGCTATGACATGCGCGATGGGGTGGTGACGCTGTCACGTGGAGATCTGCTGGCGGAGCAACCGCTGCTCAACATTCCCGGCAACTACCCGGCTTATTACGCCGCGGTGCGCGACGCGATCGCCGGCACAGGCGAAAACCCGGTGCCGGCCGCCGACGCCATTGCGGTGATGGCATTGATCGAACTGGGGCTGGAATCGGCCCGGCTGCAGCAGGCGCTGCCGGTGGTCTGATCCCGTTCATTTCTCTGTGCCCGGCGCAACGTCGGGCCTTTTTACGACTTTACGTGCAAGGAAATCCGTTTCATGTCTTGGTTGCAGCGTTTACGCATTGATAAATTTTTGCTGGTTCTGATTTTGGTGGTGATCGTCGCCTCGCTGTTCCCCTGCGAAGGCATCTGGAAAACCTTCTTTGAACACCTGACCACCGCCGCCATCGCGCTACTGTTCTTTATGCACGGCGCCAAGCTGTCGCGCGAGGCGATCGTCGCCGGCATGAGTCACTGGAAGCTGCACCTGCTGGTGTTCCTCAGCACCTTTGCGCTGTTCCCGCTGCTCGGGCTGGCGATGAACCTGCTGGTGCCGGGCATCATGACGCCGACGGTCTATCTCGGCTTCCTCTACCTGTGCGCGCTGCCGGCCACGGTGCAATCGGCCATCGCCTTTACTTCGGCGGCGGGCGGCAATGTGGCGGCGGCGATCTGCAGCGCCTCGGCGTCGAGCATTCTCGGCGTGTTCCTGTCGCCGCTGCTGGTGGGCGCATTGATGCATACTCAGGGCGGCAATACCGACGTATTGCACGCCATCGGTTCGATCATTCTGCAATTGATGGTGCCATTTGTGGTCGGTCACCTGGCGCGGCCACTGATCGGCAAGTGGATCGACCGTCATCGCAAACTGATCAACCTGACTGACCGTTCGTCGATCCTGCTGGTGGTGTATACCGCGTTCAGCGCGGCGGTGGTGGAAGGGATTTGGCATCGCATCGACGGCTGGTCGCTGCTGACCATCCTGGTGATGTCGCTGGTGCTGCTGACGGTGGTGCTGGTGATCAACACCTATGCGGCGCGCTGGCTGGGCTTCAACACCGCCGATGAGATCACCATCGTCTTCTGCGGCTCGAAAAAGAGCCTGGCGAACGGCATACCGATGGCCAACGTGCTGTTCCCGGCCGCGGCGGTGGGCGCCATGGTGCTGCCGCTGATGATTTTCCACCAGGTGCAGCTGATGGTGTGCGCGGTGCTGGCGCAGCGCTATGCGCGTAAAACCGCTAAACAGCGGGCCGAAGCGGAGGCGCTGGTGGCCAAATAGGCCGCAGGCCGCTAACGGTGGCTCAGCGCGTCGAGCAGAAAGTCGGCGCGCTCGTCGGGTGAAGCGCGCGGCAGCTCTTGCAGCCGATAGCCATAACGGCGATAGGTGGTCACCATCGCCCGATAGGTCTGCTCGGCTTCGGCGAAAGATTGTTTTCTCTCGCTGTCCTGCGTATAAATCGCTCGCCACGGCGGGGCGATGAACACCGTATCGGCATAGCGAAAGGCGTCGATCGCCGCCGTTAAGGGGGCGGGGATCGATAATCCGCACAGCGTCAGGTAACCGGCGATATCCGGCAGCCCGCGGTCGAAGAACCAGCATGTTGCCCCCGTCGCTTCGTGCCATGAATGCAGTTCCCAATCGAGCATCCGCTCGGCGAAAGCCTGACGATCGCCCCACGGTAGCGCATTGCCCCCAATACTCACCTGATCCTGAATAATCGCCCGGCCCGCCTCCAGGGAGTGTGGGTAACCACGGCGATGAAGAACGTCGATGAGCGTGCTTTTGCCCGAACCCGGGCCGCCGGTCAGCACGATGCGGCGCAGTTTGTCAGACATGCGGAATTCCTCTCTTGCAGCAGAGCGATGGGGTGAAAACAGCGATAAAGACGAGCAGGCGGAAGAATATGGGGGATGAGAAGAAGGCGCCGTTTGGCGCCTTGGGGAGATTTAGCCCTGCACTTTGGCGCGCAGCGCCTGTTTTTCCTGTTCGCTGAGGAAAGCCAGCTTCAGGCCATTTTCCTGCGCGGTGCGGATTTCCTCCGGCGTCAGCCCGGCCTGCGGCGCGGCGACGCGGTATTCGTGCTCGATCTCGATGCCCTGAACCGCCGGATCGTCGGTGTTGATCGACGCCAGCACGCCGTGGCGCAGGAAGGTGGCCAGCGGATGCTGCGCCAGTGACGGC
This sequence comes from Serratia montpellierensis, assembly GCF_020858655.1. Taxonomy (NCBI): domain Bacteria; kingdom Pseudomonadati; phylum Pseudomonadota; class Gammaproteobacteria; order Enterobacterales; family Yersiniaceae; genus Serratia; species Serratia montpellierensis. The sequence goes on from NZ_VOSN01000022.1 coordinate 412,000, forward strand.
ACGGTGCTGGTCTGGATGTTGGAGGTCAGGCAGGACTCGATGCCGATGCCGTGTTCCGCCAGGAAGTCCATCAGCGCCGGATCGTCGACCGCTTTCACCCCGTGGCCGATACGTTCGGCGCCCAGCTCGCGGATCGCCTGCCAGATGCTTTCCGGGCCGGCGGCTTCGCCCGCGTGCACGGTGATGCGCAGGCCGGCGTCGCGCGCGCGGTTGAAGTGGCTGAGGAACAGGCTGCCGGGGAAGCCCAGCTCATCGCCCGCCAAATCCAGCGCGGTAATGCCGTCGCGGTGCGCCAGTAACCCTTCCAATTCCTGCAGACAGGCGGCCTCGCCAAAGGTGCGGCTCATGATGCCGATCAGGCGAATGTCGATGTCGCGATCGCGGCAGCCCGAACGGATCCCGTCGATCACCGCTTCCACCACGCCGGCGACCGGCAGTTGGTGTTTCATCGCCATGTAGTAAGGGGAAAAACGCAGCTCGGCGTAGTGCAGACCGGCGTTGGCGGCGTCCTCGACGTTTTCGTAAGCCACCCGGCGGCAGGCGTCCAGATCGCCCAGCACCGCTACGCCCCAGTCCAGTTTCTGCAGGAAACTGACCAGATCCGGTTCGGCATGGGTGATCTGCACGTGCGGGCGCAGGCTCTCCAAATCGTTGGCCGGCAGGGCGAGATTGAACTGGCGACCGAGGTCGAGAATGGTCTGCGCGCGGATGTTGCCGTCAAGATGGCGGTGAATGTCGGTAAGCGGTAGGCGGGGATCGATCATGCTGGGCACTCGCTAATTTATCGTAGGTAAAGTGCAGAACAGTATAAAAACAAATGAATGAAACTTGCCATCTCGTTGCATAAAAAAGTGATGTGAATCACAAATAATGCGAGGTATGTCGCATTATCGCCGTGAATCAGGCTTTCAACACGCTGACGCCCGCCTGCTGCAACGGCGCGATCAATGCGTCGTCGGTGGCGCGTTCAACGATGATGGTATGCGCCAGCGTAATGTCACCGATCGCATACTGCGAGGCGGCGTTAAGCTTGGCGGCGGAGGCCAGCACCACGGTTTCCGCCGCGCGGGCCGCCAGCGCGCGTTTGATGTAGGCCTCTTCCAGATCGCCGGTACTCAGCCCTGCAGTGGGGTGCACGCCGGTCACGCCCATAAAATAGAGATCGGCGCGAATATGCGACATCGCTTCCACCGCGGCGGCGCCGACGCTGACGATCGAATGCTTGTACAGCCGGCCGCCGATCAGGATCACCTCGACCGTGGGGTGATCGACCAGGCCCACGGCGACGCTGGGGCTGTGGGTGACGATGGTGGCGTTCAGGTTGAGCGGCAACTGCCTGACCAGCTCTGCAGAGGTGGTGCCACCGTCGATAATCACTACCTGACCGGGGGCGATCAGCGCAGCTGCCGCTTTGGCGATCGCGCGTTTGGCGCCGGATTCCAACTGATTGCGTTCGGCAAAGCTGGCAATGGCGGAAGAAACCGGCAGGGCGCCGCCATGCACCCGCTGCAGCAACCCCTCGGCGTCCAGTTCGCGCAAATCGCGCCGGACAGTATCTTCCGACAGCCCGAACATTTCGCTGAGCTGCTTGGCCAATACCTGGCCGTCCTGAGCCAGTTTTTCCAGAATGATTTTCTTGCGCTGGCTGGTCAACATGGCCATGTTCCTCTCAAATTTTGTTTGCACGAAATATCTTGATCATACACGAAACTGCACGATAGTATCAATTTCCTTCCTCTGGCGGAGTAAACCGATGATAGCCACCAAAGACAGGGTTCGCATTGTCGAAACCCGGGTGTTGTCCGATGACTGGTACCTGCTGAAAAAAACCACCTTTGATTTTCTGCGGCGCGACGGCGTCTGGCAGCGGCAAAGTCGCGAGACCTACGATCGCGGTGATGGCGCGGTCATTTTGCTGTTCAACCGGCAGGCGCAAACGGTGATTCTGACGCGCCAGTTCCGTTTTCCGGTCTTCGTCAACGGCCATGACGGCATGTTGATTGAGGCTGCCGCCGGGTTGCTGGACAACGCGTCGCCGGAGGCGCGCATTCGCGCCGAAGCGGAAGAAGAAACCGGCTATTTCGTGCAGAGCGTGGAAAAGGTGTTCGAAGCCTACATGAGCCCAGGCTCGGTCACCGAGAAGCTGCACTTTTTCGTCGGCGAATATCAGGCGGGCGATCGCATCAACGAGGGCGGCGGGGTAGCGGCGGAGGGGGAAGATCTGGAGGTGCTCGAGCTGCCGCTGGCGCAAGCCCTGCAGGCGATTCGCCAGGGCACGATCGTTGACGCCAAGACCCATCATGCTGCTGCAGTTTGTCGCCTTGAACCGGACGTTGGAGGAAGAACGATGAAAGCACAACAAATCTTGATCGCCGGTCCCTATCGCAGCGGCACCGATGGCGATCCGCAGCGTATCACCGCCAATCTGGCGCGCCTGGAACAGGCGGCGTTGGCGGTTTACCAGCGGGGGCACGTGCCGGTGATCGGCGAGTGGCTGGCGCTGCCTTTGGCGGCGGCGGCGGGCTCCACTCAGGTTGGCGATGCGGTGAGCGAGGCGTTTCTTTACCCGGTGGCGCATCGGCTGATTGCGCAGTGTCAGGCAGTGTATCGCATCGAAGGGGCGTCTGCGGGGGCCGATAACGACGTGCGGCTGGCCAACGAGTGGGGATTGACGGTCTATCGTCGTCTGGAGGAGATCCCGTCTGTTCAGGCGTAACGCAGGGGCGGGCAGAGGCTCGCCCCGTCGCGCTATTGCTCGTCCAGCACCAACCTCAATCCGGCGATCAGCTTGTCCATGCCGGCCTCCAGCTTGCTGCGCGGGCAGCCGACGTTGAGGCGCAGGAACCCGCGGCCCTCCTCGCCGTAGGTAAAGCCCGGCATGATCGCCACCTTTTCACGCTCGATCAGCACCTGCTGCAGCGCCCGATCGTCAACGGCCAGCGGCCGCAGATCGATCCAGGCCAGGTAGGTGGCCTGCGGCGGGCGCCAGCCCAGCGCGGGAAACGCCTGCTCCAGCCGCTCGGCGACGTAGGTCAGATTATCCTGCAGGTAGTCGCGCAGGGCGTCCAGCCAGGGTTCGCCGTGACGATAGGCGGCCACGTGCGCCGCCACCGCCAGCACCGCCGGCGAGGAGAGGCCGTCGCGGGCTTTGAGCTGTTGGAAGTAGGCTTCGCGGCTGGCATCGTCGCTGATAAAGCCGTAGGCGCCGGTTAGCGCCGGAATGTTGAAACTCTTGGAGCCGGAGGTCAGCAAGGCCCAGGCGCCGCTCGCCACCTGGCTCCACGGCGTATGGCGGTGTTCACCCCAGACCATATCCATGTGGATTTCATCGCTGATCACGCGCACGTCATGGCGCTCGCACAGTTCGGCCATCTGCTGCAGCTCGTCGCGGCGCCACACTTTGCCGGTGGGGTTATGCGGGCTGCACAGCAGCAGGATCTTGGTCTGCGGTCGCGCCAGCAGCGCTTCGAGATGCGCCATGTCGCAGCGCCAGTCGTCGCCGGCCTTGTGCAGCGGACAGGCCAGCAGCTGGCGCTGGTTGGCGAGGATCACCTTGTAGAAAGCATCATAGGCCGGGGTATGGGTCACCACATAGTCGCCCGGTACCGACCATTGGCGGATCAGCTGCGCCGCCATGTAGATAACGGAAGGGCCGTACACCGCCGTTGCGGTGTCGATGGCGGCATTGAAACGTTGCTGATACCAGTGGCGCAGCGCGCTGAGAAAATCCTCATGCTGCCAGCGGCTGTAGCCCAGCACGCCGTGCTGCAGGCGCTGCTGCAACGCCTCGAGGATGCACGGCGCGGTGGCGAAATCCATATCGGAGATGGTGAACGGCAGCAGGTCGGCGCTGCCGAAACGATCGGCGATATAGTCCCACTGGGTGCACCAGGTGCCGTGGCGGTCGATCGGGGTCGAGAAATCAAACATGGGTGGCTCCCTGCAACGCCGCGGCAGGTTGCGCCGTGGCTATCAGTGAGTCTAATTCATCCTTCACCGATTGCACCTGCGGGCCGATCACTACCTGCAGATTATGATCGTTGAGATGCACTACGCCGATGGCGCGGTTGGCCTTCAGCGCCGCGTCGTCCACCTGGCTCATGTCGTTGACCGACAGGCGCAGGCGGGTGATGCAGTTGTCCAGCGTGATGATGTTGTCTGGGCCGCCGAGCGCCGCCAAAATCGCCGGCGCGTTGTAGCCGGATTTGCCCACCGCGCCGCTTGGCGCACTTTGGCTGACGGCGCTATCGCTCTCGCGGCCCGGCGTTTTGATGTTAAAGCGCTGGATGGCGAAGCGGAAAATGGCGTAATAGCCGACGAACCAGATGGCGGCCACCACCGGCACCAGATACCACTTGGTGGCGGTGCCGTGCAGAATGCCGAACACCACGAAGTCGATGATATTGCCGTCGGTATTGCCGATGGTCACGCCCAGCAGCGCCATCACGGTAAAGCCCAACCCGGTGAGCAGCGCGTGGATCAGGTAGAGGAACGGCGCGACGAACAGGAACAGGAACTCGATCGGCTCGGTGGTGCCACCAACCACGCAGGCCACCACGCCGGAAATCAACAGCCCTTTGATCTTATGACGGTTCTCCGGCTTGGCGCAGTGGTACATCGCCAGCGCCGCGCCCGGCAGGCCGCCGAGAAACGCCGGCATTTTACCTTGCGACAGGAAGCGGGTGGCGCTCTCGGCGAAGCCGGTGGTGGTTGGGCAGGAGAGCTGCGCCTGGAAGATGGTCAGGGCGCCGCTGACGCTGTGGCCGCACACTTCCATGGTGCCGCCCGCCTCGGTAAAGCGGATCAGCGCCACCAGAATGTGCTGCAGGCCGAACGGCAGCAGCAAGCGTTCGCCGGTGCCGAACAGCATCGGGCCAAAGGCGCCGGCGCTGTTGATCACCCAACCCAGCCCGGTGATGCCGGCGGCGAACCATGGCCAGATTAGCGGGATCACCAGGCCGCACAGGCCCAGCACCACGGTGGTGACGATCGGTACGAAGCGCGTGCCGCCGAAGAACGCCAGCGCGTCCGGCAGGCGGATGGTGTGGAAGCGTTCATGCAGGCGATAGACGATGATGCCGACGATCACCGCGCCGAGGATGCCGGTATCGATCGACTGAATGCCGAGGATGTTCTGGATATTGTTGGCTTTCAGCACCAGCGGATCGCTGGTAGGCAGCACGCCGGCGGCGGTCAGGTAGAAGTTGGTGCCCAGATTCAGCACGGCGAAGCCGACGAAGCCGGAGAAGGCGGCGACGCCCTTGTTCTCACGCACCATGCCCAGCGGAATGGCGATGGCGAACATCACCGGCAGGAAGCTGAAGGCGAAGGAGCCTACCTTGCTCATCCAGGTAAAGATCAGCTGGAAGATCGGATGGCCGATAAACGGCATCAGGGTGATCACGTCGCGGCTGCTCAGCGAGCTGCCGATCCCCAGCATGATGCCGCAGAAAGAGAGCAAGGCGACGGGCAACATGAAGGTTTTGCCCAGGCTCTGGAAAAACTCCCAGAGGGTGATTTTTTGTTTGTTGGCTGCTGACATAACCGACTTCTCCTGGCGAAAAGACGAGCAAAAAGGGGACTTCTGATTAGGTAAAAAGAAGATAAAACGTTTTACCTAGCAAAAATGCGCCGCCAATCACAAATCTGCCGCCCGGTTTTTGGCGACAATGCGGCGGGCAGTAAAACGTTTTACTGAGCTAACGGATTCGGTATACCCTTGATCATTACGGCGCGGGTTGCCCAGGAACGGGTTCGCAGAGACTATGAGCATCAAAAAAATCACCATCACCGATGTGGCGCAGCAGGCGGGCGTGTCGGTCACCACGGTTTCCCTGGTGTTGAGCGGCAAGGGGCGCATTTCGCCGACCACCGTCGAGAAGGTCAATCAGGCGATAGAGCAGCTGGGTTATGTGCGCAATCGCCAGGCGGCGACGCTGCGCGGCGGGGAGTCCGGGGTGATTGGCCTGATCCTGCGCGACATTTGCGAACCCTTCTATGCCGAAATGACCGCCGGGTTGAGCGAAGCGCTGGAGGCGCATGACAAGCTGTTGTTTTTGACGCAGAGCGGGCGCGACGGCCAGGGCTTGCAGCGCGCGTTTGACGCGCTGCTGGCGCAGGGCGTTGACGGCATCGTGCTGGCGGGCGGCATTCGCGCGGCGGCTGGCCTGAAGGAGAAGGCGGCCGAGCAGGGCGTACCGCTGGTCTGCGTGGCGCGCTCCAGCGGCCTCGATGGCGTGGACGTGGTACGGCCGGACAACATGCAGGCCGCCAAGCTGGCCACCGAATTTTTGATCAAGCGCGGTCACAGCCAAATCGCCTACCTCGGCGGCCAGAGCGATTCATTGACGCGCGCCGAGCGGCTGGGCGGCTTTTGCGCCACCCTGGTGCAGTACGGCCTGCCGTTTCGCAGCGAATGGATCGTCGAGTGCGATTGCCGGCAGCGCCAGGCGGCGGAAGCGGCGGAGCAACTGCTGCGCCACTACCCGAACATTACCGCCATCGTCTGCCACAAGGCGTCGGTGGCGCTCGGCGCCTATTTTGGTCTGGCGCGCAGCGGCCGCAGCATCGGCTCGGACGGGGTAGACGCCTACTACGGGCGGCAGGTGGCGCTGATCGGCTTCGGCGACGTGCCGGAAGCCGAACTGACCGAGCCGCCGCTGACCTTCGTCTCCAGCTCGGCGCGGGAAGTGGGGCGCAGTGCCGCCGCGCGCCTGCTGCAGCGCATCGGTGACGCTGACCTGCCGGCGCAGAACGTCATTCTGCCGCCGACGCTGATCCGGCGCGGTTCCGCCTAGCCCTGCCGCTGTTCCTCTTCCGCCTCCCGGCGGATCCAGCCGATAAAGGTTTTCATCGCCGGCGTCAGATCCCGCGATTTCAAATGGGTCAGCCAATAGGCGCCGAGCGCGGCCTCGGCGGCGAACGGCCGCTGCAACGCGCCGGCGGCCAGTTCGCGGCGGAACATGCTGACCGGCGCCAGCGCCACGCCGTCGCACTGGATAGCGCCTTCCACCATCAGCCTTGACGAGTCGAACACCGGGCCGTTGATCCGCCACGGCGTCACCTGTGCCGCCGCGAACCAGCGCTCCCATTCATCCTTGCGGTAGGTGCGCATCAGCTGCTCATGCTGCAGATCCTGCGGCGTACACAGGCGCGCGGCGACCGCCGGCGGGCAGAGCACCGTCAGCGGCGCGTCGAACAGCTTGATATTGCAGGTGGCGGGCCAGAGGCCTTCGCCGAAGCGGATGGCGAAATCCATGCCGTCGGCCGACAGATTGACCAGGTTGTTGTGGGTCAGCACCCGCAGATCGATAAACGGGTGCGCCGTGCGGAACGCCGCCAGCCGCGGCATCAGCCAGCCGACGGCGAAGGTGCCGACCACCGCCACCGTCAGCACCTCGTGGAAATGCCCGCCTTCGAACTGCTGCAGCACCGCCTCGATGCGGTCGAAGGCGTCGCTCAATACCGGCAGCAGCGCCTGGCCCTCTTCGGTCAGATCCAACCCGCGCGGCAGGCGGCGGAACAGCTGGATGCCCAGTTGTTCTTCCAGCATGCGTACCTGCTGGCTGACGGCTGCCTGGGTCACCCGCAGCTCCAGGCCGGCGCGGGTGAAGTTCAGGTGGCGGGCGGAGGATTCGAACGCCCGCAGGGCGTTGAGGGGAAGTCGATTGCGCATTGTCGATAGCCATAAGTTTTTCTTTATGCTGGCTGAAATTATTATCGCTTGTCAACCCGGCGGCAAAATCCGATATTTGGCGCGGCTGCTGAGAGTGTCGCGGCAGCCGTAAAGGAATGACATCATCAATCAGGGAAAGCGCCGTGTATAACGCCAACAAAAACTTTTGGCCGCGGCCGATACCCTGCAACCTAAGAGTTTCTATCATGACGAAAATGAACCGCCTGGCGGCCGCGCTGATCGCCGCACTGATCCTGCCGACCGCGCACGCCGCGCAGCAGCAGGATATCGACGCCGTTATTCAGCCGCTGATGAAAAAATATGGCGTGCCGGGCATGGCGATCGCCGTGTCGGTTGACGGCAAACAGCAGATTTACCCGTATGGCGTCGCCTCGAAGCAGACCGGCAAACCGATCACCGAGCAAACGTTGTTCGAAGTGGGCTCGCTGAGCAAAACCTTCACCGCGACGCTGGCGGTTTATGCGCAGCAGCAGGGCAAGCTGTCGTTTAAAGACCCGGCCAGCCACTACCTGCCCGAGCTGCGCGGCAGCGCCTTCGACGGCGTCAGCCTGCTGAATCTGGCGACACACACCTCCGGCCTGCCGCTGTTCGTGCCGGACGACGTGACCAACAACGCCCAACTGATGGCGTACTACCGGGCCTGGCAGCCGAAACACCCGGTGGGCAGCTACCGCGTTTATTCCAACCTCGGCATCGGCATGCTGGGCATGATCGCCGCCAAGAGCCTCGACCAGCCGTTTATCCAGGCGATGGAACAGGGGATGCTGCCGGCGCTGGGCATGAGCCACACCTACGTTCAGGTGCCGGTGGCGCAGATGGCCAACTATGCGCAGGGCTACAGCAAGGACGATAAGCCGGTGCGGGTCAATCCCGGCCCGCTGGACGCCGAGTCTTACGGCATCAAGTCCAACGCCCGCGATCTGATTCGCTATCTGGACGCCAACCTGCAGCAGGTGAAGGTGGCGCAGCCGTGGCGCGACGCGCTGGCCGCGACGCACGTCGGTTATTACAAGGCGGGCGCGTTCACGCAGGATCTGATGTGGGAGAACTACCCGTATCCGGTGAAACTGTCGCGTTTGGTTGAAGGCAACAACGCCGGGATGATCATGAACGGCACGCCGGCCACCGCCATCACGCCGCCGCAGCCGGAATTGCGCGCCGGTTGGTATAACAAAACCGGCTCCACCGGCGGTTTCTCCACCTACGCGGTATTTATCCCGGCGAAAAACATCGCCGTGGTGATGCTGGCCAACAAGTGGTTCCCGAACGACGATCGCGTCGAGGCGGCTTACCACATCATCCAGGCGCTGGATAAGCGCTGACGGTCAGGGGCGCCGGCGAGGGCGCCCCTACCACCGATGCTGTCGTTCACGCCGCTCGCGCATGAAATCGATAAAGGCGCGCAGCTTGAGCGGCAGATGCCTGCCGGCGGGAAAGTAGATGAAAAACCCCGACGCTTCGCTGGCGTAACCCGGCAGCACTTCCACCAGTTGCCCCTGCGCCAGCTCCTGCAACACCGTGCCTTGAAAACGTTGTGCGATACCCAAGCCTGCCAACGCCGCATCCTTGATCAGCCGATCTTCGTTAAAAATCAAACTGCCGCTGACGTCCAGCGCGCGCTCATCGTTGCCCAGGCTAAAATACCAGGGTTCCAGTTTGCCGCTGCCGGGGAAACGGTAGCGCAGGCAGTGGTGAGCCGGCAGGTCGTCCGGCATGGCCGGTACGCCGCAGCGCGCCAGATAGTCGGGCGAGGCGACCAGCACCCGGCGCTGGCCGTTGTCGATCGGCACGGCGATCATGTCCTTCTGCAACATGGCATGCATGCGAATGCCGGCATCGAAACTGCCCAGCACCAAATCGGAAAAGCGGTCTTCGGTAAACAGCTCCAACTGCACGTCGGGATAGCGCCGTTGAAATTCCGCCAGGTGCGGCATCACCAGCAGCGAGGCCGCCAGTTGCGGCAGCGTGATGCGCAGCAGGCCCGCCGGCTGTGCGCCCAGGGCGCGCACGTCATCCGCCGCCACGTCGATCTGGCTCATAGCCGGCGACACCTTCTGATAGAACAACCGGCCCTCGTCGCTGAGGCGCACCGAGCGGCTGGTGCGGTGAAATAACCGCACTCCCAGCTGGTTCTCCAGCGCCTGAATGTTTTGCGACACCGCCGGCGGCGTGACGCCCAGTTGGCTGGCCGCGCGGGTAAAGTTGCCCAGGCGAGCGACGGCTTCGAAATAGGGCAGCAGGTGCAGGAGTGAACTCATCTATTAATAACCTGTGCTTAATGATTCATTAAATTATGCCTTATTTTAATTTATGACGAACGTTTTAGACTGATTTTACTTTCCATCAGAGAGATTAAAATCATGTCGGCAGAACAACGGGCGTTAACAGAGCGGATCGCGGCGATCGATCAACAGGCGATGGCCGAAGGGCGCATCGTAGGTAGCGTGGTGCTGGTGGCGCGGCAGGGCGAGATTTGCTACGCCGGGACGGCCGGGTATGCCGATCGCGAAGCGCGGCGGCCGATGCGGCGAGAAACGCAGTTTCGGCTGTCGTCGGTCTCCAAACCCTATACCACGCTGGCGGCGCTGCGCCTGATTGAGCGGGGTAAGCTGAGCCTGGACGATGCGGTCAGCGACTGGCTGCCGTGGTTTACTCCAGCGCTCGCCGACGGCCTGCGCCCGGCGATCAACATCCGGCATTTGCTGAGCCATACCGCGGGTCTGGACTATCGGCTGAACCAGCCGCCGACGGGCGTTTACCACCAGTTGGGGATCCAGGACGGCGTGGAGCTGTCGACGCTGACGCTGGAGCAAAACCTGCGGCTGTTGGCGCAGGCACCGTTGCTGTCGGCGCCGGGGGAGCGCTTCAATTATTCGCTGGCGATCGACGTGCTTGGCGCCGTGCTGGAGCGGGTGACGGGTATGCCGCTGCCGCAGCTGTTTGTCGAATGGGTGGCGCAGCCGCTGGGGCTTGGCAATACGGCGTTCCATGCGACGGATGCCGCGAACCTGGCGACGCCGTATTACAACACGCCGCAAGGGCCGCAGCGCATGCATGAAGGCCTGCGGGTGGCGCTGCCGGAGGAGATGGCGGGGGGCGAGGTGCTGTTTTCACCGCTGCGGGCGCTCAACGCCGGGGCCTATCCTTCTGGCGGCGCGGGCATGGTCGGCGATGCTGACGACGTACTGAAGCTGGTGGAGACATTACGCAGCGGCGGGCAGGGTATTTTGCAACCGGAGACGGTGGCGTTGCTGCGCAGCCCGCACGTGGGCGCGCAGGCGCAAACGCAAGGGCCGGGCTGGGGATTCGGTTTTGGCGGGGCGCTGCTGGTGGACGCAGAGGCGGCGCAGACGCCGCAGCATGCCGGCACGCTGACCTGGGGCGGGGTTTACGGCCACAGCTGGTTCTTTGATCCACAGGCGCAGCTGAGCGTGGTGATACTGACCAACACCGCGTTTGAAGGCATGTGCGGCCGCTACCCGCAGCAGATCCGCGATGCGGTTTACGCGGCGTAAATAAAAAGGGCCCCATAGGGGCCCTTGAACGAGAGTCAGGCGATTACTGCGCCGGTGCCGGAGCGGGTTCCGCTTCCTGCGCCGGTTCGCCGTCTTCCGCTGGGGCGCCCAGCAGGCCAAATTGGCCGATGAACTCCTGCAGCGACATTTTGTTGCCGTTCAGGTCAACCTGATTGTCAGCGTAATGGAACTTGCTCGCGATCACGCCGTCTTTCTGGGTTGTCAGCTTGAACATTTGGCCCATGGCTGCCAGGCCCTGCACTTGCTGCTGCGCCAATTTCTGCGCGTCTGCTTCATTGTATCCCTGCAACAGCGCGGTCTTCGCGGTCACCTCGGTGGCCATTGCTTCCGGAATGGTCAGGCTGAGATCCAGTTTTTTGACCGCCTGAGCGATCAACTGATCCGACGATTGCGCCGGGGAAGAAGCCTTGCTCGGATCGGTCAGCGCCAGATCCAGCGTGAAGGTGCTCTCACCCTTGCTGTTTTTCCAACTCAGCGGGGCGATACTGATGCTCGGGTTACCTTTCAGCAGCAGCGGCAGGTTCTTTTGCAGCATCTCGGTGGTCTGTTGTTCGTAGACGTCCGGATCCAGGTTTTCGCCCTGCTGCAGCAGCGCCATGGTCTGGCGGTTGTAGCTATCGGAGAAGTCTTTCAGCGCTTTGCCGTCGACGTTGTCGATTTTCAGCGTCAGTTTACCGGCGCCGAAGTCGTTACCTTGTACCTTGAGGGCGTCCATGGTGTAGTCGATCTGGCCGCCGATATTGCTGCTGCCTTGCTCGCCGAACTTGCTCACCAGATTGAAACCGTCCAATGCCACGGTGTCTTTACCGTCGATCGTCAGTTTGAACTGCTTCAGCGTCATCGTCTGATCGCCGAGTTTCACGCCGAACTTGCTCTCGTTGCTGTCGCCTTTCAGGTTGAAGCCCTGGAAGGTGATCTGTTCGTTTTGGCCGAAGGCGTTCGGGCTGGCGATCACGATATTGTCGCTATTGGCGTCCAGCGAGAATTTTTTCAGATCGCTGGACACATCGGCGTTGATGGTGGCGCCGCTGAATTTCAGCGAGGACTTATCCTTTTGGTAATCCAATGGGATAACATCGATGGCAGACGAGGTATCGCCGCTGTACGAGATGCGTGAATCGGCGGTAAACAGCGATTTGCCTTTGGTGGCGTCAAACAGGCCTTTCACCGCCGGGGTATTTTCCAGTTCGGTATGCACCGACGCCATGCTCGGCAGCAGGTTGAATTTCTTCAGCTGCGCGAACGGGAACGGACCGTGATCGATGGTTTCCAGGAACGCCACTTCTTCACCGGCTTTCAGCGCCGCGTTTTCACTGGTATCCGTGCCGTCGGAACGCAACACATAACGCACTTTACTGCTGAACAGGCCGCGCTGGTAATTTTCATAGCTCAGCTTAACGCCGGCTTTCGGCAGGTAGGCTTTCAGCTGACCGTTGGCGTTGTCGACGACTTCGCCCATGTGCTGCTCGATCTGTTTCCCGGTGTACCAGGATGCCCCGGTCCATGCTGCGCCAAGAACCACAATGACGCTGACAGCGACTAACGATTTTTTCATAGCTCTGTTTCATCCTTTTTTTTATCACCCTCCGTTGCGCGGGAGGGGCAAATAGGGGCCGACAAATAACGCCCGCAGGCGTTTAATTGTGGGGGTAGCTCTCGCTTTCAGCAAGCAATTTGCTGAAATTTATCAACGGTTAGGCCAACTGGTTATAAACCCGGGCGATGCGGCCGCTGCCGCTGACGTTGACCGGGGATTCGAAAGCCCCGATAAAGCAGGATTCGCCCGGTTTGAGCGTCAGGCGTTGCCCGGATTTTTCCAGCGTCGCTTCGCCGGCGACGCAGAACACGATGGCGGCGCTTCGCTGTGCCAGCGCCTGCGGCGCGGCGGTCAAATCGTGCAGCGAGAAGGCGAAATCCTCCACCGGGATCGGGAAGAACAGCTCGTTGCCGCGTTGCTCCGGCTGGGTCAGCAGGCCTGACGCCGGCTGCGGGCGGAACTGCAGGTTGGCCAGCAGCTCGGGCACGTCGATGAACTTCGGCGTCAGGCCTGCGCGCAGCACGTTATCCGAGTTGGCCATCACCTCCAGCGCCACGCCTTTCAGGTAGGCGTGCGGCGTTTCCGCATACAGGAACATCGCCTCGCCCGGCGCGAGCTGCACCACATTCAGCAGCAGCGGTGAGAACAGGCCGCTGTCGTCCGGATAGAAGCCGGCGATAAAGCGCACGGTATCCCAGGGTTCACCCTGCTGGTTGTTGAGCGCGGCTTTCATTACGCCGAGCGCCAGCGACTTTTGCTCGCCGCTCATCGTCAACAGGCTGGCGAACAGGGTGGACAGATGCGCGGTGTCCGGCTGCTGCAGGAAGGCGGCGATATCGTGGTGCGCGCCGGCGATCGGCTGCAGCAGGGAAACGATATCGGTCAGTTCGCGAAAGCCGTTCATCGCCAGGAAAGGCGTCAGGGCGAAGACCAGCTCGGGCTTGTGATTAGGGTCTTTGTAATTGCGTTCGGCGGCGCTCAGCGGGATGCCGGCGGCGTTCTCTTTCGCGAAGCCGATCTCGGCCGCCGCTTTGCTCGGGTGGACCTGGATCGACAGCGGTTGATCGGCGCACAGCACTTTAAACAGGAACGGCAACTCGCCAAAGCGGCTGGCGACGTCGGCGCCCAGCTGCTTTGGCTGGTCTTCATCGATCAGCTCGCGCAGCGAACGCAGCGCGCCATCGGCGCCCGGCACGCGGGAAGGGCTCTTGGGATGGGCGCCCATCCACAGTTCGGCCATCGGCTGATTATCGGGATTGGCGATGCCGTAAAGACGGGTCAGCGCATCGTGGCTGCCCCAGGCGTAATTCTGTACCGCGTTGGTCATTTTTTGCATGTCGATAAACGTCCTTCTGCGTCATTGCCGCACTGCATGGCAATAACTCACTGATTTTATAAGATTAACTTAATCTATGCCGACGACCATCATACGCCCGCGTCGGCGGGAAAAATCATGGGCGCGATCAAAATAACGCCGGATAACGTCGCGCCCGGCAACGGGCCAAAGTATAGCGTGATAACGATCGGCGTCTCAAATGGTGCACTGCCTTCAAAGCGGCCGTCAAAAACCGCCGATCGATTATTCTTTGGGACAGTGGGGTTATTGCCGATAGTCCGGGCATCTTGCCTCCTTATTTATTTTTCAGCATGTCAAAATATGTCAGCTGAATTTATTTTTTACCGTCTGAGCCACTCCCTTATTATTATTTTCGCGCGGCGCCGGGCGATCACACGCCGAGCTTAAACCTGCGCGCCAGACCCCTTTACCGTAACGGCTAACGAGTCGATTTAACGAAACAAGAGGTCTGTTGCATGAAAAAACTGTTGTTGCTGTTGGGGCTTTGCACCGGCACAGCCCAGGCGGCGGTGATTGTCACCTATCCTTACGCCGCGCCGCGCACCGTGGTGATAGCGCCGGCGCCGATCGTCGTTACACCCGCACCGGTAGCGGTTCCCGCCGCGATCGCGCCCTTGACGCATCCGCTGACGCTCACCGCCGGCGCGGTGGCGACCGGGGCCTATCGCCATAATGAAAGGCAGAACGCCTACGACGAGATCAATCATCTGCAGCAGCAACGTATCGATGAGCTCAATCATTTACAGGCCCAGCGCATCAATAATTTTAATTCGCGCCATCCGCGTTAATGGCTACCCACGCTTTTATTCTCCCGGTCATGCCGGCCGTTTATTTCGGTGCGGGTTAACCGACGACAAATAACCGCGTCATGAAGGGGTAAAAGAGATGAAACGTGCTGTGAGATAACTCTCTTAATGCGAATAGTTATTATGTCACTATACTGGGAGTGCATGCCGACGGGGGGTAGCGCGTCGGCCTAACCCTACAATTTTAGGAATTATGCTAAGGAGATAATGATGGCAGGCGTTCGTATCGAAAAAGACTCTATGGGCCCCATCGAAGTACCGGCCGACAAGCTGTGGGGCGCGCAAACCCAGCGTTCGTTGGCGCATTTCCGTATTTCCTCCGAAAAGATGCCGACCGCGCTGATTCACGCGCTGGCGTTGACCAAGCGTGCCGCCGCGCAGGTGAACGTGGATCTGGGGCTGCTGCCGGCCGAGCGGGGCGCCGCCATCATCAATGCCGCCGACGAAGTGCTGGCAGATCGTCATGCCGACCAGTTCCCGCTGTCAATCTGGCAAACCGGCTCCGGCACCCAGACCAACATGAACATGAACGAAGTGTTGGCCAACCGCGCCAGCGAGCTGCTGGGCGGCGTGCGCGGCGAAGAGCGAAAGGTGCACCCGAACGATGACGTCAATAAAAGCCAAAGCTCCAACGACGTGTTTCCCACCGCGATGCACGTGGCGGCGGTGATTGCGCTGCGCGAGCACCTGATCCCCGAGCTGAAAGTGCTGCACAAGACGCTGAGCGACAAGGCTGAAGCCTATCGCGACATCGTCAAAATCGGCCGTACCCATCTGCAGGACGCCACGCCGCTGACCCTGGGGCAGGAGATCTCCGGCTGGGCGGCGATGCTGGCGCACAATCTGAAACACATCGAGGACAGTATCCCGCACATCGCCGAGCTGGCGCTGGGCGGCACGGCGGTCGGCACCGGCCTGAACACCCACCCTGAGTACGCGGTGCGCGTCGCTAAAGCGCTGGCGGAGTTGACCCATCAGCCGTTCGTCACCGCCCCGAACAAGTTCGAAGCGCTGGCGACCTGCGACGCACTGGTGCAGGGGCATGGCGCGCTGAAAGGGCTGGCGGCTTCGCTGATGAAGATCGCCAACGACGTGCGCTGGTTGGCGTCCGGCCCGCACTGCGGCATCGGCGAGATTTCGATCCCGGAGAACGAGCCGGGCAGTTCGATCATGCCGGGCAAGGTCAACCCGACCCAGTGCGAGGCGATGACCATGCTGTGCGCCCAGGTGCTGGGCAATGACGTGGCGGTGAACATCGGCGGCGCTTCCGGCAACTTTGAGCTGAACGTGTTCCGCCCAATGGTGATCCACAACTACCTGCAGTCGATTCGCCTGCTGGCCGACGGCATGCAGGGTTTCAACGAGCACTGCGCGGTGGGCATCGAACCGAACCGCGATCGCATCACCCAGTTGCTGAACGAATCGCTGATGCTGGTGACGGCGCTCAATACCCACATCGGCTACGACAAGGCGGCGGAAATCGCCAAGAAAGCGCACAAGGAAGGGCTGACGCTGAAAGCCGCGGCGCTGAAACTTGGCTATCTGACCGAAGCGCAGTTCGATGAGTGGGTGCGGCCGGAAGCGATGGTCGGCAGCATGCAGAAATAATGACGTCATGCCTAAATGGGGCGCGGTTGCGCCCCGTCTTTTCACGCTAATCCTTCCAGTACCGACAACAGCGCCTGCGGCTCCGGCCGCCGGGTGTAATCGGCGTGCGCTTCCGCATAGGCAATATGACCATCGCGGGCAATAACGAACCGCGCCGGCAGCGGCAGCGTCCAGCTGTCATCCTGGTTGAACTGCGCCAGATCGAGGCCGAGCCGCTGTTGATACAGGGCGATCAGCGCGTCCGGCAGGCGGTAACGCAGGCCGAATTGAGCCGCCAGGCGGTTGCCTGCATCGCTGAGCAGCGGAAAGGTGAGATCGTGATCGCGCGCGGCCTGGCGGTTATGCACCGCGCTCTGTGGTGAAATGACCACGAGCTGCGCGCCGTGCTGCGTGATGGCGGGCAATGCGGCCTGCAGCGCCTGCAGATCGATCGTACAGTAGGGGCACCAGATCCCGCGATAGAAACTGACGACCAGCGGGCCCTTCGCCAACAGCGCCGTGGAAGAGCATGGCCGGTTTTCGCTGTCCGGCAGGGTAAAGCCGGGCGCGGCGTCGCCGATCTTCAGGGCGCGTTCGGCGATGCCGGAAGCGATCTGCGTTTGGATCGCCTTACGCATCAGCGCGTGCTCTTGTTCTGTGAGTGTGAACGGCAGTTGGTCGGTTTCGAATGCCGCTTTGAAGGCATCGAGTTTGTCTTGCAGTGTCATGCGTTCTCCTGACGGGAATGAGGGGGAAGTGCTCATCTTGCCCATTCCGCAATGGCGCGTGTAGACTGCAATAAATGCTAATCGTTATTCCAGCAAGGAATGCCATGGGTAAATTTGCCGATTACGAAACCTATGCCTGCGTTTACGAGAGCGGTTCCTTTACCGCAGCGGCGCGGCGCCTGCACGTGGGGCAGCCGGCGGTCTCAAAAGCGGTGGCGCGGCTGGAACAGCAGCTCGGCACGCGCCTGATGCTGCGCTCGACCCACGGCCTGCAGCCGACGGATGCGGGGCAGCAGCTCTATCAACGCACCCGGCGTATTCTGAACGAGCTGGCGGAAACGGAAGCGCTGGTGCAGAGCGCAGGCGAGACCCTGAGCGGCCGGCTGCGGGTCGCTTCGGCGGCGGTGTTCGCTCGCATCGTTCCCCTGCCTGATTTGACGGCGTTTATGCGCGCCAATCCACGGTTGAACGTCGATCTGCTGCTGGATGACGGCAATCTGTCGCTGATTGAAGAGGGCATCGATATTGCCCTGTGTATTGGCGAGCTGGAGGATTCCGGTTTTACCGCCCGTAAATTGGGTGAGGTAAAACAATGCGTGATCGGTACGCCCGGCTATTTTGCCGCTGCCGGTATGCCGCAGCGGCCGGAAGATCTGTTGCAGCACGAGATGGTGATTTATCATCGACGTGGCGGCGGCGAGCAGTGGCGCTTCAGCCGCGGAGAGGAACAGCGCACGCTGCGGCTGCCGGGGCGCATGCGGGTCAATGCGGCGGAGTGCGTGCGTGAGCTGGTGATGGCGGGCTTCGGTGCTACCGTCGCCAGCGAAGGCATGTTTCGCAACGAGCTGCAAAGCGGGGCAGCGATTGCGGCTTTAGCGGACTGGCAACTGCCGCCGCTGGCGCTGTGGGCAGTGTTCCCCGGCGGCCATTTCGTCTCGGCCAAGGCACGAGCCTTTGCCGATTTTGTCCAAACCGCGCTATGCAGGGAATCGTGATATGTCGCGCGCACAACGTTTACTCGATCTGATGCAGCTGCTGCGCAGCCACCGCTATCCGGTGGCGGGCCATACGCTGGCGCAGACGCTGGGCATCAGTATGCGCACGCTGTACCGCGACATTGCCACGCTGCAGCAGCAGGGGGCGGAGATCGTCGGCGAGGCGGGTGTCGGCTATGTGCTGCGGCCCGGTTTTATGCTGCCGCCGATGATGTTCTCGCAGGCGGAGACAGAAGCGCTGGTGCTGGGGATGCGCTGGGTCAGCCGCCACGGCGACAGTCAGCTGGCGAGCGCGGCGGGCCAGGCGCTGGTCAAGATTGCCGACGTGCTGCCGCCGGCGCTGCGGGAGGAGCTTGAGGCCAACACGCTGTTGATCGCGCCGGTTCAGGCGCCGCCGGTGGCAGATGAGCTGCGGGTGCTGATCCGCGACACCATCCGCCGCGAGCGCAAGCTGCATATCGACTATCTCGATCTGGCGGGGCAGCGCAGCGAACGCCTGCTGTGGCCCTTTGCGCTGGGTTTTTTCGACCAGTTCCAGATGCTGGTCGCCTGGTGCGAGCTGCGCCAGACGTTTCGCCATTTTCGCCTCGACCGCATTCAGGCCGCTACGCCGTTGGAACAGCGCTATCCGCGCGGCCGGCGGCGGCTGCTGAAAGAGTGGCGCCTTCGCGAGGGCATTGCGGAGCAATAGCGGCACGCTGCTGCCATAAACTGTCAGTCGTGCCCCTTAGTCTGTGCCTATCGGGAACCGGCCGGTTCCCATCACCCAGAGGACAGACCGATGACCCTTCCCAGCATGACCCTGCTTTACGTCGACAACCCGCTGAACAGCGCCGCCTTTTATCAACGTTTACTGGGACAGGCGCCGGTAGAGCTTTCTCCCGGCTTCGCCCTGTTTGTGCTCAACAACGGCTTCAAGCTGGGGATGTGGGCCAAACAGGGGGTAAAACCGGCGGCTACGCTGACCGGCGGCGGCGGTGAACTGGGCTTCTTGTGCCAGGATCCGCAAGAGGTCGAGGCGCGCTATAACCAGTGGCGCGAGCTCGGGCTGCCTATCGAGCAAACGCCGACCGAGATGGAGTTCGGTTACACCTTCGTAGCACGGGACCCGGACGGCCATCGCCTGCGAGTGTATACCCTCAGCGAGTAGCGTCGTCGGTATACAGGTGCAGGCGCGGCACCAGTAGCCGCAGCGGCCGGGCGTCGGGTTTGTAACGGTGTTTCACCGCGTCGACGTCGTAGTTGAGCAGCTCGCCAATCTTCGGCACGGCGGCGCCGCTCTCTACCTGACACAGGGCGATCAGCGGCAGCGGGCAGGGGTGTTGCACCTGCTTTTGCTGCTGCTGATACCACACCCGGGCGATAGGCTGTACTTTGACCGGTCGCTTGATTTTCAGCGTCGCGTGCTGCGGCAGGCGGCTGACGTCGTCTATCTCGCGGCTGACCAGGGCAGCCCACTGTTCACGGCTGTGCGGCGGCACCGCGCGGCCGGCTTTCAGGCTTTTTTCCAGCTGCGCCAGGATGTCGTCTCGCTTGACGTTTTTGATGATGTGCTTGTTGGCCCAGCCGAAGCGCACGGAGTCGGGGTTGGTCAGGGCGGTGAGGGTGCGATAGGCGCTGAGGGTAATCAGCCCGTGCAGATGGGTGTGTACGAACTCGAAACGCTGCTCCGGCGCCAGGCCGGAATCGACGGTGATAATCTGTTCCAGTTCGCCCTTCAGGCGGTTGATGAGCGCCAGCTGCGTTTGCAGCGCCTGATACTCCGGCTGCTCCACCGCCAGACAGATAACGCCGGGCAGGCGCACGGCGGCCTTGCTGCTGACATTCTCCCGGTTATGGTGGATGAACAGCCGCTGATAATGCTCCAGCGCCAGATCGCGCGCCGCTTGTCCCACATGCTGTTCGACCGCGATATGCGAGATAGCCTGATGTTCCTGGCCTTTTTCAACCTCCGGCAGGCTGAACACCCGCGCCGCCAGCAGCCGCAGCGGGACGATCTGCTGCTGCAACGCGCCGAGCGCCTGCTCCAGCTCGGTAAAGCAGGCGTTCATTCGGCCAATCACATCGTATCTGCTCATCGCACGCTCCTATATTAGTTACAACATACTATAGAAGAGTGGCGGACTGGGGGCAACATCGGCTACTGGGGTAACGGTAGCTTCACTGGCCACCCGGCTTACCAGTAGAAAATGCGCCATAGCGGTCTCTGGCAGCAGGCACGCAATACACCCAGTATGCGTAGCGTTTTGATTCACTGATGGATTTTTTCCTGTTCGTTTGTATTTTGTTTAATCCATTTTCCGATCGCCGTTGTCCAATCACTGAAACAAACAGAATGGCAGGACGCTATGAGTCCCTCGGGTTATCTTTTCTTCTGTCATTAACGGGTGCTTTAAACGGAGGTTTACTGTGGATATTAAACAGAAAGTCAAAAACATGACGCTGGAAGAGAAGATCGGGCAAAAAATCATGCTGGATTTTCGCTACTGGGATCAGAACGGTAGCAGCAATCAGGATATGACCGTTCCCGATGAAGCCATTGGCAAGCTGATCGCCGATAACCACGTGGGTGGAGTGATCCTGTTCGCCAATAATCTGAAAGACAAGCAGCAGATCAAAACGTTGACGGCCTGGTATGCCGCGATGAAAACGCACGCCGGCATTCGCCTGTTTATCGGCACGGATAACGAGGGCGGTAACGTTTTCCGGCTGCCGCGCGGCGACTATGCCTCATTCCCCGGCAATATGGCGCTGGCGGCGGCGATTGAGGGTGGCGCGGATAAACAGCTCGCCGTTGAACAGGGCAAGCTGATGGCTCAGGATATGCGCGCGTTGCATATCAATACCAACTTTGCCCCGGTCGTGGACGTCAACACCAACCCGTTCAACCCGGTGATTAACGTTCGCGCCTTCAGCGATGATAAGAATACCGTGTCCCGCCTGGCCGAGAAAATGGTGGCGGGCATGAAGCACCAGGGGCTGATCACCGCTTACAAACACTTCCCGGGCCATGGCAGCACCTCCACCGACTCGCATACCGGTTTGCCGCGCGTCGATCGCACGCGGGAAGAGGCTTTTGCCATCGATATCGCCCCTTATAAGCAAGCTATCGATCGCTGCGCGGCGCCGGACATGGTCATGACCGCGCATATTCAGTATCCGGCACTGGATAACCGCCAGATCGATACCCGCAGCGGTGAAAAAATCACGGTGCCGGCCACCATGTCGCATGAAATTCAGACCCAGATCCTGCGCAATGAGTTGGGGTATGCGGGCGTAACGATTTCAGACGCGCTGGATATGGGCGCGATTGCCGAGCATTTCAGCCAGCAAGCGGCGGCTGAAAACGTCTTTGCCGCCGGGGTGGATATTGCCCTGATGCCTGTCAGCATCGCCTCACCGGCCCAGGCGAGTCTGCTGCCGGCGTTGATCCGGTACCTTGCGGACAGAGTGAAAACGGGGCATCTCAGCGAGGCTGATATCGATGCCTCGGTCGAGCGAATTTTGCGCCTTAAATTGCGCCATGGCCTGATGGGGCATAGCGATAAACCTTGTTCCAACGACGTTGCGTCCTCAGCGCACCAGCTGGAAAAGCGCATCGCCGATCGCTCCATTACCGTAGTCATCAATCGCCACAGCCTGTTGCCGTTAAAAGACAAGGCGCTGCGCTACTTTATTCTGACCCCGTGGGGCGAGCAGGCGAACGGCATTGCGCGCGTGATGGCACAAGAGGGGTATCAGAACATCGTTGCCGCGAAGGAAACGGAACTGAGCGACGCCCAGGTCAGGGAACATATTGCCGGCTGCGACGTGTTCCTGCTCGGAACCCTCTCAACCCGCTTTACGCCTGCTGAACAGGATGGGGTCGTTACCTCCGCGACCGGGGCGGGTAATGACAGCAGCCCTTATCCGGGCTGGTTGAAATACGCCGCCGAGCAGGGGAAAAAACGCGTTCACCTCTCACTGCGCGCACCTTACGATATCGTGAACTATGCCGCAGAGGTGGAGGCGGCCGTCGCCACCTATTCCTATTACGGGTATGACGGCGGTGTGTGGCGTGGCCACTCGATGATTTCTCTGGCACAGGTGCTGACGGGGAAAATCACACCGCACGGAAAACTGCCGGTTAACACCTGGCATGACTACGATGTGGAAACCAATACGGGCAAGGTGGCGTTCCCTCGCGGGACGGGGCTGAGCTGGTAATGGGATAAAGACACCGGCGTCGTCTGAACAGGGCGACGCCGGCAGCGGGATAGCGTTGAGAAAGCGGGCGGTTTCTTGCTCTGCACGAAACGACATGGGATAACCGTCACTCACGGAAGGAGAATATTTATGCCGACAGGCGCAACAAAATTAGGCGGATGGTTGTTGATGGCCGCAATGCTCGGCGTGAGCGGATGCGCCAAGCCCCCCGAACCGGAGAAACCTGCACAGCCGACACCGCCGGTTACACCGATGCGGGGCATCTGGCTGGCCACGGTTATTGGGTTGGACTGGCCGCCGGCGGCCACCCTGAAAGCGGAAACCGCGCAAGAGCGGGTGCGCCTGCAGAAGCAGGGGCTGACGGACGCACTGGACGACATGGTGAAAACCGGGATTAACACCGTGTATTTTCAGGTTAAACCGGACGGTACGGCCCTGTGGCGTTCTGACATTTTGCCCTGGTCTGAGGTCTTGACCGGCACCGTGGGCCGGGATCCGGGTTATGATCCGCTGGCCTTTATGCTGCAAGAAGCGCATCGACGCGGCATCAAAGTGCATGCCTGGCTGAACCCTTATCGGGTTTCCATGAATACCCGACAGCAAACGATTGATGCACTTAATCAGACGTTGCAGTCCCCACCGGCCAGCGTCTATGCGCTGCATCCCGATTGGATCCGCACGGCCAACGATCGCTTCGTGCTCGATCCAGGCTTACCCGACGTGCGCAACTGGATCACCGGCGTGGTGGCTGAAATAGTCAAAAACTATGATGTCGACGGCATTCAGTTTGACGATTATTTCTATTACGAAACACCGCAATCGCCGCTGGATGATGAAAAGACGTATCGCGCCTACGGCAAAGGGTTTGCAGACAAAGCCGCCTGGCGCAGGGACAACACGCTGCAATTGATAAAACAGGTTTCAGCCACCGTCAAAGCGTTGAAACCCGCGGTTGCGTTTGGCGTCAGCCCGGCGGGCGTATGGCGAAACAAAGCGGACGATCCTGTCGGCTCGGCGACGCGGGCAGGGGCGCCATCGTACGATACGGCCTATGCCGATACGCGCCAGTGGGTAAAACTGGGGCTGCTCGACTATATCGCACCGCAGCTGTATTGGCCTTTTGATCGTGAAATTGTCCGCTACGACGTGCTGGCCAACTGGTGGGCCGAGGTGGTGAAAGGCACGCCGGTTCGGCTCTATGCCGGGGTGGCGCTGTATAAAGTGGGTACGCCTGTGGCCAGCGAACCGGCCTGGACCGTCGACGGCGGCGTTCCCGAGCTGAAAAGGCAGCTGGATCTCAACGAGAGCCTGCCGGGAATGGGGGGAACCATCCTGTTCCGGCAACGCAATCTGACTGAGCCGCAAACGGATAAGGCCGTGGAGTACCTGCGCACCCGCTGGAAAACCGGTCAATAATCACAGGCACTGACATGACGAGCCGCGGCAAACCACCGCGGCTTTTTCTTTTCAGAGACGGGCCGCTTCCGGCAGGCGTTTCAGGTAATGCACCACCAGCAGCGCCAGCAACAGCATCAGGCTGATAAACGCCGTCACGCCATTCCAGCCGAAGCTGTGCCAGAACACGCCGCCGAGGGTGCCGGCCACGCTGGAGCCGACGTAATAGCAGAACAGATACAGCGACGACGCCTGGCCTTTGGCGCGGCGCGCACGGCGGCCAATCCAGCTGCTGGCCACCGAGTGGGCGGCGAAGAAACCGGCGGTGAACAGCATCATGCCGATAAAGATCGCCGGCACCTGCGGCAGCGCGGTAATCAGGATCCCGATCAGCATAATCACTATCGACGCCAGCAGCACCGGGCCGCGCCCGAAGCGCGAGGTGAGCGCACCGGCCTTGGGCGAGCTGTAGGAGCCGGTGAGGTACACCACCGACAGCAGGCCGACAATCGCCTGGCTCAGGTGGTAGGGATCCGCCAGCAGGCGATAGCCGATGTAGTTGAACAGGGTGACGAAGCTGCCCATCAGCAGGAAACCTTCCGCAAACAGCAGCGGCAGGCCCTTATCGTGCCAATGCAGCTTGAAGTTGATCAGCAGGGTGCGCGGGCGCAGCGAGCTGGCGCGAAAATGCCGCGAGGCGGGCAGGATACGCCAGAACATGCAGGCGGCGGCGAGGGCGAACAGGCCGATGACTCCCAGCGATACGCGCCAGGAGAAGAAGTCGGTCAACACCCCGGTCACCAGGCGGCCGCTCATGCCGCCGATCGAGTTGCCGCTGATGTACAGCCCCATCGAGAAGGCGACGAAGCTGGGATGGATCTCTTCGCTGAGGTAGGTCATGCCGACCGCTGCCACGCCGCTCAGCGACAGGCCGATCAGCGCGCGCATCAGCAAAATGCCGTGCCAGCTGGTCATAAAGGCGCAAATCAGCGTGCAGACTGCCGCCAGCAGCAGCGCCACCACCATCACCGACTTGCGGCCGATGGCGTCGGAAAGCGGCCCGGTGAACATCAGGCCGATCGCCAGCAGGCCGGTAGAGACCGAAAGCGACAGGCTGCTTTCCGCCGGCGAGACGCCGAAATCTTGCGACAGCACCGGCAGGATCGGCTGCACGCAGTAGAGCAACGCGAAGGTCGCCAGCCCGGCGGAAAACAGTGCCAGCGTTACGCGCATAAACTGCGGCGTGCCGCGTTCGATATAGGGGAGTTTGTTGTTGAGGGTGGAGCGTTTTACGTTTGGCGCAGCGGCCGCGTCATCGTTGGCGGCCAGCGTCGACGGCATCACGGCCGCAGAACGCACAGGGGTTGTCACAGCGTTTCCTTACCGAACTTCGGGGAGATAAACAGACACTTTACAGATAACAAAATGATAGGGAGCGGCGAGTTTTTTGTCTAATATATTAATAATTCAAATTAAGACGTTTTAAATATGAATATCGAACTGAGACACCTGCGTTACTTTATCGCCGTGGCGGAAGAGCTGCATTTTGGCCGCGCCGCCGAGCGGCTGCGGATCTCCCAGCCGCCGCTCAGCCAGCAAATCCAGGCGCTGGAAGAGATGGTCGGCGCACGGCTGCTGGCGCGCAACAATCGTAACGTCAGCCTGACCCAGGCCGGGGAGATGTTCCTCAAAGAAGCCTACCAGGTGCTCGATCAGGTTGGGCGGGCGGCGGAAAAGGCGGCGCGTCTGGATCGCGGTGAGCTGGGGGAAATGACCATCGGCTTTACTTCTTCCGCACCCTTTATCGGCGTGGTGGCGCGCAGCCTGCGCGCCTTTCGTCAGCAGTCCCCGCAGGTCCATATCAAAATGCGCGAAATCAACACCAAACAGCAGATCGAACCGCTGCTGAACGGTGAGCTGGATCTGGGAGTGATGCGCAACACTCGGCTGCCGGAGGCGCTCCACTATCAGCTGCTGCTGCGCGAACCGCTGGTGGCGGTGGTGCCGGAAGGGCATCCGCTGGCGGAAACGCCCGGCGGCGCGCTGCGGTTCCAACACCTGGCGCAGGAGCCGTTCGTGTTCTTCTCGCGCGAAGTGGGCACCGCGCTGTACGACGAAATTCTGCTGCTGCTCGGCAAGGCCGGCATTACCCCATACATCACCCAGGAAGTGGGGGAAGCCATGACCATCATCGGGCTGGTCTCCGCCGGGTTGGGGGTGTCGATTCTGCCGGCCTCTTTCGCCCGGGTGCGGGTGGACGGCGTGCGCTATTTGCCGCTGGCGGAGCCGGACGCCACCACCGAAGTGTGGCTGGTGCATCACCGCCGGCGGCCGCTGACCGCTGCCGCGCAGGCGCTGATGGCGTTGATGCTGAAATGACGTTGAACTTGGGCAAATAAAAATCAATTCACGCTGAAATTGCGAGGAATTTGTGCAGCAAATCACATAACGAATCAAATAGTTGACGCTGTATGACAAAAGCCCCACCATAACCCCTAGTCTTTATTTAGAAGCGCGAAAAATAGTAGGAGCAGGTTTGTGATTGCGGTTGGGCAGCCTGGGCATATCGATCAAATCAAGCAGACCAATGCGGGGGCGGTTTATCGGCTAATCGATCAACTGGGCCCGATTTCGCGCATCGAACTGTCAAAACGCGCACAGCTGGCGCCCGCCAGCATCACCAAGATCGTGCGCGAACTGCTGGAAGCCCATCTGGTCAAGGAAACCGAGTACCAGGAAATCGGCAGCCGGGGCCGCCCGGCGGTGGGGCTGGTGCTGGATACCGAGGCCTGGCATTACCTTTCTGCCCGTATCAGCCGTGGCAGCATCACGCTGGCGCTGCGCGATCTCAGCAGCAAACTGGTGGTGGAGGAGCTGCTGCCGCTGGCGGCCGAACACCCTGAACCGCTGCTGAAACGCATCCTGACCGAAGTCGACCAATTCTTTATCCGCCACCAAAGCAAGCTGGAGCGGCTGACGGCGATCGCCATTACGCTGCCGGGCATGATCGACGTGCAGTCCGGCGTGGTACATCGCATGCCGTTTTACGACGTGCTGGAGATGCCGCTCGGTCCGGCATTGGAAACCCGCACCGGCCTGCCGGTTTACCTGCAGCATGACATCAGCGCCTGGACCATGGCCGAGGCGCTGTATGGTGCCTCGCGCGGCAGCCAGAACGTGATTCAGGTGGTGATCGACCACAACGTCGGCGCCGGGGTGATCACCGGCGGCCACGTACTGCACGCCGGCAGCCACAGCGTAGTGGAGATCGGCCACACCCAGGTCGATCCGTACGGCAAACGCTGTTACTGCGGCAACCACGGCTGCCTCGAAACCGTGGCCAGCATTGAGAACATCCTGGAGATCGCCCAGCAGCGGCTGAGCGGTTCGATGAGCTCCAGCCTGCACGGCGCGCCGCTGACCGTTGAATCGCTGTGCGACGCCGCGCTGGCGGGCGATCAGCTGGCGCGGGACATCATTCTTGGCGTTGGGCACAGCGTGGGGCGCATTCTGGCGATCATGGTCAACCTGTTCAATCCGGAGAAGATCCTGGTGGGCTCGCCGCTCAACCGCGCGGCGGAGATCCTGCACCCGGCCATCGCCTCCTGCATTCGCCAGCAGGCGCTGCCGGCCTACAGCGAGCAGGTCAAGGTCGAATCCACGCAGTTCTTCAATAAGGGCACCATGCCCGGTGCGGCGCTGGTGAAAGAGGCGCTGTACAACGGATCGTTGCTGGTGCAATTGCTGCAAGGCTAACATCAGAACTTCTTATTAATTCCGCAAAAGATTGAGCTACCTCAAGCCCCTATGGGGGCGCATCCCCTAGAATTTTTCCGAAAGACTTCTTCGCCGCCGATGCGGCGACACATTGTTAACGGGGCATTCTGGGGCATTTTATTCATGTTGAAGCGTTTATTTGTGACAGGCACGGATACCGACGTCGGTAAAACCGTGGTTTCCCGCGGGTTGATGCAGGCGCTGGCCGCCGAAGGCCGTTCAGTGGCCGGCTACAAGCCGATCGCCGCACGCTGCCAGGAAACCAGCGAGGGCATCCGCAATAAAGACGCTTTGGTGTTGCAGGCATCCTCAACCCTGCCGCTGTCCTACGAGGAGATCAATCCCATCACCTGCCTGGATGAGGTGTTTCACGCGCATGCGACCGAGGACATCAACTACGGCCTGATGAGCAGCGGCCTGCGGGATCTGTCCGCCAAGGCCGACACGGTGGTGGTGGAAGGCAGCGGCGGTTGGCGCGTGCTGATGAACGATCTGCGGCCTTATGCCGAATGGGTGGTGCAGGAACAGCTGCCGGTGGTGCTGGTGGTGGGCATCAAGCTGGGCTGCGTCAGCCACGCGCTGCTGACCGCGCAGTCGATCATCAACGACGGCCTGCCGCTGCTGGGCTGGGTGGCCAACCGCATCAATCCGGGGTTGGCACACTACGCCGAAACCATCGAGGCACTGCAGCAGCGCATTCCCGCGCCGCTGCTGGGTGAGGTTCCGTACCTGCCGCGTGCGGAGCAGCGCGAACTGGCGCACTATCTCGATATTTCCACGCTGCTGTAAGCTCGATCAGACGCAAAGCGCCGCCAACAACCGGGCGGCGATCAGCAGGCCCAGCCCATACACCGTGTGGGTGAGCAAGCTGAGCAACCGTGCTCTTCGCGGATAGGCGGTTTTCGCTGCCGCTACGCCAAAACCCAGCGCGGGCTGCATCACCAGAAACGGCGCCGCCAGGCTCAGCCAGCCGCTCAACAGCGCGATGAGCGGCTCCGGCGCCGCATACCACCCGATGCCCGCCAAACCGATCGGGATAAAGGCAAACGCGATGCCGATGGCGTAATGCAATATCCAGCCGATTGCTCTCTCCCCCCGGCGCGGCGGCGCCGTAACGATGGTGGCGTGAAACCAGCGGCCGTCGGACATGCCGAGAAACCAGCGGCCCACCAGCGCATAATCGAGGGAAGGGATGCCGAAGCGCCGCTTCAGCAGCAGCGCCCACAGATCCATGCAGAGGGTGGCGCCGGCGCCGGTTAACAGGATGCGCACTAACAGATCGGGGGTCATACAGGTGTCCTTAACGCAGTGACGTGATAATGTGCGCACAGTGTGCAACTTAAAGTCGGCCTCAAGTCAATGGCAAAAGAACTGGATATCGGCGCGGTGGCGCGCCTGAGCGGGATCGCGCCGTCTGCGCTGCGGCATTACGAAAAAAAGGGGCTGATCGCGTCGATAGGCCGCCACGGTTTGCGCCGCCAATACGACGCCGGGGTACTTGACCAACTGCGGCTGATCGCGCTGGCGCGCCTGGCCGGTTTTACGTTGGACGAGATGAACGCCTTGTTTGACGAACGGGGCAAGATAGCGATCGATCGCGGGCTGCTGGCGGTGCGGGCGGATGAGCTGGATCGCCATATCCAACGCCTGATGCAGGTGCGCGACGGGCTGCGGCACATGGCCGATTGCCCTGAACCCGAGCACCTGCAGTGCCCGCAGTTCAGGAAAATCCTGCAGCAGGGCGAGTTCTAAGCTTCGCGTTTGGGCGGCGGCGCCGAATGATACACCGACACCGGCCGCAGGCCGCGCGACACGGTGGTGGCGATCACGCAGGCCAGCAGAATGCCGGGCAGCAGCGCGTATTCGCCGGTCATTTCAAACACCATCAGCGCCGCCATGATCGGCGCATGGGTGGTGGCGGCCAGCAGGGTAGCCATGCCGGTCAGCGCCAGCAGCAGCGGCACCGCCGTATCCATGCCCGGCCACAGGCCAAACAGCTGTCCGATGATCGAGCCGAGCGCGGCGCCGACGAACAGCGTCGGGGTGAAGACCCCGCCGGGTGCGCCCGACCCGCTGCTGGCAAGGATTGCCAACAGTTTACATACCAGGATCGCCCCCAGCAGCAGCACCCCCGGCGGCGCGATCAGCAGCGCCTGCACCACGCTGTAACCATTGCCCCACACCTGCGGGAACAGCAGCGAAAGCAGCCCGACGATCAGGCCGCCCAGCGCCAGCTGCAACGGCGGCTTCAACCGCAGCGAGCGGAAGGCATGGCCGGTGGCGGTCATCAGCCATAAAAACAGCGGCCCGCCGGCGCCGGCCACCACGCCGACCAGCGCCATCAGCAGGTATTGCGTCGGCAGGGGGGCCGCGAGCGGCGTCACCAGATAGAGCGGCGCCTGACCGCCGTTGAGCAGGTTGGTCATCAGCAGCGCGCTGACCGCGGCGATCACCACCGGGCCGAGCGAGGCCAGCATCAGGGTGCCGAACAGGATCTCGGCGATAAACAGGCTGCCCGCCAGCGGCGCATGATAGGCGCTGGCCATCCCGGCGGCGGCGGCGCAGGCCACCCACAGTTTCCATTCTTTCTCGTGCGTAAAGCGCTGGGCAAACAGCGAGCCCACCAGCGCCGCCAGCAGGATCATCGCGCCTTCGCGGCCGATGGCGCTGCCGCTCGATACCACCAGCAGCGACGCCAGGCACTTCACCAGGCTGGCGCCGGTGTCCAGCTTGCCGTTGCCGGTCTCGATCGCTTCCATATAGTCGGTGGGCGCCGCCGGGCGCTGGTGGCGGTAGCGCTGGTGAATATACAGCAGCAGGCCCGCCGCCAGGCCGCCCAGCGCCGGCGTCAGGGCGCGCCGCCAGCCGGGCAGCGCGGCGGCGGCGGCCACCAGGCTGCCGTCGGCATTGCCGAGCAGCAGCCACTCGAGGCCAATCATCGAACGGTGGAACAGCCACACCGCCAGGGCGGCGGCGATGCCGATGAACACGGCGATAAACAGGCTGCGCAACAGGGCGCGATAGTGGTGCAGGTGGACCAGTCTTTTCATGCGTGGGCGGCGTCGTGAGAAAAATCAAAGGGTCATCAGCGCATTGTGCTTGGCGCTCCGGCTGATGACCAGTGAATCTTTATCAAACTGCGGCATGGGCGGGGCGGTCGGCGCCCCTGGGTAAGTTATTGCGGCGTCAGCACCCGGCGCGTGCGGCCGGAGCTGAGGTAGTCGGCGATGTAATCCTGCGAGATTTCGCCGCTGTAACGGCCGTCTTCATCGACGATCGGCATCCAGGAGGTGTTGTGCTCGTACAGCTTCGACAGCACCACGCGCAGGTTCTCCTCCGCACGGGCGGTGACGCGGAAACGGTGCAGGCTGTCGGCGCAGACGCCCGGCGCGCCGCGCGCCTCACGGCGTTTGACGTACCCCAGCGGTTTGCCGTCGGCGTCCACCACCGTCACCGAGCGGGCATCGATATCATCCATCAGCCCGAACGCCTCCACTAGCGGCGTCTCCCGCCGCACCGTCACCGTTTCCTGTTGATCGGCCACGTCGCCGGCCTGCACCAGCAGCAGGCGCTTCAGCGTGCGATCCTGGCCGACAAAAGAGGCGACGAAGTCGTTCGCCGGCCGCGCCAGAAGCTCATCGGCGCTGGCGTTCTGCACGATCTTGCCCTGGCGGAACACCGCGATGCGATCGCCGAGCTTCAGCGCTTCATCGATGTCGTGGCTCACCAGCATCACGGTCTTTTTCAGCTGGCGCTGCATGTCGAGAAATTCGTTCTGGATGGTTTCGCGGTTGATCGGGTCCACCGCGCCGAAGGGCTCATCCATCAGCAGCACCGGCGGATCGGCCGCCAGCGCGCGGATTACGCCGATGCGCTGTTGCTGCCCGCCGGACATCTCTTTCGGGTAGCGGTGCAAAAAGCGCTTGGGATCCAGTGCCACCATGCTCATCAGCTCCTCGGCGCGATCGTGGCAGCGTTTTTTGTCCCAGCCCAGCATGCGCGGCACCACGGTGATGTTCTCCTCGATGGTCATGTTGGGGAACAGACCGATCTGCTGGATGACGTAGCCGATTTTGCGGCGCAGGCTGACGGTATCCAGCGCGCTGGTGTCTTCGCCATTGATCAGAATGGTGCCGCCGCTGGGTTCGATCAGGCGGTTGATCATCTTGAGCGTGGTGGTTTTGCCGCAGCCGGAAGGGCCGAGCAGCACGCAGATTTCGCCTTCCGGCACGTCCAGATTGATGTTGTCGACGGCGTTGAACGGCGTGCCGTTCTTCTGCATAAACTGTTTGGTCAGATTTTCCAATTTAATCATGAGCGGATCCCCTTGGGCGTAAGCGCAATTTGCAAGCGGTGCAATAACCAATCGAGGACGATCGCCAGCAGGCTGATCATCACGGCGCCGGTAATCAACTGGCGGATGTCGCTGCTGCTGATGCCATTGAGCAGCAGCAGGCCGAGACCGCCGGCGCCGATCACCGCGGCAATTGCCATCACGCCGATATTCATCACCACGGCGGTGCGAATGCCGCCGAAAATCACCGGCAGCGCCACCGGGATCTCCACCCAGCGCAGGCGTTGCCAGAACGTCATGCCGATGCCGCGGCCGGCTTCGCGCAGCCCGCCGGGCAGGTTGTCGAGCGCGGTGTGGGTGTTGCGCACGATCGGCAGCAGCGAGTAGAGGAACACCGCGGTGATCGCCGGCACGTAGCCAATGCCGTGGCCGATTAAGGAAAACAGCGGGATCATCAGCCCGAACAGGGCGATGGAGGGCACGGTCAGCACCAGCGTGGCCAGGCTCAGCACCGGGGTCGCCAGCCATTTGTGGCGGACGATCAGCACGCCGAGCGGCACGCCGATCAGGATTGCCAGGCCGACGGCGACGCCGACCAGCAGCAGGTGCTCCAGCGTCAAGCCGGCGATATAGGCCCAGTTTTGCCAGGCGTAAAGTACAGTATTCATCACATGCCTCCCTAAATCAGGCCGCGCTGCTTGAGGAACGCATCGGCGACCTGTTGCGGCGTCTGGTAGTCGATATCCACCTTAGCGTTCAGCTCGGTGATCACCTGATTGTTGAACTGTTTCGACAGCGTGTTCAGCGCCGCTTCCAGCCCCGGCGTGTTTTGCAACACCTCGGCGCGCACCACCGGCGTGACCGCATAGCTCGGGAAATAGCCCTTGTCGTCTTCGAGCACCTGCAGATCGAAGCCTTTCACCCGGCCGTCGGTGGTGTACACCAGCCCGGCATCGACGAAGCCGTCGCGGATGGCGTTGTAGACCAGGCCGGGGTCCATTTGGCGGATTTGCGGGCGGTCCAGCGGCATGTCGTACAGCGCCTGCATCGGCTTCAGGCCGTCCGAGCGGCCGGCAAACTCCAGGTCCAGCCCCAGCAGCCAGTTGTGTTTCGGGTCGGTTTTACGCACCTGTTCCACTTTGGCCACCAGCTGCGACATGGTGCGAATCTGCTCTTTTTCCGCGCGCTGGCGCTGCATGGCGAAGGCGTAAGTGTTGTTCATGTCCGCCGGCTGCAGCCACACCAGGCCGAGCTTGGCGTCGAGTTTTTTCACCGTGTCGTAAGTTTCCTGCGGCGTCATGCGCTTATTGATGTGGTTAAAGATGATCAGCGATGTGCCGGTGTATTCCCAGGTCATGTCGATCTGTTTGTTGATCATCGCGTTGCGGGTGATCACCGTGGCCAGATTGGTCTTGGGTTCGACCTGAAAACCTTTGGCCCGCAGGTATTGCACGGTGATCGCCGACAGAATGCGCTGTTCGGTAAAGTTCTTGCTCGCCAGCGTGAGCGGGGCGGCCCAGGCGGCCGCGCCGGTCATCAGCAAGGAGAACAGCAGCGCGTGGCGGAGGCGTTGTAACCATCGAGTCATCGCGTTTCTCCCATCAGGATGCGGTGTGCGGGCTGAGCCGGCGGCCGAGACCGGCCAGCGCCAGATCCAGCAGCAGGGCGATCAGCGCGGTGGCGGCGGCGCCGAGGATCAGCGTCGGGAAGTCGTTCAGGTAGATGCCGGGGAAGATCAGTTCGCCGTAGCTGCTGGCGCCAATCAAAAACGCCAGCGGCGCGGTGCCGACATTGATCGCCATCGCGATGCGCACCCCGGCGAAGATCACCGGCAACGCGTTGGGCAGTTCGACCTGGCGCAGCCGCTGCCCGGCGGTCATGCCAATACCGTTGGCGGCCTCGACCAGCGCCGGCGGCACCGAACGCAGGCCGGCATAGGTATTGCGCACGATGGGCAGCAGCGAGGCGAGGAACAGCGCCACCACCGCCGGCCGGTCGCCGATGCCGATGATCACCATCGCCAGCGCCAGCACCGCCAGCGGCGGCAGGGTGTTGCCGACGTTAAAGATCTGCATCACGTGCTCCGCCCAGCGGCGGGCGAAGGGGCGGCTCAGCAGGATGCCGCTGGGAATGCCGACCAGCAGCGACAGCAGCATGGAACACACTACCAGGAACATGTGCTGCTGGCCGAGATAAATCAAATCTTCCCGGCGCGACGTGAGGGTTTCCCAACCGATGCCGTAAACCAGCAGCGCGATGACGGCGATAAACAGCAGGCTCCCGAGGAGCAGGCGCCGGTATGGCGCTGACTTGTGCATGATGTTGCGTCCTCCGTTGCGCGGAGCGGCCGATGAGACGGCGCATTCCGCTCTGATTGTTACCCACTGCCCGACGGGCGTGGCGGTACAAAACGGGCGTTTCGCATGAGGTTAGCGACATTGAGCGAAGGGTGTGTTCGGCATAGCGTGCTGAACGGCGGCTCAATACGTGAATTAATCAGCATAAGATACTGATATTTAAACTAGAGAAAGCACGAAGCCCAATGACCCCGGCTAGGGAAGGTATAGCACCCTGTCGTTAGCCATGCCAAGTTTTATGAACAAAATCAGTTGATTGAGATTACGCGGATCGGCGCCTCAGCCCGCGTCAGCGCTGGGATGCGCGGAAAGTGAAAAAAATGTGCAGCGAAACGTTACGCCGTAACAATCGGTCCAAATGATGCGATTCGCCGCCGGCAAAGACAGGATGTGAGGGCGGATAGACTCGGCGCAGGCGCTTGCTGATATACTCAGGGAAAATAAAAACGCCAGGAAACCTGCATAACGCCATGACAAATAACGTTTCACCCGCACCCATCGCCCACCGCCCGTTGATTCTGATCGCCTGCATGCTGGCGATGTTCATGTCGGCGATCGAAGCCACCATCGTCGCCACCGCCATGCCGACCATCATCGGTGACCTCGGCGGCTTCTCGCTGCTGGGGTGGGTATTCGCGGTCTATTTGCTGGCGCAGGCGATCACCATCCCCATCTACGGGCGGCTGGCGGATCTCTACGGCCGCAAGCGGGTGTTCTTCTTCGGCGCCACGCTGTTCCTGCTGGGCTCGGTGCTGTGCGGCTTCGCCCCCGACATGTATTGGCTGATCGGCTTTCGTCTGCTGCAGGGGTTGGGCGCCGGCGCCATCATGCCGATCGCTTCCACCATCATTGGCGACATCTACAGCGCCACCGAGCGGCCGAAGGTGATGGGCTACCTGTCGAGCGTATGGGGCGTGTCGGCGATCATCGGCCCACTGTTGGGGGCGTTTATCGTCCAGCATCTGCCGTGGGCGCTGGTGTTCTGGGTCAACCTGCCGATCGGCCTGCTGGCGATGTTCTTCCTCTGGCGCTATCTGCCTGCGCATCAGCAGCTGCGCCGGCACGCGCTGGATCTGGCGGGCACCGCTTGGCTGACGCTGTTCGTTTCGGCGCTGCTGCTGGCGCTGTTGCAGATGGAAAGTCTGGGATGGTGGGTGGCGCCGTTGCTGGCGCTGGCGGCGGCGTCGCTTGCGCTGCTTGTCCGCCAGGAGCGGCGCGCGGTCGAACCGCTGTTCCCGCTGGCGCTGTGGCAAAGCCGGGTGATCGTCGCCGGTAACATCGGCGGGCTGGTGATCGGCGCGGCGATGATGGGCATCAGCGCCTTCCTGCCCACCTTCATTCAGGGCGTGATGGGCGGCTCGCCGCTGGAGGCGGGCACCACGCTGGCGCTGATGTCGATCGGTTGGCCGCTGGCCAGCACGCTGAGCGGCCGTTTGATGCTGATGACCTCGTATCGCGCCACGGCGCTGCTGGGGGCGCTGCTGTTGGTGGCGGGCGGCCTGATCCTGCTGATGCTGCAGCCGAACGGCGGCCTGCTGTGGGGCCGGGTGGCGGCGTTTATGGTCGGTGCCGGCATGGGGCTGTGCAACACCACATTTTTAGTGTCGGTGCAGAACGCGGCCCATTACAGCATTCGCGGCATCGCCACCGCCTGTACGGTGTTTACCCGCATGGTGGGGTCGGCCATCGGCACCGCGATTCTGGGCGCCACGCTGAACCTCAACCTGCAATGGCGTCTGCCGGAAATCGACGATCCGGTGCAGCGGCTGATGGAGCCGGCGGTGCGGCAGAGCATGGGGGGCGAGGCGCTGGCGCAGTTGACCCAGCAGGTGGCGGCTTCGCTGCATTGGGTATTTCTGGTGTCGGCGTTGGTGTCCTTGCTGGCGCTGGCGGCAGCCATGCTGATCCCGGCGCGTTGTCGGCCGCAGGGCGAAGAAGAAGAGGCGGAGCAGGCGTAAGGGATAAGGAAAGGGCGCTGCTGCAGAGCGCCCGGGATAGCCGATGTGGCTTACTGCGTGTTGGAGGTATCCTGGCTGGTGCCGGTCTGCGCCGCGTCACCGCGATCGTCGCCGTTGCTCAGGCGGGTATAGACGATCTTCTGGGTGTCGTTTTCGCAGTGGCCGACCACTTGGCCGCCCGCTTGATCGGCCTGATCGTTGGGCACGATCTCCAGTTTAAAGCCGGACTCCGGTACGCCGTTATTGACGATTTTTTGCGAAATGTCCGCTTTCACGCTTTCGCAGGAGGCCAGGGCCGCTAACGGCGCGCCGGCCAGCAATACAGCGGTTAATATCAGCGTTTTTTTCATCACGTCATCCTTTTAGACAATGGACTTCCTGTAACAGGATAGCAGCAACGGCGGCCGGGTTTCACGCTTGCCCGCCCGCCGCAGGCGGATTAAGGAATAATCCGACGCCCGGTCTGGCGATCCAGGCATTTACGGGTGTCCGGCTCCCAGTACGCGTTGACGTTGTTGCTGTCGTTGCAGCGGTCTTCGTCATCCGCCGCGCGATCGGCCTTGTCGAACTCTTTCTCGACGCGAGTGTTAACCTTGTGGCGCAGGGTTTTGGTATCATTCCACTGCTCTTTGCTCTGGCGCGCTTCTTCGGTGCTCATCGCGCCGCTGCCTTTGCCATCGACGGTGACGCAGGTGCTGCCCTGAGTGCAGGTGGCGGCCAGCGCCGGCGCCTGCCAGGCGCCCATGACGGCCAGCATGGCGACCGGCAGCATCCCGCGCAGCAGTCGATGGGTCGAAAATGTTTTCATCGTTTCATCCTTATGAGTGAGTGCGCCTGATGATGGCGGCACTGGCGTTACCTCGCCCGCAGGCGTAGTGACAAATATACCACCGCGCTCCTGGAATTCACCAGCCAAGCGCCGATTCGTTTAATTTACCGAGAGAAAACTGCGACCGATGTTAAAAACTACGCTGTTGTTTTTCGCCACTGCCCTGGCTGAAATTATTGGCTGCTTCCTGCCTTATCTCTGGCTCAAGAAACAGGGCAGCGCCTGGCTGCTGCTGCCGGCGGCATTGAGCCTGATGCTGTTTGTCTGGCTGTTGACGCTGCATCCGGCGGCCAGCGGGCGGGTCTACGCGGCCTACGGCGGCGTGTATGTGGCGACGGCGCTGCTGTGGCTGCGGGTGGTGGACGGGGTGAAGCTGTCTGCGCTGGATTGGGTGGGCGCCGGGGTGGCGCTGGTGGGCATGCTGATCATCGTTTCCGGCTGGCGCGCGGCCTGAAGAAATAGGGCGGGAGTCGCCTCCCGCCGCCAGGGATCAGGCGCCGCGGTGGATGTTAAGCCCGGCGAAGGACTGGCTGACCGGCATCATTTCCAGCGTGTTGATGTTGACGCGCGCCGGCAGGGTCGCGACCCAGAACACCGACTCGGCGATGTCTTCCGGCGTCAGCGCATCGGCGCCTTCGTAGGTTTTATTGACCTTGCCGTCATCGCCCTTGAAGCGCACGTTGGAAAACTCGGTGCCGCCCACCAGGCCCGGCTCGATATCGGTCACTCGGATACGCGTGCCGTGCAGATCGGCGCGCAGGCCCAGGCTGAACTGTTTGACGAATGCCTTGGTGGCGCCGTACACGTTGCCGCCGGCGTAAGGCCAGTTGGCGGCGGTGGAGCCGATGTTGATCACATGGCCGACGTTACGCTCGACCATGGCCGGCAGCAGTGCGCGCGTCATGTTCACCAGCCCTTTGGCGTTGGTGTCAATCATGGTTTCCCAGTCATCGGCGTTGGCCTTGTGCGCCGGCTCCAGCCCCAGCGCCAGCCCGGCGTTGTTCACCAGTACGTCGATCTGACGCAGCTCGGCCGGCAGTTCTTCGATCGCCTGTTGAATGGCGGCGCGGTTGCGCACGTCGAGCCGCACGATGTGCAGCGCTTGCCCTAATTCGTCCTGCAGCTCTTCGAGACGCTCAAGGCGGCGCCCGGCGGCGATCACCTGGTGGCCTTCACGGATAAAACGGCGCGCAATGGCCTCGCCGAAACCGGAGGTGGCGCCGGTAACAAAAATAATCATGTTGCTGTTCCTCAACTGTTTTTACCCTACATACCTCTATCATTAGCACAAAGCCGCAGGCAGTGGCAGCGGTTATCACGGCGGAAAGAAAAAAAGGTCACACCGGGCCGGCGGCCCGATGCTGATTAGCGCTGAGGCGGCAGGTGGTACACCACGGCGTCATACTTGATGCGTTCGCAGCGGCCGACCAGCACGCCGCCCAGCGACTCGACGAGGCGGCGGCTGGCGGTATTCTGTTCGGCCACCGGGTAGAGAAAGTGCGGCGGCTGGAAGCGTTCGCTGGCCCAACGCGCGATACCTTGCACGATTTCGCGGCCGTAACCCTGGCCATGCAGGCTCTCTTTGACCCAGATGCCCAGCTCCGGGGTGTGGCTGCGCAGGTTGTGCGCGCCGCCGACGCCAACGAACTGTCGGTCTTCGCGGCGGCGGGCGACGAAGATCACTTCTTCGCCTTCGCGCATCAGCGGCAGCCAGCTTTGCCAGACATTGGCGAAATCTTCCGGTGACGCCTCCGGCTCAAAGGCCATAAAGCGCGTCAGAGTGGGGGTGATCGCCTGGTAAACATCGTCGGCGTCTGCTGCGGTAAAGGGGGCAATCAACAAACGGTCGGTGTCCACGCGGCACTGAGAAAGGTCATTATGATTCATCTTATTCCCTCGCTTTTCAGGCCAGAACGGCAAAAAATCCGCGCCCATAAATCGGGGCGGATTGTCGATATTACGCGCATTGGCGGCAGAAGCGACTTATTTTTCGCCGCTTGGGCGAGGTGAGAAGAAGGCGTTTAGTGACGATGTCACGTTATGGGTGAGGCGGCGAGCGCGATGAGGTGCGCCCGCCGCTGAGTGTCAGAACTTCACCGAGCCTTGCAGATAGATCGTGCGCGGCTGGCCGATGTACAGACCTTTGTTGTTGTCGTCATAAGCGCGGGTGAAATACTCGTGGTTGAACAGGTTTTTCACGCCGACGCCCAAATTCAGGCCGGCCATTTCCGGGCCGAAATCATAGGCGGCGCGCACGCCCCACAGCATATAGCCGGGAATGCGGCCGGTGCTGCCGTCGGCGCTTTCCGCCACGGTGTTGGCGTTGTCGGCGAACTGGCTGGACTGGAACTCGCCGTTAAGGTTAAACGCCCAGTTGCCCGGCGTGTAGTCCAGCCCCAGCGTGCCTTTATGCTTCGGTGAGAACGGCACCTGATTGCCCTTGTAGCCGCCGTCTTCGCGGATGGTGGCGTTGACGTAGGCGTAGCTGGCGTAGGCGGTCAGGTCGTCCAGTTTCGGCGTCAGCTGCGACAGATCGTAACGCAGGCTGCCTTCCAGCCCGGCGTGGCGGGTTTTGCCGCGCGCGGTCACGCTGTCGGTCACCTGGTTGGAGTCGTATTGGTTGTTGAAGTTGATCAGGAACAGCCCGATCTCGCCGGTCAGCGCATCGCCGGCGTAGCGGGTGCCCAGCTCCCAGGTGCGCGCCTTCTCTGGTTCAATCTTGCCGCTGTCGACCGCTTTGCCCATCTGGCTGTACTGTACGGTGCCGAAGGAGCCTTCGGTGTTGGCGTACAGGTTCCAGTATTCGTTCAGGTGATACATCACGTTCAACGCCGGCAGCGGCGCGTTATAGCTAACGTCGAGGCGGTTGTTCTTGATGTAGTTGTTCTGATACGACTTGATGTACTCGTAGCGCATGCCCGGCGTGATAGTCCAGTCGCCGATGTCGATGCGATCGTCGATATAGAAGGCGTGCGCCTCGGTGCCGGACTGGGTATCGCGATCGTACGGGCTGGCGGTGGACGGCAGCCGGCCGGTGCTGGCCTTGCTGGTGTAGCGCAGCTCGTGGGTGGATTCGCTGACGTAGCGGTAGCCGACGCCGACCTCATGCGCTGAATCGCCCCAGCGGAAGCTCTGGCTGTAGCGCGGTTCCACGCCGCGCACCCAGTATTCGCGCGGCGACAGCGTCAGGTTTTTGCCCTGATCCAGATAGCCGCTGCGCAGGGTGTAGGTGTAGAAGCTCTGCACGTCGAACTTGTGCTGCTGATCCGGCTGATACTGATAGCCGAAGTTCGCCAGCTGGCGGCGGCCCCAGAACTTGTCGTACGGGCGCGTCGACTGGAACGGATTGGCGTTGTAGTCCGCGCGGCTCAGGCCGCCCGGCATGTCCGCTTCGCCTTCGTAGTATTGCAGCAGGCTGTTGAAGGTGTGCACCTCGTTCGGGGCGTAACGGCTTTTCAGCATCACATCGTCAATTTTGGTCGCGCTGTGCTCGCGCCAGTCGCTGCCGCGGGTGCCGGAGTAGAGCAGCGCCGCGCCGAGGCCGTTGTCGGCGGTGCCGCCGATCATCAGGTTACCGGTGCCTTTCGGGTGATCCTGGCGCGAGGTCGGGCTGAGCTGCCCCTGCATGCCGGCCTCCATGCCGAAGGTTTTCGGGATGGCACGGGTGACGAAGTTAACCACGCCGCCGACGCTCTGTGGCCCGTAACGCACCGCGCCGCCGCCGCGCACCACGTCGATCGCATCCATATTGCCGAGCGAGATTGGCGCCAGCGACAGCTGCGGCTGGCCGTAAGGGGCGAAGGGCACCGGGATGCCGTCCATCAACACGGTGGAGCGGCTGGCGAGGCGCGGGTTGAGGCCGCGAATGCCGAAGTTCAGCGCCATGTCATGGCTGCCGGTGCCGTTGTTCTCCGGCGCCACTACGCCCGGCACGCGGTTCAACGCTTCGCGCACGGTGGTGGTGCCGGTTTTGGCGAATTCTTCGCGGCGTACCACGTCGCGCGCGCCGGGATGTTCGAACACGTCTACCTGACGGCCTTCCGCCAGCCAGTCACCGACCACGGTGATGTCCTCTTCCTTCTGCGGCTGCGGCAGTTTGGCCAGCGTGTAACCGTTGTTGCCGAGCGCTTTAGCCTGCAGGCCGCTGCCGGCCAGCAGGGCGTTGAGGCCGTCATCGACGCCGTAGCTGCCGCTCAGGCCCGGCGAACGTTTACCGGCGGTCAGCGTGCCGTCCACCGAGAGCGCGATGCCGGCGCGCGCGGCGAACGCATTCAGCGCGCCGTCCAGTTCACCGGCCGGAATGTGATAGGTGGCTGCGGCGCTGGCGGCGCTCGCCGTCAGCGGTGCGGCGAAGGCCAGGCCAATGGCCACGGCCAGCGGCGTGGCCCGTTTTCCCCAAAGCGAAGCCGGCGCTCCCTTTCCCCAAGCGTTGTTCATACCTTCTCCTGAATCATTTTTTATTTATTGCTGCAGTGTTTTCCTGGGAGTCGGATGAGCGAAGCAAAAGGGACAATCAAGAATGCGATTTTTTATCATTTTTATTTAAAACGATTCAGGCGGGGACGATTTGCAGCCAATAGCGGGTAAAGCCCTGCAGGCGCACCGGCAGGGTCTGGCTGAGCAAGGCGAGGGCGCGATCGGTATCGTTGAGCGGGAAACTGCCGCTGACGCGCAGGCCGGCGACGGCCGGATCGCAGCTCAGGTGGCCGCGCCGGTAGCGCGCCAGTTCGGCGATCACCCGGTCCAGCCGCCACTGGCTGACGCTCAGCACGCCGCGCAGCCAGCCGTCCTCCGCCGCAGCGGGTTGTTTTTCGCTGAAGGCCGTGGCGCTGAAGCCGATCTGTTCTCCGGCCTCCACCCGGCGCGTTTGCCGCGCGTCCTGCGCCAGCTGCGCTTCGACCACATGCTCCAGCACCGTCAGGCGCGTCTCGCCGCCGCTCTCACGCACCAAAAAGCGGGTGCCGAGCGCACGCATCGCCCCCTGCGGGCTTTGCACCCACAGCGGCCGGGGATCGCGTCCG
This sequence comes from Serratia montpellierensis, assembly GCF_020858655.1. Lineage (NCBI taxonomy): Bacteria > Pseudomonadati > Pseudomonadota > Gammaproteobacteria > Enterobacterales > Yersiniaceae > Serratia > Serratia montpellierensis. Next base: position 454,079 of record NZ_VOSN01000022.1, read on the forward strand.
GTCACCAGGCTGATTTCTCCGGCGTGCAAGCGGATCAACCGTTGGCGATCGTCGTAATGCACGTCTACCGCGCTGGCGGTGTTCAACACCAGCTGGGTGCCGTCGCTTAACACTATGGGTTTGATTTCGCCGGTGGCGGTGCGGTAGTCGGCGCGCAGCTCCCGGCCGAGCGGCGACTGGTAAAGGAAGCCGCTGCCGCTCACGCCGAGCAGCAACAGCAGGCTCTTCAGCAGGGTGCGGCGATCGATCGCCGACTGGCGGCCGGCGCGATCGAGCGCGCGGTAGCTGAACTTGCCCGGCACGCCCTGCAGCTGGCTCTGCAACGCTTCGACGCGCTGCCAAGCCCAGCGGTGATCGTCATGCTGCTGATGCCAGGCTTGCCACTGTTGGCGCTGGCGGTCGGTGACGTGCTCATCGCACAGTAGCGCATACCAGTGTGCGGCCATTTTCAGCGCCTGGCGCTGCTCGGGGGTGATGGCGTTGCTCATGAGAAAACGTCGTTTTCCAGGCTGAACAGCAGGCAATGCTCGGTGGCCTTGGCCATGTATTTTTTAACCGAGCTGACCGACACACCGAGGCGCACGGCGATGTCTGCATAGCCCAGGCCTTCGAGCTGCGACAGCAGGAAGGCCTGTTTCACCTTCGGCCCCAGGCCGTCGAGCATGGCGTCTATCTGCTGCAGGCTTTCCAGCAGGATCTGGCGCTGCTCCGACGACGGGGCATAGCCATCCGGGATCAGCGCCAGCATCTCAAGATAGGCGCGCTCCAGCGTTCTGCGGCGAAACAGATCGACCATCACCCGCTTGGCGACGGTGACCAGAAAATCTTTCGGCTCGCGCAGGGTCGCCGCGGCGTCGTTTTTCAGCAGGCGCATGAAGGTGTCCTGCGCCACATCGTCCGCGTCGAACGCGCAGCCCAGCCGCCTGCGCAACCATCCCTGCAACCAGGCATGATGGGTGGCGTAAAGGCGCGACAGCGCGGTGTGCGGGGCGGAAGCGGTGGCGGACATGGTTTTCGCATTGCTGGTCAAAAAGATGCGCGGATGATAATTGAGAATGGTTATCGTTTCAAGTTTGTCGGGTGGCCTGCGGAATGGGCCAGATCGCTTTGCATCGTGTTGGAATAAACGTCACGGCCGCGAAATTATCCGCTTGCCCAATAAAGGTGCAGCGGCGCGGTGTTATTTCGGCAAGCAAACGGTTGCTATTCGTCTGCTGTTGAAGACCGCCACGCGTTTTATTCTTTTTCATCGGTTGGTTTTCTTTGATTAAATTAGTATCAATCTGTTTTTAAATAAAAATATATTTTATGACCGCCTATTGGCACACGGCTTGCTATGCTTAATCCGGTCTTTGCGTTTGGGTAAAAAGGGCCTTGTTTCATCATCGCAATTTATTATGCGGGTGGGCTTGGCCGGTCGTCACAAGGAAGAAAATAATGGCACTGCAATTCACCACGGCTATTCGTGGCAATTTTTTTGATATCGCCGCCTGTGTGGAGGCGCCGCAACAGCTTGAGGAACGCCTGCGGCACATTCCCGACGGTTTGCTGCTGCTCAACGAGGGCACCATCGTCTGGTTCGGCAGCTGGCAGCAGGGCGAGGCGCTGCTGCCACCGGGCTTCGCGGTCACGGAGTATCGCGACAAACCGATCGTACCGGGGTTTATCGACACCCATATCCACTACCCGCAAACCGAAATGATTGGTGCCTATGGCGACCAGTTGCTGGGCTGGTTAAACAATTACACCTTCCCGACCGAAAGCCGTTATGGCTGCGAGCAGCACGCCGACGAGATGTCGGCCTTCTTTCTGCGGGAGTTGCTGAGCAACGGTACCACCACCGCGCTGGTGTTCGGCAGCGTGCATCCGCAGTCGGTCGATGCGCTGTTCACCCAGGCGCAAACGCTGAATATGCGCCTGATCGCCGGTAAGGTGATGATGGATCGCCATGCGCCGGAGGCGCTGCTGGAAACGCCGGAGCAAAGTTATCGCCAGACGCGTGAGCTGATCGAACGCTGGCACGGCAAAGGCCGCCTCGGTTACGCCATTACGCCGCGCTTTGCGCCTACCAGTACGCCGGCGCTGCTGGCGCAGGTGCAGCGGCTGCGCGAAGAATTCCCCGACGTTTGGCTGCAGACGCACCTGAGCGAGAATCCGCAGGAAGTGGCCTGGGTAAAATCGCTGTTCCCGCAGAACCAAAGCTATCTGGACGTTTACCATCGCTACGGCATGACCGGCGGTAAAAGCGTGTTCGCCCACTGCCTGCACCTGGAGGAGCAGGAATGGGACTGCCTGTGCGAGACCCGCTCGGCAATCGCGTTTTGCCCCACCTCCAACCTGTTCCTCGGCAGCGGGCTGTTCGATCTGCAGCAGGCCTGGCGCAAGCGGGTGAAGCTCGGCATCGGCACCGACGTGGGGGCCGGCACCACTTTCAATATGCTGCGCACGCTGGGCGAGGCATACAAGGTCGGCCAGCTGCAGCATTACCGGCTCTCTGCCGTAGAAGCGTTCTATCACGCCACCCTGGGCGGCGCCCGCGCGCTGTCGCTGGACGACAAAATCGGCAACTTCAACGTCGGTAAAGAGGCGGATTTCGTGGTGCTCGATCCGGCGGTCACGCCGCTGCAGCAGTTGCGCTACGCCAACAGCGCCACGACGGCGGAACAAGGGTTCGTGCTGATGACCCTGGGGGACGATCGCAATATTTATCGCACCTATGTGGACGGCAAGGTGGTTTATGAGGCGTCGCGCTGACGCAGCCGCGCCTGCAGCCAAACGCTGAGCGGCGCGACGGCGACGGCGCTCAGCGCGCACAGCCATAACAGGCGTTGCAAACTGTACGGGGTGAGGCCGCCGCTCAGCAGCGCGGAGGAGAGCAAGAAGGCCACCGTGGCGCTCAGGTGTATCAGAGCGGTTTGCAGTACGCCGAAGGCGGCGCGTTGCCGATTGTCCGGCCAACGCATGCTCAGGGAAGAGATCGCCACCAGCCGCGCATAGGCCGCCGCGAGAAACGCGACCATGAACAGCTCACCGCGATCGCCACCGCGTGCCGCCAGCCACAGGCTACCCAGCAGCAACAGCGTGGCGCCCACCGTTAGCGTCACGGCGCCAAAGCGTTGCAACCAGCGGCCTGCCAGCACGGTCGCCAGATAGCCGGCCACGCCGCCGATGAGAAACAGCCAGGGTAAATGCGCGTCTGCCACCTGTAGCCGCTGGGTGAGCAGCGGCGCCAGCACCGGGATCAGCAGCATCGGGCTGAACTGCGTCAGGCCGGCGGCGGCGGCGAACAGCAACAATCGGCGATCGAGCGCGACGGGCGCGGCAGCCCGTGGCTGCGGCGCATCCCTGGGAACGAACAGCGCCACCAACACCGCCGCTAGCAGACACAGCCCGCCGATAGTCACCAGCGCGGCGCGCCAGCTTGCCACTTCGCACAGGTACAACATGCCCGGCATGCCGACAATGCTCACCAACGAAAAGGACGCGATCACCGTCGCCAGCATTCTGCCGTGCAGCGCGGCAGGCGCGGCGTTGAGCAGCAAGCCGATCCCGACGCCCATCGTGGTGCCGCCCAACAGCCCGGCCAGCAGCCGCAGCGCCAACAGCCAGTAAAACTGCTGGGTTGTGGCGATCAATAAGGTGGTCACGCCCAGCAGCGTGACATTGAGCAGCAGAAAGCGCTGCTTCCCAACGCCGCCGATCCAGAAAAATGCGCCGATGCCGGAAATCACCGCCGCCAGCGTATAGGCCGCGCTGACATAGCCGGCGAAGCTGACGGGCACGGAAAAATCGGCGGCCATGTAGAGGAATATCGGGTTGAATACCATGTATTCCAGGGCGTTGGTGAACTGAATAAAGGCGATGACCAGCGCTATCGCCGTCAGCTTTCTCGTGGGTGTCATAAGCATCTATCGGTTGCAGAGTCAGGCCGGCAGTGTAGCGCTTGGCGTTGATCGGGATTAGATGGTAGAAATGGCATGGTTTGTTATCAAATCAGGGATAATCATGCGCGATAAATTGGATTTAAACCTGTTACGCATCTTCGTGGCGGTGGTAGAGCAAGGCAGCTTCGTCGGGGCGGCGCGGGCGCTGGCGATGCCAACCTCCAACGTCAGCCGCTATATCTCTCAGCTGGAGCGCCAGCTCGAGCAGCGATTGCTCGAACGCAGCACTCGCTCGATGCGGCTGACGCCGAACGGCCAGCTGTTGCATGAACGCACCCAGCCGCTGCTGGCGTCGCTGGAACACACCGCGCAAACCCTCAGCGAACGGCAGCAACAGCTGCGCGGGCCGCTGCGCCTGTGCGTGCCCAATGAAGTGGGGCCATACCTGTTGGGCGAGCCGCTGGCGGCGTTCGCCCTGCAGCATCCGCAGATCGAAATCAGCTGCGTGACCAACCTGGCGGGTATGACGTCGCTGCTCGACGATGTCGATCTGGCGGTGATGATCAGCCGGGGCATGCTGGACGACAGCGACTATGTCGCGCAGCCGCTGGCGTCTTTCCCCTGCATCGTGGTGGCCGCTCCGGCGTTGCTGGCGCAGTGGTTGCCGTCGTCGGAGATTGAACAATTCACGCAATTGCCCTGCATCAGCACGGTGGATGCGCTGAAGGGGATGCCGTGGCAGTTCGTCCGCCCGGACGGAACCTTCGTTACCGTCCCGGTCAATGCGCGCTATCGCGTCAACAGCGGGGAGATGGCGCTGAAGGCGGCCTTGGCCGGCGTGGGGTTCACCATGCTTTCCGAGCTCGGCTGCCGGCCGTTTCTGGCCGATGGCCGTTTGGTTGAGGTGCCGCTGGCACTGCCGCCGGCGCCGCTGCAGCTGTATGCCGTTTACCCCGGTCGCCGCTATCTGCCGGCCAAAACGCGCGCGTTGCTGACGTTCCTGATACAGCAGGTTGGCGCGGCGGCTAACTTCTAATCACTTGTTTTTGCTCAAACTGCCAACTGCGCCTAAGCTAGGTGATGACTCAGAGGGAGCCATTCCCCGAGACCTTATTCCGTGAACATGGAGGAGTTTCGATTTGATGCGTTTATCCACATTGGTGCTGGCGATCGGCATGGCGCTGGGCTCGCAGGCACAGGCAGCAGAAACCCAACCTCACGCCGACCATAGCGCGCTGCCCAGCGGCCAGGCGAAGGAGGCTACCGTGACCGGTGAAGCCAATCAGCACGACAAGCAAAAGACCCAGAATCCGTTCTTCTATCAAAGCCGCCTGCCGTTCCAGGCGCCGCCGTTCAACCTGATCAAGGAAAGCGACTACGCGCCGGCGATCGAAGCGGGCATCAAGCAAAAGCGGGAAGAGGTGGAGAAGATCGCCAACAACCCGGCCAAGCCCAACTTCAAGAATACCTTCGTGGCGCTGGAGCAGGCCGGCTCGCTGCTGACGCGGGTGATGAGCGTGTTCGGCGCCATGACCTCGGCCAACACCAGCGATGCGCTGCAGAAGCTGGATGAAGAGACCTCGCCGAAGCTGGCGGCGCTGAACGACGACATCATGCTCAACGGCAAGCTGTTCGCACGTATCAAGGCCATCTATCAGGATCGCGACGCGCTGAAGCTGGATCCGGAATCGCGCCGGCTGGTGGAAGTGACCTACAAGAACTTCGAGCTGGCGGGCGCCAACCTGTCAGACGCCGACAAGGCCAAGCTGAAGGCGCTGAACCAGGAAGCGGCGACGCTGAGCACCCAGTTCACCAACAAACTGCTGGCGGCGAGTAAAAACGGCGCGCTGGCGATAACCGACCCGGCGAAGCTGGACGGCCTGTCGGAAGGCGAGCTGGCCGCGGCAGCGCAGGCGGCCGCCGAGCGCAAGCTGGAGAAACAGTGGCTGTTGGTGCTGCAGAACACCACGCAGCAGCCGCTGCTGCAGAGCCTGAAAGATCGCGACACCCGCCAAGCGCTGTTCGACGCCTCCTGGACGCGTGCGGAGAAGGGCGACGGCAACGATACCCGCCAGACCATTTCGCGTCTGGCCAAGGTGCGCGCCGAGCAGGCCAAACTGCTGGGCTACCCGAACTACGCCGCCTGGAAGCTGCAAAACCAGATGGCCAAGACGCCGGATGCCGCCTTGAGCTTTATGCGCAACATCGTGCCGGCGGCCACCGCGCGCGCCGAGCGTGAAGCCAAAGACATTCAGGCGGTGATCGATCAGCAGAAAGGCGACTTCAAGGTGCAGGCCTGGGACTGGCAGTTCTACGCCGAACAGGTGCGCAAGGCCAAGTACGATCTGGACGAGTCGCAGATCAAACCTTACTTCGAGCTGAACAACGTGCTGAACAACGGCGTGTTCTACGCCGCCAACCTGCTGTACGGCATCTCCTTCAAAGAGCGCAAGGACATCCCGGTCTACCAGCCGGACGTCAAGGTGTATGAAGTGTTCGACAAGGACGGCAAATCGCTGGCGCTGTTCTACACCGACTACTTCAAGCGCGACAACAAGGGTGGCGGCGCCTGGATGAGCAACTTCGTCGATCAGTCGAAGCTCAACGGCACCAAGCCGGTGATCTACAACGTCGCCAACTTCACCAAACCGGCGCCGGGCCAGCCGGCGCTGCTGTCGTATGACGACGTAATCACCATGTTCCACGAGTTCGGCCATGCGCTGCACGGCATGTTCGCCGATCAGGAATACCCGAGCCTGTCGGGCACCAACACCGCGCGCGACTTCGTCGAGTTCCCGTCGCAGTTCAACGAGCACTGGGTCAGCGATCCGAAAGTGTTCAGCCACTTCGCCAAGCACTACCAGACCGGCGAGGCGATGCCGCAGGAACTGGTCGACAAGATTAAGAAGGCCGACAAGTTCAACAAGGGCTACAGCATGACCGAGCTGCTGTCCGCCGCGCTGCTGGATATGCACTGGCACATGCTGACCGCCGACCAACCGCAGCAGGACGTGGACAAGTTCGAGGCCGAGTCGCTGCAAAAAGACAAGGTGGATCTCAGCTACGTGCCGCCGCGCTATCGTTCCAGCTATTTCCAGCACATCTGGGGTAACGGCTACGCCGCGGGCTACTACGCCTATCTGTGGACGGAAATGCTGGCGGACGACGCTTTCCAGTGGTTCACCGAACACGGTGGCCTGACCGCCGAAAACGGCCAGCGCTTCCGCGACATGATCCTATCGCGCGGCAACAGCCAGGATCTGGAGAAGCTGTATATCGACTGGCGCGGCAAAGAGCCGAGCATCGAACCGATGTTGATCAATCGCGGGTTGAAGGACGAGTAAGTTCGGCCACTCCCGGTAAGCAAACAAAAGGGCGCGTTATGCGCCCTTCGTCTTTTTGGCGTGGCCGACAATTCAGCGGTTCACCACCTTGGCCGGCAGGGCCACCACCAGCAGCGAGCTGAGCAGCAGGCAGCCGGCGAAGGCCCAGAGCGCGCCGCCGCTCTTGCCGGTCAGATCCAGCGCCAACCCCATCAGCGAATTGCTCACCAGCCCGGCGATGTTGGCCAGCGAACAGGCCAGCGCGAAGCCGGTCGCCGCCGCCGTGCCGCGCAGGAAGGTGGCCGGCAGGCTGAAGAACACCGGCACTGCGCCGATGATCGCCGCCTGGGCGATGGAGAACAGTAGCACCGTAGCCAGCGCATTGTGGGTGAAGAAGGTGCTGCCGGCCATCGCCAGCGCGCCGACGATAAACGGCACGATGATATGCCAGCGCCGTTCGCGCAGCCGGTCGGAACTGCTGCCGATCAGCAGCATACCGAGTAGGGCGGCGACGCTGGGGATCGCCGTCAGGTAGCCGATGGTGGTGATGTCGGTGACGCCGGCGGTTTTGATGAAGGTCGGCATCCAAAAGCCCATGGCGTAGGCGCTGAGCAGAATGGCGAAGTCGATGCCGCCGAGCATCCACACCTTCAGGTTGAAGAAGCCGTCGCGGAAGCTGTGCTTGCCGTGATCGGCCTCGGCGTCGTCGCGCGCCAGATCGTCGGCAATGCGCTGTTTTTCCTCGGGCGTCAGCCACTTGGCCTGCTGGTAGGTATTAGGCAACAGCCAGAAGGTCAGCACGCCCAACAGCACGCTGGGAATGCCCTCCAGCAAAAACAGCCACTGCCAGCCGTGCAGTCCGTGGCGCATGTCGAAATGGCCCATGATCCAGCCGGAGAGCGGCCCGCCGATCACGCTGGACAGCGGCAGGCCGATCATGAACAGCGCGATGATGCGGCCGCGGCGATAGGTCGGGAACCACAGCGTCAGGTAAAAGAGCACGCCGGGCAGGAAACCGGCCTCCGCCACGCCGAGCAGAAAGCGAATGACGTAGAATTGGGTCGGCGTGGTGACGAACATGGTGGCGGTGGACAGCAGCCCCCAGGTGATCATGATGCGGGCGATCCACATCTTGGCGCCGACGCGCTGCAGGATCAGGTTGCTCGGCACCTCGAACAGAATATAGCCGACGAAGAACAGCCCTGCGCCCAGGCCGAAGGCCGCTTCGCTCAGCTGCAGCGCGTCGGCCATCTGCAGCTTGGCCAGCCCGACGTTGATGCGATCGAGGTAGGCCGCCAGATAACACAGGCAAAGAAACGGGATCAGTTTCCAGGTGATTTTGCGGTACAGCAGCAGCGATTCTGCGTCCGCTTTCCCCGCCAGCGGGGTATCGACAATGGCCATGATGTTGTCTCCAGGTGGTGCGTGTTGGCCTCCGCAGGAGGCGCCTGTTGTGTTTGCGATGCATGGGCGCCGCCCTGTTTCGGGCGGTCGCGTGAGGCGCTGTCTGCGCCTTCGTTATTGTCGTTGCAGGTGAATCGTTGACTCATAACCGGTTCAGGTAGTCGAGCGCCTCCCGTTTGTGCACCACGTCGCCGTATTTGCTGTCGATGTCGAACAGGTTGGCTTCGTGCGGGCCGGGGTGACGATCGCCGACGCACTCGCGCACCACCATGGCGCGAAAGCCGTGCTGCACCGCGTCCACCGCGCTGGCGCGGATGCAGCCGCTGGTGGAGCAGCCGATCATCAGCAGCGTGTCGATCCCTTGCGCCACCAGCAGCGGCGCCAGCGCGGTGCCGAAGAAGGCGCTGGCGTATTGCTTGCTCAGCACCACCTCATCGGCCAGCGGCGCCACCGGCGGGCAGAACGCCGCCAGCGGGTTGCCCGCCACCATGTCCTTCATCACCGGCGCTTTTTTGACCCACAGGCCGCCATCGGCAAAATGGCCTGCATGATAGCGGATATGGGTGTGGATCACAGGAATTCCCGTGCGGCGCGCACAGGCCAGAAGCTCGCGGCTTTCCTCGACCGCGCTCACCACGCCCGGCGCGAACAGCGGCGCGCCTTCGGTGGTGTAGGCCTGCATAAAGTCGATCGCCAGCAGCGCCGGGCGCCGGCCGAAGCCGAGGCGCTGGCCCCAGACGCCGCGATAATTGTCGCTTAGGGTGTCGTTCATCATGCCTCCTCAATAGGCGCCGGACAGCAGGGCGCCGGCGCCGGGGACGATCGGCTCCAGCTCCAGCGCGGTCAGCATCGCGTAAGTGGTGGCGATGGCGGCGGTGATCACCGGTTTGCCGGTTTGGGCCTCCACCGTCGGAACGGCCGGCAGCGAAGGCATCTGCACGCAGGCGGACAGCACGATAGCATCGACCTCGCGTAAATCCATCTCGGCGACGATCCCCGGCAGCCTGGCCGGATCGTGCCGGCCGACGTCGAGGTTGTCCGGGATCTCCAGCGCGCGCCATACCTTGACCTCAATGCCTTCGTGCTGGATGTAGTCCACCACCAGCTGGGTCAGCGGTTTCATATAGGGCGCCACCAGCGCGATGCGTTTGGCGCCGATCACCTTCAGGCCGTTGACCAGCGCGCCGGCGCTGCTGATAACCGGCGCGGCGGCCTGATTGTCTTTCGTCACCTGCGCCAGCCGGGCCTGCGATTCGCGGTGGTAGCCCAGCCCCATTGCCATGATGGCCACCAGGCAGGCGTAGCCGAGCACGTCGACCCGCGCGTCGGACAGCTCCAGCGCGCAGCGATCGGACTCGGCGTCCATCGCCGCCAGCTCTTCTTTATTGACGTGTTTCATGCGCATGCGGCTGGAGTGAAAGGTGAAACGCTCCGGGCGTATCAGCTGGCGCGCGCCCAGCATCGCCGGGATCTCGGTTTCCATCGTGGTGTTGGAGCTGGGCACGATCTGGCCGATGCGGTAGTGGTTGCTCATGTCGGTGTTCCTCAGTTAATCCAGAAAATCGCCCAGGGCGCGGAAGAAGCCGTCGAAATCGTCCCACGGGATCATGTGTCCGGCGTTCTCGACCTCGACGATGGCGATCTCCGGCTGCAGCGCGCGGATATCCGCCCGGTCTTCGGGCTGAATGACGCCGCCTTTGCCCGCGGCCATCAGCAGCGTCGGCATGGCCAGCAGCGGGTAGTCACGATGGCTGTCCACCTGATGAAAATCGTCGTAGGCGCGTTGGATCGCCGGCTCGTAGCAGGTATGCAGCCACTCGGCGCGCAGCCGGCGCTGCTCCTCGCTCCAGGTCGGGCAGAAGGCGCGCATCTGCTCGGCGCTCATGCCCGGCAGCGACTGCCGGATAGAGTCGGCGTACCACGGCCATTGGCCGGGATAGGCGCGGCGGCCGGGGCCGGAAACCGGCGGGTCGACCAGCACCAGTCGCCGCACGCCGGCGGGCTGCAAAACGGCGGCGCGCAGGGCGAAGCGGGCGCCCATCGAATGGCCGAGCAGGGCGTAATTGGTCAGGTTCAGCGCGGCGGCGAAGGCATTGACGTCCTGCGCGCAGGTCTCTGCGTCATAAGCCAGTTCCGGGCCGCTGGACGACAGACCGCGGCCGCGTACGTCGAGTACGTAGACGTCGTATTTTTCTCCCAGCCGCTCGGCGACGAAGCCCCAGGTGATCGCCGGGCTGGTGATACCGGGGATCAGGATCAGCGCCGGGCCGTGGCCGCCGTAGCGCAGGTAGTGTTGGCGAATGCCGTTGGCGTGAACGTGGGCGCCGTAGAGGAAGGTGCTCATGCGGCGTTCTCCGATTTCAGCGCTTGCGCGTACAGGTCGTAGCCGTAGACCCAGGCCGGATCTTCCTGAGTGCGCAGGAAGGTGTTGGCGTTGGACACCGCCTGCACCCTGGAGGCGCGCTCCTTGCGGTTGGCTTCATACAGCTGGAAGGCGGTGCGGTAGTCGCCGAGGCCGGTTTCCTGCAGGCAGCGGGTCAGCATGGCGGCGTCTTCGATCGCCATCGCCGCGCCCTGAGCCATGTGCGGTTTCATCGGATGGCAGGCATCGCCGAGCAGCACCAGACGGCCTTCGCTCCACAGCGGCAGCGGTTTGCGGTTCAGCAATGGCCATTTGGTGACCTGCTCGCTGGATTCGATCAGCGCCTGCACGATCGGGTGGTAGCCGGCGAAGGTCTCGAACATTTCTTCGCGGCTGCTGTCGATGAAGCTGCCCTGGAAATCCCAGGCCGGGTGCGGCACGCCGCTGACGTAGTAATACTCGTCGCGCCGTTGGGTGGTGTAGTAGACCATCAGATGGCGATCCGCCGACCACCACTTCACGCAGTCTTCGAACGTCAGGTTGTATTTCGCCAGCTTCTCGCCGCGGATCAGCGCGCGATGGGCCACCCAGCCGCTGTAGGTCGGCGCTTCAGCCCCCAGCAGGTGCTCGCGGATGCGTGAATTGATGCCGTCGGCGCCGATCACGATGTCGGCGTGGGCCGAGGTGCCGTCGACGAAGTTCAGCACCACCTCGTCACCGCGATCTTCAATCTTGCTCAGGCATTTGCCGAAGTGCAGGGTGCCGGGCTGCAGCGCGGAGAGCTGCAACGCCTGCAAATCGCCGCGGTGCACCGTCACATAGGCGGCGCCGTACTCCCGGCGGGCGAAGGCGCCCAGTTCGATGCGCGACAGGTAGTCGCCGCTTTCGGCATCGCGGCTGAACCAGAAATCGGGGTGAGACGCCATCTGCTCCAGCCGCTGCTCAATACCGAGCCGGCGGAAAATCTTCAGTACGTTCGGCCCCATGTGAATGCCGGCGCCGAGGCGTGAGAACGCCGGGCTCTGTTCATACAGATCGACGGTAAAGCCGGCTTTTTGCAGCAGCCCGGCGGCGGCGGCGCCCCCCAGCCCGGCGCCGACGACGGCGATGCGTGGTTGTTTGCTCATCATGTTTCCCCTGTCTGTTGGCTTTTTTCAGCGTAGGCCCAACGCGTGGCTGGACGATCGATTTATAGTGTATGCGCTAGATAACGCAAAGTTGCAAAAGTGTTAAATCAGATCTTGCTCACGCTAATTGACGGCGTATTACTGTTAAACTCATGTTAATCACAGGATTGATGAGGGATGAAATAGGACTTTCTTATGGTGGGTATTCGCAGCTTGCTTTCCTTTGCTTTTTTGACTTAGATAAAAATGAGCGCGTTCACTTTAAATTGTTTGAAAAATCACCGCCGCCTTGCGGGCGTCGGTCACCCTTGACGAGACAGGAGACAGGCCATGGCGGTCAATGAAACCCAGTTGGTACAGCTGTTCGAGCAGGTGCTTACGCTGTCGAAGGTCGATGCTTCGCAGAGCGTGGCGATTTTGAAAAGCCATTATTCCGATGCGCGCACGGTGCGCGCCGCGACCGACGCGGCGCTGCGGCTGGGCGCCAGGGTGTATGCCGTCGAGCTGCCGGCGTTCAACCATCCGCGGGCGATGGGCAACGACATGACCGCCTATTGCGGCGATACCGCGCTGACCGGCAACCTGGCGGCGCAGCGTGCGCTGGAGGCCGCCGACCTGATCGTCGATACCATGATGCTGCTGCATTCGCCGGAGCAGGAGCAGATCCTGAAAACCGGCACCCGCATCCTGCTGGCGGTGGAGCCGCCGGAGGTGCTGGCGCGCATGCTGCCCAACGCGGAGGACAAGGCGCGGGTGCTGGCCGCCGCCGCCGTGCTGGAGCAGGCGAAGCTGATGCAGGTGACCTCCGCCGCCGGCAGCGATTTCCGCGCGCCGCTCGGGCAATACCCGACGGTGACCGAGTACGGCTATGCCGATGAACCGGGGCGCTGGGATCACTGGCCGAGCGGCTTCCTGTTCACCTGGCCGAATGAGGAGCAGGCGGAAGGGGTGCTGGTGCTGGAGGTCGGCGATATCTTGCTGCCGTTTAAAAGCTATGCGCGCGAACGCATCACGCTGGAGATCGAACAAGGGTTCGTCACCCGCATTCACGGCGGCTTCGAGGCGGAATACCTGCGCGAATACATGAAATACTTCGACGATCCGGAGGTGTACGGCATTTCGCACATCGGCTGGGGCCTGCAGCCGCGCGCCCAGTGGACGGCGATGGGCCTGCACGACAAGAACGACGGCATGTGCATGGACGCGCGCGCGTTCTACGGCAACTTCCTGTTCTCCACCGGGCCGAACACCGAAGTGGGCGGCACGCGCAAAACGCCTTGCCATATGGACATCGCGCTGCGCCGCTGCGACATCCGCCTCGACGGGCAAACGGTGGTGGCGGACGGTGAAGTGGTGGCACCGGAGGCGTCGCGCGTGCGCCGGGCGTAATCGTTGCTGCCAACGGCGGGGGTTTGTACTATTCTCGTGGATTCCATAGATGGTGAGAGTAACGCAATGACGCCCCCCGAATACCCGTCAGCCGTGAGCGGCCAACCCGAAAATTATCATTTTACCGAGCAAGTCGGGCACCTGCTGCGCAAGGTTTATCAGCGCCACGTGGCGATTTTCCAGCAAAACGTCGGCGATTCGCAGCTGACGGCGGTGCAGTTCATCACCCTGTGCGCGGTGCGCGATATGGGGCCGAGCTCGCTGACCGAGCTGGTGCAGGTGACGGCGGTGGATCAGGCCACCATACGCGGCATCGTCGAACGGCTGAAGGCGCGCGATCTGATCACGGTGACGCCGGATCCGATCGATCGGCGCAAGGTGGTAGTCGGCCTCACCGACGCCGGCGCCGTGCTGCTGACGGAAACGGTGCCGCAGGCGGCGAAAATCACAGAGCTGACGTTCGGAACGCTCAACCCGGCCGAACGGATAGCGCTGATATTCCTGCTGAATAAAATGCTGGAAGATCCGCCCACCGGCTGATTCGCCCGCGCAACGTCGGTTGCCTGGTGGTCGGTGGCGAGAGGCCAGCCCATAAGACCATCACATGCAGGCGGAGACGCGAACAATGGCGATATCTGAAGTGCAATCGCCCAGGGAAGGCGCGAAAACCACGCTGACGGAGCATCCGCTGATGCTGTCGGTGAACGGCGAACAGCTTCATGCGCAGGTGATGGCGGATACGCCGCTCTTGCTGGTGCTGCGCAACGATCTGGCGCTCAACGGCCCGAAATACGGCTGCGGCCTGGGCGAATGCGGCGCGTGTACCGTATTGATCGACGGCGTGGCGGCGCGCTCCTGCGTGATCCCGGCGCTCGGCGTGTCCGGCCGGGCGATCGTCACCCTGGAAGGCCTTGGCGATCGCCAGCGCCTGCACCCGGTGCAGCGTGCCTTTATCGAAGAGCAGGCGGCGCAATGCGGCTACTGCCTCAATGGCATGATCATGACCACCAAAGCCCTGTTGGATCGCAATCCCGCACCGAGCGAGGCGGAGATCCGTCAAGCGCTGTCCGGCAACCTGTGCCGATGTGGCACCCATCTCGAAATCCTGCGTGCGGTTCAGCGCGCCATCATTCTCTGCCGCGATGAGGACGCCCACGCCCATGACTGATTCCCGTGCCCCATCGCCGAGCCAGGCCGAATTGCTGCAGCGCGACGGCGTGCTGCTGATCGTCGACAGCGTGCAACCGCCTTCGGGGCCGGTGCCCAAAGGGCAAACGCCGGTGCTGAAGCCCAAAGAGCAGGGGCTGTTTATCGCCCTGTGCGGCAGCGGCGAAATCTATGCCTTTAACGGTCATGTCGATCTTGGCACCGGCGTGCGCACCGCGCTCGGGCAGATCGTCGCCGAAGAGCTGTACCTGCGCATGGATCAGGTGCAAATGGTGTTGGGCGATACCGAGCGCGCGCCGAATCAGGGCGCCACCATCGCCAGCGCCACGCTGCAGATCTCCGCCGTGCCGCTGCGCAACGCCGCCGCTGAAGCGCGCCGTTGGCTGTTGCGCCAGGCGGCGCAGCGCTTCGATGCGTCGGTGGAACAGCTGACGCTGGAGGAGGGTGTGATCCGCAGCCCGCAGGGGCAGGCGCTCAGCTACGCCGAGCTGGTGGCCGGCGGTCATGTCGAGCTGTCGATTTCCGGCGACGCGCCGCTGAAACCGCAGGCGGAGTATCGCCTGGTGGGCACCAGCGCTGCGCGCGTCGATATTCCGGCCAAGGCGACCGGCGAAACCACCTACGTACACGATATGCGCCTGCCGAACATGCTGCACGGCCGGGTGGTGCGGCCGCCCTATGCCGGGTACGACAGCGGCGAATTTGTCGGCACCAGCCTGCTGGCGGTGGATGAAACCTCGATCGCGCATATTCCCGGTATCGTCAAACTGGTGGTGATCGGCGATTTCATCGGTATCGTCGCCGAACGCGAAGAGCAGGCGATCAAGGCGGCGCAGGCGCTGCAGGTCAGCTGGAAAGACTGGCGCCGCAATTTGCCGCAGATGACCGACGTGGCGCAGGCGCTGCGCGACAATCCGCACTCGACCCGGGTGGTGCACGATACCGGCGATGTGGACGCGGCACTGGCGGCGGCCGACAGGCGTTTCACCCGCAGCTACCTGTGGCCGTATCAGCTGCATGCCTCGATTGGCCCTTCCTGCGCGCTGGCGGACTACCGGCCGGAGCGCCTGCAGGTCTGGTCAGGCAGCCAGAACCCGCACCTGCTGCGCGCCGATCTGGCCTGGCTGCTGGAATACCCGGAAGCGCAGATCGAGATCGTTCGCATGGAGGCGGCCGGTTGCTATGGCCGCAATTGCGCCGATGACGTCTGCGCCGACGCGGCGCTGCTGTCGCGCGCGGTGGGCAGGCCGGTGCGGGTGCAGCTGACCCGCGAACAAGAACATGTGTGGGAACCGAAGGGCACGGCGCAGCTGATGGAGGTGGACGGCGGGCTGGACGCCGCCGGGCACCCGGTCGCCTACGACTTTCGCACCTATTATCCTTCCAACGGCGCGCCGACGCTGGCGCTGTTGCTGACCGGCCGGGTTGAGCCGCTGCCGGTGGCCTATGAAATGGGCGACCGCACTTCGGTGCCGCCTTATGCGTATCCGGCGCTGCGCGTCAGCATCGAGGACATGGCGCCGATCGTGCGCGCCTCCTGGATGCGCGGCGTTTCCGCCTTGCCGAACACCTTCGCCCACGAATCTTATATCGATGAGCTGGCCCACGCCGCCGGCGTCGATCCGCTGGAATATCGGCTGCGCTATATCCATGACGAACGCGCCAGTGAACTGATGCGCAGCACCGCAGAACGCGCCGGCTGGACGCCGCACACCGAACCGATGCAGACCCCGGCGGAAGACGGCGTGCTGCGCGGGCGCGGCTTTGCCTATGCCCGTTACATCCACAGCAAGTTTCCCGGCTTTGGCGCGGCCTGGGCCGCCTGGGTGGCCGACGTGGCGATCGACAAAGCCAGCGGCGAAGTGGCGGTGACGCGCATCGTGGTCGGCCACGACGCGGGCATGATGGTCAACCCGGACGGCGTGCGCCACCAAATTCACGGCAACGTATTGCAATCGACCAGCCGGGTGTTGAAAGAGCGCGTGACCTTTGAGGAGTCAACGGTCTCCGCCAAAGAATGGGGGGCTTACCCGATCCTGACCTTCCCGGAGGTGCCGGAGGTGGACGTGGTGATGATGCCGCGCCCTTACGATCCGCCGCTGGGCGCCGGGGAGTCGGCGTCGGTGCCCAGCGCGGCGGCCATCGCCAATGCGGTATTCGACGCTACCGGCATTCGTTTTCGCGAGCTGCCGATCACCTCGGATAAGCTGCGAGAGGCGCTGAACGGGCCGGATGCCGAGCGGCAGGCCGCCACGCCCACGAAAAAGAAGCGCGGAAAATGGTGGTTCGGCGGCGCTGCGGGGCTGTTCGGCGCGGTGCTGGGCATCGCCGGCAGCGCCTTGCCGTGGCGGGCGGAGATCGAGCCGGTGGCGACGCCCGGCGCCGGCACCTGGTCGGCCACCACGCTGGAGCGCGGCCGCCAGTTGGCCGCCGCCGGAGACTGCGCGGTTTGCCATACCGCGTCGGAAGGGGCGACCAACGCCGGCGGGCTGGCGATGGCGACGCCGTTCGGCACGCTCTACAGCACCAACATTACCCCGGACGTGGCAACCGGCATCGGCAACTGGTCGTTTACCGCGTTCGATCGGGCGATGCGCCAGGGCATCGCCCGGGACGGCCGCCATCTGTATCCGGCATTTCCTTACACCGCCTTCAGTAAAATGACCGACGGCGACATGCAGGCGCTGTACGCTTATCTGATGTCGCAACCGGCGGTGCGCCAGAGCAATCCGGCCAATCAGATGCGCTTCCCGTTTAACCTGCGGCCGCTGATGGCGGGCTGGAACGCGCTGTTCCTGCGCCAGGGGGAATATCAACCCGATCCGCAACAAAGCGCGCAGTGGAACCGCGGCGCCTATCTGGTCAACGGGCTCGGCCACTGCGCCGCCTGCCATTCACCGCGCAATGTGCTGGGGGCGGAAAAGGGCGGCGCGGCTTTCCTGGCGGGGGGGATGGTGGACGGGTGGGAAGCGCCGGCGCTGAATCAATTGGCCAATGCGGATAAGCCCTGGACCGAGGAACAGCTGTTTCAGTACTTCCGCAGCGGGCATTCCGCCGAGCACGGCGTGGCGGCCGGGCCGATGGGGCCGGTGGTCAGCGAACTGGCGACGTTGCCGCAGAGCGATCTGCGGGCGATGGCCAACTATGTGATGTCGCTGAGCACCAAGGCGACGCTGAATGTGGAACCGCAGGCGCAGTTGGCGGCCCGCGCCTTGCCGGTGGCGGGGCAGTTGGCTGGCGAGCGGTTGTTCCAGGGCGCTTGCCAGGCCTGCCACAGCGCCGCTGCCGGTGGGCCGCAGCTGTTCGGCATCAGCCCGGATCTGGCCAATAACACCAATATCTTCAGCGATCGCCCTGATAACCTGATCAAAGTGATCCTGCAAGGGATCCCCAAACCGGCCACCGCCGAATTGGGCTTTATGCCGGGCTTTAAGGACAGCTTTTCCGATCGGCAGGTGACGGCGCTGGTGAATTATCTGCGCCAACGCTATGCCGGCGACAAACCGGCCTGGCGCGACGTGGAGGCGCAGGTGGCGCGGCTGCGCGCGGAGCCGGGGAATCATTAACATTGTAAATTGTTACATTGGGTTATTGACTGGCGGCGCTCATTCGGGGATTAATGTTAGCCTGATTTTTACCTTACCTATAAAAAACAGGAAGTTAACATGACATTAACCACGCATAAAATGGAAAGCGGCCTGGCCGTAACAGTTCGTTTACCTGATAACCCGGCCAAGGTTCCGGCGATTATTCTGTGTCACGGCTTCTGCGGCATTCAGGAGCTGTTGCTGCCGGCCTTTGCCGAGGCCTTCGTCAACGCCGGTTTTGCGGCGGTGACGTTTGACTATCGCGGCTTCGGCGCCAGCGAGGGCGAACGCGGGCGGCTGGTACCGGCGCTGCAGATTGAGGATATCCTGGCGGTGAGCCGGTGGGTGCAAACGCAGCCGCAGATCGACAGCGAGCGCATCGGCCTGTGGGGCACGTCGTTTGGCGGCTGCCACGTGTTCGGCGCTGCCGCGGCCGAGCCGGCCATCAAGTGCGTCGTTAGCCAGCTGGCCTTCGCCGACGGGGAAACCATCGTGACGGGGAAAATGGCTGCCGACGAAAAACAGGCGTTCATCGCCACGCTGGACAAAATGGCGGAGAAGAAACAGGCCACCGGCAAAGAGATGTTTGTTGCCGTCACCCGGGTGTTGAGCGATGACGAGTCGAAGGCGTTCTTCGAGGAGAACAAGGCGCGTTACCCGGCGATGGACATCAAGATCCCGTTCCTGACCGTGCGCGAAACGCTGCGCTATCAGCCGCGTGACAATGCGGCGCGAGTCACATGCCCGGTACTGGTGGTGGTGGCGGGCGGCGATACCGTGAATCCGCCGGAGCAGGGCATCGCGCTGTATGAGGCGGTAGGTAGCGCGAAGAAGGCGCTGCATGTCGAGCAGAATGCGAAGCACTATGACATGTACGCCGGCCCGCATTTTGCCGGCATCATCGGCCGTCAGATTGCCTGGTTCAACGACCACCTGTAATACCGCCTTCCCCCTGGCGCAGGAACGCCACCAGCCGCTGCGCCGGCAGCGGCAGCTGCGCCCATTCGCGCACCACCAGCGACAGGCGCCGGGTCGCCCAATCGTCCGTCAGCGACAGGGCGCCGTGTCGGATCTGTGGATGGCGTTGGGCGCTCTCTTCCGGCACCACCGCCAGCCCGGCGCCGCGCAGCACCATGCGGCAGATGGCGTCGAAATTAGCCGCGCGCGCCCGCAGCCGCATCGGGCCGCCGCTGCGTATCGCCAGCTGTTCCAGATGCTGTTGCAGGGCACTCTCTTCCGGCAGGCCGATGAAATCAAAAGGCAGGGCGTCCGCAAAGCTGAGCGTGCGGCGGCCGCTGAGCGCATGCCCCGGCGGCAGCGCCAGCACCAGACGATCCTGGCGAAAAGGGTAGCTTGCCAGCCCACGCAGATCGGCGTGGTCCGCCACGATGCCGATATCCGCCGCCCGTTCGGCGATGGCCTGCGCGATGGCCGGGCTGGGCAGCTCCTCCAGCGCGATGTCGGTGTGCGGGTGCAGCACCAGAAAATCCGCCAGCAGCTCCGGCAGAAAAGCGTCGGCGGCGACGGTATTGGCGACGATGCGCAGCTGGCTGCGCTGGCCCGGCGCGAACTCGGCCATATCACCCCGCAGCCGGTCGCGCTGTTGCAGCAGCACGCGCGCGTGTTGCAACAGGCGCTCACCGGCCGGCGTCGCCTGGACGCCGCGCGAATTGCGCGTCAACAGCGCCACGCCGGCCTGTTGTTCCAGCCCGCGCATGCGGGCGCTGGCGGCGGCCAGCGACAGCCCGACGCGCTCGCCGCCGGCGGTGATGCTGCCGGTCTCGAGCACCGCCACCAACAGTCGCAGATCGATAAAGTCAAAATGCATGCGTTCTTCCTCTGTCTTTGCCGCAGGCAGGCTCTGCCATTGCCGCATTGTGCCGCGGCGCGGCGCCGGCCACAATCGGGCCGTTGATTCGCCATAAGGATAGACGCATGTCGCTGACGTTACTCGAGATTATCGCCCTGACGGGCATTTTTACGCTGGCCGGCACGGTCAAAGGGGCGATCGGTCTGGGGTTGCCGACGGTCTCGATGGGGCTGCTCAGCCTGATGATGCCGCCGGGGCAGGCCGCCGCGCTGCTGCTGTTACCCTCGTTGATCACCAATCTGTGGCAGTTGCTGTGCGGGCCGAGGTTGGGGGCGCTGTGCCGTCGACTCTGGCCGATGATGCTGTGCGTCACGCTGGGCACGTTGCTGAGCGCCGGCGCGCTCACCGCCACCGACGGCCGCCTGGCGCCGCTGGCGCTGGGCGTTTGCCTGATCGGCTATGCGCTGTTGGGATTCACCCGTTTCGATTGGCGCGTTTCCGCCACGGCAGAGCCTTGGTTGGGGCCGCTGTGCGGCCTGGTGACCGGCGTGCTGACCGGCGCCACCGGCGTATTCGTCATACCGGCGGTGCCCTATCTGAACGCATTGGGCCTGGCGCGTGACGATCTGGTACAGGCGCTGGGGCTGTCGTTCACCGTCTCGACGCTGGCGCTGGCCGCCGGATTAGCCTGGCATCAGGCACTGCCCGGCTCGCTGCTCGGCGGCTCGCTGCTGGCGCTGTTGCCGGCGCTGGGCGGCATGTGGTTGGGTGGGATCGTGCGTCGTCACAGCAGCCCGCTGATTTTTCGTCGCCTTTTCTTTATCGGGTTATTCATCTTGGGAATTGAGATTGTTTGGCGTTCAATTAATTAAATCGATAGCGTTTATGTGTAATTAAGTCAGGTATATTATTCTGGGTTTTATTCCAATATGATTATTTTCAGCAGTGAGAATATACCTTCAGTCATTCTTGTCAAAAAACAGCCCTTATGGCAGTGGTTCCTGCGCCAGTGGTTTCTGGGGAATGGCAGTTCTACAGGAAATGGGTATGGCGGCAATGGCACTGGACCGAGAGAGGCCAGAGAATCCAGAACCAAACGCTAATTAACAGCTGCAATCCCAGCACAGAAGTAAAATTCTGTGCTTTTATGGGGTATATGATGAATAAATATGTTGTTTTTATAAAGAGCGATGAATCAAGGGTGCTGAGAAAGGAAGTGGTTACACGAGAAATAATTAAAGACATGAAGCGGAAGGGGTTCAGAAAGCATCATGTTGACGTAGAAGCTGAGAACGAAAACGATGCCATTAACAAACTAAATAAGAACAGCAATGACTACTTGGACTCATTGAGAAATTTTTCCGGTGATTTATTGTTTTGCTCTGTTTGCGTCATTATTATGGTCATGGTTTATTTATTCAATTGAGCCATAATCGAGTTTTGAATCATTCATTTTTTTATATTATCCGATTGCCCGCTAAAACCCCAATAAGGCTCAGGTCTGCGGGCTGCCCAAAATGGTCTCCCACCTGCCGGCGAGAATGCGTTCGCCGAGTTCGCTCTTCAGTTCTTCATACTCGCCGTGGGTGATGGCCATGTCTTTGCCGTGCGCCACGTCGCAGCGCTTGCGCGCCTTCAGCACCAGATCTGTCCCCCGCAGCAGCAGGGCGTCTTCGATGCCCTGCGAGTGGGTCTGAACGGCGATGGAGAAAAGCTATTTTGCTGCCCGCTTCGGCTTTCAATTTACGGCGCGGCGTATTGCGCGATATTCTGGTTTTCTGATGGGCTAACGGCGGATGAGGGAACCATGATAGACAGCCAGGTGTTTGAACAACAAAGCCTCGACAATCTGCTGAGCTATTGGCGGCGCCATCGCCGCCTGCCGGGCGCGCGCTATCCGGCCGGGCCGACCGACAGCCTGTGTGACGTGCCGGGCGTCAGCGTCGGGCATCACACCTTGGCCGACGGCGAATGCCAGACCGGCGTCACCGCCATCGTGCCGCCGGGCGATCTGTTCAACCAACCGTTGCCGTGCGGCAGCGCGGTGCTCAACGGCTTCGCCAAGCCGCTGGGGTTGGTGCAATTGAATGAGCTGGGGGAGTTGCAGACGCCTATTCTGCTGAGCAACACCTTCGCCGTCGGCACGCTGTTCAACGCCATGGTGCGGCGCAGCTGCTTGCGCTACCCGCAGATCGGCCGCGGCAGCGCCACCATTAATCCGCTGGTACTGGAGTGCAACGACGGTTACCTCAACGATATTCAGGCGATGGCGGTGCGTGAGGAGCACGTTTTCAGCGCGCTGGATAACCATTCCACCCGCTTTGCACGCGGCAGCGTCGGCGCCGGGCGCGGCATGAGCAGCTTCGGCCTGAAGGGCGGCATCGGCACCGCCTCGCGCTATTGCCCGGGGCTGGGCACCACGCTCGGCGTGCTGGTACTGGCCAACTTCGGCACGCTCGACTCGCTGACGCTGAGCGGCGTGCGCGTTGGCCCTGCGCTGGGTAAGCTGTTGGCGGATCCACCGCCGCAGGTGGACGCCGGTTCGGTCATTATCATCATCGCCTGCGATCGGGCGCTGGACAGCCGCCAGCTGAGCCGCATTGCCCGCAGAGCAGGCGCGGGCCTGGGGCGGGTGGGCAGCCATTGGGGGCACGGCTCCGGCGACATTGCGCTGGCGTTCTCCACCCGATTGCTGGGGGCCACGCTGCCGGACGAAAGGCTGGAGCCGCTGTTTGCGGCGGCGGCGGACGCCACCGAATACGCGGTGTTGGATGCGTTGCTGAGCGCCGAAGGCGTCAGCGGTTTCCAGCAGCATGCGCGCGCAGCGCTGGGCCCGCTGCTCGATCGGCTGGCGGCGGCAAATTAAATAACGGGAGCTTGATGTGAAGGTCTTTATCTCTGCGGATATCGAAGGTATTGCCGGCGTGATGCGGCCGGAGCAGTGCAACCCGGCCCACGCCGACTATGCGGCGGCGCGCGAGCTGATGGAGCAGGAAGTCAACGCCGCGATCGACGGCGCTTTTGCCGGCGGCGCTACCGAGGTGACGGTGGCCGACAGCCACGCCATGATGCAGAACCTGCGCGCCGATCGCATCGATGCGCGAGCGCGCCTGGTGCAGGGCAAACCGCGCGGGCTGTCGATGGTGGAAGGGCTGCAGCATCAACGCTACGACGGCCTGATGTTTATCGGCTACCACAGCGCCGCCGGCGAACGCGGCGTGCTGGCGCATACCATCAACGGCCGGGCCTTTTATCGTGTCAGCCTGAACGGCGAAGTGGTGGGCGAAAGCGATCTGTATGCGGCGATGGCGGCGGAGTTGAACGTGCCGCTGTGGCTGGTGAGCGGTGACGACGAGCTGCAACGTTGGATTGCTGAACGTTATCCGCAGTCTGGCTATGTGTGCGTGAAGCGTGCCCTCTCGCAAACCGCCGCCGAATCGCTTAGCCCGCAGCGGGCGCGAGCGGAGATCCGCGAACGGGCGATGCAGCAGGTGCGCCAGGGCGCCAAACTGCCGGTGGAGCGCCGCTTCATGGCGCCTTATCGATTGACGCTGATGGCGGCCAAACCGGTGCTGGCGGATCTGTTCAGCCTGGTGCCTGGCGTGCAGCGTCAGGACGCGCTGACCGTGGCCTTCGACAGTGACAACATGGCGGCGCAAGTCAACCTGCTCTGCGTATTTTCCTATCTGGCGGCGACGCAGAGCTGAGATAGCCGCCGTTACAGCCGGCCGCGTTGGGTTAACTGGAGGGTGAGGTTCTCAATGCGTTCGGCCATCTGCTTCGTCAGGGCGGTTAATTCCGTATTTTGCTTCAGCAGTTCAAGCAGCTGTTCGGACTGCCGTTCGGCCAGGGTTTGCCGCTGCGCCATCGCCTCATCCAGATCCTCCCGGTGCTGGGCATCGGCCAAGGCATGCGCCTGGTCGCGCTCGGCCTGGCGCGTTTGCGCCAGCAAGATCAACGGTGCGGCGTAGGCCGCCTGCAGGCTGAACGCCAGGTTCAGCAAAATAAACGGATAAGGATCGAACTTGGTAAAACCGGCCAGGTTAAGATAGATCCACACGCCGACCACCACCGTTTGCCCTACCAAAAAAGTCGGCGTGCCGAAGAAACGGGCGAACGCCTCGGCTTTCAGGGCAAACCATTGATCGCCAAAGGTGTGGGTCAGGCCTTTCAATGGCCGATACAAGCGAAATTTTTTGTGTTCCGACATAGCGGTAAGACTCATTGAGATTGGAGGTGCTTCATTTATAGCTGAAAGGCTCGCTCATGCAACCGCCTGTCCTCGGCGGCTCGAACCGCACGATTCTCCAATAGAAAATCCCTTTTCAACATTAAGCCTATTGAATAATAGGCTACGCTAATTATTGCTCTGTTGCGCTATATCACCTGATAGACGCGGCAAGCCATTCCCATAACAAGATTTGTATCGCCGAAGGCAGTGACGCCTTCGGCTTTTTTGGAGTCATGAGCAATGAGCATATCCCAAGTTCCGCTTTCGCGGCGGCGGTTTATCGTCGGCGCCGGGGCGTTGGTGATCGGCGCCTATCTGCCGTCCACCGGCGCGCTGGCGCGCTCGAATGCCCCGGCCGCCTCCGGCGCGACGGCGTTTGACGCTAACGCCTTCGTCCAGATCGGCGCCGACGGCATCGTTACCGTCATCAGTAAACACACCGAAGTGGGCCAGGGGGTCTATACCGGCATGGCGACGCTGGTCGCCGAAGAGCTCGACGCCGACTGGGCACAGGTACGGGTCGTGGCCGCGCCGGTGGACACCAATATCTATAAAAATCTGGCGTTCGGATTCCAGGGCACCGGCGGTTCCAGCTCGGTGGCCAATGCCTATGAACAAATGCGCCGCATGGGCGCCATGGCTCGTGCGCTGTTGGTGCAGGCCGCCGCGCAGCGTTGGAAAACCTCCGCGCAGGAAATCACCGTGCAGTCGGGCAAGATCCACCATGCCGCCAGCGGGCGCGAAGCGGGCTTCGGCGAATTCGCCGCGCTGGCCGCCACGCTGCCGCCGCCCGATCCCGCCAGCCTGACGCTGAAGGATCCGGCCACTTTTACCCTGATCGGCAAAACGCGCGGCCTGCACCGCGTCGATTCGCTGGCGAAAACCAACGGCAGCGCGCAGTTCTCGCAGGATATCCACGAGCCGGATATGTTGACCGTCACTATCAAGAAACCGCCGCGCTTTGGCGGCAAGGTAGCGACGTTTGACGCCGAACGCGCGTTGGCGGTGCCGGGCGTGGTGGCGGTGAAGCAAATCGCCACCGGCGTAGCGGTTTACGCCAACAATACCTGGGCGGCGATCCAGGGGCGGGATCGGCTGCGGGTCACCTGGGACGATGCGCAGGCCGAACGGCGCAACACCGAGGAGATCTACGCCGAATTCCGCCAGGTGGCGCAGAAAACCGGCGTGGTGGCGAAGAGTCTCGGTAAGCCGGACGAGGTGTTCGACAAGGCTGACAAGGTGATCGAGGCCGAATACACCTTCCCGTACGTCGCGCACGCGCCGATGGAGCCGCTGGACGGCTATCTGTTCTGGGACGGCGAGAGCGTCAAGGCGCGCTACGGCTGCCAAATCCAAACGCTCGATCACAAGCAGCTGTGCGATCTGTTCGAGTTGCCGCCGGACAAGGTACAGATTGAAACCATTCTGGCGGGCGGCAGCTTCGGCCGGCGCATCGATTTAGGCAACCCGACGCTGGGGCCGGATCTGGCGGCCGACATGGCGGCGGCCGCCAAGGGTATCGGCCCCGGCCACGGCGTGAAGGTGGTATGGACGCGCGAGGACGACATCCGCAACGGCTGGTATCGCCCGATGATCCTGCACCGCCTGCGCGGCGCCATCCGCGGCGGCAAGGCGGTGGGCTGGACCGATACCGTAGTCGGCCACTCCTGGACGCGCCACAGCGCGATGGATGCGTTGGTGGTCAACGGCCTCGATCAGATGATGGTCGAAGGCGCCAGCGAGGTCTCATACACCTTCGAAGCCTTCCGCTGCGATGCGCATATCGTGCCCGGCAAGGTACCGACCACCTCGCTGCGGTCGGTCGCCAGCACCCATACCGGCCACGCGGTGGAGAGTTTTATCGATCAGCTGTTGCAGGAAACCGGCCAGGATCCGGTGGAAGGGCGACTGGCGTTGATGGGCGATGCGCCGCGCGCGGCGGGCGTACTGCGGGCGGTAGCGAAAGCCGCCGACTGGCAGGGCGCCAAGGTGGTGGACGGACGCGCGCGCGGCGTGGGCGTTGCCAAGGCGTTCGACACCTATGTGGCGCAGGTGGCCGAGGTGTCGATAGGCGAAGGCGGCATCCCGAAAGTGCACAAGGTGTGGTGCGCGGTGGACTGTGGCGTGGCGGTGAACCCCGACGTGATCCGCGCGCAGATCGAGGGCGGCATCGGCTACGGCCTGAGCCTGGCGCTGTACGGCAATATCACGCTGAAAGATGGCGTGGTCGAACAGTCCAACTTCAATAACTTCCGCCCGCTGCGCATCGATGAGATGCCGGAGATCGAGGTGATCATCGTGCCCTCGAGCGAGAAACCGACCGGCGTGGGCGAGCTGGGGGTACCGACCATCGCCCCGGCGGTCGGCAACGCGCTGGCGCTGCTCGGGCGGCCGCGCACCTCGCTGAGCCTGCCGCTGCATAATCCCACTGCGAATCCGGCGTCTGACAAGGAGAGAACCTGATGATTCATTTAACCGTAAACGATCAGCCGCTGACCTTCGAGGGCGATCCGCACATGCCGCTGCTGTGGTTTCTGCGTGACGAAGCCGGTCTGACCGGCACCAAGTTCGGCTGCGGCATCGCCATGTGCGGCGCTTGCACCGTGCATCTGGACGGCGTGCCGGTGCGTTCGTGCATGACGCCGGTCTCCGCCGCCGTCGGCAAAAAAATCACCACCA
The DNA here is from genome assembly GCF_020858655.1 of Serratia montpellierensis. Classification (NCBI taxonomy): domain Bacteria; kingdom Pseudomonadati; phylum Pseudomonadota; class Gammaproteobacteria; order Enterobacterales; family Yersiniaceae; genus Serratia; species Serratia montpellierensis. Next base: position 481,042 of record NZ_VOSN01000022.1, read on the forward strand.
TCGAAGCCGTGGGCGCTACGCCGGAAGGCAAGGCGGTGCAGGAAGCCTGGCTTGATCTGGACGTGGTGCAGTGCGGCTACTGCCAGTCCGGCCAGATCATGAGCGCCAGCGCGCTGCTGGCGCAAAGCAAGAACCCGAGCGATGCGGACATCGACGCGGCGATGGGCGGCAACGTCTGCCGCTGCGCCACCTATGTGCGCATTCGCGCCGCCATCCACCAGGCCGCCAAGGCGTTGGGTTAGGGAGAGATGCGATGAGCAACGCCTTGAAAGGGCTGTTATGGCTGATTATTGCCGTGGTGGTGTTGGCGGGAGGATACGCGCTGTACGAGCTGCTGCGGCCCACCGGCGCGGAGCCAGCGGCGCCGATCGCCGGGGCGCCGGCCGGCATCACCGATAAACTGGCGCGCGGCGAGTACCTGGCGCGCGCCGCCGACTGCGTGGCGTGCCACACCGCGCCGGGCGGCGCGCCGTATGCGGGCGGCTTCGCCTTCAAGCTGCCGTTCGGCACGATTTACGGCACCAACATCACCGCCGACAAGGAAACCGGCATCGGCAACTGGAGCGACGATCAGTTCGTGCGCGCGGTGCGTGAGGGCATCGGCCCGCAGGGCAACCTGTATCCGGCGATGCCTTATACCTCGTACACCGAACTGAGCCGCGACGACGTGCTGGCGATCAAGGATTATCTGTTCAGCCTGCCGCCGGTGAAACAGGCCAACCCGCAAAACGATCTGTCGTTCCCGTTCAACCAGCGTTGGGGCATGAAATTCTGGAACCTGGCGTTCTTCCATGAGCAGCGCTTCGCGCCGGATCTCAACAAGGACGAGCAGTGGAACCGCGGTGCCTATCTGGCGACGGCGCTGGGCCACTGCGGCGAGTGTCACACGCCGCGCAATCTGGGGTTCGGCCTCAACCAGAGCAAGCACCTGAGCGGTGAAGTGGTGCAGGGCTGGTTCGCCGCCAACATCACGCCGGATAAGCAGACCGGCATCGGCGGCTGGAGCGACCAGCAGCTGTCGCAATATCTGGCCACCGGTCATGCGCCGGGGCGCAGCAGCGCCGCCGGCCCGATGGCGGAAGCGGTGGAAAACAGCCTGCAGTTCCTGACGCCGGAAGATAATCTGGCGCTGGTGAAATACCTGCGCGACATCGAACCGATTGCCGGCGATGGCGCCGCTGCGGTGAATCTGCAGCCGAAGGGCGCGGGGGCCTCCACGCCGATCCTGCCGGGCGGGCAAGACAGCTCGCTCGGGCGGCGGATATTTGCCAACGACTGCAGCGGCTGCCACCAGTGGAACGGGCCGGGCCGCCAGAGCGAGTATGCATCGCTGGTGGGCAGCACGGCGGTGAACGATCCGCAGGGGCGCAGCGTGGTGCAGGCCATCCTGAAGGGGACGAGCATCAGCGTCGGCGAGCGGCATGAGATGATGCCGGCGTTCGGCAGCGCCTATTCCGACGAGGAAGTGGCGGCGGTCGCCAACTTCGTGGTCGGCCACTTTGGCGACAAGCAGGGCAAGGTCACCGCCAAACAGGTGGCGGAGCAGCGCAAGCAGTAAAGAAAAGCGGCGAGGGGTCTCTCCCTCGCCGCAGCGTCAGCGGCTGCGCCGTGACATGACCCGCTTGTCTTTCGGTCTATCCTGCCAGTCCTCAACCTGATTATTGAAGTTGTCCGCCAGCAGGTAGGCCGGGGTTTTCGCCAGCCAGTCGGACAACGAAATATCTTGATAAATGCCGTTGTCCATCACGATCAACACCTTCAAATCCTCATCGCCGATGTTCTCGATGTAATGGCCGAAGCCCTGCGGCACGTAACCGACGTCTGAAGGCGCGTACTCTTCCGTCTGTGCGTGGCCGTGCGAGCTGAACACCGTCATGCGGCCTTTGCCGGCAATATAGTATTGCCATTCGTTGGCGTTGGGGTGCCAGTGCAATTCCCGGATCGCGCCGGGTTTCACGATCTCGATGATGCCGGTCATGGTGGTGGAAATGGGAAATTCTTTCGACGACACCAAATGGACGCTGCCGGCGTCATTTTCAAAGAACGGCTTTTGCTTCATTAATTCATAGCGGTGGGTCAGCGGGGCATTATTTAATCCGCCGTCGCTTTTCGGCAATGGCAAGGCGGGCGGAACGGCGCCGCCGACAATATACGCTTCGCCCTGTTTGGCCTTGGAAAATACCGCCGCCGGCATGTCGACGCTTTTTTCCAATACCTCTTTCGGCATATGCGCCACCCAATCGGTGATGCTGAAGGTGCCGAATTCGGAGAAATGGCCGTTATCGAATGCCAGAATAAAATGCGCGCCGTCCGCCAACGCCTGAATGGAATGACCATAGCCTTTCGGGAAATACCAGACGTCACCGGGGCCGAAATCCGCCACCTCACATTTTCCCTCGGGATCGAGGATGGTGATGCGCGCATGGCCTTCCAGCATAAACGCCCATTCGGCGGCGATGGCGTGCCAGTGCAGTTCGCGCACGCCGCCTGGCTCCAGCGTCATGTCGACGCCGGCCACGCCTTCGGAGATCGGGAATTGCTCGACGGTGGCTTCGCGTGCCCAGCCGCTGGGCAGGCTGCGCTTTTTGCTGTCGGTGAATTTGTATTTATAGAGATGCTGCGCATCGGCTGGCGGCTGATAGCTGCTGGGGGGCACGATATTGCGATGGTCGTCGGCAGCGGCATTTTTGGCGATGCCGCCGATCATGCCGGCGGCGGCCGCGCTGACGGCGGAGACTTTCAATATATCACGACGCGATAGCATAGCATTTTCTCCAATATAAAACCGTGCGCCTGCAGTGGCAGGCGACAGGGAAGGCACGATCGCCATTGAAATGATTTTTTGTCATCGGCGGGAATAGGCTGTGACCCTTAAATCCTAGCGGCTGGAATGTATTGCGTAGGCGCTTATTTGTTTGTGTTTGTTACTAAGTGAGTGCAGGTTTAGTTAATTATCCGGAAGTTGAATAGTCATTAATTGGAATTAATTTTAGTCGCTGGCCGGTTTAAATAAATAATAAACGAACGTCATTTTTTATTGGCCGTTCGGGCTGTTGTTGTGACGTCAGCGTCCGGCGCCCCCACGGTCTCCAGCACCAGCTGGCGAAAGCGCTCGACGATCGGTGAGGCCGGGCTATGGCGCAGTGCCAGGTAAAGCGGGGCGCTGAGCTGCGCTTCTTCGGCGAGGGTGCGGTAGACGATGCCGTCGCCGCCCAGCCGCCGCATCGAGCCGGGCACAATTGACAACCCCAGCCCGGCGCCGACCAGGCTGAGGGTGGCCGGCAGGCGCGGCGCTTCCTGCACGATGCGCGGGCTGAAGCCGGCGCGGTGGCAGGCGGCCAGGATAGCGTCGTACAGCCCCTGGCCGGCCGGGCGGCGATAGAGAATAAAGGCCTCGTGGGCCAGTTCGGCCAGCGGGAGCGGTTGCTGCGCTTCTTGCGCCAGCCGGTGGCCCAGCGGCAGGGCGACGATCATCGGCTCGCTGAGCACCGGTTCCACGCTCAGACCGGGAATGCCGCTGGCCGGTGAACGCACGAAGGCGGCGTCGAGGCGCTGTTCCAGCAACGCCTCCATCAGCTCGCCGCTGCCGGCCTCTTCCAGCTGGGTGGTGATGCCCGGCAGGATGTCGCGGTAGCGGCGCAACAGGTTGGGCACGAACGGGTGCAGCGCCGCGGAGCTGGTGAAACCGATGGCGATGTGGCCCTGCTCGCCGCGGGCGGCGCGCTGCACCGCTTCGCGCAGGCGCTCGGCGCGCGCCAGCAGGGCGCGGGCTTCTTCGAACAACACGCCGCCCGCTTCGGTGACGCGCACGCCGCGCGGCAGGCGCTGCAACAATTTCACGCCCAGTTCATCTTCCAGCCCCTGCAACAGGCGGGTCAGCGGCGGCTGCTGGATAAACAGCCGCTCGGCGGCGCGGGTGATGTTGCCTTCTTCCACTACGGTGACGAACGCCCGCAGGCGACGCAGTTCGATCATTGCCATACCTCAGAGGTATCTTTAGTTGTTCCGGAATGCATTAGACATCATGGCATGGCGACGCGCATGATACCAGACATCAAAACAAGCGATGTGGAACGGCAATGTCATGTCAGATATCAATACGTTAAAACCGCACCCGGCGGCAGCGCCGGGCAACGCGGAGCTGTTTTTGGGCTTTCTGTGGCTGGGGCTGATTGGCTTCGGCGGCGTGTTGCCGCTGGCGCGCAGCATGTTGGTGGAGCGGCGGCGCTGGCTGAGCGGCAAACAGTTCACCGAGCTGCTCGGGCTGTGCCAGTTCCTGCCCGGCGGCAATGTGATCAATCTGTCGGTGGCGGTGGGGATGGAGTTTCGCGGGCTGCGCGGCGCGCTGTGCGCCTTGCTGGGCCTCATCAGCGCGCCGACGGCGATCGTGGTGGGGCTGGGTATGGTGTACGCCCGTTTCCAAAACGATCCGCATGTTCAGCATGTGTTCGCCGGGCTGGCCGCCGCCGCCGCCGGGCTGCTGCTGTCGACCGGGATCAAGATGCTGCTGCCGCTGCGCGGTAAATGGCCGGCGCTGGCGATCGTCGCGCTGGCGCTGATCGCTATCGCCTGGCTGCGCCTGCCGCTGCTGCCGACCATGCTGGTGCTGGCGCCGCTGAGCATTCTGCTGATGTGGCGGTGGCCGTCATGAGCGGAGTGTTGATTGCGTTAGCGCTGATCTTCACCGAACTCTCTCTGCTGGCGTTCGGCGGCGGCATGACCATTCTGCCGGAAATGCAGCGGCAGGTGGTGGAGGTGCATCAGTGGATGAGCGCCCAGGAGTTCAGCGCGCTGTTCGCCATGGCGCAGGCCGCGCCGGGGCCGAACATGATGATCGTGCCGCTGGTCGGCTGGCATGTGGCCGGCTGGGCGGGACTGTTGGTTTCTTCGGTCGCCAAATTCGGGCCGTCCTCCATCGTCACGCTGCTGGTGATGGGCGCCTGGCGGCGCTTTAAGGATCGCCCGTGGCGCCGCATCGTGCAGGCCGGGCTGGTGCCGCTGACCGTGGGGTTAGTGGCAGCCAGCGGCCTCTTGATCGCCGAGGCTTCCGCGCCCAGCTGGCGGCTGGCGGCGATCGTGGCGCTGGCGACGGGGTTGAGCATGAGCAAGCGCCTCCATCCGCTGTGGGTGCTGGCGGGCGGCGCGCTGCTCGGCTTGCTGTTTGCCTGAAGGGTTAGCGCGGGATCAGCACAAAGCGCGAAGGGCCGTTGCGGTCGATCAGCTCATAACGCTTCGGCGCGGTCAGGGCCAGAAACGCCACCATGCTCCCTTCGGCGTCGGTCAGCGTCATGCCGTCCGGCGTCGGCCGCCAGGCGACCGGCAGCGCGTGCAGCGCCAGCGGCTGCAGGCACTGGGCGGAGGCGGTGAAGCGGAAGGCGTTGGTGTTGGCTACCGTTTCGTCGCTCAGCTGCACCTCGCAGACGGCTTTGCCGTCGCCGATGGCGGCGAGCTGCCAGTCGCCCTTCAACGCGGCGGGTTCCAGCAACGGCAGGGAACTGCCCAGGGCACTGCTGCACAATACGCTCATAACGACTCCTGTCAGGCTGGCGCGGCGCAAGGCGCGCATAAGGAAATGGGTTGGCATCGGGTCACTCCTTTCGGCTGTCCGTTCACACCTTAGCACGTTCCCCGCGGGATGATGAGGCAAGGATTAGGTTTTTTAATCCTCGATTATTCTGATCTAACCGTCGCTAAAACGTGCAAATAAACGAATAATTAATCCGTTAATGCGCTCATTTTTCTCATTAATATAGTGAGAATACAAATTGTTACGTATATCTCCATCTCTATGCCCGGCACGGTGAAGCCAGGCCGGACGGGCTCGCGCCAGCGGGGTGAGTCACTATACTGGTCAATCCTAAGCCTTGGCTTAGATAAGAACGACTGATGAATAGTCTTACAAAGCGAGTGGGTTCCTATTGTGTAAAAGGAGAATGCAATGCGCAGTCGCCACAATGACATTTTGCAAGATGACGATGAGTTCACCAGCCTGGCCGCCACATCCCCCAACGATCATAACTATCAGTTTTACTATCACCAGCCCGGCAGCCCCTATGACGGATTGGGGTACGGTGCGCTGTTCACGCTGGACAACGCCAACCTGTACAGCAACCAGCGTGGCGGAGCAGCCATTAATAATTTGGGTAAAATCCGCGATAACTTCAGCTTCGATCGCGCCGCCGATCAGCTGACGCGGCCGGGCCTGACACACAACGGCGATCAGGCGTATCACCAGCCGGTGGCGCTGACCTATTCCTTCCTGACGCAGAGCGCGCTGAACCGCATCGGCCAAACCGACGACGGCGACAAGGGGCTGCAGCCGCTGACCCAAGCGGCACAGGCTCAGGCGCTGAAATCGATGCAGGCGTGGGCCGACGTGGCGAACGTAACCTTTACCGAGGCGGCGTCCACCGATATCAACCACCGCGCAGACATCACCTTCGCGTATTTCACCCAGCGTGCCGACGGCAGCACCGCCGCCGGCAGCGGCCCGAATGCCATCAACGCTTACGCCTATTACCCGCCGAGCGCCAAACCGGGCAGCGATAACGCCTTTGCGGGCACGGTGTGGTTCAACAAAAACTTCGCCACCCATCAGGCGCCGGTTAGCGGCGACTTCAGCAGCCAGACCTTCACCCACGAACTGGGGCATGCTCTGGGGCTGGCGCACCCGGGAGCTTATGACGCGTCGTTGGGCAACCCGAGCTACCAGAACGATGCGGCTTATTATCAGGATTCGCTGCAATACTCGATCATGAGCTATTTCAACGCCGGCTACACCGGCGCCGACACCAAAGGGGTTTATGGCTATGGCCCGATGGTGGATGACATCGCCGCGATCCAAAAATTGTACGGCGCCAACATGAGCACCCGCACCGGCGACACGGTGTACGGCTTCAACTCCAACACCGGGCGCGATTTCCTGACCGCCACGGCGGACAACGGCAAACCGGTCAACTTCGCGGTGTGGGACGCCGGCGGCAACGACACGCTGGACTTCTCCGGCTACAGCCAGCAGCAGATGATCAACCTGAACGACGGCGCGTTCTCCAGCGTTGGCGGCGGCACGCAGAACGTCGCCATCGCGCGCGGGGCGATCATCGAGAACGCCATCGGCGGCAGCGGGCGCGATGTGATCATCGGCAACGATCAGGACAACCTGCTGGCGGGCAACGCCGGCTCCGATATTCTGTACGGCGGCCTGGGGGCGGATCATCTGTGGGGCGGCAAAGACGCCAACAACTTCACCGACTATTTCGTCTATCTCAATGCCAAAGAGTCCACGGTGGCGGCGTTCGACGTGATTGAAGACTTCGAGCACGGCATCGACAAGATCGATCTCTCCGGCCTGCGCTTCAACAACAGCCTGAGCGAGCTGCGCTTTATCGACAGCGGCAGCGCCTTCAGCGGCCAGAAAGGCGAGATCCAGCTCAACTTCGACGTCTTCAACGGCACCACCGATCTGTTGATGAACACCCAGAGCAACAGCTACGCCGCCGACTTCAAGATCCATGTGGTCGGGCAGGTGGAGCAGAGCGATATTCTGTTTGCCTGAGGGTGATGAAGGGGAAAGAGAAAAGGGCCGAACGGCCCTTTTTTTACGACTGGGCCGCCGCCGCGCTTTCCGCTACGAAAGAACCGGTCGTCACCTCGCCGGCGCGGCGGTAGTGGGCCACGATCACGCCGCCGGGCGAGATCACCGAGTGAGCCAGCGTGAAGGCCGCCGGCGCCGCGTTATCATCGAACAGCCGTTTGCCGCCGCCGAGCAGCACCGGGTAGGTGAGCAGGCGCAGTTCGTCCACCAGGTCGTTGGCCAGCAGCTGTTGCATCAGCGTGCTGCTGCCCTGCACCAGCAGCACCGGCCCCTGGGTGCGCTTCAGCTCGCGCAGCCGGGCGAGGATGTCCCGCCCCAGCCACTGGCTGTTTTCCCACGCCAGCGTTTCGCCGTGGTGGGTGGCGACGTACTTGGTGGCCTGATTGAACGAGCGGGCGATACCGGCGGAAAACGGATCGGCCTCGTCGGTGATGTGCGGCCAGTAGCCGGCGAAGATATCGTAGGTGCGCCGCCCGAGCAGCAGATCGAAAGGTGCTGAGAAAAGATCGCTCATCGTTTCCGCGACGGCGTCATCCCAGTAGGGTGCGGTCCAGCCGCCGAAGCGAAAACCGCCGCTGCGGTCTTCGTCCGGCCCGCCGGGCGCCTGCATCACGCCGTCGAGGCTGACGAACGCGCTGGCAATAATCTGTCGCATGGCTGTCTCCTGCAATTGAGTGCCAGCTGAAAGTTTAGCCGCCGTGCGGCGGCCGCGCTAACCGGCCGCTCAGGGTTGCAGCGCCTTGAGCAACGCCTGATGGAAACGCTCCGGTTCCTCCATTTGCGGCGCATGGCCCAGCCCGGCGAATTCGATCAGCGTGGCGTGCGGGATCAGTTTCGCCGTCTGCTTACCCAGCTCCGCGTAGTGCCCGATCCTGGCTTTGACCGCCGGCGGGGCGATATCGCTGCCGATGGCGGTGGTGTCGGCGGTGCCGATCATCAACGTGGTGGGCGTTTGCAGATACTTGAACTCGTAATACACCGGCTGGGTGAAGATCATGTCGTAGATCAGCGCCGAGTTCCACGCCACCAGGCGGTGGCCCGGCCCGTTGTTCAGCCCGGCCAGCATATCCACCCAGCGATCGTACTCTGGCTTCCAGCGGCCGCCGTAGTAGGTGCGTTGCTCATAGTTGCGGATGCCCTCGGCGGAGGTGTTCAGCTCGCGCGCGAACCATTGATCGACGCTGCGCCACGGCACGCCTTTCGCCTTCCAGTCCTCGAGGCCGATCGGGTTGACCATCACCAGCCGTTCCACCGCCTGCGGATACATCAGGCTGTAGCGCGTGGCCAGCATGCCGCCGGTAGAGTGGCCGATGACGATGGCCCGGCTGATTTTCAGGTTCTGCAGCAGGCCGTGGGTGTTTTGCGCCAGCTGCTGGAAGCTGTACTGGTAATGCGCCGGCTTGGTGGAGGCGCAAAAGCCGATTTGATCCGGCGCGATGACGCGATAACCGGCCTTGCTCAGCGCCTTGATGGTGTCCTGCCAGGTGGCGGCGCAGAAGTTTTTACCGTGCAGCAACAGCGCGGTGCGGCCGTTGGCGGTGCCTTCCGGCGGCACGTCCATATAGCCCATCTTTAACGTCTGCCCCTGTGAGGTGAAGCTGAATTGCTGCAACGGGTAGGGGTAGTGAAAGCCCTGCAGCTCCGGGCCGAACTTCGGCGTTTCGGCGGCGGCGGGGAACGCGGCCAGCGTGGCGCACAGCAGTGCGCTGCGGGTGAATCTCAGCATCCTGATCTCCTGAAAAGGGCGATAGCCGAGTATAGCCACAATCAGGGCGTCGGCGCGCCAGTGGTTTCAGATAATTCTGTAATATGACGGTTTGATTCCCGGCCAGATTCCGGCCACGCTCTTTTTCACAGTGAACGCGGTCACGCCGCGCAACATTGGCGGCGCCTGATGGTTTTATTTCAAGGCTAAGTTATGCGATGCTTAAGCATTATTTATGCAAAAGGATCCTCGCATGTCCGCTTTATCCCGCTGCGCTTTCAGCGAAGGCAGCGTCGCTTTGCCGGAAGGCTATGCCGATCGCACGGTCAACGTCCTGTTGGCCGGCGATGATGTTTCCCCCTCAGTCAATATTTCCCGCGATGCGCTGCAGCCGGCGGAGAACCTGGAAGGCTACGTCACCCGCCAGCTCGATGCGCTGGCGCAGGGGCTGAAAGGCTGGGCGTTCAAAAGCCGCGAGCCGACGACGCTGGGCGATGGATTCACCGCCGGTGAATGGGTGCGCGCCAGCTACCTGCGCGACGGCAAACGCATCTGGCAAAACCAGGCGGTGTTCGCGCTGGCGGAAGGCCGGGTGCTGGTGTTCACCCTGGCGATGGCGCGCAAGCTGACGCCGCAAGACGACGCGCTGCTGTTGCAGGTGCTGAGCAGCTACCGGGCGGCATAACGATGAACTCTTCACGTAAAAGGACCTTACGATGACCGAAGCGGCTCGCGTCGGCGATATTATCGGGCATTCCCATGCCCTGGCCGGCATGATTGCCGGCACCCTTGTCGGCGGCCTGATCGCCGCCGCAGGCGCGGTGGCGGCGGGGGCGCTGTTCGTCGCCGGCCTGGCGGCTTCCTGTATCGGCGTTGGCGTGTTGCTCATCGGCGCCAGCCTGGCGGTGGGGTATCTCACCGGGGAGGCGGCCACCGCGGCGCGCGACGGCATTGCCGACGCCGGTGCCGGTAGCCTGACCCCCAAAGGCAATATCGTCACCGGCTCCCCCAACGTCTTCATCAACGGCAAACCCGCCGCGCTCGCCACCAATAGCCAGGTGGCCTGCAGCGACGACGGCCCGAGCATGCAGATGGCGCAGGGCTCAGACAAGGTCAGCATCAACGGCCAGCCCGCCTCGCGCGTGGGGGACAAAACCAACTGCGACGCGCAGGTGATGGAAGGCTCGCCCAACGTGTTTATCGGCGGCGGCACCGTCACCACCTTGCCGATCAAGCCCGAAGTGCCGGATTGGCTGTACAAGGTCTCTGACCTGACGCTGCTGTTCGCCGGCCTGGTGGGCGGCGTGGGCGGCGCCGCCGGCAAGCTGGGGGCGCTCGGCAAACTGCTGGGCAAGCTGCCCGGCATTAACAAACTGGCGCGCATCGCCTGCCGCGCCGGCACCCTGATGACCGCGACCGCCGCCGTCGGCATTATCGCCCGGCCGGTGGATATCGTCAGCGGCCAGAAATTCCTCGACGGCGAAGACGATCTCGATTTCGTGCTGCCTTCGCGGCTGCCGGTCGCCTGGCAGCGCTATTGGCGCAGCGGCAACCCCGGCGACAGCGTACTGGGCCGCGGCTGGAACCTGTTCTGGGAGAGCAGCCTGCAGCCGTATCAGGACGGCCTGGTGTGGCGCGCCCCTTCCGGCGACTTCGTCGCTTTCCCTATGGTGCCGCGCGGCCACAAAACTTACTGCGAAGCCGAAAAATGCTGGCTGATGCACAACGACGACGGCAGCTGGCAGCTGTTTGACGTCGGCGAACAGATTTTCCACTACCCGCCGCTGGCGGGCGAGCAGCCGAGTCGGCTCAGCATGATCACTGACGCCATCGGCAACGCCACCTCGCTGTTTTACGACGACGAGGGGCTGCTGAGCGAACTGGTGGACAGCGCCGGGCAGCGCCTGATGTGCCACTTCGCGCAGGGCCGCCTGCGCGAAGTGGCACTGCAAACCGCCGAAGGCGAACGGACGCTGGCGCGCTACGGTTACGATGAGCAGGGCCAACTGACGACGGTGAGCAACCGCGCCGGTGAGGTAACGCGCCGCTTTGGCTGGCGCGACGGCCTGATGATCAGCCACCAGGACGCCGCCGGGCTGCTGAACGAATACCAATGGCAAGAGATCGACGGCGTGCCGCGCGTGACGGCCTACCGCAACAGCGCCGGAGAATCCCTTGAGTTCGGCTATGACTTCGCCGGGGGGCGCCGCAGCGCGGTGCGCGGCGACGGCAAGCGCGCGGAGTGGCGGCTGGATGACGACGACAACGTGGCGCAGTACACCGATTTCGACCAGCGCCGCTACGGTTTTATCTATCAACGCGGCGAGCTGTGCAGCGTGCTGCTGCCCGGCGGCGCGCAGCGCCAGAGCGAATGGGACTCTTATGGCCGCCTGCTGTCGGAGACCGATCCGCTCGGCCGCGTGACGCGCTATCAATATTCGCGCAACAGCGGCCGGCTGTTCGCCGTCGCGTACCCGGACGGCAGCAGCGAGGCGCAGCACTGGGACACGCTGGGGCGCCCGACGCGTTATGTCGATGCCCTGGGCAATACCACGCTGTACCGCTATCCGGATGACGAAGAGAGCCTGCCGGCTAGTGTGATCGACGCGCTGGGCGGGGAAGTGAAGCTGGAGTGGGACGCCCGCGGCCAGCTGACGCGCTACACCGACTGTTCCGGCAGCGTCACGGCTTATACCTACGATGCGCTGGGGCAACTGACGGCGCAGACCGATGCCGAAGGCCACCAGACGCGCTACCTATGGGATAACGGCGGGCGCCTGCACACCCTGATCCACCCGGACGGCGGCGAAGAGCGTTTTAACTGGAATGCGCACGGCCAGTTGGCTGAACATCAGGACGCGTTGGGCAGCCTGACCCGCTGGCAGTACAACGCCCTGGGGCTGCCGGTCAGCATCACCGACCGCATCAACCGCACCCGGCGCTATCACTACAGCCCGCAGGGCTGGCTGACGCGGCTGGAGAACGGTAACGGCGGCGACTACCGCTTCAGCTACGATGCGGTGGGCCGCGTGCTGGCCGAAGAGCGCCCGGACGACACCCGCCACTATTATCGCTACGGCGCGGCCGGGCTGTTGGAGGAGCACCGAGAGGTCGGCCTGCCGGGCAGCGCGGGTGAGCTGACGCAGCGCGAACAGCGCTTCCGCTTCGACGAGGCCGGGCAGTTGGTCTGGCGCGGCAATGCCAGCGCGGAATGGCATTACCGCTTCGACGCCATGGGACGGCTGCGCGAGCTGAACCGCCTGCCGACGGCGAGCGGCGCGGCGCTGGGCATCGAGCCGGACAGCGTGCAGATGCGCTATGACGCCGCCGGGCGGCTGCTTGGCGAGCAGGGCGTGAACGGCGAGCTGCAATACCAATGGGATGCGCTGGCCAACCTGCAGGCGCTGACGCTGCCGCAGGGCGATCGCCTGCAGTGGCTGTATTACGGCTCCGGCCACGCCAGCGCCATTAAATTCAACCAGCAGGTGGTGAGCGAATTCACCCGCGATCGCCTGCACCGGGAAACCGGTCGCAGCCAGGGCGCGCTGCAGCAGCAGCGGCGTTACGACGCCATGGGCCGCCGCAGCTGGCAGAGCAGCGCCTTTGGCCACGACAAACTGACCCGGCCGGAAGACGGCGTGCTGTGGCGCGCTTATCGCTACACCGCCCGCGGCGAGCTGGCCGGGGTGAGCGACGCGCTGCGCGGCGAAGTGCACTACGGTTACGACGCCGAAGGCCGCCTGCTGCAACACCGCGAACCCAATCAGGGCAAACCGGGCGCGCGGCTG
>NZ_VOSN01000023.1:0-241 GCF_020858655.1 Serratia montpellierensis
CGGCGGCGGCGGTGTCCGTTCCGCGCAGGAGGCCAAGAACAGCACCAGGAGCAGTGCGGCGGGCGCACTCGTCATTTTTAATGGCATCCTGATATTTCCTCTGGTAGTTTTCGCCCTGCTGGCGCAGCTGCTGCTCTCTCCGTTGCTGTTCGGCCATCATTGCGCGATTACGGGCGTCATCCGCGCGCAGTGTGGTGATCAGTCCTGCCTGCTGCGCCAGCGTCTTTTTCTGCTCTGCAAC
>NZ_VOSN01000024.1:0-1473 GCF_020858655.1 Serratia montpellierensis
CGCTGATGTGGGTGGATCCGTTTGGGTTGAGTGCGTGCAATTCCCCGAAAGGATATAAAACAGGTGACGTGGATCCTCATGGTAATTTATCACCAGGAACGAATCGTGCTGTAGGGCACACAAATAGCAAAACTGATGGTTTTGTTCAGAGTCACCACCCTATTCAAGATGCATGGGCTAAAAAAAGAGTTGGTGGATATCAAAGGAACTCTGCGCCAGCAACACTCTTGAAATCAGCCTCAGGAAGTCCTCATGCAGGAATTAGCGCTGTTCAGCGGACTAGGCGTGCTCTACCAGGAGGTTGGGATACAACATTAAAACAAGAGTTTAATATTAGTTATAGAGAAATGCTTGATTCTGGCGTTCCTGTTGAACAAGCGAGGAAATCGCTTGGAGATGCATATAAGTACTTTGACGGGTTGAGAGAAAAGAATATTGGCAACCCGTTCTTTGATATCTAGATTTTATTTTTCATGCGGAGGTTTTTGTGAATAAAAATGAGATTTTAAAAGAGCTAGATAAAATAGAGAGTGATATAGGGTGTAAATTCCCTGTATTATATAAGAAATTTTTATCGGAAGAAGTGGGTGATTCTGACGCATATGAACTCACAAAGAAAAATGGAGAGGCTCTCTATATATTTAATTATAAAGATCTAGTTGAACGTAATGATACATATGCTATTCAAGACTCGGTACCTGACTTTTTATTGATAGGGCAAGATGGTGATTTGGGTTGTTTTATAAACCTAAGTGATGATAGTGATAAGATATATAGCTTAGACCTAGGTGCGCTTGGCAGTTTGGATATGGATGAAGAAGGAAAAGATCTTTACAGTTTACGTATATAATTATTTTTCATGAAAAGGTCGGTGGATTAAGTCCTGCCCCGACCTTTACTATGTCTGCGGGGTTTAAATTTTCATGGACTTTTTATTTTCGTTGTAACTGATAAATCCGTAAACTAAAAGTTTTCTGGCTTTCGTTGGAAGCGATAGTTTTTAAATTTAGAAAGAGATCTAATTTAGTGGCTGTTTTCCTTCGGAGGTAAGTGAATAACTATTTTTACATCAGTCCATTCTCAGCTGATTTTCGGTGAGATAAAAAATAAAGCGTGAAAAGGTAATGTCTGATTCTTTAAAAATCATATATAATCAAATAGTTAAGTTTGTATGGCAGGCCGCCTGCTGCAACACCGCGAACCCAATCAGGGCAAACCGGGCGCGCGGCTGGTGTACGATTTGGCGGATAACCTGCTGGGCGAGCGCAGCCCGCAGAACGACATCGACGCGCATCTGCCGCTGCCGCTGGCGCCGATCGCCGACAACCGCCTGACGCACTGGCAAAAACTGTTTTACCGTTACGACGCCTGGGGCAACCTGATCAGCCGGCGCAATGGCCTGTACGAACAGCGCTACCGCTACGACGCCGACAACCGACTGGCGCAGGCGCACGGTCGCGGCCCGCAGGGCGA
>NZ_VOSN01000025.1:0-205 GCF_020858655.1 Serratia montpellierensis
CCGCAGGCCACGCGATCGGCAAACAGCGGTAACGTCAGGGGTTCACCTGGTGAAAAAGCATACAATCTTGAATTGCTCAGCATAATCATAACCAAACTGTATATTTATACAGTTAAGCATAAACAAAACGCGAACGCGTGCAACCCCCAATCCCCCTGCGGATCGCGCTTTCCCGCGTAATATAATAATTTTCTGAGCGATTTTT
>NZ_VOSN01000003.1:0-25651 GCF_020858655.1 Serratia montpellierensis
GTCAACCCTAATTTTCAGGATTTTTTCTCTTTCTTCCCGGCCGCTGTGTGAAGTGAATCACTTGCGCCGTGTCGATGGAGGCGCATTATAGGGATCCGAGTTTTTTGCACAACCCCTTTTTTGATCTTTTCTTTCTGTTTGCACACTTTTCAGCCCTTCCGGATGGATCTTGTGCGACCAGGGCCATTTTCCGCAGGATCCGGCGCGGCGATTGGTTGTAATTCCATCGCCAGAGTCTAGTATTGCCGGTAAATATGATCCCGACGTGAGGCAGCATTATGTCCGATGCAGTACGTTCTTATCTTCAATACACCCCTAAACTCGGTCAGCGCGTCTTGATCGATCCTTCCAGCGTCGTGATCGGCGACGTCGATCTGGCGGATGACGTCAGCATCTGGCCGCTGGTCGCTATCCGCGGCGACGTCAATGCGGTAAAGATCGGCGCGCGCAGCAATATTCAGGACGGCAGCGTACTGCATGTGACTCACCGTTCCGAACACAACCCAGACGGTTATCCCCTGCTGATTGGGGAAGACGTGACCGTGGGCCATAAGGCGATGCTGCACGGCTGCGCCATCGGCAACCGGGTGCTGGTCGGTATGGGATCGATCCTGTTGGACGGTGTAGTAGTAGAAGACGACGTAATGATTGGCGCCGGCAGTTTGGTGGCGCCGGGCAAGCGCCTGGCGAGCGGCTATCTTTATATGGGCAGCCCGGC
The DNA here is from genome assembly GCF_020858655.1 of Serratia montpellierensis. Classification (NCBI taxonomy): domain Bacteria; kingdom Pseudomonadati; phylum Pseudomonadota; class Gammaproteobacteria; order Enterobacterales; family Yersiniaceae; genus Serratia; species Serratia montpellierensis. Next base: position 719 of record NZ_VOSN01000003.1, read on the forward strand.
ACGCCAGGTTCGGCCGTTGACCGCCGCCGAGTTGGAGGGATTGCTTTATTCTTCTAACAACTACGTACGCTGGAAAGACGAATACCTGTCGGAAGACATCTGATGGGCGCCCCGTTCCCTATAAAGAGAACGGGGTAGGATTTATGCCGCCAGCTCGCTGCGCAGCTGGCGCAATACCGGCTCGATCTCTGGCATCACTCCGTGCCAAAGCAGGAAAGCATGCGCCGCCTGCCCCACCAGCATACCCAGCCCATCGGCATATTCCGTTGCCCCCCGCTGCTGCGCCCAGGCCAGGAAGGGCGTGACGCCCTGCTGATAGAACATGTCATAGCAACGGGTTTGCGCGTTGACTACGCCCGCGGGCAAGGCCGGAATCTCCCCGCTGATGCCGGACGCCGTCGCATTGATCACCAGATCGAACGCTTGCTGATCCAGTTGATCCATCGGCGCCGCCGAGATCTCACCCAAATGCCGGAAAGCGTCGGCCAACTCCTGAGCCCGGCTGAAGGTGCGGTTGGTGATCGTGAGCCGGCAGCCGAAAGACAGCAGCGGTAGGATCACACCGCGCGCCGCGCCGCCGGCGCCCACCAGCAGAATGCGATCCTGCGACCGGATCAATTGCTGACGCTGCAGATCGGTCAACAAACCGATGCCGTCGGTGTTATCCCCCAATAGACCGCCATGCGGCAATACCTTCAGGGTATTGACCGCCCCGGCCATCGCTGCACGCTCGCTCAGCTCAGAAGCGGCCGAATAAGCTCGCTCCTTGAAGGGTACCGTGACGTTCGCCCCCAGCCCTCCGGCGTGGATAAACGCCTGCAGGCTGGTTTCAAAACCGTCCAGCGGCGCCAGCACTGTCCCATAAGGATGCTCAATGCCGGTCTGGGCAGCAAACAGCGCATGAATTCGCGGCGACTTGCTGTGGCCGATAGGGTTGCCAAATACCGCAAACTTCTCCATGCCCATTACCTCTAGCCCTGACGGATCTGCTCGCCGGTCAGAGCATCTCTGATTTCGGAAGGATTAAGACGGCCACCCACCTCGCCGACCAATACCGGGAAAGCTTCGCCGAATTGCCGAGTGACCTCATCCGCACTGCGGCACGGCTCCAGCCCACTGAGATTGGCGCTGGTCGACACCAGCGGCTTGCCGTACTGCCGGCACAGCAGCTGCACCAACGGATGATCGCTGACGCGTACCGCCAGCGAGCTGAAACGCCCGGTCAACAAACGCGGCGTCTCCGGGCGAGCAGGCAACACCCAGGTTACCGGCCCTGGCCAGCTGGCGAACATCGTCGCGCGCTGCTGTTCGCTGAGCGCGCTGTCGTCGATATAAGGCTTAAGCTGCGCATAGTCGGCGGCGATCAGAATCAGCCCCTTTTCCCACGGCCGCTGTTTCAATGCCAGCAGAGCATTGACCGCCTGTTCGCTGTCGGGATCGCATCCCAGACCGAATACCGCTTCGGTGGGATAGGCAATCACCTGCTGTTGATGCAAAGCATCGATGATAGATAAAAGATTCGGGCTTAATTCTGAGTTCATGATGTGATTATTCTGTAGTCGCGACAGGTTTTCCGCACAGCTTGCTGGCACAGCACAGGACGGGGCCTTTTGCCGTGCGCTTTTCCATCAGCAGCGGATAATGGCAATAGGCACATTCACCGGCGACGGGTTTAACATTGAGGGCGAATTGACATTCCGGGTAACGATCGCAGGAGTGAAAAACCTTGCCGTAGCGAGACTTACGCTGCAGCAGTTTGCCCTGACCGCACTGCGGACAGGTAATGGCGGTTTCGTCAGGCTTATCGATCACTTCAGTGTGATCGCACTGCGGATAGTCGCTGCAACCGATAAACATGCCATAGCGCCCCTGGCGCAGCACCAACGTCGCCTGGCACTTCGGGCACTGCTGCCCATCCAGCACCTTGACGATATGCCCATCGGCCTGCGCTTTCAGCGGGCGAATATATTGGCATTCAGGATACTGGGAACAGCCGAGGAAGGGGCCGTGGCGACCGCTACGGATCACCAGATCGGCCCCGCATTCCGGACAGGGTTCATTTTGCCTGGCGGCAAAAATCGCGTTTTTTGTCATAACGTCTTCTATTCACGTTATCGGCTCAATGCAGATAACCTTCGTTCACTTCAAACAACAGTTCTTCCATTTGCTGATAGGCGCTTTCATATCCGGGGATATTAAACAGCACCATCAACACGACCCATTTCAGATCTTCGAGATCGAATTCCGCATTATCCAAGGCCATAACGCGGTCGATAACCATTTCACGGGTTTCGAGGTTCAATACCTGAATCTGTTCCAGGAACAGGAGAAAACCACGGCAGCCGGCGTCCAAACGCGCACCTTCTTCTTCGGTGTAGATCCGCATTGCCAGCGGATCGGCATCCATAAAGTAAGGGGCATTTTGACCTTCTTGCAGGTCAGCCAACTTTTCAAGCCAATTCAACGCGTTGTAGATATCATCCCGATGAAACCCCGCCTGAGCGAGATCATCCGTCAGTTGATCCTGATCGACGCGCATCTCTGGTTCATTGTGGATATAAGTTTCAAACAAGTACATGAGTACGTCGAACATGGCTTGCCCTCCTTATTCGGACATAGCCGCCGGGTACAGCTGCGATCCACCCTGCTAACTCCAGCTCGAGTAACTTGATTACCACCACTGGCACAGGTTGGCCGGCACGTTCAGCGACGACGTCAACAGGTGTCACCTCATCTCCTACGTTAGCCAACACATCGGCAAATGGCAATTCAACTTCAGCCTGCGACGCACAAATAGTTGTATTTTCGTTCAGTGACAGCCATTGAAGGCCGCTTCCCAATAATTCGGCGATATCTTTCGGCCCGGTGACCAGGTGCGCGCCCTGTTGGATCAGCCAATGTGTGCCCTCGCTCATCGGGTTCCCTAACGGCCCCGGCAAGGCAAACACTTCACGCCCCTGCTCCAGCGCATAACGAGCCGTCACCAGCGTACCGCTGCGTAACGAAGCCTCTATGACCAGAACGCCCAGACTGAGCCCGCTGATAATGCGGTTGCGGCGTGGAAAATGGTCGGCCAGAGGTAAATCGGTGACCAAATGATCTGAAATCACCGCGCCGCCCAGCTCGACAATCTGCTCCGCGAGCCTGCGATGCCGGCGTGGATAAACATTGGCCAGCCCGCTGCCCAACACCGCGACCGTGCAACCACCGGCCGCCAGCGCTGCGCGATGGCAAATGCCGTCGATGCCGATCGCCAAACCGCTGGTGATGGTGAAACCGCAACGCGCCAATTCCTCGACGAAATAATTGGCCCAACGCTCGCCGTAGTGGCTGAACTGCCGGCTGCCAACCATGGCGAGCTGCGGGTGCAGCAACGCCTGAGGATCGCCCTCGATCAGCAAAAACAGCGGCGCATCATCGATCTGGGCCAGGCGTTCCGGATAGCCGGCCGCCCCATAGTTCAGCATACGGTGCGCCGGCAGCTCCAGCCAACGCAGGGTCGCCGCCAGATAACCGGGATCCGCCTGGTTGAACTGCGTCTGCTGCCGTTCGTTCAATCCCAGCTCATGCAGCACGCGGCGAGGCTCGCACCCCATTTGCGATAGCTGCCGCACGATCCGGCTGGCCACAACGGTCTGCAGCCCCGTTACCCCTCTCATCCGTAAAGCGATCTCTTCCGGCCGCATCGTCTGTTCCCTCAGCAAAAACAGTGGTATTACCAATCTGAGCAATTGGTGCGCAATGCTGTCAATCAGGCCGGGAAATGTCTAGAATAGAGGTTAAACCTCGTTCATTACTCGGATACAGATCTAAAGATATATGTCAGTCTTGCAGGTATTACATTTCCCAGACGAGCGTCTGCGCAAAGTCGCAGCGCCGGTAAAAGAAGTCAATGCAGATATCCAGCGCATCGTGGATGATATGTTTGAAACCATGTACGCAGAGGAAGGCATTGGCCTGGCTGCGACTCAGGTGGATATCCATCAGCGCATTATCGTGATCGACGTCTCCGAGAATCGCGATCAGCGCCTGGTGCTGATCAACCCTGAGCTGCTGGAAAAGAGCGGCGAAACCGGCATCGAGGAAGGCTGTCTTTCCATTCCCGAGCAGCGTGCGTTAGTGCCGCGCGCCGCGCAGGTGAAGATCCGCGCACTGGATCGCGAAGGCAAACCTTTCGAGCTGGAAGCGGACGACCTGTTGGCGATCTGCATCCAGCACGAGATGGATCACCTGATGGGTAAACTGTTCGTCGATTACCTGTCGCCGCTCAAGCGTCAGCGCATTCGTCAGAAACTGGAAAAAATGGCCAAGCTTCAAGCCCGCGCCTAACCGATCAGGAAATCAACGTGTCTGACTCTTTACGGATTATTTTCGCCGGAACACCAGACTTCGCAGCGCGTCATCTTGACGCGCTGTTGTCATCTGAGCACCAGATTGTCGGCGTTTTTACCCAGCCGGATCGCCCGGCAGGCCGCGGCAACAAGCTGACGCCAAGCCCGGTCAAAGTGCTGGCCGAGCAACACCAACTGCCGGTCTTCCAGCCCAAATCGCTGCGCCCCGAAGAGAACCAGCGCCTGGTGGCCGATCTCAACGCCGACGTGATGGTGGTGGTTGCCTACGGGCTGATCCTGCCGCAGGCGGTGCTGGATATGCCGCGTCTCGGTTGCATCAACGTACATGGCTCGCTGCTGCCTCGCTGGCGCGGCGCGGCGCCGATCCAGCGTTCGCTCTGGGCCGGTGACAGCGAAACCGGCGTGACCATCATGCAGATGGACGTCGGTCTCGATACCGGCGACATGATGCACAAGATTGCCTGCCCGATTGAGAGCAGCGATACCAGCGCCAGTCTCTACGACAAACTGGCGCAGCTCGGCCCGCAGGGCATGCTGACTACGCTGCGCCAAATGGCCGATGGCAGCGCCACCCGCGAAGTGCAGGACGAAGCGCTGGTCACCTACGCAGAGAAGCTGAGCAAAGAAGAAGCTCGCCTGGACTGGACACTGTCCGCCGCTCAGCTGGAGCGTTGCATCCGCGCCTTCAATCCTTGGCCGGTCAGCTACTTCACCATCGACGATCAACCGGTGAAAGTGTGGCAAGCCAGCGTACTGGCGCAAAGCGCCAACGCGGAGCCAGGCACCGTTGTCCATGCCGACAAGCACGGCATTCAGGTGGCGACCGCCGACGGCATCCTCAATCTGATCCAACTGCAGCCCGCCGGCAAGAAACCGATGTCGGCGCAAGACCTTTTAAATTCACGTCGTGAATGGTTTACCCCGGGTAACCGGCTGTAAGTCACCCCACTGCCCGGCCGTTCATCGCCGGGCCGTTATTTTCTTAATGCCGATCGTTATCAGCTTCAGCCTATGAAAAATAATTACAATCTCCGCAGCATCGCTGCCAAAGCCATCGGCCAGGTGCTGGATCAAGGGCAGTCGCTCAGCACTGTCCTGCCGGCGCTGCAAACCACCATCAACGATAAAGATCGCGGGTTGCTGCAGGAACTGTGTTTCGGCACGTTGCGCGTGCTGCCGCAGCTCGAGTGGTGCATTCAGCAATTGATGGCCAAGCCGCTCACCGGCAAGCAGCGTACGCTGCACTATTTGCTGATGGTCGGCCTGTATCAGCTGTTGTATACCCGCATCCCGGCGCACGCCGTGCTGGCAGAAACGGTGGAAGGCGCAGTGGCGCTGAAACGCCCGCAGTTGAAAGGCCTGATTAACGGCGTCTTGCGGCAATTCCAGCGCCAACAGGAAGAGCTGCTGCAGCGCGCCGCCAACAATGACAGCCGCTATCTGCACCCGAGCTGGTTGCTGAAACGCCTTCAACAAGCCTATCCCGCCAACTGGGAACAGATCGTCGACGCCAACAACCAGAAGCCACCGATGTGGCTGCGCGTCAACCGCCTGCATCACAGCCGCGAAGCTTACCTGCAGCTGTTGACCGACGCCGGCATCGCCGCGGAGCCTCATGCAGACTATGCCGACGCAGTGCGGTTGCTGGCGCCTTGCGCCGTAACCGATCTGCCTGGGTTCGCCGACGGCTGGGTCACCGTGCAAGATGCCTCAGCCCAGGGCTGTGTCGATCTGTTGGATCCGCAAGACGGTGAACAGATCCTCGATTTGTGCGCCGCGCCTGGCGGCAAAACCACGCATATTCTGGAAGCGGCGCCGAAGGCGCACGTCATGGCCGTGGATATCGACGAACAGCGTCTGGCGCGGGTAAAGGAAAACCTGCAGCGTCTGCGTTTGCACGCAGAAGTTAAGCTGGGCGATGGCCGTACGCCGCAACAATGGTGCGGCGACAAACAGTTCGATCGCATCCTGCTGGATGCACCTTGTTCCGCCACTGGCGTGATCCGCCGTCACCCCGACATCAAATGGCTGCGCCGCGATCGCGACATCGCCGAACTCGCCGCGCTGCAGGCGGAGATCCTGGAAGCCGTCTGGCCGCATCTGAAATCGGGCGGCGTGATGGTTTACGCCACCTGCTCTATCCTGCCGGATGAAAACAGCAGCCAGATCGCCGCGTTCTTGCAACGCCACGCCGATGCCAAGCTGGTTGAAACCGGCGATGTGCAGCGGCCTGGGCGGCAGAATATCCCGCATCCCGAGGACGGCGATGGCTTCTTTTACGCTAAGCTGATTAAAATGTAATGCTTCGGGGCGTGCGTGCGCGCCCTAAGTCTTTCAGTGTGAAGCAGAGAACACGATGAAAATAATTATTCTTGGTGCCGGTCAGGTTGGCGGGACGCTGGCGGAAAACCTGGTGGGTGAAAACAACGACATCACCGTCGTCGATACTGATTCCGGCCGGTTGCGTCAGCTGCAGGATAAATTCGATCTGCGGGTGGTTCAGGGACATGGTTCCCACCCTCGAGTGCTGCGCGAAGCCGGCGCAGAAGACGCCGACATGCTGGTTGCCGTCACCAACTCCGACGAAACCAACATGATCGCCTGCCAGATCGCCTATTCTCTGTTTAACACCCCCAACCGTATCGCCCGCATCCGCGCACCGGAATATATCCGCGAGTCGGAGAAACTGTTCCTGCCGGAAGCAGTGCCAATCGACCATCTGATTTCACCGGAGCAGTTGGTCATAGACTATATCTACAAACTGATTGAATACCCCGGTGCGCTGCAGGTGGTCAACTTCGCCGAAGGTAAAGTCAGCATCGCCGCGGTTAAAGCCTATTACGGTGGCCCGCTGGTCGGCAATGCGCTCTCTTCGATGCGCGAACACATGCCGCATATCGACACCCGCGTCGCCGCTATTTTCCGCCAGGACAGACCGATCCGGCCGCAGGGCTCGACCATTATCGAAGCCGGTGATGAAGTCTTCTTCGTCGCCGCATCACAGCACATCCGCGCGGTGATGAGCGAACTGCAGCGGCTGGAGAAACCGTATAAGCGCATCATGATCGTCGGTGGCGGCAACGTCGGCGCCGGCCTGGCCGCCAAGCTGGAAAAAGACTACAACGTCAAACTGATCGAGCGCAATCAGCAACGCGCCGCCGAACTGGCCGAACAGTTGCACGATACCATCGTGTTCTACGGCGATGCCTCCGACCAGGAGCTGCTGGCCGAAGAGCACGTCGAGCAGGTGGATGTCTTCATCGCTATCACCAACGACGATGAGGCCAACATCATGTCCGCCATGCTGGCTAAGCGCATGGGCGCCAAGAAGGTAATGGTATTGATCCAGCGCCGCGCCTATGTCGATCTGGTACAAGGCAGCGTGATCGATATCGCCATTTCACCACAACAGGCGACCATCTCCGCCCTGTTGGGGCACGTGCGCAAAGCGGATATCGTCAGCGTTTCGTCGCTGCGCCGCGGCGTGGCGGAAGCGATCGAAGCGATTGCCCACGGGGATGAAAGCACGTCCAAAGTGGTCGGCCGCATCGTCGAAGACATCAAGCTGCCGCCGGGTACCACCATCGGTGCGATCGTGCGTGGCGACGACGTGATCATTGCCAACGGCAACAGCAAAATCGAACAAGGCGATCACGTCATCATGTTTATTACCGACAAGAAATTCGTGCCGGACGTTGAACGCTTGTTCCAACCGAGCCCGTTCTTCTTGTAGAACGAATTTATTAGGCGATGGTCTATAATCGCGTAGTTGTTCTCTGCCTTAAGAGGAGATAAAACTTCTCTCCTTTTGTGGCAAAGGGAAATTGCTTTGTTAAACTTGAGTTATTAATTCTGCAAGGGGTGCGTTCTATGAGTATGTTGAAAGAGTTTCGCGAATTTGCCATGCGTGGCAACGTGGTCGATTTGGCTGTCGGTGTGATTATCGGTGCTGCATTCGGCAAGATCGTTTCGTCCTTCGTGGCCGATATCATCATGCCACCGCTGGGCTTACTGATCGGCGGCGTCGACTTTAAACAGTTCCATCTGGTATTACGTGAAGCTCAGGGCGCCGTACCGGCGGTGGTAATGAACTACGGTTCATTCATTCAAACCGTATTCGACTTCGTGATTGTCGCCTTCGCTATCTTCCTGGCGATTAAATTGATGAACAAAATGCGCCGCAAGCAGGAAGAGGCTCCGGCAGCGCCGCCAGCACCTACCGCAGAAGAGAAACTGCTGACGGAAATCCGTGACTTGCTGAGCCAGCAACAGCAGCCAAAACTGTAAAACAGCGTTTGGTTATGCCAATAAAAAGCCACCTGATAAAGGTGGCTTTTTTAATGCTTAAAACCAGAAGGCCAGTGGTAATTTATCGTTTGATAGTTTACCACTGGCCTCCCAGTTACCGCCTTTGTTGTGTTTTTCTTTACGCCGATAGCTGCCTTTGCCTTTCACATTCTTTTCTACCCGCTGACGGAATAGCGGATCATGCAACAGCGCCTCAATGGCGTTATCTTGAATCTGGCCTTTAGTGTGACGATATTTCGTCATGGTAATGCTCCTGTAAAAGGTAGGGTAATAAAACGAGCCGATAATACTGCCGGCAGTATAAAAATTAAAGTGCCGTCAGCAACCTTTTTTACCTTTGTCATCGCTGGCGCCCTGTTCCAAGGCTTCCAAAATAGAACAGTAGTTGCTGGTATGGGCGGTACCACAGCAGGCATCACTCAGCCGCTTCAGCGATTCGCGCATACGCGTCAGCTCCGCCAACTTGCTTTCCACTTCGCTCAGGCGCGCATCGACGATCGACTTTGACTCCTGGCAGGTATGATGCTCAGGATCGACGCGGATCGACAGCAACTCGGCGATCGTTTCCAGAGTAAATCCCAGCTGCTTGGCATAGCGAATAAAGCGCAGCCGCTGCAGATCCTGCTCGGTGTAGAGCCGATAACCGCCCTCGGTGCGGACATTGTGATCCATCATGCCCTGCTTTTCATAGTAGCGCACGGTATCCGGCGTCACTTCGGCAAGCTTGGCCAACTGACCTATCTTGAACATTACTTCTCCTCCCGGGTGAATTTGCCGTCCAATGCACGCTGGTATTCGCCATGTAAGAAATCCGTACTCATCCCAGCCTGACGCAATCGATGCTCCAGCAGCGCCATGCGTTTGCTGAGTTCGACATAGTCCGGATGCTCACTGCTAATCCCTTGCAGTAAGCGAGCAACGGTTAGCGCCTCTTTGCGATCTTCCAGCTCCGGTGGCAGGTAACCGGCATTTTTCAGCAGACGGTAACCGGCGCGGAGTTCAGCCGGCACCGCGCTGTCATCTTCCAGCGTCAACGGTTGGCCCTGGCCGGGCAGATTGTCGAACTCGCCTTTATCTTGGGCATCAAGGATATGACGTTCCGCCCATTGATCGAGCAACCCCATGACAAACAGCCTCGGTAAGCCTAATGATGAAGCCTTAGCATAGCGGATAGGGACAGGGATCTTAAGCGTGGCGGGGGAATTACGCACATTTGGCTGGATTTGGACGTAAAAAAACCGGGCAAGCCCGGTTTTTTTACGTACGCGTCTACAGATTACTCTGCAGTTGCTACTTCTGCTTGAGACTCAGCACGATCAACCAGCTCGATGTATGCCATCGGCGCGTTGTCGCCTGCGCGGAAGCCACACTTCAGAATGCGAGTGTAACCACCGGCACGGCTCGCGAAACGCGGGCCCAGCTCGTTAAACAGTTTTGCCACGATCTCGTTATCACGAGTACGGGCGAATGCCAGACGACGATTAGCTACGCTGTCGGTCTTGGCAAGAGTAATCAGCGGCTCAACAACGCGACGCAGCTCTTTTGCTTTTGGCAGGGTCGTCTTGATGATCTCATGACGAACCAAAGAGCCGGCCATGTTACGGAACATAGCCTGGCGATGGCTGCTGTTACGGTTCAGTTGACGACCACTCTTACGATGGCGCATGACCTTATCCTTCTCAGTAAAACCTTAACCTGTGATCCGGTTACTCGTCAGCAATGCTTGCCGGCGGCCAGTTTTCCAGGCGCATGCCCAGAGACAGACCACGTGAGGCCAGCACGTCTTTAATCTCGGTAAGAGATTTTTTACCCAGGTTTGGCGTTTTCAGCAACTCAACCTCGGTACGCTGTACCAGATCACCGATGTAGTGGATAGCTTCTGCCTTGAGGCAGTTAGCAGAGCGGACAGTCAATTCCAGATCGTCAACAGGGCGCAGCAAGATCGGATCGAACTCTGGTTTCTCTTCTTTAACTTCCGGCTGACGTACATCACGCAGGTCAACGAAAGCTTCAAGTTGTTCAGCCAGAATGGTGGCCGCACGGCGGATCGCCTCTTCAGGATCGATCGTGCCATTGGTCTCCATCTCGATGACCAGCTTATCCAAGTCAGTACGCTGTTCTACACGCGCAGCTTCAACATTGTAGGCGATACGCTCTACAGGGCTGTAGCAGGCGTCAACCAACAGACGACCGATTGGGCGCTCATCTTCTTCCGAATGAATTCGGGCAGAAGCCGGCACATAACCGCGACCGCGCTGAACTTTGATACGCATGCTGATAGCCGCGTTCTCATCAGTCAGGTGGCAAATCACGTGCTGAGGCTTGACGATTTCGACATCACCATCATGGGTGATGTCGGCAGCGGTCACAGGGCCAATGCCAGATTTATTCAGGGTAAGAATAACTTCGTCTTTGCCTTGAACTCTCACCGCCAGCCCTTTCAGGTTGAGCAGGATCTCCAGGATATCTTCCTGTACGCCTTCTTTGGTGCTGTACTCATGCAGTACACCATCAATCTCAACCTCGGTCACCGCGCAACCCGGCATAGATGAAAGCAGAATACGGCGCAGTGCGTTGCCAAGAGTATGGCCAAAGCCACGCTCTAAAGGCTCAAGGGTCACCTTGGCGTGCGTCGAACTGACTTGCTCGATATCTACCAGGCGCGGTTTTAGAAACTCTGTCACAGAACCCTGCATTGTGTCCTCTCTTTGGTACTAAGCTTTACTTGGAGTAAAGCTCGACGATCAGGTGTTCGTTAATGTCCGCAGACAGATCGGTACGTTCAGGCATACGCTTGAACACGCCTTCCATCTTAGCAGCATCAACTTCCAGCCAAGTCGGCTTTTCACGCTGCTCAGCCAGCTCCAGAGAAGCTTTAACACGAGACTGCTTTTTAGCTTTCTCGCGGATGCTGACTACGTCATTCGGAGATACCTGATAAGAAGCGATGTTAACAACGTGACCGTTTACCATAACTGCTTTGTGGCTAACCAGCTGACGTGACTCTGCACGAGTAGCGCCGAAGCCCATACGGTAAACAACGTTGTCCAGACGACCTTCCAGCAGCTGCAACAGGTTTTCACCGGTGTTGCCCTTCAGGCGGGTTGCTTCTTTGTAATAGTTACGGAATTGACGCTCCAGAATGCCGTACATACGGCGAACTTTCTGCTTCTCACGCAACTGAACACCGTAATCAGACAGACGCGGTTTACGCGCACCGTGCTGACCAGGTGCTTGTTCAATTTTACACTTGGAATCGATCGCGCGAACGCCAGACTTAAGGAACAGGTCTGTGCCCTCACGACGGCTCAGCTTGAGCTTAGGACCCAAATATCTTGCCATTTTCTTTCTCCAACAATCCTAAAAGCTGCGTTACACGCGGCGCTTTTTCGGCGGACGACAACCGTTATGAGGGATCGGAGTCACATCAGTAATATTAGTGATGCGGAAACCAGCCGCGTTCAGAGCGCGGATAGTAGACTCACGACCAGGACCAGGTCCTTTAACCATAACTTCCAGGTTCTTGATACCGTATTCTTTTACTGCGTCAGCACAACGTTCTGCTGCAACCTGTGCTGCGAACGGAGTGGACTTACGAGAACCACGGAAACCGGAACCACCGGCTGTTGCCCAACCCAAAGCATTACCCTGACGATCAGTGATGGTAACGATGGTGTTGTTGAAAGAAGCATGGATATGAGCCACGCCGTCAGAGACTTGCTTTCTTACACGCTTACGTGTACGAACAGGTGCCTTTGCCATTATTCAATAACCCCGATTATTTCTTGATCGGCTTGCGCGGACCCTTACGGGTACGAGCGTTGGTCTTGGTGCGCTGACCGCGTACCGGCAGACCACGACGATGACGCAAACCACGATAGCAACCAAGGTCCATAAGACGCTTGATGCTCAGGGTAATTTCACGACGCAAATCACCCTCAACGGTGTATTTGGCAACTGCATCACGAAGCTTTTCGATTTGCTCTTCAGACAGCTCACTGATCTTAACATTTTCAGCAATACCCGTGGATGCACAGATAGCCTGTGAACGGGTTTTACCGATACCGAAGATCGACGTTAAGGCGATAACGGTATGTTTATGATCAGGAATGTTAATGCCTGCTATACGGGCCACTATGCACTCCTACTATTTTATACAGCAACACCATTCTGAAAAGCCCGTTTTCAGGATACTCAAATAGTGTTGCAGTGCGACATACAAAAGATTGGCTGGCTAATCTAGCCAGCTCAACCCAACTTTGCAAGAAAAATATGCGAGATAATCAGCCTTGACGCTGTTTATGCTTCGGCTCGGCGCTGCAAATCACACGAACGACACCGTTACGCTTAACGATTTTGCAGTTACGACATAATTTCTTGACGGAAGCACGAACTTTCATTTTTACTCTCCGTAACTTCTCAAACGAATCTGACTAGCGGTTATAGCCTTTCAGATTTGCTTTCTTCAATGCAGACTCGTACTGACTTGACATCATCAGAGTTTGCACTTGAGCCATAAAGTCCATGATGACGACAACCACGATCAGTAGCGAGGTACCACCAAAGTAGAATGGTACTTTCATTGCATCACGCATGAACTCCGGGATCAGGCAGATGAAAGTAATGTACATCGCGCCCACCAGGGTTAAACGCGTCATTACTTTATCGATATACTTCGCCGTTTGCTCTCCCGGACGAATTCCTGGTACGAAGGCACCGGACTTCTTCAGGTTATCTGCTGTCTCACGCGGGTTGAATACCAACGCCGTGTAGAAGAAACAGAAGAAGATGATTGCAGACGCATAGAGTAACACATAAAGCGGTTGCCCTGGCTGCAAATACAGCGAAATCGTAGTCAGCCAGTTCCAACCGGTACCGCCCCCAAACCATGATGCAATCGTGGCCGGGAACAGAATAATGCTGGAAGCGAAAATCGCCGGGATAACACCCGCCATGTTCACTTTCAACGGTAAATGTGTACTCTGTGCTGCATAAACACGACGACCTTGTTGACGCTTCGCATAGTTAACGACGATACGACGTTGACCACGCTCGATGAAAACAACGAAGAAGGTTACTGCAAACACCAATACTGCAACCAACAGCAGCAGGAGGAAGTGCAGGTCGCCTTGCCGTGCTTGCTCGATAGTATGGGCCACTGCCGGCGGGAGTCCCGCTACAATACCCGCGAAGATAATGATCGAGATACCGTTGCCGATACCGCGCTCAGTAATCTGTTCACCCAGCCACATCAGGAACATTGTCCCGGTTACCAGGCTCACAACCGCAGTAAAGTAGAATGCAAAGCCTGGATTTAACACCAGGCCCTGCATACCAGGCATATTCGGCAGACCGGTAGCAATACCGATCGACTGGAATATGGCCAATACCAGCGTACCGTAACGGGTGTACTGGCTAATCTTGCGACGGCCAGCCTCCCCTTCTTTCTTGATTTCCGCCAACGCTGGATGAACCACCGTCAGCAGCTGGATAATGATCGACGCCGAGATATACGGCATGATCCCCAGAGCAAAGATAGAAGCACGGCTGAGGGCACCACCAGAGAACATGTTAAACATTTCAATGATAGTGCCTCTCTGCTGCTCAAGCAATTTGGCAAGCACAGTGGCATCGATACCAGGAATCGGAATGAAAGAGCCGATACGGAAGACAATCAGCGCGCCGATGACAAACAAAAGTCTGCGCTTCAGCTCGCCGAGCCCGCCTTTAGCACTTTGAAAATCTAATCCTGGTTGCTTAGCCATCTGCTACTTATTCCTCAATTTTACCGCCAGCAGCCTCGATAGCAGCACGAGCGCCTTTGGTGACACGCAGACCACGCAGGGTTACCGGACGAGCGACTTCGCCAGAAAGTACAACTTTCGCGAATTCGATCTGGACACCAACTACGTTAGCGGCTTTCAGCGCGTTCAGGTCGATAACATCGCCTTCAACCAGAGCCAGTTCAGACAGACGAACTTCTGCCGTGATCATCGCTTTGCGTGAAGTGAAGCCGAATTTCGGCAGACGACGGTACAGAGGCATCTGACCACCTTCAAAACCACGACGTACGCCACCGCCAGAACGAGACTTCTGACCTTTGTGACCACGGCCGCCGGTTTTACCCAGGCCAGAACCAATACCACGACCTACACGCTTAGGCGCATGCTTGGCACCTTCAGCCGGAGACAGAGTATTTAAACGCATCTGTTACTCCTCAACTTTAACCATGTAGGAAACCAGGTTGACCATACCGCGAACAGCAGGAGTATCCTCGCGCTCTACGGTGTGACCAATACGACGCAGACCCAGACCGAGCAGAGTAGCTTTATGCTTCGGCAGACGGCCAATTGAGCTGCGAGTTTGTGTAACTTTAATAGTCTTAGCCATGGTCAATTACCCCAGAATGTCGGCAACGGATTTACCACGCTTAGCAGCGACCATTTCAGGAGACTTCATATTCGCCAGAGCGTCGATAGTTGCACGAACCACGTTGATCGGGTTAGTGGAACCATAAGCTTTAGCCAATACGTTGTGCACCCCAGCAACTTCGAGAACGGCGCGCATTGCACCACCCGCGATGATACCGGTACCTTCATGAGCAGGCTGCATGAACACGCGAGAACCCGTGTGAGCGCCCTTAACAGGGTGCTGCAGGGTGCCGCTGTTCAGCGCGACGTTCATCATGTTGCGACGGGCTTTTTCCATCGCTTTCTGGATCGCTGCTGGAACTTCGCGTGCTTTGCCGTAGCCAAAACCAACGCGACCGTTACCATCACCAACTACAGTCAGTGCGGTAAAGCTGAAAATACGGCCACCTTTTACGGTTTTAGATACGCGGTTTACCGCGATCAGCTTTTCCTGCAGTTCGCCAGCTTGTTTTTCGATGTGAGCCATCTTAAACCTCTTCCTTAGAACTGAAGGCCAGCTTCACGGGCAGCATCTGCCAGTGCCTGGACTCGACCATGATATTGGAAACCGGAACGGTCAAAGGATACTTTCGCAATCCCTTTTTCCAACGCGCGCTCAGCCAGAGCTTTACCTACGGCTGCTGCTGCGTCTTTGTTACCGGAATACTTCAGTTGCTCCGCGATAGCTTTTTCTAAAGTAGAAGCGGCTACCAGTACTTCAGAACCGTTTGGAGCAATCACCTGTGCGTAAATGTGACGCGGGGTACGATGTACCACCAGGCGGGTTGCACCCAGCTCTTGGAGCTTGCGGCGTGCGCGGGTCGCACGACGGATACGAGCAGATTTCTTATCCATAGTGTTACCTTACTTCTTCTTAGCCTCTTTGGTACGCACGACTTCGTCGGCGTAACGAACACCTTTGCCTTTGTAAGGCTCAGGACGACGGTAAGCGCGCAGATCTGCTGCTACCTGGCCAATAACCTGCTTATCAGCGCCTTTCAGCACGATTTCAGTTTGGCTTGGGCATTCAGCAGTGATACCTGCCGGCAGCTGGTGATCGATAGGGTGAGAGAAGCCCAGGGCCAAATTCACCACGTTGCCTTTAACGGCAGCACGATAACCAACACCTACCAGTTGAAGCTTTTTGGTGAAGCCTTCGGTAACACCAACAACCATTGCGTTCAGCAGAGCGCGCGTGGTACCCGCTTGAGCCCATGCGTTAGCAAAACCTTCGCGCGGAGCGAAAGTCAGTGCGTTAGCTTCTTGCTTCACTTCAACGGCGTCGTGGATAGTACGAGTCAACTCGCCGTTTTTACCCTTAATCGAAATAACCTGACCGTTGAGTTTTACCTCTACGCCGGCAGGAATGACGACGGGTGCTTTTGCAACACGAGACATTCTTTCCTCCCGAATTAAGCTACGTAGCAGATAATCTCGCCACCAAGACCAGCCTGGCGAGCTGCACGATCGGTCATAACACCTTTAGAGGTAGAAACAACAGCGATACCCAAACCGGCCATAACTTTTGGCAGCTCATCTTTTTTCTTGTAGATGCGCAGACCTGGACGGCTGATACGTTGAATGCTTTCTACCACAGCTTTGCCCTGGAAGTACTTCAGTACCAGTTCCAGAACAGGCTTGGCGTCGCCTTCGATTTTGAAATCTTCAATAAAACCTTCTTCCTTCAGCACGTTGGCAATTGCCACTTTCAGCTTGGAGGAAGGCATGGTGACCGCAACTTTGTTCGCGGCTTGACCGTTACGGATACGGGTCAGCATATCCGCGATCGGATCTTGCATGCTCATCTGTCTTTACTCCCGTGATTCAATTGGTAATTACCAGCTAGCCTTTTTCAAGCCTGGTACTTCACCGCGCATAGCGGCTTCACGAAGCTTAATACGGCTCAACCCGAATTTGCCCACATAACCATGTGGACGGCCAGTTTGGCGGCAGCGTTTACGCTGACGAGACGGGCTGGAATCACGCGGCAGAGTTTGCAGCTTGAGAACGGCATCCCAACGATCTTCATCGGACGCGTTCACATCAGAGATAATAGCTTTCAGTTCAACGCGTTTTGCAAAGAACTTGTCAGCTAATTTCACGCGCTTGACTTCGCGTGCTTTCATTGATTGCTTAGCCATCAGTAACCCTGCCTTACTTGCGGAACGGGAAGTTAAAAGCAGCCAGCAGCGCGCGGCCTTCATCATCAGATTTCGCAGTAGTGGTAATGGTAATATCCAAACCACGAACGCGATCGACTTTGTCGTAGTCGATTTCTGGGAAGATGATTTGCTCACGCACGCCCATGCTGTAGTTGCCACGGCCATCGAATGACTTGGCGGACAGGCCACGGAAGTCACGGATACGTGGAACAGCAATGGAGATCAGACGCTCAAAGAACTCCCACATGCGTTCGCCACGCAGAGTTACTTTACAGCCGATCGGATAGCCCTGACGGATTTTGAAGCCTGCAACAGATTTGCGGGCTTTGGTGATCAACGGTTTTTGACCGGAGATGGCTGCCAGGTCCGCTGCGGCGTTATCCAGCAGTTTCTTGTCAGCAATCGCTTCACCAACACCCATGTTCAGGGTGATCTTCTCGACCCGAGGGACTTGCATGACAGAGTTGTAATCAAACTGAGACATCAGTTGTTTGACTACCTCGTCTTTGTAGTAATCATGCAGTTTCGCCATCGTATTACTCCAAATTACTTGATAGTTTCGCTGTTAGACTTGAAGAAACGGACTTTTTTGCCCTCTTCGAATCTAAAGCCTACACGGTCAGCCTTGCCGGTAGCCGCGTTGAAGATAGCAATGTTAGAAACCTGAATTGCAGCTTCTTTTTCAACAATGCCGCCTGGTTGGTTCAGAGCCGGAACCGGCTTCTGGTGTTTCTTAACCAGGTTGATGCCTTCAACAATGACCTTGCCAGCAGACAGGACATTTTTTACTTTACCGCGCTTACCTTTGTCTTTCCCGGTAATCACGATAACTTCGTCATCACGACGGATCTTCGCTGCCATGTTCGCTCCTTAGAGTACTTCTGGTGCCAGAGAGATAATTTTCATGAACTTCTCATTACGCAGTTCACGAGTTACCGGCCCAAAAATACGCGTACCGATAGGCTGCTCGCTGTTATTGTTCAAAATAACGCATGCATTACCATCGAAGCGAATGACAGAACCGTCCGGGCGACGTACACCCTTCTTGGTGCGCACCACTACCGCCTTCAGAACATCGCCTTTCTTCACCTTACCGCGAGGAATTGCTTCCTTGATGGTAATTTTGATGATGTCGCCGACGCCTGCGTAGCGACGGTGCGAGCCACCTAGAACCTTGATACACATTACGCGACGTGCACCGGAGTTGTCGGCGACGTTCAGCATAGTCTGTTCTTGGATCATTTTAGTGCTCCGCTAATGTCAACTACTACTTTAAAGACCCAAGTAAAAATTAGGCCGTTGAAAAGCCCCATAACCGAGGGCGCAGCATTATAACACCGCTTACTTGGTATGGGTAGAAAAAATAAACGGCTCATTTTCTGAGCCGTTTATTAAGTGAGAGCCAGCTACTCTATTACAGAATCGCTTTCTCTACAACGCGAACCAACGTCCAGGACTTAGTCTTGGACAGTGGGCGGCATTCGCGGATTTCCACCACGTCGCCGGTACCACATTCGTTGTTCTCGTCATGTACGTGCAGCTTGGTCGTACGCTTGATGAACTTCCCGTAGATCGGGTGCTTCACAGTACGTTCGATAGCAACAACGATGGATTTCTCCATTTTGTCGCTAACAACACGACCCTGCAGGGTACGGATAACTTCAGTCATTTACACACCCGCCTTTTGAGTCAGTAAAGTCTTAACGCGTGCGACGTCACGACGCACTTGTTTCAACAGGTGAGTTTGTTGCAGCTGGCCACTGGCCGCCTGCATGCGCAAGTTGAATTGCTCACGCAGCAGGTTGAGCAGCTCGGCATTCAGCTCTTCAACGCTTTTTTCACGCAGCTCTTGTGCTTTCATTACATCACCGTCTTAGTTACAAAGGTGGTTTTGATCGGCAGTTTCGCTGCTGCCAGTTTGAATGCCTCGCGGGCAACCTCTTCTGGCACGCCGTCCATTTCGTACAGGACCTTACCAGGCTGGATCAGGGCAACCCAATACTCCACGTTACCCTTACCTTTACCCATACGCACTTCCAGCGGCTTCTCGGTGATCGGTTTGTCCGGGAATACACGGATCCAGATCTTGCCTTGACGCTTAACTGCACGAGTCATTGCACGACGAGCTGCTTCGATTTGACGAGCAGTCAGACGGCCACGGCCAACAGCTTTCAGACCGAAAGTGCCGAAGCTAACATCCGTACCTTGCGCCAGACCACGGTTGCGGCCCTTGTGCACCTTACGGAATTTTGTACGCTTTGGTTGTAACATCAGCGACTCTCCTTACTTGCGGCCTTTACGCTGCTGCTTTTTAGGTTGAGCAGCCGGTTCCGGTTGTTCAACTGCAGCCATACCACCCAGGATCTCACCTTTGAAGATCCATACCTTAACGCCGATTACACCATAAGTGGTGTGCGCTTCAGATGTGTTGTAGTCGATGTCCGCACGCAGAGTGTGCAATGGAACACGACCTTCGCGGTACCATTCGGTACGTGCGATTTCAGCGCCGCCAAGACGGCCGCTTACTTCAACTTTGATACCTTTAGCGCCAAGACGCATTGCGTTCTGTACTGCACGCTTCATAGCACGACGGAACATCACGCGACGTTCCAGCTGAGAAGTGATGCTGTCAGCAACCAATTTAGCGTCGAGTTCCGGTTTACGGACTTCGGCGATGTTGATCTGTGCAGGAACGCCAGCGATGTCCGCTACGACCTTGCGCAGTTTTTCGACGTCTTCACCTTTCTTGCCGATAACGATGCCTGGGCGAGCAGTGTGAATAGTCACACGGATGCTCTTCGCAGGACGCTCGATAACGATGCGAGAAACGGAAGCTTTCGACAGTTCCTTAGTCAGGAATTGACGAACTTTAAAGTCGCTGTCCAGGTTGTCAGCGAATTCTTTGGTATTCGCATACCAAGTAGAGTTCCAAGGTTTGACAATACCCAGGCGAATACCATTAGGATGTACTTTCTGACCCATTGCTAGTCTCCAGAGTCTCAGCGATCGGACACAACCACAGTAATGTGGCTGGTGCGCTTCAGGATGCGATCTGCACGACCTTTTGCACGCGGCATAATGCGCTTCATGCTTGGGCCTTCGTCTACGAAGATTTTCGTAACTTTCAGATCATCGATGTCAGCGCCATCGTTGTGTTCTGCGTTAGCAATGGCAGACTCCAGCACTTTCTTAACCAGACCAGCAGCTTTCTTGTTGGTGTAGGTCAGAGTTTCCAGAGCTTGCGACACTTTCTTACCGCGAATCAGGTCAGCAACAAGGCGAACCTTCTGAGCAGAAGAACGAGCGTGGCGATGTTTAGCGATAGTTTCCATCTCTTCCTCCTACCTTAGCGCTTTTTAGCTTTTTTATCAGCCGCATGGCCGCGATAAGTACGAGTCGGCGCGAATTCACCCAGTTTGTGACCGACCATTTCATCGGAAACGAACACTGGTACGTGCTGACGACCATTATGGACAGCGATGGTCAAACCGATCATGTTAGGAAAGATCGTTGAACGACGGGACCAAGTGCGCAAAGGCTTCTTGTCACCGCTTTCCACCGCTTTCTCTACCTTCTTCAGCAAGTGCAGGTCAATAAAAGGACCTTTCTTGAGAGAACGTGGCATGGCTTATCCTCTAATTATTTTTTGCTACGGCGACGTACGATGAACTTATCAGTACGCTTGTTGCTACGGGTCTTCTTACCTTTGGTCTGAACGCCCCACGGAGTTACCGGGTGCTTACCAAAGTTACGACCTTCACCACCACCGTGCGGGTGATCTACCGGGTTCATCGCCGTACCGCGAACGGTAGGACGAACACCACGCCAACGTGCAGCACCTGCTTTACCCAGAACGCGAAGCATGTGTTCAGCGTTACCGACTTCACCCAGGGTGGCGCGGCAATCAGCTGGAACTTTACGCATTTCGCCAGAGCGCAGACGCAGAGTTACGTAGGAACCATCACGAGCAACGATCTGAACGTAGGCACCAGCGGAGCGAGCCATCTGGCCGCCTTTACCTGGTTTCATTTCTACGTTGTGAACCGTTGAACCAACTGGAATGTTGCGCATCGGCAGGGTGTTACCCGCTTTGATTGCAGCATCAACGCCAGATTGAATCTGGTCACCAGCTTTCAGGCCTTTCGGCGCCAGGATGTAACGGCGTTCGCCGTCTTTGTACAGAACCAGCGCGATGTTCGCGGAACGGTTCGGATCGTACTCCAGACGCTCAACCACAGCAGGGATACCGTCTTTGTTGCGCTTGAAGTCAACCAGACGATAATGTTGCTTGTGGCCACCACCGATATGACGGGTGGTGATACGGCCATTGTTGTTACGACCACCGCTTTTGCTCAGTTTTTCCAGCAGCGGGGCATAAGGTTTACCCTTGTGCAGCTCAGGGTTAACCACTTTAACAACGTGGCGACGACCCGGAGATGTAGGTTTACATTTAACAATTGCCATTGTTCTTACTCCTCCGACTTACTCTGCGCCGCCGATGAAGTCCAGATTCTGGCCTTCTTTCAGGGTGACGTAAGCTTTTTTCCAGTCGCTACGACGACCAACACGCTGACCGTGACGCTTCACTTTCCCTTTAACTACCAGGGTGTTCACGTCTTCGACTTCGACTTCAAACAGTTTCTGCACTGCAGCTTTGATTTCTGCTTTGGTCGCGTCTTTGGCAACTTTGAGAACGATGGTGTTGCTTTTTTCCATCGCAGCGGATGCTTTTTCAGATACGTGCGGTGCACGCAGCACTTTCAGCAAACGTTCTTCACGGATCATGCCAGCATCTCCTCAACTTGCTTCACAGCATCAGCAGTCATAACCACTTTGTCGAAGGCGATCAGGCTAACCGGATCGATACCTGCTACATCGCGCACGTCAACCTTGTACAGGTTGCGAGCTGCCAGGAACAGATT
The DNA here is from genome assembly GCF_020858655.1 of Serratia montpellierensis. Taxonomy (NCBI): domain Bacteria; kingdom Pseudomonadati; phylum Pseudomonadota; class Gammaproteobacteria; order Enterobacterales; family Yersiniaceae; genus Serratia; species Serratia montpellierensis. The sequence goes on from NZ_VOSN01000003.1 coordinate 22,873, forward strand.
CTCATCCAGTTCACCGGTCACGATCAGCACGTCTTCCAGAGCCATATCTTTCAGTTTCTGTGCCAGCAGCTTAGTTTTAGGCGCTTCTACAGAGAACTTCTCGACAACGATCAGACGATCTTGACGTACCAGCTCGGACAGGATGCTTTTCAGCGCGCCGCGGTACATCTTTTTGTTTACTTTCTGACTGTGGTCCTGTGGCTTAGCAGCAAAGGTCACGCCGCCTGAACGCCAGATCGGGCTCTTTACAGAACCTGAACGCGCACGGCCGGTGCCTTTCTGACGCCATGGCTTTTTGCCGGAACCAGTTACTTCAGCACGGGTCTTCTGAGCACGGGTACCTTGACGGGCACCTGCTGCATAAGCAACAACAACCTGGTGTACCAGCGCTTCGTTGAAATCACGACCGAAGGTAGTTTCGGAAACAGTCAGCGCGCTTTGCGCGTCTTTCAATACTAATTCCATTGCTATCCCCTTACGCCTTCACAGCTGGTTTAACGATCAGGTTGCCACCGGTTGCGCCCGGTACAGCACCCTTAACCAGCAGCAGGTTGCGCTCAGCGTCAACACGTACTACGTCCAGGCTCTGAACGGTTACGCGCTCATCACCCAGGTGGCCAGCCATTTTCTTGCCTTTGAACACTTTGCCCGGAGTCTGGTTCTGACCGATAGAACCCGGAACGCGGTGAGACAAGGAGTTACCGTGGGTAGCGTCTTGGGTACGGAAGTTCCAGCGCTTAACAGTGCCAGCAAAACCTTTACCTTTAGAAGTACCGGTAACATCGACTTTTTTAACGTCAGCGAAGATTTCTACGCTAATTTCCTGACCTGCAGCGAACTCTTGACCTTCTTCAAGGCGGAATTCCCACAGACCACGGCCAGCTTCAACGCCAGCTTTAGCGAAATGGCCCGCTTCCGGCTTGGTTACACGGTTAGCTTTTTTGCTACCAGTGGTAACCTGAACGGCACGGTAACCGTCGGTGTCCAGGCTTTTAACCTGAGTCACGCGGTTCGCTTCAATTTCAATTACGGTTACTGGGATAGAAACGCCATCTTCAGTGAAGATACGGGTCATACCCACTTTTTTACCGACTAAACCAATCATTGTTTCAACCTCTCAATCGCTCAATGACCTGATTAACCCAGGCTGATCTGCACGTCTACACCGGCAGCCAGATCCAGACGCATCAGAGCATCAACGGTTTTCTCGGTTGGCTCAACGATGTCAACCAGACGCTTGTGAGTGCGAATCTCGTACTGATCGCGCGCGTCTTTGTTGACGTGCGGAGAGATCAGAACGGTAAAGCGCTCTTTGCGAGTTGGCAGCGGGATCGGACCACGGACTTGCGCACCAGTGCGCTTTGCAGTCTCGACGATTTCCGCGGTTGATTGATCGATCAGACGATGATCAAACGCTTTCAGGCGGATACGGATTCTTTGGTTCTGCATGAGACCAGAGCTCCAATTATTTATAAACGTAAATAATTACTCCTCACACCCATTTCGATTGATGGGGGAGTGTAATCGTCAACATATAACCCCCATATCGGGAGTATTGTTCGAAAGGCAAAAAAGGCCTGCCAATCGACTGATTCGCTAAAATCAGGCTTACCAAGATTAGGTAAGCCCGCGCATTATACGCAAAATGGCCGAGGAAGCAAGCCGCAGTTGGAAATATGCTCAGGAAATCGTCATTTTTGCGCGTTCAGTGGCAGTGGGCGGGTTAACACGGTGAACAGGGAATGAATTATGCTTAGGGCGGGTTGAATTCTCCCCTGCCCCACCGTAAAAACGGTCGCCGGCAGGAGAGGCAATGGCGAATGGGCGGAAGGCTTACTCTTTGCGCTCCAAAATCTGGGCCTGGGCATAGTTTTGAATACCGAGGCGAGCGATGAGGTCCAGCTCGGTTTCCAGCCAGTCGATATGCTCTTCTTCATCGGCCAGGATATCGATCATCAAATCGCGGCTGACATAATCGTGAATAGAATCGGCATAAGCGATACCTTCACGCAGGTTTTTAGCGCCTGCCAGCTCCAGAGCCAGATCGGAACGCAGCATCTCTTCAATGTCTTCGCCGATGTTCAGCTTGCCGAGATCTTGCAGGTTAGGGAGCCCTTCCAGGAACAGGATACGCTCGATGTAGCGATCGGCATGCTTCATTTCGTCGATCGACTCGTGGTATTCCTTGTCGTTGAGGCGCATTAAGCCCCAATTCTTGAACATGCGGGCGTGCAGGAAATATTGATTGATGGCAACCAGCTCGTTGCCGAGCAGCTTGTTGAGGTGAGCAATGATCTTTTTATCGCCTTTCATAGGTAACTCCTCCTGGCCAGTTCTAAAAGTGTAGAACCTGTAAGCCAAGAGTCAAAAATAACCTTACCCTTTGTTAGGCAACTTCATGCATTGGGATGATAGTTCCGCGTTCCTCCACCATAATCTGTCTTGCCTGACGAATGCACTTTCCACAATCGGTCCCAATCGGCACAAGTTCACGCAGCTGCTTCATGGTATGGGGATTGTGCTGACGCACCGCATTACGGATCGCTTTGTCAGTCACCGCATTACACAGACATACATACATAGAGAGACTCACTTCTTAACCAATGCATTGAGTCTAAATAGGAATGGTTTTTATTTCAATTAAGATTTAAACAAATTGCATAAAAAAAGGGCACCGAAGTGCCCTTTATTGTGTCGAAAAATTATTCGCGATTAAGCGATAACTTTAGCAACAACACCAGCGCCTACAGTACGGCCGCCTTCACGGATTGCGAAACGC
>NZ_VOSN01000004.1:0-33490 GCF_020858655.1 Serratia montpellierensis
AGAGTAGGACACTGCCAGGCATCAAATAAACGTTATCAGTGTGACGACTGGTAATGCGCAAATCGCAGAGCGCGAATTTGCCGGCATCGAGAGATGCAACGTAAAAGAATCGGTGGAGCGGTAGTTCAGTTGGTTAGAATACCTGCCTGTCACGCAGGGGGTCGCGGGTTCGAGCCCCGTCCGTTCCGCCACTTATTTAATTATGCCTGCTTTATTAGCAGGCATAATGTTAAGCGAGATTTAGGGGCGTAGCTCAGTTGGTAGAGCACCGGTCTCCAAAACCGGGTGTCGCGAGTTCGAGTCTCTCCGCCCCTGCCATATTAAGAACCCTTTGCGAATGCAAAGGGTTTTTTTTTGCCTATCGTTTTTCTTCCTGACCGCTTTGGAAAAGAGCACATGGACGCCCTGTGCCGATGTTTGCCCGATCCTGGTTGCCTCATCTTCTTCCGATCTTTACCCCCGTTGACCTCCTGATTCCCTGGCTGTTTTGTATTATCTTCTCTCAGAAGGCGATGGGCGCATTTTGGTGTGATAGACGACTATGACTACGATGGCGACGTTTAAGGCCGCCATAACGCTTTAGGCTGCGGTATTTAAAGGTATTTTAAGTAATTGCCGAATCAAAGGCTGCTGATCGCTGTTTTGCAACCAGACGGCATACAGGGGGCGGATAATCGGCGGGATATCGGCGGCGGCTACCAGCTGTGGGTACTCTTTTTCCCACTGGCTGGGCAGGAAAGCGCATCCTCCCGTCGTTTCCAACAGCTGACGCGTCAGCTGAGCAGAGGTAGTGGTGAGCACCGGCACGTTATCACCTTCCAGCATGCGACTTTCCTGTTGGTGGAAGTCGGCTCCCCATTCCAGCTTGATGTAGGGCATTGGGGCCTGTTTGTCACGATGTGCGGATGAGAACAGGCGTAATGAGAAATTGCTCAGCTGCTGGCTGGCCAATTCATCCATCTTCGGCGGTTCAGTGGTGATCAGCAAATCGAGCTGCCTTTCATGCAGTTGTTTTACCAAAGAGTGCCTTAATGCCACTCTGGCCTCGAGCTGTAGCGCTTCGCGTTGTTGATAGAGCGCCTGCAACCAGGGGGTCAGGTAGGCCTCCCACAGCGAAGCGGTAGCGCCGATCGACAACTCGGTGTGTTGCAGTGAACGCACGACCTCCTTCTTCGCCAGCTGCCAGGTGTTCATCAGGCTCTCGGCATAAGGCAGAAGCCGCTCACCGGCAGGCGTCAGGCGGATATTGTTGCGATGACGGGTAAATAAATTTGCGCCCAGCTGGTTTTCTAACTGGCGGATGCGGAAACTGACCGCAGACTGCGTTAAGTACAAAGATTCTGCGGCTCTGCCAAAGTGACGCGTTCTACTGACCTCCAAAAAGGTTTTCAGTAATTCGGTATCCACACCTATCTCCAAAAAAATTTGTCGTTAAGATTTAAATGTTTTGTTTTACACGCTGTCAAGCCTATCTAATACTCCGCGCCATAAACAGCACGGCCATAAGAGAATTAGGAGCGTGTCAGATGGCGGATAGCTTCACCACGACCAATCGTTTTTTTGATAATAAACATTACCCTCGCGGGTTCTCCCGTCACGGCGATTTCACCATTAAAGAGGCGCAATTACTAGAGCGCTTCGGCTACGCGTTTAACGAGCTGGACTCGGGCAAACGCCAGCCGGCCACTGAAGAAGAACAGCTGTTCGTCGAAGTGGCCGGCGGTGAGCGCGAAGCGGCTACCGAGCAGGAAAAAGTATGGGCTAAATATCTGGCGCGCACACGTCGCCCGAAGAAATTCCATACTCTGTCCGGCGGTAAACCGCAGGCTGACGCAGTAGAAGACTACAGCGACAGCGACGACTAAAGACGATGGGGCCTGCGGGCCCCATTTTCTATTCCAGACTACGATGCAGCTGTAACAGTAAACGGTCCATACTGCGATAGCCCAGCGCTTCGCAGAGGTGGCTTTTGTTGAGCTCCGCATCCCCTGCCAAATCCGCCAGCGTGCGCGCAACTTTCAAAATGCGCTGCCAGGCGCGGATCGATAACCCCAGCGCGTTTAATGTCGTCTCCAAAAACTCGGCGTCCGCCGCCTGCAGAACACAATCACGTTCCACTTCGCGGTTGCTCAACAGCGCGTTGACTTTACCGGCGCGTTCGAGCTGCCGAGCGCGTGCCTGCTGCACCCGTTTCCGCACCTGCTCACTGCTTTCCCCATGCGTTTTCCGCTGGCTGAGCGTGCCCGGCGGTAACAGCGGCACTTCGATAGACAGATCGAAACGGTCGAGAAAAGGCCCTGACAGCCGGGCCAGATAGCGCAATACCTGCTGCGGCGAGGCACGGTTATGCAATCCTTGATAATGCCCGGTTGGGCTGGGGTTCATTGCCGCAATTAGCTGCACTCTGGCGGGGAAACAGACCTTGGCGTTGGCGCGTGAAATCACGATCTCGCCGGACTCCAGCGGTTCACGCAGCGCATCCAGCACCTTACGCTCGAATTCCGGCAGCTCATCCAGAAACAACACGCCGTTATGCGCCATAGAGATCTCACCCGGTCGCGGCAGTGAGCCACCGCCGACCAATGCTGCCATCGATGCGCTGTGATGAGGCGCACGAAACGGCCTCTGGCGCCATGGCAGGGCGGCGGGGAAATGATGCTGCAAGCTGGCGACCGCCAGGCTTTCCAGCGCTTCATGCTCCGTGAGCGGCGGCAGCAAGCCCGTGAGGCGGCTGGCCAACATGGTTTTACCGGTGCCCGGTGGCCCAATCAACAGCAGGTTATGCCCGCCGGCGGCGGCGATCTCCAGGGCCCGCTTGGCCTGTTCCTGGCCGATGATGTCGCGCAGATCGGCGTTGTTGCAGGCGGTATCCGCAGCGGGAGGCGTGGCCGCCACCGGCAGTTCTCCCTGGCCGAGCAGAAAGGCGCAGACTTCCAACAGGTGCCGGGCGGTATGGGAGTGCGACTGCGCGATCAGGCCGACTTCAGCGGCGTTGTCCATCGAGAGGATCAGTTGTCGCCCGGCGTCAGCCGCCGCCAGCGCCGCCGGGATCGCGCCTCTGACCGCCCGCAGTGCACCGGACAGCGCGAGTTCGCCAAGAAACTCGTAGCGTGCCAACGGTGCGAGGGGCAGTTGCTCGGAGGCGGCGAGGATCGCCAGCGCTATCGGCAGATCGTAACGTCCGCCTTCTTTCGGCAGATCGGCGGGCGCCAAATTGACGGTGATGCGCCGGGCGGGAAAGGTGAAACCGTTGTTGATCAGGGCGCTGCGCACCCGATCGCGCGCCTCTTTCACCGTAGTTTCCGGCAGGCCGACCAGCGTCAGGCCGGGCAGGCCATTGCTGATATGCACCTCCACCGTCACGGAAGGGGCCTGAACGCCAATGATGGCGCGGCTATAGATTACCGCCAGTGACATATCGCTCTCCTTGCTGAGGGCGACATGATGCGTGATTCATTCCCTTGGTGCGCGGCACTATTGGCGGTTTTTCGACTTTTTTCGCAGCGTAATTACCGATTTTCATCGAAGTGAAAGAAATTGTGCGAACTGCCTCGCAGCCTGCGGCAATACCCATTAACAATTCGCTGAAGGCTGCAACACATTAGCGGCCTAGACGCATTGCAACCATAGGCTTAATGGGTATATTTAACAATTGATTAAAAGAAAAATCACTTCTTTAACACACTCCGACCGCCGCCGCAGTCTGCCCGGCAGCCGCTAAACCTCCTGACTTCGTACTCTACGGTAGGGATAACACTATGTTTGGTTGGACCCCGCTGCAACGCAACGCGGCAATCGCCAGCTTTTCAAGCTGGACGCTCGACGCTTTCGATTTTTTCGTGCTGGTATTCTTACTCAGCGACATCGCGCAATCCTTTCACGTCGGCCTGGAACAGGTCACGTTGGCGATTCTGCTCACGCTGGCGGTGCGGCCGATCGGCGCGCTGATCTTCGGGCGCGCGGCGGAAAAGTATGGCCGCAAGCCGATCCTGATGTTGAATATCGTCTTCTTCTCGGTATTTGAGCTGCTCTCCGCCGCCGCGCCCTCGCTGACGGTCTTTTTGCTGTTGCGGGTGTTGTACGGGGTGGCGATGGGCGGCATCTGGGGCGTGGCGTCGTCATTGGCGATGGAAACCATACCGGACCGCTCACGCGGCCTGATGTCGGGTATTTTCCAGGCCGGCTATCCGTTTGGTTACCTGCTGGCGGCGGTGGTGTACGGCCTGCTGTTCGAAACGATCGGTTGGCGCGGCATGTTTGTCATCGGCGCGGCGCCGATCCTGCTGCTGCCGTTTATTTATTATTGTGTGCAGGAGTCGCCGGTGTGGTTGGCGGCGCGTGAGCGTAAAGAGAGCACCGCCTTGCTGCCGGTGTTGAAGAGCCACTGGAAGCTGTGCTGCTATCTGGTGCTGCTGATGGCAGCGTTCAATTTCTTCTCCCACGGCACGCAGGATTTGTATCCGGTGTTTTTGAAAGTTCAGCACGGTTTCGACCCTAAAACCGTCAGTATCATCGCCATTAGCTACAATATTGCGTCCATTATCGGCGGCGTTTTCTTCGGCTCGTTATCGGAAAAAATCGGCCGTAAAAAAGCGATCATCATCGCCGCGTTGCTGGCCTTACCGGTGATCCCGCTGTGGGCGTTTTCCAGTGGTTCGCTGATGCTTGGGATCGGCGCTTTCCTGATGCAGTTCATGGTGCAGGGTGCCTGGGGCGTGATACCGACCTACCTGACCGAACTGGTGCCGGCCAACACCCGTGCGGTGCTGCCGGGGTTCGTGTACCAGCTGGGCAATCTGATCGCCTCGGTCAATGCTACGCTGCAAGCCACCATCGCCGAGCATCATGGGCATAATTACGGCCTGGCGATGGCGATCGTCGCCGGTACGGTGGCGGTGGCGATCGCCCTGTTGGTGTTCTTCGGCAAGGATACGCGCGGCAAGGCGATCACCGACGCGGTGAAAAATCCGGACATGCGTGCCAACGTGTGAAACAGGGGCGATTCGCGTGAGGTATGACCAGATTGCGCCGAATAATAACGCAAAAAAAGTGTTGTCATGTCGCGCGCGGCTGTGGTACCTCTGTAAGCATTAGTTCTGAATGAGCACAGTGAACAAACCCATTATGAAAGCCTTTGCCCAAGTGATTAGCCTAGTCGTGATTAGCGTGGTGGTGATTATTATCCCACCGTGCGGGGCTGCACTTGGACGAAGAAAGGCTTAGCAAACAAGCCGGAATCGCAAGAGAACCCCCGCACCGTCAGGTCCGGGGGTTTTTTATTGGCAAGAGAAAAGTGGAGCAAGGGGCAGAGAATGAAAAACAGAACAAAATCCTGCAGTTGTCGAAGTAAGGCGGGGAAATAACTATGAATGGCGCTCAGTGGGTAGTTCAAGCGTTGCGTGCGCAGGGTGTGGATACCGTATTCGGCTATCCGGGCGGGGCAATCATGCCGGTGTACGATGCGTTGTACGACGGCGGTGTGGAACACCTGCTGTGCCGCCATGAACAGGGCGCCGCCATGGCCGCCATCGGCTATGCCCGCGCCACCGGCAAAGTCGGCGTTTGCATCGCCACTTCCGGCCCCGGCGCCACCAACTTGATCACCGGCCTAGCGGATGCGCTGCTCGATTCCGTTCCCGTTGTCGCCATTACCGGCCAAGTGGGCTCCGCGCTGATCGGCACCGATGCCTTTCAGGAGATCGATGTTCTCGGCCTGTCTCTGGCCTGCACCAAGCACAGCTTCCTGGTGGAATCGCTGGACGCCTTGCCGGGCATCATGGCGGAAGCGTTCGCCATCGCTGCCGGTGGCCGCCCTGGCCCGGTGCTGATCGATATCCCGAAAGACATCCAGCTGGCGCAGGGCGACTTGCACCCGCACCTGATGCCGGTCGACGAAGCGCCGGCGTTCCCGGCGGCGGCGTTGGCAGAGGCGGCTGAGCTGCTGGCGCAGGCGCACAAACCGATGCTGTACGTCGGCGGAGGCGTGGGCATGGCGCAGGCGGTGCCGGCGCTGCGTGAATTTATCGCCGTGACCCGCATGCCGAACGTGGCCACCCTGAAGGGGCTGGGCGCGCCGGATGCGCAAGATCCGCTGTACCTCGGTATGTTGGGCATGCACGGCACCAAGGCTGCCAACCTGGCGGTGCAGGCGTGCGATTTGCTGATTGCCGTCGGCGCGCGTTTCGATGACCGCGTGACCGGCAAACTGAACGCCTTCGCACCCCACGCGAAAGTGATCCACATGGATATCGACCCGGCGGAGATGAGCAAGCTGCGCCAGGCGCATGTGGCCTTGCAGGGCGATCTGAAAGCGTTGCTGCCGGCGTTGCAGCGCCCGCTGAACATCGCCGCCTGGCAGCAGCAGGTGACGGTGCTGAAAGCCGAGCACGCCTGTCGCTACGATCACCCCGGCCAGCCGATCTACGCGCCGCTGTTCTTGCGCCAGCTGTCCGCCCGCAAGCCGGCCAACAGCGTGGTGACCACCGACGTGGGCCAGCACCAGATGTGGAGCGCGCAGCACATGACGTTCGAACGCCCGGAGAATTTCATCACCTCCAGCGGCCTCGGCACCATGGGGTTCGGCGTGCCGGCGGCGGTGGGGGCCCAGATCGCGCGCCCGCAAGATACGGTGATCTGCGTCTCGGGCGATGGCTCCTTCATGATGAACGTGCAGGAGCTGGGCACCATCAAGCGTAAACAGCTGCCGCTGAAGATCGTGCTGCTGGACAACCAGCGTCTCGGAATGGTGCGCCAATGGCAGCAGCTGTTCTTCGACGGCCGCTACAGCGAAACCAACCTGTCCGATAACCCCGACTTCCTGATGCTGGCCGCCGCCTTCGGCATTCCCGGCCAGCGCATCAGCCGCAAGGATCAGGTGGAGGGCGCGCTCGAGGCGCTGTTCAACACCGAAGGCCCTTATCTGCTGCAGGTCTCTATCGACGAACTCGAAAACGTCTGGCCGCTGGTGCCGCCGGGCGCCGGCAACGAAACCATGTTGGAGGAAATATCATGATGCAGCATCAACTCTCGATCCAGGCGCGTTTTCGCCCCGAAATGTTAGAGCGCGTATTGCGGGTCGTGCGTCATCGCGGCTTTCAGGTTTGTGCTATGAATATGGTTTCCCCGGCCAACGCCGACAGCATCAATATCGAATTGACCGTTGCCAGCCCGCGTCCGGTCGCCCTGTTGTCATCTCAGTTAAGCAAACTGCTGGACGTCTCCTGCGTCGAGATCCAGCAGCCAACATCACAACAAATACGCGCCTGAGGCGCCGAGAAGGATAAATAACAATGACTAAGAAAGCCGATTACATTTGGTTCAATGGTGAGATGGTTCCTTGGGCCGAGGCCAAAGTGCACGTGATGTCGCACGCGCTGCATTACGGCACGTCGGTATTTGAAGGCGTACGCTGCTACGACTCGCATTTGGGGCCGGTGGTGTTTCGCCATCGCGAGCATATGCAGCGCCTGCATGACTCGGCGAAAATCTACCGCATGCCGGTTTCGCAAAGCGTTGACGAGCTGATGGAAGCCTGCCGCGCCACGCTGCGCAAGAACAACCTGGTCAGCGCGTACATTCGCCCGCTGGTGTTCGTCGGCGATGTCGGCATGGGCGTCAACCCGCCGGCCGGTTACAAAACGGACGTGATTATCGCGGCGTTTCCTTGGGGCGCTTATCTGGGTGAAGAAGCGCTGGATCAAGGCATCGATGCGATGGTCTCCTCCTGGCACCGCGTCGCACCAAACACGATCCCCACTGCGGCCAAGGCCGGCGGTAACTATCTTTCCTCCCTGCTGGTGGGCAGCGAAGCGCGTCGCCACGGCTATCAGGAAGGCATCGCGCTCGACGTGCACGGCTACATTTCCGAAGGGGCGGGCGAGAACCTGTTTGAAGTGAAAGACGGCGTGATTTACACCCCGCCGTTCACCTCTTCGGCATTGCCGGGCATCACCCGTGACGCGATCATCAAGCTGGCGAAAGACATGGGCTTCGAAGTGCGTGAGCAGGTGCTGTCTCGCGAATCGCTGTACCTGGCCGACGAAGTGTTCATGTCCGGCACTGCGGCGGAGATTACGCCGGTACGCAGCGTGGACGGCATTCAGGTCGGGATCGGCAAATGCGGCCCGGTGACCAAACAGATCCAACAGGCGTTCTTCGGCCTGTTCAGCGGCAAGACAGAAGACAAATACGGCTGGCTGGATCCGGTAAATCCGTAACAAAAAGGTTCGCCTCAACGCGGACGACAAGACAGACAAGATAAGAATATCCAGGCGGTTCGTTCGCCGCCTGCCATAAATACATTTGGAGTGAAAAGAGCATGCCTAAGTACCGTTCCGCCACCACCACCCACGGCCGCAATATGGCGGGTGCCCGCGCATTGTGGCGCGCGACCGGGATGACCGACGCCGATTTCGGCAAGCCGATTATCGCCGTGGTCAACTCCTTTACCCAGTTCGTGCCGGGCCACGTGCATCTGCGCGATCTGGGCAAACTGGTCGCCGAACAGATCGAAGCCTCCGGCGGCGTGGCCAAAGAGTTCAACACCATCGCGGTGGATGACGGCATCGCCATGGGCCACGGCGGCATGCTCTATTCCCTGCCGTCGCGCGAGCTGATCGCCGACTCGGTCGAATACATGGTGAACGCCCACTGCGCCGACGCGATGGTGTGCATCTCCAACTGCGACAAGATCACCCCGGGCATGCTGATGGCGGCGTTGCGCCTGAATATTCCGGTGATCTTCGTCTCCGGCGGCCCGATGGAAGCCGGCAAGACCAAACTCTCCAACCAGATCATCAAGCTGGATCTGGTGGATGCGATGATCCAGGGCGCGAACCCGAACGTCAGCGACGCCGACAGCGAGCAGATCGAGCGTTCCGCCTGCCCGACCTGTGGTTCCTGCTCCGGCATGTTCACCGCCAACTCGATGAACTGCCTGACCGAGGCGCTGGGCCTGTCGCAGCCGGGCAACGGCTCGTTGCTGGCCACCCACGCCGATCGCAAAGCGCTGTTCCTTAACGCCGGCAAGCGCATCGTCGAGCTGACCAAACGCTATTACGAGCAGGACGACGAGAGCGCGCTGCCGCGTAATATCGCCAACAAGGCGGCGTTTGAGAACGCCATGACGCTGGACATCGCCATGGGCGGCTCGACCAACACCGTGCTGCACCTGCTGGCTTCGGCGCAGGAAGGCGAGGTGGACTTCACCATGGAAGACATCGATCGCCTGTCGCGCAAAGTGCCGCACCTGTGCAAGGTGGCGCCGAGCACGCAGAAATACCATATGGAAGACGTGCACCGCGCCGGCGGCGTAATCGGTATCCTCGGCGAGCTGGATCGCGCCGGCTTGCTGAACCGCGAGGTGAACAATGTGCTGGGGCTGACCCTGCCGCAGACGCTGGAAGCCTACGACGTGATGCTGACCCGCGACGAAAGCGTCAAGAAAATGTACTCCGCCGGGCCGGCCGGTATCCGCACCACGCAGGCATTCTCTCAGGACTGCCGCTGGGATTCGCTGGACACCGACCGCAAGGAAGGCTGCATCCGCACCCGTGAGCACGCCTACAGCCAGGACGGCGGGTTGGCGGTGCTGTACGGCAACCTGGCGGAGAACGGCTGCATCGTCAAAACCGCCGGCGTAGACAAGGAAATCCTCACCTTCCGCGGCCCGGCCAAAGTGTATGAAAGCCAGGATGATGCGGTAGAAGCGATCCTCGGCGGCAAAGTGGTGGCGGGCGACGTGGTCGTTATCCGTTACGAAGGGCCGAAAGGCGGGCCGGGCATGCAGGAAATGCTCTATCCGACCACCTACCTGAAATCGATGGGGCTGGGCAAGGCGTGCGCGCTGATCACCGACGGGCGTTTCTCCGGCGGTACCTCCGGGCTGTCCATCGGCCACGCCTCGCCGGAAGCGGCCAGCGGCGGCCTGATCGCCCTGGTGCAGGACGGCGACATGATCGCGATCGACATTCCTCATCGCGGTGTCCAGCTGGACGTCAGCGAGCAGGAGCTGGCGGCGCGGCATGAGGCTGAGCTGGCGCGCGGAGACGCGGCCTGGACGCCGAAAAACCGTGAGCGTCAGGTATCCTTCGCGCTGCGCGCGTACGCCTCGTTGGCCACCAGCGCCGACAAAGGCGCAGTGCGCGACAAGAGCAAACTGGGGGGATAAGCAGCATGGCGGTCTCTCAACCCCTACCCAGCGCCCCCTGCGGCGCGGAATATCTGCGAGCGGTACTGCGCTCGCCGGTCTACGAGGTGGCGCAGGTCACCCCGTTGCAGGCCATGAGCAAAATTTCTTCGCGCCTCGGCAACACTATTTTGGTGAAGCGCGAAGATCGCCAGCCGGTGCACAGCTTTAAGCTGCGCGGGGCCTATGCGATGATCGCCGGGCTGGACGAAGAGCAGAAGGCGCGCGGCGTCGTGACGGCTTCGGCCGGCAACCACGCGCAGGGCGTCGCCTTCTCCGGTAAACGGCTGGGCATCAAAACGCTGATCGTGATGCCGGTGTCTACCGCAGACATCAAAGTGGATGCGGTGCGCGGTTTCGGCGGCGAAGTGCTGCTGCACGGCACCAATTTCGACGAGGCCAAGGCGAAGGCGATCGAGCTTTCCCAGCAGCAGGGCATGACCTTTGTGCCGCCGTTCGATCATCCGACGGTGATCGCCGGGCAGGGCACGCTGGCGATGGAGCTGCTGCAGCAAGACGCGCATCTGGATCGGGTCTTCGTGCCGGTCGGCGGCGGTGGCCTGGCCGCCGGGGTGGCGGTGCTGATCAAGCAGCTGATGCCGCAGATCAAAGTGATCGGCGTCGAAGCGGAAGACTCCGCCTGCCTGCGCGCGGCGCTGGATGCCGGCCATCCGGTGGATCTGGCGCGCGTCGGGCTGTTCGCCGAAGGCGTGGCGGTGAAGCGCATCGGCGACGAAACGTTCCGCCTGTGCCGTGAGTATCTGGACGACGTGATCACCGTGGACAGCGACGCCATCTGCGCGGCGGTCAAAGATCTGTTCGAAGACGTGCGCGCCATTGCCGAACCTTCCGGCGCGCTGGCGCTGGCGGGGCTGAAAAAGTATGTCCAGCAGCACAATATTCAAGGCGAGCGTCTGGCGCACGTGCTGTCCGGCGCCAACCTCAACTTCCACGGGCTGCGCTACGTTTCCGAACGCTGCGAACTGGGCGAACAGCGCGAAGCGCTGTTGGCGGTGACCATTCCGGAACAGCAGGGCAGCTTCCTCAAGTTCTGCCAACTGCTGGGCGGACGCTCGGTGACCGAATTCAACTATCGCTACGCCGATGCCGACAACGCCTGCATTTTTGTCGGCGTGCGTCTGACGCGTGGGCACGCCGAACGGCGGGAAATCATCGACGAGCTCAATGCCGACGGTTATCAGGTGGTGGATCTGTCGGACGACGAGATGGCCAAGCTGCACGTGCGCTACATGGTGGGCGGGCGCCCGTCGAAGCCGCTGCGCGAACGGCTGTACAGCTTTGAGTTTCCGGAGTCGCCGGGCGCGCTGCTGAAATTCCTGCAGACGCTGGGCACGCACTGGAACATTTCGCTGTTCCACTATCGCAGCCACGGCACCGACTTCGGCCGGGTGCTGGCGGCCTTCGAACTGGCGCAATCCGAGCCGGAATTCGAGCGGCATCTGCAGGCGCTGGGCTACGATTGCCACGATGAAACCGACAACCCGGCGTTCCGCTTCTTTTTGCAGGGGTGAGTCGGATTGATAAGCAACCGTGACGCGTTAGTCAGTTTATGGGTTGCATGGTTGTGATTTTGTCGTGCATTTTTATACTGCCAAGACTTCTGACGTATAGGGATGCACGACAATGAAAACCGCTTTTTCTACGCCGTTCGGTTCCCCCGAGGACGATTTGACCAACGCCGAGTTTGCCCGCCTGTTGGGCAATACCGGCGTACAAGAATTCTATCGCGATATTAATCTGCAAGCCTTGCAGGACTCGCTGGACTGCAGCCTCGCCTTTCATGGCGTGGGAATTATTTTTTCCGACGGGCAGAACTCATTTTTAGTCCGCCCGACGCAGCACACCGGTTACTCGAACGCATCGCAGGTTACCCACGTGGTCATCAGTAAAACGGTGGCTCATACCTCGCGCGTTGCCGCGACCAATACGCTGTCGGAAGCGCTGAGCAAACCCAGCGTCAGCAAAGAGCTGGCTTCGGCCGCGTTGTCGTGCGGAACGCTGCTGGTATCGGTCTTTTTACTGGCGTCGGGTAGCGTCGCCGTGCCGTTTACCGGCGGCACCAGCTCGGCGGTGGCTTATCTGGGTTATGCCGGTATGGCCGCCAGCGCGTTGCAGTGCGGTAATGGGCTGTACCGCGTCAACAAGCTTTATGACGGGAAAGGCGATGAACTGGCTCAGCTCGATTCAGAGCAGTGGTATATCGCCACCAGTACCGTGCTTGATGTGATCTCGCTGGCCAGCGCCGGGGCCGCCCTGAAGGAAGCGACGATGACCTATCGCGCCATGCGCCGCATTTCGGCGCGTAAGGCGACGGAGTGGCTGAAAAGCATGCCCCGCAGCGAAAGGAAGCGACTGACCGAAAACATCATTCGGGCGGAAAACCCGGGGATTTCCAATAACGTCTTGAAAGAGATGGTAAAGAACGGCCTGTACCCGAAACGCTACCCGACAGAAGCGATCCAAAACGGGCTGCGCCAGCAATTGCACTCGGCGCTGAATAACGCGTTGACGTTTGTCGGCAGCGGCATCAGCGGCACCCTGTCTGCGCCGGTGAATGTGAAAACCACTGGGCAGTATTTTGTGGGCATTATGCAGAAATTGCCGCAGATGGTGAGGTAATGGCGGACTGGATGATTAAACGCCTGATCGCGCAGGGCCGGGAGATGGAAAGCCAAATCGCGGCGCGCGATCGCGCGCTTTTCGCCGGTGTGGATGCGCAGCTCGAGCAGCATTTCCTGATGCCGGGCCAGCGGCTGTCGCCGCCGGGCGTCGGCAACGTCATGTTGCTGATGGTGTGCCTGACCCTGGGGCTGGCGGGCGTGATGGGCCTGGCCACGGATGTGGCGGCCGCCTGGAGCGGCAAGACCTCCGCCGCCGTTCTCATGGGCAGCGGCGCGATCGTGGCGGTGTGGATGACGCTGATCCTGTTCCAACTGGTGCAGGGGAAAAACAGCGGGGTGGTATTGCTGCAATATTATCTTGGCATGCTCGGCCTGTTTTGCCTTGGCGCCGTAGCGGCGTGGGCGGTGGGGATGACCGGCATCGCCACCGTCGCCATGCTGCTGGGAGGCGCGGTTGGCGGTGCGCTGTTCAGTAACCGGGCGGCGTTCTCTCTCTATGTCGCTTATTTTCGCACGCGTCGGCGCGTGTTTATCAAACGCCGTTGGCAGAGGGAAGATCTGCGCAACACCCGATAAACCGTCAGAACGGAAAAACTTATGACGCAACCCTTCTCCGGCTTTAGCCAGCAGGGCCTGAATTTCCTGCAGCAGGTGCGGATAGAGAACGATAAGGCGTGGTTCGACGGCAACCGCGACATCTACGATCGCGAGCTGCTGGCGCCGTTTCGCGCGCTGGTGGAGCAGCTGGCTCCCGGCATGCTGGCGATCGACCCGCAGTTCGAGACCCGCCCGGCGATCGGCAAAACGCTGTCGCGCATTCATCGCGACACGCGCTTTTCTCATGACAAATCGCGCTACCGCAGCCGCATGTGGCTGACGTTCAAGCGTCCGAGCAAAGACTGGAAAGACGCGCCGGTCTACTTTTTCGAACTGGGGCCGGACATGCTGCGCTATGGGCTCGGCTACTACAGTGCCAACAAGCCGACCATGGATCTGTTCCGTCATACGCTGAGGCAGCGGCCGCAGCCTTTCCTTGAGGTGGCCGCCTGCTGCCGGCCGCCGTTCGAGCTGGTGGGCGAGAGCTACAAACGCCCGCTGGTGAAGGAACAGACGGCGGAGATCGCCACCTGGTACAACCGCAAGTCGTTTGCGGTGATGGTGACCGACAGCGAAGTGGAAAAGCTGTTCAGCGCCGATCTGGCGCAGCTGCTGGCCGGGGCATTTTTGCAGCTTGAGCCGCTCTACCACTGGCTGATGCAGGTAGAGACGATGAAGCAGATCGATCCGGCGGACCTGTAAAAACCCCGCGTCAGCGGGGATGCAGCAAGCGCCAAAAGGCGTCTATCAGCGGATCGCTAAGGCGCTTTTTCTGGACGCAGACCCCCAGCTCGAACGGTTCGACCATCGAGATGTTATCCAGCTGCGAGATGCGGTTGCGTACCGGCTCCGGGCTGTTGTCCACCACCACGCTCGGGATCAGCGCGATGCCGCAGCCTAAAGCGACCATCGACACGATGGCTTCGTGGCCGCCGACGGTGGCGTAAATCAGCGGATTGCTGATGCGATGGCGGCGGAACCACAGCTCGATGCGTTTTCGCGAGGGGCCGTGCTCCGGCAGGATGAACGGGATTTCGGTCCAGTCCGGCTTGTCGGCGAACGCCTGGCTGCGCACCGCGCAGGGCAGCGCCGGCGCGATCAGCACCAGAGGAATTTCGCCGATTTTGGTGAACGCTACGCTGGTGGGCAGCGTTTCCGGCCGGCCGGCGATGCCGAGATCGGCCTCGTTGGATTGCACTTTGTCGACCGCGTCGGCGGCGTCGCCGGTGGTCAGCTTAATCTCGACCAGCGGGTGCTGCGCGCGGAAGCGATCGAGGATCGGCGGCAGGTGGCTGTACGCCGCGGTCACCGAGCAGAACAGCCGCAGTTCGCCGCTCAGCGAAGGGCCGTGCTGGCCGAGCGAGTGCTTCAGCTGCTGATACTGCAGCAGCGTCTGTTGGGCGAATTCTTTCAGCTGTTCGCCGGCGTCGGTGAGCTGCACGGTGCGGTTGTCGCGCAGGAACAGCGGCTGCCCGAGGATCTCTTCCAGCCGCTGGATCTGGCGGGAGAGCGTCGACGGACTGACGTGCATCGCCTTGGCGGTGCGCCCGAAGTGATGGCTTTCGGCCAAATGCAGGAACAGCTTTAAATCACGTAAATCCATATTGATACGCTCGCAGTGAGAGTGTTGCATAAATTGCAATATCACGTTCTCAATATATCAATTTAAGCAACGCATTTCCTGTTATACATTGAGTTTAACGAATCTCCGCACAGACAGGGCGGGGAATGAAAATAACAATGCAAGACAACATCAAACCGGAGTACCACCATGGCTAACTATTTCAACACATTGAACCTGCGTCAGCAGTTGGCGCAATTGGGTAAATGCCGCTTTATGGCGCGCGACGAATTTGCTGACGAAGCCGGCTACCTGAAAGGTAAAAAAGTGGTGATTGTCGGCTGTGGCGCCCAGGGTCTGAACCAGGGGCTGAACATGCGCGACTCCGGCCTGGATGTCGCCTATGCCCTGCGCAAAGAAGCGATCGACGAGAAGCGCGCTTCCTGGCGCAAAGCGACCGAAAACGGCTTTAAGGTCGGCACCTACGAAGACCTGATCCCGCAGGCGGATCTGGTGGTCAACCTGACGCCGGACAAGCAGCACTCTTCCGTGGTGCGCGCGGTGCAGCCGCTGATGAAAGACGGCGCGGCGCTGGGTTACTCCCACGGCTTCAACATCGTTGAAGTGGGTGAGCAGGTGCGTAAAGACATCACCGTGGTGATGGTCGCGCCGAAATGCCCGGGCACCGAAGTGCGTGAAGAGTACAAGCGCGGCTTCGGCGTGCCGACCCTGATTGCGGTTCACCCGGAAAACGATCCGAAAGGCGAAGGCATGGCGATCGCCAAGGCCTGGGCGGCGGCGACCGGCGGCCACCGCGCCGGCGTGCTGGAGTCCTCCTTCGTCGCCGAAGTGAAATCCGACCTGATGGGCGAGCAGACCATTCTGTGCGGCATGCTGCAGGCGGGTTCGCTGCTGTGCTTCGACAAGCTGGTTGCTGAGGGCACCGATCCGGCTTACGCCGAGAAACTGATTCAGTTCGGCTGGGAAACCATCACCGAAGCGCTGAAGCAGGGCGGCATCACGCTGATGATGGATCGCCTGTCCAATCCGGCCAAGCTGCGTGCCTATGCGCTGTCCGAACAGCTGAAAACCATCATGGCGCCGCTGTTCCAGAAGCACATGGACGACATCATCTCCGGCGCTTTCTCCAGCGGCATGATGGCCGACTGGGCGGAAGACGACGTGAAATTGCTGACCTGGCGCGAAGAGACCGGCAAAACCGCGTTCGAGAATGCGCCGCAGTTTGAAGGCAAAATCAGCGAGCAAGAGTACTTCGATCACGGCGTGCTGATGGTGGCGATGGTGAAAGCGGGCGTTGAGCTGGCGTTCGAAACCATGGTCGATGCCGGCATCATCGAAGAGTCGGCTTACTATGAGTCGCTGCACGAGCTGCCGCTGATTGCCAACACCATTGCACGTAAGCGTCTGTATGAAATGAACGTGGTTATCTCCGATACCGCAGAGTACGGCAACTACCTGTTCGCCAACGCGGCGGTGCCGCTGCTGAAGGACTTCATGACCACCCTGCAGTCGGGTGATTTGGGCAAAGCCGCGGCGGGTACGGCGGTGGACAACGCGCAGCTGCGCGACGTGAACGAAGCGGTGCGCAGCCACCCTATCGAAACCGTCGGTCGCAAACTGCGTGGCTACATGACCGACATGAAACGCATCGCCGTTGCGGGCTGATTTTCCGCAAGGCAAATAAAAAAGCCGGCTGCGATGCCGGCTTTTTTTATGTTTCCGGCGGCGCGAGCAGCTGCCGTTCAAGGCAGTGCCGGATCGCGTGTTTGGCGTTGGCGACCCCCAGCTTACGCACCGCATTGCCGATGTGAAACTTCACCGTACCGGTTTTGATCCCCAGGATCAGCGCGATCTCATGGTAGGTTTTGCCCTGGCTGGCCCAGTAGAGGATCTCCCCTTCGCGCGGCGAGAGCCGGTCTGTCCGGCTCGCCTCGGCGCTGGCCAAGGCCAGGGCGTGCTGGTGGGTATCGACCAATACCATCTGCAGGCTGGCCCTCTCGTCTTCCATCAGCTGCCGCAGATCGGCGTCATCGGCCGCCGTGGCGCTGATCGACAGGATCGCCAGGTTGTTGTCGTGATCGTGCAAAACAAAGCTGCAGCCGTGCACGATGTCGTACTCCCGCGCCTGGCTGAAGATCTTCCGGTAATGCCGATCCTCGGTGGTGACGGGGGTGTCGTGCCACATGAAGGGCGCGCAGCGGCTATGGGCGGCGCGCACGACGGGATCGATGCGCTGATAACGATTGGCGCTGTAGATGTCCAGCCATTCTTGCGGGTAGCTTGAGACCAGCAGATGGCGATCGGGACGGTGTTTGTTGAAGGTCAAATAAGCGTATTTGAATTGGCTGAAGGCGTGCAGTCGGCCGTCAAGATGCAGTCTTGCGGCGACGGCGTTGGCGAATGCGACGGCCATCGGTAACCTCCCTGTCGTTCGGCGGCTCAGCCTGACCTGCACCAAAGTCCAGCTAGTCAGTGCGGCGGATTGAAATTTATACTCGGCTAATAAATTCAAAAAGGCGGCAATGCCAAGAGCCGA
The DNA here is from genome assembly GCF_020858655.1 of Serratia montpellierensis. Classification (NCBI taxonomy): domain Bacteria; kingdom Pseudomonadati; phylum Pseudomonadota; class Gammaproteobacteria; order Enterobacterales; family Yersiniaceae; genus Serratia; species Serratia montpellierensis. Next base: position 17,544 of record NZ_VOSN01000004.1, read on the forward strand.
GCTTAGCAGCTCTGGGCGGAAATAAGCCAACGCCAGGGAAATTCTTTCAATCATCCTCTCATCAATATGTCTGGGATCCATTGCGCCGGCGGCGAGGCCACCTCGCCGCCGCCTTATTGGCTATGCGGGCATTGCCGTTGCGGGAATGATGGCGCCGCGATGTTGGATCACCGTCGCGGCAAGCCGGTGGCCGCGCTGTGCCGCCTGCTGGGCGCTGCCGCCGTTCAGGCGTTCCGCCAGATAACCGGCGCTGAAAGCGTCGCCCGCGGCGGTGGTATCCACTACGCGCTCCGGCGGCAGCGCGATCGCCGGTACCTCAAGTCGCTCTCCCTCCACGCTGAACACCAGACAGGCATCCGCGCCGCGTTTGATAACGATCTCGCCGACGCCGAGCGCCTGTGTGCGTGCCACCACCTGTTCAACCGGCTGTGCTCCCCACAGCAACGCTTCGTCATCCAGTGTCAGGAAGGCGATGTCGGTGCAGGCCAGCACCTCGCGGTAGGCCAGCTGCGTTTCCTCACGGCTTTGCCACAGGCGCGGACGGTAGTTGTTGTCGAAGATAACCTGGCCGCCGTTGGCGCGGCAGCGGCGCAACAGCGCCAGCAGCTTCGTGCAGTCGGCAGGCGCGAGGATCGCCAGGCTAATGCCGCTGAGATACAGGTAATCGAACTGCGCCAGCCGGGCACACAGTGCGTCGGCCTGCGGTCCCGCAAGCCAATACCGGGCGGCGGCGTCGTTGCGCCAGTAGTAGAAGGTGCGTTCGCCGGCGGCGTCGGTTTCGATGACGTACAGGCCCGGCAATTTGTTTTCCAACTGCTGAATCAGCCCGGTCTCGATCTTTTCCTGCCGCCAGGCCTGCAGCATCTCGCCGCTGAAGCTGTCGGTGCCGAGTGCGGTGACGTAATGCACCTGCGGCGTCTGTTCCGGCATTTGGCGGGCGAGGTAGACGGCGGTGTTGAGGGTATCGCCGCCAAAGCCGCGCGTCAGCTGCGCGCCCTGCTGCGACAGCTCGATCATGCATTCGCCGATCACGGCGAGATTTCGGATAGTCATCGTCAATAAGCCCTGGCTAAAGAAGAAGCAACAGCCGTCAGTCTCCCTGCAAGGCGGTGAGAGAGTCAATAAATTAAAACAGTGTTTTAATTTTTTATGATCGCGATCGACCCATGCCAACAGGGTGATAGAGAAAAGCCTGCGGCAATTCGTGCTTAAAGTTTTACGCGGCGCTGCCGATAAGCTGGGTAAAGAAACAGCGGCAGCGCTCTCACTTCCCCGCCACGGCGATAGTACCGATGATAACCAACCTGATCTCGGGTCTGCTGGCGCCCTGTTTTGCCCTCTATGCCTGCGCCAAATCGCGGCGCTACTGGCGGCAATGCCGGCGCTTGTATACCTTCCAGCCGATTTATCGCACCAGCGGCGCGCTGCTGGCGGTGGAACTGTTGACGGCGGTGTATCACCCGAATGAGCCGAACAAACGGCAATCCCCGGAACAGTATTTTGCCTCGATCGGCGTCGCCCAGCGTTTGCGGGTGATCCAGGAGCAGTTGGCACTGTTGCAGCGCTGGCAGGCGTTGTTCATTCGCCACGCGGTGATGGTGTCGGTCAATATCGACGGTATGGCGCTGCAAGCGTTGCAACGCGTCATGACGCTGCAACGGCAGATCGCCGAGATGCCCTATCTGCGCTTCGAGCTGGTGGAGCAAGCCGCAACGGCGTCAAACCGCCCGTTGCAGCAGATCGTCGGCGGCGAACGGCTGTGGCTGGACGATTTCGGCAGCGGGCTGGCCAACTTCTCCGCCGTCGGCGCCTGGCGCTATCAATACATCAAGGTGGCGCGCGAATTGTTCACCTTGCTCAAACAGTCGGAAGAGGGCGTACAGCTGCTCGGCACCCTGATCAAGATGATGAACCAGCACAGCGACGGGGTGATCGTCGAAGGCGTGGAAACCGAGCAGGAATGGCGGCTGGTGCAGCGTTCCGGCGCGTTGGCCGCGCAGGGCTACTATCTTTCCCGCCCGGCGTGCTTTGAAACTTTACACAGCGTACCGACGCTGTTCGCCGCGCCCGGCGCGCCGGCGTGAACTCCGGGCTATCCTCAGCTAGGCTTAAACGGGGCTGCTCATTCCTTTTCCTTTCATTCGGCAGCCCGGTTTATGTGCTGAGGGAGCCCTATGACAAGAACAGGAAAGGTTTTCAGCTGGCTGGGCGGCATTGTGCTGCTGGCGATCGTCGCGCTGGCGATCTTTATCGCCACCTTCGACTGGAATCGACTCAAGCCCACCATCAACGACAAAGTGTCGGCCGAACTGCGGCGGCCCTTCGCCATCCGCGGCGATCTGGGCGTCGATTGGTCGCGTAACCGGGATGAGGGCGGCTGGCGCGCCTGGGTGCCCTGGCCGCATATTCACGCCGAAGACGTGTGGTTGGGTAATCCGAAAAACATCCCCGGCGACAGCATGGTGACGCTGCAGCGCGTCGACGCCAGCATCGCACCGCTGGCGCTGCTGAGGAAAGAACTGCTGATCCCGCGCATCTGGCTCAAGCAGCCGAATGCGTCGTTGCAACGCCTGGCCAACGGCGACAACAACTGGACGTTTGACCTGGCCGGCGGCCAGGATCCCAAGCAGCCGCCTTCCGCCTGGTCGTTCACCGTTCACGATATCGTGTTCGACAAGGGGCAGATCGCTTTTAAAGACGCCACGCTGAAGGCGGATTTCCGCGCCGTCATCGATCCGCTCGGCAAACCGCTGCCGTTCAGTGAAGTGACCGGCAAACAGAGCGGCGGCAAGGTCGCTACACCCGATTATGTTTTCGGCTGGCAGGTGAAAGGCAAATATAACGGCGAACCGCTGAGCGGCAGCGGCAAGATCGGCGGCATGCTGTCACTGCAGAGCGCCGATCTGCCTTTCCCGCTGCAGGCCGACGTGCGCTCCGGCAGCACCCGGGTTGCGGTGGCGGGCACCTTGTCCGATCCGCTGAACCTCGGCGGCCTGGACGTGCAGCTGAAATTTTCCGGCGAAAGCCTGGGCAATCTCTATGGCCTGACCGGCGTGCTGCTGCCGAACACGCCGCCGTATGCGACCGATGGCCATCTGATTGCCCGCCTGCACCAGCCGGGCGGCGCCGTGTTCGAATATCAGAAGTTCGACGGCAAAATCGGCGACAGCGACATTCATGGCGACTTGAAATACGTTGCCGCTAAACCGCGGCCGGCGCTGAGCGGGGCGGTGAACTCCCGGCAGCTGAGGTTGGCGGATCTGGCGCCGCTGATCGGCGCGGACTCCAACGCCGCCAAAGCCGGCCGCGGCGAGAAGAGCCGCCAGCCGGCGGATAAGGTGCTGCCGGTTGAACAGTTCGATACGCAAAGCTGGAGCAAGATGGATGCGGACGTGAAGTTTGCCGCCGCGCGCATCGAGCGCGGCAGCGATTTACCGCTGAGCGATCTGGCCACGCACCTGAAGCTGAACAATGGCGAGTTGCGTCTGGATCCACTGCGCTTCGGCATGGCGGGCGGCAGCCTGAACGCCGTGGTGCGCCTCGACGGCGGCAAAAAGCCGATGCGCGGCCAGGTGGATATGCATGCGCGCAAACTCCAGCTCAAACAGCTGTTGCCGAACGTGGCGGCGATGAAGCGCAGCCTTGGGCAGATGAACGGCGACGCCAGGCTGGCGGGCAGCGGTAATTCGGTGGCCGAGCTGCTGGCGACCAGCAATGGCGACCTGCGCCTGTTGATCAATAACGGGGTGATCAGCCGTAGCCTGATGGAGATCCTCGGCCTGAACGTCGGTAACTATCTGGTGGCGCAGCTGTTCGGCGACGACGTGGTGGGCATCAACTGCGCGGCGGCGGACGTCGGCATCCGCAGCGGCGTCGCCGCGCCGCGGCTGTTTGTGTTCGACACCGAGAACGCGGTGATCAACATCACCGGCAACACCAACCTCGCCACCGAACGGCTGGATTTGTCCATCGATCCGGAAAGCAAGGGGATGCGCGTGCTGACCCTGCGCTCGCCGCTGTACGTGAAAGGCACCTTCAAGCACCCCGACGCCGGGGTGAAAGCCGGGCCGCTGATCGCGCGCGGCGCGGCGGCGGTGGCGTTGGGGGCGGTGCTGACGCCGGCGGCGGCGCTGCTGGCGCTGGTCTCGCCCAGTGAAGGCGGCGAGGAGAACCAGTGCGGGCAGATCCTGCGGGAGATGAAAGGCAAAAAGTAATCAGGCGTGCGGCGGCGGTGAGAGTAGCCGGCAGTCGTGATCCTGGATCTCTTCCGCCGAGGCCAGGGTGAACGGCAGCAGGCTGCGCTCGGTCGCCAGCAGCAGGAAATCGCCGTCCGGCAGCGCGGTCATCGCCAGGCCGAAGCTGCCCATGCGCCCGTCGGCGCGCGGCAGGCCGGAAGCCAACATACGGAAGGCACCCTGTTGCTCCAGCTCGGCAGGGGTCACCCGCCGCCCCAGATAGTCATGCCCCAACAGCCCGCCGGGCAGCGGTTGCCATTGCCCGATAAAATCGGGGCCGATCTGCGCCAGCCGCTGTTTAACCGCCGGCAACAGGCAGGAGATATGAATATGCAGCTGGTTTTGCGTACGGCCATATTCCGAGTTGATCGCCAGTGAAATATCGCCGTCGTCGATCGGTTTGCCATAACGTTCCGCCATCACGTGGCGCGCGCCCCAGGCCTGCGCGAAGAAATTCGGCGTGGCGGCGTCCAGCACCGCCGGGCTTTCGATACCGGTGATTTTGGCGCTGGGCATCAGCAGATATTGCAGTGGTCCGTTGCGATCTTTAAACACCACGAAACCGGCCTGCACATCCACCTGCGCGCAGGGCGCCGGGTTGTCATGCGCCTGCTGATTGGGCAGGCATTGCTGGCTGACGATGCGCCACAGCGCATCGGGATGGTCGGGCTTCAACCCGTAATAGAGCGCGATGGCGAGAGCCGCCAGCAGCGCAACGCAGACAAATACCCCACGACGCAGAGACATCGGCCGATCCTGTTACCGAGAGAAACGACCAGCATAGCCCGGTTTTATGACAGGAAACGAACAACGCGTGCGGCCCCCCACAGTGAGGGGGGCCGCAGGGGATCACAGCGACTGGTGGCGGGTTTCTTTCATCAGCAGCAGGGCCAGCAGCGTCAGCCCGGCCATTGCGGCCAGGTACATGCCGACGTAGAACAGCCCGTAGTGGGCCGCTAGCCAGGTGGCGATATAAGGCGCCACGGACGCGCCGAGAATAGACGCGACGTTGTAGGAGAACGATGCGCCGGTATAGCGCACTTCGGTCGGGAACAGCTCCGGCAGCAGCGCGCCCATCGGGCCAAAGGTCAGCCCCATGATGCTCAGGCCGCACAGCAGGAAGCCCATCACCAGCGCCTGGTTGCCGGAACCCAGCAGGGTCGGGAACAGGAACGCGAAGCCGATCATCAGCAGGGTAATGGCGATCATGGTCTTGCGGCGGCCGAACGCGTCCGCCAGCAGGCCGGCGATCGGCACCATCACGCCGAAACCGATCACCGCCACCATCAGCATCCACAGGAAGCTGTTGCGGGAGTAGCCGAGGCCCAGCGGCTGCGGCGCGGTGCCATAGGTCATCGAATACACCGTCATCAGATAAAACAGCGTGTAGGTCGCCAGCATGATGAAGGTGCCGAGGATGGTGGCTTTCAGATGCTTGCTCAGCAGCGTGCCGAGCGGCACTTTCACCTGTTTGCCGGCCTTGGCCACTTTGGCGAACACCGGCGTTTCATGCAGCGATACCCGAACGTACAGGCCAATCAGCACCAGCGCGGCGGAGAGGATGAACGGCACGCGCCAGCCCCATTCCATAAACTGCTGGTCGCTCAGCAGCCAGGAGAGCAGCAGGAAGGTGCCGTTAGCAAAGAAGAAGCCGATCGGCGCGCCCAACTGGGGGAAGGAGCCGTACAGCGCGCGCTTTTTGGCCGGTGCGTTCTCCGTCGCCAGCAGGGCGGCGCCGCCCCATTCGCCGCCAAGCCCCAGGCCCTGCCCGAAGCGCGCCAGCGCCAGCAGGATAGGGGCGAAGATGCCGATGGTTTCATAGCTCGGCAGCAGGCCGATCAGCACGGTGGAAATCCCCATGGTCAGCAGCGAGGCGACCAGCGTCACCTTGCGCCCCACGCGATCGCCGAAGTGCCCGAACAGCGCAGAGCCGATAGGGCGTGCGACAAAGGCGACGGCGAAGGTGGCCAGCGATTGCAGCGTCGCGGTGGTCGGGTCGCCCTGTGGGAAGAAAATATGCGGGAACACGATCACCGCGGCGGTGGCGTAGATGTAGAAGTCGAAGAACTCGATGGCGGTACCGACCAGCGAGGCGACGATGACTTTCCCGCGGGAGTTCACCGGTGTGGACGCGTCGTCGGCGTCGAGTGGGGGTGCGATGGTGGCTTGCATAATATTTCTTATCGTTGGAAGGGGTAAAAATCCATCTTAGTGACAGCATTCGGCCTTTTCAACGCGGGAACTTTGGGCAATGGCCCCGCTAACCGGTTAAAAAGACTAATGTTTTATCTGGCTTCTTTTCTGCAGCGTTAAACGTTGAGAAAGGGCTTTCGTGCAGAGGGAATGGCTGTAAAAGCGGCAAAGAAAAGTGAGTGTGCAGTTTGTTATGCTGGTTTTTCGGATCGCATACCGCGTTATTTAGACGTATTGACTGGTTTTCTGGTTTATATATAGATGAAAGTGCCGGCGAGTGCGATAACACCGGCACGATTGCATAGCTTCAGCGCGCCGGCGGTTCGCGTTCCGGCAACGCTTTGTCGCCTTTGTAGTCGGCGGTGGCGATCCAGGCGGCGCAAAACAGCGTCAAACGGGCGAAGAAGTAGAAGAACGCCATCAGCCCGATCACCGATCCGAAGGCCGCGCCGGAAGGCGACTTCGCCACCTGCGGCAGCGTCATGGTCATCACGAACTTGATCACCTCAAAGCCGATGGCGGCGAGCAAGGTACCGCGCAGCAGCGCTTTTTTCTTCGGTTTGTGGCGCGGCAGCATCCAGAAAATCCACAGGAACAGCAGATAGTTGGCGAAAATCGAGATCGACAGCGCGATCAGCGTCAGCGCCGGCCGCAGCCATTCGATGCCGTCCAGCCCCAGCGCATTGACGATCGCCGCCTGCGCCGACCCGGCGACCGAGGTCAGCGACAGCGTAATGATCAGCGCGACCACCAGGCCGGTCAACGAGATGAAGTCGCGGGTGTACTTGAAGTAGATTTTCTCCTGATCCTGCGGATTGCGCTCCCAGACATCGCGCGACTGCGCGCGGATCGCCTCGCGCAGGTTGCCCATCCAGCTGATGCCGGAATAGAGCGCCAGCGCCAGGCCGGTCAATCCCACGGTGGTACGCTGTTGAATGGCGGTGTTTACGGTGTTCTTCAGCGTGCTGGCCAGCGTCGGATCGCTGATGCTGCCGACGATGCGGTTGATCAACCGGGCCAGCAGATCCGGGTTTGAGGCCAGCACGAAGCCGGCGGCGGCGAACGACACCATCAGGATCGGGATCAGCGAGAGGAAGGAAAAATAGGTGATGGCGGCGCCGAACTGGCTACCCAGCCGATCGTTAAAGCGTTCGGCGGCGCGCAGCAGGTGCGCCACGCTCGGCCAGGCTTTGATGCGTTCAATCAGACGTGAAAAGCCGCCGATGCGGCGGTCGAGGGTCTCATGGCCGGTCTTGATGGCGATAAGCGGCTTCGGCGGCGTGTCTTGTGCGGGCTGGCGGTGTTCCTGGTCTGGTGCTGTAGGCATTACTTCACGATATCCTTAACGTTAAACGGTATGTTTCAGCGTTGATTATAGCCAAAGCCCCGCGGCGTTTTGAGCGCCGGGGCGGCAAACGGTCATTTTCCGAGCTTAGCGCGTTAGCGCCCGGCATGAAATGCCGGGGAGGGGCCGATAGGTAAAATTCCTATGAAAACCCCGTGGCGCCTCGGTTTTTTTCACTTCCCTACCTCCAATTTTTATCTGTTTCGTCGGTGAGAAAGCGTTTACTCATGATGTGGCGTCGCGCTTTTGCCGCGCGCCGCTCCGCTGCAGCCGTAGGGGCTGGAACGGTCTCATCCGTCATCAACAGAAAAACTGGAAGGTCTTATGAAATTGCTTAATCACCCCACCTGTCGTCCGTTTACCGAAGCGGGCAATCTGTCGCAGCTGTCCGCTTATTATGAAGAGGAGCGGCACATTATGTGGATGCTGCTGCGCGCCGCGCCGCGCCCCTGCTTCAACCAGGCGCTGATCGAAGACATCATGACGCTGGCGCAGGCGGCGAAGGAGTCTTCGCTGCGGTTCGATTTCTGGGTTACCGGATCGCTGGTGCCGAACATGTTCAACGTCGGCGGCGATCTGCAGTTCTTCGCCGAAGCGATCAAAAACCGCAAGCGTGAGGCGATGATGGCCTACGCGCGCGCCTGCATCGACTGCGTGCATGCGGCGGCGCGCGGTTTCGATACCGGTGCAATCAGCATTGCGATGATTGAAGGCAGCGCGTTGGGCGGCGGTTTTGAAGCGGCGCTGGCGCACCATTTCGTGCTGGCGCAGAACAATGCACGCATGGGGTTTCCGGAGATCGCGTTCAACCTGTTTCCCGGTATGGGCGGTTACTCGCTGGTGGCACGCAAGGCGGGCATGCGCTTGGCCGAGGAGCTGATTTGGGGCGGCGAGTCGCACACCGCAGAGTGGTTCGAGAGCCGTGGGCTGGTAGATCAGCTGTTCCAGCCCGGCGACGCCTACATGGCGACGCGCACCTTCATCGATACCATCCGGCCGAAGCTCAACGGCATGCGCGCCATGTTGCGGGCGCGTCAGCGCGTGTTGCAGCTGACGCGTTCCGAGCTGATGGACATTACCGAAGATTGGGTACATTCGGCCTTTACCATTGAGGAAAAAGACCGCGCCTACATCGAGCGGCTGGTGATGTTGCAGGATCGTCATACCCTGAATCTGCGTCGTGCCGGCTAACGTTAACGCGCCCGCCTCACGCGGAGGGTGAGTGCGGGCGATAGGACTGCAGCCAATGCTCCAGCTGTTCCGGGAGCATTGGCCGCGCAAACAGAAAGCCCTGTTTTTCGTCCACGCCGACCTCGTCGAGGAAGTGATTTTCGCTCTCGGTCTCCACCCCTTCGGCGATCACCCGGAAGGCCAACGCCTCCGCCGCCGCAACGATCGCGCGTACCAGCGATTGCGATACCGGGTTGAAATTCACCCCGCGCACGAAGCTTTTATCCAGCTTGATGGCGTCCAGCGGAATACGCGCCAGCTGCGCCAGCGACGAATAGCCGGTGCCGAAGTCGTCGAGATGTACCTGCGCGCCCAGTTCACGCAGCCGGGTGATCAGCGCGCGTGCGCGGTTCTCGTCTTCAATCAGGCTGCTTTCGGTCAACTCGAAGTCCAACAGACAAGGGGCCATGCGGTGACGGCGCAGCACGCCGAGCAGATCGTTGACGATGCCGTCGTCGGCCAGCTGCCGGGCGGAGAGGTTGACCGCCACCCGCAGATTCAGTCCCTGCTCTTGCCACTGCGCCGCCTGGCCGGCGGCGGTCTGCAGCACCCATTGGCCCAGCGGGCCGATCAGGCCGGACTCCTCGGCATAGGAGATGAACTGCAGCGGCGGGATCAGGCCGCGCTCCGGCGAATCCCAGCGCACCAGCGCTTCCACGCTGTGCACTTCACCGCTGCGTGCGTCGATTTTCGGCTGGTAATACAGCACCAGCTGATTTTGCTCCAGGCCTTTGCGCAGATTGGTGTCCAGCCACATGTATTCGGCGACGCGCTTGTTCATCTCCGGCGAAAAGACGGTATAGGTGCGTTTGCCGTGCTCCTTGGCGACGTACATGGCGGTATCGGCGCTGCGGATCAGGCTGTCGAGATCGTTGCCGTGCTCCGGGCACAGCGCGATGCCGATCGAACAGCCGGTATACACCTCAATCAGGCCGATGCGGAAAGGGGTTTTCAGCCTGTCGATGATGCGCTGCGCCAGCGTTTGCAGGCGCTCGCGATCGGTTTGCGGCGCCAGCACCAAGAACTCGTCGCCGCCGAGGCGGGCGAGCACCTGGTCCGGGCTCAGGCAGCCGAGGATCGCCAGCGCGACTTCGACCAGCAGCCGATCGCCGAACATATGGCCGTAGGCGTCGTTGACCTTCTTGAAGTTGTCGAGATCGAGGTACACCAGGCCGAAACTCTCTTCGCTGCGCGTGGCGATGGCGTGATTGATCTTATCCTGGATGGCGTTACGGTTCGGTAAGCCGGTGATGAGATCGGTGTTGGCCAGCACCCGCAGCCGCTCTTGCGCACGGCGTTCTTCGGTGATGTCGGTACCGGAACAGATAAGGTACACCTCGTTCTTGCCGCTGCCGCTGTGCACGAATTTATTGCGGAACAGGAACAGCCGTTCGCCCTTGACCGTTTTTACCCAGCGTTCCACCTCATAGGACGAACCGTTGCGGAAGAAGCCGGCGATGTTGCGCCGCGAAGCGGCGGCTTCTTCCGGGCTCATAAACAGCTGGAAAACGTTTTTGCCGATCACTTCGTGTTCGTGCAGCCCGGTGTACTCCTCGCTCAGCCGGTTGAAGCGTTGGATGCGGCCGTGCTGATCGACGATCACGATCACCGAGTTGGCTTCGGATACCACCTGCTCGGCGAAGGAGAGGCCGTGCACCAGATCGCGCGCCACGGATTGGGTGTCGCTGAAGGCGGAAGCGGTGCCCGCCCATTCGAGATGGTTGACGCGGCGCCCCACCAGATGCAGATGCAGCGGTTCTCCGGCTAGCGTAATGGTCAGTTCAAGGCTGGCGGTGACGCCGGTCAGGCGGCGAATTTTCGCCGCTTCCATGGCGCTGAGCGCCACCGCGACGTGGGCTTTGCCCTTAACGGCGGATAGCTCCAGGGCATTGCTGTCAAACGCCAGCCGCCAGTGGGGGCTTTGGGTGCCGAAGTGGGCGTTAAGAAGCTCAGGGCCTTGGTCTGCGGGCATGATGATTCCTCAAAAGAGCACGGGCGGCCGGTCAGCACAGCTCCGGGGCAGCCTGTTGGCCCGAAAGTGGTCGCCGTGCGCATCTGTGCATCATATAACAGGTTTTCACAGGCGAGGCGGGTGATGGAAACTATTATATAAGCAATGATTAGTTTTGCGGTGTAAACGTCACCCGGCGGCCGGCTGTCTTAAAGTGTAGGAGAACATCGGATCCTGTGATGTTTGTACCGACCTCCCCCGCTATCGGAAAACGGTTGATGCAAGGTTGCCGTGGAGGCGAGTAAATTATAGCGGTGAGGGGAAAGCGGAAAAATAACTCCACCGGGGGGATTTTTACCGGGAAATTAAAATTTCCATCAAATAAACGCCATCTTCATAGTTTTCTCATAATTGGTGAATAAATCCGAGACGGGTTTTAAAAAGTTTACACACCCTCGCATTACTTGAATTTTATCAGCCTATTATTATCTCCGACGACGAATGAGCCTGTTAACGTACAGCGCTCCTGATGAAGAAAAACTTTTAAGGAAATGATTATGCGTAAATTGACGGCTTTATTTATTGCTTCCACGCTGGCTCTGGGTTCTGCTTCCGCGGCGTTTGCTGCAGATACGACGGCACCGGCGGCGGATGCGGCGCCGATGAAAATGATGCATCACAAGGGTGAAGGCAAGGGCGGCCCGTTCGCCGGACTGAACCTGACCGAGCAGCAGCGCCAGCAGATGCGCGATATCATGAAAGAGTCGCACCAGAAGCGCGGGCCGGGCATGAAAGAGGAACGCCAGGCGCTGCATAATCTGGTGGCTTCCGACAGCTTTGACGAAGCGAAGGCGAAAGCGCAAATTGACGCGATCGGCAAAGCGCAATCCGAACGCATGCTGGAACGCGCCAAAGCGGAAAATAAAATGTATAACCTGCTGACTCCTGAGCAGAAAAAACAATACAATGAGAATTATCAGAAACGCGAGCAAAAGATGATGGACCATATGAATAAAATGAAGGAGCAGATGTCCTCCGGTCAGTAATATCCGCTCGCGGTGAATAAAAAAGGGCCAGACTATTTGTCTGGCCTTTTTTATTTGGCGTTATCACCGGCAGGTTCTTCAGTGAGAGATAATCATTCCCCGCCGACAATGTGCCGGAACTGTTCGGCAACGGCCTGTGCAAAGCGCGGGTCATTGATATGGTAAGGCGTTTTTATTAACTGGCGTTTATCGGTGGCGTACACCGTCTCCTCCAGCGCTTGGGTAAAGGCGGCCAGCGCCGCCGGATCCCAGAACGGTTGCCCCGGTGCATCCAGAGCCGACACACCACCCGCCGGGATCACGAAACGCACGTCGCCCGCGCAGGCGTTGATTTTTTCGCCCATCCAACGCCCGATTAACGCGCTTTCCCGCGCGCTGGTGCGCACCAGCGTCACTTGCGGATTGTGATGGTGGCGCAGGCGGTTGGCATAGCGAGCCGGCACCGTATTCGGCGCGCCGAAGTTGATCATGTCGATCGCGCCGCAGGAGAGCACGCACGGGATGCCGGTTCGCGCGATGGCCCCGAAACGATCTGCATTACAGGGCAGCATACCGCCAAACAGGTAATCGGCCACTTCGGTGGTGGTCAAGTCGATGGCGCCGCGCAGTTGGCGGCTATCGATCAGTTTTTCCAGCGCTCTGCCGCCGCTGCCGGTGGCGTGAAACGTCAGGCAATCCCATTGCGGCTCAAGGTCGGCAACCAGCGCCTGAATGCAGGGCGTGGTGACGCCAAACATCGTCAGGCCAATCGCGGGCTTGTCGTCGGGATAGTCGACGGCGGCGAAGCGTACTGCCCCGGCTATCTGGCGCGCCGCGTTGCCGAGCACCCGTCGCGAGATGCGGTTCAGACCGGCGAGATCGGTGACCGAATACAGCATATTGATGTCACTGGCGCCGACATAGGCGGAAACGTCTCCCGCTGCCATGCTTGAGACCATTATTTTCGGTAGGCCGATCGGCAGTTGCTGCATGGCCGGCGTGATGATGGCGGTACCGCCGGAGCCGCCCAGACCAAGCAGGGCGGCGATATCGCAGCGCGTCAGGATAAAGCGTTCGAAAGCGATCGCCATGGCCGCGATCGCCTGGCCGCGACTGGCGCAAAAGACCGCACCGGCGCCTGCCGGATGATGGCGGGCAACGTCCTCTGGGCTGATATCGGCCGGGGAGTCAAACGGCAGACTACGGGTGGAGAGATCGACAGTTCGTGTGGGTAAATCCAGGCTGGTAATCAGTCGGCGCACATACTCCAACTCTTGTCCTTTGGTATCTGCTGTGGTAGCAATATAGACAAAATTTGAAGTGTCTTTCATGTGTCTTCCTGGGGTGTTTCTAATTTTTATTTAAAAATTATTTAGTTATATTTTTTAGGGGGCCCTGGTGTTGGCGTTTAAATTAAATTGATTAATGTATTTATATAATGAGACGGCAGTATCATTTTTGCAAGGGCAGCGCAGTGCAAAATGGGACTCCTGTCTCATTTTTGAGCTTTTCAGCGCGGCTGACCCTTTGTCGTCAACCTGTCGGTAGTGGCGTATCTCCTGCCGCGCAAGCGTGTACAGATGTATGAGGTTTAAGTGCCGATAAATGCTTTTCCTACCCCGTCCGACCTTTCTCTGACCTCCGCTCGGGCGAAAACCCATCGTTTGTTGCTGGCCAGCGCAATGACGCTGTATGGCGAGGGAGCATTTCCTTCAATCACCGATCTGGCGGCGCATGCGCAGGTATCCCGCGCGACCGCCTACCGCTATTTCCCGACCCAAAGTGCGTTGATTACTGCGGTGGTGGCGGAAAGTCTGGGGCCTATTCTGGAATGGCGCCCGCAAGACGACGATGCCCTGAAGCGTATTCAGCAGCTGCTGACCTTCGCTTATCCCCAGATGGAGCGGCATGAGGGGGCGCTGCGCGCCGCCTTGCAACTCTCTTTACAGCAGTGGGCGCATGCGACGCCGGGCGAAAAATTTGTGCGCGGCAACCGCAAGCGGCTGCTGACGCTGGCGGTAGAACCGTTGCAGGGCAAACTGCCGCCGGATTCTATACAGAGAGTGATTCATGCTTTCTCGCTGATTTACGGTTCTGAGGTGTTCCTGGTGCTGAAAGATATCTGGGGACTGGAGCTTGGGGGGATCCAGGATGTCACGCAATGGATGGCCAAAGCTATCCTGCGTCAGGCGGAAGAGGATGCGATGCACAGCAAAAAAACATCAGCAGGATAATCCAATTTTTGCCGGTGCCTGAGTGAAAAGCCAGCATAATTCACTGAGTAAATATTGGTAAAAGTTATAATTAAAAGTGATAAAAAGCGCCTGTTAAGCACTTTTCAGGCGACCGATCCCTACGTCTGTTTTTAATAAAATAGTATTATTTATCATTATATTGAATTGCATTTTCCCTGCTGATTAACGCTACCCCAGCGCTGAGAAAAATCATTGTCTTCCCTTATCGCTCCTCACCTGATTCACCCCTGAAACTTTCTCTCCTCCCTCCTGACTGCCGGATGACACATTAAGCGCACTTGAGATTGTTGTGCTTTATTTATTTGGTGTTACCAAACTGTTACACAAAAAATCTTATAAAACATTTGCAAACAACAACGGACGGTATCTGGGATGGAGAAGAAACGTAGAGGAGTCAAATCCGCTCGGGCGGCCTTCGGCTGGCCTGAAATCGGCGTGCATCGCGCACAATGGAGCGCGATGCTGATCTGCCTGACGGCGATCGGCGGAGCGCAGGCGGCCACCTATATAGAGAACGGCAAAGCGGGCGATCCGGCCAGCTGGCGCAGCAGTGAGTTCAACGCGGAATGGGGGCTGGGGGCGATCCACGCCGACCAGGCCTACGCCGCCGGTTATACCGGCAAAGGCATCAAACTCGGCATTTTCGATCAGCCGGTCTACGCCAAGCACCCCGAGTTTTCCGGTCCTGATAAGGTGATCAATCTGGTTACCCATGGCACCCGCGAATACACCGATCCCTATATTCCGGTGAAAAAAGGCGATGACTTCCGCTATGACGGAACCCCGAGTGTGGACTCTGACGGTACGCTCGGCTCGCACGGCACCCACGTGGGCGGCATCGCCGCCGGCAGCCGCGACGGCGGCGCCATGCACGGCGTGGCGTTCAACGCGCAGATCATCAGCGCGGAAAACGGCGACCCCGGCCCGGAGGACGGCATCATCCTCGGTAACGACGGCGCGGTTTACCAGGCCGGCTGGGAGGCGCTGGTGGCCAGCGGCGCGCGCATCATCAATAACAGCTGGGGCATCGGCATTACCGATAAATTCGCCAAGGGAGGCAAAGATCCCGCTTATCCTCATTTCACGGTCGACGATGCGCAAAAGCAGTTCGATCAGATCAAGGTTATCTTGGGCACCAAGCCCGGCGGCGCCTATCAGGGCGCGATCGACGCGGCGCGCAGCGGCGTGGTCACCATCTTCGCCGCCGGTAACGATTACAACCTGAACAACCCGGACGCCATGGCCGGCCTGGCGTATTTCGTGCCGGATATCGCGCCAAACTGGCTGTCGGTCGCCAGCCTGCAGGATCCCACCAATACCGGCGATTACAGCATCAGCACCTTCTCTTCCCGCTGCGGCTATACCGCCAGTTTGTGCGTCTCGGCACCGGGTACCCGGGTGTACAGCTCGGTGATTGAAGGCACCAGCGTGGAGAATCTGACGACTGGCTACGCCAAATACAGCGGTACCTCGATGGCGGCGCCGCACGTGGCCGGCAGCGTTGCGGTGCTGATGGAGCGTTTCCCGTATTTGAATGGCGCACAGGTGGCGGAAGTGCTGAAAACCACCGCCACCGACATGGGCGCGCCGGGCATCGACGCGCTCTACGGCTGGGGGATGATCAACCTGGGCAAGGCCATCAACGGCCCGGGCATGTTGGTGACCGCTGAGGATATTCCCGAAGAGTTCCGCATCCCGGATCCGACGGGCGTG
>NZ_VOSN01000004.1:33500-35374 GCF_020858655.1 Serratia montpellierensis
TTTCTAAGCAACATTGACTCAATCCTTGTACGGGAACCGTCTGCGGGCGGTTCCTTTTTCACATCCTGCTAATGAGAACCCGGCGCACCTGGGGCGTCGGCCAATAACAAGCAAAAGGTAAGGAAATGACAACAACAATGGGTTTTGATAGCAAAGGAAACGCTCGCCGCTCGCCGTGGCGGCTGAACGCGCTGGTCTGCTGCATGGCGCTGGCGGGGTATGCACAGGCGGCGCCGCACGAGGTGAACGGCCAACCCGGCGATCCGGCCAGCTGGCGCAGCGCCGAATTCAACGCCAACTGGGGGCTGGGGGCGATCCACGCCGATGAGGCCTACGCCGCCGGCTATACCGGCAAAGGGCAGAAGGTGGGCATTTTCGACACCCCGGTCAACCACCATCCCGAGTTCGCCGGCGACGGCAAACTGATCAACGTGGTCACCGAAGGCTACCGCGCCTACACCGATCCGCATCGGCCGGGCATTAACGCCGGCGATCGCTTTTACTTTGACGGCACCTTCCATTTCTATAGCGGGGCGACATTGAGCAATCATGGGGTGCACGTCGCGGGGATCAGCGCGGCGAACCGCGACGGCATCGGCATGCACGGCGTGGCCTTCGATTCGCAGGTGATCAGCGTCGATAACGATAACGACGGCCCGGCCTACGGCGAATTCCTCGGCCTGGACGGCGCCGTCACCAATGCCGGCTGGCAGGCGATGATCAACAGCGGTGCGCGGGTGATCAACAACAGCTGGGGCGTCAGTATTCCCGATTTCCTGTCCGACGGCGGCCGCGATCCTAACGCGCTGCACTTTGAGCTGAAGGATGCGCAGGAACAATTCGATCAGGTCAAACCGCTGCTCGGCAGCCTGGCCGGCGCAGGCTATCAGGGCGCGATCGATGCGGCGCGCAAAAACATTCTGGTGCTGTTCGCCGCCGGCAACGACGGCAACTACAACCAGCCGGATGTGATCAGCGGGCTGGCCTACTTCGTGCCGGACATCGCGCCGAACTGGCTGTCGGTCGCCAGCGTGGCGCAGGATGCGGCATCGACCAACAGCGTGCCTTATACCATCAGCAGCTTCTCTTCCCGCTGCGGCTATACCGCCAGTTTCTGCGTCTCGTCGCCGGGCAGCAAAATCTACAGCACCGTGGCCAACGGTTCCGATCCGGCCAACCTGGTGTCGGACTACGGCAATAAAAACGGCACCTCGATGGCGACGCCGCACGTGACCGGCGCGGTGGCGGTGTTGCTGCAGCGCTTCCCGTACATGAGCTCGGCGCAGATTGCCGACGTGCTGAAAACCACCGCCACCGACATGGGTGCGCCGGGCATCGACGCGCTCTACGGTTGGGGGATGATCAACCTGGGCAAGGCTATCAACGGCCCGGGCATGTTCTATACCGTCGAAGATATTCCTGCGGAGTTCCGCATCCCGGATCCGACGGGCGTGGCTTATGGTCCGACCCAGTTCGTGGTCGATCTGCCGGGCGTCGGCGCGGTGCTGGACCAGGGTAAACCGACCGAGCGCGTCTGCAGCAGCGATCTTTGCGGCCTGGACTTCTGGAGCAACGACATCTCCGGCCACGGCGGCCTGACCAAGCAGGGCATCGGCACCCTGGTGCTGACCGGTAACAACACCTATGCCGGCCCGACGCTGGTCAATCAGGGGCGGCTGGCTGTCAACGGTTCGGTCACCTCGGCCGTCAGCGTGCAGAGCGGCGGTATTGTCGGCGGCAGCGGCACGGTCGGTTCGCTGACCGCCCGTGATGGCGGCACCGTGGCGCCGGGCAACTCGATCGGCACCCTGAACGTGGCGGGCAACGTCAGCTTCGAGCCGGGCTCGCGCTACGCGGTGGAAGTGGGCCCGAAC